>NZ_MWWR01000003.1 GCF_002259605.1 Pseudoscardovia radai | reverse complement strand
CGACCGGCGAGACTCACTGTTACCGGCACCATCGTTGCAAACAGGCACCACCCCACCCCAACAGTGCCCCTCACTGGCACGCCAGCAACCAGCAAGACTCACCGTTACCGACACCATCGTTGCAAACAGGCACCACCCCACCCCAACAGTGCCCCTCACTGGCACGCCAGCAACCAGCGAGACCCACTGTTACCGACACCATCGTTGCAAACAGGCACCACCCCACCCCAACAGTGCCCCTCACTGGCACGCCAGCAACCAGCAAGACTCACCGTTACCGACACGAGCCATATCTCGACGATTGACAGCGCACCGAGACCCCGCACCCACTCCGGAGCCCACACCCACTCCGGGATCCACGCCCGGATCCGGAAGCGAAACCGGAATCCGCTTCGAGCGAAATCCCTTGCGATTGCACGCGACACACCGAATTTGGTGAATTGCAGGTAAACGGCATATTATTTTCGAGTTGTCATAAAGAAAACTTATGACACCGCGCCAGTAGCCCAATGGATTAGAGCAGCTGACTACGGATCAGCAGGTTGCAGGTTCGAATCCTGTCTGGCGCACATAAAGCCCGAGGCCGAATGGCTTCGGGCTTTTCAATTCCCACGCCATTCCGATTCTCGTAGAATTCACTCCATTCCCCTCCGTGGCCCAAGGCAATCATTCGCCCGGGCAATCCGCCTCCATGCGAATAGCTGTGCGGGCGGCGGATTATATGAACCGGGCGAGCAACACGATGATGGCGGCGAGCGCATCGACGGCGATGTGGAGGATGAGCATGACCCGGGAGAAATTTCGCAGGTTGGCGTTCTCCGCGGAGCTCGTCGAATAGAAGGTCGTGGCGACAAGACCCACGATGGGAAGGGAGAACAGGAGCAGGAACCCCACGTATTCCGACACCGTCAGCGGCCGGAACCGGACGGGCAGGTCGTTCTCATCGAAGTAGTCAAGGCGCAGCAACTGCTCCGGCGCAATGCCCGGGACCTGCACGGGATTCGGGGATGTGTTCCCGGCACCGTTGCCGTTCGCCATCGGCGCAGAATAGCCCGGCGCAGAATAGCCCGGCGCAGCGTAGGCGGGCGCAGAATACGCAGGCGCCGCACCATAGGCGGGCGCGGAGTTCAATGGCGCGGAGTTCGAGGGCGCAGCGCCTTCCGCCGGCGCGTAACCCGGAGCGCCATAGCCCGGCGCAGCGTAGGCGGCGTTCCGGGAATCGGGGTTCGGGGCAGACGATTGTTCCGAATAGTCGTTCTCGAAAACGGCGCGCCACGCCTCGGGGTCGGGAGACGGGGCAGCGGCGGCGCTTGGCATGCCAGCACCCTCGGGAATCGGTTCGCTCGTCGTCTCGTTGCCTTCCGCCATCGGATTCCTCCCTGTCCTCGGCATGACGCGCATTCGCGCGTCCTTGTGCATCGTATCGAAGTGCATCGTATCGAAACCGCGGCGACAGCGCCACCGCGTCGCCGCTGTGCCGGCACCGCATCAGCACTGCGTCACCGCTACGCCAACACGGCGCCAGCACCACGCCGGCACCGCGCCTCGTGTCAGGCCATGCTGATGGAGTCGAGCGGCATGGCTGAATCGATCGGGAAATCGGGCGACGACGGAGCCACGCCCGCCGTCACGAGATTCGATCCGAGCATGGCCACCATGGCGCCATTGTCGGTGCACAGCTTGATCTCGGGAATGCGCACGTCCACACCGGCTTCGCGCCCCGCCTCGGCGAGATGCTCGCGCAACTGCGAGTTGGCGGAGAATCCGCCGCCCACGATCAGCGTGTCGGAGCCGCGGCTGCGGCATGCATCGATCGCCTTCCTGCTGAGCACCGACGCCACCGACTGCGCCAACGACGCGCAGACATCGTCGACCGGAATGTCCTTGCCGTCGGCGCGGCGGCCCTCGACCCAGCGCGCCACGGCGGTTTTGACGCCGGAGAAGCTGAAATCGTAAGGATGCTCGGCGCCGGCACGGCCTTGCGTCAGACCCATGGGCACCTTCAATGCGGTGGGGTCGCCCAGGCGCGCGTGCCGGTCGATATGCGGCCCGCCGGGGTACGGGAAGCCGAGGAGTCGCGCCACCTTGTCGAAGCACTCCCCCGCCGCGTCGTCCAGCGTGGTGCCGACCACCTCGATGCTGCGCGCGATGTCGTCGATATGCAGCAGCGACGTGTGGCCTCCCGACACGATAAGCGCCATCGTGTTCTCGGGCAACGCGCCGAACTGCAGCTGCGTGACGCTGACATGCCCGATGACGTGGTTGATGCCGTAGATCGGCTTGTTGGCGGCCCATGCCAGGGATTTCGCGCCCGAAACGCCGACCGCAAGGCAGCCAGCGAGGCCGGGGCCGGCGGAGACGGCGATGGCGTCGATATCCGACAGGTCCATGTTCGCGTCGGCCAGCGCGCGGGAGACGACGGGAACGAAGGCCTCGGCGTGTGCACGGCTGGCGATTTCAGGGATGACGCCGCCGTAGCGCGCGTGCTCCTCCATGCTCGACGCCACGATGTTGCTGACAAGCGTGGTGCCGCGCACCACTGCGGCGGCGGTTTCGTCGCAAGTCGACTCGATGCCGAGGATGACGGGGCCGTCGGAGCCACCCGCCGCGGCGGGGATGCCCTTCATGATGTCGTCTGATGTCACGTCGCTCATCTCAATCCTTCCGTTCCTGCATCGTCTGTGTCTGCGCGGGTGTCTGCGCAGGTTGGTTCTGCGCAGTCCGGTCCTGCGCGGCCGTGTCTTGCGCGGGTTGGCCCTGCGCGGCCGGGGCGAAGCCGACGATGCGCTCGCCCAGCTGCACGGCCATCACGTAGGCGTCCTTGTTCTCGGGCTGATAATAGCGCCGCCTCAGTCCGATGCGTTCGAATCCACGCCTGCGGTACACCGCGAGCGCCGGTTCGTTGTCGGTGCGCACTTCGAGCAGCATGCGGCGCGCTCCGTCGGCCGTGGCATCCGCCAGAAGCCGGTCGAGCAGGCGTCCGGCGATGCCCTGGTTCTGCCATGCCGTCCCGACGCCGACGGTCATGAGCTCGGCGTCGTCGCCGTCGTACCAGTATCCGGCGTAGCCGCGCACCGTATCGTTCGCGCCGTCATCCGCACCTTCGTTCGCGTCATCGTTCGCGTCATCGTTCGCGTCATCGTTCGCCGGAATGACGTCGACGAGGTAATGGCGTGCCGGGGCGTGGAATTCCTCCTCGAGCACGGCTCGGCTCCATCCGCCGGCGCCGAACAGATCGGCCTCGAAGCGCGCGACCTGATCAAGGTCGGCTTCGGTCATGGCGCGGATCACCGGCCGGTCTCCTGCGCCAGATGGCGGGCGGCTTCCTTGCGAAGGTCCTCCTGCGTCATGACGGCCTTGAGCGGCGCGGGCTGCGACACGTCGGGGCGTCGCAGATACAACGGCTCCGTGGAGCAGGAGTCGCCGCGGTCGCGGTGCGCCGTGGCGAGGTTCGCCATGATGCGCGGTCCGTCCGCCCCCGCGGCGTACAGCGCGGAATCGTCGACGAGCTCGCCGAGCGCCACGATTCCCTGGAACGAGCTGGCGTAGCGGCGCGCGCCGGTGCCACAGACATCGACGACGATGCCGCCGCCCTCGGGCGTGTCGCGCCCGCGGATCCATTCATTGATGCGGTGCGCGATGACGCCGGCGCCGGCGATGTCCATGTCGAGGATCGTGCGGGGCACCGGGTCCCCGGGCACGCATTCGTACAGCGCGTAGTACAGCTGGCGGCGGCGTGCGTCATTGACGGCGAGCACGAGGTGGCGGCGGCCGTCCGGGTATTGCAGGCCGGCGCGCCAGACGGCCTGCGGTTCGAGGATGTTCTGTCCGAGCAGTTCGGCTCCGGTGGCGAAGGCGGCGGCGCGGGCGGCGACGATGCCGGCGCGCAGTCCGGTGAACGGCGCGGGGCCGGTGCCCACGACGATGCGGCGGATATCACCCGGCTCGAGGCCGGCCTGCGCCACGACGTCGGCGATGGCGGGCTGGAGCTTCTCCACATGGGCGCGCGAATCGGGCTCATGATGCGGTTCCCGTCCGACGATGCCGACGGTGGCGCCGAACGATGTGTCGATGACAAGGGTCGGGATGCCGTCCCCGTCGGTCGCGTTCCGCCTGTCCGTCCCGCTGCCTTCAGCGGATGAAGCGTTCATTGCTGTGACTTCCTTTCCTCGGTTTTCGCCGATGACGTGTGCACGTATCCACCTTATGCCATGCCATGCCTGCATGCATGGGGATCACGCAGTGGAATCACACAGTGGGTCACTCACCGGAATCGCGGTGCGCGACGGCATCCGCGAGGGCGTCGAGGCGGGAGCCCCATCCGCGCCCCGATATCGTGACGGTGCGCGTGCCGTCGCTTGTCAGGCTCCCCGACCCCATCGGGCGGTCGGTGACCGAGCGGTCGATGGTGACCTCGAGACGGGTGTCTGCCAGCTCGCCGGCCATGGCGGACCCCCATTCGATAAGCACCACGGTGCCGGGGCCAGGGTCCTCGAGCTCCTCGTCAAGGCCCAGCGACTCGAGTTCGTCAAGCAACCGTTCGGTGGCGACCTGCGGCTGGTCGTCGGAGCCGGGAAGGCGGTAGGCGTCGACGTGCACAAGCGTGGCAGGGGCTCCGCTGCCGGGAAAACGGCCATGCAGTTCGCGCGCGATGGTGAAGGTCGGAGACACGATGGGCCCGTCGATGCCGAGTCCTGCTCCGACGCCCTGAGCGAAGGTCGTCTTGCCGGCCCCGAGGGGCCCGGACAGGACGACGACGTCGCCGCCGCGCACCTGAGAAGCGATGGCCGCGCCCAGGGCATGCATGTCGTCGGTCGTCGGAACCGTGGTGACGATGGCGCCCGACGGCGTCCTGCCGGTTCGTGCGGCGGACGGCTGCATCGTGGCGTCATGCCCGGTCAGGGACGACGCCCCGCCGGCTGTTTCCGATTCGATTGCCTCGCTCATGCCAGGGCCCTTCCCTTCGTTCCGATGTATTCGATGGCACGCTCCAGTGAGTAGACCGGATCGCCGCCGTTGGATTTGCACGCCTGGTCGACCACCGCGAGCGCCTCGAAGCAGGTGCTCATGCCCGGTCCCGTCCATCCGCGCAGCTGCCCGCGGGCGCGGCGCAGCTGCCAGTCGGGCATGCCGGTCTCGGCCTCGGTGATGCTGCCGGAGTTGACGGCGGCGGCTTTGGCGAGCGCGCGCATCTTCATTGCGAGCGCGCCGACGATGGCCAGCGGATCCGTGCCCTGCTCCACGGCGGAGCGCATTTTCACGATGGCCAGCGGGACATTGCCCGCGAGGGCGAGGTCGGCCACCTCGAAGCCCGTGGTCTGGGGGTCTCCCGTCATGTATTCGTTGACGCGTTCGAGGCTCATGGGGTCATCGTCGAAATCGGAGCACAGCTGCTCGCACATCGCGTACAGTTCGCCGGGATACCGCCCCATGACGGCTGCCAACTGCTGCGCGGCGCGGATGTCGATGCGGCGGCCGAGCGATTCGAAGCGCTGCACCACGAAGTTGACGCGCGCCTGCGGTTTCTTGAGGTCGGGCACCTCGCAGCGGTAGGCGCCGGCCTTGCGCATGCGGTCGACGAGGCCCTTGCCCTTCTGCCCTCCCTCGTGGCGGCAGATGAGGATGCATTCGGCCGCCTCGGGGTCGGCGAACGCACGCTTCGTGTAGTCGACGATGCGGTCGGCCAGCGCCGGGTCGGCGTCCTGCAGATTCGACACGAGCACGATGGTGCGCGGCGCGAGAAGGGTGGGGCTGATGGCCTGGAGAAAGTCGGCGGCGGACGCATCCTTGGCGTCGAGTTGCGCGATCTCGGCGTCGGGCATGGCGGAACGCGCGGACTGGCGCATGTCCCTGACGGTCTGGGAGGCGAGGAACTCGTCGCCTCCGTAGACGATGTTGACAGGCGTGATTCTCATACCTGCTAATCTACACGCCCGCCCGCAGATCCGCGCTTGCCACGCTAGGTCGGGAAGAGCAGGTCGCGCGTCTCGCGCCACCATTGCCCGAGATTCTCCCGCGCCATGCCGGCACGGGACACGCCCGCGCCCGGCATGGCGTCGACCGTGCCCGGCATGGCGTCGGCCGCTCCGATCATGGCGGCAGTGCCCGGCATGGCGTCGACCGACCCATCGCGCGCATCCCTGCGGCGACGCCACAGGCGCATCGCGCGACGCGCCATCGCAATACCCAGAGCCACGGCAAGCTCAGTCCCCGCCATGGCGAAGGCGCCGCCCCACCCGGATGGCCATCGCACCACCGAGCCGGCTCCTCCAAGCCACAGGGCGCAGGACGCCATCAGGGCCGTGGCGCAGGACGCCATCCATGCGAAGGCGAAACCCAGCGGCGGCATCACGATGCTCACGGCCAGTGCGGCGAGCCCGCAGATGGTGCCGAACCCCACAAGAGGCGCCACCATCACGTTCGCGACGGGAGCAAGCAGCGGAACGCCGGATCCGAGCATCACCTGCACGGGAAGGGAGAAGGCCTGCGCCGCGAGGGTGACGGCGAGCGGCTCAGCCACGCACCGGGGCATGACGCGCCCCAGCGACCGGGTACATCGTGAACACAGCATCACGATGCCCGCCACCGACAGCACCGACAGAGCGAAGCCGTAGCTCAGCGCAAGCCCGGGCCTGACGATGACGGCAATGCAAACCGTCCAGCACAGGGCGCTCATGGCCTGGCCGCGCCGTCCCGCGCACAGGCAGGCGGCGGCGATAAGCCCGCCCGATGCCGCGCGCGTGATGGAGTCCGACGGCACCATGACAAGGCACAGCGCCGCATAGGCTCCCGCCAGGGCCAGGGCAAGAAGGCCACGCGGAGCCCGGACGCGGCGCATCAGCCATGTCACAATCGTGGCCAGGAGAACGAAATGCCCTCCGGACACCGCCATGAGATGCATGATGCCCGCGTTGCGGAAGCCGTCCGTCAGACCCGCCGCGTACACGGCGTCGACCGACCCATCGGGCGCGAGCGCATCGATGGCGCTGTTCTGCCCCATGACGCCGAGCGTCAGACCGGGAACGAGAACCCGCCCCTGCTCCGACAGTCCGTGCGTCACGGACAGGAAGGCATCCTGCAATCGTGTGACGCCCGACCGCAGCGCCGTCGGTGCGCGGATGGGCAGCCATCCCCTGACAGTCATCCACGCCGCCTCGCGCCCGTACTCAGGCTGCACCAGATCCCCCGACACCCGGTAGCGCCCGCCTGGGCGCAGGGCGCAGGCATCGGAACCAAGAAGAAGCCGCACCCTGGCGGATGATGGCTCCCTGACGCCGCCCGCTTCCATACGCTCAACGGTGGCCTGCGCCATGCACACGGATCCTCGACGGGTCGAGGCCTGCAACGGGGCGGTGATGCTGACATCCAACACCGCCGATCCTCCCCCGTCGGCGGCGATACGCGCGACGGCGTCATGCGTCGCGGAAAGCGTCATAAGACCCGCCGACAGCATGGCCACGGCACCCGCCGCAAGGATGGCGAGAGCCGTATGCCACGGCGGATGGGGCCACGCTCCACGCATGCCACGATGCCGACAACGCGCAGTCAGGCTCGTGCGGAGCACGGTGACGGCAACCGACCATGCCACGGCACACGCCGCCACCGCCGCACACGCCGCCGCCAGACCCGCCGTCTGCGCCAGACCGGCCGCAAGCCAGGTGGCGATGGCGGGCCCCATCATGCGGCAGTCATACAGACCGGGCTCAGGGACTGTGGCCGCACCACACTCCTGCTGCTCTGCAAGAGGTACAACAGGAGCCTTGCCGGGGCTGCCGGGGCTGCGGTGACGGCGCGCTGTGGAATCCGGATGCGTCATATGGTCACCTCCGGCCGTATTTTCTCCAGCGTCTTGGCGCCGATACCGTCGATTTTGAGCAGCTCGTCCACCGAGGTGAAACGACCATGCGCCGCGCGGTAGTCGAGGATTTTCTGCGCCGTGGCGGGCCCCACGCCCTTGATGGTCTGGAGCTCCTCTCTGGTGGCTGTGTTGAGGTTCACCTTCCCCGCGTCCCCGGGCGATGCGGCACCGGGTGCGCCACCGGTGTCGGTTGGCGCAGCGGAACCGGGCGCAACGGCATCGGGCGTACCGGAGGACGCGGCGCCGGGCGCAACGGCATCGGGCGTACCGGAGGACGCGGCGCCGGGCGCAGGCGACGCCGACGATTCCGCCGCGCCACCGGATTCGGCCATGGTGTGGCTCTCCAAAGAGTGCGCCGATCCGGCCCCCGTGTCGGACCGCGCGCTGGACCGGGTACCGGATTGGGTACCCGGTGCAGCGGCCACGCTTCCTTCGGCGACTTGGAGAATCGTGCTGCCCTGACGGACGACCAGCGCAAGACTGGCGGCAAGCGCCACCACAAGAACGAGGATGATGGCCATGCAGGCTCGCTGCGAGATCACCCATCGCGCGGCAGCCCCACTCTGCGGGGCCGTGTGGACCGATGTATCGGCGTCATGCGGGTCGACTCCAGACAGCATGGCGAGCATCGGTCTGGAGCCCGACCCCAACCCCAATCCCCGTGTTCCGCTCTTCTCGTCGTACTCGTCATTCTCGTACATCTCGCCATCTTCGTCATCCCAGAACTCCCCGCTTCCGCCGCGCTCGCCGTTTTCGCTGCTCCCGCCGCTCCCCCCGCTTTCGCCGCGTTCGCCAATCTCCCCGCTTTCGCTGCGCTTCCTCCTCTCACCGATCTCAGGAACCTTCGGGTCGTCGGCACTCGCGGAAACGGCGGAAACGCTAGCTATGGAGTCCGGCACCACTGCCTCCGCCGTGTCATCGCACCAAGGCTCCAACCCGTGGACCAGCGCAAGGCGCTCGCCGGGCGTTGCAACGGCGCACTCGGCCCCGCCGTCATGCAAGCCGGCTCCGTCGGCGGGATCCATGCGGTGTCCTGCGGGCCGCATCCGGCGGTCCGCCCGCGCATTCTCCCTCGGCATGCGCCGACGGTCGGGTGAATCGTTCCTCCACATGTTCGCCAGCATGGCATATTGTCCGACGACACGCCGACGCTTCGGGAATTGTGGACGAAGGTCACGCGCACACAGAACCCTGTGGATAACCCACCCGGCGGGTTCTCGTGGACCACGCAACACCGCGCAACAACGTGATGGAATTCATGTCCAGATTCCTCGGCCCTCTTCCAACAGTGCCCCTCGCTGGCACTGGAGCGACCAACCAAGCCCACCGTTATGCGAAGGCCCCGACGGGACGCATTCGTCACCCATCGGGGCCTTGTATCAACGTATCAGCGTATCAGCGCCGAAGCACACGCGCTCACACGCATCACGGAACGATCGACACGATCTTCGGAGCCTTGACGATCACCTTGCGCGGCTCCTTGCCGTCGAGAAGCGCCTGGATCTTCGGCAGCGCGAGCGCCTGCGCGCGCAGGTCGTCCTCGCTGATGTCGGGCGAGACCTCGAGCTTGCCGCGCACCTTGCCCTTGACCTGCACGACTGCCGTCACGGCGTCGGCGCCCACGAAGCGCTCGTCGGCCACCGGCCACGGCGCGTGAGCCAGCGACTCGTCGTGGCCCAGGCGCGCCCACAGCTCCTCGCACATATGCGGTGCGATCGGCGAGAGCATGAGCACGAGCGGCTCCACGGCGGCACGCGGCACGGAGTCGAGCGACGTCAGGTGGTTGTTGAGCACGATGAGCTTGGCGATGGCCGTGTTCGGGCGCATGTTCTCCATCTCCACGGTCACGTCCGCGATCGTGTTGTTGAGCAGCTTCGCGGTCTTCGCGTCGAGCGCATCATCGGTGACGGTCACCTTGCCGGTGGACTCGTCCACCACGTTGCGCCACAGGCGGGCGAGGAAACGCTGTGCGCCCACCACGTTGCGCGTGTTCCACGGGCGGGACTCGTCGAGCGGGCCCATGCTCATCTCGTAGACGCGGAAGGTGTCGGCGCCGTAGGTGTCGTACATGTAGTCCGGCGTGATGATGTTCTTGAGGCTCTTGCCCATCTTGCCGAACTCGCGGTTCACCTGCTCGCCGTCGTACCAGAAGGTGCCGTCCTTGTGCTCCTCCACCTCGGCGGCCGGCACGTACTGGCCGCGCTCGTCGGTGTAGGCGTAGGCCTGGATGTAGCCCTGGTTGAACAGCTTGTGGAACGGTTCGGGGGAATCGACGTAGCCCAGGTCGAAAAGCACCTTGTGCCAGAAGCGCGCGTACAGCAGGTGGAGCACGGCATGCTCGACACCGCCCACGTACAGGTCGACGCCGCCGGACTTGCCGGCCGTGGCGTTGTGGTCCGGGCCGAGCCAGTACTGGAACTCGTCCGGATCCACCGCGTGCTCGGCGTTCTTCGGGTCGATGTAGCGCATGTAGTACCAGCAGGAGCCCGCCCAGTTCGGCATCGTGTTGGTGTCGCGGTGGTACTGCTTCGGGCCGTCGCCGAGGTCAAGCGTGACGTTGACCCACTCGGGGTTGCGGCTCAGCGGGGCCTCGGGGTTGCTTTCGGCGTCCATCGGGTCGAAGGTGCGCGGCTTGTAGTCGGGCACGTCCGGCAGGTTGATGGGCAGCTGGTCGTCCGGGATGAGGTGCGGCACCTCGTTCTCGTCGTACACGATGGGGAACGGCTCGCCCCAGTAGCGTTGGCGGGAGAACAGCCAGTCGCGCAGACGGTAGGAGACGGTGCCCTTGCCCACGCCCTGCTTCTCGAGCCACGCGATGGTGCGCTCCTTGCCCTCGTCCACGGTCAGGCCGTTGAGGTCGAGGGTGTCGCCGCCGACCTCGGTGGCGTCCACATGCGAGTTCACGATATGCCCATCGTGCGAGGTATACGCGGCCTTGCCCTCGTAGTTGTCGAGCGAATCGCCGGATTCGGCGTCGGGCGCGACGGTGTAGATGACGGGCAGGCCGAACTTCTCGGCGAACGCGTAGTCACGGTCGTCGCCGCCCGGCACGGCCATGATGGCGCCGGTGCCGTAGTCCATGAGCACGTAATCGGCGGCGAAAATCGGCAGGCGCGCGCCGGTGATCGGGTTCACGGCGTACAGGCCGGTGAACACGCCGGTCTTGTCGCCTTCCTCGGCCACGCGGTCCTTCGCGGTCTTCGACTCGGCCTGCAGGCGGTAGGCGTGCACGGCCTCCTTCGGCGTGGCGTAGCCGCCCTTCCACGAGTCGGCGATGCCGTCCTCCCAAGCCTCGGGCACGTCGGCGAGCAGCGGATGCTCCGGCGACACGACGGCGAAGGTGGTGCCGAACAGCGTGTCGGGACGCGTGGTGTAGACCTCCATGTCGCGGTCACCGGCGGGGGTGGGCACGCGGAAGTGCACGGAGGCGCCATGGGACTCGCCGATCCAGTTGCGCTGCATGAGGCGCACCTTCTCGGGCCAGTCGATCATGTCGAGGTCCTCGATCAGACGATGCCCGTACGCGGTGATGCGCATGGACCACTGGCGCAGCTCGCGCTGGAACACCGGATAGTTGCCGCGCTCGGAGCGGCCCTCGGCCGTGACCTCCTCATTGGCCAGCACGGTGCCCAGACCCGGGCACCAGTTCACCGGCGACTTGGAGATGTAGGCGAGGCGGAAATCGTTGAGCACGTCGGCCTGCTCGGCCTCGGTCAGGGAATCCCACTGGCGGCCTTCGAAACCCGGAATCTGCTTGGCGCCGGAGCGGAACTTCTCGATGAGCTCGGACACGGGGCGGGCGGAGCCCTTGCCGCCGTCCTTGCGCACGAAGTCGGGGTCGTACCACGAATCGTAGATGCGGGAGAAGATCCACTGCGTCCAGCGCACGTAGTTCATGTCGGTGGTGGCGAAGCTGCGGCGCTCGTCGAGGCTCAGGCCCAGACGATGCAGCTGGCGGTGCATGTTCGCGATGTTCTGCTCGGTGGTGACGCGCGGATGCTGGCCGGTCTGCACGGCGTACTGCTCGGCGGGCAGGCCGAAGGCATCGTAGCCGAGGGCATGCAGCACGTTCTCGCCCTTCATGCGGTGGTAGCGGCTGACGACGTCGGTGGCGATGTAGCCCAGCGGGTGGCCCACGTGCAGGCCCTTGCCGGACGGGTACGGGAACATGTCGATGACGAAGTACGGCGGGCGTCCATCGGCGTTGCGGCCCTTGCCGTCCGTCAGCGCGCCCTTGACGTTGGCGGCCCAGAAAGTGCCTTCGTCATCCCACTTCTTCTGCCATTTCTTCTCGATCTCCTGTGCCATCGCCGCGTTGTAGCGGTATTCGGGCTCGCGATCTTCGGAAACACCGGACTCGGCCATTGTTCTCCTCACGTGCTGTGGCGCAACCCGCGCCGATTATGGATTCGCGTCATCCCGGCCCGTCGCCGGCGCGATGACGTGACGCTCTTAGTCGAGATTATCGTGTGGCATGTGGACACGTCATGCGTCGAAACGTTCGGCATTCGACCGGCTTCCGGCCGGTATCCCGCCCGCATTCCTCCGCTACGCGGACGGCGTGATGGCACCGCGGACGCTGTAGCTGGAGCTGCCGAAGTGGGTCGAGACGCTGGTTGCCCAGGTGCCGTCGTCGACCATGCGCTGCAGAGCGCTGTTGACGTTGTCGCGCAGCTTGCTGTCGCCCTGCGGCAGCGCGATGCCCCATTCCACGTCGACGGACGGGTTGCCCACCAGATGCGCCGAGCCGGACGGCAGGTTCGCCGCAAGACCGGCGAGCACCATGTCGTCGCCTTCCACCGCGTCGGCGCCGCCGGACAGAAGCGCCGTCATGCATTCGGAGTAGTTCTTCGCGTCAATCGTGTTCACGCCGTATGTCTGGATGGCGTCGTTGATCTCCTGCTCGAGGTATCCGTTGACGACGCACACGGTTTTGCCCGCCATATCGGCCAGGGAGGTGATGGATTCGGAGTCGAGGTCACGCACGAGCAGGTCCTGGCCCATCGTCACGTAGGACTGGGAGAACTCGATGTCGTCGGTGGTGCCGTTGAGGTCCTGGTGCACGCCCACGATCATGTTCACGTCGCCGCGGCTGAGCAGGTCGTCGCGGTCGGCGTTGCTCGCCTCGCGCCAGCTGATCTGGTCGGCGGAATAGCCCAGGCGGTTCGCCACGTACGTGGCCACGTCTACGTCGACGCCCGACATATTGCCCGAATGCTCGAGCGAGACGCCCGGCCTGTCATAGGCGATGCCGATCGTGATGGTGGGGCCCGTGATGTCGCTGGACTCCATGGAGCGCGTGCAGGCGGTGAGCGGCGCGACGGCGAGAAGCGCGGCGAGGGCGGCCGACACGCGGCGCGCGATGGGCCTGCGGGACGATGCGCGGCGGGCGGCGCCGGCGATCCTTTTCTTCGAGAACGACATGGCTTTCATCCTAACCCGAGGCGCCCACCCTTTCCCTGAGGGCGTAAGCTCCTGGGGCGGGCGATCGTGCACCGCGGCCCGCCGCGAGCATCGTGCGCCGCGGACATCGTATGGCGCACCCGAGCCGCTTCGACGACTTGTCTGGACGCGCTACTTGAACATCTTCGTGCGCGTGAGGATCCACGCCACGATGCCGCCGATGACGGCCGCGATGACGATGATCGCCGCGAAACCCCACGGTTCTCCCGTCAGGGGCATGCCGAGCATGCCTCCCTCTTGGAAGTTCATGCCATACATGGAGAAGATCAGCGTCGGGACGGAGATGACGATCGAGATAATCGTGAACACCCTCATGACGTTGTTCACGTTATTCGACACGATGGAGCCGAAGGCATCCGTCATGCCCGCGAGAACGCCGCTGTAGATGTTGGCCATCTCGATTGCCTGCTTGTTCTCGGTGATGACGTCCTCGAGCAGGTCCGCGTCGTCCGGGTACTGCCGGATGCGGTCGAGGCTCGTCATCTTCTCGAGCACGATTTCGTTCGACTTCAGCGACGTGGCGAAGTAGACCAAGGTTTTGCTCAGCTCCATGAGCTGGATGATCTCCTCGTTGCGCATCGAGCGGCGCAGGCGCAGTTCCAGCTTGTCGCTTTCGCGGTCGATGATGCGCAGGTAGCGCAGGTACATGGTGGCGTTGCGGTACAGGATCTGCAGGATGAAGCGCGAGCGCATGAAGGTGTTGAAGCCGCGGATGGTGCCTTCCATGAACGGATGGAGCAGCGGCGTGTCCTTCATGCAGACCGTCACGATGAGGTCCTCGGTGACGATGATCGACAACGGGATGGTCTCGTACCAGTCGCGCCCGCCGCGCTCCTCCACCGTCGGGATATCGACGATGATCATCGTGTAGCCCTCTTCGACGTCGACGCGCGAGCGTTCCTCGTCATCCAGGGGTGCGCGCAGGTCGGCGAGGTCGATGTCGCAGGCCGTGGCGACCGTGGTCAGCTCCACGTCGGTCGGGTCGGTGAGGGAGAGCCACGATCCGGGCTCGGGTTTCTCTATGGGCTTCGTATGGCCATTGACAGTGCTAAAGATTCTCAGCATTCCACTCACCTGCCTTCCGAACGTCCGTGCGGCGCGGCCTGCGTCCCGGGCCTCTGGGTCCGGAACGCGGGGCGGAATCCGCATGCGCGATATGTCCGTGCCGTCGATTGCACGCGTGCCGCCGCAGGCGCAGCGCATCCGCGCGCACCTCCGACGGCAGGCCAACCTAGAAAAGAATACTCCGCCCCCGGCCGGGGTGCACCTGCCCTGGGTGAATCGTCGGTGAAGGGTCGGACGCACGATTCTTCTCCCCGGCATCCTTTCCCGATGTTCTTTCGAAAAATCCCATTGCGTTCCGGCCCGTTGTTGCGTCGTTTCCAAAATACTCCACGATGGCCCTGAAGCCCAGTATTCCGTAAGGCTTAGAGGGAATCACCCAGAACGCGACACGCCGACGTTTGCATTAACCTGATGTTCATGTATAGTAATCCGTGTTCGCAAGAACGGGGCTATGGCGCAGCTGGTAGCGCATCTCCATGGCATGGAGGGGGTCGGGGGTTCGAATCCCCCTAGCTCCACGGGTTATCCCGGCAGGTTCTCCTGCCGGGATTTTTCTGTTATCGGACGCACCCGCCTCCGACGACGGCCCTGACGCCGGCGCCGCACCCGTCGTCCCCGCCCCCCGCTCCCGCCGATGGCGTTGGGCGGGTGTGGCGGCACCAGCTTTAGACGATTTCGGGTCGGTTTTGCCTTGGTTTGGCGTCTGAATGGGCTTGGACGGGTGTAGGGACACCCGCTTTACGGGATTCCGGCCGGATTCTCGGCGGTTTCCCCACCGAAATGGCGTTAGGCGGGTGCGGCGGCACCCGCTTTAGACGGTTTGAGGTCGGTTTTGCCTTGGTTTGGCGTCTGAATGGGCTTGGACGGGTGTAGGGACACCCGCTTTACGGGATTCCGGCCGGGTTCTCGGCGGTTTCCCCACCGAAATGGCGTTAGGCGGGTGCGGCGGCACCCGCTTTAGACGATTCGGGGGTTGCAGGACACATCTCAAACGCTTCCCGTCATGCCCGCAGGCGCACTGGTAGAATGAATCCTCGAAGCCGGAGACATGGAAAAGGGACATATGAACGACCAGCAGTATCACTCATACTATTCGCGGCCGGACGGCTCACCGTCGAATGCACCCTATGGCGACACCTCTCGCGCGGGAGGAACCGTTCCCGCCGCGGGGAGCCCCCATCCCCCGTACGGCGCGAACCGCCCGTATCCGGACTCCCCGTATCCGAATGCAGAGTACCCGAACGCAGGGTACCCAATGGACGGATATCCGATCGGCCCCGGCGCGAACGCCCCCTTCGGCCCCGCCATGGCATCCGCGCCGCATCGGGGACTCCCCGGCCCCGGCGCCGCCCCATCCGCCGCGCGCAGACGATCGAACGTGATCGCCATCGTCGCCTTCGTCACAGCGATCGCCGTGCTGGTCGGATGCGCCGTGGCGCTGCGCCGCGTCCCGTCCGCGTCCCGAACTGCGGCGCAGGCATCGTCCGGCTCCGCGCAAGGCACGACGGCTTCCGTCACGCTGTCCGCCGACCAGGTCTGCGCCAACGTGACGTCCGCCATGTCGAGCATCGACGGATGGACGAAATCCGACGGCTCCGCACCCGACGAGCTCACCGTCCTGGCGAACGACCGGACCGCATGCGGCAGCGGCGCATCGGATCTGACGGCCGACCAGCTCTCCACGATGAGCTCCCACACGACAGACGCCCTCCTCGCCTGGTATTCGGCCATGCAGCCGCGCTACGGCAGCGATACCACGCTCAACTACCAGCTCGACGGCCAATGGTCCGACGAGACGCGGGCCCTGAAAAGCGCCTTCAGCAAGGACGGCTGGCAGGACGATCCCACATACGCCGCCGAGCAGGCGGCGAAGCTGCGCACGTCCATCGATTCCATGCAATCCCACCTCGATGCCACGTTCTCGGACCTGCACGGCAGGGAGAATGCCGTGGCGGGAATCGTACTGAACGATTCCGCGAGCGAAGCCGACGTCTGGAACGCCATCGACTCGGCGACCCAGGCCATGGGCGTCACGTACGCGTTCGGTTCGGATGCCGCCGATTGCGGCGACGCCGCGTCGCAGGACGAGACGGACGACGGCTCCGCGATCGCCTCCTTCTGCTTCACGGATGCCACGACGGACCACCGCAACACCATCACGTTCGTCAACGACGCGGCGGATTGGAACGAGATAAAAGCCAATCCCTTCCTGCTTGATGCGACGAAGCACGAGCTGGCGCACCGCTCCATCTCCATCGTCTGCGGCACCACCGAGCCGAATATCGTGGGCACCCGCACGGAAGCCGTGACGAACGCCTATTCCTTCACCTACCTGGGCGGCGACCGGCAGCGCAGCGAGAACATGCAGGCGGGGCTCGAGGACTACCAGGTGCAGGACCAGGACATCCAGGTGGCCCAGAAAATCCACGATTCCGGCACCTGCCGCTGGTAGGCGGACCGGTGTCGTATCCGCCACATCGCTGAAATCCGGCGGATACGATGGACGGGGGAAGGAGAGGCATATGGACACCCGGCAGCATGACCCCCGCGGTTCCGCACGCTACGATGCGCAGGGATACGATGCGCAGGGATACGATGCGCAGGGATACGATGCGCAGGGATACGATGCGCAGGGATACGATGCGCAGGTCTGGAATCCGTCCGCACCGTATCCGCATAGCCAGGCGATGACATCCGAAGCGCCGTATGGCGTTCCGTATGCGGCGCCGTATGGCGGTGAGCCACATCACGCATACGGCGCGGCACCGACCACGGGGCGGGACTCCGCGTGGTGGACGCCCTCGCCATACCCCGTCGTCCCGCCCCTTCCGGATCGCCCGCCGTATCCGGGGGCGACGCAGCCGCCTGCCGCCGCAACCCGCTTCCCGGCACCGTTACCGCCCTCGTCACAGCCCTACGTCCCCGCTTTCCGCACGGCGTACCCGCCGCTCGGCACCGGCCCCGTGTCCTCCGACCGGCGCCGATCGAACGGCTTGGCCATCATCGCGTTCATTACGGCGCTTGTCGTGCTCATCACATGCGCCGTAGCGCTGCGCGGCGTACCAACCACCGACACCGTGCTCGGCAGCGGCCGGACCGCAGCCTCCGACTCCTCGGCGCAGCCGCCGTTCGCATCGTCGGGCTCCTCGCCCAGCCACCGGCGGGATGCGTCGAACGGATCGTGGTCCCTGACGGCCGACCAGGTGTGCTCCAATGTCTCGTCCGCACTGTCAAGCACCGACGGCTGGACCGATTCGACCGGCTCCGCCCCGGCCGAACTGACCGCCCTGCAGGCGGACCAGTCCACGTGCCAGAGCGGCGCGTCGTCGCTGAGCTCCACCGATCTCGACGCCATGAGCAACCGCACGATCGATGCGCTGCTCGCCTGGTACGACGACATGGCCGCGCGCTATTCGGACCGCTGGATGCTCAACTACCAGCTCGACGGGCAATGGTCCGACGAGACGAAGTCGCTCTCGCGCGCCTTCTCCGACGACGGCTGGGACAGCGATCCCACGGTCGCCGTGCAAGGCGCCGCGTCGCTGCGCTCCGCCATCGACCCCGTCAAGGCGCATCTCGACTCCGTGGTCTCCGACCTGCATAGCCGCGAGTCCACCGTGGCGGGCATCACCGTAAGCGCCACTGCAAGCGAGCAGGAAATCTGGTCCGCCATCGACACGGTGGCACAGGACATGGGCGTCACCTATGACTACGGATCGATTTCGGACTGCACAGAGGACCGCGTCGCCGACGCGAGCGACGAAGGCACGGCCATCGCCTTCTTCTGCTTCACGGATGCGACGACGGACCTGCGCAACAAAATCACCTTCACCGACGATTACCCCGAATGGAACCAGCTCAAGAAGGACCCGTGGATGCTCGACGCGACGAAGCACGAGCTGGCGCACCGTTCCATCTCCATCATGTGCGGAACGACGGACCCGAGCATCGCAAGCGACCGTACGGAGGCCGTGACGAACGCCTACGCCTTCGCCTTCATGGGCATGGATCGTCAGCGCACCGAGTTCGAGCAGTTCGGCCTTGATGATTACAAGGCCACCGACGCGGATACCGCGGTTGCGCAGAAAATCCACGATGGCATCTGCGAGTAGACTGTCTCAGGCGCTGGTGGCGGTGGAGCCGGAGGAAGAGGAATCGGTTCCATAAGGGTCGATTCCGTAGGGATCGGTGCCGAAGAGATCAGTGTCATAGGGATCCGATCCGTAGGGGTCGATTCCGTAGTAGTAGTAATCCGTGCCGTAGGAATCGGAGCCATACGGATCCGTGCTGTCATACGGATCGGAGCTGTCATACGGATCAGAGCCGAATCCATACCCGGCATCGGCCGAATGCGAGGCGCCCGACGTGGACACCTCGAAGGAGTTCCTGTGGTCCGCCTCCGCGAGCACGCACAGCACGACGACGAGCAGCATCGCAATCAGCCACACCGCCGTATGCGCGTACCACGGGCGACGTGCATCGACGACGGGTGCCGTCGCCCAGTAGGGCGCCCCCGCCACAGGCGCCGCAGCAGCCGCGGCATTCGCGGACGGCGGCACAGACGATGGCGCAGATGGCGCAGATGGCGCAGATGCATACGATGCCGCCTGATAGACGGCGCCATACGATTCTCCGGCCGATGACCCGCCGGAGAGGGGACCACGGGAGAAAGAACCACCGGCGAAAGAATCGTCATGATATCGGTCGGCATGCCAGGCTCCGTTATCCGCGAAGCCCCCGTTATCCGAGAAGCCCCCGTTATCCGAGAAGCCCACGTCGCTCGCAAAATCCGTGTCGTTCACAGTGCCCTCGGCGACCCCGTGCCACGAATCATCACGGTAGTTCATAAGCTCATCGGTGGCTGACGCCGCGGAATCCGCCTCATCGTCGAAGCCATAGCGGGCGTCATAGGTCGAACGACGCGGGCGGGACGCGTCGGAAGGCTTGGTGCCAGGACCACCGCTGCCTGGACCACCGGCACCGGGAACGGGCATGGGCCCGGATGGGTTCTGCATAGGTGATGGGTTCTCCATAGCTCCCCTTTCGATTCGGCGCGCTGATTCGTGGCGCTGGTTCGTCGCGCCATGGAGCAGACGGGCGGGTTCCATGGACGGGACTCCCCTGCGCTCTCCTGTGCTCCATCGTGCGGCACCGCACCGACGCGCCGCTTCCATCTGTGGCCATTATCTCACAGCGGTTCCGGCGCGCCGCGTCATCGCCCGGTGGCGTCACTGCCCGGTGGCATCACTGCTCGCTGGCATCACTGCTCGGCCACGTCGGCCTGCGAATCGACGGTGGACGACGCGCTGGCCGAACTGCCGGACGACGCGCTGGCCGAAGCCGAAGGCGACGAGGATGACGAGGCGGAGGCGCTGGGCGAGGACGTGACGGACGAGGATTGCGACATCGAGGCGGACGGCGTGCTCTGGGCCGTCTCCGACTCGGAAGCCGACGGCGTGGAGGAGGCGCTTTCAAAGGTCTCGGACGGGGCGTCGGTCTGCTCGTCCGTCGACTCATCGAACGGCGTTTCCTCGCTCGACGAGTCCTCCCCGTCGGTGGTCTCGTATGTGGTGGTCACGACGACCTGAGGCGCGGGATGCACGTCGGCGGGCTTGGAGCCCAGCCCCTCGCCGCCCGTGGCGAACTGGATGACGACCGCCGTGAGAATGACGGCGACAACCGAGCACACAAGGGCGACGATGAACAGCTTGGTCTTGTTGCTCAGGCCTTTCTTTCCCGCGCCGGATTCCCCGGACGCGTCGGCGTATCCGGCGGCGTCATATCCGTCCGGCTGCGAAGCGATGGCGCGTGCCCCGTCGCCCGTGGCGCCGTAGAGGGTGCCGGAGGCGGCCGACGGTTCCGCGGCAAGCGGCTCCCCTGTCAGCGGATCGAGAACGACTGTTTCGTCGGAACCCGCGGCAGCAGGCGTCGCCGCGCTGCCGAAATCCTCGTCCGTGACACCGGGCATGGCCTGCGTCGCGTCAAGGTTCTGTGACGACACGCCCTGTGACGGGTTCTGCGACGGGTTCTGCGACAGGGCGGCGGGAAGAACCGCGGGCATGATGGCCGTTTTATCGAGACGCGCCGCGGAATTCAGGCGTGTCGCAGTGCCGACCGCCGCACGCGGGGCACGCCGGGCGCGCGGGTCGGCGGACGCCGCCCCGTCCTTCGCATCGTTTTTCGAATCGTCTCGCCCCAGCTGCTCCTGCATTTTGTCATGCGAGACATTGAGCACGTTCTGGTAGATCTGCGTGGCGAGCGCCGTCACGATGGACGCGACGGCGGCGCCGATGACGGATCCCGCGATGCCGATGTGGTTCATGAGAAGGAACGATGTGACCGCCGCGAGGGCACCCGCGAGAATCTGAAGCCATTTGATGTTCTTGAAGAAATCCTTCATACGCCTGCCACATACCTCCGGGTTCATACCGATCTCTGCCGCCGGCATCCCATCGGCCGGCGCACCGTCATTCGGTTGCGTTTCCACATTCGGTTGCGTTTCCACATGCGGTTGCGTTTCCACATGCCGTAACTTTCTGCATCCAGTGATAGCGCATCATGCCGCATGGATGCCGGGAAAATCGTGAAAACACACAATATTCACCGAACCTGCATCAGCAAGGCGCGCCGCGCCTCAGAGAACCGGCGGCACGGCGGCCGCGACGTCGCCGCTGGCGAAGGGGTCGTTCCACTGCACCCCGTCGGGCACGACGGGGCCGCGGTTGAACTCCATGAGGCGCCACAGCAGCGTCCCGTCCATGGTGCCCAGCACGCGGAAACGGCACCAGTGCCCGTTGTTCGGGCCGCTCACCGACGCATACGTGGGGTCGACCACATCCAGGTGCATCAGCCGCTGGATCGTCTGGGAAATCCACGCGCCATGCGAGAACACGAACAGCTCGCACGATTCGTCGTACTCCGTCGCCCACTGCGTCACGGCCTGCGCCCCGCGATGCCCGACGGAGGCCTTCGACTCGGCCCCGTGACGCATCTCGCCGTCCTGGAAGCGCTTCCACAGCTCGAAATCGCGCGGCTGGCGCTGTTCGAGGTCGGACCAGCGGCAGCCCTCCCATTCGCCGAAGCCGCGTTCCTTGACGCGCTCGTCCACATGCACCCGGGCCCCGACAAGGGATGCGAAGTCCCCGGCCGTTTCCTGGGCGCGCACCAGCGGCGACGATACGACGACGGGTGTGCGGCCGGAATCGCGCACATACGCGTCGGCAAGCGCCATCGCCGTCCGGTGGGCCTGCCACCGGCCCACGTCGTTGAGCGGAATGTCGACCTGCCCCTGGAGGCGGCCTGCCGCGTTGTAATCCGTGCGCCCGTGGCGCACGAAGGTCACGGCGTAGACGTGGCGCGCCGTACCGGCGTCACCGCGGTCCGAGGCGTCGAGCTCAGCGCGGGCGCCGGCGGCGCCGCGGGTCGGTGCGGTCACTGCTCGTCCGAGCTCTCGGCGTCGTCAGCCGCGTCGTCATCGGCATCATCGGCCGCAGCACCCGTGCCTTCCGGCTCCTTGAGCACGGAGGCGGTGTCGGGAAGCTGGAGGTCGATGCGCGGGCAGTCCTTCCACAGGCGCTCGATGTCATAGAACGCGCGGGCCTCGGCGTCCATCACATGCACCACGAAATCGCCGTAGTCGAGCAGCACCCACTCGCCTTCCTCGATGCCCTCGCGCTGGCGCGGGTCGCGCTTCGTGGCGAGGTACAGCTGTTTCTCGATCTCCTCGGCGATCGCCAGAACGTGGCGGGGCGACGTTCCTGTGGCGAGGAAGAAGATATCGGTGATCGCCAGCGGCTCGGACACGTCGAACGCGACCATGTCCTCCGCCTTCTCGCTGTCCGCGGCGGCTGCCGCGATACGCACCGCATCAATCGAATCCTGAACCGCTGCCATGGTCCATCCTCTCTCCCCGCGTCCGGCGCGGGACCCTGGGCCCCCAGGCTTCGGGGACCGCTTCTATCGTACCGACATCGTATCGGAAGGCGCGGAGCGTCAGTCCGCGTCGCGCTCCCACTTGGGCTTCCAGCCCTCGACCACATGCTGCGTGTTCTCCGAGAACACCATGGAATCGTCGGGCACGGCGTGGCGCACCACGGATCCGGCGCCCGTCGTCACGCCGTCGCCCACCGTCACGGGGGCCACGAAGAGGTTGCCGGCGCCCACATGCACGCCCGAGCCGATCTCGGTGCGGTTCTTGTGCACGCCATCGTAGTTCGCGGTGATGGTGCCGCCGCCGATATTCGTATGCTCGCCGATATGCGTGTCGCCAATGTAGCTCAGGTGGGGCACCTTGGTGCCCTCGTCGATATGCGCCTTCTTCATCTCCACGAACGCGCCGGCCTTCGTCTCCGCGGCCAGCTCGTTGCCGGGGCGCAGATACGTCCACGGGCCGATGGTGGCGCGCGGACCGATGTGGCTGGACTGGACGCGGCTGCGCTCCACATGGGCGCCTTCGTCCACGATGGCGTCGATCAGCGTGGTGTACGGACCCACGACGGCGCCGCAGGCGACGCTTGTGTGGCCCTGCAGGAAGCTGCCCGGAAGCACCTCCACGTCGCGGGCGAGCGTCACGTCGTCCTCGATCCACGTGGTGTCGGGGTCGAGGATCGTGACGCCTTCGCGCATCCACGCCTCGCATACGCGCAGGTTATGCGCCTTGGCGAGGTGCGCGAGCTGCACGCGGTCGTTGACGCCTTCCACGCTCAGCGAGTCCTCGGCGACGCACGCGCCGACCTTGCCGAGTTCGCGTGCCTTTTCGAGCGCGTCGGTCAGGTAGAACTCGCCCTGCGCGTTGTCGCTGCCGAGGTCGGCGATGGCGCGTTCGAGCACACGGCTGTCGAAGAGATAGACGGAGGTGTTGACCTCGGTGACGGCCTGTTCGGCGGCGTTCGCGTCCTTCTGCTCCACGATGCGCAGAACCTGGCCGTCCTCGTCGCGGATCACGCGGCCGTAGCCGAACGGATTGGCCAGACGGGTGGTGAGCACGGTGGCGACGTTGCCCTGGTCGGCGTGGCATGCGGCGAGGCGGCGCAGCGTGGCGGCATCGAGAAGCGGCATGTCGGAGGCGGCGATGAGCACGGTGCCCTCGAAGCGCCCTTCCTCGCGCAGCTGACTGACGGCGCACTGCACGGCGCGGCCGGTGCCGGGCTTGTCATCCTGGCGCACGATGACGGCGTCGGCATCGTAGTCGAGGGCCGCGGCGGCGACGCGGTCCGCCTGGTAGTGCACGACGACGCCGATCGTGGCGGGGCTGAGCTGCGCCACGGAGCCCATGACGCGCTGGAGGAACGTCTTGCCCGCGAGGGTGTGGAGCACCTTCGGGGTATCGGATTTCATACGGGTTCCCTCGCCCGCCGCAAGAATAATCGCCACGTCAAGGCCCGTCGGGGCCGTCGTCCGTCCATCGGCGGAAGCGCTCATGGAATTCTCCCTCACTAGTCGTGATACTGGTCGAGATATCTACCCTCGTTGCCGGCGCTTGCCGGCGCACTGCTGTCAGGCCCGTGTCTGAGTGTGGATTGTAGACGTGGGGTCAGGACAGACCCGCCGGTTGCACAGCACGGTGATATTCCGCCTCGCTCCACCGGTCGCGATATGTGTACGCAAGGTCATCGCCGCCACCGGGCAGAAGGATATGCGCGCGGTACATGTCCCGCTCGAAAAGCAACGTATCCACGAGGTACCCCGGTTCCTCGGGAAATCTCATCAAGCCGTTGATATACCTGTCACGAAAGTTGTCGTGGATAACGAAAGGCAGTGCGTCGATGCGCAGCAGCTCCTTGAAGATGATGAGGCGTCCCACCCTTCCGTTGCCGTCGGAGAACGGATGGATGCGTTCGAACATCCAGTGCGCACGGGCTATCTGGAGCGGATCGTCCTCGAGACCGGCGAGGATGCCGAACAGGTCATCCATAAGACGCGGCACATCATCGGGCATGGCCGTGCGCACGGGTGTCGCGAGGGCCCCGATGACGTTCGGCCGACGCTTGTAGTCGCCTACGCTGAGGGAAGGATCCGCCGCCTGGGCGGTGCCGCCCTTGAGGATGGCGTGTACATGGCAGACCATGTCACGGTCCACGGGATCGTCCACATGGTCGAGAATCCAACGGAAGGCGGTGAAATGGTTACGCGTCTCGATGGCATCATCGGGACGTATGGTCTCGCCTTCGCTGCCTGCCGTGTACGTACCCGTGGCAAAAAGCTGCGCAGTCTGCCGGGCCGTCAGCGTGGACCCCTCCATGTGGTTGGAGTTCCACGCGAACTGAATCTGCGTGGGAACGTAGATGCCGTTGCTATACCCCGTGTCACGTTCACTGACGAGTCTGTCCACAATGCGTTCCGTCATCGTCTACCAACTCCCAATCATCTGACATGTATTCCGCCGTCCTGCCGTCCATGATATCGTCCGTCGGCTTCGAAGCCGGCTCCGGGGAAGCACAGGACGCACAGGGCGGGAAAAGAAAAGGCGCACGGTCACAGGGCCGTGCGCCTCATGCCTCCCGGGGCGCCGAGAGGCGGCAATCGTGTTCCGTCTGAGCGGAACCGTTCGGGCTCCCCCACCTGGATTCGAACCAAGACAAAGGGTTCCAAAGACCCGTGTGCTGCCATTACACCATGGGGGAATGCTGCGGGTATGTTCGCGGCCGGAGGGCTTGCGCCGGCCGGCCGCGCCGCACAATTCATACAATGTACACCATCGGGGCGCCTTCGCGCACGCGCGCGGTGCGGCGGAAGGCTCCGCCGGGCGCCGGGAATCCGTCAGGCGAAGAGGAAGCCCTGGCCGTGGTGCGTCGGATACTTATCGAACAGCTCGGCGACGGAGCTGTCGTTGAACACGGCCTGGATCGCGCTGGCGAGAAGCGGCGCGATGGACAGGACGGTCAGGCCGTCCCAACGCTTCTCCTGCGGGATCGGCACGGTGTCGGTGACGACGACCTCGCGGGCGCCGCACGCCTTGAGGCGGTCGACGGCCGGGCCGGAGAACACGCCGTGCGTGGCGACGACGGTGATGGAGTTGGCGCCGGCGTCGCGCAGGACCTTGCAGGCCTCCGCGATGGTGCCGCCGGTATCGATGAGGTCGTCGACGAGCACGCAGTCCTTGCCCGCCACGTCACCGACGACGCGGTTGGCGACGGCCTTGTTCGGGCGCGTGATGTCGCGGGTCTTGTGCACGAAGGCGAGGGGGCCGCCGCCGAGGCGCTGCGCCCACTGCTCGGCCACGCGGATACGGCCGGCGTCCGGGGAGACGACGGCGACGTTCGACAGGTCGAGGCGGTCGCGCACGTAGTCGACGAGCACCGGCATGGCCACGAGGTGGTCGACGGGGCCGTCGAAGAAGCCCTGGGACTGCGCGGCGTGCAGGTCGACGGACATGATGCGGTCCGCGCCGGCGGCCTTGAGCAGGTCGAACATGAGG
This sequence comes from Pseudoscardovia radai, assembly GCF_002259605.1. GTDB lineage: Bacteria > Actinomycetota > Actinomycetes > Actinomycetales > Bifidobacteriaceae > Pseudoscardovia > Pseudoscardovia radai. Next base: position 278,752 of record NZ_MWWR01000003.1, on the reverse strand, counting down.
CGGCAGGAGATGGGCTCGCGGCCCAGGTGCTTCTTGTCCTGGCGCGAGTAGCCGAGGAACGGGCAGACGGCGGTGATGGAGCGGGCGGAGGCGCGCTTCGCCGCGTCGATCATGATGAGCTGCTCCATGATGAACTTGTTAATCGTCTCGCCCGCATGGGTCTGGAGAACGAAGACGTCGGCGCCACGCACGGATTCCGTGTAGCGCACGTAGATCTCACCGTTGGAGAAGTCGTACTCCGTGGTGCCCATGACGTCGATGCCGAGCTGCTTCGCCACGTCGGCGGCGAGCTTGGGATGGCACCGGCCGCTGACGAGGATGAGGTTTTTATCAGGTTTTCCTGCGAGAACTGCGCTCACCGTATCTCCAAACTTGTGATTGAAGCTGACTTAAAAACATAGTAGCGAGTCGCGCTGACAGCCCGCCCGCGCATCGTGTCGCTCCCCCAAGCCTAGCCTTCCTTCGACGCCGGGGGCCGGCGGTACAGGCCGTGCTTGGAGATGTACTGCACCACGCCGTCGGGCACGAGGTACCAGACGGGTTCGCCGGCCTCCGCGCGCCGGCGCACGTCCGTGGAGGAGATGGCCAGGGCGGGGATCTCGATGACGTCGACGCTGCGCAGCGGCACGCCGGCCTTGTGCAGGTTGACCTCGTAGCCGGGACGGGAGACGCCTACGAAATGCGCGATGCCCCACATCTCCTCGGCGTCCTTCCAGCGCATGAGCTGCGGAATGACGTCCGCCCCTGTGATGAAGAACAGCTCGGCGTCCGGGTACAGCGTGCGCATGTCGCGCAGCGTGTCGATGGTGTACGTCACGCCGGGGCGGTCGATGTCGACGCGGGAGACGACGAAGTTCGGGTTCGACGCCGTGGCGATGACGGTCATCAGGTAGCGGTCCTCGGCGTTCGTCACGTTGCGGTCGAGCTTGAAGACGGGGCGGCCTGTCGGCACGAAGATGACCTTGTCGAGGTCATACACCCACGCCACCTCCGAGGCGGCCACGAGATGCCCGTTGTGGATAGGGTCGAAGGTGCCGCCCATGATGCCGATGCGCATGACGTCGTGGTAGTTGCCGCGCGCGGAGCGGCGCCGCGCCAGATGGGTCTGCGCGCCGATGCGCGCGGGCGTGCGCTGGGGGTTCGGGTTCGGGACGTCCGGCGTCGGGAAGCCCGGGTTCGGGGAGGTGTCGGTCATGCGGTCCGGCTTCCTTATGCGCGGGAGGCGCCGGAATCATCCGGCGATTGCGCGTCTGACGATTGTGCGTCCGACGATTGCGGGGCCGGGGCCTGCGTCGAAGCGCCGTCCGCGGAAGCGCCATCCGACGCCTCGGCCTGCGCGGCGGGCGCGTCATCGGACGGGATGCCGGGATGCGCCTCGCGGTTCTCGGCCTCGATGCGGCCCATGTCCTCGTTCCATTCGTCCTCCACCACGCGCCGGATCTCGGCGAAGGTGGGCAGGAGGAACTCGGGCTGGTAGGACTTGCGCACGGCGGCGATGCAATCGGCCACCTGCACGAGCGAATCGGCCATGTCGTCGGCCTTGTCGGCGCGTTCGGACTCCATGAACTCGCGCACGTGGCTCTCGGCCCAGTCGAACTGCTGGGCGATGAAATCGTATTGCGATGCCTCGGGCGTCACGACGTCCTCGGCGTCCTCTTCCGGCCAGCCGATGAGGATCGCGTCGGCGTATTCGAGCGCGGCGCGCTGGAAGGCCGAGGGAATGCCGTCCTCGATATGCACGAGGAACACATAGCGCACGATGCTCAGGCGTCCCGACGAGAGGCGCAGCGGCGCCTTCGGGTCGTCGTCCATCATGAGGCGCATATCGCCGTCTTCGTACGTCATGGCCTCACCTGGCCCGTCCCGTAGCCGATCCACTTCGTGGTCGTCAGCTCCTCGAGGCCCATGGGGCCGCGCGCGTGGAGCTTCTGCGTGGAGATGCCGAGCTCGGCGCCGAGGCCGAACATGCCGCCGTCGGTGAAACGCGTGGAGGCGTTGACCATGACGACCGCGGAGTCGACGCGGGAGACGAATTCCTCGACGGCGCCGTAGTCCTGCGACACGATGGCCTCGGTGTGCCCCGTCGAATACCTCTGGATATGGCGCACGGCCTCGTCAAGCGAGTCGACGACGCGGATGCCGATCTGGTAGTCGAGGTATTCGGTGTCCCAGTCCTCCGGCGTGGCGTCGACGATGTCCTCGCCGGTCACGCCCGCGTCGGCCAGGACCTTCTTCGCGGCGGCGTCCACATGCATAAGCACATGGTGCTCGCGCAGCGCGGCAGCCGCACGGGGCAGCACGTCGCCGGCGATGCCGGCGTGCACGAGCAGCTTCTCGGCCGCGTTGCACACGCCCACGCGCTGGGTCTTGGCGTTGATGAGGATCGCGATGGCCTCGTCGATGTCGGCGGCCTTGTCGACGTAGATATGGCAGTTGCCCGAACCGGTTTCGATGGTGGGCACCTTGGAGTTCTCGACCACGGCCTTGATGAGGCCGGCGCCGCCGCGCGGCACGAGAACGTCGATGGAGCCGCGGGCGAGCATCATGGCGGTCGCGCCGGGGCGGCCGATGCGGTCCACGGTCTGCACAAGGGCCGGGTCGTAGCCGCGGTCGGCGAGCGTGCGGCCGATGATGTCGATCGTCGCCTCGTTCGTGTTGAAGGCGGCGTGCCCGCCGCGCAGGATCGCGGCGTTGCCGGACTTGAGGCACAGCGCCGCCACGTCGATCGTGACATTCGGGCGCGCCTCGTAGATCATGCCGACGACGCCCATGGGCACGCGCACCTGCGTCAGGCGCATGCCGTTGGGCAGGTTGTTGCCGCGCACGACGCGGCCGACCGGGTCGGGAAGCGTGGCGACGTCGCGCACTCCCTGCGCCGTGGCCTCCACGCGCGCCTGGTCGAAGCGCAGCCTGTCGAGCAGGCCGGTGGACATGCCCCCGGCCTTCGCGATCTCGTAATCCTTCTCGTTCGCGGCCGCGATGCGGTCCTCCCCGGCCACGAGGGCGTCCGCGATGGCGTCGAGCAGGCCGTTCTTCTCGAGCGTCGTCGCGCGCGCGAGCCTGCCTTGGGCCGTCCGGGCGGCGGCGGCCATCCCGCGCACCTGCGCGAGTGCCTCGGTGACGTCGGTATCGTCGGTCATATCAGCCCTTCCCTTGGCATGCATGGGCCTTCCATCCATGTGGGAAACATCATGCCACCACCACCTCCCAACGCGCCCGGCGCAGGCGCCCGCGGACGCCCTGTCCCTCCCCGATCCCCGTCTTTCCCCGCCGCACGCATCGTCTCTCCGCGCCGTTGCGCCTCCTTGCCCATGGCCGCATATAGACTGGAGCGCGTAGGTTTCGTCATTGCGCAAGACAAGGATTCGTCGTGGAACTCTTTCACAGCACCCGCAGCACCGCCAGCCAGGTCACCAGCAAGCAGGCCATCCGCAAGGGCATTGCCTCGGACGGCGGCCTTTTCGTCACCGATTCGCTCGGCGAGAAGAAAGTCGACATCGCAGGCCTGACCGACCTCGACTACCAGGGCATCGCCCGCACGGTGCTCGGTGCCCTGCTCCCCGACTTCACCGAGGAGGAGCTCGCCGACTGCGTGGCGGGCGCCTACGGCGAGCAGTGGGACGACGCCGCCATCACCCCGCTCAAGCCGCTGGGCGACGACTTCATCCTCGAGCTGTTCCACGGCCCGACAAGCGCCTTCAAGGACGTGGCGCTGCAGATCCTGCCGCGCTTCATGGCGCGCACCACGGCCTCCGATGCGGACGAGCGCATCATGATCCTCACCGCCACCTCCGGCGACACGGGCAAGGCGGCCCTCGCGGGCTTCGCCGACGTGCCCGGCACCGGCATCACCGTGTTCTACCCGGATGGCAAGGTCTCCGAGGTGCAGCACCTGCAGATGGCCACCCAGAAGGGCGCGAACGTGCAGGTGTGCGCGGTGCGCGGCAATTTCGACGATGCGCAGAGCGCCGTCAAGTCCATCTTCGCCGACGGCGAGCTGGCGTGGGACCTCGAGAACAACGCGCATACGGTGCTCTCCTCCGCCAACTCCATCAACGTGGGCCGCCTCGTGCCGCAGGTGGTGTACTACTTCGCCGCCTACGCGCAGCTGCTCAAGCGCCAGGAGATCAACGCGGGCGACGAGGTGGAGTTCTGCGTGCCGACCGGCAACTTCGGCGACATCCTCGCCGGCTACTACGCCCAGCGCCTCGGCCTGCCCGTCTCGAAGCTCATCGTGGCGTCCGACAAGAACAACGTGCTCTTCGACTTCCTGACCACCGGCACGTACGACCGCAACCGCCCGTTCTTCACCACCATCTCCCCGAGCATGGATATCCTCATCAGCTCGAACCTGGAGCGCATGCTCTACTACTTCGCCGACGGCGACACGAAGCTCATCTCCGGCCTCATGGATTCGCTGGCGACGACCGGCCGCTACGATGTTCCCGCCGATGTGCTGGCGAAGATCCGGAAGACCTTCGGGGCCGGCTGGGCCGACGAGGACCAGGTGCGCGCCGCGATCAAGGATTGCTGGGACAGGAACCACTATGTGATCGACCCGCATACCGCCTGCGCGTACCACACGCTGGCCACCACGCCGCGCACCCCCGGCGTGCCGCGCGTCATCCTGAGCACCGCGAGCCCGTACAAGTTCCCGCGCGCCGTGCTCGAGGCGCTCGGCGTCGAGGCCCCGGCCAGCGACTTCGCATGCATGGACACGCTCTCTCAGCTGTCCGGCACGACGGCGCCGGCCGCGCTGCGCGGTCTTGAGAACGCCGAGGTGCGTTTCACCGACGTCATCGACGTGCCCGACATGACGGGCTATGTGCGCGACACCGCGATGAAGATGGCCGAGTAATGGCGATGGCGCAGTAAGCCGATCGCCGAACCGACTGCGGGGCCCCGGGAAACCGGGGCCCCTTTCATATCCACATGAAAGCGCGCCGTCAGGCGAGAATCGCAGGCGCGGTCGTGAAATCGCGCAGGGTGCCGTCGGCCTCCGCCTTCAGCTGCGGCCAGATGGAGCGGGAGGAATCGTCGAGCATCGCCCACGCCGCCATGCCGATGCGGTGCGCGGTGCATACGCCGATCACGATGTCTTCGAAAACCGTGCACCGGCGCGGCTCGACGCCCATCTCGGCGGCGACACGCAGGTAGAGGTCCGGATGGTCCTTGTTCAGGCCTCCGACCTCCTCGATGCCGCAGACGGCGTCGAAAACGCCGGCGAGCCCGAGATGGTCGAGCGTGGGGTCGCGCAGGGACGGCATAAGCGTGCTCGCCACGCCGATCCTGGCCCCGGTGGCCTTGAGATGCGCGAGGTAGTCGCGGGCGCCGGGCTTGAGGCGCACGCGTGTGGTGTACAGGTCGAGCGCGAGGTCGTTCCATTCGTCCATGACGGCCTGCGGGGTGTCATCCAGATGGAAGCGGTCGATCGTGTAGCGCGCGATATCCGGGAAGGCCATGGGCGAGACGGCCTGCTGGTAGTCGTCGGGCACGCTGATGCCGCGGCGTGAGAAGAAGATCTCGTCCACGTCATCCCACACGCCGAGCGAGTCGAGCAGCGTGCCGTCGAGGTCGAAGATCGCGCCCGCGCCGGCATTGGGCTGCGCAGCTCCGGACTGCATGGCTTCGGAGCCGGAGCCGAGGCCGGGTGCGGATGCGTGGTCCATAGATGTCTCCCGTCAGATTCCCGTGGGTTCGATGATGGCGGCCAGGCCCAGCAGCACCACGAGGAACAGGATGTTGACCGCGGTGTACGTGAGCAGGTACTGGCCTTTCTGGCGCCGGTACGTGCGCGTGACGGATTTATACGATACCAGCGACGCCATCGACGCGATGAGGGTGCCCATGCCGCCGAGGTTGGTGCCGATGATCAGCGGGCGCCACGCGTCGGAGAAGCCCGACAGCAGCAGCGTGGTGGGCACGTTCGAGATGATCTGGCTGAAGCCGACCCCCAGGGAGATCGGATGGCTTCCCACCAACGACGCGGCGATGTTGTAGAACTCGGGCACGCGGCGCATATTGCCGATGAACACGAAGAACGCGGCGAAGGTCAGCGGTAGGAAGTAGTCGACCTTGCGCAGCGTGCGGTGGTCGCATGCAATCATGACCACGACCACGAGGCCGAGCATCAGCCATTTGTTCACGATTCCGTCGACGCCCAGAAGGCAGATGACGAACAGCACGCCGTACACCCACGTGCGCCACCCGCCGAATCCCATCGTGCGCACCTCGTCGGGCTGCATATCGGTGCTCGGGGCAAGCACGGAGCGCTCGATGTCATCGGAATCCACGGAATCGAAGGAACCGATCTTGCGGTTGCCGAACACCACGCATGTGACGATGACGAGCAACGCGGCGGCCGCCGCGGAATACGGCGCCATGATTCCCATGACCGCCGCCGTCGACAGGCCCGACAGCTGATGCAGGTACAGGTTGTGCGCGTTGCCGATGGGCGTGAGCATGGAGCCGACGTTGGCGCCGATCGTCATGAGGGTTACGACGAGACAGGTGCGCTCGCGCATATTGGCCATCGCGAGAACCGAGATGGCGAAGGGCACGAAGGTGACGAGCGCCACGTCGTTGGTGATGAACATGGCGGAGAAGAATGTCAGCGAGATCAGCGTGAGCACGAGGCCGCGCTCGGTATGCGAGCGCCCCAGGAGCTTGGAGCCGATGATGTGGAAGAGGCCGACGCGCTGCCATCCGCAGACCACGATCATCAGCGCCACGAGCTGCACGATGGTGTTCATGTGGATGTACGTGGCGTACTGTGCGTCGGGCGGCACGATGAAACACGATGCGATGGCGAGTACGAGGGCGACGGCGAATACCGTCTCATCCTTGAGCCAGTCGGCGAACTTGCGTCTCATTCCTCTCCTTTGCCGGTCAATAGGCACCATGATATCGCGCCGTCTGGCACCGCTCCGACCACCCCGGAGGCCCCATGAGCCCTAGAGCCGCCACGAAAACACCGACCGTCGGCCGGCTGTGGCTAGGTGAACGCAAGGTTAACCGGCCGACGCGCACCCCTTGGCGTCGGCGGTCACAATTGGCTGGATTCGAGCAATTCCCTGGCGTGTTTCATGGACGCGGCGGACTCGCTTCCCGACAGCATGCGCGCGATCTCGTGCACGCGCTGCGTTCCCGTCACCTGCGTGACGCCGGTGCTCACGGAGCCGCCGGCGTCCTTCGTCTTGGCGACGACGAACTGCGCGGACGCCCACGAGGCGACCTGCGCCAGATGCGTGACGACGATGACCTGCGCGCCGGTGGCGAGGCGGGCGAGGCGTTTGCCCAGCTCGGCGGCGGATTTGCCGCCGACGCCGGCGTCGACCTCATCGAAGACGAAGGTGGGAAGTTCGGCGGCGCCATCGTGTTGCGTCCCGGACGCGGAGCGCTGCGAGCGCGCGTCGGCGGCGGCGAGTTCCATCGACAGCATGAGGCGGCTCAGCTCGCCGCCCGATGCGGATTTGCCCAGCGGCAGCTCCCCCGCGCCGGGGAACGGCGTGAACAGGAACTCCACGCGGTCGGCGCCGTGCGCGTCGAGTCCGTCGGCGGGCGTCACGCGCACTGCGAAGCGCGCGTCGGGCATGGCGAGCGAGGCGAGCTCCCCCGTCACCTGCGAGGCGAGGCGGTCGCCGGCCTCGCGGCGCACTTGGGACAGCGCCCCGGCGGCGGTGCGGGCGGCCGCGAGCGCCGCGTCACGCTCCTGGGTGAGCTCCTCCACGCGTTCGGGCGAGGCGTCGAGGTCCTCGAGCTCGAACCCGGCCTTGCTGCGCCATGCGAGCACGTCGTCGAGCGTCGGGCCCCAGCGGCGCATGAGTTCGTCGAGGTCATGGATGCGCGAGTTGATGGAGTCGAGGTCGGCGTCCTCCCCCTCGTCGTCGATCAGCGCGGAGAGCTGGAACACGATGTCGTCGACGTCGGCGCATGTGGCCTCGAGGCGTTCGATCAGCTCATCGAAGACGTCGACGCCGTGAACGGAGCGCAGCGAGTCGATGGCCTGACGCATGAGGTCGCCCGCGCCGGAGCGGTCGGTGGATTCCACGACCTGCGACGGGTCGAGGGCCGTGAGCGCCGTGCCGATGCCGCGTGCGATGTCGGCGGCGTGCTCGACGCGGTCGCGCTGCTGACGCAGCTGCTCATACTCCCCCGGTTCGGGGGCGACGCGGTCGATGCGCTCGATGGATTCGCGCAGGTAGTCCGCGCGCTGGCGGGCCTCGGCCTGCTGGTTCGTGACGGCGTCGAGCCTTTCCTGCGCGGCGCGGTACACCTTCCATGCGGCGGCGTAGGAGTCGAGAAGGGATGCGTCGGCGGCGTAGGAGTCGAGGAAGTCGCGTTGGCGGGGTGCGGAGGCGATGCGCAGCTGGTCGGCCTGCCCGTGGATGACGATGAGCTCCCCGGCGAGCGAGGACAGCACGCCGCGGGGCACGCTGTGGCCGCCGAGCACAGCGCGGGAGCGGCCGGAGGCGGGAACGGTGCGTGTCAGGAACAGCTCGCCATCCTCCGGGGTGACGCCGGCGTCCTTGGCGATGGCGCAGGCCGTGGGGTTGTCGGTGACGTCGAAAACGCCTTGCGCCCACGTGCCGTCGGCGCCCGCGGACACGGCCTCGGCGTTGGCGGTGCCGCCGGAGATGAGGCGGATGGCGTTGAGAAGCATGGATTTTCCGGCGCCGGTTTCGCCGGTGATGGCGGTCATGCCGGGCGAGGGGGTCACGATGGCGTGGCGGATCGGCCCGAGGTTGCGGATCTCGAGTTCCTCAAGCATGCTCAGGCTCCTTCGCGGGTGTCTGGGGTCGCGGAAATACCAGGGGTGGCTTCATCGTCCGCCGCCCCGTTCCAGCGGGCGTGGGCGGTGCGCTTGCTCTGCTCGCGCCAACCGATGACGGGCAGGTCGAATTTCGTCACGAGGCGGCGGGTGAAGGGCACGTCCTCGAGGCGCGCAAGGCGCAGGTGGCTGTCGGAGGCGCGCACGATGACGCGCGTGCCGTTGGGAACCCGCCCCTGGCGGCGTCCGTCGCAGCAGATCCACCCTCCCGATGACGAGGGCGGTGAATCGAGGATCTCGATGCCGAAGGTGGATTTCGATCCGATGATGAGGGGGCGTGCGAACAGGGCGTGCGCGGCCAGAGGCGTCAGTTCGAGGGCCTCGACGCCCGGCCAGATCACGGGGCCGCCGGCGGAGAAGGCGTAGGCGGTGGAGCCGGTGGGCGTGGAGACGATGACGCCGTCGCAGCCGAAGGAGCTCATGGCCACGCCGTCGACCTCGATGCCCACCTCGATCATGCTGCCGCGGTCCGTGTGCTCGAGCGTGATGTCGTTGAGGGCCCAGTCGCGCAGGGGGGCGTCCCGCCCCGGGATCCACACCTCCATGTCGGCGATCATGCGCTCGTCAATCGTGTAGTCCCGGCTGGCGATGCGGCGCACGGCCTCCTCCAGCTCGAAGCTTTCGAATTCCGCAAGGAAGCCCACGTGACCGAGATTCACGCCCAGCACGGGCACGCGCGTGCCCTTGACGAGTTCGGCGGCGCGCAGAATCGTGCCGTCGCCGCCGAGAACCACCACGATCTCGGTGTCGTCATCCACATGGGGCGTCGGCTGGCCGAAGGGGCGCGGGTCGATCTTGTCGATGAGGCGCACGTCGAAGCCGCGCGATTCGAGCGCGGCCATGGTGTCGGCGACGACGGGAGACCCGGTGGCCAGGCGCGGATGCGTGACGATAACGGCCTTGCGCACGCCAATGGCCCCGGCGGGGACGTCCGGCAGGCTCATCCCCTCCCCTGTGTTCGGCCTGAGATCCATGCCACGCACTCCTTTCGCCTCCGCGCCGCGCATGCCGCGCGTCGTCTTCCATCCTATGCGCGATCGCCGCCCTCCGCGCGGTCGCTTCGCGCGGGGCGCGACAGCCACAGGAGGAATTCCTCGTTGCCATGCGTGCCCAGGATCGGGGACGGGGCGAAGCCGCGCTCCGTGAAGCCGTTGCTGCGCGCGCACTCGCGCACGGTGCGCACGGCCTGGTCGCGCCGGGCCTCGTCGCGCACGATTCCGTTCTTGCCCAGATGCCCCTTGCCGACCTCGAACTGCGGCTTGACGAGCAGCACGATGGTGGCGTCGAGCGTCGGGTCGGCGTCGAGAATGCGGCGGATGACGGGGATGACATACGTCAGTGAGATGAACGACACGTCGGACACGATGAACGACGGGACGGCGGGAAGGTCCGCCGCCTCGACGTCGCGCACGTTGACGCCGCTCATGTCGAGCACATGCGGGTCGCGCGCCACGCGCGGGGCGAGCTGGCCGTGGCCGACGTCGAGCGCCGTGACGCGCGCGGCTCCGCGGCGCACGAGGACCTCCGTGAAGCCTCCGGTGGACGCGCCGATGTCCAGGCATTCGCGGCCGCGGGGCGACGGGAGGTCGAAGACATCGAAGGCGCCGACGAGTTTCAGCGCGCCGCGCGACACGTAGTCGTCGCCGGCATCGACACGCAGCTCGTCATGCGGCAGCACATGCTGCGATGCCTTGCGCACAGGCGCCCCGTTGAGGCTGACGGCGCCCTTGCGGATCAGCGCCTGCGCACGGGTGCGGGAGGCGGCGAGGCCACGGCGCACCAGGGCGGCGTCGCAGCGCTCGGTGGGAATGTCGGCGGACGTGCCGGCAAGCGTGCCGGAGGACGACAGACGATGCGGCGATCCGCCGAGGGAACGATTCATCGATCGGGCCATGGCTCACCGCCTGTGATGGCGACCGTGGCGGCCGGACTGGCGGTCGCGGTTCGACTGGCCGGGGTTCGCGGCGCCGTTGGAGGCGCCGTTGGATGTGCCATTGGAGGCACCAGACGCGGCGGACGAGGCGCCGAGGGCGTCGAGATCATGCTGGAGCGCGGCGAGAACCGCCTCGTAGGCCTCGGCCTGGGCGTCGTAGTCGTCGCCGCGCGTCTGGCGCAGGGCCGGGAAGCGCTCGAGAAGCTCGCGATCCGATGCCCCGTCGGCATCCGGAGACTCGCCGGAAACATCAGGCGTGTCGCCGGTTTCCGGAGCCTTGTCCGAGTCGGGCGCCGAGCCGAACGGGGCCGCGCTCCGCGGCATGTCGTCGATATAGCTCATCGGCTGCCGTCCGTCCCGGTCCCATATGCGCCATCGGCCTCGTCGGCTTCATGAAGCACAGGTGCGAAATCGGGCAGGCGGAGCGCCTCGGGATTGGCCCCGTTCTCGTCCACGGCGGCCCAGGCGCAGTCACATGCGGCGCGCAGGGCATCCAGCGTGTCGGGGGCGTCAACCGGACGGCCGCCAATGTCGATGCGCACCGTCCGGCCATCGCAGCGCGCCACGGCGTCGCCGCAGCGGAACGATCCGTCCGCCCCGCGTTCGACGGCGGGCTGCACGCGGTTAAGGCCCCTCAGGTCGGCGGCCACATACGTGGGTCGCTGCAGAGGCGCGGCGGTCAGGATCTGCGCGGGGTCCGCCACTCCCGTGAGCACGACGAGGGAATCGTATCCCCCGCGGTTCGCGGCCTCGATATCGGTGTCGAGGCGGTCGCCGCAGGGCAGCGACCTGTCGACCGGCACGAGGGATGCGGTTTTCGAGAACAACTGGCGCGACTCGTCGTACATAGCGGCCTCGGGCTTGCCGGCGGAGCCCTCGGGCCTGACGCCGGTGGCGGTGATGACGGGCAGCTGCATGGCACCGTTGCCCGGCGCGATGCCGCCTTCGCGCGGAATGGTGAGGTCTTTGTTCGTCACGAAATACCGCGCGCCCTGCGCGATGGCATACGATGCCTCGGCCAGCTCCGCCCAGCTCAGGTCCTGGTGCCAGGACTGGATGACGGCGTCGGGATGCTCTGCGGCTGTATGCACAACCGTCAGGCCGTTCTTCTCGATCTCCTCGCACAGATGCTCGCGTCCCACGACGAGGACGCGCGAGCCCTGCGGAAGCCTGTCGGCGAGCATGCGCGCGGCGACGATGGCGGAGGTGATGACCTGGTTATCGGCGACTCTCAGGCCGAAGCCCTCGAGTTGCTCGGCCACGGTATGCGGGTAGCGCGACGGATTATTCGTCGTGTACGAGATCTGCATGCCGTGGCGCTCGGCGTCGGCGATGCCGTCCGCCGCATGCTCGACGGGGTTCTTGCCCCGGTAGACGACGCCGTCGAGGTCAAGCAGGACGAGATCGTACGTCTCGCTGAGCGGGGCGGCGGTTGATTTCAGGGCATGCGGCGTGCGGATATCGCTCATGCGGCGTCCGTTCCGTTCGTCGTGTCGACGTCGGCAGCGTCAGCGGATGCGGCGTCGGCGGTCTGCTCCGTCGGCTCCACGATATCCGCGGCCGGCGCGGCCGACTCGGTTTCGGCAGGCTCGGCTTCGGCGGGCTCAGCAGGCTCAGCAGCCTCGGCGGGAGCATCATCCGTCGTCTCGGCATCGGCCGCATCGTCCGCGTCCGCCTGCTCGGAGGCAGCATCGTCGGCCTTCTCGGAATCATCGGAGGCAGCATCGTCGGACGTTTCGCCCTCGTCGGAGGCAGTATCGGACGCTTCGGCGGATTCCTCACCATCGGAAGCCTCGGCAGCCGCCTCGCCATCGGAAGCCTCGGCAGCCTCACGCTCGGCCTCGCGCTGGGCGCGGCGCTCCTCGGCCTCGCGGCGTTCCTCCTCCTCGGCGTCGAGGATGTCCTCGGCGGTCACGATGCCCGTACGTTCCATCTCCTCGGGGTTGAGCAACTGCAGGTCGTTGTCGATGAAGGTGTCTTCGGCAATCTCCTCATCATCCATGTCGGCGTACTCGTCCTCGTAGGTCTCGACGGTGTCCTCGAGCTCCTGCGCCTCCTGGGCGCGGCCGGCCTGCTCGAGCAGGTTCTGCTCGGCCTGGAGGGCGCGCATGCGGTACGGGCCGGGCAGGCCCTTGGAACGGGACAGGCGGCGGATGACCTCGATGGCTTGGTCCCACTTGCCGAGGTCGCCCAGGGCGCCGGCGTACACGATGAACATCTCGGCCTTGGAATCGGCGGTCAGACGCTTGGCGTCCTCGCTCATGGCCAGCTCGACGGCTTTCTCCGGGTGTCCGAGGGCACGCTCGCAGTCGGCCATGAAGGGCAGGTAGTCCGGGTAGCCGTTCATGCGGTAGGCGGTGCGGAATTCGCGCAGCGCCGTCTCGTACTCGCCCGTGCGGTAGGCCACGAGGGCGTAGGTCTCGCGCGCGAAGTCGACGCGCGACGCCTGGTGCGCCACCCACTTGGCGTGCTCGAGGGCAGCCTTCGGATCGGTGTCGACGAGGGAGTCGGCGGCGAGGATATGCAGGCCGATGTTCTCGGCGTGTTCCTTCGACAGGCCGCGCAGACGCTCGCGCTCATCCTCCGACAGCATGTTCCACATCATGCCCTCGGGCATGACGGGCTCGTTGGGACGGCGCGCCTTGTACGGGTTCTGCGACGGATACGACACGGTGCCGTCGGAATTGCGGCGGCCGCCGCGGTAATTCGCGTCGGAATCGCGGCGGAAGCGGTGCTCGCGCTGGAAGTCGCGGCTGTCGCCACGCCCCTTCTCATAGGAATCCTGATTCGTCCTCTCGCGGTCGTCGCGGCGGAAGCCACGATCGCCGTCGCGATCGCCGCGGAAGGAGCGGCGGTCGTCGTGCGCATAGCGCGGATTGCCGCCCTCGCGGCGGTCATCGCGATGGAAGTCACGGCGGTCGCCATCACGGTGGAAATCACGTCGATCGTCACGATCGAAACGCTTCCCGCCGGACCTGCGGTCATCGCGGTCGAAACGCCTGCCGCCGTCACGGCGGTCATCGCGCTTGAAATCACCGCCGCGCTTGAAATCACGACGGTCGCCATCGCGATGGAAGTCACGACGGTCGCCATCACGCTTGAAATCGCCACCGCGCTTGAAATCGCGACGGTCGCCATCGCGATGGAAATCGCGGCGATCGCCGTCACGGTGGAAGTCACGACGGTCACCATCACGGTGGAAATCACGCCGATCGTCACGATCGAAACGCTTCCCGCCGGACCTGCGGTCATCGCGGTCGAAACGCCTGCCGCCGTCACGGCGATCATCACGCTTGAAATCACCACCGCGCTTGACATCACGACGGTCACCATCGCGATGGAAGTCACGACGGTCGCCATCACGCTTGAAATCGCCATCGCGATGGAAATCGCGACGGTCGTCGTGCTTGTGGAAGCCCCCGCGGTTCGATCCGCCCTTATGGAAGCCGCCGCGATTGCCGCCGTAGCCGCCGTGGCCGCGGTCGCCGCCCTTGTGATACCCGCCGCGGTCCGAACCGCCCTGACGTCCGTATCCGCCGTTGTTGTCGTTCATTGATGATCCTCCAAGACCCCCGGGAGACCGGGATATGCGCCTCATGCGCCTGCCGCGTCCGGGGTGGCGCGCCCATGCCGGGCCGCGCCGGCTCTTATTGCCGGAATCGCGAAGTAGACAATACTCGATAGTGCCAGACGGGACACGCCGCGGTCGCGGCCTCCCGAAGGAAACCGCCGGTCGCGATGCGCCCCGTCACGCTGCACAAAAACTTACGGGACTCAGGCGTTGCCCAGTTCCACAGCGCCGAGGGCACGCTTGCCGCGGCGCACGACCGCAAAGCGGCCAGACAGGAAATCCTCCTCCGTCAGCTCGGCGTCCACATCCGTGACGCGTTCGTTATTGATATACAGGCCACCGGACGCGATGGTCTTGCGCGCCTCCGACATCGACTTGAACAGGCCGGCCTTGACGGCGGCCTCGGTGACGCGCGTTCCCGGCGTCGCCGTGGCGAACACGGAACGGCCGTCCTCGTCGGTCACCTTCACGCCCTCGAGCGCGGACTCAAGCGTCGCCGCGTCCACACCCGACAGCTCGCCGCGGCCGAACAGCGCGGCGGCCGCGTCGATGGCCTGCTGCGTGGCATCCTCGCCGTGCACGTAGCTCGTAACCTCCCAGGCCAGCGTGCGCTGGGCCTCACGGGCGCCGGGGTTCGTCTCCACCTCGCCGGCCAGACGCTCGATCTCGTCCTTGGGAAGGAAGGTGAACACCTTAAGCAGCTTCACCACCTGGTCGTCAGGCTGGTTGAACCAGAACTGGTAGAACTTGTACGGGCTGAGCATCGTCGGGTCGAGCCACATGGCGTTGCCCTCGGACTTGCCGAACTTCTTGCCTTGCGAATCCGTGATGATGGGGCTCGTCATGACGTTCACGGACGCGCCGCGCACCTTGCGGATGAGGTCGAGGCCCGACGTGAGGTTGCCCCACTGGTCGGCGCCGCCGGTCTCGAGCACCACGCCGTATTCGTCGAACAGGTGCAGGAAATCGTTGCCCTGCAGCACCTGGTAGCTGAACTCGGTGAAGGAGATGCCCTCCTCGGAGTTAAGGCGACGGGCGACGGTCTCCTTGGCGAGCATGGTGCCGAGGCGGAAGTTCTTGCCCACGTCGCGCAGGAAGTCGATGACGGACATATTCGCCGTCCAGTCGTAGTTGTTGACGAACTTCACCGCGTTGTCGCCTTCTGCGGAGAGGAAGCGCGAGATCTGGGTGCGCAGGCGCTCCACCCAGCCGGCCACGATCTCCTTGGGGTTGAGGGTACGCTCGCCGCTCTGGCGCGGGTCGCCGATAAGGCCGGTGGCGCCGCCGACGACGGCGTAGGGCTGGTGGCCGGCGGCCTGCAGGTGGCGCATGACGATGAGCTGCACGAGGTTGCCGATATGGAGGGACGGGGCGGTCGGGTCGAAGCCGCAATAGTAGGCGATGGGCTTTCCGTTGAGAACGGCGGCAAGCTGCTCGCGGTCCGTCGACTGATTGATCAGACCGCGCCACTCCAGCTCCTCCATCAGCGTGGAGAAGCCCGCTTCGCTGTAATTCCTCACCTGAGCCATGATGCTCCCTCTGTTCTTGTATAACCGCGCCCTGCGGCGCGTCGCGCCCGAAACCGGGATGTCGTTCCGGCTGTGCCGGAGAGCGCGCCGGTGTTGCCGACGCGGATACTCATACTCCTGACATTGTGCCAGCCTATGGCGACAGGGCGGAAGCTCGATGGATGGCGGAGGCGCGGACGGGGCGACGGGGCGCGGACGGGGCGACGTCTAGGCGCGGTCGCCGTTCGGGGCCGCTCCCCTCCTGGGATACATGAACGATTGGTCGCCGTCATCGGAATCGTCGAAATCCCTGTAGCGCTGCGGGGAGAAACGCCAGGGCACGGAGGCGCCCGACGCCTGGCGCTGCGGGGGCTGCGCGGCCGACGACGTCTGCTGCGGCTCGTCGGACGGCGCGGGATCCTGCCGTGCGGCGGCCGGGTACGGACGATCCGGGAAATCGATGCCATTGGCATCGGCGTTGCGTTCGTCTCCCGACGGCACGTATCCATAGGCCGAACTTCCGTAGGCGCCGGTTTCATACGATGGCACCGACACGGGTTCCGTCGGATAAACGGGTTGCTCCGGATAGGACGCGCCCTGGTCCGCTGGCTCGGGTTCCGCCGGCACGTCGGCATGGTCCGGATGGTTCTGCTGGCGCGGGTCAAAGGAATGGATGGGATCGAGACCCGGATTCGCCTGGGAGACCTGTCCAGGCTCGAAAGACTGCCCAGGTTCGAAGGACTGGCCCGGCACGAAGGAGCGGTTGCCGCGGTATGCGTCGGCTGACGCATCGTAGTGTCCGTTGCGGCTTGCCGCATCATCGTCCCTCACGGCATGGTCCGCGCCGTCATCGTATGCCTTGCCGTCGTATGCCATGCCGTCGCGCGGAGCGTTCGCCGACGCGGCGCCGTTGGCGAAACCGACACCGGCGCCGTCGTTCGCCGCGCCGCCGTTCGCACCACCGTTCCAGTCGAACGGGACGAACTCCTGCCCCGGCTGCATCACCGCGGCGTTGCGCGGAAGCAGATGCGGGTCGGCCGGCACCCTGGCCGCGGAATCATGCACGGGCAGGTTGCCGCGGATCGCCTCGTCCATCTCGCGGTTGATGCGCTTGCGGCGCATCGACGACGACATCATCGCGAGCAGGATGAGCACGATGATCGCCAGCACCACCACGCCCGCGATGACGAGGCTGCGTTTGTCGACGATATGCGTGGCGAAGCCGGATTCCTTGACCACGGGGCGCAGTTCGTCGGAGTTACCCACCACAAGCAGGATGCTGTTGCGCGCCGTGTAGATGCCGATCCACAGGTCGTTGCCCGCCACCGAAGTGGAGGCGCTGTAGCCCGCGTCGTCCGACTTGAACAGGCTTGACAGCGTTTTGTTGCTTTCCATGTTGCTCGTCATGCTTTCGACGATGCCGCGGTCGTCGACCTCGAGGTACATGAGCAGTGCGGAGATCCGGTGGGTGTTGTCATCGGCTTTCATTGCGACGGAGCAGGTGGCGATGTCAGCCATGCTGGGGCCGGACGCCATGGAATCGTCGGAGCCGGAGGACGCCGAGCCGAGGGCGGGCGACAGCTCGCCGGAGTACTGCGTGATGTACTGCTCGCACAGATCGGTGGACGGAGTCATGCCGTTGCGCTTGGCGGCGGATTCGAAGCGTTCTGTGGACGGGCCGTCGATCGAGACGGAGCAGCCGCCCAGGGTCAGGAGCATGGCGACGAACAGCACGAGAAGCGCCACCGCTCGGGGCATGCGGGAGCCGGAGAGCGGTTCGGACGCCGTGACGCGCAGGGGTACGGGCGATGGCGCTGATGATCGCTCGGATCCGCCTATGTTGTGCATGTTTCCTCTTTCTTCGTGTCTCTCGCGTATGTCTCTCGTGCGGCGCCCCCACCCGGTGTTTCGGTGTCCCGGTGTCTCGCACGCCCGACGTGGCGCGGGTTCGCGGCTCGCGGTTGCGCGGCTACGATGGCGGGACGTCGGAATGGGGCCGGGAACCTCCGGGGCCGGAACTCCGACCGGTGTCTGGGGATGCAATCACCATTGATCATCGCACGTGTCACATGATACATGGAGGCGTCTACGTGCGGCGGAGTCTGCGTGCGGCGGAGTCTGCGTGCGGAGGCGCGAAGCCACGATGCCCCATCTCGTCGTGTCACACCCCGCCCCACCAACGGCAGCAGCCCCGAAACCGCCTAAAGTGGGTGCCGTCACACCCGCCGAAACCCATTCCGGCCGGAAAATCGTCGAAAACCGCCCCGAAACCGCCCAAAGCGGGTATCCAGACACCCGCCGAACGCCATCTCGGCCACCCAACCGACCCCAAACCCCACCAAACCACCTAAAGTGGGTATCCAGACACCCGCCGAAGCCCATCCCGGCCGGAAAATCATCGAAAACCACCCCAAAACCGCCCAAAGCGGGTACCCAGACACCCGCCGAACGCCATCCCGGCCGGAAAATCATCGAAAACCACCCCAAAACCGCCCAAAGTGAGTGCCGGCGCACCCGCCCAACGCCATCCCGGCCGGAAAATCATCGAAAACCACCCCAAAACCGCCCAAAGTGGGTGCCGGCGCACCCGCCGAACGCCATCCCGGCCGGAAAATCATCGAAAACCGACCCAAAACCACCCAAAGCGGGTGCCACCACACCCGCCGAACGCCATCTCGGCCACCCAATCGACCCCAAACCCCACCAAACCACCCAAAGTGGGGATCCCGGCCTCTCGGACCGCAGCCGTTGCGATCATTCCTTACCGGCCGTTGCCGCCCTGCTGCGGGTACTGGCCCTGCCGCCGGTACGGCTGCGGCTGCGTCGGATGCCGTGGAACGCGCGGCTTCCCGTCATCGCCTTACGCCTTGCCGTTCCATCCGGACGGAGGGTTCCCCGTGTTCCGACGGTCCCCGGCGTCGCGGGTGGTTCCTTGCGGCGCATACGGGGCCGTCTGCCCGAAAGCCTTCGCTTGGGGAGGATACTGGCCGTTCCCCCAGGCTCCCGGCCATGCACCGCCCCCGGGCTGCTGATACGGCTGGCTCGGGTATTGCTGATTCGGGTACGGCTGATTCGGGTACGGCGGCCTCGCCTGCCATGGCCCCATGGCGGCTGCACGGCGCCTGCGCACCGTAACAATCACGATGGCGACGACGAGAAGCACCACGGCAGCGATGGCGATGCCGATGACCGCGGCAAGCGACAGAACCGTGTCCTGCGCCGAGCTGGTCGGGGAACCGGAGGATGCCGACGAATCCGATGAGCCCGACGCATCGGACGACGCATCCGACGATGAGACGGATTCCGGCGCATCCACGTCGAAGCCGCTCTCCTTGGCGATGGCCCGGTACCGATCCCCGTAGTCAGGCGTCCATGCATTGCCGAAGAAGATGGCCGAATCGTTGAAGTAGTACAGCTTGAGGTGCTCCGAGGACCCGCTCCCGTCGTCGGACCCCGTGGAGACCTCCCATCCCGCGCGGGTCCGGACCGCACTACGGCCATCGAGGCTGTGCTCCAGCGCCTGCTTGAAGGAATCGATCTTCGACGGATCGACTTTCGCATACGTGATGTCGGACATGATGTCATGCCCCTCGTCGCGATATTCGTACGCCCACAGGCACCAGGTGATGTCGGCCGCTTCGAGACCCATGCCCGCATATGCCTCGATGCTGGTGGCGCAGGTCTCGGCGTCCGAATCCATGACGCCCATGTCGTGGTTGTCAGCGGCGGTCTTGAATGCGCCGGCCTCATCCGCATCATCCGCGAAGGCGGCGGGTGCAACCATTCCGCCGAGCAGAAGCGGCACGACCAAAGCCAGCGCCAGCAGCAGGCCGCGGCGTCGCGCACCATGACGGCGAGACGAGACGATCCATGTCATCGATGGTTCTCCTTGTTTGTCCGATTTGTCCGAGCCGGGTCCCGCCCGGCGGTCGATATGAGGCCGGGACGCGGCCATCCGTTGCGACGGCGACCGCCATCTCTCTCCCCTATGCTCCCCTATGCGTTCCGCGACGGTCCGCTCGTCGGATGGCCATCGACTGCACCGCCATCGTCGGCTTCGCCGTCGCTCGGCACATCGGAGAAGCGCGGGGCGTACGGGTTGGACTGGTCGAAGCGCTGCGTCGGGGAATCCCAGCCGTTCGACTGGCCGTACCCATTCTGCGGTCCGTTCGGTCCATACCCGTTCTGACCGTTCCCGTACTGGCCATTGCCGCCCTGCGGGCCATACCCATATCCACCTTGCGGTCCATGCCCGTTCTGGCCATACCCGTTTCCGCCCTGCGGGCCATACCCACCGTTCCGGCCATATCCGCCCTGCGGTCCGTACTGACCATTGCCATACTGACCATTGCCGTACTGGCCGTTATTGCCGCCCTGCTGCGAGTACTGGTTCTGCTGCCAGTACGGCTGCGGCTGCATCGGGTACTGCGGGACGCGGGGCTTCCTGCGCGAAACCACGATGATTACGATGACGCCTGCCACGAGAAGGACGGCGACCACGACGATGATGACGATCGCGGTGGTGGACATGCCTTTGTCCGACGAGTCCTTGGCGGATGCGGAATCCCCCGTGCCCTTGGATGCATCGCCGTTCGCCTTGGTGCCGCTGGAGCTGCCGGAACCGCTTTGACCGAATGGCGCGCTGACGCCGCTTTCGCCGCTGGAGCTGCCGTCGGAGGAATCGTCGCCAGGTTCGGAACTGGTGGAGTAGGAACCCGAGGAACCGGATCGCTTCAGGGGCGTTCCGGGATCGGGTGCGTCGAATCCACTGCTCTTGGCGACGGAACGCGCTGTGTCAAGAGCGCTGGTCGTATCAGCGAAGACGGAGAAAACCGATGTGTCGCTGAAATAATACGCCTGCACGGCATCCGACGTACTGAAACCGTATTCGTAGCCGCCGCTGGTCTTGGTGACGGAATCCTCGATGATGAAGCTGCTCTCGACGGACTTCTTGTAGGAATCCATCTTCGACGCATCAAGGTCGGCATAGGTGATTGTCAGATCATAGTCCGGATCCATCGCCCACTTGCAGTTTTTGATGTCCCCACTCTGGACGTCCAGGTCGTATAGATCCGAGGCGCACGCATCGGCGTCCTGGTCGCTGATGTCCAGCCCCGCCGCCTGAGCCGCGGACATGAATGCATCGGCGCTCGTCGCCGCATGCGCGGCCGGCGCGACCAGGCAGGAGCCCAGCACCATGAGCACGCCGGACGCCAGCGCGACGACCAGCGCGCCAAGGCGCCGTGCGGACAATCGGTTTGTGGAAAATCGACGGCTCGTCCCTATCCGTGACATATTCGATCCTCTCGTGTGTCTCTCTTTTCGCACCGGCGCCGCTCCTGACGCCTGTGCCGAACAAGCGGCTGTGCCTGCTTCGCCCCATCGTAGCGGAAGGGCTCGTCCTGCCCGGAGGAGAACGGCCGGCATTCCGTGTCATGGAACGTCCTCATACGCAGACGGCGGCCGGACGCGTGAATCACGCGCCGGCCGCCGTTCGGGGTCGGGATGGGTCTGCGATGAAAAGCCGGGAGAGACCCTACCGGAACACCGTCCTACTGCTGGTTCGGGAACTGGCCACCGTACGGGTTCTGGGAACCATACTGGTCGGAGGAGCCGTACGGATTGGCGTTCACGACGTTCTGCGAACCGTCATACGGCTGCTGCGGCTGGCCATAGCCCTGGCTCGGACTTGCGTTCTGGCCATAGTCCTGCGAACCGTAATCCTGGGAACCGTAGTTCTGGGCACCATAATTCTGGCCGTTCTGCTGACCGTAATCCTGGGTGCCATATCCCTGGGCGCTCTGAGCACCGTAGTTCTGGCCATTCTGCTGGCCGAACGGATCGGTCTGACCTTGCGCGGGCTGGCCGAACTGCTGGTTCGGGGCGAGCGCGGGCTGGCCGAACTGCTGGCCCTGGTCAGGCGCGGGCTGGGCGAACTGCTGGTTCGGGTCAAGCGGCGCATAAGGCTGGGCCGCGAACTGACCGTTCGGCTGCTGCGGGGCGCCGGGCGCTCCATACGGCATGGCCATCGGCATTCCGTCGGGGCCGAGCTGAGGCTGGCCCATCGGATACATCGGGGCCTGCGCGGCCTGGGCGGACCTCCTCTTCGTCACCACGACGACCACCACGATGGCGGCGACAAGGAGCACGGCCACGACCGCGATGATCACGATGGTGGTGACGGGCATGGAGGACTTGCCGAAGCCGGCGGCATTGGCGATCTTGTTGGCGGTGTCGAGGTCACTGTCGGAGGATCCGTAGCCGACGAACAAAGCATCGCCGCTGACGTAGATGACGGCGTTCTCGCCGCTCTGCGACACCTGATATCCGCCGTTGATCTTGGTCGCCTCGTCCGGGCTCTTCTTGATTTCGGAATCGAGGGAGCTGGAGAACTCCGAGGCCTTGGATCCGCTCAGGCCGATGTACATGACGGTCACATCGCTGGAATACGCAGCGGAACATGACGTGATGTCGCTGGACGACATGCTGTCCATGATGGACGACATCGCACTGGCGCAATCCGACGACGTGAACGAGTATTCCGACGACAGAAGCGTCAGCCCCTCGTCCTTCGCGGCCTTCTCGAACTTGTCGACGCTTGTGGACGAGCCCGACGAGCATCCGCCAAGCATGAGAAGCAGGCTGGCGGCCAGCGCCACGACCAGCGCCACGACCCTGTGCGTCCGGCTTCCTGCGAGACGCCTTACCCCTGTACGAGACATTTTTACCCTCTCTCTTTGCAATCGTTGCCCCGCCGAAAACCCGAAGCCCGGATTCGCGCCACCGGTGGCGCGAATCCGAACGGCATGGCCGGAGAGGCAGTAACACTTCCATTGTAAGGAAACGACATATCGCCGTGACGGCGACTGTCTGCCATGCGGATTGTCAGCCTCCGTACGGCCATCCCTGCGATTCGCCGTACGGCTGGCCGTTGCGCCGGGCCGTTTGGTCATAGCCGGCCGGACTGCCCGCCTGCCAGCCCGGAGCGTATGGGTTCTGCCCGTATTGCCGTCCGTCATACCCTGCGCCATCGGCGCTGGGCCAGGCGGAATCCGGCTGCCCCTGGAACTGCCGCTGACCTTGCATCGCCGGATATCCCGGGAACACCGGGGCCCGGTATCCCGCGGCGGCGACCTGTTCGAGCGCCGTCTTCCTCCTGTTATGCACAAGGACGCCCGCAGCCACGATGAGCACGACGACGGCGGCGCCGCTGGCCACGGCGATCCAGATGATTCTCCTGTCGGTTCCCTGGGCGCCGCCGTTCGGCTCGGCACCGGTCTGCGAGTCGGAGGACTGCGAGGGCGAGGACGAGGAGGACGAAGGGGCGTTTGCGCCGAACCCCGAATCATCCGCTATCTTCGCCGCACCGGTCTCCCCGTACTTGGAATCGTAGGACTTGGACGTCATGGTCAGCACCGCGTTGTCGCTGATATACAGGTACCCGGTCGCCCCGCTGTCATCCCCCTCCACCTTGTATCCGGAACCGAACTGGGTGACGGTAGCGGAGCTGGACGCCATGGACTGCGCATGGGAGCACGCATACCTCACCGTGGAGACGAGATCGGACGTCGCCCCGACGTACGCGGCCGTGAAGGAGCCGTTCGAATCGACGGCGACGAGGCACTCGCTGATATCGGCATCGGTCGCGCCCATGCCCTGCAGGGCATCGGCGCATTCGCTGACGGTCGCTTCTTCGATGTCCAGACCTTCCTGTCGGGCCACGTCGCGGAACTTCTGGGAATCCGTCGTAGCCGCGTGCCCTGCGGGGACGAAGAAGGCGAGCAGCAACATCGAGACCGCGCATGCCAGCGCCGCCATGACGATGCGCCCCCGCGAACGATGGCGTTCCGCCATCGGCCTGGCCTGGGTTCCGGATCGGGATGATCCCATGGTTCTCCCCCTTCTGCCCGAGTACACGGCGCGTAGGATGGAGCGACACCGCCCCGTGGCGGCTTCGCTACGGTGATTTCTCCGTCTCTCCGCCGGAATCGCTACTCCTGCGCGATGACGCCCGACGAAACTCCTACCTATCGTACTACGGGGCGATCTCCCGCAGGCCGGTCATCGCCCATAGCCCTGGCCGTCGTTGTACTGGCCGTATTGCTGGATGGTCTGGTCATATCCGATGCGCTGCGTGGCCTGCTGGTCCGAGGCGTACGGATTCTGACCGTTCTGCTGCGGGGTGCCGTAGTTCTGCCCATAGCCGCCATAGCCATAGCCGCCGTTGCCCTGCTGTCCGTAGTTCTGGCCATAAGCCTGTTGGCCGGACTGCTGGCCCCAGCCGCCGCCGGCGCTCTGCCCGTAGTTCTGGGACTGGCCGTAGGCCTGGTTGCCGTAACCGTTCTGGCCGTACCCGCTCTGGCCGCCGTACCGCTGGTTCCCCGGCGCGCCGCTCACGGGTCCGAAGTCGCCCTGCGACGGGTATCCCGGCATGCCGCCCATGCCCTGCTGTCCCGGATACCCCTGGTATCCCATGCCCACCTGGCTCGCCTGATCCAGCGCCGTCTTCTTCCTGTTGTTCACGATGACGACGGCGGCCACGATCAGCACGATGACGGCCACGCCGGCAGCGACGGCGATCCAGATCATCGTGTTCTTGTTGTCCTTGGTCGAATCGGACTGGGGCTCGGCTCCGGCCTGCGAGTCGGAGGTCTGCGAGGGCGAGGACGAGGAGGCCGAAGACGTCGGCAGCGCAGAGGCGGAGGACGCGGAGGAGGACGATGACGGCGCAGACGACGGCGACGCCGAGGACGGCGATGCGGAGGCGGATGGCGACGCCGACGAGGAACCCGACGCGCCGCTCGTTTCGAAGCCGGAATCCGCGGCGATCTTCAGGGCCGCGGTCTCTCCGTACGCGGGATCGGTCGACTTGCTGGTTACTTCGAGAACCGCGTTATCGCTGGTATACAGCCACGAGAGGAGACCCGAGCCCATGTCGATCTTGTATCCGGAACCGATCGTCGTGACGGTCATGCCGCTGTCGGCAAGCAATTCAGGATGCGAATATGCATAGTCGATCGTGGAAACGAGGTCCGAGGAGGCCGCAATATACACGGCGATGAAATCGCTGGCCGAGTTGGCGGCGGCCACGCATTCGGTGATGTCGGATTCCGCCACCCCGGTATCCGACAAGGCGCTGGTGCAATCCCAGGTCGAGCCATCGATGACGGTGAGGCCTTGCTGCTGGACCGCGTTACGGAACGCCGAGCTGTCCGTCGTCGCGGCATGGCCTGCGGGAACGAGGACGGCGAACATGATCATCGTCGAGATTGCGAGGGCAAGCGCGCCCAGCGCGGTCCGACGCCCGGTGCGACGACGCATGCCGGTAGAGCCGGTAGAAACGCTAGAAACGATGGGGGTTCCGGATCCGGATATGCCCATGATTGTCCCCTTCTGCACCGAATGCCCGGTGCGTAGGACGCAGCGGCGCCGCTCCGTGGCGACTTCGCTACGGTGATTTCTCCGTGAATTCTTCCTGTGAATTCCTGCGCGCGAATTCCTTCTTGCGAGAAGCGATTCGGAATTCCCCGTCTGAATTCTGTGTCTGCCCACCGTATCCGCTGTGTCTCCTCGGCAGCAGGAAACGACGGCATTACAGGACATGCTACACCTGTGCCTTGTCACGCCACCGTCGGCGCACCGTCATCAGCGGGCGCCCGGGAAGTACACGCCCTTGAGCCGGTGCAGGTTCTTCTTCAGCGACCTGCGCTTGGCCTCCTCCACGGCGTGCTCCCCCTGGTTGTCGGAGTCCTGCGGCTCGGTCGGCGCCTGCGGTGTCTCGTCATCGCCAAGACGCACGGGCACGAGGCCATCGGATTCGGACGCCGCCGATGCCTCGGCGTCGGCGGATTGCACGGAGCCACGAAGGGACGGCGGCACGAACACCTGCCCCGGCTGCGTTCCGAACAGCGGGTCGTCGGCGAGGGCCTCCGGGGAGTGCGACGCCACGGTGGCGGCGTAGCGCCCCGATGACGTGGGGCGGCTGACGACGGGCGCCTGCATGGACGGACGGTGCCGGCCGAATGACGACGAGGGTCCGGTAAGCGAACCGGCGCCGTATCCGAACGCCGTATGCGGTACCGAGGAAGAATGCGAGGCGGCGGAAAACTCGGCGGAATAGCCCGTGGCACGGTGCGACGCGCGGTAGGGGTTCGCGGGTTCGGAGGCGACGGGCACCTCGGAATACCCAGTGCGCACGGGTGCGGCGCTCGGAGCATACGATGGCTCCGCTGACGCGGGTGCCATGCCTTCGACGATTGGCTCGGACGGGGCAGGCGCGGTGGCGCGGACGGATGCGGATGCCGGCGTGGAGCCTACGGACTCAGGCGCAGAGGACTCGGTCGCCGAGGATTCGGGTACGGCGGGAGTGACGGATGCCGCGACATGCCGCGCGGCGGTGTGATGCTCCGCGACATGATGCTCGGCGACATGATGCTCCGCGACGTGGGCTGCCGCGGCGCTGTGCACAGGGACCGTATGGGCGGCCAGTTCGGAAGCGGCACCGTATTCCTGCGATGCAACCGGCGACATCGTGGTGTCGGCCGCCGGTTTCGCCATTGTCGGCGCCGTTGTCTTCGGCGCCATCGTCGCCGCTGCTGTCTTCGCCGCTGCCGGCTCCACTGTTGCCGCCGCGTCGGCCCCGGTGGCGCGCGGAGCGAGCGCACCGCCGGGAATATGCATCAGCGGAGCGGCATCGGAGGCGCCGCTCATCAGGGGCGCCATCATCAGCGGAGCCGTAGCGCGCGGGGAGGATGCGGAGCGGCGCACGACCGACTGGGCGCCGCGATCGTCCGTCGCGACCACGACCGGCGTCTGCGCCAGCGTGTAATGCGCGGGGGCCGTGGCGACGGATGCGGCGGCGGACCGCACGGCCGGGCTGGCCTTGGTCGAGACGAAGGCGGAGGCATGCGTTTCACGACGCGGGTCGCGGCGCGACTCACGCACCTGCTCGCGGCGCGGGGTCTCACGCACCGTCTCACGCTGCACAGGCTCGCGCTGAGCAGTGGCAGAAACCGCCGGCACGGATATGTCTGAGGGCACCCGGGCGTCCTTGGGACGGGCCGGCGCCGCGCTGGCCGTGGCGTAGGAAGCGCTGCTGCGAGCCTGGAGCGGCTGCGAGCTGCGGGCGGAGACCTGCGCACGCCGTCCGGCTTCATCGTATTCCGGGGCCGATGTGCGCGCGGGGTAGAACGTGGTCGGACGGTTGTTACGGCGCGCGTGCTCTTTCTCGAGGCGTGCGTCGGAGATGGAGACGCCCAGCGACCGGGACAGCGCCATGTCATCATGATGTCCGTCGTACCGGTCGGCGAGCCTCTCCCCCGCCTCCTGGAGAACCGGGTCGGGGCGGAATTCCAACGATTCGTTGCGCGGCGCGACGACAGGCAGCGGACTCAGGCCTTCGCGTTTCATCTGCTCACGCCGGCGCGCCGCCGGGTCATCCTGGTCCGCATCGGGATGGTATTCCTCATGCAGGTCGGATTCGGTGGTGCCGTAGGGAGACGAGTCATACAGCATCGATTCGACGTCGGGCGTCGACTCCTGACGGGTCAGCCCGCTGCGCACCCTGCGGTTGATGCCGCGCAGGATCCTGAACACGATGGCCAGCAGCAGGAAGACAATGATGGCGGCCACGGCGAAGCGCACGACGCGCTCGGCCTTCGATTCGCGAAACCCCAGGTCCGTCAGGATGGACTCGGCCGCATCGGAGCCCTCGCCGACGATTCCGATGACGGACATGGTCCCCTTCACCGCCTGGTACAGCGTGGCGTTGGCACCTGTGTAGGTGGCGATGACGGCCGTTCCCGAATACGTGACGGACGAGCTGGCGATGCCCAGGTCGACACCCCGGCTCTGGGCGAACTGCGAGGCGAAGCCGTTGGTCAGGGATGCCGTGGCATGCTCCGGCGTGTCGAATTCGATGAGGACGGCCACGTCGGAGGTGGTGGAGTTCGTGGCGTTCGTGTCGGATTTCTTGCCTTCCGGCGACACGATAATCGGCTGGGCGTCGATGGAATAGCCCTTCGACGCCATGGTTCCGGCGAAAAGCTCGGGTGTGACGGTTTTGCTCAGTCCCGGGACGGGAATGCTTTCGAAACCGTCAACAGGCGTGCGCGCAGGAAGGGACGCCCCCTCCGCCCCATCGGGCGACGATACCGTGGCCGACATGGGAATCGTGGACCATGCCGCGGCCGCCGCGGCCTGCGGCGCCGGCGCAACGCCAAGTATCGCGACGCATATGGCGAACGCCGCGACCACATATTCGAACACCGATATCGCGCGATGCATTGCAGTCTCCCTCTGAATGTCTTCGTTTGGGCGTTGCGCGAACGGCTTCGTCTGCGCAACGCAGGTGCACCCGAGATGTCCCCGACCCTACACTCTGGCTTCATTGTAACCGAGACGAAAGAAGACACGGGGGTGCGAATCCATCGAACAACAACGAACGCGGAACGGTTTCCCGTCCCGCGTTCTCAACATCCGCAGCATGACAGCCGGCCCGAGGCCTATGCCCGGCCGGCGCTCACGGCGTCTCAGGCAAGCGAGCCCGCCGGTTTGTACGCCGAGCCGTCCGACACGGACCGCGCGAAGACACGCGCCGCGTCCACGGTCTTTTCGGCATCGGCAATCTGCTCCTGCACACGCACGAAGGCGGTGCCGCCCTTGCCGCGGCGGGAGTCAACGGAGCCTTGCGTGCTGAGCACCTCGCGCACCTGCGGCGCCACGTCGGCGGGAAGGAAATCGGCGAAGGTGGCGGCGAAATCATCGTCGGTCAGGTCCCACAGCTCCACGCCGCGGGATTCAGCGAGCTTGACGCAGGCGCCCGACAGCTCGTGCGCATGGCGGAACGGCACGCCCTTCTTCACCAGCCATTCGGCGATGTCGGTGGCGAGGGCGAAGCCGGTGGGAGCCTCCTCCTCGAGGCGGGCGTCGTTGAACACCATCGTGTCCACCATGCCCGTGAACGCCGGCAGGATGGTCTCGAGCTGGGCCACCTGGTCGAAAACGGCCTCCTTGTCTTCCTGAAGGTCGCGCGCGTAGGCTGTCGGCAGGCCCTTGAGCGTGGCGAGCAGGCCTGTGAGGTCTCCGATGAGGCGTCCGGCCTTGCCGCGCGTGAGCTCGGCGATATCCGGGTTCTTCTTCTGCGGCATGATCGAAGAGCCCGTGGAATAAGCATCGTCGAGCTTGACGAAGGCGAACTCCTGCGTGTTCCAGATGATGATCTCCTCCGACAGACGCGACAGATCGACGCCGGTCATGGCCGCGATGAACGCGAACTCGGCCACGACATCGCGCGAGGACGTGCCGTCGATGGAGTTGTCGGTCACCTTCGAGAAGCCCAACTCCGCGGCCACCTGCTGCGGGTCGAGTCCCAGCGTGTTGCCGGCGAGGGCGCCGGAGCCGTAGGGGCTGGCGTCGGCGCGGCGGTCCCAGTCGGCGAAACGGTTGATGTCGCGCAGAAGCGGCCAGGCATGCGCCATGAGCTGGTGCGCGAGAAGCACGGGCTGCGCATGCTGCATATGCGTGCGGCCGGGCATGGCCGTGTGGCCGGCTTTCTTCGCCTGGCCGATCAGCGCCGTGACGAGGTCGATGAGCTGGCCGCAGATGGTGCGCGCGTGGCGGCGCAGCCACATGCGGATGAGGCAGGCGATCTGGTCGTTGCGGGAGCGGCCGGCGCGCAGCTTGCCGCCGAGTTCGTCGCCGGCGATTTCGAGCAGGCCACGTTCGAGCGCGGTGGCCTCGTCCTCGTCGGCCTCGATGGGCGCGAACTCGCCGGAGTCCACACGCCTCTGGAGCTCGTCAAGCGCGGCCTCCATGCGGGCGAGCTCGTCGTCGGTCAGGTGACCTGCGCGGCCCAGCGCGCGGGCGTGCGCGCGCGACCCGGCGATGTCATCGTCCGCCAGAATCCAGTCGAACTGCGTGGATTTGCTCAGGCGCGCGAGCGCCGGGGACGGGCCGGAGCTGAAGCGGCCTCCCCACAGCGCGATGCCGTCCTGTCCGGGCTCGCCATTGCGGGAATCGGTGTTCTGTGTCATAAACCCTCCAGATGCGTGGGTGTCAGATGCGTGAATGTCAGGTATGTGCGGCGTGGCAGAACGACGATGACGGCGGCATGCGGCGGCCGGAACCCGGCCGCGCCGCATGTCGCCGTCATCGCATCGTCATATCGTCATCGTCTTGTCATGGTCACGCCGTCCGGGCGGTTACTCGACGGTGTTCTCCGGCACCTCGATGGCGTTGCCGAACTTCACGTCGCGGGCCGCGGCCACCTTGCTCGGCAGGCCGTAGATCTCGATGAAGCCGACCGAGGCGTGCTGGTCGAAGGTATCGCCGGAATCGTAGGTGGCGAGCTTGTAGTCGTACAGCGACGCGTCGGAACGACGGCCGGTCACGACGGCGCGGCCGCCATGCAGCGTCATGCGGATCTCGCCAGAGACGTACTTCTGCGTGTCCTCGATGAATGCGTTGAGCGAACGCACGGCCGGGGAATACCACTGGGCGTCGTACACGAGCTCGCCCCAGCGCTTGTCGATGTCGCGCTTGATGCGGTGCTGCTCGCGCTCGAGGCAGCAGTTCTCGAGCTCCTGGTGCGCGGTGATGAGGGCCACGGCGCCCGGGGCCTCGTACAGCTCGCGGGACTTGATGCCCACGAGGCGGTCCTCGATGAGGTCGATGCGGCCGATGCCCTGCGCGCCGGCGCGGCGGTTCATCTCTTCGATGGCCTGCAGCGGGGTCACGTCACGGCCGTCGATCTTGACCGGCACGCCCTGCTTGAATTCGATGGTGACCTCGTCCTCGACCGGCGGGAAGGCCGGGTCGTCGGTGTAGGAGTAGACGTCCTTGGTCGGGCCGTTCCACGGATCCTCGAGGTAGCCGGTCTCGATGGCGCGGCCCCACACGTTCTGGTCGATGGAGTACGGGGACTTCTCGGTCTGCTCGATCGGCAGCTTGTGGTCCTGCGCGTACTTGATCTCCACGTCGCGCGTCAGCTGCAGGTCGCGGATCGGGCTGATGGCCTTGAGCGACGGGTCGATGGACTGGATCGACACCTCGAAGCGCACCTGGTCGTTGCCCTTGCCGGTGCAGCCATGGGCGATCGTATCGGCGCCGAACTGGTGGGCGGCGCGCACGAGATGCTTCGTGATGAGCGGACGGGAGATCGCGGAGACGAGCGGGTACACGCCCTCGTACATGGCGTTGGCCTTGAGCGCGAGCATGCAGTATTCGCTGGCGAACTCATCGCGGGCGTCGACCACGTAGGCCTCGACGGCGCCGCACGCGAGGGCGCGGGCCTTGACGGTCTCGAGGCTTTCGCCGCCCTGACCGACGTCGAGCGACACGGCGACGACGTCCTTGCCGGTGCGCTCCTTGAGATACGGAATGGCGACGGAGGTGTCGAGGCCTCCGGAGTACGCCAGAACGATGCGGTTCTTGTCTGCCATCTTGTGTTGTGCCTTTCGGTTATGCCGTCCGTTGGGGAACGGTTCCTGTCACTTGTTCAGTTATACACCGGTCGGGCCGTCGGCGGGGCCCGGCGGGGCCTGCGTCGGACGGGCGGTGCGTCAGTCCTGCGCGTCGGCGTCGGACGGGCCGGCGCTGCGCTGGTCGGAGGCCAGGCGCAGCAGACGGCGTGCGGTTTTCGCCGCCGCGTCCGCGTCGCGCGTCACGATCATCACCGTGTCGTCGCCCGCGATGGTGCCCAGCACGGAGTCGAGCGCGGATTTGTCGAGCACGCTGCCCAGGTACTGGGCCGCGCCCGACGGGGTGTGGAGCACCACGATGTTCCCGGCCGCCGCGACGGAGATGACGAGCCCGGTCAGCGTCTTCGACAGCTGCTGCTCGTCGCGCGCGCTCTGCTGCTCGGCGGCTCCGTCATGCGAGACGGCGATGGGGATCTCGTAGGCCACGGTTCCGTCCGCCTTGCGCGTCTTGACGGCATGAAGCTCGTCGAGGTCGCGGCTCAGCGTGCTCTGCGTCACGTCGAGACCCTGTGCGGACAGGAGCCCGAGCAGCTGCTGCTGCGACGTGATGACATGCGAGAGCAGCGCCTCCTCGATGACGCTCAGGCGCGCGGCCTTCGTCATCGGACGACGCACGGCGGGGTCGGTCGCGTCGCTCATGCGCACTCCCCGAGCAGCGACGGATCCTCGCGCTGCCAGGCGATAAGCCACGTCATAAGGGCCTTCTGCGCATGCAGGCGGTTCTCCGCCTCGTCCCACACCACGGACTGCGGGCCGTCAATCACCGACGGGGTGACCTCCTTGCCGCGGTAGGCGGGCAGGCAGTGCTGGAACAGCGCGTCCGGCTTGGCGAACGACATCAGGCGGTCGTTGACCTGGTAGTCCCAGAACGGCTTGGAGCGGATGGCGTATTCGGCCTCCTCGCCCATCGACACCCACGTGTCGGTGAACACGCAGTCGGCGCCGGACACGGCCTCGACCGGGTCCGTGGTCACGAGGATGCTGCCGCCGGTGGTCGCCGCGATGCGGCGCGCGTCATCGACGATGTCCTGGCGCGGCAGGAAGCCCTGAGGTCCGGCCACGCGCACGTCCATGCCGGCCACGGCACCCGCGAGCAGATAGGAGTTGGACATGTTGTTGGCTGCGTCGCCCACGTAGGCGATGGTCTTGTTCTCCAGCTCGTCCACGCCGCCGCGGAACTGCGCGATCGTCAGGAAGTCGGCGAGCACCTGGCAGGGGTGGAAATCGTCGGTCAGCGCGTTGATGACGGGGACGGTGGCGTATTTCGCCATCTCTTCGACGCGGTCCTGGCCGTAGGTGCGCCAGACGATGGAATAGGCCATGCGCGTGAGCACGCGCGCCGTGTCGGCGACGGGCTCGCCGCGGCCCAGCTGGGAGCTGGACTTGTCGATGACGAGCGGGTAGCCGCCGAGCTCCGCGACTCCGATCGAGAAACTCGAGCGCGTGCGCGTGCTGTTCTTGTCGAAAAGCACGGCCACGGCCTGGGGGCCGGCGAAGGGCTGCGAGTAGAAGCGGTTCTCGCGGAACTTCATGCCGAGGCGCAGGATTTGCTTCTGCTCCTCGTGGTTGATGTCGTCGTCGCGCAGCATATGGCGCAGTTGGTGGGTCATTCCCTCTCTCCTTTCTGGGAT
Organism: Pseudoscardovia radai; assembly: GCF_002259605.1. Taxonomy (GTDB): domain Bacteria; phylum Actinomycetota; class Actinomycetes; order Actinomycetales; family Bifidobacteriaceae; genus Pseudoscardovia; species Pseudoscardovia radai. The sequence continues at coordinate 245,800 of NZ_MWWR01000003.1, read as the reverse complement.
TGGCTGAGGATTGGTTCGTGTCAGTCGTCGGGCAGGTCGTCCGGAATCGCGGCGAGCACCTCGACGGCCTGGTCGACGTCCTGCGCCGTGATGATAAGCGGCGGGGCCATGCGCAGCGCGCCGGGCGCCACGGGGTTGACGATGAGGCCGTGTTCGAGAGCCCAGTTGGCGGCCGCGTGGGCGCACGGATGCTTGAGTACGATGGCGTCGAGCAGGCCGCGGCCACGCACGGAGGCGAACAGCGGGTTGCCGCAGTGCTCGAGCGCGTCGCGCAGCTGTGCGCCGCGCTCCTCGGCGTTCGCGATAAGCCCCTCGGATTCGATGGTGTCGAGCGTGGCGACGCCGCAGGCGCAGCCCAGCGGGTTGCCGGCGAAGGTGGAGCCGTGCGAACCGGGCGTGAACAGAGACGAATTGCGCTTGCCGAAGGTGATGAGGCCGCCCATCGGGAAACCGCCGGCCACGCCCTTGGCGAAGGTGATGGCGTCGGGAGTGACCCCGCCGGAGAGGTCTTCGCGCTGGAAGGCGAACCATTCGCCGGTGCGGCCGATGCCGGTCTGCACCTCGTCGATGATGAGCATGGAACCGTATTCGTCGCACAGCTGGCGTGCGGCGCGCACGAATTCGGGGCCGACGGGCAGCACGCCCGCCTCGCCCTGGATGAGCTCCATGATGATGGCGGCCACCGGGCCGCGTTCGTCACAGGCGGCAAAGGCGGCGCGCAGGGCGTCGATGTTGCCGGATTCCACGAATTCCGCACCGGGCACCAGCGGGCCGAACTGCTCGCGAATCGTGGGCTTCCACGTCACGGACAGCGCACCGAGCGTGCGGCCGTGGAAGCCGTGGGTCAGGGCGAGCACGCGGGCGGGCTTGCCGGTGTTGTTCTCCATGGTGTTGCCGTGCAGCTTGGCGAACTTGATGGCCGCCTCGTTGCCCTCGGCGCCGGAGTTGCCGAAGTACACGAGGGACCCCTCGGGGGCGCCCGCCTTCTCGATGAGCTTGCCGGCGAGCGTGATCTGCGGCACCGTGGCGAAGTAGTTCGAGGTATGCGCCACCTTCGACGCCTGCTCGGTCAGGGCCTTGATCCACGCGGGGTGGCCGTAACCCAGGGAGTTGACGGCGATGCCGGCGAGGAAGTCGAGGTATTCGTTGCCGTCGACGTCCCAGATACGGGCGCCCTTCGCGTGGTCCATGACGCGCAGCGGCGTGCCGAACACGTTCATGTGCACGGCGCTGTAGCTTTCGAGCAGCGCGGCGTCGCGCGCACCGAGCGTCTCGAGGCCGCCCTGCGCGGCCGTCTGTGCGTTCTCACTTGCCATAGGAACTCCTCATATCCATTCCCTCTCCGGGCACCACCATCGTGCCGATGCCGTCGGAGGTGAAAATCTCGTTGAGCAGGGAATGCGGACGACGTCCGTCGATGACGTGCGCCTCCTCCACTCCCCCGTCGACCGCGCGGATGCAGGCCTCCATCTTGGGGCGCATACCGCTTTCGAGGTCGGGCATCATGTCGCGCAGCGTCTCGGTGCCGATGCGGCCGACCAGCGAATCGCGGTCGGGCCAGTCGGCGTACAGGCCCTCCACATCGGTGAGGATGACGAGCTTGCGGGCGCCGACCGCCGAGGCGAGCGCCGCCGCCGCGGAATCCGCATTGACGTTAAGCACCTGGGTGGTGTCGTTCTCGTCGGGGGCCACGGAGCTGACCACGGGGATGCGGCCGGCCGCGATAAGGTCCTCGACGGCGGAGGCGTCGACGCTCACCACGTCTCCGACCAAGCCGATGTCGGTGGGCTCGCCGTCGATGACGGGGCGGCGCTTGACGGCCGTGAACAGGCCGCCGTCCTCGCCGCTCATGCCGATGGCGAGCGGGCGGTGCGCATTGATGAGGTCGACGAGCTCGCGCGACACCTTGCCCGTGAGCACCATGCGCACGATCTCCATGGCCTCGGGCGTCGTGACCCTCAGTCCGCCCTTGAACTCGGACTTGATGCCGAGGGCGGCAAGCATCTTGGAAATCTGGGGGCCGCCGCCGTGCACGACGATGGGGTGCATGCCCACCTGGCGCAGGAACACCATGTCCTCCGCGAAGGCGCGCTTGAGGCTTTCGTTGACCATCGCGTTGCCGCCGTATTTGATGACGACGCGCTGGCCTGCGAATTCCTCGAGCCACGGCAGCGCTTCGATAAGCACCTCGGCCTTCTGGTCGGGCGTCAGGTCCGAATGGACGTCGATATGATATCCGGGACCTTTCAGTTCAGGCATTGCACTCTTCTTTCGTCAGGTTCTTCCGTCAGGTTTACCGCCGGTTTTCCGTCAGGACTCGTAGTCCGCGTTGATATGGACGTATTCGTGCGTCAGGTCGTCCGTCCACACGGTGGCCTCGGCGTCGGAGCCGGTGTTGAGGTCGATGTCGATGCCGACCTCGCGCTGGCCCTCCATCGTCACGAGGCTGCGCGGCTGGCCCGGCTTGCCGCCGTCGCACACGCGCACGCCGTTGACATCGACGGTCACGTCGTTCGGATCGTACGGCGCCACGTCGGCGGGTACGGTGCCGAGCGAGCTGACCACGCGGCCCCAGTTGGGGTCGTTGCCGCAGATGGCGCATTTGAGCAGGTTGCTGGCGGCGACGGCGCGGGCGCAGGCCAGGGCAGCGTCCTCGCTCGTGGCACCGCTGACGGTGATGCGGATGTCATGCGAGGACCCTTCGCCGTCGCCCACGATCTGGCGGGCGAGGCTGGCGGTGGCCTTCGCGATGTTCGCGGAGAACTCGGCCGGGTCGGGCGTGACGCCGGAGGCACCGGATGCCAGAAGGATCACGGTGTCGTTGGTGGACATGCAGCCGTCCACGTCGATGCGATTGAAGCTGTATTCGGCGCCGTGCTCGAGGGCCTCGTGCATCTGCTCGGGGGTGACGACGGCGTCGGTGGTGATGATGCAGATCATGGTGGCCAGCTGCGGGGCGATCATGCCCGAGCCCTTGACCATGCCGCCGATGCGGTAACCGTCGGCTTCGATCTCGACCGTTTTCGGATGCGTGTCGGTGGTGAGGATGGCGATGGACGATTCCTTGCCGGCCTCGGCGCTGTCCGACAGCGTCGGGAAGGCCTTGTTCATGCCGTCGAGCAGGTTGTCGAGGGGCAGCAGGTCGCCGATCATGCCGGTGGAGCACACGGCCACGTCACTGGCCTGCGGGAAGCCGGCGAGCTTGGCGAAGTTCTCGGCCTCCGCCTGGGCCTGTGCGTAGCCTTCCTGGCCCGTGCATGCGTTGGCGCATCCGGAGTTGATGACGACACCGCGCAGGTGGCCGTCGGCGATGGCCTTGCGGGACCACTGCACGGGCGCTGCGCAGAAGCGGTTGGATGTGAACACGCCGGCGGCCGCGTCCAGCGGACCGTTGTTCACGACGAGGGCAAGGTCCTTCTTGCCGGCATGCGCTGAGATACCCGCGGCGATGGACGCGGTGGTGAAGCCTTTGGGGAAAACGACGCTCACGGTGCGACTCCGATCTTGGTCAGGCCGGTGGACTCGTCGAGCCCAAGGGCGATGTTCAGGGATTCGACGGCCTGCCCCGCGGTTCCGCGGTTGAGGTTGTCGATGGCGCAGAACGCGTAGAGGCGATGCGCGTTGTGGTCGACTGCGACCTGGATATGGGCCGCGTTCGAACCGATGACGTTGCCTGTGGCGGGGAGCATGCCCTCGGGAAGGACGGTCACGAAATCCTGGCCTTCGTAGGCCTTGGTCCACACGGCGCGGATGGCGTCGTCTGCGAGGCTCTCGCCTTTCTCGGTCAGCGGCGCGGACACCGTGGCGAGAATGCCCCTCGACATAGGCGCGAGGATAGGCGTGAAGCCCAGGCGGAAGCGGGAGGCGTCGGCGGCGGTCAGGCCCACGGCGTGCGCGAAGTTCTGGAGGATCTCCGGGATGTGGCGGTGCCTGCCGGCGACGGAATACGGCAGTGCGGACTGCAGGGCCTCTGAGGCGAGCAGATACGGCTTCTTGAGGCTTTTGCCCGCGCCGGAATACCCGACGACAAGGTCGGCCACGATGGCGCCGGGCTCGACAAGCCCTTCGGCGACGGCCGGCTGCATGGCGAGGGTCGTGGCCGTCACGTTGCAGCCCGGCCCGGCGATGCGCTTGGCTCCCGGGAGGTTCTCGCGCTGGCGGGTGTAGGAGCCGTCCGCGGCCTTGCCCGTGATGAGCTCGGGCATGCCGTAGGTCCAGTGATCGTAGAAATCCCCGCCGTAGAAGGCGTCCCAGGCGTCCTTGCATTCGAGGCGGTGGTCGGCGCCCAGGTCGATGACGATGCTGTCGGGGTCGAGCTGCGCGGCGAGCGCGCCGGAGGCGCCGTGGGGCAGGGCGAGGATGATGATGTCATGCCCGTTGAGGTTCTCGGGCGTGGTGTCGACGACGGTCAGGTCGGCCAGCTGCGGGATATGCGGTGCGAACTGCCCGAAGCGCTCCCCCACGGAGGAATGACCGGCCACGCACGTCACCTCGCATTCGGGATGCGTCGCGAGGATGCGCAGCGCTTCGCCGCCCGCGTATCCGGTGGCGCCAGCCACGGCAACGGTGAGCTTGCCCATGGTCCGCTCCTTCCTCATGCAGCCCGTCGCTGCATGCCTTGTCCGATCCCGCGGTCACGGCCGCGAGAGGCCGGCATCCGTACCGGCATCGGAATATATGCGAATATATGCATATATTATGCATACAGAAAGCGGCATAAGGCAAATCCGACACGCCATCGTTTCACGATGCGGCTGTTTCGCCATGTGACTTTTCACGATGGCGCGGTTTCGCGGATATGGACGACGCGGATCTGCGCGCCGCCGGCGGCATCAGGCCGGCGTGGCGGTGGAGGTCGCCGTGGCTGCGGTCGAGCCCGTCGAGTCGGACGGCGCCGGCGTGCCCGCCGTGCCGTAGACCGACGAGAGAATCTCGGTGTATTTGCCCGTGGCCACGAGATATGCCATCGCGAGCATCGACGCCACGCTGATCACCACAGCCGCGATGGCCAGGCCGCGCCCCTTCATATGGAACATGCGCGTGCGGCGCATGGACACGACGCCGAAGACCAGGCCAAGGATCGGAATGAACAATGACAGCACGAAGGAGATTACCGCGTAGCTGTCCCACCGCCCGTACCACGGGTTCTGGTGCGGGTCGTCGAGATTGATGTTGCCCATCGGCGTCCACAGGGAGTTGTTGCCCGGCGCGTTCTGGCCGCTTTGCCCCGGCTGACCGACCATCCCCTGCCGCGAATCGGCGCCGTAGGGCGACGATGCGCCGCGGGCCGCATCGTCGGAGGAGAGGGAGGCCGTGCGGCGCGACGCGGAACCCTTCGAGGAATCGCCGTCGTTGGAGCGCCCCGTGTCGGGAGCCCCGTACTTATACGGATTCCAGCCCGGGTAGTCGCTGGCCATCGCGCCATACTTGCCCTCGAAGGAATCGGACTGCGCGGATCGATCCGGCTGCGCGGGCTGATCGGGCTGCCGCGGCTGTGCGCCGGAGGGCACAGCGTGGTTCTGCGAGGACGGGTTCGGATTGATGTCGGACATATACCCTCCTTGGAACGATTCGGCCGGTCGGCCCTGCGGTCGGCGCAGCGGATGCGCGACTCCCGCCGGCGCCGTTCCTTCGGGCGCCGTCTATCACATGCATTATAGGGTTCCCGCTGAAAGACGGCTGGGAATCCGCTCCGCGCATACGACGCGCATATGAATTCCAGAACAGTTGTACGGCTTGCGGACATTTCCTGGCGATATCGACCGCAGAATCGTGGATGTTTGTCCGGAAACCGTACCATCGTTTCCGATACGACGGACGCTGGATACGACAACGCGGCGGCCGGGAATCCCGACCGCCGCGTGTCATGTGCCAGCGCGAGCTAGGCGCGAAGCTGCGCACCGAGCCTCTCGCAGGACTCGACGATGGCCGCGCGCAGGGCGTCGGTGTCGTCGCCGGTCAGCGTCTTGCTCGGAGAGCGGAAGGTGACGGAGTAGGCCAGGGACTTCTTGCCCTCGCCGAGCTGGCCGCCCTCGAACACGTCGAAGAGGCGGATCTCCTCGAGGTCGTCGCCCGCGGCCTTGCGGATCGCGTCCTCCACCTGGTCGGCGCTCACGCCGGAATCGACGGTGAAGGCGAAATCCTGCCTGACCGGCGGGAAGGTGGAGATGGGCTTGGCCTGCAGCGGCTCGTACGCCACGCCGTCGAACAGGGCCGTCAGGTCGAGCTCGAACGCCGCGGTATGCGCCGGGAAGCCGAGGGCCTCATTGACGCGCGGATGGAGCTCGCCCACGCGCCCCACCATCGTGCCATCGGGAAGGCGCACGGCGGCGTAGCGTCCCGGATGCCACTGCTCGGGCACGGCGACGCCTTCGGCCGGCTGCGCGAGGCGCAGGTCGGCGCCAAGGCGGTCGGACACGCGGCGCACGGCCTCGACGGCATCGCTCCAATCGACGGGGCGCTTGTCGCCTAACCAACCGTCGTCCTCGGCCAGGCCGGTCAGGATTCCCGCCACATGCAGCGGCTGCTTGGGCAGACCCGCGTCAAGCGCGGCGAGCTGCTCGTCGGTGGGCTTGACGCCGCCGGGCAGCGCCGGAACCGCCGGGGCCTTGGGATCGGCGAGGAACACATGGCCGATCTCGTACAGGCTCACGTTCTCGATGCCGCGGCGGATGTTACGCTGCACGGTCTGCGCCAGCGTGATGAGCACGTTGCGGCGCAGGAACGGGCGATCGCCGGCCAGCGGGTTCTCGATCTCCACGCTGTACGGCTTCTCGGCCTCGGGGTCGAAGGAGAAGGCCTTGTAATCGGCGTCGCCGACGAACGGATATGTCAGCGTCTCCACCAGACCGTACTCGGCGAGCGTGTCGGCCACCATGCGCTTGCGCTTCTGGTCGGCCGTCAGGCCCACGTTCCCGGCGGGCACCGGCGGCACCGTGGTCGGGATCGTGTCATAGCCCTCGATGCGCGCCACTTCCTCCACGAGGTCGCACGGCATCGTGATGTCGGGACGCCACGACGGCACGGCGACGGTGAGTTCGCCGTTGCCGCCGCCGCCCAGACGGCAGCCGATGTCCTCGAGGATGTCGGAGATGCGGTCGATCGTCAGGTCGAGGCCGGTCAGGCGCTTGACCTCGCTCGTCTTGAAGCGGATGGTCTGGCGCGGCGTCACCGTGTTGTAGTCGGTCGGCGTGGCACTGGCCTCGCCCCCGGCATAGGTGGTGAGCAGGTCGGCGGCCATCTGCGCCGCGGCGGGCTGCAGCGCGGTGTCGACGCCGCGCTCGAAGCGGCGCGAGGCCTCCGAGGGGATCTTGTGGCGGCGCGCCGAGCGGGCGATCGTGATGGGATCGAAATGCGCGGATTCCAGCAGGATGTTCTTCGTCTCGCTCGTCACCTCGCCGTACAGGCCGCCCATGACGCCGGCCAGGCCCAGGATACGGCCGCCGCGCTCGCCGTCCGGCGAATCGGTGATGAGCAGGTCCTCGGTCGACAGCTCGTGCGTCTTGCCGTCGAGCGTCGTGAGCTTCTCGCCCTCCTTGGCGCGGCGCACCACGATGGGCGGGCACAGCTTGTCAAGATCGTAGGCGTGCATCGGCTGGCCCAGGTCGAGCATGACGTAGTTCGTCACGTCCACGGCCAGCGAGATGGGGCGCATGCCGGCGCGCTGCAGGCGGTGCTGCAGCCAGGCCGGCGACTTGGCGGACGGGTCGAAGCCGCGCACGGTGCGCGCGTAGTAGCGGTCGCAGCCCACCTGTCCGTGGATCGGGTTCTCGTCATCCACGATGACCTCGATGTCGCCCTTCGCGTCATGGGCGAGCGTCGGGACCTTGGCATCGAGCGCTTCCACGGGGTCGGTGAACGCGGCGCCCGTCGAATTGTGGAATTCGCGGGCCACGCCGCGGTACGAGAACGCGTAGCCGCGGTCGGGCGTGATGTTGATCTCAAGCAGCGGCTCGTCCATATGCAGGAGCTTGATGGCGTCGTCGCCGGGCTTGATGGCGTCGTACTCCTCCGGGGAGTAGCCGCGCTCCGACAGCAGGATGATGCCGTTGTGGTCGGTTCCCAGGCCAAGCTCGCGCTCCGAGGCGCACATGCCGTTGGAGATATGGCCGTAGGTCTTGCGCGGCTGGATCTGGAAGTCGCCGGGCAGCACGGCGCCCGGCAGCGTGACGACGACCTTCTCGCCGGCGCGCATGTTCGGCGCTCCGCACACGATGCCGCGCGGCACCTTGTTGCCGTCCGCGTCGGTCTCGTTGTACTCGTCGCCGACGTCCACATGGCACCAGTTGATGACCTTGCCGTTCTTCTGCGGCTCGGGCGTGGCGTCCACCACGTAGCCCACCACGATGGGGCCGGTCACCGAGGAGGTGTGGATCTCCTCTTCCTCCAGGCCCACGCGCACGAGGTCCTTGGCGAGCCGCTCGTAGGTCTCGTCCTGCGGCACCGCCACATGCTCACGAAGCCAATCGATGTCAATGAAAGGCATTGCTCACTCCCCCATCACGAATTGCTTGCTGAAACGCACGTCGCCCTCGACGAGGTCGTGCATGTCGTTGATGTCATGGCGCAGCAGGAGCGTGCGCTCCATACCCACGCCGAACGCGAAGCCGGAGTACACATCGGGGTCGATGCCCGCGGACTTGAGCACGTTCGGGTTGACCATGCCGCAGCCGCCCCATTCGATCCAGCCCGGGCCGCCCTTCTTGTCGGGGAACCACAGGTCCATTTCGGCGCTCGGCTCGGTGAACGGGAAGTAGCTGGGGCGCAGGCGCGCCTTGGCGTCGGGGCCGAACATGGCCACGGCGAGCTTGTTCAGCACACCCTTGAGGTCGGCCATCGTGAGGTTCTTGTCGATGGCGAGGGCCTCGCACTGGTGGAACACCGGCGTATGCGTGGCGTCGAGCTCGTCGGTGCGGTACACGCGGCCCGTGCAGGCGATGTACAGCGGCACGCCGCGTTCGATCAGCGAACGCACCTGGTCGGACGAGGTCTGCGTGCGCACCACGATGTTGGAGCCGACGAAGCCGGCGGCGTCCTTGGCCTGGCTGCCCTTGACGTAGAAGGTGTCCTGCATCTGGCGCGCCGGATGGTCGGGTCCGAAGTTCAGCGCGTCGAAGTTGTACCATTCCGTCTCCACCTCGGGGCCGTCCGCGATCTGCCAGCCCATGGAGACGAAGAAGTCCTCGACGTCCTCGAGGAGCTTGGGAAGCGGATGGCGTGCGCCGAGCGGCCTGCGCTCGACCGGCTGCGTCATGTCGACGCGCTCCGCCGCGAGCGCCGCCTTCTCCGCGGCCTCCTTGAGCTCCTTCTCACGCGGACCGTAGGCGCGTCCGAAATCGGCGCGCAGCTTGCCGAGCAGCTTGCCGGCGTCCTTCTTCTGGTCTTTGGGAAGGCCGCCGATGGCCTTCGATGCAGCGGCGAGGGCGGAGTCGGCGCCCGCGTACTCGGTGCGCACGGCGCGCAGCTCGTCGAGCGTCGAGGCCGCCTTGACCTTGGCGATTCCTTCGTCGATGGTCGCCGTCAGTGCGGCGGCGTCAAACGTTGAGCTATCTACCACTGGATTACCTTTCTGGTTTCCTGGGTTCGGGAAGCCGCCGGCGCTGGCGGACGGCATACCCCTCCACATTGTCTTGGCATGACTAGACATAGCGCCGGACACGGCAACCCTAGCGCGGCCCGCGCCTGTGCGCCGCACGGCGGCCGCATCGTGTGCCCGGGGGCGTATCGCCGCCGGCGCCTTCCATCAGCGCCTGGCGCGCAGGGCGAAGGCGTACAGGAGCACGGCGGCGCTCGTGGCCACGTTGAGGGATTCGGCCTGGCCGTAGATGGGAATCGTCACGACGTCGTCGCACCGGTCGACGGTTCCCTCCTCGAGGCCGCGCGCCTCGTTGCCGAAGAGGATGACGTGCGGGCGGGCCAGGGCCTCGGCGGGGGCGTCGCCGCGCCCCTCGAGCATGTCGGGAAGCGGGATGGGGCGACGGCGCGCGGTGCCGTAGACATCGGCGGCCGTGACATGCACGCCGCGGTTGGCGGCCCATCCGAAGAAGCCGTCCACGTCGAGGCGCGCGACGGGAAGGTGGAACAGGGAGCCGGCGGTGGCGCGCACCACCTTGGGGTTCGTCACGTCCACGCAGTCGTCCACCAGAAGCACGCCGGCGCAACCGGCGGCGTCGGCGGCGCGGATGATGGTGCCGGCGTTGCCCGGGTCGCGCACCTGCCAGCAGGCGGCGATAAGAGGCACGGGGCGCCCTGCCTTGCGGGTTTGGGACGATGCGCCGTCGGGCGATGCATCGGGTGCCGATGTGCCGTCGGACGATGTGCCCGGCGCCGATGCGGCGATCGCGCGGTCGATGGCGGCCGTCGTCTTCAGGTCGACGGCGTCGCAGTCCATGACGGCGGCGATGCCCTGGCAGTCCGGGCTGATGCGCTCCATGACGGCCCCGGTGCAGGCATGCACGTAGATGCCGGCGCGATCCGCGGCGTAGGCGATGACGGACGCAGCGCTGTCACGCTTGTCGAACAGGGCGGCGCTGACATACAGGTCATGCACGGAACCGGGCATGAACCGCACGGCCTCGCGCACGGCCTGGGGTCCTTCGACGAGGAAGCGCCCGATCTTGCGGCGCGCGTGACGCGAAGCGAGCTCCGCGACGTGGCGGATGCGGTCGGACTTGGGGTTTTCGAGGATTCCTGAGCTGATGGGCATGATGCCATGATACGGCCGCGCCATGATACGGCCCGCACGCCCCTGGACTGGCCCGCATGCAGGGCGCCCTCAACCGCGATGACGGCGCACCGGCAACGGGAGCCCCGGAAGCAGAACCGACTGCCCGTGCTAGCGGCCGAAGCGCTCCAGGAACAGCGCCTCGGTGACGATGTTGTTCCTCAGTCCGCTCAGCGAAATCGACTCGTTGGGGCTGTGCGCGTTGGCCTGCGGGTCTTCGGGGCCGGTCACGATCACCTGCGCGTGCGGGAACAGCTCCTGCAGCTCGGGGATGAAGGGGATGGAGCCGCCCTCCCCCTTGTTCACGGGCGCCGTGTCGAAGGCATCGGCCATCGCCCGCTGCGCCACCTGGACGGCCTCGCACTCCGGATCCATGGCCCAGCCGCGGCCGTTCTCACCGCATTCCACGCTCACCTCGGCGCCGAACGGCGCATGGGAGACGAGGAAATCCGCGAGCGCCCGCTGCGCCTTACGCGGGTCCTGCGAGGGCGCGGTGCGCAGGGACAGGCGGAAGCGCGCGGCGTCGGCGATGACGTTGAACGATCCGTCGACGGGGTGCGCGTCGAATCCGATGACGCTGACGGACGGCTTGGTCCACACGCGCGAGGCGAGGGAGCCGGTTCCGGCTAGGCGGTAGGAATCCACGATGGCCGCATCGTGACGGAAGGTGCTTTCGTCGAGGTCTCGCTGCAGGCCGCCGACCGGCTCCTGCGAATCGATGCCGGGGACGGCGAGGTTGCCCTCGGCGTCATACATCGACGCGATGAGCAGGGACGACAGCGTGACGGCGTCGAGGATGGGGCCGCCGAACTGGCCCGAATGCACGGGGTGGCCCAGGACGCGCACGGTGACGTCCACGTCGGTGTTGCCGCGCAGCGAGGTGGTGAGGCTGGGGACGGAGGCGGACCAGTTGCCCGAATCCGCCACGATGATGACGTCGGCGTCGAATTCGGCGCGGTGTTCGCTCAGGAACGGGATGAAGCTGGGAGATCCCATCTCCTCCTCGCCCTCGAAGAACAGCTTGATGTTGCACGGCAGGTCGTCGCCCAGCGCGTGCAGGGCGCCCGAATGGATGGCGATGCCGCCGCCGTCGTCCGCGGAGCCACGGCCGTAGAGCCTGTCGCCCACGACGGTGGCGGTGAAGGGATCCGTATCCCATGCGGTGGGATCGGGCACCGGCTGAACGTCATGGTGCGCGTACAGCAGCACGGTGGGAGCCGCGGGATCCACGATGCGCGAGCCGACGACCTCCCACGCGCCCGGCGTTCCGTCGGGATTATGGGACTGCACCACATGGGCGTCGTCGATTCCCACGAGGCGCATCTGCTCGGCCACGAATTCGGCGGAGCGCTTCATATGATCGGCCGTGATGCCTTCGGCGGACACACTGCGCAGGGCGATTTTCGCCGACAGCACATCCACCACGCGGTGCCAGTCGTCGTCGACCCTCCGGCGGATCTCCTCGGTTCCCAGTGTCCGGACGTTCGTTCCGGCGTTTCCGGCGCCATCGTGCGCGGTAGCGTTCTCAGTGCTCTGCATGCTGTCTCCTTCGTACTCCTTATATATTGGGCGCATGCCCGGGCGTCCGGGGGCTGCCGTCCTATGCGTAGGCGCGTGCGCCGCGCCGCGTTCCGCACCGATTCTAGCCGCTGCGCGTCGAGGCGTAAACGTAACCTGAGCTGCATGGCTCATAACAAGACCTCGGACACGTCAGACAACGCAGATTCCTTGGCGTCCCCCGCCGCCGCCGGCACGACCCCCGGCAAGGGACGGCCGACCCCCAAACGCAAGGACGCCCAGAAGGCGAGTCTGCGTCCCCTTGTCCCCGCCGACCGCAAGGCCGCCAAGAAGGCGGAGAGGGCCAAGGCCCGCGAGAAGCAGGACCGCGAGTACCAGGCGATGGAAACCGGCGACGTGCAGCATATGCCGACGAGCGAGCGCATCCCGTGGCGCATCTATGTGCGCGATTACGTGGACGCCCGCCGCAACCTGGGCGAATGGTTCATGCCCATCGTGTTCATCGCGCTCATCGCCTCGATGATCGTGCAGCGCTGGTCGCCCGTGGCGGCGTTCGTCCTCATGATCGTCGTCTATGTGTATCTGCTGGCCGTCATCATCGACGCGGTTCTTATGTGGAGGTCGCTGAAGAAGAAGCTCGTCGCGAAATACGGCGACAAGGCCGTGGCCAAGGGCCAGCGCACCGGCCTGTACGCGTGGACGCGCGCATTGCAGATCCGGGCGTGGCGTATGCCGAAGCCGCGGTACAAGAAGCACGGCAACTGGCCGGCCTGACCGGCCGTCGCTCCCCCGGGCCGGATTGCGATCCGGCCTTTTTCATACCCGCTCATATCCATCTCGCACTTCAGGAATCCGCCCCATGGTCCGGGCAACGCCCCGGATCGACCCGATCAGAAAGGACTGCCATGTCCATCGTTCCACCGGTTTCTTCCCTCCCGTCGCACTCCGCTGACTCCCCTGTCTTCGATATCGCCGTCATCGGCGCGGGGCCGGGCGGATACTCCTGCGCCCTGCGCGCCGCCCAGCTCGGTCTCAGGGTGGCGTTGGTCGAGCGGGATGCGCGGCCGGGCGGCACCTGCCTGAACCGCGGGTGCATCCCGACGAAGGCGCTGCTGACCGCCGCGCATACCGCGGACGAGGCCCGGCACGGCGAGACGATGGGCATCATGCTGCCGCAACCGCAGGTCGACTATGACAGGCTCGCGGCCTTCCGAGACGCGAGCGTCGACACGATGGTCACGGGCCTTGAATCGTTGCTTTCCCGCCGCGCCGTGACGCTGGTGCGCGGCACGGCGCGACTGGACGATGGCGCGGCACAGGCAGACGCGGCGGCTACGGACGGCGCGACGGACGGCACTCGCCACCGCGTCATCGTGGACACCGCCGATGGCACGACGACGCTGGCCGCCCGCGCCGTCGTCCTCGCGACCGGCGCACGCCCCACCCAGCTCGATGCGCTTCCCTTCGGCGGCCGTGTGCTGGATTCCGACCACGCGCTGACGCTCGACCGGGTTCCCTCCTCCGTCATCATCGTGGGATCGGGCGCCATCGGCCTCGAATTCGCCAGCTTCTGGTCTTCGCTCGGCGCGCATGTCACGGTGCTTCTGCGCCACGGACGCCCCCTGTCGGCGTGGCCGCGCCGCGTGGGCATGGCCGTGCGCCGCGGCATGGGCGCGCACGGCGTGCAGTGGGCCGATTACGAATCCATCGAAGCATACGAGGACGTCGACGGCGGCATCGCCCTCACCCTCTCCGGGCGCGGCGGAGCCACGTCCCGCCTCGAGGCCGAGCTGTGCCTCGTGGCCGTCGGCCGCACGCCGGTCTCCGCCCCATGGGTATCCGATTCCGGCATCGAGACGGATGCCCGCGGCTTCGTCGTCACGGACCCTTGGGGACGCACCTCCCGCCCCGGCGTGTTCGCGGTCGGCGATGTGACGCGGGGCAGGCAGACGGCGCATCGTGCCTTCGAACAGGGCATCGTCGCAGCCGAATGCATCGCCGGCCTCGAGCCCGCCCCCGTCGAGGACGCCGCCTCGCCCCTCGTCGTCTTCTCCTCCCCCGAGGCGGCGAGCGTCGGCCTCGCCGCCGATGAGGCGCGCGCCGACGGCGCATGGACGGATGTCAGGGACACCGCAATTGTGACGCAGGGCAATGCACGCGTTATGATGAGCAGCGCATCGGGCGTCATCGACCTCGTGACCGCCACGCCCGCCGACGGCGGCGAACGCATCGTGCTCGGCGCGCATATGGCGGGGCCGCATGTCTCGGAGCTCGTGGCCGAGGCCGAGCAGCTCGTGCGGGGTCGCGTTCCGCTGAGCCAGGCCGCACGGGCCATCCACCCGCACCCCACCTTCGGCGAGGCGCTCGGCGAGGCGTTGCTTGCGGCGGACGGGCGCCCCCTGCACACCTTCTGAACCGCGGCACCTGACACAGACGGCAGACCGGGATCGTCCGGCGGCGCGTTTCGCCGTCGACGCAATCGGTCGCGAAGTTGGCCGACGCGCCTCGCCTTGGCCAAGCAATCGGCTACCATACACAGAGGAACGACACAGGGAACCCCGCGCCGCAAGAAACCCGCGCCCTCGGAAAACCGCGCCACACAACGCCGGATAAGGAACGTGCGGGCACACATGGCGCTTCCCAACACCAGAAGTTCCCCGGAAACGACAGAAGGATGCCCATGGCGACAGACGATTCGAAGACCAGGAATTCGAAAACCAACGACGGGAAGGACGGCAAGAAGCGCGGAAGGATCCGCGAGACCTTCACGCAGATCGGCCGGGTCTACCGCTATACAAGGCGCGTCGACTCCAAGCTGCCGTGGGTGATGGCGCTGAGCTTCGGCATCCCCGTGCTCATCTCCGTCCTGCTGCCGCTGTTCCTGTACCGCCGCAGCATCGTCGGCTGGATCCTCACCGTTCTCACCGGCGTCATGATCGGCTTCACCGTGGCCGTCTGGGTGCTCACGAACCGTTCGAACACCGCCGTGTACTCCGAGATGGAAGGCAAGCCCGGCGCCACGGCCATGGTGCTGAGCAACCTCAACAACAAGGCGTACACCTTCTACGACCAGCCGATCTGGGTCGACCCGCGCACCAAGGACATGGTGCTGATCGGCACAAGCCTGAGCGGCATCTTCCTCGTGGGCGAGGGCGACTATGGCCGCGTGCAGCGCGCCATGGACGCCCAGACCAAGAAGATCAAGAGGATCACGCAGGGCTCCGCCATCCCGATCTACCGCATCTGCGTGGGCACCGGCCCCAAGCAGGTCCCGCTCAAGGACCTTCGCAAGTCCATCGTGCGCGGCCATAAGATGAAGCTGCGCCAGGACGAGCTGACGAACCTCAACAACCGCATCAGCACGCTGCAAAAGCGCAACAACACCATGAACATGCCGCAAGGCATCGACCCCAGCCGCGTACATATCAGCCCGCGCGCCCTGCGCGGCCGCTGACGGAACGCCGCACCACAGCACGGCGCGCGCCGCATGGCATCCAGGCCCCGTCCCATCGGACGGGGCCTTTCCGTATCCGCATGCCGGAAACGCGCCGTCGCTTCGAAAATCGAAGCCGGAGGCTCGTTTTTCTGCGCCCCATCCGGGGGCATTCCGCCATGCGCCCATCGTATTGCCATGAATTTTCCTTGCAATTGCAAGGCTTGAGGGCATCATGAAACATATCCGTAACGTAAAAGTCGACTTTGCGAAACCGGTGACCCTAAACTTTACGATGAATTCCTAAAGACGAAAGGATGGTCAGATGACCGACATCAAGACCAAGGAAGACGTCGAGGCCCTCATCAACCGCGAAGGCATCGAGTACGTTTCCGTTCGCTTCACCGACCTCATCGGTGTCCAGCAGCAGTTCACCGTTCCGGCTGCCGCGTTCCTCAAGGACGCGTTCACCGACGGCATGCCGTTCGATGGCTCTTCGGTGACCGGCTTCCAGGCCATCAACGAGTCCGACATGAACCTCAAGCCGGATGTGACGACGGCTTACGTCGATCCGTTCCGCAAGCACAAGACGCTTGTGGTGATCTTCTCCATCGTGGATCCGATCACCGACGAGGCCTACAGCCGCGACCCGCGTCAGGTCGCCGCCAAGGCCGAGGCCTTCCTGCAGTCCACCGGCATCGCCGACACCGCCTACTTCGCCCCGGAGGCCGAGTTCTTCATCTTCGACAAGGTGCGCTTCGAGAACTCCATGGCGCGTTCCTTCTACGAGGTGGACTCCATCGAGGCTCCGTGGAACTCCGGCAAGGAATACGAGGACGACGACACCCCGAACATCGCATTCAAGAACAAGGTCAAGGGCGGCTACTTCCCGGTTCCGCCGATCGACCACTCCCAGGATCTGCGCGATGACATGGTGCACAACCTCGAGGAGGCCGGCCTGGTGCTCGAGCGCTCCCACCACGAGGTGGGCGGCGCCGGCCAGCAGGAGATCAACTACCGCTTCAACTCGCTGCAGCACGCCGGCGACGACCTCATGAAGTACAAGTACATCGTGCATGAGACCGCCGCACAGGCCGGCAAGGCCGCGACGTTCATGCCGAAGCCGATCGCTGGCGACAACGGCACCGGCATGCACTGCCATCAGTCCCTGTGGAAGGACGGCAAGCCGCTGTTCTTCGACGAGAAGGAATACGGCGGCCTGTCCAAGATCGCCCAGTGGTACGTGGGCGGCCTCATCAAGCACTCCTCCTCCGTGCTTGCCTTCACGAACCCGTCGCTGAACTCCTACCACCGCCTGGTCCCGGGCTTCGAGGCCCCGGTGTGCATGGTCTACTCGGCCCGCAACCGCTCCGCCGCGATCCGTATCCCGCTCGCCGGCAAGTCCCCGGCCGCCAAGCGCATCGAGTTCCGCGCGCCGGATCCGTCCTGCAACCCGTACCTCGCCTTCTCCGCCCAGCTCATGGCAGGCCTTGACGGCGTCATCAACCACATCGAGCCGCCGGCTCCGATCGACAAGGATCTCTACGAGCTCCCGCCGGCCGAGTACGCGAACATCAAGCAGGCTCCGGGCTCCCTCGACGAGGCGCTCAAGGCCCTCGAGGAGGATCACGACTTCCTCACCGCAGGCAACGTCTTCACCGACGACCTGATCGAGACCTGGATTGACATCAAGCGCGCCGAGATCGACAAGGCCCGCCTGCAGCCGACCCCGCTCGACTACGAGCTCTACTTCCACATCTGATGCCCCGCCGCATGGCGAGCGTCCGATGACGGATTGAATCCCCTTCCCTTGCGGGAGGGGATTTTTGTTTCTGTGGCGGGAGGTCGTGGGGCGAGAGGTTATGGCAGCGAACGGTGGGCGGCGGGAGACGGGGGCGGCGGGTGCACGATGCCTCCGCGTCCGTTAGGCCCGCCATAACGACGGCGGTAGAATCGTGGGACTACCCGGACGATATGGGGCGAAAGACAATATGAGGCGGACGGAAGGAGAAACCCATGGGGAACACAACGCATGACGCGACGGCCGAGCCGATTCCCACTCCCCGCCCTGGCAAGCCGACGCCCGTCGTGTATACGGATTTCGACGGCGTGCTCAACGCCTTCCCCGACTACACGGTGCTGCGGCGCGGCGGCGTGAACCGCACGCCGCTGTGGCTCAGGCCCGACGACCCGCGCGCCGCCATCTACTCGCCGCAGCATGCGTTCCATCTCGACGGCAACGAGCAGGCGCGCACGCCTATCGGGCGTTTCCGCATCCATTTCTCACGCGAGCTGTCGGACGCCATCATGGCATCGGCCGCCGCCGGAGCCATCAATCTGAGCTGGCTGAGCACATGGCAGCCGTACTGCGACGACATCCTCGACCCACTTCTGGACTGGAACCCCGCCACGGTCGGAACGATTCTCTGGTATGACCCGGTGACGAACGAGCATCGGCGCACGGGCAAGCTCGAGGCGGTTGTGTCGCGTCTGCGCTTCGAGAACCGCGGCGCCGATCCCGCGCCGCTGGTGTGGATCGACGACGAGGAATGCACGCCGCACGCGGCCGATACGCTGCGTGGCCTTGCGCCCCGCTCCCGCGTGCTCATGGTACGGCCGGACGAGCGCATCGGCATCTCACGGCGCCAGTGGCGGCTGATCCACGATTTCTGCGCCGGCGAGCCGATCGACGGCCTGGTGGCGCGCCCGGCGGACGATAATCCGGAGGGCAACGCAGCGGCTGGCGGTAGCGCGGCGAACGATGGCATGCCACAGGTCGTTCTGGACGAGGAGCCAGGGCTGATCCGACGCGAAGGCCATCTCGGGCTGTGATCCGGGCTGTGTGATTCGGGCGGGCGTTATGATCCGGAAAGGCGGCCGCGTACCACGCCTGACGGTAGAATCGTTTGGGAACGGCGCGCCGCCGGCGCCCGCAGCAACCGCAACCGAAGGACACAGCATGAACAAGCCGATCGTCACCGACACCGAATTCCTCAGCAAGCCGTCGCGCGAGGCCACGAAGGACGATGCGCAGGTCATCGCCGACCTGCGCGACACGCTCGCCGCGCATCATGACGATTGCGTCGGTCTGGCGGCGAATATGATCGGCTCCTCCGTGCGTATCATCATCGTGAGCACGGAGAAGGGGCCGGTGGTCATGGTGAATCCGAAGATCACCAAGCATACCGGCGTCTATCTGACGCGCGAGGGCTGCCTGTCGCTGGCCGAGCCGCATCGCGCCACGCGTTTCGAGAACATCACCGTGACGTGGCAGGACGCTGATTTCAAGCGCCATATGCGTGGGTTCTCCGGCTACACCGCCGAGATCATCCAGCACGAGATGGACCATCTCGAAGGCATCCTCGTCTAGGTTTTCTGACGCCGGATGACCAGCGGACCGGTGGCGGCGAGGGCGGCATGCCGGCATACGGACGTGGCTGTTCGGGAACGGCTCCCGTGCATGTCTCTTCCCGAGGAATGACTTATGATAAGTTGTCTGAGGAAATGGAGATAGCGCGGCGAAGCGCACTTATCCTCACAAGGTCGGAGGAACACATGGCCAATGAACACGGGTACGGGTCGGACCGTCAGTCCATCCCATCGAATGACGATTCCCCGTACGACGATTCCCAATACAACGATTCCGGGTACGCCGATTCCCGCTATGCCCAGCCCCGGTACGGTGCCGTGAACGGCGGCAACGGATACGGCGATGGAACCGACGGGACGGACGGCGGTTACGGCGCCACAGACAGCTATCGCAGCGCTGCCGCGGATTCCGTGGACTGGCAGTCGCTCTACGCCTCCGCCGAGGCGGATACCGTCGTTCCCAACTCCCCGTCCGCACGCCGCATCTATGACACCGACATGGATCTGGGCGGCGCGCAGGACGTCCCGGACGTGACCGACCCGAACGGATTGTCATCCGCCGAAGGCCTGCCCGGCGTCGATACCCCGTCCGACGCGGACGACCAGCAGATTCCCGCGCTGTCCAGCACCGTCGATTACGGCACCCAGCCGGCCTACGATGTCACGAACGACCGCGGCATGCAGTTCGATTCCATCGCCCAGTCGACGACGCAGTCCGCCGACTCGTACACCATGGACGGCGATGCGGCGTCGGCGCAGCGCGTGGAAAAGCCCATCGAGCGCGTATCCGTCACGATGAAGATCGTCCTCGGCGTACTGCTCGCGGCCACTCTCGTCGCGTTCCTCATGAACCGCATGTCGCAGAGCGAATCCGTGCGCTACCTGACGTCCTTCATCGCCTTCGCCACCGGCTTCCTGTTCTTCCTCTTCCTGTTCTTCTCGAACGGACGCAACCGCGTCATCACGATCCGCAAGTCCATCACCGCCGTGCAGATCGTGATTCTGCTGCTGACGCTGGGATGCGCGGCGGGCGCTGTGTTCAAGGGCCTCGACCTTCCCGGATACTTCGCCAACACGTCGGCCGACCTGACGTACGTGTCGGTGTCGAAGTCCCCGTACAGCATCAAGGGCAAGACCTCCGACGGCTCCGAGCTGACCGTGAAGCTCTCGCAGGGTCAGTATGACAGCTGCAAGACCCAGCTGGCGGGTACGAACCCGGCCAAGAAATTCGCAACGGTGCGGTATCTGCCGCATTCGATGACGGCGATCGACGTGACCTGCACCACCAAGTGACGGCGCGGCGATAATGCCACGATAGAAAATGGGAAGGGGTGGATTCGCTCAGGCGGATCCACCCCTTCTTGTATCCGGTTTCCGGCGTCCGGCGTCTGTTTCCGACATCCGGCGTCCGGAATACCCAGGATGCCAGGCCTCACGCCGCGGCGCGCCCCGGTTCATGCGCGAGCAGGGCGCGCGCGATGCTTTCGAAGCTGCGCGCCACATCGGAATCGGCCAACGCGCCGTTCTCGTCGAGAACGGCCGGACGCCCGCCTTCCGTCGTCTCCCTGAGCTCGGGAACGAGCGGCAGCTGCCCGAGCAACGGCACATCGTAGCCCAGCTCGTCGGTCAGCGTCCGCGCCACGCGTTCGCCGCCTCCCTCGCCGAAAAGACGCAGGCGCTCGCCCTTGTGGTCGAAGTAGCTCATGTTCTCCACCACGCCGTCCACCTGCAGCGGCATCTGCAGCGCCACAAGGCCCGCACGCACGGCCACCTCGGAGGCGGAGGGCTGCGGCGTGGTGACGACGACGAGCTCCGCGTTCGGCAGCGTCTGCGCCACGCTGATGGTCATGTCTCCGGTTCCGGGGGCCAGGTCAAGGAGAAGGACGTCGGGCTCGCCCCACCACACGTCGGTGAGGAACTGTTCGAGCGAGCGCTGCAGGCGCGGGCCGCGCCACAGAATGGCGCGGTCTGAGCCAGCGAAAACGCCGATCGACATGAGGCGCACGCCCCACGCCTCGGGCGGCACGAGCATGCCGTTGAGATTCGTCGGACGGTCGGTGATGCCGAACAGACGGGGCAGGGAGAAGCCGTAGATGTCGGCGTCGATGGCGGCGGTATCGTAGCCCATCGCGGCGAAGGTGGCGGCGAGGTTGGCGGTGACGGAGCTTTTGCCCACGCCGCCTTTGCCCGATGCGATGGCGAAGATGCGGGTTTTCGAATCGGCGCGGGTGAAGGGGTTGGCGCGACGCTCGGCCTTGAGACGCGCAACAAGCGCCTCGAGCTTGCCCTGGCTCATGGTGGAGGTGTCGATGGTGACGTTGAGCCGGCCGCCGGGATATCCCGCCAGCGCGGCCGTGATACGGCGGCGGATGGTGTCGGACAGCGGGCACCCCGGCACCGTGAGTTCCAGATGCACGGTCACATCCCATGCGGGGGCGGAGGGATCCGGAGCCTGGGCCGGATTCTCGGCCGGATCCGGGGCGGAATCCGACGCCTGGAGCGGATCGGACGGCGCGGATGCCGACCGCGCCACGTCGACGCCCGACACCATGCCGAGGTCGACGATGGTGCGCCCCAGCTCGGGGTCCATGACGTGCCCGAGCGCCGCCATGACATCGTCATGCACGCGCCCGTCGGTGAAAGTAGTGCTCATGTCTTCCGTTCTTTCCTCTGTGCCGGCGCGGGGTTCACCGACGCGGTTTACCGACACGATCCATCGGCCGTCCGCGCCGCGTTCCGCCACCCCACTGTATTGCCGGGCGTCCGATGGCACAAGACCCTCCGATGACGCACGACGTCTCAAAGCGCGGTGCCGTCGTCCTTCTGCGAGTCCTTCTGTGCATCCTCCCCGGCGTCGGCCGTGAAGCGGCCGGTCTCGAGGAAATGCGCGAACTGGCTCTGGTCGATCATGGGGATGCCGAGCTCCTCCGCCTTCGTCACCTTCGCCGCACCGGGCGCCGTGCCGGTCACCACAACGGTTGTTTTGCGGCTCACGCTCGACGTGGCCTTCCCACCACGTTCCTCGATGGCGGTTTTCGCCTCCTCGCGCGAATAGCCGTCCACCGTTCCGGTCACGACCACCACCATGCCGTCCAGCGTCTGGGCGAGCTGGGACGCGACTGCACCCGTCTCGTCGGTGCTGCCGAGCCCGGCGAGCTTCCACGACGTCAGGATCCTCCCGCGCCAGTCCCCCGGCTCGTGGGCCTTGGCGAACCAGTCGTGGATGATATGCGCCTTGTCGTCGCCGATGCCGGGAACCTGCGCCAGCTCCTCCTCGGAGGCGTTCTCGACCGCCTCGAGGGAGCCGAAGGCGCCGGCGAGCTCACGCGCGGTGGGCGGGCCGACGGTGCGGATGGACAGGGCGACGAGCACGCGCCACAGGTCGGCGTGCCGTGCGGCGGAGATTTCCGAAAGCATGTCGAGCGTCGTTTTGGCCGGCTCGGTGTCGGCAATCGTCTCGCTTTTCTTCGGCGCCTTGAAGAACGCGTACTCCTGCCGCCAGAGTCCCGACATGCCGAGCTTCCTGCGGATCTCGCGCTTCTTGCCCGTTTTCGGATCGGTTACTTTCTGCACCTCGACCACGGGGATCTGGCGCCACACACGCACGTCGCGCAGCTGGTCGGCCGTCAGGGAGAACAAATCCGCCTCGCTTGTCAGAACCGGCGTCTGCACGGCGGGCAACTGCAGTCCGGACGCAGGCACATAGGGTTCGGGCTCCTGGCCCGGCTTCACCTTGATCTCCTTGTGGTCGGGGTCATAGGCGCCCAGTTCGGGGCGGTCGGCTTCCGGATTCGTCAGCGCGACGGCCGCCTGGATGCCCAGATGCTCGATGTCAAGCGCCTTGCGCGAGGCGAGGTTGTAGATGCGCTCGGTCAGCTGCGCGGGACAGGTCTCGATATTGGGGCACCGGATGTCGATGTCGCCTTCCTTGGCCGGAGCAAGCGGCGTGCCGCAGCTGGGGCAGACGGAAGGCATGACGAATTCGCGCAGGTTCGCGTTGCCCTCCCTTTTCGACAGCACAGGCCCCACGATTTCGGGAATCACGTCGCCCGCCTTGTGGATGATGACGGTGTCTCCGATGAGCAGGTTCTTCTCCTTGACCACCTGCGCGTTATGCAGCGTGGCGCGGGACACGGTGGAGCCTGCCACGTAGACGGGGTCGAGCACGGCGACGGGCGTGACGCGCCCCGTGCGCCCCACCTGCACGATGATGTCGCGCAGAACGGTGTTGACCTCCTCGGGCGGGTACTTGTAGGCGATGCCCCAGCGCGGGGCGCGCGACGTGGCGCCGAGCCGGCGCTGCAAGGAGAGATCGTCGACCTTGACCACGATGCCGTCGAGCGCATGCTCGATGTCGTTGCGATGCTCGGCGTAGTACTCCACCATGTCGATGATCTCGTCAAAGGAGGAGACCTTACGGTTATGCGGCGAAACGGGCACGCCCCACGTCGCGTACAGGTCGTAGGCCTGCGATTGGTCCTGGATGGCGTCATGCCGCGGGTCCGCGTGCTCGCCCCAGACGAGGCGGCCGATGCCGTGCGCGTAGAAGCTCAGGCGGCGCGAGGCTGTGACGCGCGGGTCCTTCTGACGCAGGGAGCCGGCGGCGGCGTTGCGAGGATTCGCGAACACGGGCTGCCCCATCTGCCTCTGGCGGTCGTTAAGCATCTGGAAATCGTCGAAGCGCATGAAAACCTCGCCGCGGATCTCGACGAGCTCGGGGATGTCCTCATGCGGACCGCCGAGGTTTTGCGGAATCGTGGAAATCGTGCGCACGTTGGGCGTGATGTCTTCGCCGATGACGCCGTCTCCGCGTGTCAGGCCCTGTTCGAGCACGCCGTTGCGGTAGATGAGATTCAGCGCCAGGCCGTCGATCTTGACCTCGCAGGTCATGGGAAGCGGCTTGCCCTCGGGCCAGTCGAGGGCGGCGCGCACGCCGTCGTACCAGTCATGCAGCTCTTCGTAGCTGAAGACATCGTCGAGCGAGAGCATGCGCGAGGGATGGCGCACGGAGGCGAAGTCGGAGGAGACCTGTCCGCCGACACGATGGGTCGGCGATTGCGGGTCGTCCAGCTCGGGATAGGCGGCCTCGAGCGCCAGAAGCGTGTTCATGCGGGCGTCGTAGGCGGCGTCGGAGGAGACAGGCGCATCCTTGACGTAGTAGGCGATCTGGTCGGATTCCACCCAGGCGGCGACCCTCGCCCACAGCCTCGCCGCGCGGGCCGGGCCGAGAGTCGTCACATCAAGCGCCGTCAGGCGCGCGGCATCCGAGTCGGTCGGCTGCAGATGCGCGATCCACGCATCGCTTCCCGGTTCCTCGTCGGGAGACGCGCTATCAGCCGCGCTGTCGGGAGACGATGCGGGCGCAGCGTCGTCGGCTGCGGACATTGCCTCGGGCGTCGACGCGTCGGCCTTGCCATCGTCGGCAGCGCCACGGCCCGTCTGAGGCACGGGGTCGGGATCGTCGGAGTCGAAATCCCATGCAAGCTGTTCGTCTGTCATATCTGTGCGCCTTCCATATCTGCCATATCTGCGCCGTTCATATCTGCGCCGGGCGGCGTCAGGCACCGAGCGACTGACGGAACTGCCAGTCCACGGCGCTCATATGCGTCACGGAGCTGTCGTTCATGCGCGAGGACGCGGTCGCGAGATTCGCGGCGGGGATGAACATGCCGAGGTCCACGCACACGCGCTCGGCGTCGCGCACGATCGACGCCAGCTTCATATGCGGCCACACCGGGATATTCGCCTCATGCAGCACCGCCACGGCCTCGTCGAGGGTATTCGGCACATCGATGTTCTGCGAGACGGCGTTGCCGCGCAGCTGTTGCAGCTCCACCCCCGCCGGCGACATCTGGTCGGGGTTGATCTGCAGGCTCACCATGTAGCAGGCCACGGCCACGGCGAAATCGTCTCGCATCCACTCCGCGTAGGCGAGACGGTAGTAGGCGTACGATGCGTCCTCCCTGGCCAGCGAGACGCGCAGCGCGTTCAGCGACGCCGCATACACGGAATCCCAGTCGCGTGCGACGACCATCTGCGTGGCCAGCAGCATATGCGGCACCGAATACGCGGGCGAGTACTGCACGAGCATCTGCAGATGCGGCAGGGCCTCCTTGGGGCTTCTGACCTGCGCGATGAGGTTGGCGAGCGCCATATGCATGCCGAAGAGCTTGTCGGGCACGAGCACGACCTTCTCCCCCGGCATGGCGAACAGGCGGTTGTACACCACGCGTTCGGCGTAGGAGTTGAAGTAGCGCGGCACGCCGTCGATATGCGCATAGGTCTCATCGATCTTGGCCACGGCCTCCTCGGCCACGGCGATGGCGCCGTCGATGTCCCCGACATGCAGGTGCGAGCGGGCCGCGTCGTCGGCCTCGTCGAGGATATGCGTGGCCGTGAACGCGAGGTTGGGGATCTCGGTGCCGTCGATGATGGCGGAGGTCACGTCAGTGGAGTGGGCCTCGAGCTCGGGGTCGCCGATGCCGTGGACGACGCCCATGACGGCGCGTGCCTTCTCGGCGGAGCCCATGGACGGATCGGAAGCGATGCGGTGGAAGTCCGACATGGCGCGCTGGAGCAGGTCGGCGCGCTGGATGGACAGGCCGGTGGAATCGGTGCAGCCGAGGATGCGTGCCACGCTTGGCTCGAAGGTCACGTCGCTCATCTCGGGCACCTCCTGGGCGCCGACGGGCGAGAACCGCGAGCCGTGGATGTCGAAGGCGGCGTCGATGGAC
Organism: Pseudoscardovia radai; assembly: GCF_002259605.1. Lineage (GTDB taxonomy): Bacteria > Actinomycetota > Actinomycetes > Actinomycetales > Bifidobacteriaceae > Pseudoscardovia > Pseudoscardovia radai. Next base: position 220,023 of record NZ_MWWR01000003.1, on the reverse strand, counting down.
CCCAGTCCCCCGTCTTCGCGCGGCTCCATGACGGCGCCGAATTCGCGGAAGAAACGCATCGGGTCGCTCAGGCCCGTGTCGCGCAGCATCGTCAGGAAGCGGTCGCGGTCGAAGGTGACGGTGACGAGGGGGCGCAGCATCGAGAACATGTCGAGGTTCTGCCCGTCGTCGCCGGAGTCGGAGGTCTCGGAGGACGACATCTCCTGCGAGCGCATGGACATGGAGTAGCCGTTGGGCATCTGCCCGGCCGAAGGATGGTTCGGCATGCCGTTGCCGGTCGTGTCGTTTTCTTCCGACGATGTGCCGTGTGCATCCGCGGAGGCAGAGGCGGAGGAGGCGGCCGTGGCGTCCGGGTCGACGATGCCCGCGATGCCCGAGGCCGCGGAATCCGATGCGGAGGACGCCGTGGGGCCGGACAGCGGACCGATGCCCTCGGCCGCGCCGTCGGCCTCGATGCCGCGTTCGCCGTGCACGTCGCCGTCCTTGGGGTCGGAGCGGGAGGCATGCTGCTCGGCCTGGCTCAGCGGGTTGAGCAAGGACGCGAGAAGGGCGCCCATGGCGGCGGACTGCTCGCGCAGCGCCTCCTCAAGCCCCAGGGAGTCAAGGCGCAGCGAGACGGTTTTCACCGCGGCGTCGGCGCCGAAGGCGAGTGCCGCGATGATAAGGCCCAGGCGCAGGTTGTAGTCGGTCGCCAGGCGCCGGCGGGCGGAATCGTCAAGCGTGATCCAGGAATTGTCGGCCACATCGTAGCGTTTCGAGGGCATGAACGATTCCCCGACCGCGGAGTATTCCACGGCCACGTCTCCGCCGGCGAGATTCGCGCGGAAGTCGACGTCATGGCGGAAGGGCACGCGGATTTCGTCGAGAAGATGCGACAGGACGCGGCGGTACACCCATTCGGAGCCACCGCAGTCGGTGACCTCGCGGGCAGCGGGCGCACGACGGGAGGCCCCGGAGTGCGTCGGTGTTCCGGAGTGTGCTCGGGTTCCGTCCTCTGCGACGGCGGAGGAATCGTGGGCCATGCCGCCGCGCGCCGCACCGTCGGACGACGCCGCACTGCCAGACGCCGCCGCACCGTCGGACGACGCATCGGCGTACAAGGTGCCGGCAGACGGCGCATCGGCGGACGGCCATTCGGTTTCCGACGACGGGGCGAGGGCGGGGTCCGGATGCTGCACGTATTCCAGGAAGCCGCGCCGGCGCGCGTAATCCACCAGCTGGTACACCGCGTTGCTGCGGGCCGTGAAGCGCCTCGTCGGGTCGGTCTGGGCGCGGTGCAGCATCGCGAGCGCCGGGTTCTCGAGCAGCTCGAAGTCGATGCGCGCCGCATCCGCCTTCGTCAGCGTGTCTTCGATGGGCAGGAAGCCCTGGTACTCGTTGTACTTGAGCTCGGTGTCGATGGCGAGGAAGCGGTTGAGCGCCCCCTCGAGGCGCAGCGCCGACATGCCCTGCCTCAGCGGCAGATCCTCCTTCCACAGGAAGTACACGTCGCCGGTGCTGTCGGACTGCGCGATCTCCAGCGGCTCCTGGCCGTGGCGCGCCTCGAGCCCGGACATCGTGCCGAAGACGCCGGCCTCGCGCATGAGGTCGATGAAGTATTCGTCGAGGCCGGAGACGCGCTGCTTGAGCATACGCGCGGCGCGGATGTCGTCGGCGGCGGAGCGGATGGCCGCGAGCGGGGCCTCGTGCGACAGATGGGAGACGATGTTGTCGGCGCCGTACGCCTTGGCGGGCGCGCCTTTGCCAAAGAAGATGTCGAACTCGAGGTAGGCGATGGCGATGGCGTCGCGGTACGTGAGGTTGCAGCGGTTCTTCGCCGGGATGTCGGCGCGCGTGCTCATGAAGGTGTAGCGGTCATGCCATTTGATCCATGTGGCGACGCGGACGGGCGCCGGCTGTCCCTCGCGGTTGACGTAGACGCCTCCCACCACCGCCTCGGCGATCAGGTCGTCGTCTGTGCGCGGCTCGCCGGAAAGCCAGCTCAGGGGCACGTTCTGGTTGCGTTCCTTCTCGAACACGAGGGCGGGTACGCGCCGGCTCGTGTTCGGCGCGGCGTCCATGCCCACGTACACGCGGCCCTGTGCGTCGGCGAAGGCGATGGGCAGGAAGCGGCGCGGTTCGAGGAAGATGCCGATGGAGAAGCCGCGGGATTTCGCGGCCGGGAGCTGCGCCCAGCCGTAGCACTGCGCCTGCGGGTAGGACACGGGCACGCCGGGAATCATCCTCGCCTTCGTCAGCGGGCCGAGGGTGATGACATGGGTGCGCGCGAGGTTGAAGAGGAACCGATCCTTTCCATCGGACGCGCCGGAAGGCGGCATGGGCACGTCCGCATCGCGCCGTGCGCCGCCCCGCGAGCCGCCCAGAGAGGAGCCCAGGGACGCCAGCGCACGCGTCAGGCGTCCGCCGCGCCCACGGCGCCGCGGATCGTTGTTTCTTCCTGAGGAGAACGGAGTGCCAGTCATGCTCACCATTGTCGCCGCTTTGTCAGACATGCGCCGGCGAATCAGCTCTTGGCGCAGAAGCCGGCGTGCCGGGCCGTCGATGGCGGCCTTGGCGCGCGCCTCCATACAATGTAGGGTGTGAAAAACAGGAAGCTGCCCGTATTCGGTTGGAAAACGCTCCTTCTTGCATCGGCGATCGTCGTCCTGCTGCTTGAGGTCTTCGTCTTCAACCTCCCGCACTGGAACTCGCTGACCAAACCGCAGCCCGAGGAGACCCAGCAGACCCTCGGCGACGGTCTGGACCGTCTTGACGACGGGACGGTGCGCATCGAGGACTCCTCGGAGGCCTACTTCGAGGTGACGGCGGACGACCAGCCCGTGGAATACGTGCGCATGGTCCCCTCGTCGCTCGTACGCTACCAGCACACCGTGTCGAACGACACGGCGACTCGCATCGACGTGCTGCCCACCGGCTCCACCGAATGGATCACGGGGCGCGTCGATTCGTTCTGCTACCAGATCGACCAGAGCACGTACCTGAAGAACCGCACGGGATATTCCGGTCCCGTCAGCAAGATCCGCGTCTGGTTCCAGGAGGCGCGAGGCTCCCGCATCCCCGTCTCCTCGGTTATTGTCAACGCGCGAGTGCCCTTCCACATCGACTTCGTGCGGGTGATCCTCCTGCTCGCCTTCGCGGCAATCGCCATCGCCTTCCGCCCGCGCTCCAAGCTGCACAGAATCGTGCTGGACACGGCCAGCACGAAGCAGCGCCTCGCGTTCTGGCTCGCCATCGGCGTGCCGTGCACGGCCGCGATGACATGGGCCTTCATCGGCAACGGCCTGGCGCAGACGCCCTCGGTGTTCCACCATTCGAACGCGTATGTCTACGATTTCAACCAGTTCCAGCAGACGGCCGACGCCATCCTGCACGGGCATGCATGGCTCGACCTGACGGTCTCGCCGCAGCTGGCGGATTCCTCGAACCCGTATGACGCGGGCGTGCGCGAGGCGCTTCTGTCCCAGGGCGCCTACCCGGTGTACTGGGACCATGTGCTGTACAACGGGCACTATTACTCGTATTTCGGCGTCATCCCGGTGATTCTGCTATTCCTGCCGTTCCAGGCCATCACAAGCATCTGGACGGACGGCGGCCTGTCGCTGAGCACGATCACGGCCGGCTCGTTCATGTTGTGCCTGGCCGTGGTGTTCGGCGCGCTGTGCGCGGTGCGCTTCGTGCAGAGGCATTTCCCCGACGCCAGCGTGTCCGCGGTTTTCTTCGCGTTCGTGCTGCTGTTCTCCGGGTCCACGATTATGGCCCCGATCTGCCGCGTGGATTTCTACACGATTCCCTTCTGCGCTGGTCTGTGCATGGCCTCGATCGGACTGTACCTGTGGCAGAGCGCGCTGCGCGTGGTCGACCCGTCGCGGCCGGCGAAACGCAACGGCGCGCCGCGCACGCGCGTGTGGACGGTCGCCGACAAGGAGGGCGACGCCACGCTGGTGCGCGTGTCGAAGGCGCGTCTGTTCTGGGGATCGTTCTTCATGATCTGTCTTCTGGGCTGCCGCCCTCCGCTGGTGGCGCTGTGCGTGCTGCTCATCCCGATGGTCATCACGATCTGCAAGCAGACGAACCGCCGCGCCGCGGCGATGACCGCGGATTCCCCGGCGACGCACCGGACGCCCGCGGGGCTGCGCGACATCCTCGGATACGTGCTGGCGTGCGCGATCCCCGTCGCCGTCGTGCTCGCGGGACTCGGCTTCTGGAACTACGTGCGCTTCGGCTCGCCGCTCGATTTCGGCAACGATTATCAGCTGACGGTCGTCGACCTGAACAACTACCACGAGCCGCTCGACGTGTTCGTGGAAATCGTGTTCTACTACCTGTTCCTGCCGCTGAAGTTCACGAACGAATTCCCGTTCATCACGTCGCCGCAGACCGCGCTGAGCTCCTGGCAGTGCTACGAACCGATTATCGGCGGCATGTTCGCGATGACGCCGCTTCTCGTGCTCCTCGTGGCGTTCCCGTTCCTCAAGCGCCGGCTCAAGGAGCACGACGGATGGCTGACCTGCTGGCTGTGCCTGGGCACGGGACTGCTCATGCTCGCGTTCATCAGCTACAAGGGCGGTCTGCTGTGGCGCTACAAGATCGACTTCGCGCTGTACATGGTGGTCATCGCCCTGTTCGTGCTGCTTCTCCTGCTTGGCTGGGCGCGGCGCAACGAGGGCCGGGGCGCCGCGACTGCCGTGATGTGGGTGGTGCTCATCGCCACGCTCGTGGCGGGGCTTCTGTGCTTCCAGTCGGTTTTCGTGCGCAATGTCTCGTACCCGATTGTGTCGGACCAGCCCGGCATCTTCCACTACGTGCGCAGCTGGTTCCAACTGCTCATCTGAGACGGCCCGTCCGCGGTAGCAATATCGGCGGGCGATGGCATCGGACGGCGGTGACGGAATCGGGAGGCGGAGGGCGGAATCGTTTTCCTCCCGCCCGCCTTCCCGGCGCGAAGCCCGGAGCCTTTCCGCGCGACTGCGTACAGTGGGGCCTATGAAATTCTCACATCGCGTGAACGTCGGACGCATGAACCCCATCGCCGCCGAGGCAGCGGCGGCACGGGCCGCGGGCCATCCCCTCGGCCAGCTCAATGACTCGAACCCCACCCACCACGGTCTGGCTCCCGCAAGCCTCGACGAGCTGTATACGGCAGATCCGCGCGGCCCCCGCGAGGCACGCGAGGCCATCGCCGCCTTCGCCAGCTCACGCCCGCAGGGGAGCCCCACCGATGCCGACGACGTGTATGTGCTCAGTTCCACGTCAGAGGCCTACGCCTGGCTTGCCATGCTGCTGTGTGACCCCGGCGAGGCGATTCTCATGCCCAAACCCGGATACCCGCTTATCGAATCGATCTGCGCCCTGACGGGAACGCGCGCCATCCCCTACCGCCAGTTCTATGACGGCTCATGGGGCATCGACGTGGCGTCCATGGAGCGGGCGCTTGAGGAAGCCGACGGCGCCGTGCGCGCCATCGCCATCATCAATCCCAACAATCCGACGGGCGCCTACACACATCCCGGGGAACGCCGTCGCATCATCGAACTGGCGCGCCGCTATGACACGGCGATTATCGCCGACGAGGTGTTCTACGACTTCCCTCTCGAACCCTTTGACACGAACCGCCGATGGGCGGGCGAAAAGGATGTCCTGACGTTCTCGCTCGACGGATTCTCGAAAATGCTCGGCGCCCCGCATGCGAAGGTCGGCTGGATCCAGGTATCCGGCCCTGCGGATGACGTGGCACAGGCCAAGCGGCATCTCGACATGATTTCCGACGACTTCCTGCCCATGAGCAATATCATCTCCGCGCGCATCCCCGGCATGCTCGAGGAAACACCGAGGCAGACAGCGCGTATCGGCGAGCGTGTGCGCGGCAATCTCGCACTGCTCCATTCGATTCTCGACGCCGATAAAACGGACGGCGACGGCGTGGTGGACGTTATGCGCAGCGAAGGCGGTTGGAACGTGCTCGTACGATTCCCTTCCACGATCGACGAGAACGACCTGGGCCTGCGCCTGGCGCGCGACTATGGCATGAACTGCCAGCCCGGATACTATTTCGACATGGATTCCAACGGATTCCTGTCAATCTCCCTGCTGCCCGAGCCGACGGTATTCGAAGCGAACGTGCGCACGATTCTGTCGGCCGTGCACGACGAGCTCGGCGCCTGACATTCCGCCGCGGCACACAGCCCGGCGAATACGGAAGCCCCGCGAATACGACTGTGGCCGCACTCCATGGAGTGCGGCCACAATGCGTTACGGGATGTGTGCCGGGTTATGAACGCCCGCGGGCTTCTTCCCCAGTACGTTCCGCTCTCAGGCATCCTTCTGCGTGGAGGCGAAATACGCGGCACCCACGATTCCGGCATCGTTGAGAAGGCCGGCCGGAACGATCGGCGTGTCGATCTCGATGTACTGGAAGTACTTGTCGCTTTTCTTGCTGACGCCACCGCCGACAACGAAGATGTCGGGGCTGAACAGGTGCTCCAAGAGCTGGTAATACTTGGTCAGGCGACGGCCCCACTTCTTCCAGCTGAGGTCATCGCGGGTACGCGCGTAGTCGGAGGCGTACTGCTCGGCGTCCATGCCCTTGAGCGTCAGATGGCCGAGCTCGGTGTTCGGCACAAGCACACCGTCCATGATGATGGCGGTTCCGATGCCCGTTCCCAGCGTCGTCATGAACACAAGACCCTTGCGGTCCTTGGCGGCGCCGTACCGCGCCTCGCCCACGCCCGCGGCATCGGCATCATTGACGACGCGCACGGTGCGGCCGGTCCTCTCGCGCAGAAGCGCATGGATGTCCACACCGACCCACGACTGGTCGAGGTTCGCCATGAAGTCCAGGGGCTTGCCCGGCTTGATGGGTGCGGGGAAGGACACGCCGATCGGGACGCCGTCCGGGACATCGTAGTGGTCGAGGATCTGCTTGATGATATCGGCAACCGCCTCGGGCGTGGACTGCTCCGGCGTGGGGATGCGCAGACGCTCATCCGCGAACTTTCCCTCCTCGAGGTTAACCGGTGCGCCCTTGATGCCCGAGCCACCCACGTCAATGCCAAATGCCTGTGCCGTCTCGATCATGGTTTCCTCCTGAATCGACACTTGTCAAGAACCCTGTGGCTTCTTGAATTTCTGCATGCACCGTCGTTCGACCACATCATTGCCGCCGTGCGACAGCCTGCCTTCACTGTACCCCATGGCGCGGGCCGATGGCGCATCGGGCGGGTTTCCCGGCACTTTCCGATACCGCGGCCCTTCCTCCGAATCCTCTCGCTCTCTTCTTTCTCTCTTCGCTCCTCCTCCCATCCCTTCCTGCCCCCATTCTTCCTGTTTCCTGCCTCTTCCTTTCCTATCTCCTCCCATATCCCCCTTCCCTCCTCTCTATCTCCTTCCCATCCGGGAACGTAATGACATTGGGACGTTTGCCGCCCAGCAACGGGCTCATGCGCACGGCGGTGGAATAATAAGGGCATGTCAGACAATGCAGAATCTTCGAACACCATCAGCCCGCATCGCAACACACTGCTGGACGCCATCGCAGTGCGCACCTCGGTGCGCACATACAGCGACGAGGAGATCCCTCTCGAACTCGACCGGCAGCTGAGGTCCACAATCAACGCTGTCAACACACTGTCGGGCCTGTCAATCCAGTTCGTCACCGATGACCCGGCCACCTTCGCCGAAGCGAATGCAAGCGGGCATTTCACCAATGCACGCAACTACTTCGCCGCCGTCGGCGCCAAAGACGACCCCGAGGCGCAGGAACGTGCCGGCTTCTATCTCGAACGTCTGGTTCTGACGGCCACGATGCGCGGTCTGTCGACCGTATGGGTCGGTGGCAGTTGGGACAAGGAATCCGCGGCGAAGCATCTCCGCATCCGGTCGAGCGAAGAGCTGATCGTCGGCGCCGTGGTGGGTTATTCGGCCGACCACGTCGAGGACCTCACGCTGTCCGAACGTGCGGCGGCCGCCGCAGGCCACCGTCCGTCGCTGACATACGGAGACCTCGTGACCGTCTCTGGCGACCCGAACGCCGTCCCCGACTGGTTCCGCTCCGGCATAGACGCTGTGATCAAAGCCCCGAGCGCGCGCAACGGACAGCCCGTGCGCTTCACCTTCGACACGCTGACCAATCGTCTGCGTGCCCACATCGAAGGCGAGCACACGCCCATGGCCTTCGTTGACCTCGGCATCGCCAAGCTTCACTTCCAGCTGGGTGCCGGCGGCGGCACTTGGGCGTGGGGCGACGATGCGCGCTATGCGCGCGACGAGTCGATCGACTGACCGCGCGCTTCCGCCGCCTGTCCCGGATGACGGTTCCAGGGCACAGTACCGGAGCGACGGTCTTCCTTGAACCGTCTTCCCTAGGCGGTCTTCCCTGGACTGTCTTCCCTTAAGCGCCCACCCAACGCACAAGGCCAGACAACCGGTTTCTTGCCGATTGCCTGGCCTTGTCATATCCGGCGTGATTCCGTCTCCGCCCTTACTCGGAATCGGAGGCGGAGCCGTCCGACGATCCGCTGTCGTCGCCAGCGGCATCGTCGTCGCCGACGGCATCGTCGTCATCGGGAACGACCGTCGCCGACACGCTGACGAGCTCGGGCGCGGGCTTGGCCGGCTCGACCTTGCCGTCCGGCGTGAACGGGATGCCCGTGAACGTGAGCTTCGCGTCCTTGCCTTCGCCCTCGGTGCCGATGAGAATCTTCTCATTGTCGTGGAGACGGCCTTCGAGCACGCCCTCGGCAATCTCGTCCTCGACATCGTTCTGGATGACGCGGCGCAGCGGACGCGCACCGAGCAGCGGGTCATAGCCACGCAGCGCGATGGTGTTCTTCGCCTCATCCGTGAGGTCGATTTCGATATGGCGCTCGAACATGCGGTCGTTGAGCTTCTTGAGGTCGAGGTCCACGATCTCGCGCACCTGCGGCTCGGTGAGCTGCTTGAACACGATGATGTCGTCAAGGCGGTTGAGGAACTCCGGACGGAAGTTCTCCTTGAGCTCGCTGGTGACGGCCTCCTTCATGCGCTCGTACGACGTCTCCGTGTTGCCGCTGACGTTGAAGCCCGTCGTGGCGGAACGCGTGATGTTCTTCGTGCCGAGGTTCGTCGTCATGATGATAATCGTGTTCTTGAAGTCCACCGTGCGGCCCTGGCCGTCGGTCAGGCGACCGTCGTCCAGCACCTGCAGCAGCGTGTTGAAGATATCCGGGTGGGCCTTCTCGATCTCGTCGAAGAGGATGACGGAGAACGGCTTGCGGCGCACGCGCTCGGTCAGCTGGCCGCCGTCATCGTAGCCCACGTACCCCGGAGGCGCACCGAAGAGCCTCGAGGCCGCGTACTTCTCGCTGTACTCCGACATATCCACGCGGATCAGCGCGTCCTCGTCGTCGAACAGGAACTCGGCGAGCGCCTTGGCCAGCTCGGTCTTGCCCACGCCGGTCGGGCCGGCGAAGATGAACGAGCCGCTCGGACGCTTCGGGTCCTTGAGGCCCACGCGGGCGCGGCGAATCGAGCGGGACAGGGCCGCGACGGCCTCATCCTGTCCGATGATGCGCTCGTGGAGCTTTTCTTCCATATGCATGAGCTTGGAGGACTCCGCCTCGGTGATCTTGTACACCGGGATGCCCGTCGTGTCGGAGAGCACGTCGGCGATCACATTCTCGTCGACGGTCATGGAGACGTTGGAGGCGCCCTGCTTCCAGGCCTTCTCCTTCTCCTTGCGCTCCTTCTCGAGGTTCTCCTGCTCGTCGCGCACATGCGCGGCCTTCTCGAAGTCCTGGGCGTTGATGGCCTCCGTCTTCTGGGAGTTGAGCATGGCGATCTTGCGGTCGATCTCCTTGAGCTCCGGCGGGGCGGTCAGGCGCTTGATGCGCAGGCGTGCACCGGCCTCGTCGATCAGGTCGATGGCCTTGTCGGGCAGGTTGCGGTCCTGGATGTAGCGCTCGGATAGCTCGGCGGCCGCCTGAAGCGCGTCATCGGTGATCGTGACCTTGTGGTGGTCCTCGTAGCGCTTGCGCAGACCCTTGAGGATCTCGATGGTCTCGGCCACGCTCGGCTCGGGCACCTGGATCGGCTGGAAGCGGCGCTCGAGGGCCGCGTCCTTCTCGATGTACTTGCGGTACTCGTCGTTCGTGGTCGCGCCCACCACCTGCAGCTCACCGCGGGCGAGCATCGGCTTGAGCATGTCGCCGGCGTCAAGCGCGCCGTCGGCGGAGCCGGCACCCACGATCGTGTGGATCTCGTCGATGAACAGGATGATGTCGCCGCGCGTCTGGACTTCCTTGAGCACCTTCTTCAGGCGTTCCTCGAAATCACCGCGGTAGCGCGAACCTGCCACCATGGAGCCCATGTCGAGCGAGTACAGCTGCTTGCCGCGCAGAGTCTCAGGCACGTCGCCCACTGCGATCTTCTGCGCCAGACCCTCGACGACGGCGGTCTTGCCGACGCCCGGCTCGCCGATGAGAACGGGGTTGTTCTTCGTACGGCGGCTGAGCACGACCATCACGCGCTCGATCTCCTTGCTGCGGCCGATAACCGGGTCGAGCTTGCCGTCGATGGCGTCCTGGGTCATGTTGCGGCCGAACTGGTTGAGGATGGCGGAGCCGCTCTTGTTCTGCTTCTCGGCAACATGGCCGGAGTTGGCCAGGTCGCCCTCCTGCTCGCCGCCCTCGCCATTGCCGCGGATCGCGTCGATGACGGACGAACGCAGATCGTCGAGGTCCACGCCCATCTTCACCAGCACCTGGGTGCCCACGCCCTCGCCCTCCTGGATGAGGCCGAGGAGGATGTGCTCGGTGCCGATATAGCTGTGTCCCAGCTGCAGGGCCTCGCGCAGAGACAGTTCGAGAACCTGCTTGGCATGCGGGGTGAACGGGATGTGACCGCTCGGGACGGCGTGCCCCTTGCCGATCATCTCCTCCACCTGCTTGCGCGCGGTCTCCAGATCGACTCCCTTGGATGCGAGCGTCTTCGCCGCCACGCCGTCACCTTCGCGGATCAGGCCCAGAAGCAGGTGCTCGGTCCCAATGTAGTTGTGCTGGAGCGAACGCGCTTCCTCCTGAGCCAGCACGATAACCCTGCGGGCTCGATCGGTGAAACGTTCAAACATCGGATAAACCCTCCTACTAAGTGCTTGCAACTTTACCGATTCGCGATGACGAATGGGGCGGAATCGTTCGAATATCGCTGTGAACTGAATGTGTTTGTCCTCAGCGAAATCCGCGAGCGCCCGGACACCGACCGGACGTGGTGCATGACGCGCAGAACAACGCATGACTCACGCATGAAGCATGAGTCCATTACAGTGGTACCTAGGAATGCGGCTATGAGAACCGTCAGACCCTTGGAAAGGAGAATCATGACCGAACCTTCCACCTCGACGGGGTCTTTCCCCGTCGTCAAGAAGAATTCCGACATCGTCGTCGGCATCGACGGATCGAAGGGATCGTGCTGCGCACTGGCATGGGCGATGCAGGAGGCGTCGCTCACCGGCCAGTTCGTCAACGCCGTGTACGGATGGACCTATTCCTGGGATATGGGCCCCGAGCCCGAGGACGAGGACGGCTGGCGCGCCATCCGTGAGCAGATCACGAAGAAACTGTACGGATGGGCCGAGATCGCCAACGAGGGCATCGATTTCGACATGTCGAAGCTCAAGCTCACCAGCGTGCGCGCGTCGGGCAGCTCCGCGCTGCTGCGCATCGGCCAGGAATCCGACCAGATTGTGGTCGGCCGCCGATCGCTGAGCCCCGTCGCCCGCTGGTTCTTCGGATCGGTGTCGTCATCCATCGCCGAGCATTCGCATGTTCCCGTCACCGTGGTGCGCGTGCCGGAGTACAAGGAGAATGCGGTCAAGGAGAACATCCATAACGCGCTGAGCGACGACCTCAGGTCGGAGCCGGCGGCCTCCCGCCCCATTGTGGTGGGTCTTGACGGCTCGGACTGCTCGCTGCGCGCCCTCGAGTTCGCCGCGCGCGCCGCGCATTACGAGAAGCGCCAGCTCAAGGTTCTGTACTGCTGGCAGCTCAAGAAGCTCGAAGGCGATTTCAAGGACCGTGTGCCGAGCGAGGACGAGGCGCAGGAGTTCGCGAGCGCCAAGGTGCAGGAGTGGATCTCGAAGGTGCAGCTTCCCGAGGATGTGAATGTCAAGGCGCTTGCCTTCCACATCGCTCCCGGCAAGGGCATGATCCAGGCGAGCGAGGACGCCGATCGCGTGGTGGTCGGCTCGCGCGGGCTGAGCGGTTTCGACGCGCATGTGCTGGGCTCGGTGAGCCAGTATGTGCTGGAGAACGCCACGGGCACCGTAACCGTCGTGCACTGAACGGCACGAGCTGAACGGCGCGAGCTGAACATCTTCTGCAAACAGCGGGGAGGGATTCTTTGAAGGAATCCCTCCCCGCTGTTTGCATACCTTCGCCGCGCGTCATTGTGCACGGTGGCTGTCATTCTGCACGCCATACGCCGCGGGAAGACGCCATGGATGAATCTTCCCGCAGCCGGCGCTTATACGATGGCGGACCGGCTCACGGCGCAGAAGCCGTCAGGCAGCATACCCGGCCTCTTCGGTTCCGTCGGTTCCGTCGGTTTCTTCCGCAGCGGTCTCTTCCACAGTGATTCCCTCCGCAACGGTGTCCTCCGCAGTGACGCCCTCCTCGAAGGTGTTCTCTGCGGTCTCGCCCGCCGATTCGCTTGTTGCATCTTCCGACGCGGTTTCTTCCACGATTCCGCCGTCTTGCACAGCATTGCCGGCCGCGGCTTCATCGGCCAGAGTTCCGTCAGGCACGGTTCCGTCGTTTGCGGTGCCGGTGACGGCTTCGGCAGGTTCTTCGGGCGCGGCCGCCTCTGCAGGCTCGGTGCCGGCTGCATTGTCTGCGTCATCGGGTTCGGTGGATTCCGGCTCGTCAGACTCCGGTTCGGCGGTCTCATCGGATTCGCCGGATTCATCGTCCTCGGATTCTGCGCCCTCGGATTCCTCGCCATCGGACTCATCGCCATCAGACTCACCAGTCTCGTCGGCATCGTCAGATTCATCCGCATTTTCGATATCGTCTGATTCATCGGACTCAGCGGACTCATCGAATCCATCGGACTCAACGGTTTCGTCCGGTTTCTCGTCGAGGCTCACATCAAGCGACTCCTCGTATTCGACGGATGTGGGATGCGACTGGTCGGAATCGGTGTCGAAGGCATCGTCATCCGTATCGGGAACGGCGTTCTCGTCGATATCCTTCTCGTCGGCGTCATCCTCGGAGTTGATGCTTTCCATCATCTCCACCTCGGCGCGCTCCTCGCGCCTGCTCTGGCGCACGATTTCAATCGTGTTGTCATCAAGCGCGGGCTCGGTCTGAATCCACATGGGTGTCGGCGACGGAGGCGTGATCTCGGAGTGCTCGCCGCATCCGTGGTCGCGGGAGACGACGCGGCCGTCATCGGGGCTCCACTTGTTGGCGCACACGCCGAACAGGCGGCCCAGGTCACCCTTGATGGGAACGAAGAAGCCACAGGTCTCGCACACCTTGCCGTTCGCGGTCCTCGTGCTCAACGCCTTGGGACCGTGCGGACCCTCGTACCAGCGACCGGCCGCCTGGGAGCGGCCCAACGGCGAAAGAACACGGCGGCGGTCCAGCTCGAAGTCATCCACGATGTCCTCGGCCTCGTCATGCTCCTCGCGTTCTTCCTCGGCCTCGGCCGCCTTCTCGGGATCGGCCTGCTCGAGTTCATGCCTTTTCTCGTCGTCGGCCTTCTGCTGCGACGTTTCGGCGCGCGTCTCGGTTTTGCGGAATCCGTCCTCGAGACGCGGATCGTTCTCCTCCGTGCCGATGGAATCGGTGGGAGACAGATCCGACGGCTCGAGTCTGTCCTTCCACGGAACCCATTCGGGAGCAAGAAGGGCGCCCTCGACGGGAACGAGGGATGATTCGCAAACAGTCCAGACATCACGGTCGGTGTCATGGAACAGGGTGATCGACCACTCCCAGTGCTCATAACCGGGAACGGCTGCCTGGAATCGGAAATCCGTCACGCCGTCGCCGATATCGGTGGCGCCCACGAAATTGCCGACCTGCGTCTCGTCCTCCGCCACGAGGAACGCCACATTCAGCGCCAGTTCCTTGGGATCGATGCGCGGATACGACTCTTCCGAATCCTGTTCATCAGCGTCCTGCACATCGGCACTCGGTTCAGCGGTGCTCTGTTCGTGGGCACCCTGTTCATCGGCGCCCGCTTCCGTTCCTTCGCTGGCGACGGCGTTCCCGTCATCGGAATCGGAGCCGGCATTGCTTCCGTTTTCGCTCCCGGTACCGGCGCTATCCGCGGAGTTCTGCGGCTCCGTGAGGTGCATAGACTGTTCGGCCTGCGCAGTGTCATCGCCGTCCGCAGAAACCTCCGCGGTCGCATTTTCCGTAGCCGCGCTGGCCTCCGGGGTTTCTGTCGCAGCGGTTTCTTCAGCAGCGGTTTCATCAACTGTGGCCTCATCCGAAGCGGTTTCTTCGACGACGGCTTCTTCCGCAGGGTTTTCTTCGACAATGGCTTCATCGATAGCGGTTTCTTCCACAGCGGCTTCTTCAGCAACGGTTGTTTCAGCAACGGCCTCGTCAGCCGTGTTTTCTTGCACGGCGGTTTCCTGCACAGCGCCTTCTTCAGCCGTCTTCACCTCAGACTCCCCTGTTGCGGTTACCTGCGTGCTCTCCACGGCATCCTCTGCAGCATCATTCGCCGTGACATCTTCCGCGGCATTCTCCACAGCATCTTCCGTGGCATCCTCTGCAGCATCTTCCGCGGCATCCTCCACAGTGGCTCCGGTCGCCTCCACCAGGTCATCACGGCGTTCCTCGCCTCCCAGGCCATCGCTCATGCCATCGGGAAAAGCAGGATCGGCGAACGAACCATTGGAAGAAGCTTCGGTGAAATCAGTCATAGTTAGAACCTTAGAGTATTTCGTCGCGATATGCGAACGGCGGCCGCGATGGCCGCCGTTCGTGGTGTACGGCAGGATGCCGGCAATCGGCTTCCTATGTCGAATCGGTTCCTGACATCAGACCGGCCCCTATGCCAAGCCGGTCCCCTATGCCGGGAACCGGCTCAGCGACGTCGGGTCGGTTCCCGATTCAGACCAGTTCCCGACACCAAGCCGACCATCGGCGTCGAATCAGTCCTCGACGTCGAAGTCGTCGGCGACGGCGCGGAGCATCGCGGCGAGTTTCTTCGAATCGCGCGGATTCGGGTAATGGCGACGGCGCAGGTCGTTGCCCGCGGAATCCAGCAGCTTGATGAGATCCTCCACAATCGCCGCCATGTCTTCCGGAGCGGGCCTGTTCGCGCGCACCATGGACGGGAGCGGACCGGCCACCGTCAGCGACAGCGCCTGTGGTCCTTTTCTTCCGTCACCGACCGAGAACTCCACCTTCGTGCCCTTGCGCAACGTGGCGATGTCGGCAGGCACCGCCGATGCGGGAAGGAACACATCCTTTCCATCCTCCGATGTGATGAATCCATAACCCTTCTTACGATCAAACCAACGCACGCGTCCGCTAGGCATATGTCACCTCCACAAAAAGTTGGCCGGCGATGGCGCGGGGCCTTTCCGAGCCCCGACGCCACACGCCGGCATTCGATGACCTTGTGTCATCGGTATCCACATTCAGGGAAACATTCTAACGCTATTTCGCGCGTCCGCCGCCGTTTGCCTCCCGATTACGCTGTGGCTGAACCGCGGGGCGGCCTGGCTCCTGTCCCGCGTCCACGGGGATGACGATCGAATAGGTCAGGCCTCCGCCCGGCGTGCGCGTCGCGCAAATAAGGCCGTGATGCGCCTTGACCACGGACTGCACGATGGCCATGCCCAGACCGGTGCCGCCCTTGAGACGCGCCCTGGACGGGTCGGCGGTATAGAAGCGTTCGAAGATACGCTCGCGCTGGTCCGGTTTCATGCCCGGACCGTGGTCGTTGACAACAACCACCGCATATTGCCGCCACGGCTTGTCCGTCGTCTGCTGTCCGAGGGATTCGATGAATTCGTACAGGGAGCCTTCGGTGCTGGGCTTCTCGGCGAGGTCCCCGCCGTCGGGCGCCATGACGACGGTCGCGCCGAGTTCGACGGGTGAATCCGCGGGAGTGTAACGGTGGATGTTGCCGATGATATTCGTCAGCACCTGGTGCAGCCTCATGGAGTCGCCGACCATACTGACGACGGGCATCGGCGCGTCGGTGATATCGAAGCGTACCGCATCGTCGCTGCCGTCCGCGCCTTCGACGGGCGGCACGCTTCCCGTGACGTCAACGGATCCCATGCGCACGGTGCGCTCCGGATCCAGCGCATGCAGGTCCTCGGCCGATCCGCTGATGATCTCGTCCATGCGCACGCCGGGCTTGAACTCGATCCCGCGGCCTTCGTCGAGTCGTGCGAGGGACAGCAGGTCTTCCACGAGGGCTGACATGCGCTCGCTCGAATGCTCGATGTGGTCGATGGCGTCGTCCGCGTATCCGAGGATCTGCTCCGGGTTCTTCCCGTCCGTCGCGGCGCGCTGCATCTTGTACAGTTCCGCGTAGCCGTGGATCGTGGCGAGCGGCGTGCGCAGCTCATGCGAGGCGTCGGAGACGAATTGCTTCATCTTCGACGTCGTCTTCTCCTGTTCCTTGAAACTTCGTTCGATCTGCACGAGCATCGTGTTCAGGGACGCGGCGAGGGAGCCGACCTCGGTGTTCGGAGGTAGGTCCTGGACGCGTTCAGACAGGTCGCCGGCGGCGATCTTAGCGGCAGTTTTCTCCATGCGCTTGAGCGGCAGCAGCGCGCCGCGCGTGAACATGATCGCGAGCGCACCCGCCGCCAGAAGGGTGCAGATGCCTGCGATGGCGAAGTACTGGGTGATCATGTCGGTGGTCTCGTACACGTCGCGCAGCGACAGGCCGATGTAGGCGATGCCGATAACCGTTCCCTGGGATGACGCGGTGGCGTCGCCCGCCGTTGAGGCGACGATTCCCGAATCGGCGAAATACGTATTGAGCGTATCGACGTCGGATGGCGTCACACTGGTATCGACGGCTTTGAGCGTGACGCCATCGGACGCGACGGCATCAAAAGCCATGGCATCTGATGCGACGTAGGAATCCTCGGCGTTCTGCGTCGCAGTGGCGTACGTGTCTGCGGCGTCCATGACGGAGGACACGGTGGAAGCTGCCGTGGAACCGTCGGCGGAGTTCGCGGCACCGGTGCCGGATCCGGTGTAGTCGCTGTTGTTGTAACCGCCGCCATCGGACTGCTGGGAGGAGCTGCCCGGATCGCCGGCGCGGATGATCTGGAAGGCCTCGACGCGCCAGTCCTGCTTGGCGGAGGCCAGTTCCTTGGCGGAGATCTGCACGCCGTCCGGCACGGTGACGGATGCGGGGACGGTGAAGGGCTCGCTGTAATCGACGGCGGTCAGGTCGAGGGAGTCAAGGTTGGGCTGGCTGACGATTCCGTCGCGCATGGACGGCGTCATGGTGGAGATGATGTCTCCATCCGTGTCGCGGATCTGCAGGAAGTAATCGGTCAGGGAGTAGCTGCGTGGGCTGGGGCCGTTGCCCAGGAGCTGCTGGTAGTTGTTGAAAACGAGCTGCGCCTGCTGCGAGAGCTGGTTGTCGGTTTTGTCAAGGATGTACTGGCCGACGAGGCGGCGGATGGCGATGCCGAGCACGCATTCGGCCAGGAGAACGACGAGAATCACCATCGAGACAAGCTTGAAGGACAGTGACATGCTGTCGAAACCGTGGGCGATGCGCTGCTTGATGGTGCGCCTGGACTTGCCGTCCTGTGCATTCTTCGGTTTCTTCGGCGCGGGCGCGGGCGCGGGACCGTGACCGGCTGCGGATTGCGAATCGTCGGCTCCTGTACAGGAGGACGTCCCGAGGGTATGAGCGGCCCCGTCCGACGGCATAGGTGCCGTCGGAGCATTCTGCTGCGCCACCTGCTGCGTCGCCTCCGCCTCACGCATGGGCTGTTCCGATGCGTCTCCGGGGGCATCCCCATCAGGTCCGGACCACGACGAGGGATTCTCCTGGTTCACTTGCTCGCTCCTGCACTCCTCCACCGGTCATCGGCGGAAAACTACTTGTCGGAATTGCCGCGCGGTGCGCGAATCATGTATCCGATGCCGCGCTTGGTCTGGATGAGCGGCTCGACCTTCTTGCCGTCGACGACGATTCCGTCGACCTTCTTGCGCAGATAGGAGATATACGATTCGACGATCGCGGCGTCGCCGCCCCAGTCGTACTGCCACACATGGTCGAGAATCTGCGCCTTGCTCACGACGCGGCCCTCGTTATCCATGAGATAGCGTAGCAACTTGTACTCGGTCGGGCTCAGGTCGATTTCCTGGCCGGCACGGGAGACATCGTGGCTGTCCTCGTTGATCTCGAGGTCGGCGACGCGGATGATCGGATCGTCCTCTTCCTCGCCCTTGGTGCGGCGAAGGATGGCGCGAATCCTAGCGATGACTTCCTCGAGGGAGAACGGCTTCGTGACGTAATCGTCCCCGCCGACGGTCAGGCCCATGACCTTGTCCTGCGTATCGTCACGCGCGGTGAGGAACAGGACCGGCGCGTCGATGCCCTCGCGGCGGATGCGGCGCGTCACGGTGAATCCGTCGATATCCGGGAGCATGACGTCCAGGACGATGAGGTCGGGATTCGTCTCCTTGATGACGTCGATGGCCTCGCTGCCGGAGGCGGCGGTCTTGACCTCGAAACCCGAAAAATGCAATGATGCCGACAGCAGCTCCCTGATCGAGGGCTCGTCGTCGACCACGACGATCGTTGCTTCCATATTGTTTGCCATGTGCGTCATGGTGGCACCGCTTTCTGATGTTTCCCTGAGAATTCACTGTAGTCATCTTCAAGAAACCGTGATTGTCCATCACGCGGATATGCGCGATAGGCGCACGCCGAAGAACGGCATGGCTGCCCCATGGTTTCCGCTCCCGGCCCTTCCATGGGGGTGGCAGCGATGCCTCGCCTCGGCATCGGATTATGGGTTATCCACATAATTCACGATTCCTTCACGAGGTTCCTCACGCCCGGTTTTCCACACAATCCGAACGCTTACGGCACGGCTCTGATGCACGGGGAGCCGGTTCGAGCGGTTGAGAGCGGTGAGCTTCGTCCACATTGTCCGTTCGCCCAGCGTGTCGGATTGCGCCTCGCATACCGTGGGCAGTGCCATGGCAAACGTTACTGCGATCGGCTCCGGCCGATCACCCGACAATATCGGCACGAGGACGAAAGGAGGTGACCCCGATGCCACAGTATCAAGTCGACTCAGAGCAGATTCAGACCTCGAGTTCGGCCGTCCAGCAGTCCGTCGAACAGATCAGGACCGCCGTCAACGGCATGTACTCGAATCTGACCCAGCTGCAAGGCGTCTGGCGCGGCGGTGCCGCGACCCAGTTCGCTTCGGTCATCGCGCAATGGCGCGGTGCCCAGCAGCAGATGGAAGCCTCGCTGGAGAGCATCCAGAACGCCCTGGGTAGAGCGTCGACGCTCTACTCGGACGCCGAGGCCCAGGCCTCTCGTCTGTTCCTGTCGTAAGACGGAGCACCCCGTTGCATGGAGGGATTCTCGATCCTAGGCAGAGATCCTCCATCGCAACATCGCCCCTATCCCACTATCCCGGCGGCCGAACTCGCTGAGGCCGCTTACGAGAAGTCCTCGGATTCGTCTCCGTGACTCCTCCCTTCTTTTGCGCAGCGAATCCGAGGTCGTATTGCGGGGGCTTCGCCTCCCGCCCACCTTCCGCCATCGGTGTCACGGTACTTTTGGCGGAAGGCTCTCACCATGCCCGGCGACAACGGTGTCGCCCGGAATCCCCGTTCCACACGGCAATATCGCTCACACACACCGCGTTCCGCGATATAGAGTCACACCACATTCACGCCAGTGCCGCATTGGTGTCATGCCATCCCCGATTGTGCCCCGCCATCCCCAGTCATATCCGACCATGCTCGCTCTATGCACCTGGGCACACCGAAGCGCACCGGGAATACGAACACCAGGAATACGAAAAGGCCGCCATGCAATGCATGGCGGCCTTGGCTTGGCGCATCCTACGTGAATCAGTCAGCGGCGAACCGGGACGGCTCGTGACCATCCGACTGCATTCCGCGCGGTAGGCGCCTATCGATCGGACCTATCGACCGATCAGTAGCCCATGTCCTGGCCCTGGGCGGCCGGAGCTGCCGGCGGTTCCGGCTTGTTGGCCACGACGGCCTCGGTGGTCAGGAACAGACCGGCGATGGAAGCGGCGTTCTGCAGAGCGGAACGGGTGACCTTCACCGGGTCGGTCACGCCGGCCTTGAAGAGGTCCTCGTACTCACCGGTCGCGGCGTTCAGGCCATAGCCGGCGGGCAGGTTGCGAACCTTGTCGATCACCACGTCACCGGACAGGCCGGAGTTCTCGGCGATCTGCTTGATCGGGGCCTCGATGGCGCGGAAGACGATGCTGGCGCCAGTGGCCTCGTCGCCTTCGAGCTCGGTCTTCTTGGCGGCAGCGGCGGCAGCCTGGATGAGGGCCACGCCACCACCGGGCAGCAGGCCTTCCTCAACAGCGGCCTTCGCATTGCGGACGGCGTCCTCGATGCGGTGCTTGCGCTCCTTGGCCTCGACCTCGGTCGCGGCGCCGACCTTGATGACGGCGACGCCACCGGCGAGCTTGGCGAGACGCTCCTGCAGCTTCTCACGGTCGTAATCGGAATCGGTGTTCGCCATCTCCGCACGGATCTGGGAGATGCGGGCCTCGACGTCGTCCTTGGAGCCGGCGCCGGACACGATGGTGGTCTCGTCCTTGGAGACGATGACCTTGGCGGCACGGCCGAGGACGCTCTCGTCGATGGAGTCGAGCTTCAGGCCCAGCTCGTCGGAGACGACCTGGCCGCCGGTGAGGATGGCCATATCCTGCAGCATGGCCTTGCGGCGGTCGCCGAAGCCCGGGGCCTTGACGGCGACGGCGTTGAAGGTGCCGCGGATCTTGTTGAGGACCAAGGTCGGCAGAGCCTCGCCGTCGACGTCCTCGGCGACGATCAGCAGCGGCTTGCCGGTCTTCATGACCAGCTCGGCGATGTGGATGATGTCCTGCTGGCTGGAGACCTTGCCGGACGTCAGGAGGATGTACGGGTTCTCGAGAACGGCCGTCTGGTCCTCCGGGTTGGTGACGAAGTACGGGGAGATGTAGCCCTTGTCGAAGCGCATGCCCTCGGTGAACTCGAGGTCCAGGCCGAACTTGTTGTTGTCCTCGACGGTGATGACGCCATCCTGGCCGACCTTCTCGATGGCCTCGGCGATCTTCTCGCCGATTTCGGGATCGGCGGCGGAGATCGTAGCGGTGGCGGCGATCTGGTCCTTGGTCTCGACGGTCTTGGACTCGGCGTTCAGTTCGTCGGAGATGGCCTCGGTGGCCTTCTCGATGCCGCGGCGCAGAGCGATCGGGTTGGCGCCGGAGGCCACGTTCTTCAGGCCTTCGTGCACGAGGGACTGGGCGAGAACCGTAGCGGTCGTGGTGCCATCGCCGGCGACGTCATCGGTCTTCTTGGCGACTTCCTTGACAAGCTCGGCGCCGATGCGCTCGAACGGATCATCCAGGTCGATCTCCTTGGCGATGGACACACCATCGTTGGTGATGGTCGGGGCGCCGTAGGTCTTGTCCAGAACGACGTTGCGGCCCTTCGGACCAAGAGTGACCTTCACCGTGTCAGCGAGCTTATCGAGACCGGCAAGCATGCCCTGACGAGCTTCGTCGTCATAAGAAATAATCTTTGCCATGTTTTTCCTCCACAAAGGATGGCCTGTTTTCGTTATCTCACCCGATCGAAGACCGCCAGCGAATCGTCAGCTTCCGTTGGCACTCTCGCTCATCGAGTGCTAACTGTGAGACTAGCACTCTTGCCCATGGACTGCCAACCCGGCCACGCAATTCGCTCAGGGAAAAAATACCCGGTTCTTCCATACGCCTTTTCGACACCCGTTTTCTCGAACGGACGGAAGGCCCCGGAGCGCATGCGGAACCGATGGCGCGACGGCTCCGCATACGCGCCACGACACCACGGCACAGCGTCACAGCACTGTCAGCTGGACGACACTGCACCATCGGCGGAGCGACACAGCACCGGCAGTGCGCGGTCACAGCACCGGCAACGCGCGCCCTTCGACGAGCCTTTGGACACTTTCGTCGGATGTGAGGTTCTCCCCCAGCGGATTCGGCTTCCCCGCCCCGTGCCAGTCCGAGCCGCCGGTCACGATCAGGCCGTGGCTGTCGGCGATGTCTTTGAGGCGTCGGCGCTGGTCGGGCAGGTTGCCGCGATGGTAGACCTCGATGCCGTCAAGCCCCGCGTCGATCAGTTCCTCGAGGCGTTCGTCGCTCAGCAGCTGCCTGTTGCGCGAACGGTCCCCGGCGTGCGCGACCACGACGGCGCCACCGGCCTTCTTCACGGTGCGGGTTACCTCGAGCGGCGTCGGTGACGGAACCGGGATGTAGTACTTGTTCGTGGACGCGATGATGGTGGAGAACGCCTCGGTGCGGTCCCTGCAGATGCCGAGGGCCACGAGGGCGTCGGCGATATGCGGGCGTCCTATCGTCGTCTGGCTTCCCTCGCGCACCTGACGGCTGACGCATTCCCACGTCATCTGCGGATAGTCGGCGTGGATGCGCTCGACCATTTCCCTGACACGATTGAACCTGGCCGTCCTCGTGCGCTGGAACATCGCCGCGAGGTCCTCGTCATGCGGATCGTAGAGGTATCCGAGGATGTGCACGCTCGTATGGTCTACGTGCGCGGTGATCTCGGTGCCGCGAATCAGCGGGATTCCGTAGGCGCGCGAGGCGGCCTCGGCCTCCTGCCAGCCGTTCCACGTGTCATGGTCCGTGATCGCGACCCCGTGCAGGCCGATGTCGCGCGCCTGTCTCATCAACGTGTCGGGAGTCTCCGTGCCGTCGGAGAAACGGGTGTGGCAGTGGATGTCCCAACCAGCCGCGGGCGTTCGCAGGTCTGTTTCTTGCATACGGACCATGGTAATTGCCCGGCTGGCCACCATTGCCCGTCCTCCGTCCGCTCTCTTCCAAGTCCGCTCCCCACAGCCATGTCATCCTCACTCGCGCCCTTCAATCGCCTCCGGGGCCCTCTCCCGAGTCCGCTCGCATGGGCCCCGCCCTCGCAATCCCCTTCCGCCTTCTCCCGCCTCACTTCCAGCCCGTCCTCGTCTGCCCATCGAGCCCCCTCTGTGCCCGGCCTTCACGCGATACCGCGGCGGGGATATCGTTGTTCTTTGACACAATGGTGCACGACGTGGGTGCACGACGAAGGTGCATGACAGACCCATGCACAACACAGACCTATGTGAGGACATCATGGCAACAAGCACAGGCAAGGTCACGCGGAAGCGGACGACCGACGATAACGCCCCCGACATGGCGGACGAGACGTCCGCCATCGACACGCAGACCGAGGACGGCGACGCCTCGCTCCGGTTGCCCCGGGGCTGGCGCCACCGCTCGACGTGGCTGTATCTGGTCTATCTCCTGGCAAGCGTAGCGGCGATCATCGCATCGTTCACGCTGTCGGCCGACGCGTTGTATTCCGCGCGCCATCCCGACGAGCTGCTCAACTGCGACGTGAACGCGAAGGTCTCCTGCTCGGCCGTGGCACAGTCCTGGCAGGCGGAGATCATCAAGCTGGGCAATCTCAGCTTCCCGAACGCTTTCTTCGGCATCGCGGCGGAATCCGTGTTCATCACGATTGCGGTGCTGGGCCTGTCGAAGGTGATCTTCCCGCGCTGGTTCACGTTCTGCCACTGGCTGGGTAACCTCGCCGCCCTCGCCTACGCGCACTGGCTGCTGTCGCAGTCCCTGTTCGTCATCAACGCCCTGTGCCCGTGGTGCATTCTGCTCATGTTCTCCACGACCGTCCAGTTCATGGCACTGAGCCACGCGACGGTCACGGTGCAGGGCATGCCGCGGCATCCGAAGAAACTCGCATCGTATTACCGCCTGGGCATCGACATCCTCGTCGACGTGGTCTGGATTCTCGCCATCGTGGCGGTGATCCTCGCCGTGGATGGCTCGGCCATCTTCGCCTGACCGATAGGTGTCCCGCCGCCGACAGGCGAATGCGCAGAGGCCCGTCATGGTTTCCCATGACGGGCCTCATTCATATACGGTTCATTTCGGCATCCGGTATTCGCCGACATCGCAACCAGCAGCGCCGGTTATGCGAAATGGACGGCGCGCGTCGCGTCGTCGACGTCGTCCTCGAGGAACTCGAAACGTCCGACGATGCGCGCGTCGCCGGTCAGCTCCACGCGGTCCGGGAATACGTCGACCCGCACCACGCCACCGCGGATGCGGATGTACCACTCGCTCACGCCCGTCATGGACGCCAGCACGACGCCGGTGGCGCACAGGCCCGTGCCGCACGACATCGTCTCGCCCACGCCGCGTTCGTTGACGCGCATGTAGGCGCGCCCGCAGTCGACGCCCGCGAGGCTTTCGATCCTGACGAACTCGACGTTCTGCCCATGCTCGAGCGGCGGTTCGACAACCGGCGGGCGCGACAGGTCGAGCGCCTCGACGCCGGGAAGCTCCGTGTCGACGCCCCGCGTGACGCCGACGAGGTCATCCACGATGCACACGACATGCGGATTGCCCATGTCCACGAAGGTTCCGCGCACGTTGCCGGGAACGCCGACGAGGGAGACGCGATAATGGCCGTCGTCTCCCTTCTTCCACGGCCCCATGTTCACATGGAAGACGTTCTTGCCCAGACCGTCCACCGGCCCAAGGAAATCGAGGTATTTGACGCCGGCGCGGGTTGCGAGCGCGAATTTCTCGCCGTCCTCGCCCTTCCACACGCCCAGCTGCTTGGCAAACAGCGTGATGACGCGCGATCCGTTGCCGCACATCTCCGCCACGCTTCCGTCGGCGTTGTAATAGTCCATGAACCATTCGGCGCCGTCGGCGATCATGCGCTCGGCCTCGTCCGCATCGAGCTGCGGAATCGTGTCGTGCAGACGGGTGGGCACCAGACGCAGCAGGCCGTCGGCGCCGAGACCGCGATGCCTGTCGCACAGGAACTGGATCTCGGATTCCTCGGGGCGCAGTGTGCCCTCGGGATCGGCGTAGAGCACGAAATCGTTGGCCGTGCCATGCCCTTTGTAAACAATGCGTGGGATCGTCATGCGTCCATAGTACGACCGGCCGGTTTCCACGGCCGGATTGCGCTCGAGAGCGAAACGGTCGCCGCCGAATCCTCCGGTTCTCTTGCTGCCAGTCCCCTCAGTTCCCGGTTCCCCGCTGCCGGACTTTTCTCGATTCCCGGTTCCCTCGCTTCCCGGTTCCCTCACTGTTCCGAAGGCTCGCACTTTCGCGAACGGAGGTGGTTAGACTTTATACGAAAGCTGGGTTTCGCGCATACCCGTGACTTTGCGCAGCCAGGAGAGAGAATGAAAACCGCAATCATTGATGTCGGCGGCGGCTATCGTGCCATCTACGGCGCCGGAATCGAGGACTACTGCCTCAAGCATGGCATCACTTTTGACCATTGCTATGGCATTTCGGCGGGAAGCGCCAACCTCGCGTCCTTCCTCGCCAACCAGTACCGCCGCACCTACCGTTTCTACGTGGACTATTCGTTCCGCAAGGAGTATGCGAGCTTCGACAATTTCCGCAAGACGGGAAGCTACATCGATCTCGATTACGTTTTCGGAACGCTGTCGAACCACGATGGAGAGTATCCGCTGGACTATGAGGCGCTTGCCGCGAATCCGTCGCAGTTCACGGTTGTCGCGGCCGACGGCATCACCGGCAAGGCACACTATTTCACCAAGGCCGACATGCAGCAGGACAACTACGACATCTGCAAGGCGTCGAGCGCCGTTCCGATGGTGAACAAGCCGTATGTGATCGACGGCGTGCCGTATTTCGACGGCGGGATCATCGACCCGATTCCGCTTCGCCGTGCATTCAAAGACGGATGCGACAAGATCGTCATCATCCTGACGCATCCGAAGAACTGGATCCGACCTCAGAAGAAGGACGAGCTGCCCGCCCGTCTTCTCTCCCGCACGTATCCGAAGGCCGCAGCCGACCTGTGGTACCGCGCCCGCACATACAATGCCGAATCACAGGAGGCGCGCATGTGGGAGAAGTCAGGCCGCGTACTCATCCTCGCGCCGACCGACCTGTTCGGACTCGACACGCTGAAGAAGAGCAGGGAGAGCCTCGAGAACATGTACCGCGAGGGTTACCGCGACGCGAGAGCCATCAGCCGGTTCCTGTCTTAGCTTCCTGTTCCCTCCGGAGACACGTTTGGGAGACGCGTTCCCTCCAGTGACACGTTCCCTCCAGTGACACGTTTCGGCCTGCGGCGAAAGCCGCAGGCCGTTTCCGTCTTTGGGACGTCTTCCCTCGTGCACGGTGACTTTCTGCAGAGTCTCTTCCCTCGTGAGCTCCTTTCCTCACGGTTCCTCATCCCTCGCAGGCCCCTTTCCCTGGCGGCCCTCTTCCTTCGCGAATCCTCTTCCCTTGCCCTTCCTCGCAGGCTCTTCTTCCCGTGGTTTCTTCCTGTACGAGGTTTCTTCCCGCCCATGGGCGGTTTCTTGCCGCCGCGCACCGCTTCTTCCGGGCGTGACGAACAGTATGCACGACCGGTGGAATGCGGTTTCTTCCCGCCCGCGCATCTCCTCTTCCCCCTCCACGCATGGTTCTTCCTTCCCACGCACAGTTCGTCCCTCGCGCGGCGCTATTCCCTCGCGCGGCGCTATTCCCTCGCGCGGCGCTATTCCCTCTCTCGGCGCCGTTCCCCCGCTCGGCACCGTTCCCCCGCTCGGCGCCGTTCCCCCGCTCGGCACCGTTCCCCTGCGCGGCGCCGTTTCCTCGCAGTGCGGCGCCGTTTCCTCGCAGTGCGGCGCCGTTTCCTCGCAGTGCCCGGACGGATTATGCTGGTTCCCGGTTGGAACCGCGCCAAGGAGGATGGATGTCTAGCGATGCGCCGATTGGAGTGTTCGATTCGGGTCTGGGTGGACTGAGCGTCGTGCGCCAGATTCGCGCGGACATGCCCCGGGAGAACATCGTTTTCTTCGGGGATTCCGCGCATGCGCCATATGGCATCAAAACAGTCGAGGAAATTCGCGGATACTGTTTCTCCATTGGAGACCATCTGGTCGATGCCGGAGCGAAGGCCATCGTCGTTGCGTGCAACACCGCCACGAGCGCCTGTGTGCAGGAGATGCGGGAGAGGTATTCCATCCCGATCATCGGCATGGAGCCGGCGCTGAAGGTCGCCTGCGACCGCGGCGGAGGCACGCCACAGAACGTCATCGTCGCCGCCACCCCGCTGACCCTGCGGGAGCGCAAGTTCGCTCGCCTCATGGCAAGGTTCCAAGACACGCACCATATCGAGAAGCAGCCGTGCCCGGACCTGGTGACGATTGTCGAATCGGGGCACCTGACGGACCGCGAGCTCGTCATGGAG
Source organism: Pseudoscardovia radai (assembly GCF_002259605.1). Taxonomy (GTDB): domain Bacteria; phylum Actinomycetota; class Actinomycetes; order Actinomycetales; family Bifidobacteriaceae; genus Pseudoscardovia; species Pseudoscardovia radai. Next base: position 192,544 of record NZ_MWWR01000003.1, on the reverse strand, counting down.
ACGCTGCACCGCTACTTCGACCACTACGACCTCGCACATACGGATTCCGTGGTGCTCGGATGCACCCATTTCATTTTCTTCCGCGACTACTTCCGGGAGTTCATGCCCGACAACGTCGCGATTATCGACGGAAACGAGGGAACCGTGCGCCACCTGCACGTCATCCTCGAATCCCTGGGGCAGCTTGCCCCGGAGCCTCCTGAATCCCCAGAATCCCACGAATCCCAAGCGTCTTCCACCGACGCCGATGCCCTGCCCGAATCCGAGCTTGGAACGGTGACGCTGGAGAACTCAGACACCAGCGAGCGCATCATGCGGCTCGAACATCGTCTTTTCGAAACAGGACACTGAGACCACCCGCGCGATTCCTCCGCCCTCACGATTCCCCACCCGCCCCGCGCGATTCCTCCACCCACATAATTTCTCCACCCATGCAACTATGTGGCCTCGCCACACATACCTTGTAATACGATGCAACGAGGCTCCATAATCGTCGATTGTTAAAGTGCGCCAGACCATCGCGTCCCGAGGCACACTCCACCGGATTGTCATCGAGGCATCTTTCGGCATGAGCCGAGCACCACAATCAAACGAGGCAGACCCCACGTTTTATCGAGAGCGACCACATTTTCTTGGAGCTTGACCACATTTTTCATGTTTTGTTCGCGTTTTTGTTAACCCCATGCGTTACCATCGAAGTGTCACGACATCACAGGTGCCAAGGGGCAATTGGCTCCTCACGCTCAAAGAGGGAGAAACAGCATGGCAACCAAGAACAAGAAAACAAACAACGCTCCGATTTCCGACGAATCCATCATCGAGGCGCTGACGACACAGATGAAGATCAAGGACGCGGCCAAGGTTCTCGGCCGTTCCTACAACTGGCTCCTCAAGAAGAGCCACGACCTGGTGCAGGCCGGCCTCATCGAAAGCCGCGACGCGTACCCGGTGTATCACCGCACGGGTGGCCCCGCCGGCAAGACGATCACCGTCTACTTCAATTCCGCCGTCTGGCCGCAGGACAAGTACTACATCCGCGGCAGCTTCGACGAGTGGCAGAGCGAACCGGGCTTCGCCCTTGTGTCGTCGTCTTCCGACAACGCCTACTACTCCGTCGCGATTACCCTCCCGCAGGGTGTCGAGGGCGCCGATTTCTTCATCAACAACGGCCAGGACCTCAACGATCCGGCGAACCTCTACCAGCCGGCGCCGGGCGCCAACTTCCACCTGTCCGCCAGTGACGGCAGCGACTTCACGATCGAGAACTTCGACAACGCCCATCCGGGCAAGCCGCAGAACTGATTCCGACCAACCGGACCGGATTCCGGTGTGCCACGCACCGCGCACCGAACCACACGAAAAGGCCGAGCGACCACATGTCGCCCGGCCTTTTCTTATGCCGTTTCTTCCTCACGGCCCTTCCATCGACCGACGGGAATGCAGTGACCGACGGGAATGCAGTGACCGACGGGAATGCGGCGATCGGTGCGCATCGTAGACGGCGGCATCACGACGCCCCCGCCGCCTACGACCTGATATATCAGCGCAAGCCCGCACCGGCGCGGCATCACACCTGGATTCCGAGCTCCGACAGCATCTGGCACAGCATCACGTAGTCGCGAGCGCCATGCGCATCCGCATCGTATTCGCCGTCCGGGGTTCCGGAGAACACAAGCCGGAGGACCTCGGGGAACTGCATGGACTCCAGCAGCACCTCGCTGATATCCCACAGGAAGCCATGCGTTTTGCGGCATCGAGACAAAGGAACCTCGATGCCGAGCAGGTCCACGCCGGCCGCACCGTCGTCGCCCCGTCCGTCGGACTGAGACGAAGGTCCTCCGACGTACCGGGAGCGAATCGAGTCGCCTTTCGCCGTCGCCTTCCTGATACGCGAGCCGAGACCGCGCGACCTCGACCGCCGCTTCTTCGGCAGGCCGTAGAAGCTCTCGTATCCGGCGGATTCCGGGAACAGCGTCGGGATGGTGGGAACGCCGAGCGAATCTCCGCTGGACGGGGAGTCGACGCATTCCCAAGACTCCCCCGCGGCGGTGCGCATGACCTTCCGCGTTTTCCGATTCTTCCCCGTCTGTGCACCGTCGGGCGCCTTCCCGTCGGGCGCCTTCCCGTCCGGCGCCTTCCCTACCTCGCCGTCCGACGCGCGGTCCGACGCTTCATCCGAGCCTTTCCCATTCGACTCCCTCTCCGGCGCAGCGCCATCCGCCTCACCGTCCGCCCCTTCGCACACCTTCGGCGCCCCGAGCTCGCCGGAGATCGGCCGGAACACGGCAGGCTCGAACACCCCGTTCGCCATGAACCAGTCCTTGTTAATCACATTCACAAGAACCGGGATGTACTCGTCCGGGCAGCCCGGGATGGAACTCGCCTTCAGACCATCGAGCAGACCAGCCTCCGACAGAACGCTGTCGAGCAGACCACCGCCGAGCAGACCAGAGCCCTCCTGCATTCCGGGCACCTCGATCGGCGGATACTTTCGGCGCCGCCTGAGGGCCATTCTCCTCTCCTCCTCCCGCCGCGCCGTCTCGCGCCTCTCCCATTGCGCAAAAAGCCGCTCGGCCCGGCTCCGGTGCCGCGTGACATTGAGGAACGCGGCAATATCCGTCCTCGCCTCGCCTATCGCGTTCTTCCGACCCGGGGTCGGGATGTGAAACAGACGCGAGGTCGGCATCCACACGTCCTCGAACTGCGTCAGCCTGCCGCACACATAGCCTCCCGGGCAATGGAACAGGTCACGGGCAAGCCTGCGGTCGTGCACCACATGCTCCTCGTCGGACGACAGGCCTCTGAGCACCACCACGTTCGCGGCCAGCGAGACCACGTCCACTTGGAAGACGCCTTCGATCGAATTCGTCAGCACCTTCCACAGGGCCCGGCTGCGTTCGCGCGTCAGCGGATGCATTCCGCCCTGGTTCTCGAACAGGTAATAGGCAAGCGGCGTGGTGCTGTTGCCGATTTTGTAACTGTAGACGAACCAGTCGAAGAACCAGTCATGGATGGCGTCTATCTCCCCGAGGCACCGCGCCATGCCCTGCGGATTCACCTGGATCCGCCGCAGGTACTCGGCGTAGGCCTCGAGCACGAGGTCCTTGTGCTCGGCCAGGTAGTACGCCATGATCGGGGCGAGCGAGAAATACGGCAGCGGGGCGAAGCGGTCCTCGTCGCAGACGCCCAAGCCGCGCAGGTCCTCGGGAAAACCATCGACGCGGTCGTGGCAATACCCGGCGGGCAGGAAAGGTTCGGACGGGCGCCGCCGACGACGGTCCGCGGGCGCCATCTTGCGGCGTTTGCGGGCAGGAGTACGACACGATGCATCCGCATCGGACGTCGCCCCGCACTCGGTTGTCTTTTCTTCGGCGGGTTTCTTCCTTACCTCGGATTTCTTTCCTGCTGCGGGTTTCTTTCCTGCTTCTGTGGGCTTCTTCCCCGTCGCGGCTTTCTTCTCCGTCGCAACAGCCTTTTCTTCCGCGGGTTTCTTCCCCTGCTCGGCGGTCTTCCCCCGGCAGGTTTTCTTCCCCACGCAGGTTTCCTTCCTCAGGCAGGCTTCCTTTCCAAGGCAGGACGTCCTCCCGCACTGGCATATCGCGTTCTCCATGGTTTTCTCCCCTTCCGTCGGTTTCTCCTTCGCGCCGGTCTTCTTCACGTCGGTCTTCTTCGCGCCTCCCCCGTCGGGCCTCTCCCCTCCGAACGGGCAGGAATGCGCGCAGCCGTGCGCCCCGGCCGGGCCGTCTAATATCTGCTCTGTGCTGGATGCGACGGCATCGGATTCGCCGTCGAATTCGGTACTGGGCATTCTTTTCTCCACCTTTCCTTGCACCCCATGAGACAGTGAATTGCGTGTGATTCTTCATGCGACGCCGCTGCGATACGCGGCATCGGGCGGCCGCCTCAATCCGGCCGCGTGAAAACGGGTGTTTCGAACCTAACAGACGGTCCGCGCGATCCGGGGGATTTTCGAAAGGGGAACGAGAAGACAGACGATGATGCGATTTCGCGAAAATCGTCCGCGAATACCAATGCATATCGTTACGACAGCCGCGTCCGCCGCTCGCGTTTTCGCAACCGCGGGCAGGCCTTCCCGCAAGATTTTCCGAACGATTTCTCCATTCGTGCTGGGCAAACGCTGAAAACACAGGGGAAAACGCACCGCATTGCGACACGCCGGGCGTGTCGCGCACAACCCGCCGCCGCCTCGTCCCAATCGCCGCATCGGGAGTGGGAACGTAGAATCGTGACAAGCACAGCCGGACGCACCCGGCACCCGGCACCAGCCGGCACCAGCCGGAACCAGCCGGCACCGCAACCGCAACCGACTTCCGTCGCCAAGGAGGGCATATGGATCTTTCCGGAATCCGTCATGAAATGGATAACCGCTACTGCTTCGCACTCAGCCGCAGCACGTCGTGCGGCGCCTCCAGCAAGAATCCCGACGACGGGGTCGCGCGCTTCTGCGTGCGCATCGAGACGGCCGCCGGCGACATGGACTCCGTCATCCTGCACCTCGAGGACCGCTACCTGCATTCCCGCACCGACGACCTGTACGGCGAGGCGAAGAAGACGCACCAGGACGCGCCAGCCGGCGCCCCGTTCCACGGCCGCTGGAGCACCGCCTACACCTACCCCATGCGCCGCTACGCCTCCGACGGCGTGCACGATTACTACGAGGCGCAGGTCGACATCAACACGCTGTGCACGAAGTATTACTTCGAGCTGCATGGCCGCGACGGCTCCACCATGTACTACTCGGGCTACGAGTTCTCGAGCACGGAGCCCACGAACCCGCTGTACGCCTTCGACAGCCCGCAGACATCGCGCGAGGAGAGTCTGTTCGACGCGCCGGACTGGGCGAAGAACACCATCGTGTACCAGATCTTCCCCACGGCCTTCGCCATCGATGACGAAACGGCGGGTCGCACGCACGATGCCACGTCGCACGACGCGAGCGCCACCGCCGCTCCCACGTCGACCGCGACCACCGCCCCCGAAACCCTCGCCGCCGAAGCCGCCTCCGCCCGCGCGCGCCTGGCCGAGAACGTGAAGAACAAACCGGACTGGCACCAACCGATCACGAATATCTTCACGAACCTGCACGGAACGCTGCGCGGCGTCATCGAGGCGCTGCCGCATATCCAGGAGCTGGGCGCGGGCGCCATCTACCTCAACCCGGTTTTCGTCTCGCCCTCGCCGCATAAGTACGACACCGTCGATTACCTCCACGTCGACCCGTCGCTCGGCACGGACCAGGACCTCATCGACCTGGTGGCCGAGGCGCACCGCCGCGGCATGCGCGTGATCCTCGACGGCGTGTTCAACCACACCTCCGAAAGGTTCTTCGCGTTCCAGGACGCAATGAAGAACGGCCGCGACTCGAAGTACTGGGACTGGTACTGGCTCGACGACTGGCCGCTGGACCCGCACGGCATGCCGAACTACAAGACCTTCGCCTACTACGGCAACCTGCCCAAGCTGCGCACATCGAACCCCGAGGTGCAGGATTACTTCATCGACGTGGTGCTGCATTGGATCGACGTGGCCGACGTGGATGGCTGGCGCATGGACGTGGGCGACGAGATCGACCATGTTTTCTGGAAGCGCCTGCGCAAGGCCGTGCACCGAAAGCACGCGGACGTGATCCTCGGCGGCGAGGCGTGGCATCCCGCCTTCGATTTCCTCGAGGGCGACGAATGGGACACGGTGATGAACTACCACTTCCGCTGGTCGGCGCTGCGTTTCTTCGCGAACGGCGAGTTCCGCGCCAGCGACGTGGTGCGGCAGATCGGCTTCATGCGCGGCAAGCTGCATCCCGTGGCGTGGCCGCTGATGTGGAATCTGCTCGACAGCCATGACACCCAGCGCTTCCTGCACGAATGCGGCGACGACGATGCCAGGCACCGCCTGGCGATGGCCATGCAGATGCTGTCGGCCGGCTCCCCGCTCATCTACTACGGCGACGAGTACGGCCTGGCGGGCGGCACCGACCCGGACTGCCGCCGCGGCATGCCGTGGGACCCGTCCGAGCAGGATGCGCCGACCTACGAGTGGTACCGCGCGCTGCTGCGCCTGCGCACGTCGCTTCCCGCCGTGTACGAGGGCGAGGTGCTGGGAATGGACGCCGATGACGAGCGCGGCGTCATCACGATTGCGAAGAGCACGCGCTTCCTCGAAAGCGAGGCGAGCCATATGCCGCCCTTCGAGCTGGCCGGCCACGATGCCCTCGCCGAGCACCGGAGGGCGGCGCTTGCGGGCCCGCGCATCACCATCGTGTACCATAATTCGCCGAATACCGACCGTCTGGAGGGTTTCGGGGGAACGACGGATCTCATCACGGGCCGCCCGTTCGACGGCACGCTTGCCCCGTACCAGGCGCTGGTGCTCGGCACGAAGTAGCGCGACGCATCCGCCGCTTGGAGTTCAGTCACCATCCGCGGCGGATGCGTTCGGCCACGCCGTCCACCACGTGCCGTATCTGTTCGGGCCACATCAGCGGCACCATATGCCCGATTCCGTTGAGGACCACATGCTCGGCGCCGGGAATCGCCCGCGCGATCTCGTCGGACTTCTCCCACGGCACGATATGGTCCTCACGCCCCGACACGAGCGCAACCGGCACCGTCACCCGCGAAAGCGCCGCAAGCCCCTCGGGCCCGCCGAAGTCAAGGCCCGCGTCCGCCTTCCAGTCCTGCAGCTGCACCGCCTCGGTCTCGGGGTCGGGCCCCACATGCGCGAAGGCGTACTCGTCCTCCGGCCCCACGGTGCCGTATGCGAGCGACATGTCGAGGCGGTCGTGGCGCAGCGCGTCGATGAAGGCGGGCGGCATATGGCGGAAGTCCAGCGCGCCACCCACAATCACCGCGCCCCGGACGGTGGCCGGCCGCCGTTCGAGCACTCCGGCCACGAGCGCGCCGCCGAGGGAATGGCCGACGAGCAGCACGTCGGGGATGTCGCTGATGAAATCGCAGATGGCGTCGGCGTAGTCCTCGGCCGTGTCGCCGCCGCGGTGCGCGGAGCCCTGGCGGCCGGGAAGGTCGGGATAGTAGCGGTCGTAGGCGTCGAAGGTACGCTGTACGCGTGCCAGGCGCGTGCGGTTGCTTCCGGTGCCGTGCACGAACACGATGCTGATACGACGGTCGGCGCAATTCGCGCGGCCCGTGCGGCCAGCGGCGGGTTCCGTGGCCGCGCACTGTGCGGCCACGTCGGGCACAGGCGCGGTTCCGCTTGATTCCCCGGCGGCGAAATAGGCATACGATATGCCGCGCTTGGCATGCACCGCCCACGTGTCGAAATCGGCCTGAGTGCAGACCCCGCGCGGCGTGCGCGCCGCATAGACCGGCTCCTGCGAAGCCGCTCCGGGCGCTTCCGCCGCTTGCGCCGCCTGCGACGATTGCGCCGCCCCGATTGATTCAAGATCACGCGTCATGTTGGTCTCCTCGACGTTCTGCGTTCTTCCCTATTGTGCCCGCGCCGCGTTACGCCCCTCCTCGATGATGCGCGCGAGGCGCTCTCGGTCCGCTTCGGCAATCGCATCGCCGTCATGCGAGGCCACCCAGCGCACGATCTGTCGCGTAGTCAGCACATCCATGTCACAGTCGGCGCGGATGGCGGCGGTGGCGGGAAACACCACGGCACAATGGCATACGGAGGGCGACACGCCGAGGAACGAGGCGGCCGCGTCAGCCAGGAGCATGTCGTTGACGCGTGGGTTCTCCACAATGCCGCCATGGCGCAGCCCCGGCCACGCACCGGAGGGCACGGCGACGGGACTCGCCTCGGAAACGCCGCGTGTCGCCACTGCGTCGAGCACGATGCGCACGGCGTCGGGGTCGGGCATGTCCCGAGTGGGAGCCACAAACCAGAACGGCAGGCGGTCCGGCGCGAACACCGTGCCGTCGAGCGGGTAGATCTCAAACAGGAACACGCCATGCGGGCAGATGACGAGCTGGTCGACGGTCAGCTCGCCATGCGTGTCGGAGATGACGGCGTCCTTGACGACGAGCACGTCCCCCGGCAGGGTGGACAGGCGGTAATGCGCCTCGATCGACACGGCGTCGCGCGCCATGGGGCCGTGCCGGTACACGGCGAGATCGGCGGCGGAACCGGCGATGGCGGGGCCGGCCGCATCGTCCGGCACGATGCGCACGAACAGGGATCCCGTTCCGCGCGATGGCGCGGACATCGTCTCGATGGCGTCGGATACCGCGACACGCCCCGAACGCGAGGCGCGTCGCGAGGCACCGCCGCGCGGAGCGGCATGCGCCCCATGCTTCTGCGATGATTCGGGAAGGTTATGCTCGGCACGGTACCGGCGCCTAGCCTCGTCATGGGCCTTGCGGCGCCGCCGCTTGCGAACGGTGCAGTAGACGTTGTACAGAAGGATCGCGCACAGCACGGCGAAGGCGACGACGCCGTAGAGAATCCTGCGATCCATATTCACCTCACAGCGCTCTGGTGTGGCCTGCCGGAACACGGCTTATCTTATACCAGCGGGCGGCGCGCCATTGGAAGCCGGCCACGCGCCCGCGTCACCAAACCCGCGTCGCCAATCCCGCGTCACGGCCCGATCCCGCGTCACGCCCGCAAACCATCACAGAGTGAAACCGGGCACGAAAAACGCAATGACCACGAAGAACACGGCCACGAGCACCGCCCACAGGCCGCGCCCGCGATGGCGCGAACACATGAATCGCTCGGGATGGTCGGGGTCCACATACACATCCATGGTCTCGCCCTTGCGCGCGGCGAATTCCCGCTGCAGCGTGGCGCGGCCGAACACCTGCAGGGCCACGCCCATATGCTCGATGCCATCGTAGGTATAGCGCATAATCGGCGCATGGGCGCCGGCATCCACGCCGCAGCAGCACGCGTCGACGCGCTCGCGGCACCTGGCCACGCGCACCTCGAGCACCGTGGCGTAGGCAAGGAAGGCCAAGGCGACGGCGACGGCCAGCACCTGGTGCCCCACGCTTTCGCCATGCCGGCAGGCGGCGATATTGGGCACGATGGCCACGAGGAACGCACAGATGGCGATGGCGAGGGGAACGCGCGGGCGCTCGTTGACGTGGGCGCCCCGCCGAATCTGGATCCACGACGAGACGGCGATGGCAAGTTCGATCAGTCCGACGATGAACACGAATGCCGTGATCAGCTTCATGGCTCCGTTCCGCTCCTTTCGGCCTTCGCCCGCCCGCGCATGCCGCATGCCGGAGGCGGTGTGCGGACGGATCCGGCTCCATTCTTGCACGAGTGCCTGAGAACCACGGGCGCCTGAGAACCCAAGCCCGCCGCATACGGTATGCGTCCGCCGCGGCGGCATCCGGCCGTGGCGCATGCCCCGCGGCGTTGCTAATCTCTTAGGTAGTTACGGACAGGCGCGTCCGCGGGCGACGCGAAGGGAGAAGCACCATGAAGCGATTCAGGCAGAAGCGATCCGAGACGTCGGCGCAGAAGACGGCGCAGGCGTCGGGGCACCGCGCCCCCGAGGCGGACCTCGCAGACCAAGGCGAGTCGGCCGCGAAACGCGAGGCGGCGTGCGCCGCCGCGGCCATCGTGCTGTCCGTCGCCGGGCTTTTCGTCACGCTTCTCATGCCGCAGAACCTCGGCTGCATCATCGCGCTCCTGGGCATCGCGGTGGCCGCGCTGCTCACAATGCGCGCCGTGTTGCTCGCACGCTTCCAGCGCTCCCTGCTGCCCGAGCCCCTCGCCACGCTCCGATCGCGCGGCGCCAAGGAGGCCGCGCTGTTCTATGACCGCCGCCCCATCCCGCATATGCTGACGTCGGTCGCGGCCGCCGCCTGCGTGGTGGCAATCGTCGGGTCCGCCTGCTCGGTGACGTATTCCTTCCGCCGCAGCGGCATTTTCTTCGACACGATGAGGACGTGGACACTGGATGACGAGGGCGGCTGGCGGCGCAACGGCGCCCCCGCCAACTACGCAATCGCCGAATCGACGCCGTCGGCGTCGGCCAGCGGCGCGGTGGGCACGAGCATCCCGATCCTTCCGTCATCATCCGCCACCGGATCCGACACGCAGCTGCAGACGAACCCGATGGCGTCGGTCAGCGGCACGAAGGTGGGCAACGATGCGGTGACGCGCAACAATCCGGCCACCGACACCGACGATTCCTCCGCGCTCAAGGTGGTGGGAGTGTCGCTCGACAACTACGCCTACGGCTACTACAACGGCTGGGTGGAGCTGCGGAACAACACGGACGAGACGGTTCTCAACGCCGACGTGGCCATCACGATGCTGACGAACACGAGCACGATTCTCAGCCAGGGCGACGCCCACTGCACCACGCCCATCGAGCCCGGTCAGACCGGCCGCGCCTACCTGCAGATGAAGGGCTCCGGCGCCGCGGCCCTTATTCCCTACACCACCGTCTGGTATACGCCGGGCGACTCCACGGTGAGCGCCGATGACGACCAGTACACGGATTCCTCCAGCACAAGCAGCATCGACTTCGCCGCCTCGCGCACCACGCCGGGCACCGTGTTCCACAAGGCCTCCCCCGGCGTTCCCGCCATCAAGCTCCATTAGACGGCCATCACCGCGAGTCCATCGCCCACCGTCCGCGAGCGCTTCACCGGCGCCACGCCTCGAATCCGAGGCGTGGCGCCTTTCATCTATACCCGTCGGCCGCCGTGCACCCGCGCGCCCTCACACATGCCACTGCGTGGCCCAGTCGAGGTGCTTGTGGAAGGGCACGTCGCGCCAGGAAACCGGATAGCCGGCGCCATGAGCGCAGAACACGGAGTCGGGCGTGTTATCGAGGTCGGAGACGGGGTCATAGCGCGCCTCCTGCACCACGTCGATCTCGTTGCGGCACGGACGGTAGCCGTCGAAGGTGCAGATGATGTGTCCGCGCCCGTGCGTGTAGGCGTTCACGTCGGTGGCGTATCCGCTCATGCGCGCCACCGGGGCGTGTCCGGTCAGGGTCACGATGCCCTCGGCACCATCGTCCGGCCCGAAACCGCCAGCCCCGAAACCGCCAGCCCCGAAACCGTCCGAACCGAAGCCACCCGACACGCCTGAACCCTCCGGCGTGTTTTCCATATCATCATCGATGGCGCAGTCGCCCCGCATCATCTGCACGTCGGACATCGCACGCCCCACGCAATCGGCCGGCACATCGAGGCGGAACGCGTACCACGGCTCGAGCAGGCGGCAGGCATCGCGCTCCCTGAGCTCCATCAGCCCCTGCCGCACGGCGCGGTACGTGGCCTGCCGGAAGTCGCCGCCCTCCGTGTGCTTGAGATGGGCCTTGCCCGCCACCAGCGTAAGCTTCACGTCGGTCAGCGGCGCCCCGATAAGAACGCCCAGATGCTCCTTCTCCGCCAGATGCGTGAGAATAAGCCGCTGCCAGTTGCGGTCGAGCACGTCGAGGCTCACGTCGCTGCCCGTGCGCACGCCGCTGCCCGGCTCCCCCGGCTCGATGAGAATATGCGCCTCGGCGTAATGGCGCAGCGGCTCGAAATGCCCCACGCCCTCCATCGGCTCGGTGACGGTCTCGCGGTACACGATGCCGCCGTTGCCGAAGCCCACGTCGATTCCGAAACGCTCGAGCATGACCTGGTGGATCAGCTCGAGCTGCATCTCTCCCATCACCTGCACCTGCAGCTCCCGGAGGCGCTCCACCCACGCCACGTTGAGCATCGGCTCCTCGTCCTCGAGTTCGCGCAGCCCGGCGATGGCCCGGTGCAGCGTGAAGTCGTCGAAAACCGGGTGCGGCGCCATGGGCGACGGCTTCCAATCCGGCGTCTTGGCCGGCCACACGCTGTATGTGAGCACCGGCTGCAGCGTGGGCGACCCCGCGTCGGGCTCGAATCCGAGGCCCTGCCCCGGGAAGGTGCGCTCGAGCCCGGTGACGGCGCAGACGCCGCCCGCCGGAACCTCGGTGACCACTTCGTATTTGGCGCCGTTGTAGATGCGCACCTGGTCGATTTTCTCCACGATGGCGCCATCGTCGGACGTACCGAGGCCGCGCCCGCCGCCGGGGATCTCGCGCACCACGTCCTTGGCGTGCAGCTCGCCGCCGGTCACACGCAGCCAGGTGAGCCTGTTATGCCGCTCGTCATGCGAGATGCGGTACACCTTCGCGCCGAACGCCGCCGGACGCCTCGTCTCCTGCATCCACATGCCGAGGCCGTCGAGGAACTCCTGGATGCCCGACATGTGCAACGCGGAGCCGAAGAACACGGGGAACACGATGCGCGAGGCGATGAGACGGCGCACGGTGGAGCGGCGCAGCGCACCGGTGTCGAGGTATTCCTCGGTGGCCGCGTCGTCCTGCATGATGACGTCCTCGGCGTACCAGCCCCAGTCTCCGACATCGATGGCATCGTCGTCGGACGCGCCGGTCGCCCCGTCCGCAGCGGCCCCGTCAGCTCCGGTCGCACCGTCAGACCCGTCAGCCCCGTCCGCTCCATCCGCGCCATCCCCGCCGTCAAGCGGCACGATGCCGTGCGACAGCCTGCGCTGCAGCTGGCGCAGGACGGCGTCGCGATCGGCCCCGGGCGCATCCATCTTGTTGACGAATACGATGACGGGCACGTCGTAGCGCTCGAGAAGGCGCCAGAGCATCTCGGTATGCCCCTGCACCCCGTCGGTTCCGGAGATGACGAGGATGGCGTAGTCGAGCACGCGCAGCACACGCTCCGTGTCGGCGGCGAAATCGACGTGGCCCGGCGTGTCGAGCAGCGTGAGCTCGAGGTTTCCGGTGCGGATGCAGGCCTGGTGCGCGTGGATGGTGATGCCACTGCGCTTCTCGAGTGGATCGGGGTCGAGAAACGCGTCGCCGTGATCCACGCGCCCGGCCGTGCACACGGCACCGGTGGTGTACAGAAGCGCCTCCGACAGCGTGGTCTTGCCTGCGTCCACATGGGCCACGATTCCTGCGACGACGCGCCTCGGTTCCGATTCCTGCGATGCATTCCCCGTCTGAGTCATACGCCCCATCATGGCGCGCCCCGCGGATATCCGCATGCCATGCACATGCGCAGAACGAAAGCGGCGCGCCCTGCCGTGAGGCAAAACGCGCCGTCTGGAAGCGACGTGGCATCGCGCCCGTCACGCCACGCCTCGGTTATGAGGCGTGGCGCGGTATGGCATCTCCTCGCGGCGCGGAACCAGTCGCGGTGTCATCGGAATCGTCCGAATCCCTGCGCACCATGAAGCCGCCGAGGAACAGCAGCAGAAGGCCCGCCAGCACGCAGCCGCCGACGAAGGCGCCCATGCCGGGGCCGCCGGCGCCGGGCAGGGTCACCGTCGTCAGATGCGTGTTGGTGAACGGCACGGCGTAGGTCTGCGTCGACGCCGCGCCGCCGGAGCCGTCGCTGCCGTCGCTGCCGTCGCCCGCGCCGTCGCCCGTCTGCGAGGAATCGTAGACCGTCACCGGCGTGTCGAGCGTCTGGCCGTTCTCATCAACGGTCTGCGTGATGACGACGCCGGCCCTGTTGCCGTTGAGGCGCTGCGTGGCGTCGGCCATGCCCTCGCCCACCGTCACCTGCACGCGGTAGACGGCGCGCGAATACGCGACGGCGTTCGCGTCCACGCCGCCGGTTCCGGGCTGGCCGTCCGCGCCGTTCTCGCGCACCTCGTACACATAGGTCTTGCCCATGTCGGCCACCGTGAACGGGAAGGGGCCGAAGGACGCGGTCACCGCGCCGTCCTTGCCGCCGGCCGCATCGTCGGTCGCGCCAATCGTCAGCATCACCGAGTTGCCGGCATCCCCCGTCGTCGCACTCGCCGCAGGCAGCGGCCCCGCCCCGTCGGCGGACCCGCCGTCGTCGGAGCCCAGCGCCGTCATCGTGAAGGAATACCGCGCGCCGTCAGGCCACGAGCCGGTCATGCTCTTGGTCACCGGCACCGCCGTGGTGGGCACTGTGGTGTTCGCGAACGCCGGCGCAGTGGACGTGTCATAGATCATGCTCGCCACGAGCTTGTTCGGATTGGCCGTGGACCGCGCCACCGTCACCGTCACCGCATGCGTGGAGGTGTCGTAGACGGTTGTGCCGGACTGCACGTCCGCGTCCGACGGCACGGATTCGGCGATCGAATACCGGTAGACGCCCTCCGCCGTGTACGTGATCGTGCCGAAGTCCACCGTGCCATCGGCCCCGTTGCTCGCCGTGGAGACGAGCTGCGCCGTACCGTCGGCCGCCGTGGACTGCGTGGCGCCCCCGGGCATCGGCGTGCCGTCGGCCGCGGTCAACGTGAACGTGAACGCGCCGCCCGCCGGCGCCGTGCCGTCGAGCGTCTTGGTGGCCGTAAGGTCCGCCGTGGCCGGCTCGAGCGGCTTCGTGGTGTTATGGATCTTCGGGTAATGCTTGATGTAGGCGTCACCCTGGTCGGGCGTGGCGGCCAGATCGAAATCCGAAGCATCGTCGAAATCATCCACCGTGATGGTGGCGCCGGCCTTGGCGTGGTAGATCGTGCCGTCGGCCACGCCATCCCAGCCGTAGGCGATGTAATCCTTGTTCTTGTCGTCGGCGGTGGTCTGCTCCTTGTCGATCACCACCATGGCGCGCAGGCCGGTCACGCCGTCCTTCACCACCTTCTTCACGTACACGGTGGCCGTGCGGTCCTTCGTGTCGTATTCGATGGTCGGGTCGTCGCCCTGCACCTCGCGGAAGGTGTAGGTGAAGGTGGCCGAATCGGCGTCTCCGAGGTCCTTCAGGGTGATGGGCACGGTGAAGTCGATGAGGCCGTTGTCGCCGTTGGAGATGGTGGTGTTGAGCAGCCTCGGCGCGTTGCCGGACGGCGTGATGGAGAAGGTGAACTGACCGGCCTTGGCAGGCTTGCCGTCAAGCAGCTTCGTGGCGCGGATCTCCACCCAGCCGGTGGTCGTGGTGTTCTGCACCACCAGCAGCGCGTCGGTTCCCGCGTAGCTGACGGAGGCGGACAGCGTGTTGTCGTCGTTGCGCGTCACCGTCACCTTCGCCGTGTAGACGTTCGCGTCATACACGATATTCGCGTCGCTTCCCGCCACCTCGTGGATGGCGTAGGTGTAGACGCCGGGGTATTCGAAGGTGATGTCTGCCCAGGAGGCGTGTCCGGCGCCCTGGTTCGTGGTGGTGGCGGTCGGCGTGCCGTCGGAGCCGGTCGTGGCGTCCGCAGGCATCGGCACGCTCACCGCGTTGCCCTCGGTGTCGATGGCGTCGGTGGAGACGGGGTGCAGCTCGAAGGAGAACTGGCCGGCCGTGTTGGCCGGGATTCCGTCGAGCATCTTCGTCAGACGCAGCTGCGCCGTGGTGGGAACGGCCTTGACGTAGCTGTTCGAGAAGCCGGCGGGCGCCTCGCCCGCGTCATACGTCACCGTGTCGCTCAGTGTGTTCGTGGCCGGGTCGCGCGTCACGGTGACGGTGACGACGTGGGACGCGGTGTCCTTCGCGATGGACGGATCGCCCGTCGCATTCTCGGTGATCGCATACGTGTACGTTCCCTCGGCCGAATACACGATGGGGCCGAAGTCGATGACGCCGTTCTCGCCGTTGTTCGTGTCGCAGTAGATGGTTCCCGTGGTCTGGTCGGTCTGCGGCGTGCACGATTCGGGCATCGGCGTGCCGTCGGCGGCGTTGAGTCGGAAGGAGAACTGGCCGCTGGCGGCGGGCTTGCCGGCGAGCGTCTTGGAGGAGTAGATGTGGTCCTTCACGGCGCCCGGCGCAATCGTGGTATTCCTGAACGTTGGCTTGTCGGAGGACGTCGATCCGTTCGCCGAATACGTCACGCTCGCCTGGAGGTCGTTGGTGGTGGTGTCTCGTGTCACGGTCACGGTCACGAGCACGACGGAGGAATCGTAGGCGATGCCCACGTCGTCGCCCTTGCTTTCCATCATCGTGTACGTGTAGGTGCCTTCGGCGGTGTAGCGGATGGTGCCGAAGGGGATGGTGCCGTCGCTGTGGGCGGACACGGTGAGTTCGGAGCCGTTGTCGGCCGGGTCGGCCGACATGGGCGTGTCGGGCGCGTTGGCCTGCAGCGTGAAGAAGAAGGTATCGGGTGCGAAGCCGGTTTTGCCGTCGAGCGTCTTGTTCGCGCCGATCGAGACGTCGACCGGGTTCGGGGCGATTGTGGTGTTCTGGAAGGCGTTGCCGCCCTGGCCCGTGGTGACGGTGCCGTCCGCGGCGTCCTTGCTGTAGGAGACGGAGGCCTCGAGCTCGTTCGCGGCGTCGTTGCGCGTCACGGTGACGGTGGCGGTCACCGTGCCCGTGTCGTAGCTGATGCCCGCGTCGGCGTCGGCGGGCTTGTTCTCGGTGATGGCATACGTGTAGGTGCCGGCCTTCGAGAACACGATGGGGCTCAGGATCGCCTTGCCCAGCGAATCGTTGGTGATGACGGCCGAGCCGCCGGCGGGGGTTCCCTCCGGCATGGGTGCGCCGTTGTTCGCGGTGACGGTGAAATCGTAGGCATTGCGCGCGGGCGTCTTGCCGTCGATGGTTTTCGTGACTTCGAGCTGCGCCGTGGCGTCCTTGGTGTACACGTTGTTCACGGTGATGCCGCCGGTGTCGGCGTAGGTCACCGTGGAGACGAGTTTACCGACGTCGGCGCCCGTCCCCTTCGTCACTTGCACGGTCACCGTATGCGCCGTGCTGTCATAGCCGACGTCGGGGTCGGTTCCGGGTATTTCGGCCACCGAGTACACGTAGGTGCCCGGCTGGGTATAGGTAATCTGCCCGAAGGTGAACGTTCCGTCGGCGCCGACCGTGGCCGTGTCGCTGTCGGGCAGCGGGGCGTTCGTGTCGGACGCGATGCGGAAGGCGAAGGTGCCGAACAGGTTGCGGACGGTCGCGTCATCACCCGTGGTGCCGTACTGCGACAGCGTCTTGCCGTTGATGGTTTTCGTGCCGGAGATGGTGGCGGTGGCGGGGTTCTTGGAGTAGTCGATGGAATCGTCGACGATGCTCGTCTCCATGGCATTCGGTGTGATGGTGGCGGTGCCCAGGAGGTTCTGGTAGTTCTTCACCTCGGAGCCCGGCTGGTACAACTGGAGCGCCTCGCTGGCCTGGAGCGTGTAGCCGGTCGGGTCGATGAGCTTCTTGTAGGCGTCGATCATGGCCTGGTTGAAACCGTAGTAGTTGCCTGTCGTGGGGTCGACGAGGTTCGCGAAGGAGTAGCTTGGAGCGAACTTGTTGACATAGCCGCCGTCGGTGTAATGCCACACGGCGAGCTGGGTGACCATGCGCTGCTGGTTTGCGTCGAGGCCCGCCAGAAGGTCGGTGGGGTTGTTGGCCGTGATGGTGGCGTTGTTCGGGTAGCCGCGCGTGGCGACCGACATGATGCGGCGCGCGAATTCCGTGGAGTCGGAGATGGTGCCGTAGGCATCGGACTGGAGCCTATACGCGGCGCTGGTCCAGAGCATGGCGATGGAGCCCTCGGTCTCGTTGTACCGGGTGTACTGCATGCCGCTGGAGGCCTGGGGGCCTCGCGGCGCCGTGCTCAGATAGTTGTAGCAGTAGACGACGGACGATGTTCCGCTGCCGTCGGCGACAGAAATCGAGGGAAGCGGGTCGACCCTCTTGCCGTCGCCGGTGGTGGCGATCGCCTGGCGGCTCGTCCACGTGACGTCCTTGTATTCCCACGGGTTCGTGGTGTCGGCGTTGACGGGGAATTCGCTGATGGCCTGCCAGTCCTTCGACGTGTCTACCGTCGTGGTGTCCTCGGGAACGGTGAAGGTCACGTCGGCGGCGGAGTAATAGCCGTCCGATGCCTTGTCTTCGTGCAGCGTGTAGGAGCCCGCCGCCACCTGCAGCACCAGCGCCGTGGTCGTGCTCGTCCACGTGGCGGAGCGCCCGTCGGAGGATATCGTGACGTCCACGGCGGAGGAATCGTCTTTCTTGATATACCCGTCCGCCGTGCTCAGGGTCAGCTGCGCGCCGGCGATCTCCTTGCGCACGCTTTCGCCGGTCGACGTGGACACGGATGTGTCGTACTGCGGGTTGCCGGCCACGTCGTTGCCCCATGCATGGATGGTCAGCGCGCGCGTGACGCTGTCAGCGGTGGAACTTGGAGGAACGGCCGTGGCACGGGTGCTCTCCCCCGTCACGGAACCGGACAGGGCCGTCGCCATAACGCATAGCGCCGCGATCGCAATGAGAAGGACGCGGCGAATCATTGACTTGTGCACGAAAAACTCTTCCGTCTTCTTACCGATACTTCCGATGGGAGCTTGCAGCCGCCCTCATATCCCTCGGGCGGCGGGTCTCCGTGGGCGCTCCCGCGGCCTGGAATGCACGCGGACGGAGCGCAAAGCTGGATAGGCGGCACCGTGTGCGGTGCCCCAGCGCCTATACAGTATCACGCGGTATTCTCAAAATCGTCTCATAACCGTGTGTTCTTCCTCACAGAGGAATATCGCGCGAAGGCGCACCGCGCCGGGGTTTTGTGCTCTTGTTCCACGATGGCTCCGGCGTCGCTTCCCGCGTCCGCATGGTGAGATGAGGGTGTGAGGACGGCAGGTGAGGTGGCAGGCGATGGGGCGGCGACGGTGCGGGCTTACTCACTCAACGGTGGCTCTCGCTGGTCGCTCACGTGCCAGTGAAAGGCACTGTTGGGCGGAAAACGACGCATTCCCAACGATGACACCCCCAACAGTCGCTCTCACCGGCCACCCCAGTGCCAGCGAGAGGCACCGTTGAAAGGAAAACGACGCACTCCCAACGACGACACCCCCAACAGTCGCTCTCACCGGCCACCCCAGTGCCAGCGAGAGGCACCGTTGGATGCCATGCGGGGAATCCGGATCGGGAATCGCACGCCTCTGGTCCGCAAAGCATCACAGTGTTGTGAGGGAAAAACACAAAGGCCCCGACGCGCAGATGCGCATCGGGGCCCTGTTCATCGTCACGCGGCGTCACACACGGCGACAATCATCACTCCGCCGCAATCGTCGCGTCACGCGCCGCCTCAGGCCTTCGCGACCTGGACGCCCAGCTCGGACGCAGAATCGTCGGCCACGACCGTGACATCATCGGCCAGCGTCTCGGAGGCGATGAGATCGCGGAAACGCTCGAGCTTGGCGGCATCAGCGGCCGGAGCCGTGAGCGTCAGCGTGATGCGGTCCTTGATCTGCAGGCCCGCGGACTTACGGGCGTCCTGCGTGGCGCGGATCGCGTCGCGCGCATAGCCCTCGGCCAGCAGGTCGTCGTCAAGCGCCTTGTCCAGCAGCACGAAGCCGCCGGTCGGCAGCGCCGAGGAAACGACGTCGTCGGAATCGGACGCGTTCTTCTCCTCCACGCGGTTGATGAGCTCGTACTCGCCGCTTTCGAGCGCCACGTCGCCGTTCGGCGTCTCGCACATCACCACACCATCGGCCACATGCCACGCGCCGGACTTGGACGCGCGGATGGCGAACTGCACCTGCTTGCCCAGGCGCGGACCTGCCACGCGCGCATTGACGCGCAGCTCGTTGATGACGCGCAGGCCATGGGCGTCGGCGTCCTCGAGGGTCGTGAACTCCACGTCCTTGACGTTGAGCTCGCCGCGCAGCGTGTCGGCGTACGGAGCCACGGCGTCGACGTCCTCCACCACCACGGTGAGCTTGCTCAGCGGCTGGCGCACGCGGATCTTCTCCGCCTTGCGCAGCGAGAGCGTGGCGGACACGATCTCGCGCACCTTCTCCATGGCGTCCACGAGCGCATCATCGGCCTGGAGCGTCTGGCCCAGCTCGGTGGCGGGGGCGTCGGCCGCGCCGTCCTCGGTGAGGAACGGCCAGTCGGCCAGATGCACGGACTCGCCTCCGGTCAGGCCGCGCCACATGGTCTCGGTCTCCATCGGGGCGAGCGGCGCCATCACGCGCCCGAGCACCTCGAGCGCCGTGTACAGCGTGTTGAGGGCGTCCGTGTCGCCGTCGGCGAAGCGCTGGCGGTCGTTGCGGATGTACCAATTCGTCAGGGTGTCGATGAAATCGCCCACCTCGCCGCATGCCGAGGAGATGTCGAACTCGTCGAGATCCTTCTCCACACCCAGCACGAGCTTGCGCAGGCGCGCGAGCAGGTAGCGGTCCATCTCGGGCAGGCCGGCCACCTCGTCGGCGCGCACATGGCGCGCGTCGTAGCCCTTGCCGCCGTTCGCGGCGTTCGCATACAGCGTGAAGAAGTAGTACGAGCTCCACAGCGGCAGCATGATCTGGCGCACAGTGTCGCGGATGCCGTCGGAGGTCACGATGAGGTTGCCTCCGCGCAGGATCGGCGAGCTCATGAGGAACCAGCGCATGGCGTCGGAGCCGAACTGGTTGAACACGCCGTTGACATCCGGGTAGTTGCGCAGGTGCTTGCTCATCTTCTGGCCGTCGGAGCCCAGCACGATGCCGTGGCAGATGACGTTCTTGAACGCGGGCTTGTCGAACAGCGCCGTGGCCATGATGTGCAGGGTGTAGAACCAGCCGCGCGTCTGGCCGATGTACTCGACCACGTAGTCGCACGGGAAGTGCTGCTCGAAGTACTCCTTGTTCTCGAACGGGTAGTGGAACTGGGCGAACGGCATGGAGCCGGACTCGAACCAGCAGTCGAGGACGTCGGTGATGCGGTGCATCTGGCTCTTGCCGGTCGGGTCGTCCGGGTTCGGGCGCGTCAGGCGGTCGATGTACGGGCGGTGCATGTTGATCTCGCCCTTGTCATCGCGCGGATAGTCGCCGAAGTCGGCCTTGAGCTCGTCCAGCGAGCCGTACACGTCGACGCGCGGATACTTCGGGTCGTCGCTCACCCACACGGGGATCGGGCTGCCCCAGAAGCGGTTGCGGCTGATGGACCAGTCGCGCGCGTTCTCGAGCCACTTGCCGAACTGTCCGTCCTTGACGTTGGATGGGATCCAGTTGATCTCCTGGTTGTGCTCGAGCAGGCGGTCCTTGATCTTCGTGACCGACACGAACCAGCTCGACACCGGCTTGTAAATCAGCGGCGTGCCGCAGCGCCAGCAGTGCGGGTAGCTGTGCACGTAGCTCTTCTCCTGGAAGAGCAGGGCGCGGCGGTCCTCGGGAATCGACGCGAGCGCGCCGGTGCCGTTGCGAAGGTCGCGCAGCACGGACTTGGAGGCGTCGAACACGTACTGGCCCTCGTATTCGGGGCATTCCGCGGTGAAGACGCAGCCTTCGTCGAGGTAGTCGACGCTCTTGATGCCCTTGGCGTTGAGCGTCGCCATATCGTCCTCGCCATAGGGCGCCTGATGCACGATTCCCGTGCCCTCGACGGTGTCGACGTAGTCGGCCGTGTAAATCGTGAAGGCGTGCGGACCGGGCGTGCCGCCCTCGGCCAGCTGCGCGTCGGAGGCGTAGTACGGGAACACCGGCCAGTACGTGCGGCCCTCGAGCTCGGAGCCCTTGAGTTCGCGCACGACGGCGTAGTTCTCGCCGAGTTCCTTGGAGAAGGCCTCGAGGCGCGGCTTGCCGATGTAGAAGCGCTTGCCGGCGAACTTGCCCTCGGTGGGCTCGACCTCGACGTAGTCGATGTCGGCGCCGACCACGATGGCGAGGTTGCCGGGAACGGTCCACGGCGTGGTGGTCCAGAACACGATGTACGCGTCCTCGTCGCGCAGCTTGACGGCCACGGAGATGGAGGTGTCCTGGCGGTCCTGGTACACGTCGGCGTCCATACGCAGCTCGTGGTTGCTCAGCGGGGTGCGGTCCTTCGGGCAGTACGGCAGCACGCGGTAGCCCTTGTAGGCCAGGCCCTTCTCGTACAGCTGCTTGAAGGCCCACATCACGGATTCCATGTAGGTGGTGTTGAGAGTCTTGTAGCCGTTGTCGAAGTCCACCCAGCGGCCCTGGCGGTGCACGTACTCGCGCCACTCGTTGGTGTACTTGAGCACGGAGGCGCGGCAGGCGTCGTTGAACTTCGCGATGCCCATTTTCTTGATGTCGTCGACGGAGTCGATGCCGAGTTCCTTCTGCGCCTCGAGCTCTGCGGGCAGGCCGTGCGTGTCCCAGCCGAACACGCGGTTGACCTTGCGGCCCTTCATGGTCTGGTAGCGCGGGATGACGTCCTTGGCGTAGCCGGTCAGCAGGTGGCCGTAGTGCGGCAGGCCGTTGGCGAACGGCGGGCCGTCGAAGAACACGAATTCGTTCTGGGAGTGGTCGCCGGTCTCACGGCGGTCCACGGACTTCTTGAACGTGTTGTCGGCATCCCAGTACCGGAGGACCTTCTCCTCCATGTCAGGGAAGCTCGGGTTCGGGGCGACGCTGGCGCCCTCCTGCCCGAGGGATGCCTTGGGATACACGTGATCGGTGGTTTCGCTCACTTAAATCTCCTCGACTGGCTGGTTGACATTGCCACGAGGACGACATGGGCCTGGGCCCGCGCCGCGGTACCACCTCGCTTGCCGTGCCGCCGCCGGGCTGGCTCGGGTTCGACCGATGCCGCCGGGTGCGTGCGCGACCGCTTGCGTCCGGCTGTGTCGGGCCGGTCCCGTCGGTTCTACTGGGGTTCCGCAACGATTTACGGATTCCGTTCTTCCGAAGGCTCCCCGCTGATAACGGATCGTTGCCTTTTACAGGCGTCATGATACCACCGCCGGCGGGACTATGCCCCCGGCCGATTGCGAATCGGCCGGCGTGGAGCGGCGGCGGAGCCTGAAATCGTCTAAAGTGGGTGCCGCCACACCCGTCGAAGCCCATTTCGCTGGGAAAATCGTCGAAAACCAACCCCAAACCGCATAAAGTGGGTGCCACCACACCCGCCGAACGCCATTTCGGCCACCCAGACGACCCCAAACCCACCGAAACCGCCCAAAGCGGGTGCCGCCACACCCGCCCAACGCCATTTCGCGCCAAACCGGCCCCTCTCCAACAACGGCGGTACGGCTTTCGGACGGAAACAGACCCCCGGAGGCCCGGCATCGTCGAATAATGTACGCAACCCGCACCACTGTTACAACGGAGGCACAAGAGACACAGAAGAGACCCCGCCGCCACCCCGCATCGCGTACGTATCAGGACGCAGCATACCCGTCGTCGAACAAATCGCCGGCATCAAGGAATATCATGTCGCGGTCGGCGGCGTATTTCTCTCGCGTCGCCGTGGACACACGCCTCTTTGAGAAAACCGCAAGCCGGGTACGGCCGAAGGAACCATCCACCAGTCCGATGCGCCCGCGCAAGGCCTCGATCGCGGAGCTTTCGTTGAACGAATTGCGCCACTTGCACTCGCCCAGAAGAAGCACCTTGTCGAAATCGTCAGCCGCAACCACATCGATGTCGGTCTGCTCATGCGCCACGGGATTCGAACCCCACCACTTGCCGGCGCGCGACACGAGCATCCCAAGCTTGTTTTCGCGGCTCGCCTTCAGCACCCACTGCATGCAGACGGATTCGAACTCCATGCCCACGTAGGTATCGAAAACCTCTCCGAAGGCCACGCGCCGAGCCGCGCTCTCGCCGTTGCCCGTCTCGATAAGCCCCGCATAGGGCGCGACGAACTGGTGCCAGTAGGCGAAGAACGGATCAGCGATGCGGTACCGCCCGCGCCGGGATTTTTCCGGGTTCTCCCCAAACGGCACGGTGCGTTCCACGATGCCCAGTCCGACAAGGGTGCGCAGGTAGACGCCCACCGACTGCGCATCGATTCCGCTCTTCTCCGCCATCTGTTTGGGAGTGGAGGCTCCGTTCCCGATCGACCGCAGAAGCGAGTAGTACGTGGCGGGGTCACGGACCTCCTGACGCAGGAGCATCATTGGCTCCTCGTACAGAAGGCCGGCGTTGCTGAAGCACAGCCGGATGACGTTCTGTTCGAAGGTCTGAGACGGATCGATCTGCCTGAGATAGTACGGCGTTCCGCCGAACGCGGCGTAGTATCTGATTTTCTCCTCCGGACCGGCGGTTGCGGGCAGGAGACGGGCGGCATCGTAATAGTCGAAGGGGCGAAGCTTCATCTGCGCGGTCCGGCGCCCGTACAGCGGGCTTTTGCTTCCCAGCACGTCGCTTTCCATGAATCCTTGGTTGCTTCCGCACAGGATCATCATCACGTTCGAGCGCGAGAACCCATGGTCGATGGCGATCTGCAGCACTGAGGGCAGTGACGGCGACGTAGCCGCGGCATACGGGAATTCGTCGAACACGACGACGATGCGTTCCCCCGGCATCTGGCGCGACCTATCGACGATGAAATCGAACGCATCGCGCCAGCTGGCGAAAGCGGGCGTCGATGCGGGGAGGCCGAAGAAGGAGATGACGCAGGAGCTGAAATCGCGTAGGTTGAGCGCGGCGTTCTGCTGGCTCGCGGTGAAGTAGATGGTCGGTTTGCCATCCACGAAAGCATCGATCAGCGCGGTTTTGCCCACGCGACGGCGCCCATAGATGACGACCATCTGGAAATCATCCTTGGCATAGGCGTTTTCGAGGGTTTCGAGTTCCTTGTCTCGTCCTACAAACGATGGCGCCATGATATACCTCCCATTCCTCCCCGATGGTGAACGCGCTTGATGACGGTTATGCTAAGTAAATCACAATTATCTTAACCACGATTTAGTTATATTTACAAAGTGGGGAACGGGCGACATCGCTCATAATCGGAGACGTGCCAACGCACATATCCAGAACCCTGCCAACCCGACTTACATACATATGTGCAGCCGAACGCCGCTCTAGCAGGAAATTGTCGAGAACCTACCCGAAACCGCCCAAAGTGGGTGCCACCACACCCGCCGAAACCCATCCCGCCGGGAAAATCGTCGAAAACCTACCCGAAACCGCCCAAAGTGGGTGCCACCACACCCGCCCAACGCCATTTCGCGCCAAACCGGCCCCTCTCCAACAACGGCGGTACGGCTTTCGGACGGAAACAGGCCCTCGGAGGCCCGGCATCATCGAATTATGTACGCAACCCGCACCACTGTTCCGGGGGATTCGCCATCGTTCCGCGGGGCCCGCACGGCAGGCGTCAACGCAGGCGCGAGATGCGCGAGATGTCCGCGAAGCGCGACATCATGGCACCACAATCGCCGCAGGCATCACGATCGAAGGAGGACACATGACAGACGACACGAACACCAACCCCGACACCAACGCCACCACCGCCCCCAGCAACACCACCGTCACCCCTGACGACATCTCGCGCTACTCGCTCGCCTTCGAATCCGACCGCGCCAACCGCGTCGCCGCGAACGCCGCGGTCAGCAACGGCGTGCTCGCCGCGGCGACGAGCTATCGCGGCGTGCGCGACCTTCCGCGCGACTTCAACGTCCAGCTCAAGCAGGGCTCGATCACGAACCAGCGCCGCTCCGGCCGCTGCTGGATGTTCGCATCCCTCAACACACTGCGCTACGAGGTGATGCATCGCTGGAACCTCGACGATTTCGAGTTCTCCGAGAACTACCTGTTCTTCTGGGACAAGATCGAGAAGGCGAACGTCTACCTCGAGAACGTGCTCGCCACGCTCGACGAGCCCACCGACAGCCGCACCTTCGAGGTAATCAACGAGGGCCCGGTGGACGACGGCGGCTGGTGGCAGATGTTCGTGAACCTGGCCGACAAGTACGGCCTCGTGCCGAAAAGCGCGTACCCGGAGTCCGCGAATTCCATGGATTCCGACGCCTTCGTGCAGTACCTCAACACGGTGCTGCGCGGTTTCGCCGCCCGCCTGCGCGAGGCGCACGCCCAGGGCGCGGATATGGCGCGGCTTCGCCAGATGAAGGACGATGACATGGCCGTGGTGTATCGCATGACGGCGATCGCGCTGGGCGAGCCGCCGACGCATTTCGAGTTCACGGCGCGCACGAAGGGCGATGCCGACGATGGCGAGGCGGCGGAGGACGTCGAGAAGAACGGCGGCGAGAAGAAGGCCGACGATTCCGCCGACGCCGGCGCGGACGCCGCGAGCGCCGACGATTCCGCCGCCCCCGCCCCGAAGGACGGCACCGAGAACTACGACGGCACCGACCGCAGCGGGATCATCCACGAGGAATCCATCACGCCGCTGGAATTCATGCACAAGTACGTGCCGGTGAGCCCCGACGATTTCGTGACGCTGTGCAACGCGCCGATGGATCGCACGCCCTTCGGCAAGCGCTACGCGATCAAGTGGTCGACGAACGTGGCGGGCACGGAGCAGATGACCTTCGTCAACGTGCCGATGGACACGCTGCGCGACGCTGCGGTGCGCCAGCTGGAGGCGGGCCATCCGCTGTGGTTCGCATGCGACTGCATGCAGTTCGCGTTGCGCGGCAAAGGCATCTTCGACCCTGCCACGGTGCGCGTGGACGAGCTGTTCGGCATCGAGCTGCCGTATGAGAAGGGCGAGGCCATCGAATACGGCGACGCGCCGTCGAACCATGCCATGACGCTCACGGGCGTGAACCTCGATGCCGACGGCCGCCCCAACCGTTGGAAGGTCGAGAACAGCTGGGGCAAAACCGCCGGCGAGGACGGCTACTTCGTGGCATCGAACGATTGGTTCGACCGCTACGTGACCGAGCTCGTGGTGCGCACGGATCTTCTGGATGACGCCACGCGCGCGATCCTCGGCACGCCGGTGGTCGAGGTGGAGCCGTGGGAGCCGCTTACGCGTCCGTGCGAGTGAGTCGTGCATACTCGGCGAGCATCCACTCGCCCATGCGCGAACCGTCCTCGCCGAAGATCATGGTCAGCGAGTTGACGGGGGCGGCACGCAGGAACAGGAGCATCGTCGAATCGTCGGGCAGGGCCGGGAACTCGCCGGCCTCGCACCGGCGTCGCAGCGCGGCGACCACCTGTGCTCCCACCGGGTCGTCGCTCCATTCCTCGAAGGTGCTCCACCCGTCGAGCCGGGCGGCGAGCCCGTCGCCGTCGAGGCGCATGGGAATGCTCGCCGCGATGCGGCGGCTGGATTCGCCGACCTGGACGCGGTACTCCCCCGCCTCCAGGTGCCACGCGTGGTACCGCTCGGACCAGTAGGAGAAGGCGCGGGCGTCAAGGTCGATGACGACCTGCGCTGCGCCATGGGCTGGCACGGCCACCTTCGCGAAACCCTTGAGCTCGTGCGCGGGGCGCGCCACGCGGCTATCGGACGGCGGCGCCACATACACCTGCACCACATCCGCGCCATCGCGGTCGGACAGGTTGCGCACGATGGCGCTCACGCGCACGATGGGGGTGCCATACGATTCCGCGGCACCTGCACCTGCGCCGGTACCCGCACCGGCACCGTTGCCCTCACCATCACCGGCACCGCCGCCATCCAGGCGCTCGACGCGGATATCCGCCAGCTCGAACCGCGAATAGCCCAGACCGTAGCCGAACTCGTAGGCGACGGGCACACCGGCCGTATCGTAATGCCGGTAGCCCACGAACACGCCTTCGCCGTAGTCCACATGGCCTTCCTCGCCGGTCCAGCGGCCGCCGCCGACGATCATCGTGGGGTCGTCGGCGATGCCCATCGGAATGCTCTGCGCCAAGCGGCCCGAGGGGTTCACGTCGCCGAACAGCACGTCGGCGACGGCCTCGCCGCCCGCCTGGCCGGGAAGCCATGTCTCGAGAATGGCGCGGGCGTCGTTGCGCCACGGCGCGACGGAGACAACCGATCCGTTCGCCAGTACCGCGACGGTGTTGGGATTGGCCCGCGCCACGGCGTGCAGGAGCTCGATCTGGCCTGCGGGAAGGTCGATGGCGGTGCGGTCGAATCCCTCCGATTCCGCTGATTCTGGCAGACCGAGGAAGAGCAGCGCCACGTCGGCGCCACGTGCCGCGGCCACCGCCTCGTCGCGCAGACGCGCTGCGGCGCCCGCGTTCGCCGCGCCATCACCCGCAACGCCGCCGTCCGCGCCCGCGTTCGCACCATCGTTCGCGCCATCGTCCGCGTCCGCACCATCGTTCGCGCCATCGTCGAGTGCGAAACCCGGTGCGAAGGCCGCCTCGATGCCACGTCCGCGCAATGCGTCGAGGAAACTCGAGACGCGCGTGGGATTGATATGCGACGATCCGCCGCCCTGGTACCGCGGGGAGCGCGCGAACTCGCCGATCACCGCCAGACGCCGCCCACCGGTGCGCGGATCGAGCGGCAGAAGGCCGTCGTCGTTCTTGAGCAGCACCATCGACTCGGCCGCGGCATGGCGCGCGATGGCGTGATGGATGGCGCAATCGTATCGGTACCCGGCACCGCCCGCCGTCTGCGAAGCCTGCCCGCGCCCCGCCGCCGCGCGCCCGGCCCGCGCCGCCCACTCCAGCGCGGGCCGCGCCTTGTCAGCCAGCCGCAGCACTCCCCCGGCCATCGCATCGAGCTGCGGGCGCGCCACGCGTCCGTCTCGCGCGGCCTCGGCCACGCGCGAATCCGTTCCGCTCGGCGGCATCTCGAGGTTCAGTCCCGCGTTGACGGAGGCCACGCGGTCATGGCACGCGCCCCAGTCCGACATAACCAGCCCCTCGAAACCCCACTCCCCGCGCAGGATGTCGGTGAGCAGCGCCTTGTTCTGTGCGCCGAACGCACCGTTCACACGGTTGTAGCAGCACATGACGGCCCACGGATGGCAGCGGCGCACCACGTATTCGAAGGCGGGAAGGTAGATTTCGCGCAGCGCGCGCTCGCTCAGGCGCGCGTCGACGCGCAGACGGTCGGTTTCCTGGCTGTTGACGGCGAAATGCTTGAGCGTGGCGCCCACGCCGCGCGTCTGGAGCCCGTCCACCAGCCCCGCCGCCTCGTGCCCGGCGAGGAACGGGTCCTCCGACCAGTATTCGAAGCAACGCCCGCCCAGCGGATTGCGCTTGATGTTGATGGCGGGCCCGAGCACGAGCGACACGCCCTCCTGCAGGCATTCCTCGGCCAGCGCGTCGCCCACGGTGCGCGCGAGCGCCGGGTCCCACGAACTGGCGAGCGTCGCGGCCGGAGGGAAGCAGGTGGCGGGGACGGCGCCGGTGCCGTCGAGGTCCTTGCGCAGCCCGTGCGGCCCGTCGCACATCGTGATGCCGGGGATGCCGAGGCGCGCGACGCCCTGCGTATGCCACGCGTCGCCGCCCGACGTCAGCGACGCCGCCTCATCCACGGTGAGCTGCGGAAGAAGGCTTTCATACGATGCCCTCGCTCCGGTCGGTGCCGCGGACGGCATTGCGCCGGAAGCGCCGACAGGACGAGACGATTGCGGATTCTGTGACGAGTGCGAATCGGATGCTGACATGGCCATGGCTCCTCCTGCCCTTGCGCGGCTTCCTCGCCGCCGGTTATGCCCACACCCAGCCTAATGCACCGGCCGTTCATCGTGCACAGACGCTCGCACCGGACGTCCCCGGCCCTTGAAAACCACCCTCAGCCAAAGCCAAGGCCAAGGCCAAGGCCGTCCGGTGCACGCATTCGCCCACACCGAACGGCCCCGGCCTCATCAGGCAGCGTGCCCTACGCCGCCTTCTCCTGATCCGCGCCGACGCCCGCACCGGACGCAACCGCATCGGCCATCGCACCGGCGGCGTCGAGGTCGCCGCGCATGACGGCCTCGTGCTCGCGAGCCGCCGCCTCGGGGGTGTCCATATCGGCCGCGTGCATCTTCTTGGCCGCGGCGATCATGAGCTTGATGCGGTTGAGCTGGTTGGCCTCGGACGAACCCGGGTCGTAGTCGATCGACACAATGTTCGCGTTCGGATACTGGCGGCGGATCTCATGGAACATGCCGCGCCCCGTCACGTGGTTGGGCAGGCATGCGAACGGCTGCGCGCACACCACGTTCGGCGTGCCGGACTCGATGAGCTCGATGATTTCGCCGGTGAGCAGCCATCCCTCGCCCGCCTGCACGCCGAGCGACGTCACCTGCTGCGCGCGCCGGATGAGCTCGGGCAGCGGCAGGTCGGGCTCGAAGCGCTCCGACGCGGCGAAGGCGTCGTTCATCGGCTTCTCGTACTTCTCCACGCACCAGCGCAGCACGCCCTTGCCGAAGCGGTTGCCGCCGGTTCCCAGGATGCGCTTGTTCCACTCGGTGGTGTAGAAGTTCTGCGTCATGAACTCCATCATGCCGGGCACGACGGCCTCGCATCCCTGGGATTCGATGACGTCCACCACATGGTTGTTGGCGTCCGGATGGTATTTGACGAGGATCTCGCCCACCACGCCCACGCGCGGCTTGCGCGGGATGTCGCGCAGCGGCAGCGTGTCGAAGCTGCGCACGATGTCATGCACGAGGCGGTCGTAATGGTACGTGCCGTGGCCGAACCACTCCCTGCCGTGCTTGGTATGTCCGTGGTTCTCGATGGTTTCGCGGATCACGACGTTCCACTTGCGGTGCAGCTCGTCCGCCGCCCCGCGCGTCTTCTCGTACGGACGCACGCGGTTGACGCATTTGAGCAGCACGTCGCCGAGCACAAGGGCCTTGACGGCGCGATGCACGAGCGGCAGCGTGATCTGGAAGCCGGGGTTTGACTCGATGCCCTGCGTCGACAGCGCGATGACGGGGATCTGCGGGTAGCCGGCGTCCACAAGCGCCTTGCGGATGAGGCCGTAGTAGTTCGTCGCACGGCACATGCCGCCGGTCTGCGTGATGACGAGCGCCGTGCGGTCCGGGTCGTACTTGCCCTGGATGATGGCGTTGACGAGTTGCCCGATGACGATGATCGACGGGTAGCACGCGTCGTTGTTCACGTACTTGAGGCCGCATTCGATGTCCTCGTGCGAAGCATGGCGCAGGATGTCGGTTTTGTACCCGCCGGAGCGGAACACGGATTCGAGCAGCTCGAAGTGGAACGGGCTCATCTGCGGGCCGACGATGGTGTAGTTCCTCTTCATCTCCTTGGTGAAGACGCGCTTGTGCGCGTACTTCGACAGGCGGGAGCTGGTATGCGCGCCCTCCTCGCCGGACGATGCGCCGGCGGCATCGCCCGTGCCGGCGGCGGTGTTCGTCTCGATGGCTGCGCGCGCCACGACGCTGTCGGTGGCGGCGGCCGCCTGGCGGGCACGGCGGCGCGCCTCGTCCTTGGTCACGATGGCGTCGCCGAGGCGCACGGTGCCGGTTTTGCGGAATCCGTCGGAGGCGGCGGCCGCCGGCGAGACGTGCAGCTGCTTCGACGATTCGCGGGAGGCGGCGAAAACACCGGTGCCATCGGACGCACCGGCGGCATCGGACGCAGCGGCATCATCGTGCGCCTTCGCGCCCGCAGCGGCACCGGCCGCAGCCGCTCCCGCGGCCTCGCGGCGCCTCTCCGCCTCGCGCTCCTCCACCGCGGCCTTGAGCGAACGCAGGCGGATCTTCGCGGCGCCGAGGTTGCTCACCTCGTCGATCTTGAGAACCGTGTACACGTCGTCCTTCTCGGCAAGCACCTCCTGCACCTGGTCGGTGGTTATGGCGTCGAGGCCGCATCCGAAGGAGTTGAGCTGCACGAGCTCGAGGCCCGGGTACTCGGAGACGAAACGCGCGGCCGCGTACAGGCGGGCATGGTACGCCCACTGGTTGCGCACGCGCAGCGGCTCCTCCACCTCGCCGCGTCCGTCGAGCAGCACCTCCTGGCTCGAGGCGTGGCTTTTCCCGGTGGCGTCCACGAGGCGGCGCACCGGCGCCATGGCACCTGTCACATACGGGTTGAAGCCATCGTCGACCTTGCGGAAGCCCTCGGCGTCCTTCGCGCCGGGGCGCACCTCGTGGGCGCCGACGAACGGCGTGAGGTTGAGCTTGCGGCCGGGTTCGAGCCACGAGACCGCGTCCTCCGAAAGAACCACCATGCCCAGCGTATTGATGGCCTCGGGGATGCCGTGGTTGATCTCGGGGTCCACGTGGTAGGGTCGGCCGGCCAGCACGATGCCGCGGCAATCGTGCTCCTTCATGTACGCGAGCGCGCGCAGGCCCTCCTGCTGCACGTCGTGCTTGAAGATCTTGTCCTCCGCGTACGCGGCGACCACGGCCTTGCGGGCCTCCTCGGGGGTGACGTTCGCCCAGGCGAACTCCTCCACGATGCGCTCGACCATGAGCTCGTGGTTGGCGAGGTTGAAGTACGGGTGCATGTAGCGGATGCCCGGCTGGTGCAACTCGGCCATGTTCGCCCCGATGACGCCCGGGTAGTTCGCCACGATGGGGCAGTTGAAGCGGTTGTCCATGCCCTCGACGTCCAGGTCCTCGAAGTGGACGCACGGGTAGAAGATGGTCTTGTAGCCCTTGTCGAGAAGGTCCTTGATATGCCCGTGCGCGAGCTTGGCCGGGTAGCAGATGTTCTCGGAGGCGATGGAGTCGATGCCTTTCTCGAACAGCTCGTGGTTGGAGCGCCCGGAGATGCCAACGCGGAAGCCGAGGCTCGTGAGCAGCGTGAACCAGAACGGATAGTTCTCGTACATGTTGAGCACGCGCGGGATGCCGATCTCGCCGCGCGTGGCGGCCTTCTCGGTCAGACGGCGGTAGGCGAAGGCGCGGCGGTACTTGTAGTCGTACAGGTTCGGCAGCGTCGACTTCTTCTTGGTGCGGTCGCCGCCGCGCTCGCAGCGGTTGCCGGTCACGTAGCGCGAGCCGTCCTGGAAGGTGGTGATGGTGAGCTTGCAGTGGTTCTGGCACAGCTTGCACTGGTCGCGCGAGGTGGTCATGCTCAGGTGGTCGAGGGCCTCGCCGCGCACGAGGGTGCTTTCCTCGCCGTCCTCGTAGTGCATGCGCGCGGTGAGGGCCGCGCCGTACGCGCCCATGAGGCCCGCGATATTCGGGCGCGTGACCTTGCGGTCGGTCAGCAGCTCGAAGGCGCGCAGCACGGCGTCGTTGAGGAACGTGCCGCCCTGCACCACGATGGTGTCGCCCAGGTCGCCGGCGTCACGCAGTTTGATGACCTTGTACAGCGCGTTGCGCACGACGGAGTAGCACAGGCCGGCCGCGATGTCCTCGATGGTGGCGCCTTCCTTCTGCGCCTGCTTGACCGAGGAGTTCATGAACACGGTGCAGCGCGAACCCAGGTCGACGGGGCGCGTGGAGTTGAGCGCGGCCTTCGTGAAGTCCTGGATCGTCAGGCCCATGCTCGTGGCGAAGGTCTGGAGGAACGACCCGCAGCCCGAGGAGCATGCCTCGTTGACGGAGATCGATTCGATGACGCCGTTCGTGATGGCCAGGTATTTCATGTCCTGGCCGCCGATGTCGATGACGGAAGTCACGCCGGGGCTGATGAGCTCGGCGCCGCGGTAGTGCGCCATCGTCTCCACCACGCCTTCGTCGACGTGCAGGCCTGCGGTGATAAGGCCCTCGCCGTAGCCGGTGGCGCAGGAGCGCGCGATATAGGCTCCCTCGGGCAGCTCGGCCTCGATCTTCCTCACGATGTCGGCGGCGGCGAGCAGGGGGCTTCCCTGGTTCGTGCCGTAGCTGGACCAGACGATTTCGCGGTCGTCGTTGACAAGCGTGGCCTTGATGGTGGTCGATCCGGCGTCGATGCCGAGGAACAGCGGCCCCGTGACGCCATCGAGCGTGCGCTGGACGATGAGCTCGCGGTGGTGGCGCTCGTTGAACTCGTCGCGCTCCTTCTGGTTCTTGAACAGAGGGCGCATGGTTTTCGTCGTGGCCGTGACATGGCGCAGATGATCGAGCTGGCGCAGCAGCTCGTCGATCGTGCGCGGCTGGAGGCGGCCGTAGGCGACGGAATCGTCGGAGGTCTCCGCGCCGGCGGCGCTCGTGTCTGCGGTGTCCGCGTCGGCGGAATCGTCGGAGGCGGAATCGCCGCCGCGCACGGCGCTGACGGACTCCTCCACCGACATGTCGACAGAGCTGGGCGCGGATTCGTTCTGCGCGTCGAGCTCCACCTCGTCGTCGCTGACGATGGCCGCGCCGTACGCCACGTACAGATGCGCGTTGACGGGCGTGATGTACTGGCTCACCTTGCCCTCGAGCGTGCGGTGGAAGGCCTCGCGCAGCTCGGACATGAAGAACAGCGGGCCGCCGAGGAACACCACGTTGCCCTTGACGGGGCGGCCGCAGGCCAGGCCGGCGATGGTCTGGGTGGAGACGGCCTGGAAGATGGAGGCGGCCAGGTCGGGCTTGGCCGCGCCGTCGTTGATAAGCGGCTGGAGGTCGGATTTGGCGAACACGCCGCAACGCGAGGCGATCGGGTACAGCGTGGTGTGGCTTTTCGCCATCTCGTTCAGACCCTCGGCGTCCGTGCCCAGCAGCGTGGCCATCTGGTCGATGAAGGCGCCGGTGCCGCCGGCGCACGAGCCGTTCATGCGCTGCTCGGGCGTGGGCTTGAGATACGTGATCTTCGCGTCCTCGCCGCCGAGCTCGATGATGACGTCGGCCTCGGGGTAGGCGTCGTCGATGGCATCGGTTTCGGCGATGACCTCCTGCACGAAGGGCACACGCAGGCTGTCGGCCAGGCCCAGGCCGCCCGAGCCGGTGATGGCGAGGCGCACGGGCTCGTCCGCCAGGCCCAGCTTGGCGAGGGCCGTGCGGATGTCCTTGAGAAGGCCCGCGGCCGTCGCGCGCACATTGGCGTGGTGGCGGCGGTAGTCGGAGAACAGAACGCGCCCGTCGTCCTCGGTCAGCGGACGGGCGGGCGGTGCGGGGCGTTCCACCGTCGAGTCGAGGACGACGGCCTTGACGGTGGTGGAACCCACATCGAGACCGATGCGGATGCGGGGCGAAGCGGCTCCGGCGGGCGTATGCGGCGTAGACGTCACGAAATCCTCCTTGCGGGGCGCGCGAGCGTACGCGGGCACACGCAATCCCGTCGACGTTCCGGCACACCCCCTCTATGTTCTGGTAGGGAGTCTACTCACCGGTCTGCCCGATGGATATCGTCATCGGCGCCGCTTCGCGGCGGTTTCCCCCACGACGTAATCGTTGATCTCCGGAACCATTCGCCGCATCGCCGCGCCAGCATGCGCCGCACCGCCGCGCCGAATACGGCGACGCCGCCGGCCCGGAACCGGGAACCGGCGGCGTCATTCGCAAGCCTTTGCGGGGCCTGCGTCAGCCGCGCTTCGTCAGCTGGTAGTACGACGGCAGGCCCATGTAGTTGAACACCACGTCCTGCATGGCCGTGCTCGAGCCCGCGTTCACGTTCATGTCCCACAGCGGGATCACGGGCAGGTCCTTGAGCAGCTGGCGCTCGGCGTCCTGGTAAATCGACACCGCCTTGTCAAGGTCGGTTTCCTTCGCCGCCTCGTCCATATACGAGTCGAAGGCCTCGCTTTTGTAATCGCCGTTGTTCAGGCCCTTGCCGTCGGCGTAGGCCGAATCGTAGCCCTGCGCCAGATAGCCCTCGGGATGCGGGTAGTCGGACTGGATGCCGGAGCGGAAGGCCGCGTCGATGGTCCGCTCGTTCACCTCGGTGCTGAATTCCTTGCTCGTCGGCAGGCTCAGCCCCTGCGCGTCGATGCCGAGCGCATTCGAGATGGAGTTCGCCACGGCGTCCACCCACGTCTTGTTGTCGCCGTCGGCGTTGTACGCGATGGAGAAGGTGCCGCTCCACGGCGAGATGGCGTCGGCCTGCGCCCACAGCTGCTTGGCGCGGTCGGCATCGTAGCTCAGCACCTTGTCGGAGTCGATGTCGGTCGAGTAGCCGGCGATGGACGGCGCGAGGAAGTCGGTTGCCGGCGTGGCGCCGTTCGAGAGGATCTTCGTGCAGATGCCCTCGCGGTCGATGGCCAGGGAGATGGCCTCGCGGCGCAGCGCGCCCTCCTCGCCCTGGAAATGCTCGAGGCTCTGCGGAATCGTGATGGACTTGAAGGCCGGGCCCGTCTGCGAATACGCCTCGATCTGCGAGTCGCTCTGGTACGTCGGCAGCGCGGACGACGGAATCTGGTCGAGGATGTCGAGGTTGCCGGCCTGCAGGTCGGCGTAGGCGGTGTCGAGGTCGCTGTAGACGCGGAAGCTGATGCCACCGTTCTGCGCGGCGCGGGGCCCGGTGTACGAGGCGCTGCGGCGCAGCTCGATGCTGTCGTTGACGGTCCACGATTCAAGGGTGTAGGGGCCGTTGCCGATCGGCTTCTTGCCGAAGGCGTCCATGTCGTCGTAGGCGACGGACGGCAACGGCAGGAACGCCACGTCGCCCACCTTGTACGGGAACGAGGAGTCGGGCGCGTTCAGCGTCACCTTGAGCGTGGTGTCGTCCACTGCCTCGAGGCCCGACAGCTGCGCGTCAGGATTGCCGTTCGGGTCCTGCACGTCGTCGTAGCCCTTGATGGTGGCGAAGATGGCGGCGCCGAGCTGGCCGTTGGCGGCGTTCGCGGCGTACGACCAGGCGCGGGCGTAGCTTTCGGCGGTCACGGCCTCGCCGTTGGAGAAGGTCAGGCCGCTTTTGAGCTTGACCGTGTACTCGGAGGCGTCGTCGTTCGGAGTGATGGACTCGGCGTCATCATATTCGAGGCCGCCGTCGGAGGAGAAGGTGACGAGGCCGTCGAAAACCTGCGTGATGACCTTCCAGCCGGCTGTGTCGGCCACGTTGCCCGGAAGGAGCTCGCCGGTCGGCTCGACGGCGTTGACGCTGATGATGGCGTTGGGGTCGCTGCCTTCCGACGAACTGCCGCCGGCGGCGGAACCGCAGGCGCTCAGCGGCAGCACTGCGAGAACGGCGGCGAGCGCCGCTGCGATGACGGTGAGAACGCGCCGGCGGGCGCGTGTCGTTTTCCTGCGGATCATGGTCCCTCTTCTCTGGGGTCTGGGTCTGTGTTCTGGGGCTCTGTGTTCTGGGGTCTGGGGTCGAGACTCCGGGCTTGGCGTTCCGTGTTCTGGTTCTGTGTTCCGGTGTTTCCGCCCGGCGCGGCGTTCCGCGACGGGCTCCATCCTAACGTGCCGTGCGGAAACCCCGCGTTATATCGCGCCGTGGGCGAAATAACGAAATATCATGGATGGAATAGGAACACGCCGCGACGTATTCGATGTGTCGCATCCGACGTGACGCATCCGAGGCGTATCGCGCGCCATGACAAGGAACGCCCTGTCCGCGGGAAGAGGACGGGCGAAAGGAGAACGATGGCTTCCAGAAACACCGGTCTGAAAATCACGCTGGGCGTCCTGTGCGCCCTGTGCCTGCTGTTCACACTGTCCTGGTGGATGCCGTACTCGTGGGAGACCGTCCCCTTCATGGCAGACATCGGCGCCCTGGCGCCGTGGACGCTGGTGCTCATCATCATCACCTTCGCCATCGCCGCCTACAGCCGGCGCGGCATCACATGCATCGTGATGAGTCTGTGCCTCGTGCTGCAGGGCGTGGCCATCTTCCCCTACTTCGGCCACGCGGACACCGAGCTCAGCCCCGCCACGCGCGAGATCATGGCCGACATGTCCACCGACAAGGTGGCCAACCCCAACGACCGCTGCGCGCGCATCATGACGCTGAACGTGGGCCAGGGGCGCGCCGACGTGCATGAGATCGTCCAGACCGTCTCGGAAAAGCGCATCGAGGTGCTCGCGCTGCAGGAGACCACGGAGAGCTTCATCACCGAGCTCGAAAGCGCGGGCATCGAAAGCTACCTGCCCAACCACATCGAGTCGGATTCCTCGAGCGGCACGATGAACGCCATCTACACGATGGCCTCGCTCGGCGACCCCTCGCCCACCTCGATCGACTCGTCGGCGTCCGACTTCCCCGCCGCTACCGTGACCTTCGCCGGATCGGGAAAATCGTCGAGGATCCGCTTCATCTGCGTGCACACCACGTCGCCCAAGTCCGGATCGTTCTCGCAATGGGGCCGCGCGCTTGACGAAATCAGCGAATGGTCGGCCCAGCACGCCTCCGACGGGACGGCGTACGTGCTGCTGGGCGATTTCAACGCCACCTCGAGCCAGAAGCATTCCCAGCGCATCCTCAATCCAGGCTTCCGCGACGCGGCGCGCGTCACGAAATCCGGCATGCAGTTCACATGGCCTGTCAACGGGCCCCTGCCCTCGCTCGCCGCAATCGACCATATCCTCGTCAACAGCGGCGTACATGTAGGCGATGCCACCACCGTGAAAATCAAGGGCACCGATCACAAGGCCGTGCTCGCCGTGGTGGAGCCGAGCGACATCGACGGCAGCAAGTAACGGACTCGCGCCAAGTAACGGACTCGCGCAGTGCGCCACCATGAATAACAATGTGATGGCTTGCGGACACGATCGGAGCATTTTCGGCGCAAAACCGGGGAATTCTGTCCGGAATCCATCACATTGTTAGTGAGTTGTTAGTGAGAGGGGCACGAGAGGGCGCATGCCCGATCTCAGCGCCTCTCAGCGCTGGGTGCCGGCGTGTTCGGCGCCGGCCTGCTGCTTGTCGCGCGCGGCATCGAGCTGCGAGCGCACCTCGGACAGCAGCGCCTGCGCGCGGTCCGCGAGCGCCTCGCCGATCTGCCAGTAGCGCAGCGAGTCCTCAAGCGACATGCCGCCGTGCTCGAGCTGCTTGACGATTTTCGCCAGCTGGTCGCGCGCATCCTCGTAGCTCATGGCGTCAACGCGCGCCTTGTCTTCCTCGGTCATACCCTTCATGGTCACGGTCTCGCCGTTGTCGGTGGTGTTGGTGCTCATATCTGTCTCCTTGAAATTAACGATTGTGATATTGACGATGGGATGGACGAACGATTGAACGGCCGGTTCGCAGGTGTCTACTCGCCGTCCTCCGCAGAGCTATCCTCCGTAGGGCCGCCCGCGGATCCGTCCTCCGCAGGATCCCCTGTCGCGGACGCCTGCGCGGCGGGCGCCGTATGCCGCCCGCCCGTTTTCGTGGCGCGGATGGTGCCGCGGCTGACCACAAGCGTGAGCTCGGAGCCATCGGGCACATCGTCGGGGTCTTGCACCACATGCCCGTCGTGGCTTTGCACGATGGCATAGCCGCGTTCGAGCGTGGACTGCGGGCTCAGCGCCCTCAGCGTGGCCTTGTTCTGCTCGATGGCGCCCTGCCCCCAGTCCACGAGCCGGAGCATGGCGTTGCCCAGCCGCTCGCGGTCCATATGCAGCTGCGCCTCCATCGGGTCGAGCATGGTGGCGGGGTTCGTCAGCAGCGGGTTGTGCAGGTAGCCGTCGAGCGTGGTTTCCTGCACCCTGACGATGCGCTCCATGATCACGTCGATGCTGTGGCGCGCCGCGGCGATGGTATCCCACTGCTCGTTGACGTCCGGCACCACGGCCATGGCCGCGCCGGTCGGCGTGGTGGCGCGGTAGTCGGCGGCCAGCTCGATAAGCGTCCAATCGTCCTCATGCCCGATGGCCGAGACGATGGGCGTGCGGCAGGCGGCGGTGGCGCGCACGACGCCCTCGTCGGAGAAGCCCAGGAGGTCCTCGAAGCTGCCGCCGCCACGCGCCACGATGATGACATCGACGTCCGGATCGGCATCGAGCTCGCGGATGGCGGCGGTCACCTGCTGCGGGCATTCGGGGCCCTGCACCTTGGCGTAGCGCTTCTTGAACCGGATGACGGGCCAGCGCAGCAGGGCGTTCTTCTCCACGTCGGTTTCCGCGCGCGACTGCGGCGCGCAGATCAGGCCGATGCAGCGCGGGAACTCCGGCAGCGGCACCTTGCTCTCCGCGTCGAACAGACCTTCGCCCTTGAGCTTGCGGCGCAGCTGCTCGATGCGCGCCGCGAGGTCGCCCTCGCCGAGGCGGTAGACCTCCATGCCCTTGATGGACAGGCGCGTCTCCTTCTGCCAGATGTCGGGCTTTCCATACATCACGATTTTGTCGCCCTGGCGCAGCTGCAAATCGGCGCAGGCATGGGCGAACTCGCCGAATCCGACGACGTTCACCGACACGTCCTCGTCGAGGTCGCGCAGCGTCATGTACACCGAGCCGGCACGGCGCATGGAGATCTCGCCGATCTGCCCGATCACCCAGGACGCGGGCCATTTCTGCACGGTGACGGCGTATTTGTAGCTCACGAGGCCGACGGGCCATGGCTCGTCGCGCGTGGTGTCGTGCGCGTACATGGGGACCTCGCGACGGCCCCAATGATCGTAGCGGATGCCGGCGCGCTGCTGCGGGGCCTCGGGCTCCCGCCCGCCCGGCGTGGCGCCACCGGCGGCGCCGTCCCCGCCGGCTCCCCCGGCGGCGATGATATCGGAAAGATTCATGTCCCTCCCCCTGTTCGTGTGGTTACATTCGTCTGGTTACGTTCATGTGGCCGCGTTCATGTGGTCCGGCTCCTGCGGTCCGGCTCCTGCGATCGTTTCGCGGCATCGCGATCCCGCACTCGTCATGGTGCTCCCATCGTAGCCGATATGGGCCGTCGTTCGCGGGAAGACGAATTCATCATCTGTACATGAACCGTTCACCGTGTATCACGACCACATTCACCTTGCCCGCCTAGCGTCTTGTCCAGGCGGCGATGTTTTCCGTCTTCCCCAACGGCGTCGATCCGCCACCCATCAGAAGAAGTCTCAGGTTAGAGAAGAAAGATCCATGAACACGAATTCCATTCGACGCAAAGTCATGGCCGGCGTGACCGCCTTCATCGCGGGCGCCACCCTCATCGCCAGCGTCCCGGCCGCCTCCGCGACCGAAACCGCTGATGTCCAGACGCTCAGCCAGCACGGCGGCGCGCAGCGCATCGCCAACACCCCGGCGTCGGGCAAGGCCAAGAACGTCATCCTGTTCATCGGCGACGGCATGGGTGATTCCGAGATCACCGTCGCCCGTGATTACCTCTACGGCCCCGGCGGCACGCTCAACGGCATCGACAAGATCGGCCAGCCGGGCGCCACCTCCGCCACCGAGACCGGCGTCGGCCAGTACACCACCTACGCGACCGGCGATGGATCGAGCCGCACCAACCAGGTGACGGCCGTCACCGACTCCGCCGCCTCCGGCTCCGCTTGGGCCACCGGCACCAAGACCTACAACAACGCCGTGTCGGTCGACAACAGCTTCACCCCGCAGATGAACCTCCTCGAGCTGGCCAAGGCCAACGGCAAGGCCACC
The DNA here is from genome assembly GCF_002259605.1 of Pseudoscardovia radai. Taxonomy (GTDB): domain Bacteria; phylum Actinomycetota; class Actinomycetes; order Actinomycetales; family Bifidobacteriaceae; genus Pseudoscardovia; species Pseudoscardovia radai. The sequence goes on along the minus strand of NZ_MWWR01000003.1, from coordinate 151,822 downwards.
GGCAACGTGACCACCGCCGAAGTGCAGGACGCCACCCCGGCCGTCATGGAATCCCACTCGACGCAGCGTTCCTGCTACGGCCCGCAGGGCAAGACCGACGGCTCCTCCGATGACTCCGCCGCCCGGTGCGACGCCGAGCAGCTGCTGCAGAACGGCGGCATCGGCTCCATCTCCGAGCAGCTGCTCGACACCCGCGCCGACATCACGCTCGGCGGCGGCAACAAGTACTTCAACCAGACCGCCCAAGCGGGCGAGTGGGCCGGCAAGACCCTCAAGGAGCAGGCCACCGAGCGCGGCTACCAGTACTTCGAGGATCCCGCCCAGCTCTCCTCGCTGACCGAAGCGAACCAGGACTCCCCGGTCCTGGGCCTCTTCTCCTCCGGCAACATGCCGACCCAGTACAACGAGTCGAAGGCACTCGACCATGACACGGCCGAGCAGATGGCGCTTGCCGGCCAGCAGGACGGCAACCAGAGCCTCGTGAGCTGCACCACCAACTCCGAGTGGCTCGGCAACAAGGGCGCATCCCTGGCTGACATGACCTCCAAGGCCATCGACCTTCTCTCCGACAACCAGAACGGCCAGAGCAACGGCTACTTCCTGCAGGTCGAGGGCGCCTCGATCGACAAGCAGGACCACAACGCCAACGCCTGCGGCCAGATCGGCGAAACCGATGACCTCGACAAGGCCGTCGCCACCGCCCTGAGCAAGGTTGACCTGTCCGACACCCTCATCATCGTGACCGCTGACCACGCCCACACCAGCCAGATCGTGTCCTGGCCGTCCTACTACGGCCTGACCACCCCGCTGCGCGCCAAGGACGGCTCCGCCCTGTACGTGTTCTACGGCACCTCCTCCTCCCAGATGGACAACGGCGGCTCCATGAGCCACACCGGAACCCAGCTGCGCATCGCCGCCTCCGGCCCCGGCGCCTCCCGTGTGGACGGCCTGACGGACCAGACCGACAACTTCTTCACGATCACCAAGACGCTGGGTCTCGCTTCGAGCACCAGCGAGATCAACGCCCTGTCGGATAACGCCGACGTCAGCGTCGAGAAGGCCTCCGACGGCGCCTACACCGCCGACCTGACCGCCTTCAACGGCGACGCCTCCGTGTCCTACTCGCTCGTCGACACCGCCACCGGCCAGACGGTCGCCTCGCAGGACGGCTGCACGGTGGACAACGGCCACCAAGGCGTCTGCGGCGTCCGCGTGCGCACCACGCAGACCACCCCGATCTCCTTCTCCGCCGACACCATCAAGGACGGCTCCACCTACCGCCTCACGGTGAAGGGCAAGCAGTCCGGCAAGCAGGTCGTCAAGGAGTTCACGGCCGGCGCCACCAATAGCGCCGACACCACCGCCGACGGCACGATCGAGATCCCGACCACGGACGTCACCGAGGCCCAGGCCGCTGCCGCCGAACAGAAGGAAGCCCTCGCCAAGACAGGCATCGCCATCATCATGCTCGCCCTTCTCGCCGCCGTCATCGCCGGCGCCTCGTGCGCGGTGCGCCGCTTGCGCAACGGCGTCGAGACCTCCGGCGACGGCGAGTGAGACCGGACGCCGGACGCCGATGACCCGCCGGTGAAATCCGGCCCCGCACGGTGACACGACACGCCGAGCGGAGCCGCCGTCCATCCCCCTCGCCGCAGCCATCGGATCCGCACAGCAGGCCCTCCCCTTCACGGGGAGGGCCTGCCATATACGCGACCTCATGCTCCGCTCCACACCGCCACGACCGCCACGCCGCCACGCCGCCACGCCCCCACGCCGCCACGGCGACGGCCGGAAGACGCCTCGAGCTTTCACAAAATGTTTTCCAATAATACGGTGGGTTACCTGTCTCGAGCCGCCAGTTTCCAGTAGAATCGGGAAATAGAGGTGGTTTCAATGGCGATACTCTCCCCAGAAAGAACGTATATAAGACCTGCCGCCGTGGCAGGCAGCTTTTACCCGGCCGACCGCTTCGTCCTGCGCGAAAGGGTGCAGCGCGAGATCAGGTCGGCCACCACGGCCGTCGTGACGATGGCGACCGAAGGAATCGTGCATCCCACGATTCCCAAGGCCATCATCGTGCCCCACGCCGGCTACACATACTCCGGCTCGACGGCCGCCCTCGCCTACGCCCTGCTCGAACGGGGCCGCGGCGAGGTGACGCGCGCCGTCATCGTCGGCCCCACGCACCGCGTGGCGGTCCGCGGCGTGGCCTGCTGCAACGCATCGGCCTTCGACACGCCGCTGGGCGCCATGACGGTGGACCGCGACGCCGAGCAATACGCCCTCGACCATGCCCCCGCGATGATTGTCAACGATGACACGCACCGACAGGAGCACGCCGTCGAGGTGCAGCTGCCCTTCGTACGCGAGACGCTCGGGAACGTCGAGATCGTGCCGCTCAACGCCGGCGACGCGACGCCGCGCGAGGTGGGCGACGTGCTGCGGGCCCTGTGGGGCGGGCCCGAGACGGTGATCATCATCAGCTCGGATCTGTCACACTACTACCCGCACGAGAAGGCGCGGCATCTGGACGACCAGACCATCGGGCGCATCTGCGAATGCAACCTGCCCATCAACCCGGACCAGGCGTGCGGCGCCATCCCCGTCAACGGCCTGCTCGACGTGTGCATCGAGAAAGGCCTGCACCCGGTTCTTCTGGGACGCGCCACGTCGGGCGACGACAACGAGGTGTCGGTGGCCGGCGAACCGCGCGTGCCCATCGCCGACACGAACGAGGCCGTGGTCGGCTACGCGTCGTTCGCCATCTGGGAGGCGCCGCATGACGGCGGCGCAGACAACGCCGGAAGTGCGTCGGCGCGCGCTTGCGCCACGATGGCCCCGATGCGTACCTGCGCAACCGGCTCCTTCTCCCCCGGCTCCGACGACGAGAATGACACGAAGGATCCGCCCGCCGTGTCGAGCGACGAGATGCCCGCCATCGGTGCGCCATCGTCCGCCGCTTCGCACGCGCAGCCGGCGCCGCATCCGCACGCCATCCGCACGCCAGTGCAGGCCGTCAGGGATGCGCTCGCGCGGCAGAACGCCCAGCGCGCGCAGCGACCCACCGGACTCGCGGGGCTTGTCAAGCACACTGAGGAATACGCCCATCTGGCGGATGACCCGGAGACCTACGCCTCCGACCCGGCCACGAATACCACCGGTATGATCCCGCTCGACGCGGGCAACGACCTGCTCGTCGTGGCACGCAACGCCATCGCGCGCGAGCTCAACCGCCCGCCGGTCGGCGAACCGTCGAACACCACGAGCAAATGGCTCGACCGCAAGGCCGCCACCTTCGTCACGCTCACCGAGAACGAGAGGCTGCGCGGCTGCATCGGCACGCTGCACGCCCGCGAATCGTTGCGCGATGACGTGGCGCGGCACGCCGTCGACGCCGCGTTCAACGACCCGCGTTTCGCCCCCGTGCAGAACGAGGAATACCCGATGCTGCATATCGAGGTGTCGGTGCTCTCCGAACCCGAGCGCATCGAGGGCGTGCATTCGCGCGGCGACCTGCTCGATCGCCTGCACCCGTACTCCGACGGCCTCGTGCTGCGCTACGGCCCGCATCTGGCCACGTATCTGCCGCAGGTATGGGAGCAGCTGAGCGACCCGCGCGACTTCGTGACGCATCTACTGCTCAAGGCCGGGCTCCCCGGGGATTTCTGGGACGAGGGCATCGTGGCGGAGCGCTACTCCGTCATCACCTTCTCCGAACCCGAGAAGTAGCGGCCGCAAACCCGCCGCCTCGCCACCGACCACCTGCCACCAATGCGAAAATGCAAAAGGGACGCCCCCATCAGGGAGCGCCCCTTCGTCATGCGGTCTGCGGTACCACGCCTACAGCTCGAAACCGAGCTCCTCGGCGGCCTTCGTCGGCACCGGGTTGTCGCACCAGTAGAAGCCGAGGTTGTCTTCGTCGGTCAGGGACCGGATCTCGGCCTTGTCGATATACACCTCACCGCTCAGGTGGTCGGTTTCGTGCTGGAAGATACGCGCCGGCCAGCCGTGGAGATGCTCGGTGTGCCACTGCGCCTGCTCGTCCTGCCACGTGGCCTCGATGTCGAGCCAGCGCTTGCGCACGGCCTGGTAGCCCTCGAAGGAGAGGCATCCCTCGTAGAAGCTCGCGGTGGCGTCGCCGATGGGCTTGTAGGAGGGGTTGATGATGACGTGGAACGGAAGATCGTCGATCTCGCGCGGATCGCCCTCGTCATCCTTGCTCTTGTGGTCCTCCACCACGGCGAGGGCGAGACCCAGGTCGATCTGCGGGCCCGCGAGGCCGACGCCCGGCGCCGCGAGCATGGTGCGGCGCATGAGCTGGATGAGGTTCTTGAGCGTGCGCTCGTCGAGCTGGCCCGTGTACTCCTCGGTCTGGTGGCGCAGCACCGGCTCGCCCATCTGCGTGATGGGCGCCACGCCGTCCTTGCCGGCTTCGGAGATCATCTCGCGCACGGCCTTGTCGAGGTGCTTGTTCTTATTCGCCTTGTCGAATGCCATAATCGCCTTTCGTCGTTATGCGGATGGGTTTGCGGATGGGTTGACAGGTCTGCGGGTGGCGCATGTGGCCGGCGCATGCCTGCCGATGACGGCGGACGCGCTCAGATCTTGAGCTCGGGCCTCGCGCTCAGATCTTGAGCTCGTCGGCCACCACCTGCGCCAGGCGCTTGCAGACATCGTCGGCCTGCTCCTGCGTGGCAGCCTCGACCATGACGCGCACCAGCGGCTCGGTGCCGGAGGGGCGCAGCAGCACGCGGCCGGTGTCTCCGAGAACCTTCTCCTCGCGCTCCACGGCGGCCTGCACGGCGGCGTTGGTGGTGGCGGCCTTCTTGTCGACGTTCGGCACGTTGATCAGCGTCTGCGGCAGCTGCGGGAAGTCCGCGGCGAGCTCCTTGAGGCTCTTGCCGGACTTCATGACCTCGTAGCTCAGGCGCAGCGCGGTGAGCGTTCCGTCGCCGGTTGTGGCGAACTCGCGGTTGATGACGTGGCCGGACTGCTCGCCGCCCAGCGTGTAGCCGCCGCGCAGCATCTCCTCGAGCACATAGCGGTCGCCCACGTTCGTCTGCACGGTTGTGATGCCCATGTCCTTCAGGGCGAGCTTGAGGCCGAGGTTGCTCATGACGGTCACGACGAGCGTGTTGTGCGCGAGCTTGTTCTCGCGCTTGTAGGCGCGCGCGAGGATGCCCATGATCTGGTCGCCGTTGACGAGCGTGCCGTCCTCGTCCACCGCGAGGCAGCGGTCGGCGTCGCCATCGAAGGCCACGCCCATCTGCGCGTCGGAGGCCTTGACCATGGCCTGCAGCTGCTCGGGGTGGGTGGAGCCGGCGTGGTCGTTGATGTTGTAGCCGTCCGGGGATGCGTTGATGACCACCACGTCCGCGCCGGCACGGCGCAGGGCCTCGGGGGCCACGACGGAGGTGGCGCCGTTCGCGCAGTCCGCCACGATGCGCAGGCCTTTGAGTGGCTGCGGGGCGGGCTCGGTGGCGTCGGCCGGCTGCGGGGCCACGGCGGAGACCAGATGGTCGATGTACAGGTTGGTGGCGGTCACGGTGTCATGCGAGATGCGGCCGACGCCGGCACCGGTGGGGCGCTCCCAGTCCTGGCCGAGGATCGCCTCGATCTCGTCCTCCTTGGCGTCGGGCAGCTTGAAGCCGCCGCGCGCGAAGAACTTGATGCCGTTGTCGGGCATGGGGTTGTGCGAGGCGGAGATGACGGCGCCCATCTCGACGTTGAGCACCGACGTGAGGTATGCGATGCCCGGCGTGGGGATGATGCCCACGTCGATGACGTCGAAGCCGCCCGCGGCCATGCCCGCGCCGAGCGCCGCGGCGAGGAAGTCGCCCGAAACGCGCGTGTCGCGTCCGATGAGGGCACGATGCCGCCCCTCCGTCTTCTTCTCGTCGCCGAGCACTCGCACGGCGGCGTCGCCGAGGTCCAGCGCCAGCTGGGCGTCCAGATCACGATTCGCCAGTCCTCGCACACCATCGGTGCCGAACATCTGAGGCATTGCAGCTCCTCCACTTGGCGCCCCTGCGTTGCGGGACGCACACGAATTCGCGCGGGGCTCCGTTGGCCTCCGCGCACCCACAGACAAATATAGCGGCCGCCCGCCCGAAGGCAGACGACCGCCACGATTTCGACACACGATGTCAACGTGTCACGCGAGGGAATCGTTGTACGTCCTCACGCGCAGCGTGCGGCGGGAGCCGTCGACGTTCTCCACCACCATGCGGCGCAGCGCGCGGTCGGCGTCCTCGTGCGAGGCGAGCCAGGCGTCGCCGGCCTGGACGAGCGCGGCCGGGTCCGCGTAGCTCGGGTACAGGCCGGAGCCGCGCGAGGTGCCCTGAAGCAGCGCCTCGGACATGTGGAAGGTGCGGTTCTTCCACACCCAGTCCACGGCCTCGAAGTACTTGGCGACGTACGGCTCCTGCAGCTCGGGGCTCGGGGTGAGCGAGAAGCCGCCGGCAAGGTCCTCGATCTGCGAGTTCGTCAGCGTGTCGTCATGCAGCGCGGTGTCCCACGCCCACGCCTTGGCCTCGGGCGTCGGGATGGCGCCCTTGGCCATGTAGGCGAACTGGCGGTTCTCGGTGGTCTCGTTCTTGGCGAGCTCGGCGTCGATCTGCTCCGCGGTCTCGAAGCCGGCGGATGCGAGCGCCACGATGATGCCCCAGCGCATGTTGTTGTCGATCTCGAGGCCATCGAGCGTCACGGTGCCGTCGAGCAGGCCGCGCGCGTCGGCTTCGAAATCGTCTCCCTGGCCGTAGCCCAGCCACGAGTTGACCAGCTGGAACTGCTCGTCGGAGCCCGGTGCGGCCTCGTTCGCGAGCTGCCACAGGCGCGTGGCGACGTGCGAGACCATCTCCTTGCGGCGCGAGGCGGCCGTATAGTGGAACGCCGCCGTGGACACCTGCCCGAGGGCGTAGCGGAAGGTGGTCGACTCGCGTTCGGTGGCGAGCGCCGCGAGCGACGTTTCGATGAAGCTTTCCGCCGGCAGCTCGGCGTCGCGCGTCATATCCCACAGCGCGAGCCACACGATGGAGCGGGCCAGCGCGTCGTCGAAGCGGTACAGGTTCTTGAGGGCGAAGTCGAGCGAGGCGGGGTCGAAGCGCAGCTTCGCGTAGGTCAGGTCGTCGTCGTTGATGAGGATGAACGCCGGACGCTTGCGGCCGATGGCCTCGGTGACCTGCGTGGCGGCGCCGTCGACGTCGAGTTCGAAGCGGGCGGTGCGCACGATGCGGCCGGTCGCCGCATCCTCGCCGTCGGCCACATCGTAGAAGCCCACGGCCAGGCGGTGCGGACGCAGCACCGGATGCTCGGCCGGCGCGGTCTGCTCGATGGTGAACCCGGTGATGGTGCCGTCGGCGGCGGTGTCGACCTTCGCGCCCAGCGTAGTGATGCCGGACTGCTCGAGCCACGTGGCGCTCCAGGCCTTGAGGTCGCGGCCGCTGGCCTTCTCGAGCTCGGCGAGCAGGTCGGCGAGCGTGGCGTTGCCGTAGGCGTGCTTGGTCAGGTAGCTGTGGATGCCGGCAAAGAACGGCTTGCGGCCCACGTAGGCCACGAGCTGGCGCAGCACCGAGGCGCCCTTGGCGTAGGTGATGCCGTCGAAGTTGACGTAGGTGTCGTTGAGGTCATGGATCGGCGCGACGATCGGGTGCGTGGTCGGGCGCTGGTCCTGCGCCTCGCCCCAGCTCTTCTCGCCGGAGCTGAACGTGGCCCATGCGTCCTTCCAATCGGTGGCCTCGGCCGTGCACAGCGTCGACATGAATTCGGCGAAGGATTCGTTGAGCCACAGGTCGTTCCACCACTTCATGGTGACGAGGTCGCCGAACCACATGTGGGCGAGCTCGTGCAGCACGGTGACCACGCGGCGCTCCGCGAGCGCGTCGGTGACCTTCGACTCGAATACGTAGGAGTCGCGGATGGTGACGGTGCCGATGTTCTCCATGGCGCCCGCGTTGTATTCGGGTACGAAGAGCTGGTCGTACTTGGCGTAGGGGTACGGCACGCCCCACTGCTCGTTGTAGAAGGCGAAGCCCTTCTTCGTGATGTCGAAGAGGTAGTCGACGTCCTTGGCCATGGCGTCCTTGAGGGCCTGGCGGCAGTAGATGCCCATGGGCACGGTGCGGCCGTCCTCGTTGGCGTATTCGGTGTGCCAGCTGGCGTAAGGGCCGGCGCAGAAGGCCGTGAGGTAGCTGCTCATGGCGGGGGTCGGCTCGAAGCGCCAGGTCTTGGTGGCTTCGGCGGCCTGGTCGCCGGCGGTGGCGGGCTCGGCGGCGGTGACGTCGGCGGCGGGCATGTTCGTCACGACGGTCCACGATTCGGGGGCCGTGACCGTGAACGTGAACACGGCCTTGATATCGGGCTGGTCGAACACGGCGTAGACGCGGCGGGCGTCCGGCACCTCGAACTGGGAGTAGAGGTACACGTTGCCGTCAGAGGGGTCGACGCTGCGGTGCAGGCCCTCGCCGGTATGCGAGTACTGGCAGGTGGCCGCCACGGTGACGGTGTTGTGCTCGGCCAGGCCCTCGAGCTCGATGCGCGAGTCCTTGTAGACGGCGGCCGGGTCAAGGGCGCGGCCGTTGAGCTCCACGGATTCCACGCGGTCGGTGGAGTCGACGATGAGGTCGAGGAAGGTAGAGGCGCCCGGCTTGGCGTCGAAGGTGACGGTGGTGACGGAACCGAAGTTCTCGGTGCGTTCCGATCCGTCGGATTTGTCGCCGCCCGTCAGGTCGAGCGCGACGGCGTACTGGGGGACGCCGCGGACGACTCCGCGGCGTTCGATGGCTTCCTGCTGGGTGAGATTCGCTCCTGGCATACTGCTCCTTGCTCGGTGCTTCTTCGTGTTGTGGTCGCGTCTCGACCGCACGGCGCCCGGTGCCGTGCCGGTTCGCACCGCGGTCTTCCCGCCCCTGCGGGTGCGCGGCCGGTTATTCACATGCAACCATACCCGACTCTCGCCCATGCGGCAGCCACCGCCGCGGCACCTGATGCCTATGGAGACTCAGATGAAATCGTACATATAGAGGATCTCGATGTCCTCGATGGAGTACCGATTGACGAAATCGCGCTTCTCCTGCTCGGTCATGCGCGCGGCGCTGCCAAAGCCGTTCATGCAATTGATGAAATTGTCAACCAGCCCCATGTTGCACTTGATCCTGTCATACAGGCTGAGTTTCTCGCGCTTCTCGGTCGGCGCAGTCTGCTCGGTCTGCTCGGTCTTCTCAATCAGCTCGGCCTGGTCGGTCTGGTCATTTTTCTCTTCCATAGTCTTTTCCCCTTCGTGTAACTGTGTGCGGATGCAGATTGGAACCCTTCATGAAGCCCTGCACCACCGTCTTCGGCGATGTCACGAACTCCATATAAAAATGCTAAACCCGCGACACGCCGTACTGAAGAACTTCACTTTTCATCGCGCACCATCCCCGCAGCGCAACGGCACAACACCACAGCGGCGCCATCGTGTACCTTCCTCCCGCCGCCCGCCGGTACCATGGCAGTGACGGAAGGAGCGCGGAGCATGAACATCGACATCATCGCCCCCGGGCGCATCAAGGAGCGCTACCTGCGCGACGCGATCGACGAGTATTCGAAGCGGCTGCAGCGTTTTTGCAAGCTGAGCATCTACGAGGTGGCCGACGAGAAAACGCCCGAGCACGCGACGCCCGGCACCGACGAGCTCATCAAACGCAAGGAAGGCGAGCGCATCGCGAAGCATATCAAGGACGGCGCGTATGTGATTGCGCTCGCCATCGACGGGCAGATGCTCGCCTCGGAGCGGTTCGCGGCGAAGCTCGACGACCTCGCACTGCACGGCGCCAGCCACATCCAGTTCATCATCGGCGGCTCGCTCGGGCTGGCGCCCGAGATCCTGGCGCGCGCCGACTGGAAGCTGAGCTTCTCCCCCATGACCTTCCCGCACCAGCTCATGCGCGTGATCCTGCTCGAGCAGGTCTACCGCGCGTTCAAGATCAATGCGCACGAGCCGTACCATAAGTAGAAACCAAGTGCACCGCGCCGGAAACCGACGCCCCAGACCAGCAAAGAAGCCCCATGCACGCCGGCATCGCAAACATCAACCACGTGGCGCCGTATGTGAACGACCTCGAGGCGGCGAAGGATTCCTTCGTCACCTATCTGGGCCCACGGCGAATGACGAGTACCATAATCCGACCACCGACTTCCGCTCGTATTTCCTCAGCTTCGGCGAGGGTACGCACGATGGAGCCGCACATGATGGGACTATGCCACGAAGATATGCCACGTGTGCAGGATTCGGGTTGAACTTGCCGCGTACTTGCCACGTACTTACCAGCAGGTGGCAAGTAAGTGGCAAGTAACAAGTAAGTCGAAAAACATCCGTCGACGGCGGCAACACATTGCCCGAAGTGCAGACCCCATGCCCTTTCCCGAAACGATGGTACGGTTTGCGGACATAAGTCGTGCATTTTCCGTAAAAAACAGACGGAATTTGTCCGCAAGCCATCACATTGTTCCCGGAGGGAATCAGATGTCTTCCAGGCGGTCGGGGTCGCGGATGAGGATGTCGCGGCGGCGACGGGCGATGTAGCCTTCCTCCTCCAGGAAGCGAAGCTTGCGCGAGAGGGTTTCGGGCGTGGTGCCCAGATACGATGCCAGCTCGCGCATGGTCATCGGAATGCGGATGCGCGGCGACCCGCCCGCGCCTTTCGACAGGTCGAGCAGATACATCGCGAGGCGCTCCTCCACGCGGCCCATCGTGAGGAACTGCGCCTGCTCCTCGGCGCGCGCCATCTTGCCGGCGACCGCCGACAGCAGGCGCAGGCTCAGCTGCGGATGCGTGCCGAGCAGCTCCATGAAGTCGCTGCGCCGCAGGATGCACACCTTGGTGTCGCCCAGCGCCTCGCCGTAGAGATTATGCGCCGGCGCGGCGTTCGCGGCCGTGTCTGCAGCCGCGGCGCCATCGTTGTCAAAAAGCCGCGCCTCGCCCTCATACCCGCCGGGCTCGACCACACGCAGCAGCTGCTCGCGCCCGTTGGGCGAGATGCGGTACACCTTCATGCTGCCGCGCGCCACGATGGTCAGCTGCGGTTCGGACGCCGGGGAGAAGACGATGTCGCCTTTGCCGAACATGCGGAAACGCGTCTTGCGCTGGATCTCCATCTGGTCGTCGAGGACCAGGCCGTCGAACAACGGCACCAGCTGCACGCACAGGTCATGCGGCATATCGTCTCCTTCCCCGGTCCGATGCGCGGGATTCCCTACTGTACACGAGCGGCGTCGGCGTTCGTACCCGCAGCGCCCGTGCCTCCCTCCGCCTCATACAGGCGATGCGCCTCCTGAAGCATGCGATACGTCCCTTCGAGCGTCATGCAGGCGTCGTCCGGAATCGCGTACCCGCCGGTCAGGCGGCTGATCTGCGCGAGCTCCTCGCCGACCTGCGGCTGCGCCCCATGCGACGCCGCCACGCGGTCGCGAATCGTCTCATAGTTCCTGCGCACCTCGAACACCTCGGGGTGATGCGCCGCGTGCGCGCGCGTGATGGCGAGGGTGCCCAGGTCGAGGCGGTCGAGGTTGGCAGTGATGTAGTCGGTGAATGCGGTCATGGTCTGTCCTTTCGGGATATGTAGGTTATGCGGGTTGCGTGGCTTGCACTACAGGTTCGCTGCGTGGAGCGAGGCTCCACACCTCACGCGACGCTCGTGCCGAGCACCGGGTATCCGACGGTTTCGATGGCCTTCGCCACGGTCTGCGCATCGGTGCGGGCGTCGTCGAAGCGGAACTTCACCTTGCTGTTGGCGAACGAGACGTGCACCGTGTCGCTGTCCACGCCCGGCACCGAGCGCGCGGCGGCCTCGATCTTGAGCATGCAGGACGGGCAGGTGAGGGTGTCGAGTTTCAGGGTTGCGGTTTTCATGGGTTCTCCTTGTCTTTGTTGTGTTTTTCGAGATCTGGTGTCGGTCGGTTGCGGAATGCTCCACGATTCGCCCGGTCTGTAACGGCGGGGCAATCGTGTAGTTTCGCCACACGCCGCTTATTTCACGCGGTACCGCAGCAGGCGCATGCCGTTGAGAATCACCGCCAGCACGCTCGCCTCGTGGACGAACATGCCCACGGCCATGGTGAGCCACGATGTGAGCACGAGGCCCGAGAGCAGCAGCGCCACCGCTCCCACCGCGATCGCGATGTTCTCGCGCATGTTGCGCACCGTACGCTTCGCCAGGCCGTACGCGTGCGGCAGACGCGAGAAGTCGGAGTCCGCGAGCACCACGTCGGAGGTGTCGATGGCCACGTCGGTGCCGTTGCCCATCGCGATGCCCACGTCCGCGAGCGCGAGGGACGGGCTGTCGTTGATGCCGTCGCCGACGAACACCACGCGGTGGCCTTCGTCGCGCAGGCGCGAGATGTACGCGGCCTTCTGGTCGGGCAGCATGCCGCCAACCGCGCGGTCGAGGCCAAGGCCGGCCGTCATGAGGTCGACGGCGCGCTGGTTGTCGCCCGAGAGCACCACGATGTTCCTGGCGCCCAGGCGGCGCAGGTTCCCGATGCCGTCGGCGATGCCGGGGCGCAGGCGGTCGCGCACGCCGAGCATGAGGCGGATGCGTCCGTCGAGGGCCACGGCCACGAGCGAATCGCCGTGCGATTCGAGCTCGGCCGCGTCCGCGTGGGCCGTGGGGCCGAGCTCCACGCCTTCCGTTTCGAGGAAGCGTGGGCTGCCGACGAGGATCCGGTGGCCGTCGTGCACGGCGCGGATTCCGCCGCCCGTCACCACCGACACCTCGTCCACCTGTGGGGCGGGGACATCGTCGAAATGCCGCACGATGGCCTTCGCCAGCGGGTGCTGCGACTGCGCCTCCACGCCGACGAGGTAGCGCGTGGCGTCATCGGGGGCGGAGGATGTCCCGGCAGCGTCGTCAGGGGCGAGGGCGATGGAATCGTCGTAGCGCCTCACGTCCGTCACCTGCGGCATGCCGACCGTGATCGTGCCGGTTTTGTCAAACACGAAGGTGCCGACGGAGCTCAGGCGGTGCGTCACCTCGCTGCCTTTGATGAGCACGCCGTGGCGCGCGCCGTTGCCGATGCCGGCCATATTCGACACGGGCACGCCGATGACGAGCGCGCCGGGGCAGCCGAGCACGAGCATGGTGATGGCGAGGTCGACGCGGCGCGTCACCAGACCCACGATGACGGCGATGACGAGCACCGCCGGCGTGTAGTACGTGGCGAAGCGGTCGATGAAGCGTTCCTCTTTGGATTTGGAGTCCTGCGCGTTTTCGACGAGCTCGATGATCTTGCCGAAGGTGGTGTCCTCCCCCACCGTGTCGGCGCGGATGGTCAGCATGCCGTCGTCGAGCAGGGTGCCGGCGGAGGCGCTCGAGCCCTCGGCTTTGTCAACGGGGATGGGCTCGCCGGTGATGGCGGATTCGTTGACGAGGCCGGCGCCCGATGTCACCACGCCATCGACGGGGATGCGGTCGCCGGTGACGACCTTGACGATGTCGCCGACGCGCACATCGTCGACCGGAACGGTTTCGAAAGTACCGTCGGTGCGGCGGACCGCGGCGGATTGCGGCGCCATGTCGGCGAGGGCGCCGATGGCCGAGCGCGTCTGGTTGAGCGTATAGCGCTCGATCTGGCCGCCGACGAGGAAGAGGAACGTGACGATGGCGGATTCGTCCCAGCTGCCGATAAGGAATGCGCCGAACACGGCGATGCTCACGAGCACGTCGATGGATATGACCCGGACGCGCAGTGCCTGCACCGCCTGGATGAGGATCGGCAGCACGCCGATGACCGAGGCGGCGATAGACGCCGCGGCGTAGGCCGGCTGCGAGTGCAGGGCGAAGCGCGCGACCAGGCCGGCGGCGATAAGCGCGCCGCCGATGATGGTGAGCTGCGGCTTGTGACGCAGGATGAAGCTCTGCATGGGCGGGGCCTCCTTTCGTGATGTCTGTCACGATGTCTTGATGGTGCCCAAGATACGGGCGCCGCACCGGGAAAACATTGACCGCCGTCAAGTTCGGGGAATTCCTTTGGGATTATTGAGAGGAGCCGAGCGAGGCTGGTGGGACGCTGCCGTGCAGGTTCGAAGCATCCGGCGCCCCTGTGCACCGGAAGTCTCTCCCATCCGTCTATACGGACACCCGCGCGATTGCGTCGGCGAATGGGCAAAGCCGCATGATTCCGCGGTTTTCCGGCATCCGCCATGTGTTCGATACACGTGCGAAAACCTATCTGCCGGTTTGTGGGGTCCCGCGGCGCGAGACGCCGACGCAATTTCAACGTTTTCGAGCCCCGTATACTCGCCCCACCCCCGAAAAAGGACCTCACAAACCGCGAAATACACCCCCGGAGCCGTATCGAACACCCCGGAATGCGGCTATGAGTCCACGATTCCTGCGCCGCGATGGGATACGCCAGACAGCATGCACCCAGCGCCATAACGACCAGGGCCGCGATGACGCGGACCGGTTTGCCGCCGGTCTTCGGCTTGGCGGCGCCTTCGGGATTGGTGCCGGCCTTCGGTTTGTTGCAAGTCATGGTGCCCCGTATGTCGGTCAGCCATCCGGAACGGTCCATGTTTTCAGCCCCGGTCGACCGATGGTGATGGATTACATACGGACGCCCGAATAGTCCCCGTAGCAACCCGTGAGTAAGTTGGACTTGGCGCCGGCTGCACGCAGCGCGCACGCACCGTCTGCACGAAACCCGTCGGGCCGGCAATCGCAACGGAAAACACAAGAAGAAAAGGAAGGTACACGTGGTCACCAAGGATTTCTGGGTGCTGCTGGCCATGGTCCTGTATTTTGTGACCATGCTGTCCATCGGATTCGCCTACTCCAAGCGGTCCAACTCGTCAGCAAAGCAGTACTTCGCGGGAGGCCGCGGCGTCGGTCCGTGGCTGACGGCCCTGAGCGCCGAGGCGTCGGATATGAGCGGCTGGCTGCTCATGGGCCTGCCTGGCCTGGCGTATTTCACCGGCGCGGCCGACGCCATGTGGACGGCCATCGGCCTGGCGATCGGAACATATCTCAACTGGAAGCTCGTCGCACGCCGCCTGCGCCGCTACTCCGTGGTGGCCGGCGACGCCATCACGGTGCCGGACTTCTTCTCCAAGCGCTTCCATGACCGCAAGAACGTCATCTCCACCATCGCGGCGCTGATCATCCTCGTGTTCTTCTGCGTCTACGTGGGCAGCTGCTTCGTGACGGTCGGCAAGCTCTTCTCCACGCTGTTCGGCTGGGACTACCACCTGACGATGGTCATCGGCGCGGCCGTGGTGTTCGCGTACACGCTGATCGGCGGCTACCTGTCCGTGGTCGTGACCGACTTCATCCAGGGCATGCTCATGTTCTTCGCCCTCGCCGTGGTGTTCATCGGCTCCGTGGCCTCCGTCGGCGGCGTCGACAACACGGTGGCGTTCCTGCGCGGCATCCCAGGCTTCCTCGACGGCACGCATACGGCCACCCCGGTGCTCGACGCCATGGGCCAGCAGATCGTGCGCGACGGCCAGGCCGTGTTCGGCTCCCCCACGGACTACGGCATCATCTCCATCGTCTCCATGCTCGCCTGGGGCCTGGGCTACTTCGGCATGCCGCAGGTGCTTGTGCGATTCCTGTCGATCCGCAGCTCCGAGGAGATCCGCAAGTCCCGTATCATCGCCACCACGTGGTGCGTTATCTCGCTGACATGCGGCGTGTGCATCGGCCTGGCCGGCCGCGCCATGATGCCGACGCAGTTCGCCACGCAGGCCACCGCCGAGAACGTGTTCATCGTCATTGCGCAGGCGCTGCTGCCCAGCTTCCTGTGCGGCATCGTGGTGTCGGGCATCTTCGCCGCCTCCATGAGCTCGTCGTCGTCCTACCTCATCATCGGCGCGAGCGCCGTGGGCGAGAACATCTACCGCGGCGTCATCAACCGCAAGGCCAGCGACCGCCAGGTCATGCGCGTGGCGCGCGGCACGCTGCTCGTCATGTTCCTGTTCGGCATCTTCGTGGCCTTCGACCAGAATTCCTCGATCTTCCAGGTGGTCTCCTACGCGTGGGCCGGTCTCGGCGCGTCGTTCGGCCCGCTGATGCTGACGTCGCTGTACTGGCGCCGCACGAACAAGTACGGCGCGATCGCGGGCATGCTCTCGGGCACCGCGATGGTGCTTATCTGGCATAACCTCGTCAAGCCGCTGGGTGGCGTGTGGGGCATCTACGAGCTGCTGCCGGCGTTCATCGTCTCGCTGCTGTTCATCGTGGTGGTCTCGCTGCTGACGCCCGCCCCGGAGGCCGAGGTGCTGCATGAGTTCGACCATTACCTCGACGATCCGAAGGGCGACGATATGATCGACTCCACGCTCGCCTCGAATATGGAGGTCGAGGAGGAGCGCCGCGAGGAGCTGTAAAACAGACGATGGCGCTGCATAACCGCCTGGGCACACGATTGCCTTGATGCACGATTTGAAGGCGGGTGATTGAAGGTGGCGGGCCTACGCGGTCCGCCACCTTGCATAAGAGGGAGCGGCGCCGGAGCGCAACGCTCCCCGCCTCATCCGCCTACAACGCAAAACCGCCCCTCGCAAAGCGAAAGGCGGTTCCGTGAATCGTGAAGATCTATTGCAGATCCATACCAGTTATCAGTGCATCACTTGGTGCCGGCGGGCAGCTGCGCGGCCTCGTCCTCGTCGGCGATGTCGGCCACGACCGGCACAATCATCGGACGGCGATGCCACTTGCGCGAGATCCAGCCGCCGAGCGTGCGGCGCATGACCTGCTGCAGCTTCTGCGTATTCGTCGTGCCCGACAGCAACGCGTCCTCGAGGTTGCGCACGATCTGATCCTTGACGGACTCGATGCTGCTCTCGTCCTCCGCCACGGCGTTGAGGAAGATCTTCGGGTCGGTGACGACCTCCTTGTTCTCGGAGTCCACCACCACGAAAGCACTCACGAAGCCCTCCTCGGAGAGGATGCGGCGCTTCTCGAGGTCATCGTCGGTCAGTTCGCCCACGGAATCGCCGTCGACGTACACGTAACCGCACGGCACGGAGCCGACGACCGCGGCTTGGCCGTGGTAGAGGTCCACCACGTCGCCGTCCTCGGCGAGCACCACGTTCTGCGGCGGAACGCCGGTCTTGACCGCAACGAGGCCATTCGCCACGAGGTGGCGGTTCTCGCCGTGGATCGGCATGGCGCACTTGGGCTTGATGATGTTGTACAGGTACAGCAGCTCGCCCTGGTTCGCATGGCCGGAGACATGGATCGCCGCGTTGTCGCGGTTGACAACCTTCGCGCCGAGGCGCGTGAGCTTGTTGATGACGCCGTACACGCTGTTCTCGTTGCCCGGGATAAGCGAGCTGGCGAGGATCACCGTGTCGAACTCCTCGATGTGGATGTCCGGGTGGTTGCCGTCGGCGATGCGGCCGAGCGCGGCGAGCGGCTCGCCCTGCGAACCCGTGCACATGTACACGATCTTGTCGTCCTGGATGTCCGCGGACTTCTTGAGGTCCACGACGGTGCCCTCGGGGATGTGCAGGTAGCCCTTGTCGGCGGCGATGGCCATGTTGCGCACCATGGAGCGGCCGACGAACACCACCTTGCGGCCGTACTTGTGGGCGGCGTCGACGACCTGCTGCACGCGGTGCACGTGGCTGGAGAACGATGCCACGATGATCTTGCGCGTGGCCTCGGCGAAGGCCTTGTCGAGCGCCGGGGCGATGGACGTCTCGGGCTTGACGAAGCCGGGGACCTCGGCGTTCGTGGAATCGCACATGAACAGGTCGACGCCCGGGTTCTCGCCGAGGCGGCCGAATTCCACGAGGTCGGTGATCTTGTGGTCGAGCGGCAGCTGGTCGAGCTTGATGTCGCCGGTGTCGATGAGGCTGCCGGCGGGCGTGCGCACGAACACGGCGAGCGCGTCCGGGATGGAGTGCGTGACGGTGATGAACTCGAGGTTGAACGGGCCCACCTTGGCCTTGTCACGGCCCTGGACGACGTGCATGACCGGGTTGATCTTATGCTCGTCGCACTTGGCCTTGACGAAGGCGAGCGTCAGCTCGGAACCGTACAGCGGGATGTCCGGACGCAGGCGCAGGAGGTACGGCACGCCGCCGATATGGTCCTCGTGGCCATGCGTGAGGACCATGCCCTCGACCTTGTCGAGACGGTCCTTGATATAGGAGAAATCGGGCAGGATGAGATCGACGCCTGGCTGCTCCTCCTCGGGGAAGAGCACGCCGCAGTCGATGATGAGGATGTGGCCGTTGTACTCGACCACGTTCATGTTGCGGCCGATTTCGCCGAGTCCGCCGAGCGGCACGATGCGCATCGAGCCCTTGCGGTACTTCGGCGGGGCGACGAGACCGAGTTCCGGCGTCTGGTTTCCGCCGACCTCATGGCTGCGCGGCGCCGAAGAACGGCGGCCGCGTCCACGGCGGGAGGCGGAGCCGGAGGAGCGCCGGGGCTTGCCCGTATTTCGCTTTTCTGTTGTGGTATCTGCCATAGCTGCTTTCTATCCTTACGCGCGCCGCGCGGCGGGACGCCGGAGCGGCGGACCCTCGGGCCCGTCCGGTTCCGGCCGCCTCCCCGCGCGGTGCTTCCTGTGTCCGCGCCCTATGCGCGAACCTCACATCTTGAGCTATGCGACAGGTGTGCGTTGTGGTCGTCGCGGCCGCCCGGGCGGGGCGGTCGCGGATCCGGATGTCCGGGCCCTTCGGGGCCCGGTGCTGGGGAATCTCAGATCAGACCGGCGGCACGCATGCCGTCTTCGACCTTCTTGTACTGTTCGTCATTCGCCTCGACGTTCGGCAGACGCATCGCGGCGCTGGGGATATAGCCCTTCACCTTGAGGGCGGCCTTCGCCATGACGGCCTGGAAGCCGTCGCCGTTAAGCGCATGCACGACGGGCACGAGGCGCGCGGCGATGCTCTCCGCCTCGCGGATATCGCCGCGGTCGAAGGCCTCGACGAGCTCGCGCATCGGCGTGCTTGCCACGTGGGCGATGACGGAGATGACGCCGACGGCGCCCACGGAGAGGAACGGCAGGAAGATGCCGTCGTCGCCGGAATACCACGTCAGTCCGGTGCGGTTGTGACGCTCCAGGGCGTTGGCGAGGTTACCGGTGGCGTCCTTGACGGCCGCGACGTGCTCGAGCTTGGCGAGCTCGTCGTACGTCTCGGTGGCGATCTTCACGCCGGTGCGACCCGGAACGTCGTACACGATGATCGGCTTGTCGGACACGGCATCGACGGCACGGTAGTGCTCGATGATGCCGGCCTGGGAAGGACGGGAGTAGTACGGCGCGACGATCAGCAGAGCGTCGGCGCCGGCCTCCTGGATGTTCTCCGCCATGCGCACGGTGTGGGCGGTGTCGTTGGAGCCCGCACCGGAGATGACCGGCACGTTCACGGCTTCCTTGACGGCGCGAACAAGGTCGATCTTCTCATCCATATGCGTGCAGGGCGACTCACCGGTCGTGCCATTGACAAGCAGTCCGTCGGCGCCGTCCTTCACGAGCTGCTGCGCCAGCTTCTGGGCGGCGTCGTAATCGATGCTGCCGTCATCCTTCATAGGGGTGACCATAGCCGGGATGATACGCCCGAACGGCGCGGGATCAAGCAGATGAGAAGTAGCTTCAGTCATGTCTCTAACGGTAGACCGTGGGCGCGACTCTCCACAAGGGGGTTAGGTTACCGTTGTGTTGCGCGGACGGGCGGGGCGGCGGGGCGGGCGAGTGCGGCGGCGCGAAAAGCCCCGCGCCGCGGCATGGCGGTGCGGGGCGTGTTGTGAATCGTCGCGGTCCACGATTCGCCCGATCCTCACACGATTCCGGATTCTCCTAGGAATCGGCGATCCGATGCGGAAGCCCGGCATCGGTGAAGATTACGAAACGGTGTCGGACTTACGAAATCGTGGATTCTCGCGGCCCTTTACAGATCGAGGTAGTTGTCGAGACCCACGGTGACCGTGCCCGGGTTCTCCCCCGCGTGGCGCACGGCCAGCAGGACGCCCGGCATGAAGGAGCTGCGGTCGAAGCTGTCGGCGCGCAGGACGAGCTGCTCGCCCGGATTGCCGAACAGCACCTCCTCGTGCGCGTTGAGGCCGCGCAGGCGCACGGCGTGCACATGAATGCCGTCCACCACCTGGCCGCGGGAGCCGCCGTCGGTCTGCGTGTTATCGGGAATCGGGCCCATGCCGGCGTCCTTGCGGGCGGCGGCGATGGCGTGCGCCGTGTGGATGGCGGTGCCGGACGGGGCGTCCACCTTGTTCGGGTGGTGCATTTCCACGATTTCCACGGACTCGAAGTACTTGGCGGCCTGGGCGGCGAAGTTCTCGGCCAGGACCGTGGAGATGGCGAAATTCGGGGCGATGAACACGCTGACGTCCGGATGGGAGGCCAGCGCCTCCTTAACGCGGGCGAGCTTCTCGTCGGTCCAGCCGGTGGTGCCGACCACAACGTTCACGCCCTGGTTCACGAGGGCGAGCACGTTGTCAAGCGAGGCGGCCGGGACCGTAAACTCCACCACCACGTCGGTGTTCTCCGGGGTGATCTGCGTCAGGTCGTCGCCGGCGTCGAGGGCCTTGGCCAGCTCGGTGTCGGGGGCGTTCTTAACGGCGTCGACGACCGTCGCGCCCATGCGCCCCTTGGCGCCCACCACTGAGACTCGAATCATGATTCCTCCATCCAATCGTTAATCGTTCGTATTCCGATCTCTTGCGGTCCCGCCGGGGTTGGGGCCGGCCGGGCCACTGCCACGAGACCGCATCCATCCACAGTTCTACTCGACGCCCGCTACAGATACAGGAATCGTCGACACCACCCCGAAATCGTCTACAACGGGTGCCACCACACCCGCCCAACGCCATCTCACCGGAGAAATCGTCAAAAACCAACCCCAAATCGCCTTCGGCGGGTGCCACCACACCCGCCTAACGCCATTCTGGCCACCCAACCGAAGCAAAACACTCCAAAATCGTCTTAAGCGGGTGCCACAACACCCGCCTAAGACGCATCCCCTCATCTCACCACTGACCGCGGCGGGCGGACAGCGCGGCGAGCGCGATGAGCGGAATCGACACGGCGCACGCGGCCATCGGCAGGGCGAGGCCGGCGTTCGGACCGGCGTGGTCGAGCACTACGCCCACAATCGTGGAGCCAATCGACTGGCCGATGTTCACGGATGTGCTCAGCCACGAGAGTCCCTCAGTCAGGAAGTTCGGCGACACGGTCTGCTTGACGATGAGGTTGCCGGTGGCGTAGATCGGCGCCACGCCCAGGCCGGCGACGAGCTCGATCGCGCCGATGAGCACGAGGTTCTCCCCCGCCAGATGGATGCCGACGAATCCGAGCGTGAGGTACGCCATGAACACGAGCATGTGCTTCCAATGCGAGCCGCGCAGCCGCACGCTGCCGAACACCAGCGCGCCGATGCACGAGCCGACGGCGAACATGGCCAGCTGCACGCCGACGATGTTCGCGCGCCCGAGCGCCTTGGTGAGGCTGGTCATGGAGACGTCGAACATCGAGAAGCACATGTTGAACACGACCCACATGATCATGAGCATGAGCATGCCCGGGAACTGCAGGGCGCTGTGCTTCGACGGGTCCGCCTTGGCACGCAGGGGCTCCGTCGTATCGAAGGCGGAGGCGGAAGCAAAGGCGTCGGAGGCAGACGATTCTTCCGCCGTTCCGCGCGCCGCATCCTCACGCGCCGCATCCCCGCGCGCCGTCGTATCAACGGGCGTGAGGACGGCGACGGGCGGCTCGGTGCGTTTCTGCAGGAAATACACGGCGCCGCCGATGCCCGCCGCGGCCGCCGCCACGAAGAACGGCGCGACCGGGTGAATCGAGGTGGCGAGCCCGGCCGTGAGAATCGGCCCGAGGATGAACACCACCTCATCCACCGCGGATTCGAAGGCATACGCGGTGTTGAGCAGGTTCGGGTCGCCTTGGTCGCGCAGGGCCCACGACCAGCGGGTGCGCACCAGCGCACCGAACGCGAACTGCGTGGCGCCGATGCCGGCCGCGAGCACGAACAGAACCGTCAGCGGTACGCGCATCATGGCCGCAAGTGCGAAGGCCACGAGCACGGCCACCTCGGCGCCGAGCGCGATCCAGCCGACGCGGCTCTGGCCGTATCGGTCGAAAAGGCGCGCGTACACCGGGGTGGCGATGGCCATGGCGAGCACGCAGACCGCGCTCATGGTGCCGGCGACGGTCCAGTTGTCGTACAGGTTGTTGAGCGCAAGCACGATGCCGAGGCTGGTCATCGACATCGGCAGGCGTGCGAGGGCGCCGGCGGCGGAGAAGGCCTTGGTGCCGGGGATGGAGAAGACACGGGCGTACGGCGAGCGGTGACCGCGCGGGGACGGCTCCGGCGTGCGCGACGGCGAGGGGGCTATCGTGTTCCTGCGTGCCATCGCAACCTCACGCGCGACCCGCGTACACGTACTTGTCGAGGAGCTCGTCGGAGCAGAACGACGGGATGCGCGGCGTCTCGGCCACGCGTTCGAGGCCGTGGGCATCGTAGAAGCCGTAACTGCAGCCGCTGTCGGTGAACAGGAAGTAGCGCGAAACGCCGCGGGAGCGCAGGTGGTCGAGAAAGCCGGAGAACAGGCGGCCTCCGATGCCCCGGCCACGGGCGCGCGGCGACACGATGAACAACTGGAGCTCCGCGTCGAAGGCGCCGTGCACGCGGCGGCATGCGGATTCGAGAAGCATGTGGTTCACGTCGATGTCGGCGTCGATGTCATGCACGATGCGTTCGCCGCCGGTGACGTTCCCGGCCTGGGCGCGGCGATCGCTACGGAGGCGGGCGGCGCCGGGCAGGGCGGGGGCGTCGCCGCGCACGGTGCCGAGCGCGAGGCCGAGCAGGCTTCCGTCGGCGTCAAGGGCGACGCGGCCGTAGGTGGTGTGGGGAAGGTAGCGCAGTACGTCGACATGCGAGGCATAGGCGAACGATTCGTCGGTCGGGTAATACGCGCGGTCGAACCAGGTCTCGCGGTCGAGGCGCGCGACCGCGGGGATATCGTCCTCGCGGATGGCGCGGAAATGCGGCGCGGACGCGGACGCAGCGACGTGCGCGGCGTGCACACCGGACGGCGCCACGATTCGCGCGGCGTGCGCGGTCTGCGCGATCCGGTCTGCGGGCGATGACGGGGCGGTCTGCGCCGGCGCCGTCATCGTCGGAATGGTTGTTTCTGCCTGTTCTGCCGTTGAGACGCCAGTCGTCATCTGGCTTTCCGACGACACCATGTCACACTCTCCTTGTGATTCCCGCGACGGCGGGCGGCCGTGTCGGGCTTTGCTTCTGTGACCGATGGGCGGCTTCTGCCGATTAGTGGCTTATGCCGGCCATGGCCTGGGTATCGGGGTTTCGGTATCGAACGCGGGTTTCCCAACGACGCGGGTTTCTCAACGACGCGGGCGCGCCGCTTGCGGGGGCGGCGTGACGCGGCGTACGAGCACGGTGCGCAACGCGGATTCCGGAAACGTTCGATACGGTTCCCATCCGGCGGCTGTCGCGCGCCCGCACGACCCGGGCGATGAACCTCAGCCCGGGCGATCGGCGCGGCGCACGACGGCCGCCTTGTCCGCGTCGCCTCTTCCGTCTCGTGTGACTTCGCCGACTGCACCCCGGCGCACGGCGCCATGGGGATTTGCCAGTGGGAGGTTCATCTTCGCCCCGCAGCAGGTCGGGCGACATGCAGGCGCGGCGAGCTCCTCCACGATTCCCGCCCGGCCGGATCGGGCGCCGCATGGGCGACGCCGGATCCGGCCGGCGGATACGAGAATCAGTGACGCATACGCGTCCAGTATACGGCCCCCAATCGTCCCGCTGCTGAACGAATATGGCGGTGAGCGAAATGAACGGACGCTGCCGGGTGAACGCATGGGCGGCGCAACCGGGGTGGGCGCCCCAAGCGCGGCGCTATTGGGAATCGGCCTCCTTCATGTCAGCGTCCTTCGAATCGGTGTCCTTCGAAAGGTACAGGCCCTTCTCGATCTCGCCGACGATCTCCTCCTCGGTTTTCCGCCGCGCGACGACGAATCGCCCGGCCTCGTCCCCGACGCCCACGTAATACAACGTGGCGTCGATGTGGTCGAGGGGGATCTGCCAGAACCTGCTGAGCATCAGGCGATAGGCATCGAGCTGGATGAGGCGGTTCTCCTCCTCATCGGCGTTCGGCCTGCGGCCCGTTTTCCAATCGACTATGGTCACGAGGCGTTCGCCGTCTTCCGAGGCGGTGGGACCGCCCATCGGATTGCGCGAATCGAGACCGCCCTCGAACACCGCGTCGATGGTGCCGATGATGGCGCGGCCCGCCACAACCGTCGTGATCTTCTTCTCCGTGGCGGCGCAGACGCGCTGCATCCAATTCGATTCAGCCAGACGATGCCGCCACTGCTTCTCGTCGCCGGTGAGATCCGGGTCCGAGTCGATGCCTTCGACGAGCTGCCAGCGCTGATCCGGTTCCGTGTTGAAGAGCTGCTCGGCCCAGGCGTGAAACACGGTTCCCTTCGAGGCACCCGCGAAAGGCTCCTGGGGGACGGGGCGCAGGATGGCACGGGCCTCGTCCTCGGCCGTTCCCACCGCGGCGCCCTTCCCCGAACGAATGCCCAGGGTGCGTTCGATGCCGGTCACCGATGCCGGTTGCGTGGCGCGCACGGCGTTCGCACGGGCGATGAGATCGCGCGACATCGCCGCATCGCGGCGCTCCACGTCGAGAACGCGCATGGCCCTCGACAGCAGCGGCCACGTTGCACGGCGTTCGTCGGCCGCCAGCTCCTGCGCCTGCACAACGGCCTCGGATTCAGTGCCGTCTGACGGCAGGATGCTACGAACAGCCTCGGAGCTCATGCCGATCAGCATACGGGCCGTGGCATTGAGCTTCTGCGGCCAGCAGGCCGACGTATCGCCGAAAGCTGTGCCGTCGAGCACACTGCAGAAATCGTCAATACCGGACCACCAGCCCCATTCCGTGAGCGTGCGGCACACGTCGGCGCATTCGTGCTCGTCGGTTCCGGACACATAGCCCGCGGGAGCCAGAAGAGCGTTCTGGTTCGCGAGAATAGCCACCGCATTCCGGAAGCGCTTCTCCACCGTCGAGCGGGAAGAGACTGTGAAAAAATCGGAAGGATCGGTGGCATCCGCGGTGTTTCCGGCTATGTCTTCGGCATCGGACGCCGCATCCTGCGAGTCTGCATCCGACCGGGCGATGTATCCGTACAGCTCCATCCACAGGTTGGACGGCACCGTGTTCTCAATTCCCTCGTCTTTATCGTTCTTATCGGGCTTCCGATACGGATTCACCTCGACAAGTTCAATGGGAAATTCGCTGTCCTCCTCCGCTTCGTGTTTCCTGGAATAGTATGAGTCGAGTCCTTCACCGACCCCCTGCTTCCACTCCTCGACATCAGCAAGCGAATCCTCGGATCCATCCACGGGCTTGCCTTGGTCGCCCCACACCATGCATGCGGCGCGAGTTGTCGACCGGTCGCGGAAAGACTGGCCCACCACATCGCTCGGATCGGTTTCGGAATCGGTGGATGCCCTGAAGCCATCCGGCATGGGCATGGATGCGGCGGCTTGCGCAGCGGCATCCCACTCGTAAGACAGCGACGCGACGTCGTCATCCGTCAGACGGTCGAGATACCTCTTTGTGCTCTTGGTGGCGACCACCAGGGCATCACCGCGGGTCCTGGTCAGCGCCACATAACCCAGACGACGTTCGTCGTCATGGCGCCTGCGCCCATACTCTTCCTTCTGGCTCAGGTAGGCGTCGCCAGGCCTGTGCTCCGTCTCGTTCACGCGGTACAGATCGTCGCTGTACTCGTGTTCGAGCTGCTGGACGGTCGAGATGTCCTCAAGCGTCCCGGCGTGCGGGAACGGGGGCAGAATGGCGCTGTCCGCCCGCACTTCGGCCGGAACCTCCTCGGGCATGTCGAGCCAGGACTTGCACAGGGAGATGTATTCGACGCCTTCGGAACCGGCATAGTCCGGATGCTCGTTCGGTGCACCACCAGTGGCCGCAATCGACAGATAATCCCCTTGCTTCGTCGGGAACCTGCCCTCGGTCATATTGACGATGGCGACGGCAGGCCACTCCAGGCCCTTGGACTGATGCACGGTCATGAGCTCCACATCCACCGCGGCACCGACCGTGGAGTCAGGCCCCTCCACATCGGTCGACGCGCTGTTCAGCCACGAAAGGAAGCCGGGAATGGTGGCGTGGAAGCCATCGGGCAGCTCCTGCTCGTAGCTCTGCGCCTGCTGGACGAGAAGGCCGACGGCCTGCGTGTAGTCGGACTGCGTTCCGCGAATGACGGCCGACACGGAGGAATCGACATCGAGGGCAAGCACAGCACCCGCCGCACGAATCGAGGCAGGAACGTTCTCCCGCGCGATGCTCTCCGCACGGTGGAGCATATCCGCCACGCGCATAGCCTGCTCCTTGCCACGCGCACTCAGGTCAGATTCGGAAATGAGCTCGCACACATTCGGCGACATCAGCGCATCCACCAGCGTCACGCCTGTCGGCAGCTGGTATTCCTGTCGCTTCTCGGCGACGATGGCCTCGATCTGGCTGCCCGACGGCTCTTCCGACTCTCCGGGTTCCACAAGACCGGCCTCGCGCAAGGCGCGGTACTGGTAGCGGGAGTTTTCGGCATCCGCGAGCTTGGCGAGCTTGCGCGCGTCGTCCGCGCCCATGCCGATGCGCGGGGTCATGGCAAGGCGCTGGACCGATGCGTAATCCCCATGGTCGGAAATGGCCGACAGAAGCGCCATGATATCGCTGACATCGGGACGGTCGAGCAGCGCGCCGAGTCCGACGACACGGCATGTCAGGCCCGATTTCTCCAATGCCTCCCTGTAGCCGTTCATCGTGCCCTTCGATCGGAACAGCACGGCAACGGGCACGTTCCTGCCATCCGTGCCGTATTTGGCGACGGCGGAGTGGGCGAAGGCGACGACCGCTGCAATGGACTCCGACTCGTACTGGTAGCACATCGTGGCGATGTAGGACGAATTCGTCGCCGCATCTGCGACGGCGCCCTCCTTGGGTGTCAGAGGCGACACGGGGATTTCCCGCTGGCTCTCCGACAGGCTGGACGGCACGGCGTACGCGTGGTGGAAGGCATCCGTCAGATGATTCGCCGCCTCCAGAATCACACGCGGATTCCTCTGCGACACGGTCAGCTCATACGGATCGCGCGTAATGCCGAACGTCTCCTTGAAGAAACGGAAGGCGCCCGGGCTCGCCCCACGCCACGAGTAGATGGACTGGTAGGGATCGCCCACGGCGGTGACCGCGGAGCGATGTCTGGCGTCATGGTGGAACAGCTCGGCCAGCAGCAACGCCTGGGTGGTGGAGGTGTCCTGGTATTCGTCGAGGAACACATGGGTGTACCGCTTGCGGTATTCGGCGGCGATGGACGGGTGCTCGACCACAAGGCGATAGGCGGCGATGGTGAAGTCGCTGAATTCCGCCATGCCGCGCTCACGCTTGGCACGGATGAATTCCTCGACGAAATCGAGAAGGAGATCGCGCTGTTCAACCGTCTTCCCAAGCCTGGTGACGACGCCGAGATAATATCCGTCGAGCCTGGGGTCGTTCGCGCCCTTGCCAATCCACTCCTCGACGGTCATGGCCTTGTCGGCATTCGACTTTTTCGGCTTGGTGGGAACTTTGTCGGTGACCTTCACGGAATCGGCGTTGGGAATGGAGTCTCGCAACTCCTCCAGCTTCGCCCTGAAGCGCTTGTCCCAGTCGCGGATTTTCTTCACTGCTTCCTCGCAGGACAGGCATTCCCGATCGATCATGGACGACGCGATGGAGCAGGACAGCGCATACACCTTGTCGACGATCGTGGTGAACGCACTGGCCTTATTCGTATCACCGTCGGACGAATCGGACGATTCCTTCGTGCCGTTCTCGCCTTCGTCATCACCTGCGGCGAAAACCTTATCGAGGTTTTCACCCACGATGTCGGCGATCATCTGCCGTGCGCCCGCGTCGCTCAGCGGCTGCGTCTGCGGGTCGATGCCGACAAGCGGCCCGTACTGGCGCACGATGGACTGGAAGAAGGCATCGTAGGTGGCGACGGACGGCTTCATGAATCTTCTGTCGGGGTCCGCGACGGCATGCGTCCGGCCCGTCTCGGCGTCATCCGGCGCAGGGTTCCCCGCCTCCTTGTCCACGGCATTCGACACGCGGCTGAGCAGCTCCCCGGCCGCCTTGCGCGTGAAGGTCAGGCCGAGAATCTTCTCCGCGGGCACGTGGTCCTGCACGATGAGCTTGATGATCCGGTGCGTCATCGTGAACGTTTTTCCCGAGCCGGCTCCTGCGATGACGAGGATATCCTCGTTCGCGGGGGCGCCGATGATGGCGCTCTGCTGGTCCGTGAACTTGATGGCGGGCTTGCCCCCATCGGGCGCTGCGGCGCCTCCGGCATGATATGCCCCGGACTGACCGGGCGTTGTGTTCTCCCTTGTGTTATCGGCGATCATTCGTTGCCTCCCATCACGGTATCGATGTTGGCGTCATATGCCTCGGCGCATGCGGGGCAGACGTTCTTGTGCCTGCAGAAATGCTGCTTCTCGACCGGCGGACGCAGCGGGATGAGGTCCGCGTTCACCACGGCGGCGGCATAGAAGACGCGGGCGATCATGGTCAGCGCCCACACCGTGGTGGTTACGTATTCGTTCTCCCTGAGATAGGCGAGAACATCGTCGGGCACTCCGTCCGCATGGTCGGGAAGGGATATCTGGATGAACTCGCTCAACCCACCTGTGTTGTTCGAACGATTCTGATAGAAGCGGGCGGTCAGCTTACCGTTCTCGAACAGCGCCGGCTGAGAACGAACCTCTTCCTTACCGCTCCTGCCGCCTTTGCTGCTCTTGCTGCTCTTGCCGCCCACCATTGCCGGAAGCTCCGAGGCTTCGACGTCAAACAGACTGGCATTCGCCACCTCGACGGAACGGGAACGTTCCGAGGAAGACGCAACGGGATAATGCAGCGCCAGCTGGTAGCACACAAGCTGCAGATCGTTGAAGGACGCCTCGAAGCTATGCGCCTTGCCGGTTTTGTAGTCGATGACCCGGCAGAACTCGCCTTGATCGTCCTTACGATGCTCGAGCCGGTCGATGCGAGCCCTCAGGTGGATCCGTGTCGAGGCATCGAGTCCTTCCGGGAACCCGGGCACAAGAAGGCCGAACAGCCTCAGCATGGATTCTCCGGTCATCTGCGTCGGGGGCACGAACATGGAGCCTTCCGCCATCGCCTTCGTTGCTTCGGCTGCCATCGCCTTGTTGAAATCATCGGCGATATCGGCTGCGGTGAAGGACGAACTGACGGATTTCTCGCATTCCACCCCGTCGAATTCTCCGACGCGGAAGGGCACGTGGGAACCGCTTTTCCCGATATCGGCGGCATATGCCTTCTCCGGATCGTTCTCCTTGACGAAATAGGAGGCGATGTTGTGCAAGGCCGTCTGCGCGTTCCGGTCCTTGAGCAAATAGGAATAGCGGTCCTCCGGGGATGCCGAGGCATCGGGCTCCTGGCGCAGCCCGCAGTAGACGTCGTACATCTTGGTCTGGATGTCCTTGATGCACGCTTCATTGCCCTCCCGCTGGCGAAGGTCACGGTAGTTTTCAGGATTGTCCCATCCCTTCTCGGAGGCTATCTGGGCCACCTTGTGGATCAGCGTACCGAAGGAGGTGCTGACGGAGAAAGGCGTCGGACCGGACATCGACTTGTCGAGAACGGCGCAAATCGGGCACCCCCAGATGGCATCGACCATCGAGGGGTTCAGCGACACGGAAGAGGCGTGGCGCCGGGGAAGCGGGTTGGCGACGGCGCGGGTCTCCTCCCCCGCCGACGTCACGGCCGGCACAGGGGTGAAGAACCAGCGGTCGGGGTCGGCTATATCCACTCCGCGATGCGCCAGATAGGCAAGCGCCAGAGCGGCATCCTGACCGGCGGCGTCAAGGTCGCGATACGCAACCGCTCCCGTCGCGGCCTTGCCCTTCATGCCGGCAGGTTGCGTTTCCCTGGCTTGCGCGGTTTCCTTGGCCTGCGCGTCCTCGGCATTGAATGCCCCGGCATGGGAGAACAGCATTCCCGCGGCCATGTTCAACGTCCCGGATGCCGATGAGGCAGCCGAGGGTGCCGTCGATTCATCGGCGGCCGATGGCGCGGGCGCCATCTCACGGCATGCCTCGCCGACAAGCGTCATCCTCGCCCGGCTGACAATACCCCGCACAGAGGCGGGCATGGAGTCGGAAACGGATTCATACGGCACCTGCGACAGGTCTCCAGTGCGCTGGAACAGCTCGGGCATGAACACGAAGAGGAAGTCCGAGGGGATTTCGGAGTCGTTCCAGGAGCAGCTCACCGTCGTGCGCCGGGTGGCGCGCGTCAGCGATACGAGCAGGCTTTTCTCCTCGGAATGAAGCACCGACGCAACCGCCGCATTATGGCCATGCGCGGCTGCCGACGCGGCATCGCGCACTGTGCCGCGCATCATGATATGGGCGAGGTACTCGGTTCCGAACATCGTGTTGCGCTCCTCGAGGTTCGGCCACACGCCCTGCTGCAGGGAGGGAATCCACACAAAGCCCCACGACCTTCCCGCGGCGCCGGCGGGCGTGGTCACGGTGACGGCGTCAAGCACCGGCGCCTTCTGCGCCAGGGAGTCGGCCACCACGTCCATATTGCGCACACGCGCGGCGAAGGCGGCGATGGATGCGCCGGCCGAGTTCTCATGCGCATAGCGGAACAGGCGCGTGGCCATGTCGAGACGGTCATTGGCGATATTCGCGTCCTCGCCGTCGAACAAGGCGATGCCGCTCCATTCGTCGGCCACATCGCAGGCAGCCCAGGCCGCCCACAGCACGGTTTCCACCGTATGCTCGGGATTCCTCAGCTCCTCCACCACGGGATCGATGTGGCTCAGCGCCTTGTCGAATTCCTCGATGTCATCGCTGGGATCGATGGCCTTGATGCCCGCCATCAGCCGTGCGGAATCCTGATCGCCGAGAACAAGCGCGCGCAGCAGGTCCGTCGCCGTCAGGGCGGTGGCATCGTCGCTGGCATCATCGGTGCCCGGTGTCACAATGCCCGGCGTCACAGCACCCAGCGTCATGGCGGAGAGTGCGGTGCGGATGGCGGACAGACGCAGCGGGCGGCGAATGGCGATGCCGCCGACGGTGCGGTCCGACTTCACGCCCGCCAGCGGGCTGGTCAGGTAGGTGTTCACGACGCGCCGGATGATGGCCGCCTGTTGTGCGGATTCGTCCATCGACGCCGTGGGGCTCGTGGCATACGAATACGTTCCATTGCGCATCTGGGCGAGGTCAATGAGGGCGAGCAGCCCCTCGACCGTGGGATTGCCGGCGAAGGTCTGCATGACGGAGCTGTACCGCACCGGAACGCCTTCGCGCCTCAGGGCATCGCCGAACGAGCGGACCGCGTTGTTGTCATGCACGATAACGGCCGCATCATTCCACGAATCGATAACACCGGTGAGATACGCCTCGCGAATATCGCGGACCGTGCTGTCGATTTCCTCGTCCTGCGAACGGTAGACTGCCGCGTGCATCGTGGCATCCGTGCCCCGGCGCTCCGCGGAATCCGAATCGCCTGCGATACGCCCGTCGACGGGGAACGCAGGATCGCTTTGCGAAAGGGCTGCGCCGTCCACGGCCGTGCGCAGGGCGGTCATCTTCCACGGGCGGGATGCCAGGGGCGGTAGTCCGTCCTCGTCAGAGGCGATATGCAACGACACACGCGACGCGACGATGTCGCGGTAGGTCGCCGACTTTTCGTCGAGCTCCGCGCCGTTCATCGCATGCCCCAGATCGCAGCGGTGGGCGTTGAGGCGGCCAAGGTCGGCATCGGCCAGTCCGATGCCGCTGACATCGCTGCCGGGCGTCGTGCCGATGCGAACGGCGAGGTATTCCGGATAGGCACCGCGGAAGGACTGCACCGATTCATCGGGGTCGCCCACGAGCACGAGCCTGGCCCCATGCCGTTCCATGCTCTGGAGGAAGCCCATGCCGGCGAGGGTCAGGTCCTGGACGTCGTCGACGACGACGATATCCGGAATGGCGCGTGCGCACCCCTCCGGATTGGAGTCCACTTCCTGGGTGGCGCGCAGCAGGAGATACGAGGAATCCACACGGAACTCCTTCATGTACCGGGCGTTGATGGCGTCCACGTATTCGTGGCGCAGGGCGAACGCCAGCTGCCACTGGGTCCTTAGCCGCAGCACCCCGGCGTCCTCGGTGGCTTCCGAAACCAGAGCGTCGAGCACTGCATTCTCATCGGCCTCGTTGCGTCCGACGCCCACTTCGTCGGCGCGGGCGAGGACGTCACGCAGCTGTGCGACGAATTCCGGCGTGATGTTGCGTGCGAAAACATCCTCCGTCGTACCCGCGACGCGGCCTTGCGACGCCTCCGACGAGCCGAGTCCGTCGTCCGGCGCCGATGCGGCGGCTCCCTTGATAGCGGACTGCTCGTCGAAATAGTTCAGCAGCAGACGGCACACATGGCACAGCTCGCCTGCCTGCGCGTGCTTCTGGTGCTCCGCCAGCACATCGGACAGCAGCTCGTCCTGCTCGGCGCCGTTCAGGAGCCTGGGCGTGGTCTTGCCCTCGCTATGGCGCCCCTGCGCCAGAACCTTGTAGGCA
The DNA here is from genome assembly GCF_002259605.1 of Pseudoscardovia radai. Classification (GTDB taxonomy): domain Bacteria; phylum Actinomycetota; class Actinomycetes; order Actinomycetales; family Bifidobacteriaceae; genus Pseudoscardovia; species Pseudoscardovia radai. The sequence continues at coordinate 119,172 of NZ_MWWR01000003.1, read as the reverse complement.
AGCGCCGGAATCGTGGTAATGACGCGCGAATCGTCATGCACCCCGAGCCGGGAGATCATGCTGCGCCCCAGCTCATCGGCCACGATGCGGCCGGACACGACCATGCGCGCGCTTCCATTGCCCACGGCATGGGCGCGGCGGAAGGCCTCGAGCGCAAACATGGTCTTGCCGCTGCGTGGGGCGCCGCTGACGTACAGCGTGCGCGTCGCAGTGCCGTCCGCGCCGGGCAAGGTGCCGGCGTACAGCGAGTCGACGGCGGCGAGGGCCGCGGCCTCGCCGGCGCCCTGGAACTCTGCGCCCTGTGACCGTGCGCCCTGTGACTGTGCGCCCTGGGGACGCGTGGGACCGGATTGTGTGGGAGTGTTTGCCATAGGTGTCTCTCCTTCCGCGGGTCTCCCCCGCTTCCGTGCCGCCGATGCCGGTCCCATCCGGTACGGCGGCGTGCGTTATGCGAATGCGGTATGTTCCGTAAGTCAGCGCTTCGTATGTTTGAGTTTTTCGTAAGTCAGTTTTTCGTAAGTTTGTGTTTTGTAAGTTTGTGTTTTCGAAAGTTCGTGTTCCCGATTCCTGAGTTGCGCGGCTCGGTGCTGCGCCGTTCAACTCCCGGTTTCGGGCATTCCTTTGTTCGGTTGTGGCCATGTTCAGTTGTGGTCATCGCCTGCGCCAACCGCTCCCCCGCGATTCCATCGTCGGAATCGACACCCCCGGGAAGCGACCTGCGCCACGCGATTCGCTTTTACAGTACACGTTTCGTCCGTTGCGCGGAGGGACGACGCACCGCGGCCGCGCGAGCGACCCCGCACAATCGTATGAAAACTCCGCAAAGCGCCTGTTCCCAACGATTCTGCACCGCCCCTTCCGTTGCTGCCACCACTGTACAAGTACGTTTTTCTCGGCGTGTCGCGACTTTGTGGATTTTTCATGCCCCGCCGGAAGCATCGCGACTCACGCCAACCTCTCTGCCACGACGAAGGCCGACGCGACGGCGCCATCGTGGCTCAGGCTCACATGCCACCGGATCGGGAACGGCAGCCGCGCCTCCACCGCAGGCGTCAGCATGACGCGCGGCCGGTGCCGTGCATCCTCCACGATGCGCACGTCGCGCCATGGGAAATCGTCGATCGTATACGGCGCCTCCCCCGGCCCCAGCGCCTCGGACCACGCCTTGAGCACAGCCTCCTTGCCGGCCCACCGCGCGGCCAGATGCACGGCCGTGCCGTCGCCCGCCCGCGCGGCGCGCTCCTCGCACTGCCTCAGCTCCACGGGCGCGAACGCGCGCGCGGCGAAACGCGTGCCGGGCATCGCCAGCTGCTCGGCGAACGCAGGAACATCAACCACGTCATGCCCCACGCCCGCCACCTGCCACGATTCCGTTCCCGCAGGACGCGCGGAATCCACCTGTCGGTCTGTCATGCCCACCACGCTACCGCGCAATGCCGCCGCCGCACAATGCAGTCGCCACACAATGCAGTCACTACACAACGCACCCACACACAACGAAAAGCGGGCCCCAATGCCGAAACCGACACCGGAACCCGCTTGTCCGCCAAGGGCCCTCAGACCATGCCGCGCCTACCGCGCGTCGTAATACCCATCGGCCCCCAGACGCGCCTCGGGGTCGAGAAGCATGGCCTTCTCCACCTCATGCGCATCGTAGCCGTGGCCGTCCTCGCGCAGACGGCGGCCCTCCACCGGCTCGAACAGCGGCGCGTGGCCGAGCATGCCGGCGGCCAGGCGCTCAGCGCCCGCGGCCAGACGGCGGTCGGCGTGCGCACGCCACGCGTCCAGCGCGTCCTGGCCCGCGGTCTTCGCCACGGCGGCTTCGAACGCACCGGGGTGCACGAGCGCCACGAGGCCGGAAACATGCCCGAAGCCGAGGGACGTGGCGAGCCCCGCCTTCACCGTGCGGCCGGCGGCCCCGAGGTCGAGCGGCTCGCGCAGCCACACCATGAAGTCGTCGCGCTCGAGCTTGGGGTCCACGCAGTCGAGCGATGCGTTCGCCGGCACGGTGCCGGATGCGAAGATCTGCGTGAGGCCATGCACCTGGAACACGCAGGCGCCGCCCTTGGCGTGGCCGGTCAGGCTCTTCTGCGACACCACGTAGAGCGGGTTGCCGGCCGTGCGGCCGATGGCGTGCTCGATGGTGTTGTGAAGCTCGGACTCGTTGGGGTCGTTGGCATTCGTGGACGTGTCGTGCTTGGAAACCACGGCGATGTCGTCCGGCTCCACGCCGAGCGCCGCGAGGTCGCGCACGAGCGCGGAGTCCCTGCCGCCCTGCGCCGCCGCGAGCGCACCAAGGCCGGGCGCCGGGATGGACGTATGCGCGCCATCCGCGAAGGAGCGCACATACCCCACCACGCCGGCGACGGGCAGCCCCAGGCGCAGCGCGATGTCGCCGCGGGTGAGCAGCACGGTGCCGCCGCCCTGCGCTTCGATGAATCCGCCGCGGCGCCTGTCGTTGGCGCGCGAGAAGAAGCGCGGGGCGATGCCCTTGTCAGCCATCTCCTGCGAGTTCGCGGTGGCGTTCATGTAGCCGAAGCCGTTGACGGATTCGACGCCGATGTCGTCGATGGCGCCGGCAACCACGAAGTCGGCCTTGCCCAGGCGAATCTTGTCGAAGCCCTCCTCGATGGACACGGCGGCGGTGGCGCAGGCGGAGACCGGCTGCACCATGGCGCCGTAGCCGCCGATGTAGGACTGCATCACATGCGCGGCCACGACGTTCGGCAGCGCCTCCTGCAGGATGTCGCTGGGGTATTCGCGGTTCAGGTAGCGGTCCACGTACAGCTGGCGCATGGAATGCATGCCGCCGAAGCCGGTGCCCTGCGTGTCGGCCACCTGTGCGGGGTGCACGGACTGCAGCAGTTCGGCGGGGCTGAATCCGGCGGAGAGGAATGCGTCGACGGTGGTGACGATGTTCCACAGCGCGATCGGGTCCACGTCACCGACCATGGAGGCCGGGATGCCCCAGCGCGTGGGATCGAAGCCGTCGGGGAACTGGCCGCCGACGGTGCGCGTCATGGTGGCGCGGCGCGGCACGAAGGCGCTGGCGCCCTTGAGACGCGTGACGGTCCATTCGCCGGTTTCCTCGTCGCGTCCGATGCGCGTGTGCACGGGGTCGGCGGCGGCGTATTCGTCGGCCATCTGGCGGTTGGCCACGCTGAAGGTGACGTCGTGGTCGAGGAAGACCTCGGCGGATTCCTCGTCGCTGCCGTCCTTGTAGCTCACGCCCATCGCCTCGGTGAAGGGACGGATGCCGGAGCGAGCGATCACCTCGTCGCGGTAGCGGTCGGCGATGTCCTCCTCGGCGATCGGCTCGCCGTCGGCGTCCACCCAGCCCGGCTGCGGGTTGTCCTGCCACGAGACGAGTCCCATGTTCCAGGCAAGCTCAAGCACACCCATGGCAGAGAGGTTGACCGTGCCGTCCGAACGGATGCCCAGCTCGGCTTCGAAACGCGTGCGACCGAAGCCCCACGGGCCCAGTTCGCCGATGGACACGATAACCACCTCGTCCTCGGGGCGGGCGGTGACGCCGCTCCATTCGGCGAGGTCGGCGACGGGCTGGCGCGGCACGCGCGGCGTGGGCAGCGCCTTGATGCGCGTCTGCGGCGCGGCTGCGGCCTGCACCGGGGAATCCGACGATTGCGCCACCGCGGCCTTCGCCGCCGCATCCGCCTCGGCCTCCGCGCGCAGGGCGCGGATGTCGAGCGGCTCGCTGCCCAGGCCTCCGGTGAGGTCCACGTCGAGCGGACCGTCCGCCGCGGCCTTCGCGCGGGCGTCGGCGGTGGCGAGGTCGAGCAGACGATTCGCGATCTGCTCGGTGGAATACGTGGTCAGGCCATGCCTCTGAACCACTTCGACGAGCGGGTCGTTGCCGCCCATGAGGCCGGTGCCGCGCACCCAGCCGATCTTGGGGTGGGCGAAGGTGACGCGGTCGGACCACACGCGCTCGGGGCGCGCACGGTTGACGAGCGCGTCGAAGGCGCTCTTGACCTCGCCGTACGCGCCGTCGCCGCCGAACACGCCGCGGTTGGGCGAGCCGGGCAGCACCACGTGCAGCCTGTGGTCCACGTCCGTGTCGGCGCCGATGGCGGACAGCCCCGCGATGAGGCGTTCCACGCCCCACAGCATGAGGCGTGCCTGGGATTCGAACAGCTCGCCCGAATCCGCCATCGTGCCATGCACGGGCGGTGCGGCGAACGGGAAGAGCACCGTGGGCTCGAGCGCCGGCTTGATGACGGTGGTGGTGGCACCGTGCGTCTCACGCTGCTCCGTGCCAATCCATTCGATCAGCGCGTCCACGTCGCGGTAGCTCGACAGGTTCGCGGGCACAAGCCACAGGGCCGCGCCGCGCGTGACATGCGTGCGGTACGTCCTCTTGGCCCACTGCACGATGGACGGGCGGAAGCTGTGGCTGGTGGCGATCACCGTGGCGCCGCCGGCCAGCAGGCCTGCCACGACCTGTCCGGCGATGGAGTTGGCGGACACGCCGGTGACGACGGCGATGTCGCCGTCGAAGCGGCGCGCGGCGCGCACCTCGGCGCTGTCGGAGGCGGCCATCGTGTCGGACGCATCCGCGCCCTGCTTGCCGGAGGCGGCCTTCTTCAGCGCCTTGGACGCCTTCTTCGCGGCTTCCTCGTCGGCCGCGGCCACGGCATCGGCATCCATCGCGGCCTGCTCGGCGATGCGGCGGAACACGTCGCGCAGCGTCTTGTCGCCGCCCTTCGCGGCCTGCTCCGCGTACCAGCGGGCCTGCTCGGCCACGGCCTCGCCGGCGCCGGTGAAGTCGAGCGCGGCGCGCTCCTCGTCATGGCCGTAATAGATATGCGCGAGGTCTTCGCGGGCCGAGGCCCAGCGGTCGTCGAACAGAATCGCCTTGCGTTCGTCGAAGCGCGGCGTGACCTGCTCCACCCATTTCGCCCCGAGCTCGGCTTCGACAGCCTCGACGGTGCGGCGCGCGTCCTCGTCGTCGTCCCCAGTCGGCTGCGGCGCTTCGACGCCAAGCTGCCCGAGCACGAAGCGCGCGGTGGAGGCGAGCACGCCGTCCTTGCCGGTCACGGAGCTGGCGAAGGCGTCGAGAGCGGCGGAATCCACGACGGCGCCGCCGGCGCCTGCTCCTGCGGAGACGGGGGCCACAGCCACGCCGTGCTCGCCGGCCACCTGCTGCACGGCCGCGTCGATGAGCGCGTCCGCCTCGGCGGTGTTGGCCACCGGGTTGGCTGGCAGCGTGGCGAGGTCACCGCCTCGCGAGCTGGCGCCCTCGCGGGTGCCGAGCAGGATGGCGGCCGTGACGAAGGCCGTCCACCCCTCGCCCAGACCCCAGAAATCGTTCAGACGCTGCGCGATATGCGTGGGCTTGACGCCGGCGGAGCCGAACAGCGCATGGAGGCGTTCGCGCACGGCCTCGCTGAGCACCTGCCCGAAGGCGCGGTACTTGGGGGCCACCGAGGTCACGATTCCCGTGAGCTTGGCGACGGTGGCCTCGGCCGCTCCCTCGACGCTGGGCACACCCAGCTCTCCCGTGATATCCATGAGCAGCTGGTTGCGGCGGGACGACACGCCGTTGGTCAGCGTATCGGTGGTGTCCTGGTCGCCGATCTGGTCGGGGCGCACCTTCGACTCGTAGGCCAGCAGGGTCTTGATGCCGTCGGCCGCCGTGAACGGCAGGTCGGCGACAGGGCCGGAGGCTGCCGGCGCGGCGGGCGCAGGCGCAGGCGCGGCGGACGCGGACGCGGCAGCTGCAGGAGCAGGCGTCGCGGCGGCCGCCGAAGCCGCCGGCGTCGCGGACGCGGCGGCACCGGACGCAGCAGCCATCGTGGAGGCCGCGGCCGGCGCGGATGCCGGCGCCTCCTCCAGATCCTCCTGCGGAACCAGCGAATCCGTGTCCGTGCAATACACACGGGCCTCGTCGCGCTCCACATTCCGCACGGTCACGTCCAGGCCCTCGAAACGCGGCAGGCGCAGCGTCTTGGCGCCGAGGTTCGCCAGCGTCGGGGACTTGCCCAGGCCCACCTCCACGTAGTTGGTGACGCCCAGGCCGCCTTCCTCACGCGGTGTGAACAGCAGGCGCTGCGTCTCGATCCAGCGCACCGGCGACGCGAACTGCCAGCTGAGCAGCTCGGTGAGCAGCAGGCGGCCGAGCTTCTGGTCGTCCTTGGCGTAGGAATCCCACACGGAGTCCTTCTCGAGCGCCTTCCTGATGCGCTCGGACGGCACCACGTCGAGGATCGAGCGGGCGAAGTCCTTCGTCATCTCGAAGGGCCGGGCCACGAGGTTCGGGATGTAGCGGCCCACGAGGCGCGAGTAGTCGATATGCTGCGGCAGCAGGGCGTCGAGCTTGTCACGGAACTCAGGCACGCCGCGGCGCAGCTTGCTCGAATGGAACGGCACGTCGATGCCGGGCACGAACATGAACGCCGGCTTGCCGCCCGCCTCCTTGGCACGGCGGTTCGCGTCGTCACGCAGGGCCTTGAGACCCGCGATGGTGCCGGCGACGGCGTACTGGGCGCCCTCGAGGTTGTAGTTGACGATCTCGAGGAACTCGCCGCTTTCCTTGGCGACCTGCGCCACGTACTCCTTGACGCCGTCGTCGCCCACACCGAACTGGTTGGGGCGCAGCGCGCCCATGCGGTAGTTCGAGCGGCCCTGCTCGTCGCGTTCGATGAGATGGTGCATCGTGGAGCCGCGGTGGAACACGAGCACGAGCTCGGTTTCCAGCGGGATGATGCCCGCGAAGGAGCTCAGCGCATCGTATTCGCCGAGGGAATGGCCGGCGAAGTAGGAGCCCTCCACCAGCGCCCCCGCCTCGCGCAGGCGCGCGGACTGCGCGAAGGCCACGGTGGCGAGCGCCACCTGCGTGAACTGCGTGAGGTTGAGCAGGCCGTCCGGGTGGTGGTAGTGCACGCCGTTGGCGATGATGTCGGTGGGGTTGTCACGCACGATGGCGAGGATCGAGAACCCGAGCTGGCTGCGCGTGACCGCGTCGGCGCGCTCCCACACCTCGCGGGCGGCGGCGCTCTTGGTGCGCTCGTCGAGCACCATGCCCTTGTGCTGGATGCCCTGGCCGGGGTAGACGAAGGCGCTGATGGGCGCGCGGGTGATGGCGGTGGCGCGCGAGACGAGCTCGCCGTCGGCGCGGCACGTCACTTCGAGCACGATGCCGCGGCCGGCCACGCGGCCGATGCGCTCCACATCGATCGTGACGGTGGCGCCGAGCTGCACCATGCCGTACATCGTGTACGTCCAGCCTTCGATCGGCCAGGCGTTGCCCTTGGCGTCACGCGCCTCGACGGCGTGCTGCGCCGTGGCGGACAGCCACATGCCGTGCACGAGGGGCGCGGCCAGGCCGGAGATGGCGGCGGCGCGGCGGGACGTGTGGATGGGGTTGAAGTCGCCGGAGGTGCGGGCGAAGGCGGTCATGTCGGTGGGCGCGGTGACGGTGACGCGGCGCAGCAGACGGCGCGGGGTGTCGCGTATGTCCGCCACGATGCCTCCGTTGGCGGGTGCGTCGGCCGGCAGCTCGGCGCTGTAGGCGCGGCCGCGGATGGCGAAGCGCTCGGTCTGCTCGGCCAGGACGGTGCCGTCCTTCGCGATATGCGTCACATGGATGGTGATAACGCGGCCGGAGGCGGATTCCACGTAGTCCTCAGCCCATGCGGAGAGGTTCACGCTCTGGCCGGTATGCGCCGCGAGCGCGTCGCGATCGTCGGACAGGCGGATGAGGTGGTCGAGGTGCACTGCGTTGAGCAGGCCTTCGATAATCGGCGTGTCGCCGTCGTGGACGGAGCCAAGGGCCGCGTAGATGGCGGGCCAGGCGGGTCCGACGAGGGCGTCGGGCACGATGCGCGCCTTGGCAAGCGTGCCGGGAAGCGCCGCGCCGGTGACGGTCTCATGGTCGGGGCCAAGGTTGGCGGACAGCGTGTAGTGCGACTCCACATGGCCGAAGGGGTGACCCTGCTCGCGGTCCGCGTCGCTCACGGTGACCTGCGGCATCGCGTCGAGCACGTCGCCGGTGATGGCGGTGTTGCCGATGCCGGCGGTGGCGGCGAGCATGGCGTAGACATGCTTGGGCAGGCGCGCCTTGTCAACGACGGGCATGAGGTACGGCGCGTCGGCGTCGAGGGTGAGCGGGATGACGATGTCGCGCACGGCGTGCTTGCCGGTGCCGCCGTCCTTTTCACCGTCCCAGTGCGTGTCGAGATGCACGTCGAGGTCCCACCGCGTGATGGCGGACGAGGCGGAATCGGCGTCATCGGCGGCGGGCGTGATCTCGTAGGTCTCATCGCCCTCAGGCGTACCGAAGGCCGGGTTGTCCATCATATGGCCCATCCAGCTGATATGCGGGGTGCGGCGGATGGCGGCCTCGGGGTCCGTGGCACCGTCGAGGGCGGCGAAAGCCGTCGCGACGGCGGAATCGTCGGAAGTATCGTCGGCGCCATCGTCGGCCTGCGCACGCTCGAGGCATGCGTCGGCGAAGCGCCCCAGGATATCCGTCACCGGCTCGTTCTTGGTCGTGATGCCCGCGACGGCGATGGGGCCGGGGATGATGCGCACGGAATCGGCGGAGTAGCGCGGGTCCTCGGACTGCCACAGCTGGTCGCGGCCCCACCAGCGCAGCAGGTCGCCGTCGATGACGGGCACGAAGGGCACGGGCTTGGGGTATTCGCGGCACAGCGCCGGGAACCAGGCGGCGTCGGTCGGCGTCACATGCAGCTCGCCGGCCTGCGGGTAGGCCTCGGCGAGGCGGTCGAGCGCCGCCGGGGCGTCGAGCACGGCGTCGGTGTCGGCGAACAGGGACGTGAACTCGCCGGTGTCCTGCTCGGTGACACGCGCCTCGATGCGGTGCAGCAGGTGCAGGAAGCGGTCGGCGAAGGTGCGGTCGGCCCACGGGTAGCACAGGTCGGCGAAGCGCTGCGCCCACTCCTGATAGGTCATGGCGTCGAGGTCGCCGAAATACGGCTTGCTCGTGGCGTCCAGCGCGGCGATCACCTCGTCGCGTCGGGCGGCGAGCTCCTCGGGGTGCTTCTCCAGATGCACGATGAGGCGTCCGGCCCGGGCGGAGGAATTCTCGATCTCGTACAGGTCGGCGTGCAGATGCGACAGGCCGGAGGTCATGCCGCCGCGCTCCTTGCCGGACGGCACCCAGCTCTCCCCCAGCGGCGCGAACACGTCGCCGTCCTTCGCGTCCGGGTCGATGCCGGGCGTGGCCACGAGAAGGTCCTTGACCTGCTCGCTGGTATGCGCCTCCTTGGCGGTCATGACGGCGGTGCCCACGAGCACGCCGTCGACGGGCATGCGCGGCACGCCGTAGCGTTCGCTCCACTGGCCGCAGATGTAGTCGGCCGCGCGCTGCGGCGTGCCGATGCCGCCTCCGGCGACGAGCACGACGTTGCGGTGGTCGCGCACCTGCGCGTAGGTGCTGACGAGCAGATCGTCGAGGCTTTCCCACGAATGGTGGCCGCCGGCGGAGCCGCCCTCCACCTCCATGATGACGGTCACGGGCTCCACGGCCTGCGCGATGCGCAGCACCTGGCGGATCTGGTCCACGGTGCCGGGCTTGAACGCCACATACGGGAAGCCGTCCTTGTTCAGGGTGTGCACGAGCTCGACGGCCTCGTCGAACTCCGGGATGCCCGCGGACACCACGACGCCGTCGATCGGGGCGCCGGACGCGCGCTTGCGCGGCACGAGGCGCTTGCCGCCGAACTGCAGGTTCCACAGGTAGCGGTCCATGAACATGGCGTTGAACTCCACGCTCGCGCCTTCGCGCAGCTGGCTTTGGAGTTCGGCCACATGGCGGTCGAGCACCTCCTCGGTCACCTGGCCGCCGCCGGCGAGCTCGGCCCAGTAGCCGCGATTCGCGGCCGCCGCCACGATCTCGGGATCGACGGTGGTGGGCGTCATGCCGGCGAGCAGAATCGGCTTCTTGCCGGTCAGGCGCGTGAAGGCCGTGCTCACCTCGCGGCCCGCGGCGGTTTCGATGACGCGCGGCGCGAAACGGGACCAATCGGCGAGGCGGTGCGGCTCTTCCTCGAGCTCCACGGCGGCGACGCGGTCCTTTGCGGTGGAAAGGGACACGATTCCCGCGCCGGTGCCGTCCACCAGGGCGCCGGTGAGCTTGGCCGCCGTGACGCCGGGGCCGAAGTCGACGAACCACACCTTCGAGGCATCCGCCTTCGCGAGCGCTTCGGCCACCTGGCCGCTCCAGTCCACGTCGTCGGTGAGCACCTGTGAGGCGAGACGGCGGGCCTGCGCGCCATCAAGGCCGCAGCGGGCGGCCCATTCCTCCACTTGGGCCACGGCGGGTTCCATCAGCTCGGAGTGGAACGGCACGGTGACCTCGAGGTATTCGACGGAGGGGTCGAACACCTTGCCGCCGCGCACCTTCTGTGCGCGCAGCTTGGCCTGACGCTCGTGCTCGAGGCCGATCTGGCGCTCGAGCCTGGCAAGGTCGGCCGGGTGGCCGGAGACGACCATATGCGTGCGAGAGTTGGTGACGCCGATGGCGATGGGGCCGGCCGGGTTGGCGACGCGGCGGATAAGCTCCTCCACCTGGGCGCGGGTGGCGCCCTTGATGGACATCATGGGCGACGTGCCGCGCTCGCCCTCGAGGCCGAGCAGATGCGACTGGCGGGCGCCGGCCGCTCCGATGAGGCGCGCGATGGCGAGGATGCGCACGATGGCGTCGCGCGTGGACTGCGCGTCCGACGCCTCGTGGGCGGCCTGCACCATGTCGACGGCCAGCACGCCCTGGGAGTGGCCCAGGGATGCGATCGGCGAGACGGCGGAGGCCTTGAAGCCGAGGTCGGCCGCCGACAGCAGCGCGCCCAGCTGGGCGAGCGCGATGCCGGGCACGCTCACGGCCGCGTCGGCGGCGGCGCCGAGCACCGGGGAGTCGGATGCATAGTCGAACAGATCGGCGCTTTCGCCGGTGGTGGCCAGCAGGTCGGCGGCGATGGGCTCGAGCAGGCGCTCGGAATCCGCCGCGTAGGCGTGCAGACGCTCCGAAAGGTCGGGGTCGTTGTCCAGCTCGCGAAGGGCGGCCGTCCACGGCGTGGACTGGCCGGCGAAAGTGAGGATGACCTGTGCGTCGCACAGGCGGGTCAGGAAGGAAGTCATGCCTTGTATCTCCTGGTGATGTATCTGGTTGTGCGTGATGGTGTGTTGTTCGTTCGGAAAATCGTAGGGAAGCCGCCGGCGTCACAGCGGCTGGTTGCCGTGGTGGCGCGTCGTCGGACGGCGGCGCTGCTTGCCGCGCAGCACGGACAGCGAGCGGATGATGACGTCGCGCGTCTGCTCGGGGTCGATCATCGCGTCGATCTGCCCGGTCTCCAGCGAGAGATTCGCGTTCACGGTCTCGGCCTCGTACTGCGCCACGAGCTCGGAGCGCAGCCGCTCCTCGGCCTCGGGCCCCTGCTCGCGCGCCTTGCGCAGCTCCTTGCGGTGGATGATGTTCACGGCTCCCTGCGCGCCGAGCACGGCGATCTGCGAATTCGGCCACGCGAAGTTGAAATCCGCGCCGATGGCCTTGGATCCGAGCACGATATACGCGCCGCCGAAGGCCTTGCGCAGGATCACCGTGATCAGCGGCACCTGCGCGTTGGCGTAGGCGTAGATCACCTTCGCGCCGCGGCGGATGATGCCGGCGTGCTCCTGGTCGCTTCCCGGCTTGTAGCCCGGCACGTCCACGAGCGTGATGACGGGCAGGTTGAACGCGTCGCACATGCGCACGAAACGCGCCACCTTCTCCGAGGAATCCACGTCGAGGCTGCCGGCGAGCTGGCACGGCTGGTCCGCCACGATGCCCACGGGCTGGCCGGCCACGCAGGCGAAGCCGACCACCGCGGAGGGCGCGAACAGCTCCTGCACCTGCACGAGCTCCCCGTAGTCGACGATGCAGCGGATCACGTCCACCACATCGTAGGGCTGACGGTCGTTCTGCGGCACGATGGTGCCGATGCGGCGCGCCGCCACGTCCTCGGCATGCCCGGCGCCGTACGCGTAGACGGGCGGCAGCGAGTCGCTGTTCTCGGGCAGGTACGCGAGCACGGTGCGCGCGTAGTCGATGGCGTCGGGCTCGTCCTCGCCCAGGTAGTGGGCCACGCCGCTCGTGGCGTTGTGCACGTAGCCGCCGCCGAGCTCCTCCATGGAGATTCGCTCGCCGGTCGATGCCTTGACCACGTCGGGTCCGGTGACGAACATATACGAGTTCTCGCGCGTCATGATGATGATGTCGGTCAGCGCCGGGCAGTACACGGCGCCGCCCGCGCAGGGCCCCAGGATCAGCGAGATCTGCGGCACGAGGCCGGACGCCTCGCAGGTCTTGCGGAAGATGCGTCCGTACTGGGTCAGGGCCGCGACGCCCTCCTGGATGCGTGCGCCGCCCGAGTCCACGATGGCCACGATCGGCACCTTGAGCTCGATGGCCATGTCCATGAGGTGGCAGATCTTGTCACCCTCGGCCACGCCCATGGAGCCGCCCTTGACGGAGAAGTCCTGGGCGTAGACGGCTACCTTGCGGCCCCACACCTCGCCGAATCCGGTGACGACGGCGGCGCCGGGCACATCGTGGCCGATGTTTCCGCCGGCGAAGCGACCGATCTCCTGGAAGGTGCCGGAGTCGAAAAGCAGGTCGAGGCGTTCACGCGCCGTGAGCTTGCCCTTGGGATGCTGGCGTTCGCGCGCGTGGTCCTCCGCGGCCTTCGCAAGCTCCGCGGCACGCGCGAGGTCCTGGCGCATGGGCTGGCGGCGGCCCTGCCCGTAGGCGCCGGGGCCCGCCGGGTCGGGGATGCGCACGCCGTCGGCGGCTTTCCGCGCGCCGTTCTCGTTCACGATTCGCTCCTGGATTGCGGTCACTTGCCCTCCTCCTTCGCCGTCTTCGGCTGCTTCTTCTTCGCAGCCGTATCCGCCGCACCCGCCACATCGAAGGAGACGAGCGGATCGCCCGCCTCCACGCCGTCGGACGGTCCCACGAGGATGTCGGTGACGGTGCCCTTGGCCGGCGCGTACACGTAGTTCTCCATCTTCATGGACTCGAGCACCACGAGCAGGTCGCCCTTGCCGACCTCCTGCCCCGCGGCCACGTTGACGCGCGTGACCACGGCCTGCATCGGCGAGCAGATGTTGCCGTCATGCAGACCGCCGCCGTTGGCGCGCTGCTCGCGCACCTGGATGCCGGCGCCGCGCAGCGGCTGCACGCGGCTGCGCTGGGCGCGGCCCTTCGCGCCGAGCGCGCCGATGAACTCCTCGGGAATCGTGACCTCCACGCGTTTGTCGTTGACCTCGAACACGAAGGATTCGCGCGTCGGCTCCACCTCGGTGGGAGCCGTGTCGAGCCCCTCGGTCAGCGAGGCGGGCTGTCCGGCCTTGGAACTCGCCGGCTTCTTGACGAGGTACTTGCCCTCGAGCCACTTGGTGGTGACGGCGAAGTCCGTGCCGTCGCCGACGAAATCGGGGTCGCGGAAAATCGTGTCGAACAGGGCGCACGGCGTGGGCACTCCCTCGAGGGAGAACTCGCCGAGCGCGCGCAGCACGCGGGCGATCGCGGCGTCGCGGTCCTGCGCCGTCACGATGATCTTGCCCATCATGGAATCGAATTTCGGCGAGATGACGCTTCCTTCTCTCACGCCGAAGTCCACGCGCACGCCCGGGCCGGATGGCAGGCGCAGCGCCGAGATCGTGCCGGCGCCCGGCGTCAGGTTGCGTTCCGGATCCTCGCTGGTGATGCGCAGTTCGAAGCTGTGGCCGCGCGGCGCCGGCGCCTGGGTCAGTGTGCCGCCGTCGGCGATCGTGAGCTGCTCGCGCACGAGGTCGATGCCGCTGACCTCCTCGCTCACCGTGTGCTCCACCTGCAGGCGAGGGTTCACCTCGAGGAAGTAGATGTCGGCCGTTGGCGTGAGCATGAACTCGCAGGTGCCGAGCCCCACGTATTTCGCGGCTTCGAACAGGCGGCGCGAATATGTCACGAGGCGGGCGTTCTCCTTCTCGGTCAGGAACGGCGCCGGCGCCTCCTCGATGAGTTTCTGGTTGCGGCGCTGCACCGAGCAGTCGCGCGTCGAGTACACGGTGAAGTTGCCGTGGCTGTCGCGGCCGCACTGGGTCTCCACATGGCGCGACTTCGCCACGAATTTCTCGATGAAATAGCGCCCCAGGTCGCCTCCTTGCAGGGCGTCGTGGCTCATGAAGAACGAGCGCAGGCCGTCGTCGTCGCGCACCACGGTGATGCCGTGTCCGCCGCCCCCGTCGGTGCGCTTGAGCATCACCGGATACCCGTATTCGTGCGAGAAGCGCAGCAGCGTGGCGATGTCTGTGACCGGCTCGGAGATGCCGGGCACGGGCGGCACGTCGGCGCGTTCGGCGAAGCGGCGGGCCGTGATCTTGTCGCCCAGGTCCACAAGAACCTCGGGGTCGGGGCCCACCCACACGAGGCCGGCGTCGATGACGGCGCGCGCGAAGTCCGGCACCTCTGAGAGGAATCCGTAGCCCGGGTGCACGGCGTCGGCGCCGGAACGACGCGCCACGTCGATGATCAGCGACTGGTTGAGGTAGGTCTCGGCGTAGGTGTCCCCGGGCAGGCGGTAGGCCTCGTCGGCGGCGGACGCAAACGGCGCGTCGCGGTCGGATTCCGAGTACACGGCGACCGTGGCGATGCCCATTTCGCGCGCCGTGCGGATGACGCGCAACGCGATCTCGCCGCGGTTGGCGACGAGCAGCTTGCCGATATGCGTCAGCGGGTGGCGCGGGCGCACGACGGGACGGCGCTTCGGGGCGGCTTCCTCGCCGGTGGTGGCGCTGGGTTCGGATGTTTCGATGGTCATTCGTCTCCCTTTGGTGTGTGGTTTCTCTACAGATTGTGCGGGGCCTGCGTGTTCCGGGCCGGCGCATTCGAGGTCGGCGTGTGGTGCGGCTCCATAGTGCTATTGCTCAACAGTGCCATTGCTCCACGATGGCGCGGCTCCACAGTGGTTCATGACGCGGCGTCATCGTCGATATGCCGCAGGCACGGGCCGCTTACGGGGCGACGGCGCGCTGTTCCGCCTGCCGCGCCGCTCGACGTCGCCGCCGCCGCGCCATCCATGCGTGCCGGAAGCATGCCGACGTCGCCGGCGGTGACCTCCGTGCTGCCGCCGTCGTCCCGGGCGACCAGCAGTGCGGCGGTCGGCAGAATGCCTTCGGCCCGCCCGCGGATGCGCGTGCCGTCGGGAAGCGTCACTTCGACGCGGCGCCCGAGGGTGCGGCTCAGGGCTTCGGCGCGATCGGGGAAATCCTGCGGAACGCTCGGCGGCTCCAGGCGCGACGATTCGACGAGCCGCGTCATGTCGCGGCGCATTCCGCGCGCGATGCCGGCCGCGATGGCCCGGCGCAGCGTGTCGAAATCCGGCAAGCCTTGCACATGGCGGTGCAGCGAGGTGGCGATCGGCGTGGGCTGCGCGTCGAGGAACAGGTTGAGCCCGATGCCGACCACGATGACGACGGACTCATCGTCGATTGCGGAATCGTCGGACACGAAATCGTCGGACACAGAATCGTCGGACGCCACGATGTCGCCGGCGGGCACGGCCTCGGTGAGGATGCCGCCCAGCTTGCCGTCGTCCCAATACACGTCGTTGGGCCAGGCGAGGCCGACATGGCGCGCGGCCTGTTCCCCCGCGGCATCGCGCACGATTCCTCGCAGCGTCTCCACGGCCTCCACGCCCGCCATCGTCGTGAGCCATCCGCCGAGGCGGCCCGACACGACGGCGCGCGGCACACGGTAGACAAAGGAGCTCAGGAACGAGGTACGCGGCCCGCTCGTCCACGTGCGGCCGATGCGGCCGCGGCCCGCCGTCTGCTCGTCGGCCAGCAGCAGGTCCAGCGGGAACGGCTCCGGGGCAGCGAGAACACCGGCGGCGAACAGCTCGCGCGCGCGGGTGTTCGTCGAACCCACCGTCGGCAGCATGACGAGCCGGTCCACATATCGCGCCGGGTCGGGCAGCGTGTTGTTCGTTTGAGATTGCACATACGTGAAAATACGCCCCGCCCGCTTCTCCGGCCGGTGACATGGACCACAAAGAAGCAACCGATATTTTGTCGGTTCGTACAAAAGAATCGCGCAGGCCTGTTGTTAGCATGTGGAACTGCCTTGAAATCACGATGTTTCCGGGATGGAGTGGAGTTCCAGCCCCGATTCTTTTTGTAGATTCGTACAAAGAATCCCTTCTCTGCCGCCGGCGGTCTGTGACATACGCCAATCGTTCCGGCGCCCGCGTCGACGGGAGCATCGGGATACGCATGGCCGAAAGCCCACCGGCAGCAAGCCGACCAGCAGAAAAGAGGAAGCATGTCAGCACCCATCCGTTCCGACGCCGCCAGCGCCACCGAGACCGCCGCCCTCACTCACAGCACCGCATCGCACCGCGCCGCCACCGCCCTGCGCATCATCGCGCTCGCCGTCCTTATGTGCGCGGCCGCGGGCGTTGGGCGCATCCCCGTGCCCGGCACCGTCGTCGGCATCACGCTGCAGACCTTCGTGCTCATGATCGCCGGACTCACGATGAGCCCCGTCGAGGCGGGCGCCGGCGCACTGCTGTATCTCGTAATCGGCGCATGCGGCGCGCCCGTCTTCTCCGGCGGCGCATCCACCGCGGCGCTGATCGGCCCGAGCGCCGGCTTCCTGTTCGGCTTCGTGCCCGCCATCATCGTCACGGCGCTGCTCGCGCCGTCCGCCGATTCGCGCCGTTCCTTGCGTCGCCCGCTGTGGCTCGACACCCTGCGCTCCCTCGTGGCCTGCACGCTCGGCTGCATCCTCGTGCCCTTCGCAGTGGGCGTCACCGTGCAGTCGCTTGTGACCGGCGTCGACATCCGCGCCCTGGCCGCCGCATCCAGCGTGTTCTTCGTCGGTGACATTATCAAGGCCGTCACCGCCACGCTGCTCGTCACCGGAGCCCGCACGGCGCGCAAGTAAGGGTGCACAGACACGTACCCCCGAACAGTAACCCTGCCGGCCCGCGAAGCCCATTGCTCCGCGGGCCGGCTTCTACAATGGACGGCATGACCATGGCACATGACGCAACCCCACAGGACGCCGAGCCGCAGAACACCGCGCGCAAGAAGCGCCCCGTCCGCTCCGCCGCCGCGCACTCAGCCGCCGCGCCCAGCGACGGACCAGCGCTGACAGGCGGCCCGGGCATCCCTCTCGTCACCGCCGACGAGGCCAAGATCAAAACCGCGGTGGTGAGGTGCCTCGAGATCTCCGAAAATCGTCTGACCGCGCAGACCGACTGGTACGCCGACCTCTCGGATTCCGACAAGGCCCTTCTCCACCGCGTGTTCGAGGCCGCCGTCCACGGCTTCGTCGACTGGGTCGGCACCTACGTCTCCCCACAGGAGCATGCGCCGATCAACACAGACCATATTTTCTTCGTGGCGCCCGTCGAATTCATGCGCTCCATCAAGCTGTCGCAGACGCTCGACGCCACGCGCGTCATCGTCGACGTCATCACCGAGAACCTCGACATGCTCTCCAACAACAGCACCGTGCAGCAAGACCTGATGGACGCGGCGCTGATCTACTCGCGCTCCGTGGCGTTCTCCGCGGCCGAGGTGTACGCGAACGCGGCCGAGGTGCGCGGCACATGGGATGCGCGCGACGAGGCCTTCGTGGTGGAATCGCTGCTCATGGGCGACACCGGGCAGGCGCTGCAGGCGCGCATGGCGTCGTTCCAGTGGACGCCGCAGACGTATTCCGTGGCGTTCGTGGGCAAGCCCGACGCCCGTGGCGACCTGCGCGCGGGCATGCAACAGGACCGGCTGCGCAGGCGCGTGTCGTCGATGGGCGGGTATGTGTGCATGTCGCGGCACCGCGACCTGCTTGTGACGCTTTTCGGCTCCCCCGAGCAGACGATTCCCTCGGTGGACCCGGACCATTCGGCGAAATACAGCCAGGAGCTGGCGAAAAACCTGACGTCCGGCAGACAGGCATCCGCGGAAACGGCGGGCGAATCGTCTGACACCACGATGCCACCCAGCACGATGCCGCCGTCGGGTACCCTTCCCAATGCCTACGACCTCGTGCTCGGCACGGCGCGCGCCTCTGCCGACGAGCGCATCACGCTCGACTCGCTCACGCGTCTGGCGCTGCCTCTGTTCGACGCCGACAGCGCGGTATGCATGGGGCCGGTGCGGCAGGGTTTCGACGGGGCGTCCGCCACGATGCGCGCGGCGCTGAACGGTTATTATGCCGCCGTCACGATTGCCGACTGTCCGCGGCCGCTGTCGAGCGATGACGTACTGCCCGAGCGCGCGCTATTCGGGGACGCCGACGCGCGGCGCGAGCTGTATGAAGGGATCTACCAGACGCTGAAACAGCCCGACGAGAAGAACGTCATGCTCGAAACCGTGAAGCTCTACCTGTTCAACGGCGGGTCGCTTGACAAAACAGCGCAGCAGCTGTCGGTGCACCCCAACACCGTGCGATACCGCCTGCGTCGCTCCGTGGACCTCACCGGTTGGGACCCGACCGACCCGCGCGAGGCCTATGTGCTGCTCACCGCCCTGAAAATCGGCATGTGCAAGGACTCCAACCCCGATCTGTGAGGATGGGCGGCGGTTCCGGGCGGGAAATCGTGTTAGGCGGGTGCCACCACACCCGCCTAACGCCAAAACAGCCACTCACGACAGTCAAACCCACCTCAAATCGCCCAAAGTGGGTGCCACCACACCCGCCGAAGCCCATCCCAGCCGGAAAATCGTCGGAAACCGCCCGAAACCGCCCAAAGTGGGTGCCACCACACCCGCCTAACGCCATTCCACGCCGGGAAACCCACCCCAACCGCCCGAAATCGTCTTAAGTGTGTATTCCCACACCCGCCTAACGCCATCTCGGCCAGGAAATCGTCCACCCAAGGCCCAAAAATCGCCTTAGGCGGGTGCCACCACACCCGCCTAACGCCATCTCAACCGGAAAATCGTCCGCCCAAAGCCCCAAACCGCCTTAAACGGGTGCCACCACACCCACTTAACGCCATTCCACGCCGGAAAACCCACCCAGACCACCCGAAATCGTCTTAAGTGTGTATTCCCACACCCGCCTAACGCCATCTCGGCCAGGAAATCGTCCACCCAAGGCCCAAAAATCGCCTTAGGCGGGTGCCACCACACCCGCCTAACGCCATCTCAACCGGAAAATCGTCCGCCCAAAGCCCCAAACCGCCTTAAACGGGTGCCACCACACCCACTTAACGCCATTCCACGCCGGAAAACCCACCCAGACCACCCGAAATCGTCTTAAGTGTGTATTCCCACACCCGCCGAACACCAAAACAGCCCCCAGCGAGGCAAAACCAATACCAAACCGCCTTAAGCGGGTGTCACCACACCCGCCCAACACCAAATCGCCTACCCCCACCACCACCGCAACCCCACCCCAACTCACTCCTCACCTCGCCCCACGCGCCTGACGGCGCGCACGCACGGCGAGCTTGTGAATCGTCAACGGACCGCTCACCTCCACGCGCCGCCCGGACAGCATCGTCATTCTCTGCGCCACCCGCTGCGCAAATTCACGGGCCGACTGCTCGTCACGGAAATCCTCGTGCGACGCGCCGACCCGCGTCCACCCCGCCGCCGCGAGGTCATCCAGGCGCCGCAGGTCCTTCTCCCAGCGGTCCTCGTGGTGCTTGCCGTCGTATTCCACCATGAGCTTCAGATCCGGATACGCACAATCCGCGAAATACCGCCGCGCCGGCGCGTCCCTCCCGGCCGCCGCCACGCCAATCGCTGGATTCACCTCAGGGCATGGCAGCCCCCACATCATAAGCGTCAGCCGCATTGTGGACTCCGGCATGGAGTCCGTGCCCTCGCGCATCACATCGAGCGCGTCGAGGCAAGCGTCGAACCCGCGCGGCATGCGCATGCCCAGTTGGTGTGTGGCCACAGTGAATTTCCCCACGTCCTCGCGCAACTGCTCGAGCGTGGTGCGTTGGAGCTCCCGATGCCGGCGCATCAGCGCGTCGCCAAGCGCCACCACGTCAATCGGCTCCAAACGGTGGGCGAGCATCAACCACGCGGTTTCGGGCGACACAACCCGCAGCCCCTCCTTGATGACAAACCGCACCGGATGCTGCCATTGGAAGCCTTGCGCATCGGCAATGCGGTGCCGAGATTTGTCGCTTGTGTACACGACGGTGATCGGCTCGTCCTCCAGGGCGGTGGGCACGTCGATTCCGTGCACGCGCAGGGACGTGGTTCCGCCGAAAAGCAGCGGGGTCCGGCAGCGTTGCTGCAGCTCGGCGCAGCGACGCATGGCATCGTGCGCGATCAACCGCGATTTCGTCGACATCGGAATCGAACGGTCCGCGCGTAGGAGATGGCTCAGGTCTGTGGTTTCGTTGTCTGACATGTTTCGACCATATCGGGCATCGCGCGCAATCCGCGGGAGGCCGCGCTTCGAAATTCGTACTTGACAGGCGGCGATCGGAGGTTGCGTTTGGCAGGCGTCGGTTGAAAGCCGCGGAAAGCCGCGCCCTTCCTCCACGATTCTCCCGTTGTGGTCGGCGTCTGCGAGCCATGCATTGACAGGTTCCACGATGCTCCCGCTCGGCGCGTCGCGTTCGCTCTGAGCGAGGCCCAATCGTCATTTCGATCCGCCGCTGCTTCCCACTCCCCTACCCGCTCACCGCCTGGCCCAAAATCGCCTTAAGCGGGTGCCACCACACCCGCCTAACGCCATCTCGGCCAGGAAATCGTCCATCCAAGGCCCGAAATCGCCTTAAACGGGTGCCACCACACCCACCCAACGCCATCTCAACCGGAAAAACGTCCGCCCAAGGCCCGAAATCGCCTTAAACGGGTGCCAC
The DNA here is from genome assembly GCF_002259605.1 of Pseudoscardovia radai. GTDB lineage: Bacteria > Actinomycetota > Actinomycetes > Actinomycetales > Bifidobacteriaceae > Pseudoscardovia > Pseudoscardovia radai. Next base: position 98,338 of record NZ_MWWR01000003.1, on the reverse strand, counting down.
CACACCCACCCAACGCCAAAACAGCCCTCCCCCGCACCCTCCCCAGCACGGAAAAGGCCGCTGGCACTGCTGGAGCAGTGTCAGCGGCCCTATCGTGGCGACTCGTGCAAAGCGGCGCAAGCCTTCCGGCTCACGCACACCCGCGCTTATCCGCACTCACGCGCGAAACCTCACGCGTGCGGAACGTCACTCAACTTCACTCGCCGTCGGCATCATCATCACCGGGCAGCGGGGTGTCGCCGTCGCCGATCTGGAAGCCGTCGGCCGCGTCGGAGCCATCGTCGGAATCGGCGAGCTCCTGCGCGTCGGTGTCGCCATCGGCATCGGTATCCGCGGCCGAACCCGCGGCACCGGCACCGGCCGAAGCGCCATCCGACGCCGCGCCATCCGCGCCATCCGAAGCACCATCGGCGCCCGAATCGTCACCGAAGTCGAGCACGGTCTCGTTCGACCCCTCGCCGGAAAGCCCGTTGAGGAAATCATCCGGGTTGAAGTCGTCGCCGAGGCTCAGGTCGCCGAAATCGACGTCGGAGAAGTCCATCTTCATGCCGTCGTCGAGGCCGAGCTCGCCGTCCTCGCCGCCATCCAGACCGAAGTTCGGGAAGATGGTGTCGCGGATCGCCTTGTCCGGCTCGACCTTGGCGTTGCGGTAACGCGCCAGGCCCGTACCGGCCGGGATGAGCTTGCCGATGATGACGTTCTCCTTGAGGCCCTTGAGGTCGTCCACCTTCTGGCTGAGCGCGGCCTCGGTGAGCACGCGCGTCGTCTCCTGGAAGGAGGCGGCGGACAGCCAGGAATCCGTGGCGAGCGACGCCTTGGTAATGCCCATGAGCTCCGGACGCGCCTGCGCCGGCTTCTTGCCGGCCTTGGCGAGCGCACGGTTGAGCTCGCGGAAGCGCGCGTGGTCGATGAGCTGGCCCGGCAGCAGGTCGGAGTCGCCCGAATCGAGCACGGTGTCGCGGCGGATCATCTGGTGCACGATGACCTCGATGTGCTTGTCGTGGATGTCGACGCCCTGGGAGCGGTACACGTTGTGCACCTCCTCCACGATGTTGACGGTCGCGGCGCGCGGGCCGAGGATGCGCAGGATCTTCTTCGGATCCACGGAACCCTCGATGAGCTGCGTGCCCTCGGAGACGTGCTGGCCGTTCTTGACGAGCAGCGGCGCGCGGCGGGTGACCTGGTACACGATCGGCTTGCCCTCGTTGACGGTGGCATCGTCGGGATGCAGCACCACCTCGCGGGCGTTGCCTTCCTCGTCGATGATTTCCACGGTGCCCGGGAACTCGGTGATCGGCGCCTCGCCCTTCGGGGTACGTGCCTCGAAAAGCTCGGTGACACGCGGAAGACCCTGGGTGATATCGGAGGCCGACGCCACGCCACCGGAGTGGAAGGAACGCAGGGTCAGCTGCGTACCCGGCTCGCCGATGGACTGGGCGGCCACGATACCCACGGCCTCGCCAATGTCGACGAGCTGGTTGGTGGCCAGCGACCAGCCGTAGCACATGGCGCACACGCCGCGCTTGGACTCGCAGGTCAGCACGGAGCGGGCCTTGACGAACTCCACGCCGTGCGCCACGAGGTCCTTGAGCACATCCATGCTCAGGGCGTCGCCGCGCTTGTAGAGCACCTCGCCGGTAGTCGGGTCGAGCACGTCCTCCGCGAGCATGCGGGAGTACGGGCCGCCGTCGGCGTTGCGCACAAGCACGAGATTGCCCTCTTCGTCACGCTCCGCCACGCGGATCTTGAGGCCCTTCTTGGTGCCGCAGTCCTCCTCGCGCACGATGACGTCCTGGGACACGTCGACGAGTCGACGGGTCAGGTAGCCAGACTCGGCGGTACGCAGAGCGGTATCCGCCAGGCCCTTGCGGGCGCCGTGCTGCGAGATGAAGTACTCGAGCACGGACAGGCCGTCGCGGTAGTTGGACTTCACCGGGCGGGGGATGATCTCGCCCTTCGGGTTGGCCACGAGGCCTCGCATACCCGCGATCTGGCGAATCTGCATCCAGTTGCCTCGCGCACCCGACGTGACCATGATGTTCACGTTGTTGTCCGGGGTGAAGTGCTTCTGCATGGCCTCGGCCACCTTGTCGGTGCACTCGGTCCAGAGGTTGATGAGCTCCTGGCGGCGCTCCTCCTCGGTCAGAAGACCCATGTCGTACTGGTTGTTGACCTTCGCGGCCTGCTTCTCGTAGCCGTCGACGATCTGCTTGTGCTCCGGCGGGGCCACGATGTCGGAGAACGCCATCGTGACGCCGGACCACTGGGCGCGCGTGAAGCCGAGGTCCTTGAGGGCGTCGAGCGTCGCGGCCACCTGCTGCGTGGAATAACGCGCGGCGATGTCGTCGACGATTCCCGAGAGCTTGCCCTTCGGAACCTGCTCGTTGACGAACGGGTAGTCCACCGGCAGCGTGGAGTTGAACAGCATGCGACCGTAGGACGTGGCGAAGAGGATCGTGCCGTCGGAGAAACGCTCCTCGTGCACGGTGTCAGGCTCGCCCGGAAGCGGGTCGACCACCTTGATCTCGCTCGGCTCCCAGCCTTCCGGCAGCACGAAGTCGGACGGCACGCGCAGGAGGATGCGCGCCTGGATGTCGATGTCGTGGCGGTCGAGCGCCATGCGCGCCTCCTCGAGGGAGCCGAACACATGGCCCTGCCCCTTGGCGCCGTCGATGACGGTGCTCAGGAAGTACAGGCCGAGGATCATGTCCTGGGACGGCATGGTGACGGTGTGGCCGTCAGCCGGCTTCAGGATGTTGTCGGACGCCATCATGAGGGAGCGGGCCTCCGCCTGCGCCTCAGCGCTCAGCGGAAGGTGCACGGCCATCTGGTCGCCGTCGAAGTCCGCGTTGAACGCGGCGCAGGCAAGCGGCGGCAGGTGGATGGCCTTGCCCTCGACGAGGATCGGCTCGAAGGCCTGGATGCCGAGGCGGTGCAGGGTCGGCGCGCGGTTGAGCAGGACGGGGTGCTCGGAGATGACGTCCTCGAGCACGCCCCACACCACGGAGTCGGCGCGATCGACGAGACGGCCGGCGCTGCGCGGGTTCTGCGCGTAGTTGAGGTCGACGAGGCGCTTGATGACGAAGGGCTTGAACAGCTCGAGCGCCATCGGCTTGGGCAGGCCGCACTGGTGCATGCGCAGCGACGGACCGACGACGATGACGGAGCGGCCCGAGTAGTCCACGCGCTTGCCCAGAAGGTTCTGGCGGAAGCGGCCCTGCTTGCCCTTGAGCATGTCGGACAGCGACTTGAGCGGACGGTTGGAGGCGCCCGTCACGGCGCGGCCGCGGCGGCCGTTGTCGAACAGGGAGTCGACGGCCTCCTGCAGCATGCGCTTCTCGTTGTTGAGCATGATCTCCGGGGCGTTGAGCTCGAGGAGGCGCTTGAGGCGGTTGTTGCGGTTGATGACGCGACGATACAGGTCGTTGAGGTCGGAGGTCGCGAAGCGGCCGCCGTCGAGCTGCACCATCGGGCGCAGGTCCGGCGGGATGACCGGGATCACGTCGAGCACCATCGCGGTCGGGCTCGTGCCCGTCTTGATGAAGGCGTTGATCACCTTGAGGCGCTTCAGGGCGCGGGCCGTGCGCTGGTTGGAGCCGGACTTGATGATCTCGCGCAGCTCCGTGGCCGCGGCCTGCAGGTCGAAGTCCTCGAGGCGCTTCTTGATGGCCTCGGCGCCCATGCAACCCTCGAAGTAATCGCCGTAGCGGTCCTTCATCTCGTTCCACAGGTCGACGTCGCCCTCCATGTCGCCCGGCTTGAGGGTCTTGAAGCGATCCCAGACGGCGTTGAGGCGCGCAATCTGGTCATCGTACTTCTGGCGGATGGACTTCATCTCGCGCTCGGCGCTGTTGCGCAGCTTGGACTTGGCGGCCGACTTGGCGCCGCCCTCCATCTGCTCGATCTGGGCGAGGTCCTCGGCCACCTTCTTGGCGCGGGCGTCGATCTCGAGGTCGCGCTTATGGGAGAGGGCGTTGATCTCGGCCTCGTGCTCCTCCTGGAGGTCCGGGAGGTCCTGGTGGCGCATCTCTTCGTCGACGGCCGTCACCATGTACGCGGCGAAGTAGATGACCTTCTCGAGGTCCTTCGGGGAGATGTCGAGCAGATAACCCAGACGGCTCGGCACGCCCTTGAAGAACCAGATATGCGTGACGGGCGCGGCCAGCTCGATGTGGCCCATGCGCTCGCGGCGCACGCGGGAGCGGGTCACTTCGACGCCGCAGCGCTCGCACACGATGCCCTTGAAGCGCACGCGCTTGTACTTGCCGCACGCGCACTCCCAGTCGCGGGTCGGTCCGAAGATCTGCTCGCCGAACAGGCCGTCGCGCTCCGGCTTGAGCGTGCGGTAGTTGATCGTCTCGGGCTTCTTGACCTCGCCGTAGCTCCAGCTGCGGATATCGTCGGCGGTGGCCAGACCGATCTTCAGCTTGTCAAATTCATTAACGTCCAGCACTTGATGTCCTGTCTTTGTGTTGCTTTCAAACGTTTCGTGATGCCGGGGCGAAGGGGCGGCGGTGTGCGCCGCCCCATGCCGTCCGGCTGTATGCCGTCAGACTATGCGCCGTTCTCGGTGCGTGCCGGCGCGTGTGCGCCGGCGTGCATCGGTTCCGGACAGGCGTCAGAAATCGACGTCGTCGGTCGGGGCGCTGGTGTCCGAGTTCGGACGGGCGCTGATGTTGAAGCCCAGGTCGTTGGAGGACGAGGCGGGATCGTCGTCTTCGTCCTTCATGTCGATCGGCTGGCCCTCGGCGTTCAGCACCTCCACGTTCAGTGCAAGGGACTGCATTTCCTTGAGAAGCACCTTGAAGGACTCCGGGATGCCTGCCGGCGGCAGGTTCTGGCCCTTCACGATGGCTCCGTACACGCGCACGCGGCCGTCGACATCGTCGGACTTGACGGTCATCATCTCGTGCAGCGTGTAAGCCGCGCCGTAGGCCTCGAGGGCCCACACCTCCATCTCGCCGAAACGCTGGCCGCCGAACTGCGCCTTGCCGCCCAGCGGCTGCTGGGTGATCATCGAGTACGGGCCGGTGGAGCGGGCGTGGATCTTGTCATCCACGAGGTGGTGCAGCTTCAGCATGTACATGTAGCCCACGGAGATCGGCTTCGGGAACGGCTCGCCGGTGCGGCCGTCGAACAGCTGCGCCTTGCCGTCGGGGCCGACGAGCTTGTTGCCGTCGCGGTCGGGCAGCGTGGTGCTGAGCAGGCCCTTGATCACGTCCGGACGCACGCCGTCGAACACAGGCGTGGCCACCGGGGTGCCCGGGGCGCCCTTCTCGGCGCCGTGCGGGACGTGCTTCTTCCACTCGGCCTCGAGGTCGGGGTCGAGGGAGATATCCCAGCCGGCATGGGCGATCCAGCCCAGGTGCAGCTCGAGCACCTGGCCCAGGTTCATTCGGCTCGGCACGCCCAGCGGGTTGAGCATGATGTCGATCGGCGTACCGTCGGCGAGGAACGGCATGTCCTCCTCCGGCAGGATGCGCGAGATAACGCCCTTGTTGCCGTGGCGGCCCGAGAGCTTGTCGCCCTGGGTGATCTTACGATGCTGCGCGATGTACACACGGATCTGGTCGTTGACGCCGTTCGGCAGCTCGTCGCCGTCGGACTGCGCGGCCTCCTTCGTGATCTCCTTGACGGAGATGACGACGCCGGTCTCGCCGTGCGGCACGCGCAGGGACGAGTCACGCACTTCCTTCGACTTCTCGCCGAAGATGGCGCGCAGCAGGCGCTCCTCCGGGGTCAGCTCGGTCTCGCCCTTCGGCGTGACCTTGCCCACGAGGATGTCGCCGGCCTTGACCTCGGCGCCGATGCGCACGATGCCGCGCTCGTCGAGGTTCGCCAGCGCGTCCTCGCCGACGTTCGGCAGGTCGCGCGTGATCTCCTCGGGGCCGAGCTTGGTGTCTCGGGCGTCGATCTCGTACTCCTCGATGTGGATGGAGGACAGCGTGTCTTCCTTCACGAGGCGCTGGTTGATGATGACGGCGTCCTCGTAGTTGTAGCCGTTCCACGGCATGAACGCGATGAGGAGGTTCTTGCCGAGAGCCATCTCGCCCTGCTCGGTGGCGGGGCCGTCGGCCAGGACGGAGCCCTTCTCCACGCGGTCGCCCTTCTTGACGACCGGCACCTGGTTATAGCAGGTCGTCTGGTTCGAGCGCTGGAACTTGGCCAGATGGTACTTGGACTCGGTGCCGTCGTCGTTCATCACGCGGATCACGTCGGCGGAGACATACGTCACGACGCCATCGTTGTCGGACAGCACCACGTCGCCGGAATCCACGGCGGCGCGCCATTCGCCGCCGGTGCCGACGAGCGGACGCTGCGACTCGATAAGCGGCACGGCCTGGCGCTGCATGTTCGCACCCATGAGCGCTCGGTGGCCCTCATCGTGCTCGAGGAACGGGATAAGCGAGGCGCCCACCGACACCATCTGGCGCGGGGAGACGTCCATGTAATCCACCTGGCTGACGGGCACATCCTCGGCCTCGGCGTGGTCGTCTCGCACAAGGGCGGTGTCGTTGACGAAGTGGCCGTTCTCGTCGAGCTCCTGGTTGGCCTGGGCGATGACGTGGCCGGCCTCCTGGTCGGCGGTCATGTACACCACGTCATTGGTCACCTGGCCGTCGACGACCTTGCGGTACGGCGTCTCGATGAAGCCGAACGGGTTCACGCGGCCGAAGGTCGCGAGGGAGCCGATAAGGCCGATGTTCGGGCCTTCCGGGGATTCGATCGGGCACATACGGCCGAAGTGGGACGGGTGCACGTCGCGCACCTCCATGGAGGCGCGGTCGCGCGACAGGCCGCCGGGGCCAAGGGCGGACAGACGACGCTTGTTCGTGATGCCGGCCAGCGGGTTGTTCTGGTCCATGAACTGCGAGAGCTGCGACGTTCCGAAGAACTCCTTGATCGCGGCCGCCACCGGGCGGATGTTGATCAGGGACTGCGGCGTGATGGAGCCCGGGTCCTGCGTCGTCATGCGCTCGCGCACGACGCGCTCCATGCGGGACAGGCCGGTGCGGATCTGGTTCTGCACGAGCTCGCCCACCTGGCGGATGCGGCGGTTGCCGAAGTGATCGATATCGTCCACGTCCACGCGCAGCTCGATGTCCTCGCCGTCGCGGGTGCCGTGGAAGGTCTCGCCGCCGTCGTGGAGGGTCTCGAGGTACTTGATCGTGGCGACGATGTCCTCGAGGTGCAGGCTGCGGTCGTTGTAGTCGGTGTCGAGGCCGAGCTTGCGGTTGACCTTGTAGCGGCCCACGCGCGCCAGATCGTAGCGCTTGGTGTTGAAGTAGAAGGAGTCGAGCAGCGAACGGCCGGCCTCCGGGGTGGCCTGGTCGCCCGGGCGGATCTTGCGGTACAGGTCGACGAGCGCGTCGTCCTGGTTGTCGATGGTCTCCTTGTCGAGGGCGTCGAGCACGAGCGGGTAGCCCTGGAACTCCTGGGCGATCTGCTCGCGGGTCATGCCGATGGCCTCGAGGAACACGACAGCCGACTGCTTGCGGCGGCGGTCGACACGCACGCCGAGCACGTCGCGCTTGTCGATCTCGAACTCAAGCCATGCGCCGCGGCTCGGGATGATCTTCGCGCCGAAGACCTCCTTGTCGGAGTTGCGGTCGCGGGTGCGGTCGAAGTACACGCCCGGGGAACGCACGAGCTGCGACACGATGACGCGCTCGGTACCGCCGATGATGAAAGTGCCGTGCTCGGTCTGGAGCGGGAAGTCGCCCATGAACACGGTCTGGCTCTTGATCTCGCCGGTCTCCTTGTTGTAGAACTCGGCGTTCACGTACAGCGGGGCCGCGTAGGTGTAGTCCTTCTCCTTGCACTGCGCCACGGAATGGCGGGCGGGCTCGAAGTACGGGTCGGAGAAGGACAGGGACATCGTCTGGGTGAAGTTCTCGATCGGGGAGATCTCCTCGAAGACCTCGGCGAGGCCGGACGTGCGCGGAACGGTGAAGGTGCCGTTCTTCTCGTCCTCCTCGACGCGCTTCTGCCAGCGCTCATTGCCGATAAGCCAGTCGAAGCTGTCGGTCTGCACGCCAAGGAGATAGGGAACATCGATGGGCTCGCGAATCGAGCCGAAATTCACGCGATCGGACGCCTTGCGCAGCTCGATGTCATGTTCATCGGCGCGCGCCTGGACGGCGGTGACGTTTTCATTAGTCTGAGCAGCCAAAATGCTTGGTTCCTTGCTTTCGCTGTGTTGTCAATCCGTGGTATCGACGCGCCGATTGCAAGAACCGGCCGCCGACCTTGCAGGCGCCCGCACAACCGCCATATGCTCTGCGGGCGCCCCCATGACACATGCCCGCCATATGACAAATGCCACAAAACATGTCAAGGCTAGCACTCGTCGGCGTGTCGCGCAAGTCCTGCGCGTCGTGTTTTCCGCGAATTTCCACGATTTTCCCGCCGTGGAGAGGCATGCCGTTCGATGTGTGCCGCCACACCCGCCGAACGCCATCCCGGCCGGAAAACCTCCAGCCAGCACCCCGAAACCGCCCAAAGTGGGTGCCCCCACACCAGCCGAAGCCCATCTAGCGCCCAAAACCCACCCTAACCCAGCCAAAATCGCCTTCGGCGGGTATCCCCACACCCGCCGAAACCCAAAACACCACCTCACCAAGGCAAAACCAACCCAAAACCGTCTTAAACGGGTATTCCCACACCCACCGAAGCCCATCCCGGCAGGAAGACCTCCAGCCAGCACCCCGAAATCGTCCAAAGTGGGTGCCCCCACACCCGCCGAACGCCATCTCGACCCCGAAACCCACCCTAAGCCCACTAAAACCACCTTCGGCGGGTGCCGTCGCACCCGCCGAACGCCATTTCGACCGCCCACCAGCCCAAAACCGACCCAAAATCGTCTTAAACGGGTGCCGCCACACCCGCCGAAACCCAAAACACCACCTCACCAAGGCAAAATCAACCCAAAACCGCCTTAAACGGGTGCCCCCACACCCGCCGAACGCCATTCAGTCCGCCCAACAGCCCAAAACCAGCCCGAAGCCGCCCAAAGTGGGTGCCGCGACATCCGCCGAAGGCACAAACACGGCGCGCGGCGGCGCGGTATCGTCGAGGTATGCACGATGGGAAGGATCGACGATGATTCACCAGAACAATCCGACGCCGGACAACCAAGGCACCGCACAAACCCCACACGGTATCTCAAACAACCGGGGAATCCCAGAAACCCCGCAGATTGCGGAAACCACAGGCGTCATCCCGGATCCCACGGTCGGCCGATGGCAGCATCGCGAGAAACCCGCTGCAACTGCTGACCCCACCGCGGCTGCCGCCCCGCCGTGCCCAACCGCCGCACCAACCGCGCCGTGCCCGGCCACCGACCTCGCCCCCGCACCCTCCACGCACCCCACGCCGCCCCTCCTACGCGCCATATGCGACGTGTGCCCGCGGCACTGCCGCCTCGCACCGGGGCAGCGCGGCGCATGCTTCGTGCGCTCGTGCCACGACGACGGCCTCATCCACTGCGACACCTACGGCGTGAGCTCCGGCTTCGCCATCGACCCCATCGAGAAGAAGCCGCTGAACCACTTCCTCCCCGGCTCGACTGCGCTGAGCTTCGGCACGGCCGGCTGCAACAGCGCATGCCGTTTCTGCCAGAACTGGGAGCTCTCCGCCGCGCGTAGCTGGGCCCGCCTCGGATCGCACGCCTCCCCCGCCGACATCGCCTCCGCCGCGGCGAGCCGGGGCGCGCGCAGCGTGGCGTTCACATACAACGACCCCATCGTGTTCGCCGAATACGCCATCGACACGGCCGACGCGTGCCGCGAGCGCGGCGTGCATCCGGTGGCCGTGACGGCCGGTTACATGGCCGAGCGGGCCGCAACCGACTTCTACGCGCATATGGACGCGGCGAATATCGACCTCAAGGGATTCGACGAAAGCTTCTACCGCCGCGTCACGGGCACGCGCCTGGGCGACGTGCTGCGCACAATCGAGATAGCATGCGCGGCGCCCGGCTGCTGGGTGGAGCTCACGACGCTGCTCATCCCCGGCTTCAACGACGATGATGCGCAGCTGCACGCCGAATGCGCGTGGATCCGCGACCACGTAGGCCGCGACGTGCCGCTGCATTTCTCCGCGTTCCACCCGGATTTCCGCATGATGGACGTGCCGCCCACGCCGCCGGACACGCTGACGCGAGCGCGGCGCATCGCGATAAGCGAGGGGCTGCGCTTCGTGTACACGGGCAATGTGCGCGACGCCGAGGGGTCCACGACGTTCTGCCCCGCGTGCGGCGAGGCGCTGGTTGTGCGCGATTGGTTCCGCGTGACGCTCGACAGGCTGTCGGGCGGCGGGATACACGGCATACTCCACGATTCCACCGCCGTGCAATACGCACGCTGCCCGTCATGCGGCGAGGCGATTCCCGGCGTCTGGCGCTAGCGTCCCGGCATGGCGGCGCGGCACGCACCGCGCACTAGAGATTGCGCTGGGGCGGAATGATGCGCGTGGTATACGGCACATCGTGGCGGCCCACATGCTCTTCCCCCACGAAACCGAGCACTCGCGGCAACGCCTTCGTCGCCTCGCGTACGCCGCAATCGTAGACCCTTTGCAGCTCCGACGGATCCTTGCACAGTGCGCCGATATTCAGGGATTCCGCTGGGCGGATAACCAGCGCGGCGCCCGCCTTCTCGCGCTCGCGCACATAGTCGATTTCGCGGTTATACATGCCGGGGCGCCGTTCGATGGCCTCCGCCAGGTGCGGGTAGCGGTGCAGGGCGAGGCGGATCGCGCGCATATGCGGCAGCGGCGTCTTGCGGTAGTCGTCGGGCTGCGTAAGCACCACGATGGTGCGCGCGTAGCCTTGTTTTTCGAAGAATTCCAGCGGCACCGGGTCGCTCACGCCGCCGTCCACATAGCGCCGGCCGTCGATCTCGACCGGGCGCGAGGCGATGGGGATCGAGGCCGAGGCGCGAACGAAAGGCATGTCGATGGCGTGCCTCATGCACCGGTAGGCCGGTTCGCCGGTGGCCGCGTCGGTGGCGACGCACCAGAACTCCATGGGATCGGCGGCGAAGGCGCGCTCATCCATCGGGTCGGCGCGGAACGGCACCACGCCGTAGGCGAACTTGACGCTGTAGATGTCTCCGGTGGTGAGCCACGAGCGCACGCCGGCGTAGCGCGGGTCGGCGCAGAAACGCTTGTTGTAGCGCAGCGCCCTGCCGATCTGGCGCGACTTGTAGTTGCAGCCCAGTGCGGCTCCCGCCGAGACGCCGATCATCGCGTCGCATTCCACGCGGGCGCGCATCAGCACATCGAGCACGCCGGCGGTGAACATGCCGCGCATGGCACCGCCTTCGAGCACGAGGCCTATGCGCGGGGCGGGCGGTTGCGCCGCGACGGGGCGGGCGGCGGCATCGTGCGGCATCGTGGCGCCGGACATCGTGGCGCCGCTCGCCCTATCGCCACCTGTCATTTCTTCGCCTCGCAGGCCACGCCGTCGTGATCCCTGTCAAGTCCCGACCGATACCCCGGCTGGCCGGCGTACAGCGGCGCCTTGCCCGCCGCGCGCACATCAGAGCAGCTGCCGTAGTACACGTCGGAGCTGCCGGAATCGGCGGTCTGCGCCGGCTGCTGCGCCGCGGCCGCACCGGAATTCGACCCGGACCCCGAACCGGACGATGCCTGCGCCGTGGAATTCTGCGCGGCCGCCGCCGTCGCCACCTTCGCGCCCTGCGACACGCCGCCGTCCGTCGGAACCGTCTGCGTGGGGCAGCTGGACAGCACGGTCTGCATGGCCGATTTCTCGCCCTGCGTCACCCACAGCGAATACTTGCTTTTTACGCCGATCTGCCGCGCCACGTACTCGCAGCGGAACGCCGTGTTGCTCGGCAGCCACGACGCGGCGTCACTATCGGATTTCTGCTCGTTCGCCGGCCCGTCCACGGCGAGCAGGTTATACGGATCGTTCGCCAGCTGGAGGCGCTGGTCGGAGCTCAGCTGCTGGGCGCCCGTCTGCCAGGCGTCCGAGAGGGCCACCACGTGATCGATCTGCACGGCGGTCGACGTCCCCTGTCCGCGCTGGAACTGGATGGTGGTGCCGGTGTAGGGGTCGTCGAGCGTTCCCGTGAGCACCACGCAATCGTGGGTGCCGGATTTGAAGGTGACGTTCGTCATGTCGCGTTTGAGGATGTCGTTGCGCGTGTCGCAGCCGTTGTGGTCGACGTCGCTCCACGCCTGGCCGAATTGGTCGCGCGAATAGCCGGTTTTCGGTGCGCGTCCCTTGACGGGCAGCGCGTCGAGCACGGTTGTGGCGAGCGTGCCCTGCGCCGCGTCGCCGGATGCGGCAGCGGCCGTGTTCTCAGGTGCCGGTGCGGCGTCGGTTGTGGCGGTGTCGGTGTCGGCGGGAGCGGGTGTGCTTGACGACGCGGTGTCCGTCGGTTCTGACGATTCCGGGGACGATGAGGAGGCGCTGGCCTCGGCGGTTGGCTGGGTGTCGGATTTGGTGCCGCCGGAGCATTGTGGGATGGCGATGAGCAGGAGGAATGCGAGGACCGCAATCCAGAATTTCTTGCTGTGCAGCATGGTTCCGTCACCTTTCGACGATGTTCCCGTCTTCTTCGTCTGCCGTCCGGCCATCTTCGCCGCCGACCTTCGTTTCACGCATATCGAATGGCACGCTATGGTGCCCTATTTCACGAATTATGCCACGATGCCGTCCTTGCTCGCGCCCGGAGCGTCGGCGGACCCGATGCCAGCGGCCGAAATCGTCCAAAATGGGTGCCCCCACACCCGCCCAACGCCATCCCAACAGAAAAACCGCCAAATACCCGGCCGAAATCGTCCAAAATGGGTATCCCCACACCCGCCCAAGCCCATCTAGCACCCATCCGGCCCGCCCAAAGCCCCAAAATCGTCTAAAGTGGGTATCCCCACACCCGTCCAACGCCATCCCGACCACCCAACAGCCCAAAACCAACCCAAAACCGCCTTCAGCGGGTGCCCCCACACCCGCCCAACGCCATCCCAACAGAAAAACCACCAAATACCCGGCCAAAATCGCCTAAAGCGGGTGCCCCCACACCCGCCCAAGCCCATCCCAACGGAGCCCTCGCTGCATCTCCCCCGATCGCGAATCAGCGGACAAAAGCGCGCCGCGAAAACTTGTCCACAAAATGTACCGCAATCGACGCACTCGGACGCATGGAGAATGCACCGAAACGCACGCACGTTCGAGACGGGGAACGCCCTGGGAGAATCCCGCAACCCCTAGAGAACACTGGGATTCCAAGACGGAAAAGGGGTTCCGGCGGAAACCGCCGGAACCCCGTGCGCGGATGATAAGAGATTCGAACTCTTGGAGGTGTTAGCCTCACACGATTTCGAGTCGTGCTCCTTCGACCGCTCGGACAATCATCCACGTTGCGCAAGCAACTTTTGCATTATGCCACACTTTTCGCGAAACGTCCATCCGACGCGCCGAGACGTGCCGAGACGCCACGAACACCCGCGCGCCCGACCCACCCGGTCACTCGGTCGGTTCATGCACGGAGGCGTTGACCCACTGGTCCTGGCGCACGTCGTTGCCCATGAATGTGCCGATGTCGAGCATGCAGTCGCGGTAGTCGCGACCGTGGGCGATGGTGATGTAGTTGTCGTCCACCATGCGATCGTGCGTCGGGTCGAGCCCGATCCAACGACTGTTGTGGTAGACCTCCACCCACGCGTGCGTGGCGCCCTCGCCGCCGAGAAGCCCGGCGATATACCGCGCGGCGAGGCCAAGGCGCCGGCAGACCGACAGCATGACGTGCGCGTAGTCCTGACAGACGCCGCGGCTCTGGGCCAGCGCCTGCTCGGCCGTCGTGTGAATCGTGGTGGAACCAGGGGCATAGGTGAAGGCACGATAGACCTCGTGCATGACCTCCGCGGCCATGTCGACGGGCGACGGATCGCCGGGAAGCGCCGAGATGCGCCGGCGGCAGGTCTCCGTCATCGCCTCTATCTGCGGACCCGGCTGGGTGAGCACGGATTCGAAGCGGTACAGCGGCTTGCACATCTCGGTATGCGTGTTCGCGTTGTCGACGAACACGATGCCGCGCACCGAATAGCTGAACTGCGTATGCGGCTGCGGGATGTAGCCGGTGAGCACGATGGAATCGAAGGAATCGACGGCGGTCTCGACGTCCACGGACGGCTCGATATGCACGTCGACGTCCATGACCTGCTGGCGCGGGCAGGTGTTGGGCACGCAACGCAGCTGGAAACGATGCTTGGTGACCGGCGAGCTGAAGGACAGCTTCATCTCGTAGTCGAACACCAGCTTCTTCATGGTTTCTCCTTCCGCGTCCGCATCGGCGGATCGGTGGCACCGGGCAGCGCCCATCTTCCCACCGTTCCCCGACACGCCATGCCGTCAGGATTCCGGGGCGCAGCCGTCAGGATTCCGGGACAGCCAAGCCTTACGCCTCCGCTCCGTCCCGATCGTTCGCTCCGTCCCGATCGTTCGAACCGTCCCGCGCCTCGGGTGCGTTCTGCGACATCGCCATCATCGACCCGTTCACCGTCGCCTCGGGCAGCACGTTCGAGAAACCCTGGAGGATGCTCTCGATATCATGCGCGAGCGCCGGATACCCACGCTGCGGAAGGTGGTCGACGAGCCATTGCAGGCCGTCGCAGTAGCAGCGCGGAAGCGGGTTGCCCGACACGAGGCGGCAGTACGCCATGAGCTTGTCGAGAGCGGGGCGCGTCTCCTCGTCGTCGCCGCCGAGCCTCGTGTACAGCTCGAGGCGCTCGATGTACTTGCCGATGAACAGGAACGATTTGAGCAGCGGCGCCACGCCGGAGTTCTCCACGCTTCCCCAGAAGGTCAGGATGATATCGGTGATGTCGCGCTGGCGGTAGATGTCGGATTCGTCGCGATCCGGCGTGTCGCCGCCCATCACGATCAGTGCCATCTCGATATAGGAGATCGCCTTCGAGCCCAGCATGGGCCGCAGCACGATGGCATCCTCGAAGGCGCGCTTCATGGCGCTGACCACGGAGTTCGGATCGGACGCATCGTAGAGGAAGGAGTGCACGAAGGCGTCGAAATCCTTGAAGTCGGTCGGCAGGTCGAGCGCCTCGGCGAAGGGGCGGAAGGCCTCCACGTTCGTGTCCATCACGCGGTCGTAGAAGGGGAAGAAGCGGTTGAGCGTCGTGAACACGCGCTCCGTGTACCGCCCCAGCCAATACAGGCTTTCCGCCTTCGACGCGGTGATGAGGGACGATGAATGCGCCGCCGAATCGCTTGCCAGCGCCATCGGGCGGCCCGGCCGAATCGTGCCCAGCGCCTCCGCGTCCTTCGGCGCCAGCACCCACGTGTCCTTGAAGCCGCCGCCCTGCGAGGAATTCACGATCATCTGCCCCGGCACGCTGGAATATCGGGTCAGGCCCGAATACCACACGCTCGTGTCCTTGCCCGTCACCACGAAGGCGCGCAGATCCGCCTTGCGCGGCACATGCTCGCCCGTATCCGGGTCCACTACGTCAAGGTCGCGGAACTGGATCACCTCCTGCGCGATGAAACGCCGCGGCTCGGCGGTGATGCGCTCGCGCATCTCCTCGAGCCCATGCGCGTCAAGGCTTGAGCCGAACACCACGCCGTAGCCGCCGGCCTCCGCCACGTCCTTGATGACGAGTTCGCCGAGCCTGTCGAGCACGGTGGCGCGGTCCTTCTCGAACATGGGCATATACGTGGGCGCGTTGTGCAGAATCGGCTTTTCGTGCAGGTAGTACTCGATCATGCGCGGCACGAAGTAATACATCGCCTTGTCATCGGCCACGCCATTGCCTGGCGCATTGATGATCGCCACGTTGCCCGCGCGGTACGCGCCAAGCAGGCCGGGTACGCCGATGACGGAATCCGGGTTGAAGGCGAAGGGGTCGAGGTACTCGTCCGACAGGCGGCGGTATACGGCGCCCACACGATGCCGCCGGCCCGCGTAGTCGATGAAATACACCTTGTTGCCCTGCACCTCGAGGTCCTCCGGGAAAGCGAGGACGGCGCCGATTTTCTCCGCCAGGTAGGAATGTTCGAAGAAGGCGGAGTTGTAGCGGCCCGGCGTGAGCACCACGTTGATGCCCTTGGCCGAGACGAAGTCCATGGAGGCGCGCAGCAGCTGCGGGTACTCGCGGTTGTCGCGTACATGCACGTCGCGGAACAGATGCGGGTCGATGCGCCGCTCGATGTCGCGCACGAACAGCGGGTAGCTGGCGCCCGACGGGATGCGCAGGTTGTCTTCGAGCACCCACCAGCGCCCGTCCTGTCCCTGCACGAGGTCCTCGCCCGCGATATGTGCGAAGACGCCGGCCGGCGGCGTCATGCCGTTGACCTGCGGCAGATAGCCCGCCGACGTGTAGACATATTCCTCTGGAATCACGCCGTCCTTCACGATGGCCTTGTCGGAGTAGACGTCGCGCAGGAACGCGTTCAGCGCGGTGACGCGCTGTTTCAGGCCCGCCTCGAGCTCGTCGAATTCATCGGAGGGGATGATGCGTGGGATCGGGTCGAAGGGAAAGAGCCGGTCGTGGTACTCGCCGTTCTTATAGATGCCGAAGCGCACCCCGTTTCGGCTCAGCTCGCGGTTGATCTCACCGCGGCGGCCGATGAACTTGTCGATGCGCTCGGTCACGAACTCCGTGGCGTTCCCCGTGGTCGGTATATCGCTCATCCTTCCGTCCTCCTTCATGCATATACGCGCAGACACTGACACTACGGTCCCCGTATTACCCAGCATGTCGCCCGATGTTTCGGGAATGCTACAAAAGGAGGCACGGCGAGAAGAAGGAAATACGATACGATGTCCGCGCCCATGCGTGCGGTTGACTAGGCGTGCGGCTACCCAACGTGCGGCGACGCGAGCTCCCCTACTCAAGCGTGCGGCGGGCGCGGATGCTGGCGGCGCGGCTGGCGAGGTCGGCGTCCGCGGGATACACGACGCGCTCGAGCGTCAGCCCGCATGCCGGCGCGGGTCCCGTGCCGCCTTCGCGCACGGGGCTGGCGATCTTCCCGCGGAACCACTCCACGCTTTTGCGCCCGCGCCCCACCTGGAGGCACGCGTTGACAAGCGAGCGCACCATGTTATGCGCGAAAGCATCGGCCACAATCGTGAACGTCAGAAGCCCGGATTCGCAGAACGGCACGTCATGCGCCCCGTCGCCGTCGGGATTCGGCAGCGTGCCCGTCCCGGCCCGCGCCCACAGCACGGACTTGACCTCGCGGATCGTGGTGCCGCCCGGATTCGGCGTGGCGAAGCTGCCGAAATCGTGCAGGCCGATCGCACAGCGCGCGGCCTCGTTCATGGCCGTCACGTCCAGGTCATCGTCGCAACGCAGCACGAAACCGCGCAGGCGAGGATCGCACAGGCGCGCGCCGTCGCTCACGCGGTACACATAGACGCGTTCGAGCGCCGAGAAACGCGCGTCGAAGCCCTCGGGCGCTTCGACGATGGCGTGGACGGCGATATCGGGCGGAAGGATATGCGAGATGCGCCGGCGCAACGCCTCGGTGGGCGGCACATCCATATGCCCCACGGCGCGACGCAGCACATCCTCGGGAACGTCGAGATGACAGACCTGGTGGGAGGCGTGGACGCCTGTGTCGGTGCGCCCCGCCACGACGACGCGCGGCCAGGGGTCGGCGGCGGAGGGCGCAATCCCTGCCGGCGTCGCGCGGATATGCATCGCCAAGGCCAGGGCGCGTTCGAGCTCCCCCTGCACGGTGCGCAGGCCGGGCTGCGTGGCCCATCCGTGGAAATCCGTGCCGTCATATGCCAGGTCGATGCGAAGTCTCATGCCCCCCATCATGCCACAGCCGAGGCATCGTGGCTCAAGGTCAGCCTCATAACAATGTGATGCTTTGCGGACAAAATCCTCGCCACGAAGCCCGAAAATCGTCGAAAACTGTCCGAAAGCCATCACATTGTTAGATGAGGACATAGGCGAGGACATACGAAAGGACCCCGCACCATTCGGTACGGGGTCCTGATCTCGAACGTGAGCTTCGCTCTACGCGGCGCGACGCCACGTGGCTGCGCTCGGTGTCGAGCTACTCGTTGTCGGCCTTCTTGTCGGCGGCAGCGGCCTCGTCGGCCACGTCGGCCTCGAGAGCCTGCTCGTTGGCCTCGGCATCGGCGGCCTTGGCGTCCTTCTCGAGCTCAACGGCGGCGGCGTCGGCAGCGGCCACGTCGGCATCGTTGTTCTCGTTGGCCTCGACGGCGGCCTCCACGGCATCCTCCGCGGCACCATCGGCGCGAGCGGCATCAGCGGCGGCGGCAACGGCTTCGGCTTCCTCAACCGTGGCGCGCTTGGCGCTCACCGGCTCGGTGACGAGCGAGATGATGGCCATCGGAGCGGCATCGCCACGGCGCGGGGCAAGGCGCACGATACGGGTGTAGCCGCCCTCGCGCTGCTCCATGGTCTCGGCGATCTCGGTGAAGAGCTTGTGCACGATGGACTTGTCACGGATGACGCGCATCACGCGACGGCGGGAGTGCAGGTCGCCGCGCTTGGCAAAGGTGATCAGACGCTCGGCGAGCGGACGCAGGCGCTTCGCCTTGGGAAGCGTGGTGCGGATGCTGCCGTTCTGGAACAGGCTGGTGGCCATGTTCGCGAGCATCAGGCGCTCATGTGCCGGGCTGGACGCGAGGCGCGGGCCCTTCTTCGGTGTAGGCATGTTGTTCTCCTTGGTTTCCGTCCGTCAGGTGGGCATTCGCCCGAACATCCGGCAGACGGGTGGTGGTGGACACGGCGGTTCCCCCGCCTGGCGCACGATGGACGCAACGCGCCGCGCGCGCCGGGGTCTGCGGCGGCGGGGCCGGAAGGCCACGCCGCCACGCTCCTGGCGGGAACCGGAGGCGAGGGTTACTTCTCCTCGTCGTCCGGCGTGTAGAACGTGCCGCCTTCCAGGTTCATCGGGATGCTGCCCAGCGGGGATTCCTTGAGGCTCAGACCAAGGGCCTGGAGCTTCTCCTTGACCTCGTCGATGGACTTCATACCGAAATTGCGGATATCGAGCAGGTCCTGCTCGGTGTGATTGACCAGCTCGCCAATCGTATGGATGCCTTCGCGCTTCAGGCAGTTGTACGAACGCTGCGTCAGGTTGAGTTCCTCGATCGGAACCGCCAGCTCGCTGTTCGCCTCCTCCTTGACCGGAGCCGGGCCGACTTCAATGCCTTCGGCCTGGTTGTTGAGCTCACGGAAAAGTCCGAAGAGCTCGACCAGCGTGGAACCGGCGGACGCCACGGCATCACGCGGTGTGATGGCCGGCTTGGTCTCGACATCCACGATGAGGCGGTCGAAATCGGTGCGCTGCTCGACGCGCGTCGCCTCGACCTTGTAGCTCACCTTGAGAACCGGGGAGTAGATGGAATCAACCGGGATGCGGCCGATCTCATCGTTGTCGCCCTTGTTCATGGAGGCGGGCACGTAGCCGCGGCCTCGCTCGACCGTGAACTCGACCTCGAGCTCGCCGTCCTCGGCGAGGGTGGCGATGTGGTGGTCGGGGTTGGCGATGGTGACGCCGGCGGGCGGAGTGATGTCACCGGCGGTGACCTCGCCCTCGCCGCTCTTGCGAAGGTACATCACGACAGGCTCGTCGTATTCACTGGTGAGAACGATTCCCTTGATGTTCAGGAGAATCTCGGTGACATCCTCGGTGACGCCCGGCAGGGTGGTGAACTCATGCAGGGCTCCGGAGATGCGCACCGACGTCACGGCCGCTCCAGGAATCGAGCTCAGCAGGGTGCGGCGCAGGGAGTTACCCAGCGTATAGCCGAATCCCGGCTCCAGGGGCTCGATGGTGAAGCGCGAACGCTGAGGAGAAACGACTTCCTCAGACAGTGACGGACGCTGTGCGATAAGCACGTTGGTATCCTTTCAGCTCAAACCGGTTGTGCACTTACCGGCCGGCGGGTTGGATTTAATGTTCTCTGTGTCTCAGTGCTTCAGACGCGGCGGCGCTTCGGAGGACGAACGCCATTGTGGGCCTGCGGGGTGACGTCGGTGATGGAACCGACCTCGAGACCCGCGGACTGGAGGGAGCGGATGGCGGTTTCGCGGCCCGAACCCGGACCCTTGACGAAAACGTCAACCTTCTTCACGCCGTGCTCCATGGCCTTGCGCGCGGCGGCCTCGGCGGCCATGCCAGCGGCATACGGCGTGGACTTGCGGGAGCCCTTGAAGCCGACGTCGCCACCGGACGCCCAGGACACCACGGCGCCGGACGGATCGGTGATCGAGATGATCGTGTTGTTGAACGTGGACTTGATATGCGCCTGCCCGACGGGAACCGACTTCAGGTTCTTGCGACGGGGCTTACGGGCGGCCTGCTTAGCAGCTGCCACTTTGCCTCATTTCCTCAGATTTGCTGATATTGCGTCCAGGCGATGGACCGCACCCGGCGACCGGATGGCGACCCGTGGTCCGGACTACGCCGCCAAGACTCAGGCGGCCTTCTTCTTTCCGGCAACCGTACGCTTCGGACCCTTGCGGGTACGGGCGTTGGTCTTCGTACGCTGGCCGCGCACCGGGAGGTGGCGACGATGACGAATACCCTGGTAGCAATTGATCTGGATCTTGCGACGGATATCTGCCTCGACTTCGCGACGCAGATCGCCTTCGATCTTGTAGTTGCCCTCGAGATAATCACGGAGCTGAATCAGCTGGTCATCAGAGAGGTCCTTGACTCGCGTGTCCGGGTTGATACCGGTGGCAGCGAGCGTTTCCTTGGCGCGCGTACGACCCACACCATAGATGTAGGTGAGGGCGATTTCGATGCGCTTCTCATTGGGGATGTCGACTCCGGCAAGACGTGCCATTGCCATTCCTTCTGTTTGTCAGAGATCGTGCGCCAAACCGTCCCCCGTCCGCTGCGCGAGCGGAGGCCCAGGTCTCTGTCCTGGGGTGCGGCCTGCCGTCATTCGGAGAAGCTCTCCGGATAAGCGGAAGACTGTGGCCTAGCGCCTTTTCTGTTATGTCGCGAGGTGTCCGCTCAGCCCTGACGCTGCTTGTGGCGCGGGTTCGTGCAGATCACCATGACGCGGCCGTGGCGGCGAATCACGCGGCAATGCTCGCAGATGCGCTTCACGCTGGGGCTAACCTTCATGGTTTTCCTTTACTTGTATCGGTATGTAATACGACCGCGGGTCAGATCGTACGGGCTCATTTCGAGCACCACACGGTCCTGGGGAAGGATGCGAATATAATTCTTGCGCATCTTTCCGGAAATCGTGGCCAGAACGATGTGATGATTCTCGAGTTCGACACGGAACATCGCGTTCGGCAACGCCTCCACGACGGTCCCTTCGACTTCGATCACACCATCTTTTGCCATATGACTCCGTTCTCGCTGTGTTTACAGGTATGCCTTGAAGAAGACACACCAAGTCTTGAAAATATCACAATCGTGTCAAATGCGCAACCCTCCCGGTGCGCGACACGCCGAGAGGGTTGACAGAACGGGAATCCTCGGCGTGTCTCCGCCGGCTGGGCGGTATCTCGCGCGGCGTCACCGTCACGGCGCGAACCATCATCTGCCGCCGAAGCTGCCGCCACCGGCGCCACCGCCGCCGCCCGAGAATCCGCCGCCGCTGAAGCTGCCGCCGCCATAGTCGGAGCCTGTGCCGCTTGTCGCTGTCTCGAACACGGAGGCCACATCGTGGAAACTCGCCTCGAGATTCGCGCCGAAGTCGCCGAAGCCACCGAAAGCATCGCCCGGCAGGCCGCCGCCGTAGGTCTGGTCCACTCCCCCGCTGTACATATTCGCGCGCGGCGAAACATACAGGTACATCAGCGAATTGTCGAGCTGCGAGTCCACCCACGTGATGTCGCGCATCTGCGGCATGGCCATGTACAGCTGCGCGATGACCTTCTTCGAAATGCCGAAGGCCGCGGCATACACCAGATACCGGTCCCAGAGCACAAGGTCGCGCACATCGCGGTCGTTGAAATGCGAGTAATCGAGCAGGTAGTTCTTGAAGCACTGCACCTGCTGCGCCCACCTCTGGCCCTCCGGCGAGATGGCCGTCGTCGAGCCGTAGCTCGTGGCGAAGGACACGAACGCAGAGACCACCAGACCCGCGACGATGGCCAGGTACCGCACCATCGGCAGCGACGTGGACAGCAGGATGGCGATGAGCCCGAACAGGTACACAAAGCCGACGATGGCCGGCACGCCGCACAGCCTGAACTGGGACGTGATGGCACCGAGCTCGTCGAATTCGCTCGTGCATGCGTTCTCAAACGACTTATAGGACACCAGCAGGCCGTTCATACCGGTCGACTTCGGCATCTGCTCGGTCAGCTCGTTGAGATCGAACTGGCCACGGCCCAGTTCCGCCGCGCAGTCCTCGAGCAGTTCGAGAAGGCGGCGTTCGGAAACGCTGAGGTTAAAGGCCTTGAGCGGTGCGCCCCTGCGCACGGTCAGCGCGATGGTCGTCGTCAGGCTTTCCTTGTGGCGCGAATGCGACGACGCGATGTCGGCCACATATGGGCGCAGCGCGCTCTGGTCGGCCTGCGTCAGGTCGATGCCGGCATACCAGTCATGCGGCCCCGGCGCCAGGACGATGCAATGCTTCGAGGCAAGCGACAGCAAGGTCGAGGAGAAGGAGCGGGACGTCACGTCCTTCTCCCCCGTTCCCTCGAGTACGGCGTTGAGGCGGGCGGCGGCGGCCGGGCTCATGGCCGGCGGTTCGCGCCAGTACTGCATGCCGCCACGGTACTGGGAGTTGCGGTAGCTGACGAAGGCACCGACCATGGCCCAGATGATGAGCAGCACGCCGAGTACGATCATGGCGATGACGAGCATGATGGACAGGCGTGCCTCGTGCTGCTGGGCGGCAAGATAGTCGCTGCGCTTCTGGTTCTCCTGGTCGATGATGGTCTGGCGCATGCCTGCGCTCGATGTGGTGGTGCCTGAGGAAGCGTCGGCGCCGGTGTCGGGCGCAGTGCGCTGCACGTCGCCCATCGCGCTGTTGTCCACGATGAACACGGGGTCGAGGTATTGCCCGGCTTGGATATGCGTCACCGTGAAGGTCATCGTGCCATCGTCGGCGATGGAGTAGGTGGAGTTCGCGTCGGAATGCAGCCACGCCGCCACGTCGGAGCTGTCCGCGCCATGCGGCATGTGGATCGTGCCCGTGCATTTGATGATGGGCACGGTGTTCTGCGCGGAGATGGGCTCCCACTGGAAATAGGAGATGTCGCTGTATTGGGTGGCCACGTCGTCGAAGGTCATGGCGATGCGGAAGGTGTAGGTTCCGCTCGACGCCTCCGCGATGTTCCAGCCCAGCTCGAGGGTTTTCTTCGTGGAGCCGTCGGCGTTCGGCGTCACCGCGTCGGTGGTGGGGTCGAAGTCCTTGGCGTCGGTTGTGTCATAGAGATACCAATGGCCGGCGTATCGGGAATCCCATGTGCTTGAGGAGATGGAACCCGGGTCCTGGAAGTCCTGCTTGGTGTAGGTGGTGCTCATGTGGTTGTCGAAGATCTGCGTGACCGAGACGCCCGTGATACTCGACAGCTGGCGGCTGTCGAGGGTGTAGGTCTGGTAGATCTGGTGCCACGGCGTGTCGTCGTCGCGGGACTTGAGCTGCACCGTCACGTCCTCCACGATGCTCAGGCTGCCGTCGGGCTGCGTCTGCACGTCGTAATTGAGGTTGGTGTACTGCATCGCCGAGCTGCTGCCTGTGTCGGAGAGGTTCACGATGACGAAGGCGAAGGCGATGACGAGGCAGGCGACGAGTGCGCCGATAAGCCCTTCGCGCAGACGCTTGGCGGAGAACAGCGAAACATGCGAGCCCGGGGTGCCGGGGACGACCGGGGCCGGGGCGGCGTCAGCGCCGGAGGGGGCTTGGGCCGTGCTTCGGCCTGCCTCGTCGGTGACCGGTGCGGGAATCGTGTTTCCGGTGTCTGTGGTGTCTCTCGAATCGTTCGTCATGGCCGTGCGCTCATCGCCTATCGATCACTGCTGCGAGGGACGCTGGAAGGGCTGGTCGCCGGCGGGCGCGGAGGTGAAGCTCACCTGCGGCACGCTGCGGTCGGTGTCGGAGGCGGTGAACGACTGTGCCTCCTGGAAGTGGAACGCGCCGGCGATGATATTCGACGGGAACATCTGCAGCTTGTTGTTGTACTTCATGACGACGTCGTTGTACATCTGGCGTGCATAGGCGATTTTCTGCTCGATCTGCTTGAGCTGGTTCTGCAGGTCGAGGAAGTTCGTGTTCGCCTGGAGCTGGGGGTAGTTCTCCGAGACGGCATACAGGTTGAGGATGGCGCGGCTCAGTTCGTTTTCCGCGACGGCGCGCTGGTCGGGCGTGGCGTTCGATTGCGCCACCTCCTGCGCGTGGGCGCGTGCCTGCGTCACCTGGGTGAACACCGTGCTTTCGTGGGCGGCGTAGCCCTTGACGGTTTCCACGAGATTCGGGATCAGGTCGGCGCGTTGCTTGAGCTGCACATCGATCTGCGCCCACCCGTTCTTCACGAGGTTGTGCAGCGACACGAGCGCGTTGTATGTCGCGATGACCCAGACGATGAGCAGCACGACGACGATGACGATGATGAGGACTCCCATGTTCATATGTCCAAGCATATCGGGTCGAGTGGGCAGAACATGTGGAGAAACGGGAATTTTGGAACGCGGATAGTCCATCGTGGAATCCGCGCCGGCCGACGTATGGAACAGCCTTAAACAGCCGGGGTATGAAACGACCCGCGGGCAAAAGGCACCCGCGGGTCGGAAAGGAGATGCGACGGCCATACAGGCCGCCGTATGAAAGGAGTCGGTCGATTACTCGCCGAGCTCGCTGACGATCGTAGCCTGGATCTGGTCGATATCGCCGGAACCGTCGAATTCGTGAAGCAGTCCGCGCGTCCTGTACGTGTCGAGCAGCGGGGCGGTTTCCTTCGCGTACACGTCGAGGCGCTTGGCGATGGTCTCCGGGTTGTCGTCGGAGCGGCCTTCGAGCTGGGCGCGCTTCATCATGCGCTCCATGAGCACATCGTGCTCGGCGGTGAGGGCCACGACCGCGTCAAGCGGCGTGCCGAGCTCCTTGAGCATGACGTCGAGGGCCTCGACCTGGGAGGCGTTGCGCGGATATCCGTCGAGGATCCAGCCGTTGGCGGTGTCGTCCATGGCGAGGCGATCCTTGACGATCTTGTTGGTCAGCTCGTCGGGAACGAGCTCGCCCTTGTCGATATAGGCCTGCGCTTCCTTGCCGAGCGGGGTCTGGTTCTTGAGGTTGTAGCGGAAGATGTCGCCGGTGGAGATGGCGGGGATTCCGTAGTGCTTGCTCAGAAGCGCGGCCTGCGTGCCCTTGCCGACGCCCTGGGGGCCCATGATGAGAAGACGCATTGTCTGCCTTTCTTGGTCGGGATTGCGCGGTGCCGGACCGGCCGGCGGAAAACCGGAGGGCTCGGCATCGCGTAATGCTCAATGGTATTGGAAATCTGGTGGTGATTGAAAATCTGGGCGGTTGTCGAAATCTGGTCTGCCGCGGCGACCGCAGGGGCGAGGGCCGAAGCCGGCGGGAAGACGATAACCGCAACCATGCCGGCGAATGGCTCCGCCGTATGGAAAGGCCGCCGGAACCGGCGGCCTGATGTGTCCGGCCCGAGAGCCGGGAGGAACTACTTGGTGGATGCGACCGCGTCGTCGTCGGAATCGTCATCCGAAGAATCGTCGGAATCGGAATCGTCGGACACCGACGCCGTCTTATCCTTGTCGGACGCGGCGGAGATGGCCGGTGCATCGTCAGACGTCGTGTCGTCGTCCTTGCCGGCCTTCTTATCCTTGTCATCATCCTCGTCATCCGGATCGGTGGCCGTGAGGAAGCGCTCGTACTGGAACTGCTCGGTCTGGGCCTTCGCCTGGCGCAGCGTGTCGAGGCCGACGCCCGCGATGATGAGGATGGTGGTGCCGCCGAACGGCAGGGCCGTGTTGAGGTTCAGGGCCTTGATGAGCACGGTCGGGATGAGGGCGACGAAGAGGATGTAAATGGCGCCGACCGTGTTCAGACGGTTCACGACGTAGTTGAGGTACTCGGCGGTGGCACGGCCGGCGCGGATGCCGGGGATGAAGCCGCCGTACTGCTTCATGTCGTCCGCGACCTCCTCCGGGTTGAAGGTGACGGAGGTGTAGAAGAACGTGAAGAACACAATCATGACCGAGTACAGAACGATGTACCAGACCGTCGTGGACGAACCCAGGTTCGTATTGATCCACTTGACCCAGGACTGGTCAGAGCTTCCGAACTGTGCGATAAGCGTCGGGACCGAGAGGATGGACGCGGCGAAGATTGGCGGGATGACGCCCGACATGTTGATCTTCATCGGCAGATAAGTGGAGCTGCCGCCGTACATCTTGCGACCGATCATGCGGCGCGTGTACTGCACCGGAATGCGGCGCTGGCACAGCTCGACGTAATCCACGAAGATGAGGATGACGATGAACACGCCCACGACGACGCCGAACTTCACCCAGCCATTGGTCTCATCGTGGATATTCCACAGATTCGTAAGGAAGCCGGAGCAGATGGAGATGAAGATAAGGACGGACATGCCGTTGCCGATGCCCTTGTCGGTGATGAGCTCGGCCATCCACATGATGAGGCCGGTGGCGCCCGTCATCACGAGGATCATGACGATGATGGTGATCGGCGAGTCGTCGGCGATGACGTTGGAGCACATGTAGTTGAACAGAGCGCCGCTGCGGGCCGTCACGATGATGGTGGCGGACTGGAGCAGGGCGAGGCCGATGGTGACCCAACGGGTGTACTCGGTGAGCTTGGCCTCACCGGACTGGCCTTCGCGATGGAGCTGTTCGAAGCGCGGAATCACGACGCGCAGCAGCTGCACCACGATGGATGCGGTGATATACGGCGTGACGCCCAGCGCGAAGATCGAGAGCTGAAGCAGCGAACCGCCCGAGAAGAGGTTGACCAGGCCGATGAAGTTCTCCTGGCTCGAGCCCGACATCGTCGTGACGCAATCGTGGACGGCGGTGTAATCGACGCCCGGGGTCGGGATGAATGATCCGATTCGGTAGATCAATATCATGAACAGCACGAAAAGGATCTTGTTGCGCAACTCCTTAGTGCGCAACGCCTGGATAAGCGTTCTCACTCTATGTTCCTTCCTCGGTCGAACATACAGACTCCAGCTCTGCAGTCCGTTCTCGGGCACACACTGAACAACATCATAGCAAACAAATTGTCCCCTTCCCGCACAAACGGCAGGAAGGGGACAAAATCTCCGGCTATGACCCCGCGGACCAGTCTACTAGTCCTCGGAGACCGAACCGCCGGCGGCCTCGATCTTCTTGAGCGCGGAGGCGGAGACCTTCACGCCCTTGAAGGTGTAGGCCTTGGAGATCTCGCCATCGGCGAGGACCTTCACCGGCTCGCCGGCGCGCACGGCACCGGCCTTTGCGAGCTGCTCCGGGGTGATCTCGCCACCCTCCGGGAAGAGCTCGGCGACGCGCTTGAGGTTCACGACCTGATATTCCTTGCGGAACGGGTTCTTGAAACCACGAAGCTTCGGCAGACGCATGTACAGAGGCAGCTGGCCGCCTTCGAAACCAGGACGGACCTGGTAACGGGCGCCGGTACCCTTGGTACCGCGGCCCGAGGTCTTGCCACGGGAGCCTTCGCCACGGCCGACGCGCTTGCGACGCTTGTTCGCGCCGGGCGCCGGACGCAGGTCGTGCATCTGGAGGATGTCGACTTCTTCGTTGTTGTTAGCCATAATCAGTTAGCCTCCTCGACGGTGACCATATGGCGCACCTTCTGGATGATGCCGCGATGCGCCGGATCGTCGGGGACAATCACGGACTGGCCGATCTTGCGAAGGCCAAGCTGCTTGACGTTGACTCGCTGGTTGGGCGTGCGGTTCACAAGCCCGCGAACCAGGGTGACCTTGATCTGCTTGTCAGCCATCACTCACCATCCTTCTGCTCGGCGGCCTTCTCGGCCGCAGCCTTCTCACGAGCCTCGCGAGCCTCGGCGATGCCCTTGGCACGCTCACGCAGGAGCCTGTCCGGGGCGACCTCCTGGAGAGACAGACCGCGGCGGGCGGCCACCTCCTCGGGCTCCTCGAGCTGCTTGAGGGCGGCGACGGTCGCGTTCACGGTGTTGATCGCGTTGTCGGAGCCCATGGACTTGGTCAGCACGTCGGTGATGCCGGCGCACTCCATGACGGCGCGGACTGCGCCGCCGGCGATAACGCCGGTACCCGGGGCTGCCGGGCGAAGAAGCACGGTGCCTGCGGCATCGTGGCCGATCACCGGGTGGGTGATGGTGCCACGCACGCGCGGAACGTTGAACATGTGCTTCTTGGCGTCGAGCTGGCCCTTGGCGATGGCGGCCGGGACCTCGTGGGACTTGCCGTAACCGACGCCCACGGTGCCGTTGCCGTCACCGACGACCACGAGAGCGGCGAAGCTGAACGTACGGCCGCCCTTGTGCGTCTTGGACACGCGGTTGATCGTAACGACGCGATCGAGCATCTCGTCGCCGCGGTTCTCCTCGCGGTCACGGCGGTTGCGACGCTCGTTGCGGCCGCCACGACGGCCCTTGCGGTCCTCGGTGTTCTGAGCCGCGGTGGTGTTCTCGGACTCTTCTGCCACTGCAGTTTCCTTAACTTCGTTATCGCTCACAGCGCCAGACCTCCCTCACGGGCGCCGTCCGCCACAGCGGCGACGCGACCATGGTACTTGTTGCCGCCACGGTCGAAGCAGACAGCGGTGATGCCGGCGGCCTTCGCCTTCTCGGCGATGCGCTGGCCCACGAGCTTCGCAGCCTCGGTCTTCGTGCCCTGGAAATCGCCGAAGTCGTTCTGCAGGGTGGACTCGGAGACGAGGGTGATGCCCTTGGTGTCATCCACGATCTGGGCGGTCATGTTGCGGTTGGTGCGGGTCACGACGAGACGCGGACGCGCGGGCGTGCCGACGATCTTCTTGCGCAGACGAGCGTGACGACGCGCACGGGCAACGAACTTGCCCTTACCCTTGATCTTGACGCTCATTACTTACCAGCCTTTCCAGCCTTGCGCAGGATGTGCTCATCCTCGTACTTGATGCCCTTGCCCTTGTAGGGTTCCGGGGCGCGCAGCTTGCGGATGTTCGCAGCGACCTGGCCGACGAGCTGCTTGTCCGTACCGGACACGAAAAGCTCGTTCTGGTTCGGCACCTCGAACGTGATGCCTTCCGGGGCGTTCACGGTAATCGTGTGCGAATAGCCCAGGGAGAACTCGAGGCTCTTGCCCTTGGCCTGCACGCGGTAACCGGTGCCGACGATGAGGAGGTGCTTGCGGTAACCCTCGTGCACACCCTTGACCTTGGAGGCGATCAGAGCGCGGGTCAGGCCGTGCTGCGCACGGGTCTCACGCTCGTCGTCGACCGGGGTCACCACGATCTCGTTGTCCGCCACCGACACGGTGACGCACTCCGGGAACGTGAACTCGTCGGAGCCCTTCGGGCCCTTGACGGAAATAGTGGAACCATTGACGGAAGCCTCAACGCCGGACGGGATGGCGATGGGGAGCTTACCAATATGCGATGCCATGTTCAGCTCTCCTCTCTCACCACACGTAGGCGACGACTTCGCCGCCGATGCCCTTGTCCAGGCATTCCTTCTGGGTCATCAGGCCGGACGACGTCGAGATGATGGCGATGCCGAGGCCGCCGAGCGGCATCGGGAGCTCATCGGACTTCGCGTAGCGGCGAAGGCCAGGCTTCGACACGCGCTTGATGCCCTGGATGGACTGCTGGCCGTACTTGCCATACTTGAGAGTGATCTCGAGCGTCTGGCCGACCTTTGCTTCCTTCGCGGTGTAATCGGCGATATAGCCCTCGCGCTTGAGGATATCGGCGATGGCCGCCTTGAACTTGGAGTACGGCATATCCACGGTCTTGTGCTTTGCCGCGCTCGCATTACGCAGACGCGTAAGCATGTCTGCGATCGGATCTGTCATTGTCATGTGGGCTTATGCCCTTCCTCGCCGTGGTTTCCGCCGCCGTGCTCTGCTCAGCAGGCACGGCCGCGGACCTTCAGCGTCAATTTTCACCAACTGGACTTCGTCACACCCGGGAGCTCGCCGCGGTGGGCCTTCTCGCGAAGGCAGACACGGCAGAGGCCGAACTTGCGATACACGGAATGGGGACGTCCGCAGACCTGGCAGCGCGTGTAGGCACGCACCTTAAACTTCGGCTTTGCGGCCGCCTTGTTCTTAAGAGCGGTTTTTGCCATATCAGTTCTCCTTGAACGGGAAGCCGAGGGCCTTGAGCAGCGCGTAGGCTTCCTTGTCGTCCTTGGTCGAGGTCACGACGGTGATGTCCATGCCGCGGCGGTGGTCGATCTGATCCGGATCGATCTCGTGAAACATGGACTGCTCCGTCAGGCCGAAGTTGTAGTTGCCGTTGCCGTCGAACTGCTTGCCGTTGATGCCGCGGAAGTCGCGGATACGGGGCAGGGCGAGGGTCAGCAGGCGGTCCAGGAACTCCCACATGCGGTCGCCGCGAAGCGTGACGAAGGCACCGATGGCCTGGCCCTCGCGCAGGTGGAACTGCGCCACGGACTTCTTGGCCTTGGTGATCTTCGGCTTCTGGCCGGTGATGAGGGTGAGGTCCTTCACAGCGCCTTCGATGAGCTTGGAATCGCGCGCGGCCTCGCCGACGCCCATGGAGACGACGACCTTCTGGATGCGCGGGATCTGCATCGGGTTGGCGTGCTTGAACTCCTTCTCGAGTTCAGGAACGATGACCTCGTTGTACTGCTGCTTGAGACGCGGGGTCGCGGGAGCTTCGATGTCGCTCATGCGATCTCCTTTCCGGACTTCTTGGCATAGCGAGTGCGAACGCGCTTCACCTTGCCGTCACGGACCTCCTCCGCGACGTGCACGCCAACGCGGGTCGGCTTGCCGGTCTCGGGATCGATGAGCATGACGTTCGAACGGTCGATCGGAGCCTCGGTCGAGATGATGCCCGACTGCTGGCCTTCACGCGTGGCGCGCACGTGCTTCTTGACGATCTGAACGCCCTCGACGATGATGCGGCCATCGTCCAGGACACGCAGGACCTTGCCCTCGGCGCCGCGGTCGCGGCCCTTGATGACCTTGACCTGATCGCCTGTCTTGATCTTGGCTACCATGTCAGATCACCTCCGGAGCGAGGGACACGATCTTCATGAAGCGCTTGTCGCGCAGCTCACGGCCGACCGGTCCGAAAATACGAGTGCCGCGGGGCTCATTGCCATTGCCGAGAATGACGGCCGCGTTCTCGTCGAACTTGATGTAGGAGCCATCCTTGCGGCGGCTTTCCTTGACAGTGCGGACGACGACGGCCTTGACCACGTCACCCTTCTTCACCGACCCGCCAGGGATGGCGTCCTTGACGGAGGCGACGATCACGTCGCCGATGCCGGCGTAGCGACGCTTAGAACCACCGAGCACGCGGATTGCCAGGATTTCCTTGGCGCCCGTGTTGTCGGCGACTTTAAGCCTTGATTCTTGCTGAATCATATTTCTCCTTAGCCGAGCTGGTCCTCCCCGTACACCCGAAAAGGGCCGCAATCGTCCATTGCACGGAGCAACGGGATGTGCGGCCCAATCCGAGGTGTACGGCGAGCCTTGCCGAACTTATTACTTTGCGCGCTCGACGATGGCCGACAGACGCCAGCGCTTCGTCTTGCTCAAAGGACGAGTCTCCATAATTGTAACAAGGTCACCGACATGTGCCTCGTTGTTCTCATCATGGGCCTTGACCTTGCGAGTGGTGCGCACGACCTTGCCGTACAGCGGGTGGGTGGAACGCTGCTCGAGCTCGACCGTGATGGTCTTGTCGGCGGCGTCGGACACCACGTAACCGCGGCGGACCTTGCGGGAGTTGCGCTCCTGAGTTTCAGTAGCTTCAGCCATTACTTCTCCTCAGCCTTGTTCTCGGACTGCGCGCCAGGCTCCTGGCTGATGCCGAGCTCACGCTCGCTCAGCACAGTGTACATGCGCGCGATGTCGCGCTTCACAGCCTTGAGACGGGCCGTGTTCTGGAGCTGACCGGTGGCGGACTGGAAGCGGAGGTTGAACAGCTCCTCCTTGGACTTCTTCAGCGCGTCCTCGATTTCAGCGTTGGTCTTTGCGTTGAGATTATCGATGCTGTACTCAGCAGTTCCGATCATCAGTTGTCACCGCCTTCACGAGCAATGATCCTGCACTTCATCGGCATCTTGTCGATGGCACGACGAAGAGCCTCGCGAGCGACGTCCTCAGAGACACCGCCGATTTCGAACATCACGCGACCCGGGCGCACGTTGGCGATCCAGTACTCAGGAGCACCCTTACCGGAACCCATTCGGGAACCGAGAGCGTGCTTGGTGAGCGGACGATCCGGGAAGATCGTGATCCACACGCGGCCGCCACGCTTGATGTAGCGGGTCATGGCGATACGGGCCGCCTCGATCTGGCGGTTCGTGACGTACGCCGGAGCCAGGGCCTGGATGCCGTAATCGCCGAAGGCGATCTCGTTGCCGCCCTTGGACATGCCAGAACGCGTCGGACGGTGCTGCTTGCGATACTTGACCCTCTTAGGAATCAGCATCAGATCACTCCTTTGCTTCCGTTGCGGCTGCGGGAGCTTCCGCAGCGGCTGCAGGAGCCTGGGCGGCTTCCTGCTGCGTGGCCTCGTTGGCCTCCCTGTTCGGACGACGGTTGCCGCGCGGACGGCGGTCGGAACCACGACGGCCGCGGTTATTCTGCTGAGCCTGCTGCTCCTCGAACTCGGCCTCCGTCATATCACCCTTGTAGATCCACACCTTCACGCCGATGCGGCCGTAGGTGGTGCGGGCCTCGAAGAAGCCGTAGTCGATGAGGGCGCGGAGCGTCTGAAGCGGAACGCGACCCTCACGGTAGAACTCCGAACGGCTCATCTCGGCACCGCCGAGACGGCCGGAGAGCTTGATACGGATGCCCTTGGCACCGGCGCGCATGGCGTCCTGCTGGGCCTTGCGCATCGCACGGCGGAACGTGACGCGGTTCGTCAGCTGCTCGGCGATGGACTGGGCGACGAGCTGGGCATCGATGGCGGCGTTCTTGACCTCATAGATGTTCAGCTGCACCTGCTTGCCGGTGAGCTTCTCGAGCTTGCCACGCACGCGGTCGGCCTCGGCGCCGCGGCGGCCGATGACGATGCCCGGACGCGCGGTGTGGATGTCGACCGTCACGCGGTCGCGGGTGCGGGAGATGACGACGCGGGACACGCCGGCACGCTCCAGGTCCTTGTTCATGGCCTTGCGGATCTTGTCATCCTCGAGCACGAAGTCGCTGTAACGCTCACCCGGCTTGGTGGAATCGGAGAACCACTTGCTGCGATGGGATTCGGTCACACCGAGGCGGTAGCCGAACGGGTTGATCTTCTGCCCCATTTAACGGGCTCCTTCCTTATCGGCGACGACCACGGTGATGTGGCTGGTGCGCTTGTTGATACGGGCTGCACGTCCCTGCGCACGGGCGCGGAAACGCTTGATCGTGACACCCTCGTCGACGAAGGTCTGCGCCACGACGAGGTCGTTCTCACGGAACGGCTCGTTCGCGCGCTCGGCCTTGACGCGGGCGTTCGCGATGGCGGACTCAAGAACCTTCAGCACCGGGACGGAGGCGTCCTGGGGAGCGAACTTGAGGATGTTGATGGCTTCGGTCGCCTGCTTGCCTCGGATGAGGTTGACCATGCGGCGAGCCTTGCGCGGCGTCACGCGGACGTGACGAGCAACTGCTTTAGCTTCCATGTGTCTCTACTCTTCCTCGCCTTTAGCGGCGCGCCTTCTTGTCATCCTTCACATGGCCACGGAAAGTGCGCGTCGGGGCGAACTCACCGAGCTTGTGACCAACCATTGCCTCGGTCACGAACACGGGGACGTGCTTGCGACCGTCGTGAACGGCGAAGGTATGTCCGATGAAATCAGGGGTGATCATCGAACGGCGCGACCACGTCTTGATGACGTTGTGCGTGCCCTTCTCGTTCTGCTCGTCGACCTTCTTCTGCAAGTGGGCGTCGACGAAGGGGCCCTTCTTGATGCTACGAGTCATCTACCTGACACTCCCTTACTTGCGGTTCTTACCATTCGGACGGCGACGGACAATCATCTTGTTCGAAGCCTTCTTCGGACGACGAGTACGAACCTCGCCCTTGCCCCACGGCGAAACCGGCGGCTTGCCACCGCGGGTACGACCACCATGCGGATGGTCCACGGCGTTCATCGACTCACCACGCGTGATCGGGCGCTTGCCCATCCAACGCGCACGACCGGCCTTGCCGAGCTGGATGTTGCTGTGATCGGAGTTGCCGACCTCACCCACGGTCGCGCGGCAGTTCGCGTCGACGTTGCGGATTTCGCCGGACGGCATACGCAGCTGGGCGTAGGCGCCGTCCTTCGCGACGAGCTGCACGGCGGCACCGGCGGAGCGGGCGATCTTCGCGCCGCCCAGGGGGCGGAGCTCGATGGCGTGCACGATGGTACCGGTCGGGATGTTGCGCAGCGGCAGGTTGTTGCCGGGCTTGATGTCGGCATTGGCGCCGGTCTCGATGACGTCGCCCTGCTTGATGCCCTTCGGGGCGATGATGTAGCGCTTCTCGCCATCAGCGAAGTGCAGGAGCGCGATGCGGGCGGAGCGGTTCGGATCGTATTCGATCTCGGCGACCTTCGCCGGCACGCCGTCCTTGTCCCAACGCTTGAAGTCGATGAGACGGTACTGACGCTTGTGACCGCCACCGCGATGGCGGGAGGTGACGCGACCATAGGAGTTGCGACCACCGGTCTTGGTGAGTTTGCGAACGAGCGACTTCTCAGGAGTCGAACGCGTGATCTCGGAGAAGTCCGAAACGGAAGCGTTGCGACGGCCTGCGCTAGTCGGCTTGTAAACGCGGATAGCCATAATTTAGTTCCTAACTTTCTCGGCTAGCCTTCAGTTGCCAAAGATGTCGATCGACTGGCCCTCGGCCACGGTGACGATGGCGCGCTTCTGGGAATCGCGCTGGCCGTAGCCGTAGCGGGTGCGCACGCGCTTGCCCGGGCGGTTGAGGGTGTTGACCGAGGTGACCTTGACCTTGAAGATCTCTTCGATTGCCTGCTTGATCTGGACCTTGTTCGCGTCCTTGGCCACCACGAAGGTGTACTGACCGCGATCGGAGAGCGCGTAGCTCTTCTCGGACACAACAGGCTTGAGGATGATGTCGTGTGCGGGCTTGTGAACTGCCACCATGAAAATCAGGCCTCCTTCTTGCCATTCACGAAGGCGTCGAAGCCTTCCTTGGAGAAGACGACGTCCTCGGCGGTGACCACGTCATAGGTGTTGAGCTGGTCGGCGAACAGCACGTGCACGGTGCGCAGGTTGCGCACGGACAGGTACGTGTTGAGCTCCTCGCGGCCCAGGACCACGGTGGTGAAGCGCTCGGCCACGAGCGGAAGCAGGGCGGCCTTGGCCTTCTTGGTGGACGGCTCGTCGATGGCGAAGTCCACGACATGCACGCGGTTGGCGTTGGCACGATCGGACAGGACGTAGCGCAGAGCGGCGGCCTTCATCTTCTTCGGGGTGCGCTGCGAGTAATCGCGCGGAACCGGGCCGTGGACCACGGCGCCGCCGGCGAACTGCGGAGCGCGGATAGAGCCCTGGCGTGCACGGCCGGTGCCCTTCTGCTTGTACGGCTTCTTGCCACCGCCGGAGATGCGCGCACGGTTCTTGACCTGGTGCGTGCCCTGGCGGGCGGCAGCGAGCTGCGCGATAACGACCTGGTGCACGAGCGAGACGTGGTTGCGGACCTCGTCGAACTCGATGCCGAACACGTCGGCAGGAGCCTCGACGGTGCCGGCGGCCTTGCCCGAAGCGTCGGTGACGTTCAGTGTAACGTTAGCCATTTATCTCAGGCTCCCTTCACTGCAGAGCGAACCACAACGAGGCCGCCCTTCGGACCGGGGATAGCACCCTTGATCGCGAGGATGCCGTTCTCGGCGTCGGAGGACACGACCGTGAGGTTCAGCACGGTGTTGGTTGCGTGGCCCATGCGGCCAGCCATGCGCTTGCCCTTGAGGATGCGGGACGGCGTGGCGCATGCGCCGACAGAACCAGGACGGCGCTCGTTCTTGTGAGAGCCGTGCGTACGGCGGTAGGACTTGAAGCCCCAGCGCTTGATGGTGCCGGCGAAACCCTTGCCCTTCGTGGTGCCGGTCACGTCGACCGTGGCGCCATCGGCGAAGAGCTCAGCGGAGAGCTCCTGGCCCGGGGTGTAGTTCGCGGCGTCGGCGGTGCGCACCTCGACGAGGTGACGACGCGGCGTCACGCCGGCCTTCTTGAAGTGGCCGGCCAGCGGCTTGGTGACCTTGGCGGGATCGATCTCGCCGTAGCCGAGCTGGATGGCCTGGTAGCCATCGGACTCGTCGGTCTTGACAGCCGTGACGACGTTCGTGGAGACGTCCACGAGCGTGACGGGGACGAAGAAGCCGTTCTCGTCCCAGACCTGCGACATGCCGAGCTTCGTGCCCAGCAGAGCGGTGCGGTTCTTTTCGTTAGCCATGGCTTCCTCCTCCCTACAGCTTGATCTCGATGTTGACTTCCGCCGGAAGGTCGAGGTGCATCAGCGAGTCGACCGCCTTCGGCGTGGGATCCACGATGTCGATGAGGCGCTTATGCGTGCGCATCTCGAAATGCTCGCGGGAATCCTTGTACTTGTGAGGAGAACGAATAACGCAGAACACGTTCTTCTCTGTGGGAAGCGGAACCGGGCCAACAACCGTTGCGCCCGCGTTCGTGACCGTCTCGACGATTGTCTTCGCCGACTGGTCGATGACCTCATGGTCATAGGACTTAAGCCTGATGCGGATTTTCTGTCCCGCCATTCGCCGTCCGCCCTTTCTTAAGGTTCGTTACTATTCCAAACCTGTTCCAACGCCACCAAGGCGGACCCACCCATGGCACGGCGCATCGCAAGACACGATGCATCCGCATGGCGGAGCCACATCAGTGCGCAACCCTTGGCATATCGCCACGTTGCGCTCGCTTTTTAGAAGAGAATTATGCGAGCCGTAAAACAGGCAACTCGTATATTTAACCATAGGGCGACGACTCTGGATAATCCGGGCGTGTCGCGCCACAGCCCTTGCGTTCCAAGCCCTTTCGGGAACGGGCGACAGTCGGCTGAGCCCGTGGATATGGTCCCCGATTTGACAAATCCGGAACGATTCGGCATGGCGCCGGGATGCCCACGAGTAGCCGAGACGCTGTCGGTACGGGGAGCGAGTCTACGGAACGCCGGCGGCACGGGGACGAGCATGGCAAAGGCGGGCGCCGGTATCCGACGCCCGCCCTGCGGGTTATGCGCAATCGTTAGGTTAAGCGCCATCGTTCACGCGTGTCCGGCTGCGGAATCGTGATGTCTCCCGGCACCGCGCCCGCCGCGCGTTCGCGCGATTCATGCGCTCCCTGTGCGATATTTCTCCGTGCTACTTCTCTGCGCTATTTCTCCTCGGGAACGAAGTCCGAGGCCTCGTGCAGCGCGGCCTCGCCCTGGCGCTCCTCGCGCAGGCGATGGCCCTCGGCCTGCGACACACCGTAATACGCGGCGATTGCGATGTCCTTCATGTCCTCGATCTTCGGGATGCGCGGGTTGGCCGGCGCGCACTGGTCCTCGTAGGCGCGCATGCCAATGCGGTCGAGGATGGACCAGAAGTACTCCTCGTCCACGCCGCACGCCTTGAAGGAGGCGTCCATGCCGAGCTTGTTGTCGCGGTAGTCCTCGATGGCACTGGCGAGCTTCTCGACGCCGTCCTCCGGAGAGGTGGTCGGGATGTCGAGCAGCTTGCAGATGCTCTGGAAACGCTCCGGCGCGATGTACTTGTTGTACTTCGGCCAGCTCGTCGGCTCCTCCGGCACCTGTCCGTTGTAGCGGATCACATACGGCAGCAGGATGGCGTTCGTGTGGCCGTGAACCACATGGCACAGCGCGCCGATCGTATGCGCCATCGCGTGGCACATTCCGAGGAAGGCCGAGCCGAAGGCCATGCCGGCCATCGTCGCCGCGTTATGCATCTTCTCCTGGGCCATGACGTCCTTCTTGTTGACGGAATCGTCGAGGTTGTGCCAGATGAGGTCGATGGCGTGCAGGGCCATGGCGTCGGTGAAATCGTTGGCATACACGGAGGTGTAGGCCTCGATGGCGTGCGTCAGGGCGTCCATGCCGGAGTCGCAGGCGAGGCGGCGCGGCTGGGTGCGCGCGAGCACCGGATCCACGACGGCCACGGACGGGGTCAGCGCGTAATCGGTGATCGGGTACTTGAAGCCGGTCTTGTGGTCGGTGATCACGGCGAACGGCGTGACTTCGGAGCCGGTGCCCGACGAGGTCGGGATGCACACGAGCTTGGCCTTGTGGCCGAGCTCCGGCAGACGGAACACGCGCTTGCGGATGTCGAAGTACTTCTCCTTCACATCGTCGAAGGAGACCTCCGGATGCTCGTAGAGCAGCCACATGATCTTCGAAGCGTCCATGGCGGAGCCGCCGCCGACGGCGATGATCGTGTCGGGCTGGAACTCGTCGCGCATCATGGCGGCGCCGCGCTGGACGGTCTCCACGCTCGGCTCCGGCTCCACGTAGTCGATGATGCGGTACTCGACGTGGTTCATGCGATGGCGCAGCTGGTCGATGCACTTCTCGACCACGCCGAGCTGGATCATGACCTTGTCGCACACGAACACGACGCGGTTCACGCCGACCATATCGCGCAGGTACCGGATGGCGTTCGGCTCGAAGTAGGTCTTGGGCGGGATCTTGAACCACTGCATGTTATTGTTCCTCCGAGCGACGCGCTTGATATTGATGAGGTTAACCGCCTGGACGTTGCCGGAAACGGAGTTGCCGCCGTAGGAGCCGCAGCCCAGCGTCAGCGACGGGGCGATGGCGTTGTAGATGTCGCCGATGCCGCCGAGCGACGACGGGGAGTTCCAGATGATGCGGCACGCCTTCATGCGCATGCCGTATTCGCGCACCAGATCCTCGTTGTTCGTGTGGATGGCGGCGGTGTGACCGGCGCCGTGGATCAGCATGCGCTCGCACTTCTCGAAGCCGTCCTCCTTGTCCTCGGCCTTGAGGATGGCCTGGACCGGGCACAGCTTCTCGAGGGTCAGCGGCTCGCGCTCGCTCACCTCGGAGCACACTGCGGCGATCATCGTGCAATCCTCGGGAACCTCGAAGCCGGCCTCCTTGGCGATGAACTGCGGGGACTTGCCCGGCACCACGCTGTTGAGCCTCGGCGCGGGGCTGCCTTCCGGAGCGAAGGCCTGGACACCGAACATGTACTTCTCGAGCTTGGCCTTCTCGTCGGCGTTCACGAAATAGACCTTGCGGCGCTTGAGCTCGTCGATGGTCTGGTCGTAGACGTCCTTGTGGATGATGATCGCGTTCTCGGTGGCGCAGATCATGCCGTAGTCGAAGTGCTTGGAGAGCACGAGGTCGTTGACGGCGCGCTTGACGTCCACGTCGGAGTCCACATACGCGGGGGCATTGCCGGGGCCCACGCCGAGGGCGGGCTTACCGGAGGTGTAGGCCGCCTGGACCATGCCCGGGCCGCCGGTGGCGAGGATGGTGGCGACGCCCGGGTGCTTCATCAGGGCCTGTGTGGCCTGGATGCTCGGGTGCTCGATCCACTGGATGCAGTTCTCCGGCGCGCCGGCCTTAATGGCCGCGTCGCGAACGATCTTGGCCGCGGCGACCGACGACTTCTGCGCGAACGGGTGGAAGCCGAAAACGATCGGACAGCGGGTCTTGATGGCCAGGAGCGACTTGAAGATGGCCGTCGACGTCGGGTTCGTGACCGGCGTGACGCCTGCGACGACGCCCACCGGCTCGGCGATCTCGATGATGCCGTCCACGTCGTTCTCGTTGATGATACCGACCGTGCGCTGGCCCGCCATATAATGCGTCACGTGCTCGCAGGCGAAGATGTTCTTCGTCGCCTTGTCTTCCACGAGGCCGCGATGCGTTTCGTCCACGGCAAGCTTGGCCAGCTCAAGGTGCTTGTTCAGGGCCGCGAGCGAAGCCTTGCCGACGATGCGGTCGATGGTCTCCTGGTCGAACTTCTCGTACTCCTTGAGCGCAACCTGGGCCTTGGAGACAAGCTCGTCGACTTCCTTCTGGGCCGCAGCCTCCTTGGCCTTGGCCTCGGCCTCCTTGTCGACCTGGGGTTGCTGGGTTTTGTCTGCCGTTGCTTTTTCTGCCACGGATCCTCCTTGAACACAAGGCTCCCCGTCACCGTGCGGGGGCGGCTTCGATCCGCGTCGGCACGGTCGGGGGCGCACAATTGTTGTGAGCCAACTCACACTTTAATGTAGGACCGGCATGTTTCACAAACTCGCACGATGCTCCCACCATATGAGGGATTTCGTGTCCGACGGCCACCGCCCGCCACAGATTTCGCAATGGCGAGTTTGCGCGATTCGCGGTGTCGCAACGCCCTCGGATCGCGTGGGGCTTCGTGTTTCGGTGAGTAGGGTCGGCGTGTCTTGCTGGCGGAGGTGAGGGGGAAAAAAAACAAAAACGCCCCGGCGAACCGGGGCGTTGAAGGAAACGATTTAACGCTTCGAGTACTGCGGAGCCTTGCGAGCCTTGTGCAGACCAGCCTTCTTGCGCTCGACGACACGGGAGTCGCGGGTCAGGAAGCCAGCCTTCTTCAGGGCGGCACGGTTGGAATCGCGGTCGATCGCGTTCAGCGCGCGAGCCACGCCGAGGCGGATGGCGCCGGCCTGGCCGGTCACGCCGCCGCCGTCAACGAGGACGATGACGTCGAACTTGTTCTCGAGCTTGAGCAGAACGATCGGAGAGTTGACCTCGCGCTGCTGCAGGCGGCTCGGGAAGTACTCCTCGAGCGTGCGGCCGTTGATCTTCCACTTGCCGGAACCCGGCACGAGGCGGACGCGGGCGACAGCCTCCTTGCGGCGGCCGGTGCCATAGCCCGGAGCGATCACGGAGGTACCGGTGCCGGCGCCAGCGTTGGTCTCGGTGGTGTACGAAGTGAGCTCTTCCTCGGTCTCCTGGACCGCGGAGTTCTGGTTGTTGTCAGCCATTATCGTGGATCTCCTTTCGGTCTCGGTTACTTAGCCTGCTGAGAGATCTGCTTGATCTCGAACACAGTCGGCTGCTGGCCAGCGTGCGGGTGCTCGGAACCGGTGTAGATGTACAGGCGGTTGAGCTGCACCTTGGCCAGGCGGTTCTTCGGAAGCATGCCCTTGACGGCGGTGCGGATGATGCGGGCCGGGTCCTTCTTGAGGAGCTCGGCGTAGCTATCGGCGCGCAGGCCACCCGGGAAGCCGGAGTGCTGGTAAAGGTTCTTCGCGAGCTTCTTGCCGGAGAGGGCGATCTTGTCAGCATTGATGATGATGACGTTGTTGCCCTGATCGGCGTACGGCGCGAAGGACGGCTTGTTCTTGCCACGAAGCAGGTTAGCCGTCTGGGATGCGAGGCGACCGAGCACCACGTCGGTGGCGTCGATGACGTACCATTCGTGGCTGAGGTCTGCCGGCTTAGGAGTGAAAGTCTTCACTGTTCAACCTTTTCTTGTCATTGTGTTTCGAACGTCAGTGGTTAATAACGTTCTTGATTTCCGTGGGCTCCCTGAAAGTCCGATGCGAGTGGGACAGCGCTTTCCGGACCCTTGGAAGACACAACAGTCGCCCATTATAAGGGGACATCCCCGATATTTCAAACCTCCGCGTCGTTGCAATCCGGTTCGGCGTGTCGCGGCTTTTCCGCGACGACGGGAGGCGTCCGCGCATGGCATCTCGATTGCACATGGCGTCGCACCGCGTCAAAGCCAGGCCGTCATATCAAGCACCATCCGCGGGGTTCGCAGCGCGGATTCACAGCGTGGATTCACAGCGTGGATTCACGCCCCACGGGGACAGCGACATACGAAAGGGCGCCGGGATAATCCCGGCGCCCTTGGGATGCCGTTCGCTGTAGCGAGCGTTCAGACCGGCCAGCGCTCAATCAGCGCCCGGTCGGCACTCGGTCAGCACTCGGACTCAGCGACCATACTTCTTGGCAAGGCTCTCGTTCATGACCTTGGACAGCGACAGCAGACGCTCGTTGTCGAAGAGGTCGTCGAGCAGAATCGGGTTCTTCTTGCCATCGGCCAGCGGAACGCGCCAGTTGGGATACTCGTTGTTGGTACCCGGCTGGTTCTGCGCACGACGTTCGCCGACGCCGTCCACGATTGCAGCCGCGAGCAGCTTGCTCGGGGCATCGCACAGGGCAACGTGCATGGCCTCGATGATGTCCTGCTCGTGGGAGGCCTCGTCCTTGCGCCATTCGGCGGGCATGTACCCGTTGTTCTCGAGCATGTCGAGCAGACCGTTGTGCTCCTCCTCGGCCGAGGCCTGGAACTCCTCGACGGAGGTGGTCAGCAGACCGAGCTCCTGGCGGATCTTGACCTGCTCGTAGTTGAGGTAGCCGGCAGTCGGCGGCATATCGTGCGTCGTCACAGAGGCGAGCGCGTACTCGCGCCACTTCTTCGGCGGCACGAAACCGTCCTCGTCCTGCGCGTACCACTCGATGACGCAGCCCATGAGGCCGTGTGACTTGAGGGAGTCGGCCACGTAGTCCGGCACCACGCCGAGGTCCTCGCCCACGACGACGCCGTTGGCGCGGTAGGCCTCGAGCGCGAGGATGCCGAGCATGATGGCGGAATCGTAGTAGACGTAGGTGGCGTCCTTGGCGGTGTTGCCTTCGGGGATCCACCACAGGCGGAACAGGCCGAGAACGTGGTCGATGCGCACGGCGCCGGCCTTCTGGAACATGCCGTGGACCATGTCACGGTACGTCTGGTAGCCGGTGTTGGCGAGGTCGATCGGGTTCAGCGGAGGCTGGCTCCAGTTCTGGCCCTGCTGGTTGAAGAAGTCCGGCGGGGCACCGACGGTCGCGCCCTTGGCGAAGCGCTGCGGGTTCCACCAGACCTCGGCGCCCTGCGGGTGCACGCCGACGGCCATATCGGCCATGAGGCCGATCTTCATACCGGCTTCCTGCGCCTTCTTCTGGGCTGCGGTCAGCTGCTCGTCGGCGATCCACTCGAGCCACTTGTAGAACTCGAGGGTATCGGGGTACTGCTTGCGCAGGTCCTTGACTTCCTTGGAGTCCTTGGTGAGGCGGTTCTCCCACGACTCGGGGTCATCCTCCGGGGCGCCCCACTTGTCATAGCACAGGCACCAGGTGGCGTATGCCTCGAGGTCGCCGCCGGCCTCTTCGACGTACTTGTCGAAAACGGCCTGGCGGTCGAGGGAACGACCGGCCTTGAAGATAAGCCACAGCGCGGGGACCTTGGCCTTCCACATGGCGTCGCGGTCGACGAAGTCCGGATCGGTGTTGTTCACGGCGACGCTCTCATGCAGCTTGGCGATCTCGGCCTTGGCCTCGTCGTCCAGACGCTCGTATTCCGGAACGGCTTCCGGACGGATATACGAGAAGTTGATGAAACGGCGGGAGATCGGCAGGTACGGAGACGGCGTCAGCGGGGCGACGGGCTCCGCGGCGTGCACCGGGTTGATGAGGATGAAGTCGGCGCCGGTTTTCTCCTTGGCTCCGGCAAGCAAGTTGCCGAGGTCGTAGAAGTCACCC
Source organism: Pseudoscardovia radai (assembly GCF_002259605.1). GTDB lineage: Bacteria > Actinomycetota > Actinomycetes > Actinomycetales > Bifidobacteriaceae > Pseudoscardovia > Pseudoscardovia radai. Next base: position 54,705 of record NZ_MWWR01000003.1, on the reverse strand, counting down.
ACGCCCCACGATTCCTTCGAACGGATCGAGTAAAGCTGCGCCATCCAGCCCCAGAGCTGGCCGTTCTGAAGATCCTTGATGAGGTTGACGCGCTTCGGTGCGCTGATGAGGGTGGCGTCGGCCGTGCGCTTGCCCGCGGAGACGTGCAGCGTGTGGTAGCCGAGCGGAAGGTCTGCGGGAATGACAAGGGCCGAGTTGACGACCAGATCGCCGTTCAGCGGATACGCCGGGGATCCGTCACCGGGCTCGGACGTGATGACGCCCTGGTACTCGGTGCCGTCCTCGAGGGTGATGGTGGCGGACGGGACGTCCAGCGGACCATGGTTGACGAGAACGCGGGATTCCTGACCCTCCACATGGAGGACGGTCGGTTCCACGAGACGGGCGTGCTTCTCATCCTCGAGATCGCCCAGGGCCTTCTTGGCCTTCTCATCGGTGCTGGCATCAACGTCAAGCGCCTTGAGGATCTTGATCAGAACGTCGTCGGAAATCTCGACGAACTCACCCTGCTGCCCGTTGTAGGACGTGGCGACGCCATGTGCCTTTGCAAGTCGAATGAGCGGCCGGGCAAGACGCTCTTCGCTTTCCGAATCTTGTTTTTTGCTCATGCCTACAAGACTAGAGCAAAGAACGCCGCAAACCACGCGCGTCGGGGAAAATCGGCCGAAAATTTCCGTAAAAGAATCACGATGCCGTCCATCATGCAGCGGTTCGGTGACGCGACGGGCTCTCGCGTCTTACCGGAACCCCACGACGCGCCAACGTCAACGGGCATGGCAAAGTGCCGGAACCCGGGGAGGGGCCGCGCATGGAATGCACGGGGCAGGCTCCGGCTGGTATGCCTTGTCGGTCAAATAACCGTTGGTCATACGGATGTTGGTCAGACAGCCATTGGTCATACAGCCGTCAAAGATATGGCCGTTCGTCATGTTCCTGCATGACTCCGCCATGCGTTTGCCATGTTCCGTCAAGTATCTGTTCCGTTATGTTTCTGTCATGCTCCGTCATGTGTTTGCGCAGATCGCCCGCCCGGGGGACGCCCACGCCGGCTTCGTCTGCAGCCGAGGCCAGACGGAACAGATTCAGACGGAACAGGTCACTGCAAAAGATGCTGCTCCGAAAGATGCTGCTCCGCCGCGTGGCGCACGTCGGGCACGGAGTCCTGTGCGAGCCGGTGCAGGGTGTCTTCGGAAGCGTTGGGGTTCAACGCCACCGCACGACGCACCATGGCCGCGAGCACAGCCGGTCCCTTGAAATCCTCCTCGAGTCCCATCTGGGCCAGGAAGTCCAGGGTTTCCGGACCGATCTGCGGATCTTCCGCTCCTTCCATTCGCATTTTCCAGGATGTCTGTTTGTTCTTGAGTGCCGATTCGCGGACCGACACATCGGGATCCTTCGTCAGCAGTCCGACGAGCCAGTTCTTGTCATCCGTGTTCGCGGCGACCGCGGCACGGACGGTTTCGTCCGGATCGCTGGACAGCTTGACGAGGATATTCGGAAAGCGCATGCTTTCCGCGAGGTAGATGCGCTTCTCGACCGAGGTATGCAGGTTGCCGGCGACCGCCTCGAGAAGTGCCGTCGCTCTCGAGAACGCGGCGGCATCCTTGGGATCGGGCAACGGGCGCATGGCGAATGCGTCGAGCTCGGCGGTGTCGGTCGAGTGACGAAGATGGTCGTACATCTCGTTGAGCGTCGCCTTGCTCTCGTCGAAGCCCGAGTCGGCGTTCACGGCCGCCCCCCCGGAGTCCCCGGCGTTGCCTGCGTCATGCACGGTGTCTGCATCCTCCACGGCCGAATCCTCGACGACATTCGTATCGGAACCGGTTCCGGCGGCATCGTCTGTCTGGGAAACCCCCTCGTCAGCAACACCCGTCTCGGAATCATCCGCCCCGGAAGTTCCCGCATCGGCTACCGCACCCTCCCCGGCGGCATCCCCAGCGGCACCTTCCCCGACGGCTTCTTCCTCGACGAGCCCCTCTCCGGCGGCGCTCCCCTTGGCATCCTCATCCGCAGCGTCCCGTCCGACACTCATGCCGGTCGCCTCATCAGTCGTTTCGTCTTCAGCCATAGCTTTAGAATACCCTCTTCCGCTCAAATGTTCGAATCATGCATCGTCCGCAATGCGATTTTCAAGTGCCGCAACGCGTCCACGGCGTGTTGCGACATTGCGTAATGCACAGACGGTAACGCAAAACATCACGCACCACGCACAGGCACAGGCTCCGGGGCCTTATCGCAATCCTTTCGAAATATCCTGAAAACCCTACCGAATGCCGGCATCCGGTAAGCAACTGCGCCGTCACCCGGCATCTTCCACCGGAACGACCGTGCGCACATCGCCCAGCTTTTGCGCAATCACAGCACCCGCCGTGGCATCACGCAGCCGCACGACGAAAGAATCCGCCGCATCCTCGGGAATATCCACGCTCACGGTCACATCCGCGGCGAAATCCTCATGCGCCACCGTACCGCCGCAGGCGCGCACCAGTTGCAGCACCTGGTCATGGCGCGAATACCCCACGCGCATTTGGAAGCGCACACCCCGGGCGATGGTCGCGCGATGCGCCGCGGCAATCGCCTCGCCGGCGGCATTCGAATACGCGCGGATCAACCCGCCGCTTCCCAGAAGGATCCCGCCGAAATAGCGCGTCACGGTCACGACGCAATCCGTGAGGCCACGCGACCTGATGGCTTCGAGAATGGGCTTGCCCGCCGTTCCCGACGGCTCGCCGTCATCGCTCATGCGCTCGCCCATCGATCCGACGTCGACGCCCCACACCGCGGCATACGCCACATGGCGCGCCTTGGGATTCGCCTCCCGCACACGCTGTGCGAAGGCAATGGCGCTGTCGGGATCCTCGATATGGCAGATCTCGCCGATGAATTCGGATTTGCGGTCCTCATAGGTTCCCCGCGCCGGGGAACCGGCGTCGTCGAGGATTGTGGCAAGCGCAGTGTTCGTCGTCATAACCTCGTTCTAACAGCAGGGCATGTCAAAGGATGGCATGGTCGCAACAGGCACCGCCGCGAGCGCCGTCCCGCGTACCATGCCTCCGCGCCGTCATACGACGGCGTTGTAGTCGCCGCCCTGGATCCAGGAGACCACGGCCTGCACGCACTGTTCGGCGATGCCGCGGATGGCGGCGTCGGTGCGCCATGCGTTATGCGGCGTGATAACGGCATGGGGCTGCGAGCGCAGCGGATCGTCGTCGGGAAGGGGCTCGGTGTCGAAGACGTCGAGCCCGGCGGCGATGTCTCCGCGCGACAACCGGTCAAGCAAGGCGCCGTCTTCGATAAGCTGCGAGCGCGCCGTGTTGATGAGCAGGGCACCCGGATGGAGACGGTCGAGGAGGTCGCGGGTGACGATTCCCTTCGTCTCGGAGTTAAGCGTGATATGCAGGCTGACGATGTCGGATTGCTCGAACAAATCCTCGAGCGTGGGCACGGAGCGCACGCCGAGGGCCGCCGCCTCCTGTTCGTGCGGATGGCGCGACCACTCGGTGACGTTCATGCCCAGGCCCACGCCCATGCGCGCGGTGGCGCGGCCGATGCCGCCGAATCCCGCGATGCCGAGCGTCATGCCGCTCAGCTGCATGGCGTCGCAGCCGGGCCACCCGCCGTCTGCGTGCATGAGATCGTTCATCCGTCCCGTGTGTTTGGTCAGCTCGAACATGAGGGCGATGGCGTGTTCGGCGACGGACTGGTCGCCGTAATGGCGGGCGTTGCAAATCCTGACACCGCGTTCCTGCGCCTTGGGCACGTTCACGTAATTGGCCACGCCGGTGCCGCCGAAGGCGTAACACCGTACGGTCGACAGAGCGTCAAACAGGCTGTCGGAGACATGGAAGGCCAGAACGATGACGGCATCCGCACCCTGGGCGCGCTCGAGAATCGTGCTCTCGTCGGTGATGTCATGCTCGTCGACGTACATGCGTACGCGGGCGATTCCGGCAAAGCGGTCGATCTCCTTCTCGAAGAAGGCGGCGAGCGTCGGCGTGCAGTTGGGAATAACAACAAGGGGCAGGGAGTCCCGCTCCATATCGCGTTCTATAAGTCTCATGCGTCAACCATAGGGCAGCCGTGTGAACCGTTGTCCGTTCGGTCCGGCATCCGCGCATGCCGTGGGTCGGCGGCCGCACGGTGCGGACACAGCACTGTGGACGCCACGATGCGGGCCCCACACCGCGGACGCCACATCGCAGATGCATTTCCCCCGAATCGCTTCCCCAGGAATTCGCAGGTTGCCTCCACATAATCCTCACATCACAGTGTCTCCAGATACGATTTCCGGGGTGCGAGCGTCAACGCGTTCCGCTATGGTGATGGTAGGCGAGAGACAAGGGAGTACTTTCGCCCGCTAATCTTCAGGACGGGATAGACCGGAAGCAGGAGCGGGCGCTGGACGAACGGACGCGCCGGAGACATGAGGCGTGCCCTGATGTCCCCGCCCCTGCCGGTGCCCCTTGCCTCATCGAATCGTTTACGCCTTCTCGCGTTTTATGCCTTATCGTCAGCGTCATATCGCGGTTGCCCTGCATACAACGGATTTTCAAACATTCCGTCCCCTCGCTCCGCTTCCCCCACATCTTGCCAGGATGCGAACGGTCTTGCCACGACGCGAACCGCAATCGGGGAAACGGTGGACACGCCTAGTTTTCGAGGCGTTTCGCATCCTTTTTCGCCTGCTTGTACCGCGCCTTGTCCTCCTTGGCCTCGGCTTTGTTCTGGCGACGCACGGAGCGGTACTGCTCCCTGAGCGTCTTCAAGTCGCGCTTGATGCGCGTCTTCTCGTCACCGAGCTGCGCCGCCTCCGTGCGCATCTCGTCACGATGCCGCCTGTACGATTCCTCGCGACGCACCTCCTCGTCGCCCTTCCCTGGAGCCGGAAGGCGCCCCGTGGTGACGGTACGCAGCGCCGTGCTGAACAGCACCTTGAACGTGGCGATGACAAAGCGACGCTCCTCGGGATCCATGCCCTTGACCGCGTCCCGGATGGCGGGGAGGGCGTCGCGCCAATGCACGGCCATGTCGGAGAAACTCTCGAACCCCGTGGCCCGCAGGATGTCGAACAGGTCGGTCAGAACGCGTTCGCGCTCCCGCGGCGTGTAGCTCGCAATCCACGCGTTCATGGCGCGGCTGGAATAGCGGGTCCCTTCCGGAAGCCTGGGGACGCGCACGAAATCGCCGTCCACCACCTTCCACCGCATGGCGAAATGCTCGGTGATGCCGTGCCCCTCACTTTCCACCACCGTGAAATCCTCATGCGTTTCGAAAATCATGCCGATGATGGACGCCTCGGGCACCGTCTTATGCACGACGGGCGCGATGGCGGCGAAGTCGAGGGAATCGAGCACGCCTTTTTCGAAACCGGGGCCATCATGGGAGTACACGGCGCGGATGCGTGCACGCAGGGCGTCGGGCGCCTTCATGGCGGCGTAGACCGCGAGGTTACCGCCTTTGGAATGGCCGCCCAGCACGAGGTCGCGCCCCGTGGCCGCTGCGACGCGCCTGACATAGCGCGCCGCAGCAGTCTGCGAGGGTATGGGGCAGGTGAAGGCCATGTTGAAGTTCTCGACCCATGCGGCGACGGAATCCTCGGAGCCGCGGAAGGCGACGTATTCGGTTCCGTCGGGCAGAAGCGCGCAGACGGCGGCGAACTGTTTCTCGTGCCCGCGGGACGCGTCCTCGACGGACACATAGTTGCCGATGCGCACGTCACGGAAACGGGGGCTGACGGCCATGGCGGTCACCAGCGCGCACAGCGAGCTATAGGCGCCTTTACTGGGGAACATCTCATCGAAGTATTCGCTTTTGAGCAAGGCCGGAATCGGGATATATGCGGATTCGGGATCGGCGCCCTCCCCGTCGGGATCAAGCCGGGGCACGAAATCAGGCATATGCACGTAGGCGAGCTGTGACAGGACGAGGCTGTCGACATCCGACAGCGGCCTACTCTCGGGAAGCGGCCTGGCCTCATGAAGCGACGCCTCCGCCGTGGCCCGGTCCCGCGTCTGCGCCCCGTCGGGGGACGGGAAAGGGTCCATCTGGGTTCTGGCGTAATCGATGATGTTCGTCACATCTGCGATTCTACCGAGGCGCGGCCTGCCGCACAGCACCGGACACGCCTGTGCCATGCGGCGTGTCGTATCCGTCACGCCGCTGGGGCATTCCGCGCCCCGTCACGATTCGACGGATCCGCGCGCACAATCCCGTCCGGTGCCGGATACCCGTCCCCGGTCCGGGGACTTGCCGACCAGATGCGAGGAATCGAGCCCAAAGCCCACGGCATTCTTGCCAAAGCGCCGTCGCACCGAATCGATGGCCTTCTCCGCCTCCCCCGCCTTGGCCGAGGCGACGCTGGGCGTCGTCGCATCCTGCGCCTGCTCCCCCACCAAATCGTCGAAAGAAGGCTGGAACACCGCGCCGTGCGAGCTCTCCAGCGACGACACGGACACACCCACGAGACGAATGGGGCGGAACAGGCGCGTCTGCCGTCCGGAGTCCTCCGGCACATGCAACACGCCGCAGAGCAGTGCGCGTGCCGCGGGATAGATCTGCGCGACGGTGTTCAGCGGCTCGCGCACCGTATGCGAGCGCGACGCATACTGGAGGTCGTCATAGCGAATCTTCAACGTCACCGTATGCCCCACGAGCTGGCGCGAGCGCAGGCGCGAGGCAGCCTCGTCGCAGCAGGACCTCAGCAGGTCGGCGACGGGCCCGAGCGCGACCTGGTCCTCCTCGAAGGTGCGTTCGGCACCGATGGATTTCTCCGGTGCATGCACCACGATCTTGCGGTCGTCCTCGCCACGCGCAACAAGCCACAGGCGGTGGGCCTCGACGCGCGAGCCGGTGGCATGCCACAGGTCCTCTTCGCTGAGTTCGGCGAGCTGGGCGACGCTTCCGCAACCCCACGCCACCAGGGCTTTCTCGGTGGCCGGTCCGATGCCCGGCACGGCGCGCAGCGGCATGACGCGCATGAAATCGGCGTTGCGCGCCTTCGGAACGATCAGCATGCCGTCCGGCTTGGCGTTCGTGGAGGCGAGTTTGGCGATGAGCTTGTTCGACCCGATGCCGACGGAGCAGGTGACGCCCAGCGTGCTGTGCACGGTGGCGCGGATCCACGCGCCGATCTGCTCGGGGCCGCCCGGCCAGGCGCCGAGCGCACCGGAGACATCGAGATACCCCTCATCCACGGAGACTTTCTCGATAACGGGCGTGACCTGTTCGAAGATGGCGAAAACCCTGGCCGACATCTCGCGATAATAGGCCATGTCGACGGGAAGGAACACGCCGTCGGGGCACCGTCGACGCGCTGCCGAAACGGGCATGGCCGAGTTGACGCCGTATGCGCGCGCCTCGTAGCTGGCCGCGGAAACGACGGCCCGCGCACCGGTGCCGATGATGACGGGCTTGCCGGCGAGCTCGGGGTGGCGCACGATCTCGCACGAGGCGTAGAAGGCATCCATGTCGATATGCAGGATTGTGCAGCCGGCGGGATCATGCCCCCAGTCCCGTCTCGCCTCCTCAGGTCTCGGTGAAGTGCTCATGGCAACATTATGACGCGACACGCGGGGAAGACGCGGCGTGGCGGGGAAATCACGCGCTGCGACGACGCCCCCGGCGTCGCCGGTTTGCGATATCCGGCGGTTCTGTTATGATGTCATTTTGTTGCTTGGCGAATGAGCCTGGCGATAATTCAAGATGGAGACGTGCCTGAGTGGTCGATAGGGGCACCCTGCTAAGGTGTTAATCACGATTTTGTGGTTCGAGGGTCCGAATCCCTCCGTCTCCGCCAGAAAGGCTTCCGGTTTCCGGGAGCCTTTTTCGTTATCCGGCCGAGTTTTCCGCAGCGTGGCTTTCCCCCAACTCCCCCAGTTTCACAGCCCCACAGCTCCCCGGTTTCACAGCGCGACACGCCGGATTCGGATCGCCGGCCGCCGAGGCGCCGGGTTTGTGACAACAGCAACGGGGCCGGATCGGATATCCGATCCGGCCCCGCCGTTCCCCTCCATCGCGGTCCGCACGCCTGCGCGACGGAGGAATCGTGTTCTGAAACCCGCGTCAGTAGGCGCCGCGCAGACGGTGCGCCGCGCGATTCACGGCCTCGTCGGACGCTGTGACGGAGAAGCGCAGATGCGTCGGGTCTCCGTAGAATTCGCCGGGGGCGGGAACGATGCCGATATGTGCGAGCTCCTCCATATCCTCCCAGCACGTGGAGCCGATGGCCTCGACCCACACGTACAGGCCGCCCTGGGGAATCTCGGCGTCGGCATAGCCGAAATCGAGCAGGCCGTCGATAAGCGCATGGAGACGCGCCGCGTATTTGCGGCGTTGCGCGACCACCGAGGCATCGTCACCCAGGGCATAGGTCATGGCCGCTTGGACGGGGCCGGGGATGATCAGGCCGATCTGCTTGCGAATCGCCGCCATCTCGTCCACGATGGTCAGGTCGCCGGCGACGAAGGCCACGCGGTATCCGGCCATGTTGCTTTGCTTGCTCAGCGAGTAGAGGCACACGAGGTTGCTGGCGTCTCCCCCGCACACGCCCGGGTCGAGGATCGACGGGGCGCAGATATCCGCGAAGCCCTTCTTCGCACGCTCGGCGTCTTCCGCCGGGTCCGGCAGATACGGCATGGCGTGCGACTGCCCCTTCCACGACAGCAGTGCGTAGCATTCGTCGGAGATGACGACGGCACCGATGCGGCGGGCCGCCACGACGATATCATGCAGCTGGAAGGCGTTGAGGACCTTGCCGCTCGGATTGTTCGGCGAGTTCACCCACACGGCCTTGACACCCTCGATGTTCTCCCACGACGAGGTGTCCTCGATGGCGTCGACGGTGCGGACGGTCGCGCCCGCGAGCTGGGTGCCGATGGCGTAGGTGGGATAGGCGACCTTCGGCTGGACGACGACATCGCCTTCGTGCAGATGAAGAAGCGACGCCATGAGGGCGACGGCCTCCTTGGAACCGACGGAGGGGACGACGGACGCGCCGATGGCCTCGAGGTCGACGCCACGGTCACGGCGGAACCAGTCGTGGATGGCGCGTTGCAGATCGGGCGTTCCGACGGTGGCGGGGTATCCGTAGGCGTTGCGCGCGTTCGCCGCGTCGGCCAGCGCCTTCTGGACGCCCGGCGCGACGGAATCGACCGGCGAGCCTATCGACAGGTCGACGGCGCCTCCCGGGTGCTGCGCGGCGGTTGCGCGGAACGAGGAAACGCGGGACCAGTCATATGGAGTGGAATACGATGCGAAACCCATGGCAGGCGCCCGGCTCAGGCGTTGATATCCGCCGGAAGCGCCGCGACGCGGGGCTCGTCATGGCCGATGGAACCGGCCGCCGTGGCACCGCCCAGATCGCCGACCTCGGCGAAGAAGCTCACCGCGGCATCCTTGTACCAGGTCCAGTCCTCCGGAAGGTCGTCCTCGTAGAAGATGGCCTCGGTGGGGCACACGGGCTCGCAGGCGCCGCAGTCGACGCACTCGTTCGGGTTGATGTACAGCGTGCGCTGGCCTTCGTAGATGCAGTCCACCGGACATTCGTCAACGCAGGCCTTGTCCTTGACATCGACGCACGGCTCGGCAATCACATATGCCATGTCGGACTCCTTCCCGCCAGTTACAGGCGTTGTAAAACAGGCGAATCCCGTGGGATGCGCATAAACCTGTTACAAGGGTACGCCGTTTCGCGGACTCGAGGAAGCGCGAAACGAACCGGTCCAACCTGTCCCTTGCTCGCCTTTCAGCGGATGACGACGGGTTCGGGCACAAGGTCGATGTGGTAGGCGTCGTCGACGCCACGCCTGATGCATGAGGCGAGTCGCCATACATCGTCGAAAGTGGCGCCCCCGCGGTTCGTCAGCGCCAGGGTATGCACGGTGCTCAGGCCCGCGGAGCTCGGCTCCGCGCCATCGGCGGAATCCGCCGCAACGCCGGGAAGTCGGAAGCCCTTGTGGAATCCGGCGTGGTCGATGAGCCAGGCGGCGGAGGTCTTGACACCGGGAGTGCCGTCGGGCAACACGCCGGGATACTGAGGCGCGCCGTCGAGATACCGGCGCGCATGCTCGGCCGTGACCACGGGGTTGATGAAGAAGCTTCCGCAGCTCCAGCGGTTGTGATTGGGCTCGCCCGCCTCGGGAATCTCACGCTTGGTGCCCGCCATCCAGGGATTCGCGTATCGCGTGGGGTCCTCGAGCATATCCTTCGTGGCGCGAATCGAGAGAACGGCGGCGCGGATATCCGTCAGGTCCATGCGCGTGCCCTTCTCGACGCCGAGTGCCTTGGCCAGCTGCCCCATGCCGACGGTTCCCTGGCGGCTGCGGCGGAAGCGGTAGGTGACGGCGAGCACGACGTAGCGCGGGCTGGGGAACCATCGTGTTTCGCGACGGCCCTCCCCCGTACCTTGCACTTCCGGTGTCTCGTACATCGTGGCTTTGAGGGCGGAGAAGCGGTAGCCGAAGGCGAGGTTGTCATGCCCGATCTCCACGATGGCGCCGGCCTGCCGGTCCCAAGCTGTGACGGACAGGACACTGGACGCGACCTCCTGGCCATAGGCGCCGATGTTCTGGACGACGGACGCACCGACGGAACCGGGAATGCCGGACAGTCCCTCGATTCCCTCGTATCCTTCGGACACCGTCCAGGCCACGAAATCATCCCAATTGGCGCCAGCATCGGCCTCGACAATGACATCGCCGGAATCGCCAGGCGCAGAGCGCGACACACGGATGCCATCGCGCATGTCGCGCACCACGACGCCATGGAACGGCGCGTCGGAGACGAGCATATTGCTTCCCCCGCCGATAATGCACAACCGGGTGCCCTGTGCATCCGCACGGCGCACGGTGTCGATGACCTCGTCGCGCGTTTCTGGGCGGACGAACTCATCGATGGGGCCGCCGATGCGAATCGTGGTCAGGTCGGCGAAGGTGGGAGTCGTTTCGAACGCTGATGGTGTGGCCGGCATGTCGTTCTTCCTTGGACGGAGCCCGTCCGCCAGGCAGTCCGCCCCGAGGCTTCTTGGCGAAGTCGGGATGGGCTTGGGCACGGGCTGGTGGAATCGTGTGCGGATATGAAAAAAGCCCGGCGTACCGGGCTTTATGTAGCTTAAGTTAGCGAGTCTCGCGATGAAGCGTGTGCTTGCCGCAACGCGGGCAGAACTTCTTGAGCTCGAGACGGTCGGGCGTATTACGACGATTCTTCGTCGTAATGTAGTTACGCTCCTTGCACACGGTGCACGCGAGCGTGATGCCCGGACGAATATCGGCGCTCTTGCTTGCCATTTTCCACCTCTGTTTGTTTACCGTAATCACCAACGCAAAACTCGTTCGCGCGGTATTCGTAGCGAGAGAGTGACTCGAACACTCGACCTTACGATTATGAGTCGTACGCTCTAGCCAGCTGAGCTATCCCGCCATGGAGCCCCGGGCGGGAATTGGACCCGCGACCTCTTCCTTACCAAGGAAGTGCTCTACCACTGAGCTACCGGGGCGTGGCTGATAGTGGATTCGAACCACTGAAGGCAGTGCCGGCAGATTTACAGTCTGCTCCCTTTGACCGCTTGGGAAATCAGCCATCGCTCCTACTCGATCGGTTTCTCTCGAACCCTTTCGAGCGGCAACTTGGCTATAATGCCATGAATTTTCAAAGAACGCAACTTTTGCGAAACCGGCGTGTCGCGTTGCGTCGCATCATGCCTCCGAATGCCGCGAAGGCGCGCAATCCCAGCATTTTTCAACGATGCGACCTGGCGCAAAAGCACCATCGCGGGTCTCGGGGACTTCACACCCCGGCACAACAGACCGCGTACCAGGCAACCTTCCGCAGAACGCGACAGGCCACCCGCTCAGCGGATGGCCTGTCGAAAAAGATATCGCGAAGATGTCGCGTTCCGCGAATCGACCGATGTCTCAGCCGATGATCGCGAGGACGTCGCGCGCGGACAGGATCAGCAGATCCTCGCCGTCGTAGTGCACCTCGGTGCCGCCGTACTTCGAGTACAGCACCTTGTCGCCAACCTTGACGTCCATCGGGATGAGCTCGCCGTTATCGGCACGACGGCCCGGGCCAACCGCCAGGACTTCGCCCTGCTGCGGCTTCTCCTTGGCGTTCTCCGGAATGAACAGGCCGGACTTGGTCTGGGTCTCAGCCGGAGCCTGCTTAACAACAATCTTGTCTTCCAACGGTGTGAGCGAGATCGACACTGTGGACCTCCTCTTTCTATGTGTAAGAGAGTGACTACTGTCGCATGCCCGGCGTGCGGCGGCTGACGAAACACCTCGCGTCTTTCATGCGCTAGAACAAATACTAGCGCATGATTAGCACTCTGCAAACTCGAGTGCTAATTCTCGCCCACGGTGAAAAGAACCGAATCGCCACACTTCCGACGTCTTGGCCCGAGCCTGCGAACGGCATGGAGCGACGCCCACGAAACGACGAGGGCGGAGCCGCATCCTGCGGCATCCGCCCTCTTATGACTTATGACGCCGGGACTCGGCTTCGCATGCACCGGTTCCATACGGTGCCTTCACCATACGGTCGGTTTTCTCCAAGCGCCTATTTCTCGCGACGCCTCGCAAGAACGTCATCGAGGCGCTTCGAGACCTCGGCATCCTGCGCCGCGCGACGCGACGCCTGGCGCCGGGTACGCTCGGCCTCCTCGGCCTCCCGGACCTTCTCGGCGCGCTCCTGGGCCTCCTCGGCCGCGGCACGCCTGATTTCCGCGGTGTGTCCGCGCTCGGGAACGGCCTTGGCCACCTGCCGGTACGACTTGATCTCCGCGCTGCGCACCTCCGCCGTGGCCGACCCGGCCACCGAAGCCGACGCGGGCTCCCCCAGCGTGAACGACATAATCGTGGACGTCGGGGAATCGTCGGTCCCGTCATCCTGTGCGACGGGCAGCGGCATCATCTCGGCGCGGGCAAGGACGACTTTCGCGCGCCGACGGGCATCGGTGAAATCCGCGTCGTCCGGCGTCCCGCCATGCCGGGTACCGGACGTCCGGGCCATGGCCTCGGCGATGTCGTCGGCGCTCATGGCGGCGGTCGGGGTCTCGTCGATATCCTGGTCCGACGCGACGGGGCCGCGCCCCGCCCGCACGCCGATGCGGCCCTCCGGACGGCGGCCGACGGATGCGGCAGAGCCCTTCGAAGACTTCTTCGCGCCGTTGGACCGGACCGGGGCGGTCTGCGCCATCGGGCTCTGCGCGGCGGAGGTCTGCGCCGAGTCCTTTGCCGTCGTTATCGCTGACTTTTGCGGCGCGGACCCCTGCGACATGGACGACGTGGACGAGGCGTGGCCCATCACACCGGAGGCGGCCACCTCGCGCTCCCAGCGGCGGGCATGTGACGAGGCGCGGATACCAAAGCCCAGGACGACGGCCATGAGGCCGAGGGGAATCAGGCAGTAAGCCAAGGGGAAAGGCACGATGCGGGAGACCACCGCCATGACGACGCCCAGGGCGAAAAGAACGGACACGAGGATGCGGCGACGACGAATCTCACGCTTGCGCATCGCGCGAATCCTACGAACTCCTTCGCGCGTGAACACCCGTCGTCCCTGCGCCGGTTCCTCGGCATCATGTCGCTGCGTGACCATATCTTCCGTCCATTCCGGTGAGGCGGCGCGGCCGGCGCCGCCATCGTCTTCCCGCGCGTCCTTCGGTGCGTTCCCAGAGATATCCGTGGGGACATCCTTGGCGGCGCGGGGCGAGATAACGTTTCGTGACTCGCGGGACTGCGGAACCTGGGCGGGGGAAGCCGTACCGACATCCTTGCCGGCATCGAGGGACAATCCGCCGGAACGCTCGGTGCCGGCATCCATCCTGGAGCCGTTTTCATCATAATCGATGAGATGCATGGAATCCGAGTACCGGTCCGATTCATGACGGGTCGCGTTCTTCATGCCGCGGATTGCGCGCGTAGGGAACCACCACAGGACAAACGCCAGCAGAACCACGCAGACGAGAATTCCGCTGAACGATTCGTAGGTCATAGAGCCAACCATAAAGGAACCGCATGAAAAGGAAGAGGGGTTGGCGTGTCCTTCTCACAGAGGCGTCACACCGGCGTTCGAGATGCCGACATGCCTCGAAACAGCGGCGCGTCGCGGTCGGTATCGAACGGGATGGCGACGCCATCAGCGTCTCGGGAGACGGTCGATGACGCGACGCGCAACATCGGTGGCGAGGATGGAGAAGCACCGGTGGTCCCGCCACCTCTCGTTGACGAACATATACCCGCGCCGCACGCCCTCGTCGCAGAACCCGAGCTTCTGCACAACCCGCAGGGATCGGGCATTCTCGGGAAGGATGTCAACCTCGATGCGATGCAGGCGCGGACCCTCCGGGTCGAAGAAGGCCCAATCGCACACCATGGCTACGGACAGCGGCGCGAAGCCGTTGCCCGCCACGCGCTGGTCCACCCAATAGCCGACGATTCCGGCGCGCACCGCCCCGTAGGCGATGGCGCCGAGCGACACCTGCCCGACGATGCGGCCATCGTATTCCATCGCGAGCACGACGCCCTCCCCCTCACGCTCCGACGCCCGCTGGAGACGGATCCATTCGCCGAAGCCGATGCCCGGCCCGTGCAGCGGATCGTTCGAATCCCACGGAGACAGCCAGTCCCGGTTGCGCATGCGCACGTCGCTCCACTCCGCATCATCTCGTTCGGTCAGAGGGCGCAGTGCAAGGGACGGGTATCCCATCGGCGCCTCAAGACGCGCCGGCACCACGAACCCCTTGCCGTCATCCCCTTTGCCGTCCTCATGACGTGCAAAGCGGAAGGGGTCGCCCAGGCGATGCAACGAACGAAAGCTCATGCCACCATGCTAATCCGCGCAATGCATGATGCGCGGCGGTTCGGCCGGCGCCCCTATCGTCCGCGGGCACCGCCCCGTGCACTGAAGACCGGCCACGCCGAAGGCTACGCTGGGAGATGACTGGGACACGACGCCGCATGCCGCGAGCGCATGCCGCGAGCGCGCGGAGCGAGACCCGCGCAACGGAACCCGCAGAACGAACCCGTGCAACGAAACCCACAAAGGAGAAGCCCATGGCCGACACAATCCGTCCGTCCGGGAAGCATCCGGCACCCGAGGCCCTGGGAACATCCGGAAACCCGCACGCATCCGGAAACCCGGGCGCATCCGAAACCGGGGACGCGCCTGAAGTCCCGGGCGTGTCCGAGCTGAAGCAGGATCTGCGCCGGGAAGCATATGGGCAGCGTCGCGCGCACATCACCGGTTGGCGCGCCGCCATCCGCCCCAGCGACGTGCTCCGTCTGGAAAGTCGCCTGCGCCGCGGTTCGGAAACGCAGGGTGCGGGCACTGTCGCGGCTTTCGAACCCATCCGCCGGGAACCGGACATGGGGCCGCTCATCTCCTGGTTCAAGTCCCGCGGCGGGCGCGTTCTCGTTCCGGCAATGGACATTGCGCAGGCCCCGGACGTGGAATCGATGACGGTGCCCAGCGGCAGAAGGCTGTCGATTGGATGGCGGCTTCACGATGACACCCCGCCGGAGCAGCGACCCATCGTCACGGTGTCGCAGCCGCTTGCGCAGGCCGATCTGCTGTTCATTCCGGCGCTGGCCGTTGACCGGGCGGGGACGCGTCTGGGGAGGGGCGCCGGGTGGTATGACCGCGCCCTGACACACCGAAATCCCGAGGCGTGGCGCATCGCCGTCATCTGGCCGTGGGAGCTTCGCGACGCCCCGCTGCCATCGCAGGCGCATGACGTGCCCATGGATATCGTCCTGACATGCAAGGGAATCGTTCCGATCAGCGACCGCGCCAAGAATGCACTGGACTGACGGTGCACATGGATTGACGGTGCAGATAACCGATGCCGCGGCTGGCCAATGCCGCGTCCGACTCTGGCCAATGCCGCGTCCGACTGATGCGAGAGCCGGCGCCATACCGCGGACCGGTGACCTGTTCTGTGAGCGAAACAGACGCGGATGTCGGCATTCTGGCTAGGATAAGCATCAGCCGTCGCCGCGGGCCGTTCGCGCCGCCGCACGCGGTGCGCCGCGTGACGGATTCGCACCGCAGGGTGATTCACACCGCAGAGCGACCCACACCGCGGACGGCGGAAGGATGTTCTCTCGAAACGCAAAGGACGACCAGTGCCGACTTATCACTATCGCTGCAAGAACTGCGGCTATGACTTCACCGTTCAGCGTTCCTTCTCGGAAGGTCCGCTGACCGAATGCCCGCAGTGCAAGGCTGACCAGGTTCATCAGGTCTACTCCGCCGTGCCCATCACCTTCAAGGGCAGCGGCTTCTACCACACCGACAAGGACAAGAGCTGACGGTACGCGCATAGCCCTTCTCCGACCGCTTCCGGAACCCTCCTGACGGGATTGTTCCGGAAGCGGTTTTGTCTTGGGACAAGGCACGCCGAAAAACACCCCGGAAAGCGACGCGGGCGGAAGTTATCCACAGCCCTCGCCGTGCGCGTGACCTTCGTCCACATTGTTCGCTTCCCCGGCGTGTCGGTTTGCTCCCCTCCTAGGTTCGAGGCATGACATTCCTTGCGTCGGCGAGGCGCGGGACAAGCGGCGCCCGTTCCTCGACACCGATACTCACCAGCCGCCGCCGGGGCATCCTGCTCCGTCGCATCGCCTGCGCGGCATGCGCCGGGCTTCTCGCCTGGTGCATCGTCTCGGCCATCGGGGCGTCGAATAAAACGCGGCTTATCGCGGTGGCGGCGCGTGATATCGCCGTCGGCGAGACCGTCCCGGCCTCCGCCCTGGCCACGGCATGGGTGGCGCAGGACGACGTGTCGTCCCATGCGTATCCGGGAGAGGACGTGCAGTCATGGACCCCCGGCGTGGCGCAGATCGACATCGGGCGAGGCATGCCCATTATCCGAGGCATGGTGTCGGGGTCCGTCAGAGTCGCCCAGGGCATGACCACGGTGGATGTGACCCTCGCCAGCACGACCAGGCAGCTTCGCGTCGGCGACACCGTGACCCTGATGGTGTCGGGCGCATGCCCATCGATGGCTGGCGTGGGCGGCTCGACCGGGACGGGCGACGGGGCTGATATCGGCAACGCGACCGATGCCGGCGGCTCGACAGGAATTGGCGACGCGACGCACTGCGTTCTCGCCCGCGGCGTCACGGTCATGCATGTGCCCGATGAGGAGGATTCGACATCGATTCTGGGCGAACCCACGGGAACGGCCACCTTCGCCCTGACACCCGGGGATGCGCTGACCGTGCTGTCCGTCGGTGACGATCGCCCGATCATTGCGGTCAGCGAGGGAACGCCGCCGGTTACGGGCGGCGCAGGCGATCCCACCGGCACAGGAGATTCCGCCAATACGGGCGAACCCGCGAATACGAACAATCCCTCCGATACAAGCGCCCCCTCCGATACAAGCGCCCCCTCCTGGGGCGTTGGCCCGAAGGAGGGATCGTCATGACATGGAGAATCAGGCTCCTGCCTGCTTTCGTTCGGAGAACACGCCCCAATGCGGGGGAAGCTCGTCAAGGATCCGGCGGTCGTCATCGCGGTCCTTCGACTCCTCGCTGCGCAGATCCTCGGGGTCGAGCTTCACGCCGTCGGCGTCGAACCATTCGGTTCCGCGACGCACGACGCGCGGATGGCGTCGACGCCCCGAGGCCGACAACGGAGCCGGCTGTGAAGCGGACGAAGACGCGGACGACGCGGCGTTCTCCGGCCGTCCGCCGTCTGACACGATGCGCACATCGTCTGTCACAGGTCATCACCCTCAAGCTGCGAGAGCTGACCGACCACGCGATCGACCTCCTTGTCGGGATCGACGAACGCGGCCACGCTCCAGATGAACGACACGGACCAGCCGAGGCTGCGCAGGTCGTCGACGCTGAAGCGGTAGCGCTGGCGCAGCGAGCGGATGGACATGAACTGCGCATCGTCGGTTTTGATGGCGAGGCGGTACGGGCGTCCGGGGAAGCCGACGACGAGCGGGATCTGGATTCCGTTGTCGAAACCGTAATTCGTCTCTACGGCGAGGCCGCGGGACTTGATACGCTCGGCGAGGTCGTTGATGATAACGTCCGAGGACGGATGAGCGGTCGGCTCGGGCATCTTGTCGGCAAGGTGCTCGCACCACACCAGCATCTCCTTGAGCAGTTGCGTGCCCGGCTGGCGGAGACGGTCATCTTCCATGTCTTCCGCACTGAAGGTGCTGACGATGTTGGTGCGGGCCGTCGCGAGCGCCAGCGCGTCGAGAAGCATCCCGTCGCTTCCGGGCTCCTCCATGACGCCGAACTGCTGGACCATATGCTTGGGCTGCCCCTTGGCGAAGCTGCAGGCGATGATGACGTCGTCCGCCGCGGCTCCGGCGACCTCGGTGATGTTGACGATCCTGACGTGGCGCAGGAAGTCGCGCAGACCCGGGGTGCGCTGGGCGCGGGACTTGAGCTCGGCGCCAATGCGAATGCGGTTGGTGTCGGTCAGGCACACGATGGAAAGCATGTAGTGCCGCGGAAGCACTTCGTACTCTGCCGCGCGCGCCTCTACGATATCCGCGACCGCCTTCACCTCCTGCTTCGTCGACTCCACGATGCCGCTGTTCTCTTCGGGAATGCCGATGCCGTCGACCTTCATGTACTGGACGTCTCCGCGCACGCGCCCGGTGGACAGCGAGTAGCGGATGTCGCCGTACCCGTGGTCGGACAGGAAGCGGGTCAGGCGGGAGTCACGGTGCGACGGGTTCGACAGCGTGTTGACCTGCGCGAGGTACGGGATGAGGCGTTTGATGGCCGGGGACGACAGCGTCTGCTGGTGTCCGAAGAACACGACGTTGTCGACGCGCGAGAGAACCGTGAGGACCTCGATAGGGGTCATATGCGCGGAGGCGTCGATGATGGCGACGTCGGCGATACGCCCCTGCCCGGCCTGGGCCGCGAGAGTGGCCGGAGCCGCGACGAGAATCGGCCTGGCGGCCCTGAGAATCGTCGAGAAATCCTTGTGCAGGCGGGTGAACGGCAGCACGGTAGGCGTCGCCAGAAGCGTATGCAGCTGGTTGGCCTCCTGCGAGTGCGCGTACAGCGTCTCCGAGAGGCGCTTCGTCATCTCCTGCGCGGCCATGGGGCCGATGGACCTGACGTGCTCGACGTCGACCTGCGTGAACCGATCGGCGGCCTGGGTCAGGGCGGAGCTGTCCTGGTTGGCCACGATCGGCGACTGGCGCACGATGAGGTTGAACACGGTGGCCCACCACGACAGGAGGAACTCATCGGGGGCGCTGTCGGGGTCGACGCCGCGGGCGCGCAGGTCGTCGACGAGCTCGGAGAGTCCGGCCTTGGCGATCTCGCGCTCCAGCGTGCTGCGTTCGGGAAGCGTGTTCAGCGACTTGTGGTCATCGTACAGAAGGCGAAGGCGGTCCTCGAGGGACTGGAAGTCGATCGTTTCCAGGTCGGCGCCTTCCGGCGTCGTGGCGAGGATCGAGTTCATCGCGGTCAGGTCGCTGGACAGCGACTCCTGCACGGTGATGATGTCATCGAGCTCGTTGGGCAGCACCGGCCACTGGCCGTGGGGAACGAAAGTGCGCCATTCCTCGCTTTCCTTCAGCGCCACGATCAGCGCGGAGCGAATGTCGTCGACATGCGATCCCACGCGCAGAAGGCTCTTCGCCTCCTTGACGAGGTGGCGGCGTTCGTGCATGCCAAGGGTGGTGCCGTTCTTCTTGCGGTCCTCCTTCGACTTCGTCGCCTCGATCATGGCGGGGATGTCACGCTGGAAGATGACGGGCTGGAACACGTCCATGACGCGGCGCAGGTTGCGCAGAACCGCCACCTGGCGGGCCCATTCGGACGCGTCCTTGGGCAGCTGGAAGCCACAGGTCTTCGACGTCTCCGCGATCTGTTCGCGCACGGCGGGAAGCGTATCCGTCAGAAGGCGCACGACGCGCTGGTATGCGTCCACCGCCTCGTCCTCGTTGAATACGGACGCGTGATACCACGGCGTGTCATCGGGGCCTATCTCGAATTCGCCGAGCTTGCCCGCACGGCGAAGCTTCTCGCCCCACGCCTCCTTGGAGTCTGCGACGCGACGAACCGTGTCGGCGCTCAGGCGCACGCGCGTGGACGGATGGGTCGGGTTGCTCGAGATGCGCGCCAGGTTCTCGATGACCTGGTACGCCGACACGTTCCATTCGCCGTTGCGCGCATGAAGATCGCCCAGATAGCGGTTCAGGCGGCCTCTCACGCCCACAAGCTCATCGGCAAGCTGGTCGAAGCGGTTGCCCGCCTCTCCCCCGCGGAAACCGACGGCGGTGACGAGCTGGGAGTCGAGCTTGGCGTTGAAGTCGGGGTCGGACATGTCTCCGAGCAGGGACGTCATGTCGTTGACCCTGGCCTCATGGAGGAAGCGATACTTCTGTTCCGGGACGCCCGGCACGTACAGGGCGACCTTCCCGCTGAGCGCCACGCGCGAGGCGATGGACAGGGCCTGCGCCGCGGTGTCGTCGATGACGGAGACGTTCACGAAAACGGAGTCCCCTTCGGCGGCGAGCTTGGCGGCATACCTCGTGGCGTTGCTCACATCACCCGCCTCGAGTTCGTCGTGCGGGTCGCAGTCCTCGGGAGAATACTTGGGCAGCCTGCGGTTGAGCATGGCGTACTTGGCGCGTTCGTCCCCGGCGAGGACGGCCAGCGGCAGGCTCGGGGAGCTGCCGCGGTCCATGGCGTCGATGATGCGCGCGGAATCGGCGAGCAGAAGCGTCGACGATTCGATGAAGCTGCCGAGGATAAGCTCGGATTTGATGGAGAACCCGGGGATCTTCGACCCGGCCCGCGTGCGGATCAGAGCGAAGAGCTCGGCGGTTTCCGGCGCCTTGCCCCCGTAGTTGGAGGAGTCCATGAGGTCGTCGGCGTCGAGGATGACGCCTTGGCGTCTCATGGCATCGACGAAAGCCGTATTGATGGACGCGGCCCCCGTGAAGCGGATGACGCTTTGCGAAAGGCGGGCGTCCTCACTGTCGGCGCCGTCGACGGTCACCGGGTACAGCAGCACCGGGATACGGTGGTCCTCCCACTGGGCGATGCCGACGGACAGCGACAGGCTCGCGGTTCCGTCGGTCCTCTCCTTGGCGTGGAAGCCCTTGAGGACCTTGGCGAGGTTGCGCTCGGCGGTTTTAAGAAAACCGATGTCGCGAAAAAGCGAACTCAGCTGTACACGACCCGATGCGAAGAGCTGGGCTATTCCCGTCGGGTGCGCGTGCGTCAGGTCAAGCCGGTCCGACAAGCGCGACAGGTCCTCCATGGGCGTCGAGCCATGGCTGCGCTTGTAGTCGAAATACCACCGGCGCACGGCGTCCATCGACGATTCCTCGTGCACTGGCGCGGCGACCTTCTGCGGCTGCTGCTCGAGCGCGGGGCCCGCGGCATCCGCCCCCTGCCCGGCGGCGGTGCCGTTGACATTCACGGCGGCGTTAGAGTCCGTCACAATTTCACTTCCTTAGCTTCCATGACTTGTATCCGGCGTTCGCATCCAGCGCCGCCTTCACGTCGGCGTTGCTCATCGCCTCAAGCCATGCGTACAGATCTCCGTACAGGCGCGGGTTCATCGCCAGGAACGGCAGCAGCTCATCATGCTGCGCGATCTCGAACTGGCGCTCGTAATCCGCCGTGCCGCGGGCCTCCCTGATGGTGAAGCCGTCGATGACACGTTCGTCATCCACCTGCTGCTGCGCCGTGGGATACTCTCCGCGGGACAGACGATCGAGCACGGAGCCGGCATCATAATGAGGATTGGTGACCGGAACGGAAAAGGAGGGAGAGTCGTCTTCCTGAGGGGAGGCATCCCGCTGGGGCATCTGATGAGATGCGAAGCGGGCATCGGCGGCGGAGGCCTGCTCCGCCACGGGATGGGATTCCTGCGTCACACCGGCCGCATCAGGTTCGAAGGCCTGGGCCTGTTCACCGGTCGGCATGAAACGCGCGTCATCGGCGGAGGATTCCGTTCCGTCGGCGAAGCCTGCCCCGTAGCCATGGTAGCTGCCCTGGCCGGCGTATGCCTGCGTCTGACGAGACGCGGCGACGTCGGCCTGTTCGAGCTGCTCCTGCGCCTGGACGGACTGAGTCCGAACGGGCTGCGACTGGGCGAATTCGGTCTGGGCGGGACGGAACCGCACGTCCTGCTCCGACGCATCCTGGCGCATCAACGTCTGCTGGGGCTCCGTCGTGACGGACTGCGTCTGCGAGGAACGATAGAAAGGATCGGCATCGGAGGCAGCGGAATTCGTCTGTGCAGCATTCGTTTCCATGGCATTCGGTGCGGCTGTCTCGGCAGCCGCGGTGCCGGCAGCGTCGGTTTCGACAGCAGCTGTGTTGGCATCGGTGCTGGCAGTCAGATGAGCCGTGGCGACAGGCGTCGTCTCGGGCGCCGTGCGCGCGAAGTCATCGGATGCAGCGGGCGTCTGACCGACAGCATCCGGAGCAGATGCGACCGGAGCAGATGTGGCTGGAACAGAGACGGCCGGAACAGAGGCATCCGGAACCGTAGCGCCCGAAGTCGCGGGGTTCGAAGCCGCAACGTCAGGAACAGCAATGCCAGGAACGGCAGCGTCAGGAACGGCCGTGTCAGGAACGGCGGTGTTGGAAACGACGGTGTTGGGAACGGCAGTACGCGTGGTCGACGGTTCCGCGGACCGTGCGGTGACCGGCGTCGTTGCCGCGAAGGCCGCGGCGCGGGAATCGACGGTCTGAGCGGAGGAGGCCGTCGCCGGGGTGTCCGGAGATGCAGTGACGTATCCCTGGGACAGACCGGACGTATCGAGATCGTGCACACGTCCGCGGACGGCACCGGCATCGAAAGCCGTCGTCGGCTCGCCGGCCCGCACATCGAGGATCTGGTCGACGCTCATGGCGCCGTTGGCGGCGGCGGCGATGTCCTCGGGAGACAGGTTGTCGAAAAGACTGGCCACCGGATGCTCGCCCGTCTCGTCGGACGACACCTCGCGGAAGTCGATGGGCTTGTCACCGAACTGCAGGTGCATCGGCGAGCGCTGGAAGGTAATCTGCGTGCCGAGGGGAACTCGCATCAGCGCACCGTCGTCGCGCACGACGAACGATCCGTTCGTGGACCCCAGGTCCTCGAGAATGGCACGGCCATAGGAGTCGACGGACAGCTTGGCATGACGCTTGCTCATCGACTTCTCGGGATCGTCGATATCGACGCGACGGGTGGCCTCGGTCTCCACCATCGGACGGATGGGCTTGCGTCCCACGACGACGGATTCGCCGGGTCTCACACGTGTGAGCTCGACGCCATCGACTTCAATCGCCCAGAGCACATCGCTCGCACCTTCGACCACGGCTACCTCCTTGTTATTCATGGACATGCAGTCTCTGCTATTTTGTCATGCCCCTTCGGGCAAAACGCGACATATCGCAAAGTTTCGAATGCACCGCCATCTTGGAACCGGATCTCCATAAGCGTCCATGACCCTCATGAACATCGCGGGGTTCCGCTTCCCGGCCCGGATTCCAGTCTAGACACACAGCATACGCGCGTGCGCGGTTTGGCGCAGAGCCTACCCAAGGAGTGCACGTCCGCCGCCGCGACCGACCGATCGCACGGGGAGGCGACGCCTCCGTACAACGGGGCGGCGTATCGCCACAGCACTGAAAAACCAGACAACGACTGTTGTTCCCGAATATCCGATGTTCCCACATACCCGATGTCGCCGACTAACCGAACCTGATACCCAGGCAGGATATCCCGAACCCGATACCCAGGCAGGATATGAAAAGCCCCGGGCCGTGAAACGGCCCGGGGTTGTAAACCAGTCAGAAGGAAAACTACTTGAGCTCGACGGAAGCGCCAGCAGCCTCGAGATCGGCCTTGGCCTTCTCGGCGTCTTCCTTGGAGGCCTTCTCCAGGACGGCCTTCGGAGCGGAGTCCACGAGGGCCTTGGCCTCGGCCAGGCCGAGGTTCGTCAGGGCGCGCACGGCCTTGATGACGGCGATCTTCTTGTCGCCGACGGCGGTCAGCACGACGTCGAACTCGGTCTTCTCGTCCTCGGCGGCGGCAGCGCCAGCGGCCGGAGCGGCGGCGACGGCGGCAACCGGAGCGGCAGCCTCAACGTCGAACTCGTCCTCGAAAGCCTTGACGAAATCGGACAGCTCAACGAGGGTCATTTCCTTGAAAGCATCGAGGAGCTCTTCAGTGGAAAGCTTAGCCATTATGGCTTCCTTTCAATCATTGGCACCGGCCTGTTCCTAAAAGTTGCCGTGTGCCGAAATTTGTATTGCTTTGCGGTGATTCGCGGTCAGGCCGCGAGAATCAGGCGGCCTTCTCCTGCTTTTCGCGGAGGGCGTCGACCGTGCGCACAGCCTTGGTCGGCAGTGCGACGAGAACGTACGCGGCCTTGGCCATCGTGCCCTTGAGCGCGCCGGCCATCTTGGAGAGAAGAGTCTCGCGAGATTCGAGATCCGCAAGCTTCTGCACTCCCTCGGCGTCGTAAACGGTGCCATCGGCGAAACCGCCCTTGACGACGAGCTGCTTGTTGGTCTTGGCAAAGTCACGCAGGACCTTGGCGGCCTGGACGTAATCGCCCTTGACGAAAGTGATTGCGGTCGGACCGGCGAGATACTCGTCGAGACCTTCCACGCCCGCTTCCTTGGCGGCGATGCGTGCCAGCGTGTTCTTCGCCACGGTATAGGTTGTATCGATGCCCAGCTTCTCGCGAAGATCAGAGATCTGCGGGACGCTCAGACCGCGATATTCGGTGAGATAGACTGCATCGGCGTCACGGAACTTGTCCGTGAGCTCGGCAATCACCTCTGCCTTTTCGGGCCTCTTCATGGCGTTCCTTCCTAAATGAACCGCCGGTCGAAGCCCCATGGAACGGCAATAAAAAAAGCCCTGCGCACAGGCAGAGCACACCGAAGACACCCGAACGGCGTCAAAGAATTCTCAACCTGCGCTGGTATCCCAAGGAGTTTCGCGGACACTGCTGTCCGAACCAACGGTCTGTGGTTTACGTGGGGAATTGTATAGGCCGATGCCGATTTACGCAAACCGACACACTCGGCGTGTCGCGTTCCGCCTTCGCGTTGCACCGATGCGGGGCGGTCTCCCGATCGCCCCCGCATTGCAACGGCGGCTCCTGTTCTAGAGCCTGCCGAGAATGGACACGACGATTTTCGCCGCGGTATCCGCGTACTCGGAGATATCGAACGAGCGAAACTCCTCATAGGCCACATCGGCCTCATCGCTCAGTGCACGGATGACGAGCGCGGGTACGCCGTTCCTTGCGGCGATATGCGCAACGGCGGCACCCTCCATCTCCACGGCGTCGGCCTTCGTCTCCTTCTTGACCTTCGCCACGAGCTCGTCGCCGGCCACGAAATAGTTGCCGGTGGCGATGACGCCGGTGATATGGGTCACCCCCAGCTCGTCAAGCGCCTGGTTGGCGAGGTCGATCAGATGCGCATCGGAATGGAACTCCTCGGTTTTCGGCGCCGACTGCGCGATCAGCCTCATATCGGTGTCGAGATAGCGCAGCGTGCCGCCGAGCACGACGTCGTTGACATGCAGCGACGGATTGAGATTCCCGGCGATGCCGGAGAAGATGATGACATCCGGCGAATACAGGTCGGCGAGCACTTGGGTGGCGGACGCGGCGTTCACCATGCCCATGCCGCTGACGGTGGCTACGACACGCAGTGTGTGCGGCTCGCCGTCGGCCCGGGGGGCGCCGGCGAAGGTTCCCTCCGTCAGCTCGAGGCTGGCATGCGTTCGGGTCGTCACGTTCTGCAGGCTTTCCGCGATATGGGCGACTTCCTCATCCATTGCGCCGATGATGGCGATCGTTGTCATGGCTGTCCTTTCGATCCGCGCGGGGCCGCCGTCCATCGACGACGGCACGCCGCGCTCTGTTTTCCGGGGAACCGTTTTTTTGGGGGGGAAACCTTGGGAACCGTCTTTCTCGGGTGCCGGGAGCTTGGGAACCATCCCCCGCCCATCGAGCGATGCCGTCAGGGCGCAGTCAGGCGATCATGCCGCAGTCGGCACGCATCGGCTTGCGCGTCTACGCCCGCGCACGGCGTTCGCGCACGGCGGCGGCGAGTTCGTGGAGCAGCGCGTCGGTTTCCGGCCAGGCGATGCAGCGGTCGGTGATCGACTTGCCGTACACAAGCTGGTCGAGCGGCGCGGGCTTCTGGTTGCCGCCTTCGATGAAGCTCTCCATCATGATGCCGGTGATGCCCTGTTCCCCCGCCGCGTAGCGCTGCGCGATCTCGCGCACCACCTGCGCCTGGCGGATTTCGTCCTTGCCGGAGTTGCCATGCGAGCAGTCCACGATAAGCCCGTGGGCACAGGCGCTGTCCGGCGGCATGACGGAGCGGATCTGCGTCATGGCGGCCTCGATGTCCTTCGCCGAGTAGTTCGGCCCGTGGCTCGACCCGCGCAGAACCACGTGGCAATTCTCGTTGCCGAGCGTCTCCACGGCCGCCGCGCGTCCCTCGTGGTTGATGCCGAAGAAGGTGTGGCGCTGCGCCGCCGTGATGCATCCGTCGATGGCGGCCTTGACGCTGCCGTCCGTGGCGTTCTTGAAGCCGATCGGCATGGACATGCCGGAGGCGAGCTGGCGGTGCACCTGGCTTTCGGTATTGCGGGCGCCGATCGCGCCCCAGGTGATGGCATCGGAGATGTACTGCGGGCTTGTGGGCTCGAGGAATTCGGTGGCCGCGGCCACGCCGGTCCCGAGCACGTCGAGCAGGGTTCTGCGCGCCAGAAGCAGACCTTTCTTCACGTTATTCGTGCCGTCGATGTCGGGGTCGTTGATCAGACCCTTCCAACCAATCGTGGTGCGCGGCTTCTCGAAATACACGCGCATGATGATAAGAAGGTCGCCCTCGAGCTCCTCGCGCACGGCGGACAGGCGGCGGGCGTAATCCAGTGCGGCCTGGGGATCATGCACGGAGCAGGGGCCGACGATGACAAGCAGACGGTCATCGCGTCCGTGGAGCACGTCACGCAGTTCATCGCGCGATTCGATGACGAGCTGGCGGTCCTCCGGCGTCAGCGGCAGCTCGCCCAGCACCTGCGCGGGGCTGGGCAGGGGATCGAGTTCGAAGACGCGGCGGTTGATGATGGGGTCGATGCCGACGCGCTCCTCCCACGAATGGCCGTCGAGCAGTTCGCTGGGGTTGCCGCCTTGGGCGATGATGCGGCGCACGCGCTTGGCCTCGTGCGTATAGGCGGAGGCCTCGAGAACAGAAGGATTCCGGTTGTCGGACGCCGTGCGTCCGTTATCGTTCGCCATCATGCATCTCCTCTCCGCCCGCAGGCACTCGCATCGGGACGGCCCGTCGCCGCCCCGTCAGTCGATAGCCCCGTCATTCTACCGCGAGCATATGGCGCACCGACCGCGAATTTCCAGACGCACGATGGGAAGGCACGGCTCCGGCCCCGCCGCATACCGCAGACGAAACCCCCGGCTCGGACAGACGAAACCCCTACTCGGACAGGCGATTCCTGCGCATGCGCACGGCGCTGGCGAGCTTGCGCAGAAGCTCCTCGGTGCGCGGCCAAGCGATGCAGCGGTCGGTCACGGACCGGCCGTACACGAGCTGGCCGAGCGGCGCGGGATCCTGGTGGCCGCCCTCGATGAAGCTTTCCATCATGATGCCGGAGATGCCCGGCTCGCCGTTGGCGATGCGGGTGGCGAGCTGCTCGACCACCTCGGCCTCGCGGATCTCGTTCTTGCCGGAGTTGCCATGCGCGGCGTCGATGACGACGCCATGCGAGGCGGCCTCGCCCACATGCATGTTGCGCAGGGCCTCGAGGGCCTCGGCCACGCTTTCGGCCGAGTAGTTCGGCCCGTGGTTCGAGCCGCGCAGGATGACGTGGCAGTCGGGGTTGCCCTTGGTCTCGGCGGCGATGACGTGCCCGTCGAGGTTGATGGACAGGAAGTGGTGCTCGTTGGCGGACGCGAAGCAGGAATCCGCCGCGGCCTTGACGTTGCCGTCGGTGGAGTTCTTGAAGCCGATCGGCATGGACATGCCGGACGCGAGTTCGCGGTGCACCTGGCTTTCGGTGTTGCGGGCGCCGATCGCGCCCCAGCTGACGAGGTCGCACAGGTACTGCGGCGTGATGGGGTCGAGCCATTCGGTGGCGGCGGGCAGCCCCTGGTCGGCCACGTCCAGCAGGATGCGGCGCGCGAGCCACATGCCCTTGCGGATGTTGAAGGTGCCGTCGAGGTCAGGGTCGTTGATCAGGCCCTTCCAGCCGATCGTGGTGCGCGGCTTCTCGAAATACACGCGCATGACGATGAGAAGGTCGTCCGACAGCTGCGACTTGAGCTCGCCCAGACGATTCGCGTAATCCTTGGCCGCCTTCGGATCGTGGATCGAGCAGGGCCCGACGATGACGAGCAGGCGGTCGTCGCGCCCGTGGAGCACGTCGCTGATCTGACGGCGCGAATCCTGCACGAGGCGGATAACGTCATGGGTGATCGGCAGTTCGTTGATAAAGGCGCGCGGTGCCGGAATCGGATCGAGCTGGCGGATGTTCACATCCACCGTTTCGGGAAGAACCGCCTGGGAACCGAGCTGAGCCCTGTCCTCCGAGCTGTCGGGGCCCCTGAGCACCGTCATCGAATGTCCTTTCGTCCGGGGCGCCTCGGCGCCCTCCCCTCCCCGCATCCGCACCGCACGCCGTTCGTTCCGTCCGTGCCGGAGCTCCGCGCGCATGCCGCGCGGGCCGCGGGGATCTGCATACCCTGCAAAGCCTATGAATAACGCTGTATGAATAACGCTGGCCGCGTCGCATGCACTGTGCACTTGCGCTGCGGCGCGGCCACCGAGAGAACAACTATACGTTGCCCGGCGCCCGGGCGCCACCCGGATGTCACGGGGACGCATCCGGAAGGCCCCGGCATCCAGGCCTATCCGAGCCCATCCGCCCCTCAGACGAATGCGCCCGACCATTCACCGCCCGCGCTCAGGCGAGCGCGCCCATCGGATCCCACGCCGGCAGCATGATCGCCGGCCTGTCGAGCGCCTCGAGGTACTCGGCGGGCAGCATCGACTTGGGCACGGCCACCTCGTACACGTATTCGTCGAACCACGGGTCGTCCATCGTGAAGTAGCCCTTGTCGGCGATGTCGGAACCCCACGAGTTCTCGACGCGCCAGCGGTTCGTCGTGGTGCCGTCGTCGGCCACGTCCACGCCCACGAAGGCCATGGCATGGTTCATGGCGGAGTCGGCGAAGCGCACGCGCTCCTCCTTGTCCATGTCGAAAACCGTGTCGTACACGCGGCCGTACTCGAACAGGTCGGTGGCCCACGCGCCGTTCTTGCGGTCCATCATCGGGTGGCAGTCGGCGCCGAACCACACGGGGATGCCCTGCTCCGTCAGGATGCGGCGCACGCAGTCCTTCATGAACGCGGCGGGCACGTTGAGGTATTCGGTCGGGTCGCCGCCCACCACGTTGCCCAGGTGTTCGATGCCGATCTTCGTGCCCTTGGGGTGCTCGGCGCGCGGATCGTCGACGAGGCACACGTAGTCCTCGAGGCCGGCGTCGACGTACTTATTCCAGAACTCCTGCGGCGTGATCTCGCCGTCGCGGTGGAACTCGCCGTCCTCGTCGGTCCACTCCCAGAAGAAGCTCTTCGGCGGCTCGCCGAGGTGGATCGTGAGGATGCGATGCGCGGCCTCGCGCGTGGCGTCGATCACCTTCCCGATGCGCGCGGCGTCGCCCTGCGCCTGCCAGATGCGGCACACGGCCTGGCGCAGCAGCGTGCGCAGGCTCGTGTTCATCTGGCCCGTGTTCTGCGACGACGCGGTTTCGGGGAAGAAATCCTTCGGCACGGCGCCGTACTTCTTGTACACGTTCATGGCCATCGTCCACTGGCCGCCGTCGCCCATGACGTCGTGCAGAAGCGTCTGCACGAGGCGGGAGTCCTCGGGCTCGCCGGCGAGCGCGAGCGCCGCGAGGTCCTGGAGGAAGTAGTTGCAGCGTTCGAGCTTGTCGAAGTACATGGCGTAGTTCTGGGAGAACTCGAAGGTCTTGAGCCCGAGGTTGCGCTTGGCCACGAAGCGCGCCACGTTGAGGGAGCTGAACAGCCAGCAGCGGCCGGAACGGCGCTGGTTCGTCACCTCGCCGTTGTCGACGGTGACGGAGAAGCGGCGCTGCAGGGTGCGGGCGCGGTCGTAGTTGCGGGCGACGTCGTCGATCCCGGCGTTGACGACGGCGTTCATGGCGATGCGGTTCGCCTCGCGGGCGTCGAAGGCCTCGGTGTAGCCGTCGATCATGGACGGCGTCAGCGGCGTGAATGACGTGGTGTCGGTCATATATTCCTCGGTTTCTGTCCTCGGTGTGTTCTGCCCGCGGGTGCGCCATGCGCGCATGGGGGATGGCGCGGCGGTCCGCGGTCGCCGGGCGGCCGGCGTTCGTGTCGCCGGGCGCGGCATTGGCATACGATGCGCCCTGCGGCGCGTATACGATGAATAGGACGGCGGGACGACAATGGCGGGGCCACGGATGTGACCCCGCCATCTGGTTTGTTTGGAATTGCCGGCCCGGAATCTCCGTCCCGGGACGCCGGCCTCCGCTTCGCCTTACTGGCGCTGCTGCGTCTGCTGCCCCTGGGCGGGAGCGGCCTGCTGGGCCTGTTGCGAAGCGGCCTGCTGGCCCTGGGCGTCGGCGGGCGTGCCGTCGACCTCCTGCTGGGCCTGGGCCGCGGCCTGCGCGTCCCTGTCCTTGTCCTTCTGGATGTCCTGGAGCACGCTGCCCATGGAGCCGAACGCGGTGCTGAAGATGGACTTGAGCTCGTCCACACGGCGGGTGATCTCGGTCTCGCGGTTCTGCAGCTCGTCGATGCGGTCCTGCAGGCCGTCGATCTCCTCCTGCGCGGCCGTGCGGCGGCTGTTGATCTCCTCGGTGGCCTGCTTGTTGGCCTTGTCGAGGATCTCCTGGCGCTCGGCGTCGGCGTCCTTGCGGCGGTTCGTGGCGTATTCGTCGGCCTCGTCGCGCTTGGCCTGCGCCTCGGCGAGGATCTGCTGCGCGTTCTTGTCGGTTTCCTGGCGCTTGGCCTCGAGGTTGGCGAGCATCTCGGTGACGCGCTTGGTGGCGTCCTCCTGCTCGGCGGAGATCTTGGCGCGGGACTGCTCGGCCTCGGCGGAGACCTGCTGCATCGTATGCATGCGCTGCACCTGCGCGTCGTCGGCGATCTGGCGGGCGGAGGCCTTGGCCTGGTCGGTGATCTCGTTGGCCTTGCGCTGCGCCTCGGTCATCATCTTCGCCACCTGGTCGCGCGCGGCGTTGACCTGCGCGTTGGCGTCGTCGATGGCCTTCTGGATCTGGTCGTTGGCCTCGCTGCGGCGGGCTGCGATCTCGTCGTCGGCGGCCTTGCGCTGCGCGGCGATGGTCTCGGCGCTCTGCGTCTTCTTCTGCGCCAGCTCGGTGTTCACCTTGGAGGTCTCGGCGTCGAGCTGCTTGTCATGCTCGGCGCGCTTGTTCTTGAGCTCGATCTCGAGCGACTGGCGCTGGTCGTTCATCTCTTTGGTGGTGGTAGCGGTCAGCTGCTGGGCCTGCGCAGTGGCGCTGGAGAGGATGGACTGCGCCTTCTCCTGCGCGTTCTTCAGCGTCACGTCGGCGTTCTGCTTGGCCTGGGACCTCATGCGGTCTGCGTCCAGCTGCGCCGTCTTCATCGTGGTGTCGGCGTTGTCCTGCGCGCGCTTGCGGATGTTCTCGGCATCCTTCTTGGCGCGGGCGAGCAGCTGCTTGCTCGTCTGCTCGGCGGACGCGAGCAGCTGCTGCGCGTTGGCGCCCAGGTTGCTGTAAGTGCTTTTCTGCGGCGTCTTCTTGGCCTTCTGCTCCTGCAGCTCGGCCTCCAGCTGGAGAATGCGGCTGTCGTAGACGCGGATCTGCTCTCGCAGACGATTCACGTTTTCGTTGGCACTCGCGACGTATTCGTTGACCTTCTCCTTGTCATAGCCGCGAAGAACCGTGGGAAACATGTCATCAGCCATGTGAATGTCCTCTTCCTGAGAATCTAGGGAACACGAACGAATACGACGCGACGGATCGTTGCGCCACGCTTAACGATACCCTTTTCGAACCGTCTCGGATAGTTCCGACATGCCGCCATCACAGCATTGCCACAGGTGACGGCGCGTCGCGGCCGTCCGGCGTGTCGCGAGCGCGACATGCCGCGCTTTTGCGGCGTGTCGCACGATGGTTTCACTGCGTGAACACTTGCAGGAAACCGCGCACCGACCACCCGCGTCGGGGCGGCGCGGCGCTCAGGCGGCCTCGAGGGAGGAGTCGGCGGAGCGGCGGTAGTAGTTCACGGCGTCGCAGGCCACGATGCGCGCCGCCTCGACCATCTGCCCGAGCGGGATGCCGGCGCCCCCGTCGCGCG
Source organism: Pseudoscardovia radai (assembly GCF_002259605.1). Taxonomy (GTDB): domain Bacteria; phylum Actinomycetota; class Actinomycetes; order Actinomycetales; family Bifidobacteriaceae; genus Pseudoscardovia; species Pseudoscardovia radai. The sequence continues at coordinate 22,336 of NZ_MWWR01000003.1, read as the reverse complement.
TCTCGTTGACGGGCGGGAAGCTGATGAAGCCGGCGAGCATGTCATGCTGCGCGGCGCTCCAGTTGAGAAGGCTGTAGAACACGGAGTTGCACACGAAGGTGCCCGCGTCCGAGCTCAGCGTGGCGGGTATCTTGTGGGCGGCGAAATCGTTGAGGATGTCGCGCAGCGGCAGCTGGGTCCAGTACGCCGCGGGCGACGACGGGTCGATGGGGGTGCGGCGCGGCTGCATGTTGTCGGCGTCCGGCTTGTCGGCGTCGATGATATTCGTGGCGCAGCGTTCGAGCGCGATGCTGCGCTTGCGGCGCTTGAGGCCGGTGGCGATGACGATGCGCGGATGCACCGATTCGATTGTGCGAAGCATGGCGGGCCAGGCCTTGGAGAAGCTCATGGGAAGGAGCACGCCGGTCACACGGACGGATGTCCCCTCGGGCGGGTCCGGCACGCCGTCGCGTTCGAGGATGCGCACGACCTCGCGCGAGGGGTTCACATCGATGCCCTCGTAGGGGTCGAATCCTGAAATCACCACGTCGAACTGTTCCATGCCACCAACTCTAGCCGACGGCGGTCGATTCGGCGCAGGGCGCAACCGGCACGAGCCTGACCGGCGCGAGCTCGACCGGTGCACAAGCCACAGGCGTGCAAGCCGCGCGCCGGGGCCGTCACATCCCGGAGGTCATCTCCTGGACGGCGCGGCGGCGCGCGTAGTTGCGCACGCGGCGTGCTCGGGGCGCGATGAGCTCGGCCACCTCGAGGTCGGGCCGCGTGGTGATCTTGATGTTGTCGTCCGAGCCCTCGACCACGGCGACGGGTTCGTCGGGAAGGTAGTCCACGACGACGCGCGTGTCGTCGGTCGGATGGAAGTTCTCGTCGCCGGCGGCGCGACGGTAGGCCTCGGAAATCGTGGAGAAGCGGAAGCACTGCGGTGTCTGCGCGCGGTAGGTGGTGGCGCGGTCAGGCACGATGCGCACGATAGGCGCCGCGGACGTATCGAAGCGCCCCGCTCCGTCAGACGATGCGCCGTCCGACGATGCGTCGTCCGCCTCCGCGCCGTCCGCCCCGACCGGCGCGGCAATCAGGATCGTGTCGGTGCTGGGAACCGCCACGGTGGCGGCGTTCACCGAATCGAGCGCGGCCACGCAGTCGAGGATCGTCTTGGGAGATACGAAGGGCCTGACGCCATCGTGGATCAGAACCTTCGCATCATCGGGGATGTTGTATTCGCGCAGGAACTCGAGCGCCGCCCGGGTGCTGTCGGCGCGCGTCTCGCCGCCGGGCACGATGCCGCGCACCTTGCGGCTGCCCATGTCGTCGATCACCTTCTCCACCGCGTCGCTGACGGCGGCATTGACCACGACGAGGATGTCGGTGACCTCGGGGCAGTCCTCGAAGGCCTCGATGGTCCATTCGATAACCGGCCTGTCGGCGACGGACACCAGCTGCTTGGGCTTGGCCGGATCGAAGCGGGTGCCGAACCCGGCGGCGAGGATGATGGCGATGACGGGGGCCTGGTGCGATTGAGACATGCCGACCATGCTAGCGCCGCACGATGACGGCGAGGAAGCGACCCTCGTGCTCCTTGTGAGAGAGGAAAGCGCGGCGGTGCGAATACCACAGCGGGTTCTCAAGCGTGCACAGGCCGTGCTTCATGGCGCCGAGGCGTTCGCCAAGGGCCGGATCGCCCTCGTCATCGGCCGCGCACAGGTGGGCGAGTTCCTCGTCTTCCTCGAGGTACTGCGTGGCGGCGAGGACGCGCGGTTCGGCCGACACGATGCGCCCGCCGTCGATTCCTTCGGCTGCGAGCGCCTGCAGCGCGGCGGCGGCGATGTCGATGCCGGCGCCGCCGAAACGCGTGACGGTGGCGGTGCCGGGGAACCGGGCGTCGAAGGCGCGGGCGATCTCGTCGCCCACCTCGTAGCAGTCGCCGCAGATGCACGGGCCGAGCACGGCGCGGATGCGGCTGCGATCGGCCCCGAGCTCCGTCATGCGTTCGACGCAGGAGTGCACGACGCCGCGCTCCAGGCCGCGGCGTCCGCAATGCGAGGCGGCGATGACGCCGGCGTCGGCGTCCGCGTACAGAACCGGCAGGCAATCGGCGCCGAAGATGCCCAGAGGCATGCCGGCTTCGGCGGTGGCCTGTGCGTCGGCGTCCACCGCGTAGGTGTCGATGCCATCGGCCGCGGCCCGGCCCGCGTCGATGGCGCGGGCGGAATGCACCTGGTGCACGAGGCGGACCGGGGCGCCCAGCAGATGCTCGAGGCCCCTCATGTTGGCAGCCACATGCGCCGGGTCGTCGCCGACTTTCGAACCCATGTTGCAGTAGGCCCAGTCCCCCGTCGAGGCGCCGCCGAGGCGCGTGGTGAAGCGCACGGTGACGCCGGGCGCCAGATCGATGGGAATCGTGACGGGCACGGCCGGCTCGGATGCGAGCAGGTCATCGCGCGAGTCCTGCGCGGAGCCGCCAGCAGCCACGCCAGCAGCGCCGGCAGCGCCATCCGCGCCATCCACGCCGGACACGCCGCGGGTTTCAGGCGAGTCGTCCATCTCAGCCAAGGTACGTCAGCTCCTCGTCGCTCAGCTCGAGCTCCCCCGCCTGCAGCGAGTCGACGATCGTCTCGGGGCGGTGCGCGCCGGGGATGACGAAGACGTGGTCGCCCTTGGCCAGCTCCCACGCGAGCACCACCTGCTGGTAGCTCACGCCGTGGTCGGCCGCCACCTTACGGAACGGGTCGAATTTCGAATCGTCGTACGGATGGCGGTAGCCGCCCAGCGGGCTCCAGCACACGAACGCCAGCCCCAGCTTCGCGCAGTACTCCAGGGTGTCCTGCGTCTCCAGATGCACGGGCGAGTACTGGTTCTGCACGGCCACGAGCCTGTCACCGAGCACGCGGCGCGCGATGTCGAGCTGCTCGATCGTGACGTTCGACACGCCGGCCCAACGCGCCACGCCCTGGTCGAGCAGGGCTTTGATGCCCTCGCAGGATTCCTCGTACGGCACCTCCGGGTCGTGGCGGTGCAGGTAGAGCAGGTCGATGGCGTCGACGCCAAGCGCCTGCGCGGACTGCTTGCCGTAGGCGATGATGTGCTCGGGCTTGCCGTCGCGCGGCCAGACGGGCTTGTCGCCGTCCCAGGCGCGGCGCAGACCCACCTTCGTGGCCACGAGCACCTCGTCGCGCGGGCCGTCCCACGTGTCGAGCGCCTCGCGCACGAGTTTCTCGCCGGTCTGTTCCTCCTCGCCCGGCGTGTAATAGGCCCAGGCGGTGTCGAGGTGGCGGCATCCGGCGTCGAGGGCGGCGTGGATGGTGCGCAGGCCCACGTCATGCCCGCGGTTGTTCTCGATGGTCAGCGGCATTTCGCCCTCGCCGACGGCGGTTGTGGTGAAAGGTCCGAGCGTGCGTTGCAGAAGGCTCATGGTTCTCCTTGAGGTAGTGGGTTATGGAGTAATGGGTTATGGAGTTTTACGATTCCGCGTTCCGACGATGGCGGCGGCATCCGTTCTGACGATATCCGTCGACGGTGCGCCGCATGTCAGCCGCGCGTCAGACTGCCGAGTGGCGTCATGGGCTTCCAGTCCGGGTCGTGCATGATGCGGCGCGCCGCGAGCCAGCCCTTGAACACCTCGATGGCGCCCGGGATGAAGCCGGCGCGGTCGGTGGCCACCAGGCGCGCGATCTCCCGGTGGGCCGTCACGCAGGTGCCGATGCCGAAAAGAAGGGGCGAATAGGAGCCGCACTGCATGAGGTAGCGCGCGATGTACCCGCGGTTGCGCATGATCTGGTAGCGCTCGCGGTCGCTGCCCTTGCCCAGGCTGCGCAGGCTCATGGCCGCGCGGTCGCTGTCGGGGCGCGTGCGGTACAGGATTGCGTCGTACACGGCCACGGGGTTCGTGACGCGGCTGGCCAGATATCCGTACATCGTATCGTCGCCATACATGAAGAAGCGCGGGTCGGGCAGACCGATCTGGTCGACCACCCGGCGGGACACCAGCAGACCTTCGAAAGACACCGCGTTGACCACGCGGTAGCCGCCGCGCCCGAAGCGCGTTCGCGGCATGGGGCTGAGCAGGCCGGTGGCCGGCGAGAAATCGCCTTCGTCCGTCACCGGGTTGTCATCCGTGTCGATGCGCACGCCCTGGATCATGTCATGCGCCGGCATCCAGGCGGCGAGCTTCTCGAGGGCGTCGATGTCGACGAGCACGTCGTCGTCGAGAAGCCAGAACCACTCGGCGCCCAGCTTGTACGCCTTTTTCATGCCGGCGTTGAAGCCGCCGGCCGGGCCGAGGTTCTTCGAGCGCGGCATGTACACCACGCGGTCGGTGCGCGGGTCGCCGGTCCATTCGGCGTCGTCCCACAGCGCGGCGATGCTGCGGCCGAAGTCGGCGGTGGCGCTGCGCATGGCGGGATCGTTCGCATTGTCGACCACGATGATGCGCCACGGATGCACGTCGAACCTTCTGAGGTTGTCGAACAGCTCCTCCATCGCCTTCGGGCGGTTGTACGTCACGATGACGATGGCGAGGCGCTGGGCGAGACGCTGCGCCTCCTCGACGCTGGCCTCGTCGGGGGCGAGGAAGTCGGCGCCGGCGTCGGCGCCCGGAACCGCAGGCCCGGGAATCTGCGAATCGTCCCCGTCCGTGCCGAAGCCGTCGGCATCGTCGTAAGGGCCGGGGTCCTCGTAGGCCTCGAGACCGTCCTCGAGGCCCAGGGCCTCGTCGAGTTCGCCGGGATCGAGGTCCTCGGTTCCCAGGTCGGTCCCGAGGTCGTCGGGATCGAGCTCGTCGAGGTCCATATCATCGAGGTCCGTATCGTCGGCATCCGTCGCCTCGGTGTCGTCGGGAACGGCATCGTCCCTGTCGTCGGGAACGGCGGAGCCCATGCCCGCCTGCCCGGAAGCGCGGGAATCGTCATCGAAATCGTCTGCGGAAGGCGGCGTCACGCCATCTGTGGAAGCACTCATGGCCCCCATTCTACGCATGGGCGACGCGCCACCGCCCCCCACCGCGCACCGCCGTGTCAGCGGATGGCGCGCAGGATGCGACGGCGCACATCCCCCGCCGTCAGCTCCTCCGCGTCGCGGAAGCGCACAAGCGGCATGCCCGCGCCGGCGAACATCTCCTCCACCTGGCGGTCGCGCTCGCGCCGGTCCTCGCGGTCATGCGTGGCGTCGTCGAGCTCCACGGCGCACAGCACGTCGAGCGTGCGTGCGTCGGCCACCACGTAGTCCACGGATTTGCTGTTCGTCTGGCCTCGCGCCGCCGCCCAGTTCTGCCCCTTGATGCGTTCGTCGAGAAGCGAGGAGATATGGATCTGCGGGAAGATCAGGTAATCGCGCCCCAAGGCGTCCTGCAGCACGCGGAAGAACCATTCCTCGCGCCGCGTCATGACGGAGCGCCGCGCCCGGTAACGGTAGCGCGGGCGGCGCGGGCGGCGGCGCGACAGCAGCCGGATGACGAGCACAAGCGCCACGATGGCCGCAAGGATGATTCCCATCGATGCCGCGCCCGACGGCGCCTGCTCCCCTCCCTGCGCCAATAGGGACGCGGCGGCGCCGAAGGCTGTCACAAGATCATAAGAAGGCACACGCATATCCTAGCCACGCGCCGGGAGCAGGGTTCCGCCGCCAGACGCACGATTCCGCCGCCGGGAGCGCAGCATGCAAAAAGGCGGGGCCCGAAGGCCCCGCCCTGCGGATTCAACCGGTTATTCCAGTCCGGTCAGCCGGACCGCCGGCCGGTCCGACTAGTCCTCGAACGGATCGAAGTCGCGGCGCACGCGGCGACGCGGACGCTCCGTGCGCTCCTGGCGCTCGGCGCGGTACTCGTCGTACTGGTCATCCACGGCGTAGCGCGGATTGCGGTCGTTGCGACGTCCGCCGCCGCGACGCTCGCCGCCACGGCGCTCGCCACGGTCACCACGATCACCACGGCCGCCACGGCGGTCGTCGCGGTCATAGCCGCGGCCGCCGCGGTCGGAACGACGGTCATCGCGGTCATAGCCACGATCGTCGCGATCGTACTCGTCGTCGTAGCCGCCGCGGCCACGGCCACCGCGGCCGCCGCCACGGCGATCGTCGCGATCGTCGTAGGCATCGTCGTCGGCGTCATCGTAGCGACGGCGCGAACGCGGACGGCGCTCCTCGCGCTCGTCATCGCGATCGTCGTAGCCGCCGCGGCCACGGCCGCCACCACGGCCACCGCGATCGAAACGGCCACCGCGGCCGCCGCGGTCACCACCGCGATCGCCACGGCCGGACTCCTGGTCCTCGAAGCCGGGGATCGCCAGCGAGATCTTGCCGCGGTCATCCACGGACTGCACGACCACCTCGACCTCGTCGCCTTCCTTGAGCACGTCCTCCACCGCGTCGATGCGCTCGCCGTCGGCGAGGTTGCGAATCTGGGAGATGTGCAGCAGGCCGTCGGTGCCCGGCGTGAGGTTCACGAACGCGCCGAAGCTCGTGGTCTTGACGACCTTGCCATGGTAGTGCTCGCCCGCCTGCGGGATATGCGGGTTGGCGATCGCGTCGATCGTCGCCTGCGCCTTCTGCGCGGCCTCGCCGCCCTCGGAGGCGATGTACACGGTGCCGTCGTCCTCGATCGTGATCTCGGCGCCGGTGTCCTCCTGGATCTGGTTGATCATCTTGCCCTTCGGGCCGATGACCTCGCCGATCTTGTCGACCGGAATCGTCATCGTGATGATGCGCGGGGCGTACGGGCTCATCTCGTCGGGCTGGTCGATGCACTCGTTGATGACGTCGAGGATCGTCTGGCGGGCCTCGTGCGCCTGCTGCAGCGCGCCGGCGAGGATGTCGGCCGGGATGCCGTCGAGCTTGGTGTCGAGCTGGAGGGCCGTGATGAACTCGGACGTGCCGGCCACCTTGAAGTCCATGTCGCCGAAGGCATCCTCGGCGCCCAGGATATCGGTGAGGGTCTTGTAGACCATCTGGCCGTCGACCTCGCCGGACACGAGGCCCATGGCGATGCCGGCCACCGGGGCCTTGAGCGGCACGCCGGCGTTGAGCAGCGACAGCGTGGACGCGCACACGGAGCCCATGGAGGTGGAGCCGTTGGAGCCGATGGCCTCGGACACTTGGCGGATGGCGTACGGGAACTCCTCGCGGCTCGGCAGCACCGGCACGAGGGCCTTCTCGGCGAGCGCGCCGTGGCCGATCTCGCGGCGCTTCGGGGAGCCGACGCGGCCGGTCTCGCCGGTCGAATACGGCGGCATCTCGTAGTTATGCATGTAGCGCTTCGTGGTCGGGCCGCTCAGCGCGTCGATCTGCTGCTCCATCTTGAGCGTGTTGAGCGTGGTGACGCCCAGGATCTGGGTCTCGCCGCGCTGGAACAGGGCGGAGCCGTGGGCGCGCGGCACGATGTCGACCTCGGCCGACAGGGTGCGGATCTCGCGCAGGCCGCGGCCGTCGATGCGGTAGTCCTGCGTCAGGATGCGGCGGCGCACGATCTGGCGCTGCAGCTCCTTGAACGCGTTGCCCAGCTCCTTCTCCTTCTCGGCGTCGTCCATGTCGGTGAACTCGCCGGCGAGCTGCTGGCGCACGCCCTCCTTGATCTGGGCGATGCGCTCCTGGCGCGGCAGCTTCTCCGCGATGGAGAGGGCCTCGTCGAGGTCGGCGTGGGCGATCTCGTCGATGCGCTTGTACAGGTCGTCCGTGTACTCCGGGAAGAGCTGGAACTCCTTGGTCTCCTTGGCGGCGATGCGCTTGAGCTCGTTCTGGGCCTCGCAGATGACCTTGATGAACGGCTTCGCGGCCTCGATGCCGCCGGCGACGACTTCCTCGTCCGGCTTGGTCTGGCCCTCGTCGTAGATGAGGTTCCAGGCGTTCTTGCCGGCGCCGGCCTCGATCATGGCGATGGCGACGTCGCCGTTCTCGACCACGCGGCCGGCCACGACGATCTCGAACACGGCGCGCTCGCGCTCGCTCCAGCGCGGGAACGCGACCCACTGGCCGTCGACGAGCGCGAGGCGCACGCCGGAGACCGGGCCTTCGAACGGCAGGCCGGAGATCATGGTGGACGCGGACGCGGCGTTCAGGGCCACCACGTCATAGGCGTCGTCGGGGTTGATGGACAGGACGGTCTCGACCACCTGCACCTCGTTGCGCAGCGTGTGCGGGAACAGCGGGCGCAGCGGGCGGTCGATGATGCGGCAGGCCAGGATGGCCTCCGACGACGGACGGCCTTCGCGGCGGAAGAACGAGCCCGGGATCTTGCCCGCGGCGTACATCTTCTCCTCGACGTCCACGGTCAGCGGGAAGAAGTCGTAATTCTCCTTCGGGCTCGATCCGGCGGTGGTGGTGGACAGCACCATCGTGTCATTGTCAAGATAGGCGACGACGGCGCCGTCGGCCTGCTGGGCCAGACGGCCCGTCTCGAAACGCAGCACGCGCTTGCCACGCGCACCGTTGTCGATCACTGCTTCTACTGCCTTGATTTCGGGACCCTCCACGGGTTCCTCCTTCTGTTGTGTGTGTACTGCTTCCTACTTCGTATCCTCGGCATATCGTGCGCGACCTTCGCGCATGGGCTTTCAATCATTCCTCACGGCGCCGCAAACGTCCGCGACGCCATTCCTCACGTATCATCCTCCGATATGCAAAAGCGCCCGAGCCATGACGACTCGGGCGGAAGACTCTTCTAGTGGCGCAGACCGAGGCGCTCGATCAGAGAGCGGTAACGGTTGATGTCCACCTTCTCCAGATAGCCAAGCAGACGACGGCGCTGGCCGACCATGAGCAGAAGGCCGCGGCGCGAATGGTGATCGTGCTTGTGGGACTTCAGGTGCTCGGTCAGGTCGTTGATACGCTTGGTGAGCAGCGCAACCTGGACCTCCGGAGAACCGGTGTCGCCCTCGTGGGTTGCATATTCGTTGATGATTGCCTGCTTTTCGTCAGTGCTGAGAGCCACAAGTCCTCCTTAAGAAACCTTGGCTGCGCGGTGCCGCGGCCCCATGCCGTGGCGCTCTGTATCCGCGGGCGGAATACGCCAAAGAGAGAGTATACAGCATGACGGGACTTTTGCGAAATCGGGGCGGCGAGGGGCGTCCACGATTTTCCCGACGATTTTCCCATCCTCCGACCGCGGAATGGGTCCCATGGCGAAGAATCCTCGCCACGAGACGCGGCGGCCCGCCGTCGGGGCGGCGCCTTTCGGAAAAACGATTCTCATGGCGAACTTTCCTCGCCATAAAGTCCCAAAACGCACCGCCTGGCGCGTCGCAGCGGGAAAATCGTGGTTCATGGCGAAGAATCCTCACCATGAACCGCCCCGCTTCCACTCCAACCTCGTTCACCGCACACAAACACTCACACTGAACGCCTCCGACCCCGAAAACCGCCGCCCAGACCGGGCTCGACCGCCCTCAGTGCGCACAAACGCTCACACCGAACGCCTCCGACCCCGAAAACCGCCGCCCAGACCGGGCTCGACCGCCCTCAGTGTGAGGGAACGCTCACACTCAACGCCCCTCCACCACCACACCGCTCGCCGCCGCGCCCCGTGGCGACGGAAGCTTTCGGATACCCCATTGCGATTGCGCTTGATACCAGTCATGATGGCTCCCTTCACGGTGACGCGCGTCGGCGCATGTCGACATATGTCGGCGCATCGGCCGTCGTATGGTCTTCGCATCGGCACCGCAACGGAAGGCGCTCGTTACGGATCGCTTCCCGACGATGCCATCCCCGGCGACTTCGACGGGGAATGCGGCTAAGTTACCTTTTTCCCAGGAAATCGTCAGGAACTTCGACAAAGCGGCACGGTGCTTGCACAATCCGCGTGCTTTTCCAAGGCGCCTGGCTTCCTGGCGAAAAATCCTCACCATCAGGACCTAAAACGCGCCGCCCGACGCACCACAGCGGGAAAATCGTGGCTCATGGCGAAACATCCTCACCATGAAGCCCCTTCCCCCTGTGCCCCGGCCGGATTTCGGCGCACAGGACACAGAACGCACGGGGATCGGAAAAGAAACGGCCCCGTCATCTGATGATGACGGGGCCTTATGACGGGCCGGGAGGCCGACGGATCGGGCGCCGCGCGGAACGGATTACGTCGCGCACAGCGCACGCCGCGTGCACGCGCACACCGGACACGCGCATGTCACGCGCACCGCAATGCCGCGTGCATCACGCACACCCGGGGCGTCACTTCGCGGCGGAGTTCTCCTTAAGCAGGTCGCGAATCTCGGCGAGCATCTCGAGCTGAAGCTCCTCCGGGGTCTTCTCGGCCTCCTCGGCGTCCTCGTCCTTGGCATCCGCGGCGCCGTCGCGCTTAAGCACCTTCTTGAGCGCGTCGGAACCGGCCTTGCGGAACTGGTTCATCGGCACCACGATGCAGAAGTACACGGCCACGGCGATGAGCAGGAAGTTGATGACGGCGTTGAGGATCGCGCCGAAGCTGATGGTCGCGCCGTTGAACGTGATGCACAGCATGCTCGACATATCCGGGTGGCCGAAGATCATGGCGATAAGCGGATTGATGAGATTCGCCACGATGGAGTTGACGATGGCGGTGACCGCGGAACCCATGACGACACCGACCGCCATGTCCACGACGTTGCCGCGCGAGATGAATTCCCTGAAACCCTTGAGCATAAGACTCCTCAACTTACAAACCTTGAATCGACGCATTGACGGTGCCGGGCATCGCGCCACGGCATCGCGCGGAGGATGGCGGGGCGCGACGCGCCCGGGGACTCCGCCCTCACGGCCCAGCGTACACTGAGCGGCTCCCGTGCGCCTATCCTCGCGCGGCGCGGTAAAGGTAGCGGAGGTGGTGGAGACAACGGAGGTAGCGGAAGTCGCGGAGACAGCCACGATGCCACGATGGCGAAAACGATGGCACCATGCTTCGGGAGGCCAAACGCCACATGAAAAAGCCGGATGCACAGAATGCATCCGGCTTGGTTCCGCGCTTCGCGAGCGCTGCGCATCGCGAGCGCCGCGTGTCACAAATCGTGCGCCGCCCGAATCAGGCGACGAATCAGGCGCCGATCTCAGACGCCGAGGAGGTCAAGCATCTGGGGAACGGATTTCTTTCCGAACTCCACGGTCTGCGCCGCGCCGTTCGTATCCGCGCCGTCCGTATCCGCGCCGGCGCCAGCATCAGCACCCGCGCCCGCACCATCGTGTTTCGTCACCACAATGCACGGCACGCTCATGACGTTGTACTTCTCCTTGAGTTCGGGGAAATGCGCGATGTCATAGGCCTCGGCGCGCACGCGCGGGTTGGCCGCGGCGATGCGCTGCGAGGCGAGCACGGTTTCGGGGCACATGGTGCAGGTCAAAGACACAAGCAGCATGATGTCGACGGGCTCGTCGATGGCGGCGATGCGGTCGGTTGTGTCCGCGTCCAGCGCCTGGCCGGGCCCGGCCACGTTGTACAGGGCGAGCACGAAGGAGTTGAACTCATGCCCGCTCGGCACTCCGTGGAAGGCCACACCCGTGGGCTGCGGCGTGCCGTCGTCCGCAACGGTGCACAGGCGCACGGCGGGGCGTTCGCCGGGCAGCGCGGCGTCGGATGGTGCGGCGCCCGGCTGCGTGCCGTCGGTATCCACGATGGCGCTGAGCTTGCCGCCGCTCAGGCCGACCATCTCGTCGACGAAGGCCTTGAGCTCCTGCGACAGCGGCCTGTCATCGAGCTCGAGGCGCAGCACGAGCGGACGGGCCATGCGCGAGAAGACGACGGCGAGCTGCTGGCGGATCGAATCGTCGAAGAAACGCCCGCCGGCGCGCCCGGCACTCGAAGCACCCGCAGCACCCGCGCCATCACGCGCCGGAGCCGGCGCGGGCGACGTGCCCGCCGCGCTCGCGGCCTGCGCGTCGCGCTTCTCCTTCTGCTCATACGCCGAGGTGGTGGGACGCGGCGGTACAAGGCCCGTTTTCTCGCTGATCTGCTTGGCGTAGCGTTCGAGCTCCACGGCGGCGATCGCGCCGTCGGCCGTGGCCGTCACCACCTGGCGCAGGTTCTTGACGCGCAGATCGCCCGCCGCATACACGCCGGGCACCGACGTCTCGAGATATCCGTGCGTCACCACGTAGCCGTGGTCGTCAAGCTCCACCACGCCTTTGACCAGGTCGGTCTGCGGCACATAGCCGGCGAAGACGAACACGCCGAAGGTGCCGCCGTCGGCCGGCGTCCATTCGGAGGTCTGCCCCGTCGCCGTATCGCGCAGCGTGGCCTGGGTCAGTCCGCCCGAACCGGCCGCCACACCCACGAGCTGCGTATGGTACCTGACCTCGATCTTGGGATGGTTCTTCGCCTCCGCCGCCACGGCCGCGTCGCACGTGAAATCGTCCCCACGCACGAGAATCGTGACCTTGCTGGCGTATTTCGTGAGGAAAACCGATTCCTCCGCCGCCGCGAAGCCGCCTCCGACCACAAGCACCTCGCGGCCGGTGAAGAACTCGCCGTCGCAGGTGGCGCAGTACGCCACGCCGCGGCCGGCGTACTCCGCCTCACCCTCGAACCCGATGGTGCGCGGCGAGGCGCCGGTCGCCAGCAGGATGCCGAAGCAACGGATGTCGCCGCGGTTCGTATGCACGGTTTTCACATCGCCGTCCACGTCGATGCCGGTGGCCTCGGCCACCTTGAACTCCGCGCCGAAGTTCTGCGCCTGCCTGCGCATGGTGGCGGTGAGCTTGCGGCCGTCGGTGATCTCGACGCCCGGGTAGTTGACGACGTCGGAGGTGATGGTGATCTGCCCACCGAAATCGGCTTTCTCCAGCACGAGCACGCGGTAACGCGCACGGGCCAGATACAGGCCGGCGGTCAGGCCGGCGGGTCCGCCGCCGATGACCACGACGTCGTAGAGGTTCTGGCTTTCGCCCTTGTCCGTTTCGCTCATGGCAACCGTCACAGCTGGCCGACGAGGTCGAGGGACGGGGCGATGGTGGCCTCGCCGGGCTCCCACTTGGCCGGGCACACCTGGTCGCCGTGCTCGTAGACAAACTGCGAGGCCTGCACGCGGCGCAGAAGCTCCTCGGCGTTGCGGCCCACGTTGGAGGAGATGACTTCGTAGGCCACCACCTTGCCCTCGGGGTTGATGATGAAGTCGCCGCGCTCGGCCTGGCCCAGCTCCTCGTTGTAGGTGTCGAGGTCGCGGGCGAGAAGCGCCGTCGGATCGGCGAGCATCGGGAACTGGATCTTCGCGATCTTCTCGTTCGCGTCATGCCAGGCCTTGTGCACGAAATGCGTGTCGTGGGACACGGAGTAGATCTCGCAGCCGACCTTCTGGAACTCGGCGTAGTGGTCGGCGAGATCCTCGAGCTCGGTCGGGCACACGAAGGTGAAATCCGCCGGGTAGAAGAAGAACAGGGACCAGTGGCCGAGCACGTCGGCCTTCGTCACCTCGTGGAAATCGTTGTTCTGGAACGCCTGAACGGTGAAGTCGGTGAGTTCGTGCTGAAGCAGTGTCATGGTGCACCTCGTCATCTTGTCTGGTTGCGGGGCGGGCGCCTGCGCCGATGCCCCGAGCGCTCCCCTCTTCCCGGGATCGCTACGCACCATCGTAGGCTAGGAAACCCGGGAAACAGGCCATTTCGCATGTGGCAATCCTCACGTTGACACGCCCCACAGGCGCGGGATAAGGTCGAGGTCCCGGCCGTGCGTGCCGCGGCGAAGGGACGGGTGAAGAGACGGGAAAATGGCGGCAGAAGCGGCGGGAAAACCACCGAGAACCCAGCCTAAATCGCCTAAAGTGGGTGTCGCCGCACCCGCCTAAGCCCATTCAGACGCCAAACCAGGGCAAAACCGACCCCAAACCGCCTAAAGCGGGTACCACCACACCCGCCCAACGCCATCGAACGGGACGGGCCGCACCGCGCGGCATGACACCCGCGGGGACCGCCTCGACACGCCCGAAAACAAGAGACGGTCCCGGACGGGACCAGACACACAATGCGTCCTATAACCCTTTTCCCACCCCTGGCACGGCAGGAAAATCATATGAAAAACGGCACGCCCCGAACACGGGACGTGCCGCAACAGCACAGCGCCAGAGCACACAGCACCGAGCGAGCCTAGGCGAACATCGGCAGGATCCAGGCGACCGCCGCCACATAGGCGATTGTCTCGATGACAAGGAAGGTGAGCAGCGCGGCCCAGTCCTTCGTCAGCACGTTAAGCGGAGATCTTTTGTCTACCAGAACGAGCACCAGCACATACAGCAGCGCGAAAACGGCGAGCCCCACGCCCGCCGCGAGTACGCCGACGTTCGCGCCGTTCGCCACGCCCGCCTCCGTGCCGTACACCACATACGTCGAGTACCAGAAACGCGCGCGCAGCAGGCACATGCCGCCTATGAACTGCTCCCCCGCCAGCATGACGAGGAACAGCGCCGTCCAGCGAAGCGCCATATTCTCCATGAACGCCATGAGCAGGAACACGAAGCAGAACACCGTGACGCCCCAGGAGACCAGCGCGATGCCGCGCGGCTCGATGCCCGCGAGCACCTGCGTGATCTGCGCCGTGCGGTGGAAGGCGAGCCAGCGGCCGATGCCATAGGGCACCATGATGGCGGCAAGCAGGCACACGAGGAACAGAAGCCACGATTTCGGCCGCGTGTGCCGGCGCTTGATGTCGGCGTAGGACATGCGCGATTCGAGCTCGGCGTCGCTCATGACGTTTTCCGCGCGGAGGGTGGCGGATTCGCCGGCCGAGCGCGCGGCGGCGTGAAGCGGGGCCGGTTCGGAGGTCCCCGATGCCTCGGAAGATGCGGAGACCTCGGAGGATGCGGTCGTTGCGGTCGCCTGTGCGCGTGCGGCGGAACCTTCCGTGCGACTGGCGGAACCTTCCGCGCTACCGGCGGAACAATCCGTGGAACCGGCGGTGACGGGCGTTGTTGTTGTCTCGGCCATTTCTCGTCTTTCCCCTGGCCGGCGCCGCGGCGTCGGCATACGGCATCGGTGTGGCATCGTGCGTTCTGCATGCGGCGCAAACGGCGCCGTCTCACCATGAAGCCTACCAGCGTTCGCCTCTCGGCGCTGTCGGCGCGGGGCCCAGCCACGGCGGCCCCTGGCATTCCGGAGTTCAAAGCCGCCGACGCGGCACCAGGGCATCGCGACCCCTCCGGCGCGTGGACAATGGCCGGGATGTATGTATAATGGTGCTTCGTTGCCGCGGCTTCGCGGCGCACGCGGGCGTAGCTCAATGGTAGAGCCTCAGTCTTCCAAACTGATTACGCGGGTTCGATTCCCGTCGCCCGCTCTCTTTTAATCTCACGTTTCTTGCGTCGATTCCTTTTCACGACGCTTTTTCTCCCAATTTCTCCCTGATATTCTCTCCTCAAAACAGTGAAACGGCCCCGATGCCTGTGCATCGGGGCCGCGGAATGATTGCCGCACGGAATGGCACCGCGCGGCGATCGTTATGCCAAGGCAATCGTCACCTCATGGCAATCGTCACCTCGTGGCGTCGTCACTTGGTAGTGTCGACGCCGTAGAAGGCGATGCCTTCGTCGTTCCAGCCGACCTTCACGAGGGAATCCTTCTCGTTGCTGTCGGCGGTGAACACGTGCTCGCCCGTATTCGGGTTGTACACGCGGTAGATCGGCGACTCGGTCTTCTCGGCGGAGGCATACCAGGCCACGCCCTCGTCGGCCCAGCCGAGCGTCACGAGGGCGTCCTTCTCGGCGGAATCCTCGGTGTAGAAGTGCTCGCCCGTATTCGGGTTGTACACGCGGTACACGGCGGTGGCGGAGTAGGTGTCGGCGCTCCACACAGCACCCTCGTCGGCCCAGCCGAGCGCGACGAGCGCGTCCTTCTCGGCCGCGTTCGTGGTGTACACGTGCTCGCCCGTATTCGGGTTGTACACGCGGTACACGGACACGGTGCCGACGGAGACGGTGAGCTTCAGGTTCCTGACGGCGTTCGGCTCCACGCCGTTCGTCGCCACGATGACCACGTCATACGTGCCGGCGGCAACCGTGGTGCCGGCGATGGCGCCGGACTCGGCGTCATAGGCCAGGCCAGCGGGCAGGCCGTAGACGGCGAGGGTGGCGTCCGGATCGCCGGTGACCTTGATCGGCGCGGAGTACGCCACGTTCGACGTGGCGTCCGGCAGCGAGTCGGTGGCGATGACAGGGGCGGTGCCGCCGGTGACGGTCAGCGGCAGCGTGGCCGCGGCGTTGCCGTACTTGTTGGAGACGAGCACGACGACGTTATAGGTGCCGACCGCAAGCGGCGTGCCGGACACGGCGCCGGTCTCGGCGTCATACGCGAGGCCCGCGGGCAGGCCGTAGACGGCCACGGTCGGGGCCGGGGCGCCCATCACGGCGATCTGCGCGGTGTACTCGGTGCCCTTGGTGGCGTCGGCCAGGGCCGTGGTCGTCACATACGGAGCACCGAACACGGTGAGCTTGAGCGCGGCGGTGGCGTCCTCGCCGAAGCCGTTCGTGGCCTTCACGGTCACGTCGAACACACCGGACTTCGCCGGGGTGCCGGAAATCGCACCAGTGGCCGCGTCGAAGGCCAGGCCGTCGGGCAGGCCGTCCACGGTCACGGTCGGGGCCGGGAAGCCGGCGGTTTCGATCGTCGCCGTGTACTCGGTGCCGACGGTTGCGTCGGCGAGCCCGGTTGTGGAAATCGTGGCGGGAACGCCGACGGTGAGCTTGAGCGTGGCGGTCGCGTCCTCGCCGATGCCGTTCGTCGCCTTCACGGTGACGTCGAACACGCCGGACTTGGTCGGCGTGCCGGTGATGGCGCCGGACTCGGCGTCATACGCGAGGCCGTCGGGCAGACCGTCCACGGTCACGGTCGGGGCCGGGAAGCCGGTAGCCGTGACGGCGGTGCTGTAGGCCGTGTTGATCGTGGCGGAATCGGTGGCGGCCACGGTCAGGGCCGGGGCTTCGTTCACGGTGAGCTTGAGCGTGGCGGTCGCGTCCTCGCCGATGCCGTTCGAGGCCTTCACGGTCACATCGAACACGCCGGACTTGGTCGGGGTGCCGGTGATGGTGCCGGACTCGGCGTCATACGCCAGGCCGTCGGGCAGACCGTCCACGGTCACGGTCGGGGCCGGGAAGCCGGTGGTCGTGACGGCGGTCGAGAACGTCGTATTGACCAGCGTCGTGGCGTCCTTCGCCACGGAGACGGTCGGGGCCTCGTTGACCACGAGCTTCAGCGTGGCGGTCGTGTCCTCACCGATGCCGTTCGTCGCCTTCACGGCCACATCGAACGAACCGGATTCGGTCGGCGTGCCGGAAATCGTGTTGGTCTTGTTATCGAAGGCCAGGCCCGCAGGCAGGCCGGTCACGGTCACGGTCGGAGCCGGGGCGCCGGTGGCCGTGATGGTGGCCGTGTATGGCGTGTTGATGGTGGCCGCGTCCAGTGCGGTGGTCGAGATGGCGGCGGTTTCGTTCACGGTCAGCGTGAGCGTGGCGGTCGCCGTCTCGCCGATGCCGTTCGTGGCTTCGACGGTGACGGTGGAGGTGCCGGCGGTTGTCGGCGTACCGGAAATCGTATTGGTCTTGTTATCGAAGGCCAGGCCCGCAGGCAGGCCGGTCACGGTCACGGTCGGAGCCGGCGTGCCGGTGGCGGCGATCTGCGCCGTGTACTCGGTGCCGACGACCGCGGAATCAAGCGCCGTCGTCGAAATCGCCGCAGCCTGGTTCACGGTCAGCGTCAGGTCCTTGGACACGGTGCCCGCGGCATTCGTGGCGGTGACGGTCACGGTGGAGGTGCCGCCGGCGGTCGGCGTGCCGGAAATCGTATTGGCGGACGCGTCGAACGCAAGGCCGTCAGGCAGGCCCGCGACGGAGAGGGTCGGCGTCGGCGTGCCGGTCGCCTCGAGCGTGGCGGTATACGATGCACCCACCGTGGCCGCGGCGAGGGCGGTCGTGGTGATCTCGGGGGCGACGTCCGCGACGACCGAATACGTGCCGTCGTCGTTCTTGGTGTAGGTCTTGCCGCTAACGATGAAGGCGGCGTTCGGGGCGACGGCGAAGGTGCCGTCGGAGATGGAGACATCGGCGTGCTTTCCTCCGGCGACGGTGGAGAAGGCGTACTCATTATTCGCGGCGCTGTCGGTGAGCTCCTGGAAGGTGCCGCCGGAGATCGTGGCCTTCGGCGTGCTCTCGTCGGTGGTGCACGCCTTGTAGCAGTAGAAGCTCACGATGCCTTTGAAGATACCGTTGGTGACGGTCAGCGTACCGGCCTTGCTCACGGTGCTGTAATCGGACGCCCATGTGATGACCTGGTCGTTGAAGGTGCCGCCGTTAACGGTGGCGCCGGACCAGTTCTGGATGTCCTGTGTGGTTGCGGCGCCCTTCTCGTTGACGCGCGTGAAGGTGCCGCCGTTGACGACGAGTGTGCCCTTCTCCGTGCCGTCGGTGCCGATCAGCTTATCCGCGCCGTTCTCGTCGTTCTTGATGGTGATGTCGTTCGACGCATACGTCACGTTGTCGGAATCAAGCGTCAGCGTGCCGAGGTTGCGGATGGCGGACGACGCGCCGTTCTCCTGCGAGATCGTCGATTCCGCGTCCGCGGAATTCGTGATGGTCAGCGCGCCGCCGTTGTCGATCACATACCCGTTCGGATCGGTCGGAGTGGCGCTTGCCTTGGTGATCGAATGGCCGTTGAGGTCGATCGTCACTGTCTTGCCCTTGGCCACCGTGATGCAGAAGGTGCCGTCATCCGCGCACGTGAGATCCTCGGTGAGCTGAACTGTCCCGGCCTGGGTGAGGCCGGAGATGGCGGAGTTGAGATCCGCCACGGTCGCGACCTGCACGGGGGTCGCGGTATCGGTGCCATCGGCGTATGCCGGCAGCGCCATGACGCCTGCGGAGCACGACACGACGGCGGCGACGAAGGCACCGACCGTGCGGCTAACCACACGCTTCCTTGTTGTTTCCATGTTTCCTCCCTGGTTGTGTCGGGTCGTCGGCCAGGCTCCGGTGTCGCGAACAGCGTTGTCGCGATGCAGCGGTGCACGGATGCGACCCCACCGCGCCGTATGCCACGGGTGTGGCTGATACGCGATGCGGCGACGGACCAGCGTCCGCCACCTCTTCACATCATACAAGGATTGCTCTTCCTATGGAGAGTCGCGCCACTGACGATAGGGTCAGACCACAGCGTGAAGCAGACAACTTGGCTGAAACAACAGACAAAAGCCCCACCGCCGTGAGGCGATGGGGCTTTCGTTAACCCGAGAGGGGTCCGGAACCGTGAATCGCGGCCCGGGCCCTACTCAGGCGGAGAGGAGGATCCAGGAAGCGGTTCCCGAGTTTTACTCGGTCACCTTGGTGTCATCGGTATCGGTCGCATCGGTATCGGTGGTGTCCGTATCGGTGTTCTCGGTATCGGTGTCGGTGGCGTCCGTGTCGGTGGTATCCGTCGCGGACTCGGCGGGCAGGGCGTAGAACGCGGTGCCCTCGTCAACCCAGCCGTCGGACACGAGGGAGTTGACCTCGTTCTCGTCGAGGGTGAAGTGGTGCGCGCCCGTCGTGTCGTTCGGGTTGTACAGACGATGCACGGCCACGCCGAAGGACTCGTCGGCCGCATAGCCGGCCACGCCCTCCTGGAGCCAGCCGACCTTGGCGAGCTTGTCGTACTCGTTCTGGTCGGTCGTGTAATGGTGCACGCCGCCGTTCGGGTTGTACAGGCGCCAGATCGGCTTGTCCGACTTCTCGAGGTAGCGCCAGCTCGAGCCCTCCTGCTGCCAGCCGACCTTGGCGAGCTGGTCGTACTCGTTGTGGTCGGTGGTGAACAGGTGCTCGCCGGTCACCGGGTTGTACACGCGGTACACGGTCTGCGCCGGGATCGCGGCGACGGTGAGCGTCAGCTCGGCCGTCGCGTCCGCGGCCACGCCGTTGCCGGCCTTGACCGTGAGCTTGAACTCACCGGTCTGGGTCGGGGTGCCCTGGATCTTGCCGTCCGCGTAGGTCAGGCCGGCGGGCAGGTCGCCCTCCACCGTGACCGACGGGGCCGGGGAGCCGGTCGCCGTGATGTCGGCCGAGTACGCGGTGTACTGGGTCGCGGCGGGCAGCTCGGTCGTCGTCACGGCCGCGGCCTGGTTCACCGTGAGCGTCAGCGTCTTCGACGCCGCGTCGCCGATGCCGTTCGATGCCTTGACCGTCACCGTGTACGTGCCGGCGGCCTTCGGGGTGCCGGTGATCTGGCCGTCAGCGTAGGACAGGCCCTCGGGCAGGCCCTCGACCGTGACCGTCTCGGCGGCCGGGAAGCCGGCCGTCTCGATCTTCTGGCTGTACTCCTGGCCCACGATGCCGTCGGCCAGCGCGTCGGTCGCGATCGACGCCGGGTCGTTCACCGTCAGCTTGAGGTCCTTGGTCGCGGGAGCGCCGATGCCGTTCTCGGCCTTCACGCTCACCGTGAACTCGCCGGACTCGGTCGGGGCGCCCTGGATCTTGCCGTCCTTGTACTCAAGGCCGGCGGGCAGGCCGGACACGGTCACCGTCGGCGCCGGGGTGCCCGCCACCGTGATGTCGGCCGCGTACTCGGAACCAACCGTCGTGGCCGGCAGCTCGCTCGTCTCGACCGAGGCCGGGACGCCGTTCACCTTCAGCTCGAAGTCCTTCACGACCTTCTCGCCGATGCCGTTGGACGCGGTCACCGTCACCGTCGCGGTGCCGGCGGCCTTCGGGGTGCCCGTGATCGCATTCGACACAGCGTCGAACGCGAGGCCCTCGGGCAGGCCGGACACCTCGACCGTCGCGGCCGGGAAGCCGCTGGTCAGGATGGACTGCGTGTACGCCTGGCCCACCGTCGCGTCGGCCAGGGACCCGGTCTCGATGGACGCCGGGGCGTTCACCGTCAGCTTCAGGTCCTTGGACACGGAACCGGCCTTGTTGGAGGCCTTCACCGTCACCATGAACGCGCCGGACTCGGCCGGGGTGCCCGCGATCTTGCCGTCCTTGTACTCAAGGCCGGCGGGCAGGCCGGAGACCGTCACGTCCGCGGCCGGGGTGCCCGTCACCGTCACGTTCGCCGAGTACTCGACGCCCGTCTGCGCCGCGGCCAGGGACTCCGTCGGGATGGCCGGCGTCTCGTCCACCGTCAGCGTCAGCGTCTTCGACGCCGCGTCGCCGATGCCGTTGGAAGCCTTGACCGTCACCTTGTACGTGCCGGCCGTCTTCGGGGTGCCCGCGATCTTGCCGTCCTTGTAGGACAGGCCGTCGGGCAGGCCCTCGACCGTGACCGTCGCGGCCGGGAAGCCGGCCGTCTCGATCGGCTGCGCGTACTCCTGGCCCGCGATGCCGTCGGCCAGCGCGTCGGTCGCGATCGACGCCGGGGCGTTCACCGTCAGCTTCAGCTCACGGGTCACAGGGTCGGCCGTGCCGTTCGTCGCGCTCACGACCACCGTGAACTCGCCCGACTCCGTCGGGGTGCCCGCGATCCTGCCGTCCTTGTACCCAAGGCCGGCGGGCAGGCCGGACACATCGACCTTCGGAGCCGGGGTGCCCGTCACCGTCACGTCCGCAGAGTACTCCACGCCCGTCTGCGCCGCGGCCAGGGACTCCGTCGAGATGACCGGCGTCTCGTTCACCGTCAGCTTGAAGGTCTTCACGGCCTTCTCGCCCACGCCGTTCGACGCGGTCACCGTCACCTGGCTGGTGCCGGCCGCCTTCGGAACGCCCGTGATCCTGCCGTCCTTGTAGGACAGGCCCTCAGGCAGGCCGTCGACCGTGACCGTCGCGGCCGGGAAGCCCGCCGTCTCGATCGCCTGGTCGTACGCCTGGCCCGCAAGGCCGTCCTTCAGGGACTCGGTCACGATCGACGCGGCCGTCGTCACCCTGAGCGTGTACTCCTTCGACGCCTTCAGCTGGCCGCCGGCCGTCGTGGCCGTCACGGTCACCTTGTACTCGCCCGTCCGGGTCGGGAAGCCGGAGATCGTCTTCGTCGGGGCGTAATACGTCACGCCGTCCGGAAGGCCATCCACCGTCACGTCGAGATCAGGCGCGCCCTCCACATCCAGGTCGATCGAATACTTCGAACCGGCCACGGCATCCTGCAGGGACGCCGTATTGATCGTCGGCTGGGTCGCCACATACAGCGTGAACGTCTTCGACGCCGGCTTGCCGCCCACCTGGTTGTCGGCCTCCACCGTCACCTGGTACGAGCCGACCTTATCGGCCGCCACCGTGCCGGAGATCTCGCCGTCCTGGAAGGACAGGCCCTCGGGCAGACCCGTGACAGTGACCGTCGCGGCCGGATAGCCCGTCGTCTCGATCTTCTGCTCGTACGCCTGGCCCGCCACGACCGGCGCCAGCGACTGCGTCGAGACCGCAGCCGGCTCGGACACCTTGATCGCGTACTGCTGGTCAGTGGAGCCCAGCTCGTTCGTCGCCGTCACCGTGAACTTGAGCTCGCCGCCCTT
>NZ_MWWR01000029.1 GCF_002259605.1 Pseudoscardovia radai | reverse complement strand
GGAGGAGTGCTGTGCCTCACGATTGTCGGCATCCCGCTCGGACGCAAGTGCTTCAAGGCGGCGGAGCTCACGCTTGCGCCGTTCGGCCGCGAAGTGGTGTAGGGCGGCGGCGTGGGGTCGGCGCTCGGCAACTTCCTGCGGGCCATCACTTTCGGATGGATGTTCGCGCTGAGCTACGTCCTCGCCGGCATATTCAACTGCGTCACGATTATCGGGATTCCCTTCGGCAGGCAGGCCTTCAAGCTGGCCAAGCTCGCCTGGGCCCCCTTCGGCGCCGAGATCCTCTAAGCTCAGCACAGACTGAGTTCCTCCCCAATAACAATGTGATGGCTTGCGAGGTGGTGACGTTTTCTTGGACTTTTGACTGGAGGGCGTCATGGCTAGTTATACGCGGGAGCAGAGGCTCAGGGCGTGTGAGTTGTATGAGCGGCTGGACCGGAGCGCGACGGCCGTGGTGCGGGAGCTGGGGTATCCGGCGAGCCGGCATTCGGTGCGCGCGTGGTACCGCCGGTACGCGTCGGAGAGGTACGGGGGCGTGCCGGGCAGGGTCGCGCCCGCGAGGGTGCCGGCGCCGGCGGGCGGGTATCCCGAGGGGCTCAGGCGCGCGGCGGTGGAGCATTTCCTGACGCATGGCCGGTGCGTGCAGCGCACGTGCCGGTGCCTGGGGTATCCGTCTCCCGGGACGCTGCGCAAGTGGGTGGACCGGGCCGATCCGTCGCGGCGGGTTCCCGCGGCGGGCGGCGTGCCGGTGGCGCCGGCGGCGGGGTCCGTGAGAGGATTGGAGGGCCGGGACCCCGGCGGACTGGAGGAGCCGACCATGGATGACGTGACGGGGCGCGCCGTGCGCGCCGGCGCGGCCGACGCCGCGCGGACGGGAGGGGCCGGAGGGCCCGCGGCCAAGGCCGCGGGAAAGCCTGCCGGGAAGGCGGCGGGAAAGCCTGCCGCCAAGGCCGCGGGGAAGACCGCCGCCAAGGCGGCGGGAAAGCCTGCCGGGAAGGCGGCGGGAAAGGCCTCCGGCAAGCCGGCCGCCAGGGCCGGGGAGGCGGTCTCGGCGGCGGACGTGGAGGAGCTGCTCCGGGTCATCGCGTCCCTGCGCGAGCAGGCCGACGCCCTGCGCCGGGAGGCGGACGAGCTGCGGGGCGAGACGGAGTCCCTGCGCGACGAGGCGGAGTCCCTGCGCGGCAAGGCGCGGGAACGCTGCCGGGAGCTCAGGGACCTCGAGATCGACCTCGAGATCCGCCGGGGCACGATCGAGCTGTTGGGAAAAGAGCCGGGCGCAGACCCTGACAACCTGTCGAACCGGGAAAGGTCCCTCCTCGCGGACCGGGTCGCCGAACGCACCGGCGAGCCCGTCGGCTCCCTGCTGGCGCGCGTGGGCGTCGCGCGCAGCACGTACTACTACCACAGGCGCGTCAGGGAGCTGCCCGACAGGGACGGGCCCCTGCTGGACGAGATACGCGACGTGTTCGAGGCCAGCGGCCGGCGCTACGGGTACCGGCGCGTGTGGGCGGCGCTGCGCCTCAGGGGCACGGTCGTGTCGGCCAGGCGGGTCATGCGCCTGATGACCGGCAACGGGCTGGTGCCCCCGTTCAAGAGCTCGCGCCGCTACTCCTCGTACAAGGGCGAGCTGTCCGACGCGCCCGCGAACATCGTCAACCGCGACTTCCACGCGGACGCGCCCAACAGGCTGTGGGTCACGGACATCACCGAGTTCTCCATCCCCGCGGGCAAGGTCTACCTGTCGCCGGTCATCGACTGCTACGACGGCATGCCCGTGGCATGGACGATCGGGACGAGCCCGAACTCGGCCCTGTCCAACGGCATGCTGCGCAAGGCGTGCGCCGCGCTCAAACCGGGCGAGGGACCCGTGATCCACTCGGACCGGGGATGCCACTACCGGTGGGACGGGTGGATCTCGATCTGCGAGGAGAACGGGCTGGTGCGTTCGATGAGCGCGAAGGGCTGCAGCCCCGACAACGCGGCGGCCGAGGGCTTCTTCGGACGCCTCAAGCAGGAGTTCTTCCACAAGCGCTCCTTCGCGGGCGTCTCCCTGCGGGAGTTCATCCGCAGGCTCGACGAGTACATGACGTGGTACCGCGACGAACGCATCAAGACCGAGTTCGGCACCAGCATCGCCGCGCGGCGACGCGAGCTCGGACTCATGGCATAATGAAAACCAACGACAACGCAGTCCAACAAAACAGCACCACCCCCTTGCGGACAACAATCCACGATTTTTGGGCTCTAGACCCTCGAAAATGCCCGTAAGTCGTACCGCTGTTTTCGATTCTGGAACAGTGGTACGGCTTACGGGCAGATTTTTCTTCATTCGGAATCTTCTGAGCTCAACGGTGCCTCTCGCTGGCACGGGGGTGACCAGTGAGACCGACTGTTGGGGGATGGGCCGTTGGGAATGCGTCGGTTCTGTCCCAACGGTGCCTCTCGCTGGCACGGGGGCGACCAGTGAGAGGCACCGTTGGCGGGGAGACCGAGTGTTTTCAACGCCGGTTCGTTCAACGGTTGGTCTCGCTGGCACTGAGGCGACCAGTGAGACCGACTGTTGGGGGATGGGCCGTTGGGAATGCGTCGGTTCTGTCCCAACGGTGCCTCTCACTGGCATTGAGGCGACCAGTGAAGGCCACCGTTNGNGGGGAGGAGGAGGGGGGGAAAGTCTGGTCTGTTCAACGGCTGGTCTCACTGGCACGGGGGCGACCAGTGAAGCCCACCGTTGGCGGTATGCGGAATCACGAATGAATCCGATGCCCCTCTCCCCAAGAAAAAGGGGAGAGCTTGCGGACCAAAATCCACGATTTTGGGGCCAAA
>NZ_MWWR01000028.1 GCF_002259605.1 Pseudoscardovia radai | reverse complement strand
CGCACGGCACGCGAACCCCGCACCCACGAACACGGCAGGCCCGGGGACTTCGAGCGCCGCCGCGCCGCGGCCGCCACCGCCGTCGCCCGCGCCACCGGCATCCCCGCCAACGACCCCAGCCTCGACGCCCTCCAGAACGTCCACGTCCCCGGACGCATGGAACGCTTCACCGACACCACCAACCCCCACGTCACCGCCTACGTCGACTACGCGCACAACCAAGCAAGCGTCACAGCCATCCTCGACTTCGTGTGGGAGCGGTACGGGGCGCAGAACCCGAGGATCACGCTCGTCACCGGATCGGCCGGCAACAAGGCCTACGACCGGCGCGAAGGCATCGTGAAAGCCGCACAGAACCGCGTGGCCCGTCTGATCCTGACCGACGAAGACACCGACACGGAACCCATGGAGCATATCCTCGAGCAGATGGACTCCTACGTGACGAACCCCGACCTCGAGCACACGATCATCCCCGGTCGCGCCACGGCCATCGAAACCGCCATCGCGGACGCCCGCGCCGACGCCGGACGCACGGGGCGGCCGAACATCATCCTCGCCATCGGCAAAGGACGCGAGAAGTGGATCAAACGCCACGGCGCACACGAGCCGTACGAGGGCGACACGCATATCTTCGCCCGTGTCTTCGGAGACGACGCGGCCTGACGATGGGACGTGCGCGGTCTTTCGCGGCACGGCGCGGAGTGCGGCGCGGAGTGTGACGCGGTGCGGCGAAATGCCACGCACCGCAACCGCCGGATGATACCCTGAACCTGGACGGCGGCTCCGCCCGCGGATCCGACAGCACCCCGTCGGATCCGCGGGCGGACACCTCATTCCGCCGACCTCGGGCCCCCGTCGCATAGCGGCGGGGGCCTATGCATACCGGGAACCTACGCATACGCCGCGTCGTAGATCCCCCGCCCCGTCTCCTCACAGTGCCTCTCACTGGCACAGAACCAACCAGCGAGACCGACCGTTGGCGGGAAGAGCGAGCATTCCCAACAATCGTGCAGGCAACAGTGCCTCTCACTGGCACTACAGCCGCCAGCGAAACCGACCGTTGCCAAAAAGAACGAGCAATCCCAACAATCGTGCAGGCAACAGTGCCTCTCACTGGCACTAGACCAACCAGCGAGACCGACCGTCGCCGAGGAAACCCAGCAATCCCAACGATTCCCCGCCCGACAGTGCCTCTCACTGGCACCACAGCCGCCAGCGAGACCGACCGTCGCCGAGAAGAACAAGCATTCCCAACGATTCCCCGCCCAACAGTGGCCCTCACTGGCACAAAACCAACCAGCGAGACCGACCGTTGCCGAGGAAACCCAGCAATCCCAACGACTCCCCACCCAACAGTGCCTCTCACTGGCACTAGACCAACCAGCAAAGACCACCCTTGACGGGAAGAACGAGCAATCCCAACGATCTCCCGCCCAACAGTGGCCCTCACTGGTACAAAACCAACCAGCGAGACCGACCGTTGGGAACCTGTGCGCCAACCAGCCCCCGCCGATCGCCGACGGACCACAGAGCATGGCCCGTACTCAGGCCCGTCGAGCGTTATGCCGTCCGCACGCCACGGAACGTCGTGGAAAGGTCAGGCCCAAGCTCATGATTCGTTCAGGAACGCGTGTCATCGTAAACCGGTCGATACACTTATGGTCGGGAAGAACCTGACAATGCCGTTATGGGTGAAAGGATGGGCGTTATGGTTTTTGTGTCTGGTTTGACTGTTCGCGGGGCGGCGCGCATCCTGCTGGACGCCGGACTCCTGCGCGAGGCCATCATCCCCGCCCGGGACGGCGCAGGCGACTGGACAAGCGACCCCGGCCGCCTGCCCGACACGCGCCTGACCGACGCCACCTACGACACCCGCCGCATCACGCCCGGCGCCCTCCTGTTCTGCAAAGGGAACTTCCGCCCCGAATACCTCAAGGACGCCGACCAAAAAGGACTGGCCGCCTACGTCTCCCAGACCGACCACACCGACCGCACCCACGCCACCGGACTCATCGTCACCGACGCGCGCAAGGCCATGGCCATCCTCTCCAGCGCCTACTGGGGCCGCCCCCAGGACAAGCTCACCCTCATCGGCATCACCGGCACCAAGGGCAAGACCACCACCGCCTACTTCACCCACGCCATCCTCAACCAGGCCACCGGCGGCAGATGCGCCCTCCTGTCCAGCGTCGACAACTGCACCGACGGACGCACCCGCGTCGAATCCCAGCTGACCACGCCCGACTCCCCCGACCTGTACCGCCTCATGCGCCAGGCCGTCGACAACGGCATGACCCACCTCGTC
>NZ_MWWR01000027.1 GCF_002259605.1 Pseudoscardovia radai | reverse complement strand
CTGTTGGGGTGGGGTGGTGCCTGTTTGCAACGATGGTGTCGGTAACAGTGGGTCTCGCTGGTTGCTGGCGTGCCAGTGAGGGGCACTGTTGGGGTGGGGTGGTGCCTGTTTGCAACGATGGTGTCGGTAACGGTGAGTCTTGCTGGTTGCTGGCGTGCCAGTGAGGGGCACTGTTGGGGTGGGGTGGTGCCTGTTTGCAACGATGGTGCCGGTAACAGTGAGTCTCGCCGGTCGCAGGAGTGCCAGTGAGGGGCACTGTTGGGGTGGGGTGCCGCCTGTCTTCAACGATGGTGTCTGTAACGGTGGGCTTCGCTGGTCGCCGCAGTGCCAGTGAGAGGCACTGTTGGCGGGGAAATCGTTGAGATTACTCTTAGCAGGAAGAAGGCAAACCTGGCGCACCGCATACAAAAGGGGCGCGGCCGATGATTCCGGCCGCGCCCCGCGTCGTGTTTAAAGAAGCGTCGTGTCTACGGGAGCATCGCGTCCCTCGCGCCCTCCATCCAGCGCACGTCCGTGCCGAGGAAATCGAACTCACGCTCCGTCAGCGCGCGATACCCGTCCAGCAGACGCCCGTAAGCCTCACGGCCCTCCGCCATCACCTCGCTGACGAAACCCTCCGACAGGTCGAACGGCACGCCCCACAGGCCGCACGCCGTCTCCAACGCGCGAACCTCGTCCCCGCCCAAGCGGGCGGCGAACCCGTACGCGCGCGCCACGTTCAACGACGTGAGCCAGTCCACCGCGTCATGCGCCCACTCGGCGCACTGCGCCCACACGTCTTCCTCCGAATCCCAGCCGGGGGCAAGCTCCGTCGCAATCACATTGCCCTCGTCCTCGTTCACCAAATACCCGTAGTACAGGTACGCCTCCAACGTGAGCGCCCACTCCTCGATAGTCACCGACCCGTCGTACACGTGGCTGACCGGCGGGCGGAAGAATAGCCACTCCGCGGCCGACATGTCCGTCAGAGACTCCGACCCGTCCAATATCGGGAACGGGAGGCTCACCGAAGGGCTGAACAGGAGCCGCCCCACGTAATCCCCGTCCTCGCCGTCCGGCGGAATGAACAAGGTACGCCCGCAATCGACCATGCGCTTCAGATACTCCGCCGGGGGTTCGACGACGAACGGCACGCCCGACGAAAACCCATGCCACTCGGTGACCTCCACGCCCGAACCGTCGCCCGCGCCGCCCGGCACACCGGCATCCGCCGCGCCGGCAGTGTTCGCCGCGCCGGTCATGTTCCTCGCCGTCACGGGAAAAGCCTTGCCCGGGCCGAACCCGGATGTATCTCGGTGGCTCATGTCGTCGTAGCTCATGTCATTCCCCTTCACTCGCTGTCTCTCATATCGCCGACAGTACCCGCCTCGTCCGTCGGCGTGTCGCTTCTGCGTGGCTCGTGCAAACCGTGATGGATCGTGGGTGGAATCCGGGTTCCAGGGTGGCAAAATCGTGGAAAATGGTCTGCGGGACTCCGCGGGACATGGCGTTGTCTTCCGTGTTCCGGGAAGCGTGTTTCGGGAAGGGGCGCCTGCGTCTTGCGCGGCACTTCGCGCTAGACGATGATATGGGAAAGAGATAATGCAGAAGGGGAACGAAAAGAAGGTATAAAAAAGTGCGCCAGACAGGATTCGAACCTGCAACCTGCTGATCCGTAGTCAGCTGCTCTAATCCATTGGGCTACTGGCGCAACGCTGTAAGCTTTGCTTGCAACATTTGAAGAGAATAGACCTTCGTATCGAGCGGCGCAACTACGGCGTGTCGCGTGGTGATACTGGTGATACAGCGAGGGAGAGGGCGCATCCTCATATCGTCGTTCGCCCGATATCCGCCGGTCATCGCCATCGCGACCGGTACAATGATGGCAAAGAGAGAGAAAGAGGCCAGGGATGTCCGTCTTCCATCGCGTGTCGTCTTGCTGTACCGCGTCCCGTGTTGCGTGCGCTCGGCGTCATGTCCGTCGCATTGTGCATCCGCTCCGTTGCCTGCAGGCTATGGCTGCGGTGGTATGTGCATGCGTGCTTGCAGCGGTGCCGGTATGCGTTCCGGCGGCGGTTGCCGCCGACGATTCCTCCGGGTCCTTCGTGATGCCGGCGGCCAGTGTGTCGCAGGTCGATGACCCGCAGTGCCTTCCGCGCGGCACGTCGCCGAGCTCGTCATCGTACGAGCAGGCCATCCGCCTTCTTTTCTCGCCCGACGGTTCCACCGCCTACACCGTGCCCCTCCCCGCCGGCGACGCCATCTGCCGCGTCGACGTGGCGAGCATGACGGTCACTGGCAAGGCCGACCTGTCCGGCGTGACGCTCGAACCCACCGGCACCGCCGAGATATCGGACGACGGGTCGCATATCCTGCTCGCCGTCGATGACAACGGGCAGGGCGGCATGGGCCTGTCCATCGCCACCGCAGACATGTCCGTCACCCGCCTGCCCGTGAGCAGCTGGTGGTTTGTGCCGTCGCCCGACGGCGCCACAGCCTACGCATACACGAACTCCGACCCCTCGTCCCCGCAGACGCGCCGCATCGTCTCCCTTTCCACCGCCGACGGCACCATCACCGACGAAAAAACCATCGACCTGCCGTATTCGATGAATGATGAGCGTGTGCTTGCCGTGTCGCCGGACCGTCTGACGTGGTACGTTGCGTTCGATCCTTCCGATTGGTCGGAGCGTTTGGTGTCGCTCAATGCCGCCACGGGTGATGTGAAGATGCTTCCCGTCCGGCCGACGCGTATGCGTGTTACGGGTGACGCGGCTGGGGATACGGTGTGCGATGGCTTCCATGTGCTGGAGCGGCGCGCGCAGAACTCGGACGATGCTGCCCATCCGTCGCTTGTGGCGGATTCGGATACCCTGTATCTTGTCGATGCCGTGCGATGGGATGCATCGGATGCGTCGGATGACGATGCATCCGGCCAATGCCCGATACGGGACGGGGATTCGACAATCACACCCGTGACCTTGTCGACGGGCCAAGTGGGGCAGGAGCATACGCTCGCAGGTTTTTCCGAAACATCCGAGACCGATTCGTCCCTTGATGGCTCGGTCCTGGCTTACTCGTTCTCGGATGGCACGGTTTCCTCGACACCGGCGGCCCCCTCGCAAGGAGTCAGGTTCGTATCGGCGCGGGATTGGTCCGTTATGGGGGAGATCCCGACCATCCTCGCAGGTGGTGATGGCAATGTCCTTGAGGGGCGGGAAGGCGCTTTGACATCCGACGGGTCTGCGTTTGTCATGCCCCTGTTCGCTGGGGGCGTCGTTTCCGATGGCCGTGCCGCTGCCGCGCCCGCGGCTCTTCGTGTCGCGTCGACGGATGGCGCGTGCGTGGCGGATTACTCGGTGAATCTCGGCGAGGAGGAAAATGCTACGGAAAATCCCGAAAAGAGCATGGGAATTGTCGGGAACGTGCCGATGCCGGGCGAGACCGGCATATTCCTTACAGCGGGCGATGGCTTTCTTCTGACCAAAGTCAGCGTTCCTGACGATTGGGCGGATGCTGTCGCGTCGACATCATCGTCGGCGGGGCAGTCCGGTCGGTCAGGTGACAGGGCTGCCCCGGATGCGCGTGGGCGGACGATTGCCATCGTGGCGGTCGGCGTCGTGGCGGCCGTGGCGATCGTGGTCGCTGTGATCGTGCTCGTGCGACGCCGCGGTGCGGTTTGCATCAAGACGGATGGAAGACATGATGCAAAGCATGTCGTGTGAAGTCTTCTGTTGTGGTGTTTGATGCGCTGCTGACTTTTGAACTCGTGTCCCTGTGGTGAATCGGTGCGCATGCGCGTTGTGGACATGCTGACTCTTTCTTGCGGCTGCTTTTGTGCGACACGCCGATGGGTTGTGTTCTTTCGGGAGGGGGAGGGTCTCTAGATGTTGTGTTTGGTTGGTTTTCGGCCGTTGGTCGCGTGGGGCCTGTTTTCCGACTTGCTTTGTGGTCTGTCGTGTTTTTGAAACACTAGATGTGTTGTTTGTCGTCTTGCGCGTGTCGGTTGACGTGCCGTGTATGTGTCGCCTTGGGGCTAGAATGGCGGCTGTCGAACGAGTGTTCGCGATAGGTGAATTTTCCGGCCGGAGCCGGGGTTGGGAGTGATCGGTGGAGATGCCGGATGACGTGGATGGGGTGCTGCGCGGGGAGCCGACGATGACCGACGTGGCGTGCGCGGCGGACATGCTAGGCGTTCCCGCGAGCGTGCTTTTCGGCTTCGTCTATCACCTTCGCGGGGGCGACGCCTAGGTAGTCGCACATGTCGGCGAAGACCGTCAGCGGGATGGGGCGCGCCCCGCTGAGATAGCGGCTGACCGAGACCCGGTGCACGCCGATGGCGTCGGCGATGTCGTCATCGCTGGCCTTCCTGCGCCCCTTCTGCGCCCTGAGCTCCGCGGCCAGGGCCGCGGCGAATCGTTCTCCGTATGTGGACATGCCTGCCAGCGTAGGCCGAACGGTGGATAAAATAACCAAGAGTTGACAAACTGAAACCGAATGGTTACAATATGGGGGTGTCGGGATGGACTGGCCATCCCATCGTCACGCCGGCGCGGCCGGCGGAAAGGAGTATCGCGATGACGGACCAGATGGTCCTCGCGACCCAGAAATGGCTGAACAAGACATACGTGGGCAGGAACGGCTGCAACGTCGTGCAGGAGAACGGCAGGACCGGGTGGGAGGTCGTCCACGGCCTTCTGAGGGCGCTGCAGATCGAGCTGGGCATCTCGGTGCCTTCCGACAACTTCGGCCCGGGCACGACCGCCCGCTACCAGGCGGCGCCGCTGGCGAAGCCCGCCCTCAAGGGAGCGGCGAGCAACAAGTACGCGATCCTGCAGGGCGCCCTGTGGTGCAAGGGATACGACGCCGGGCACTACGGGGACCTCGACGACCACTACGACGACAAGGTCGCGGCGGCCGTCGCGTCGCTGCAGGCCGATGCCGGGATCGGGGGCGACGGCTTGACCGTCAGCGTGAACCTGATGAAGGCGCTCCTGTCGATGGACCAGTTCAGGCTCATCCCGGGCTCGGGCGGCGATGCCAGCGTCCGTTCGTTCCAGCAGGAGCTCAACGGCGGCTTCGAGGCTTACTCCGGGCTGAGCCCGTGCGACGGCATCTATGACCGCGGCACCAACGAGGCCGTCATCTACGCGATCCAGGCGCTGGAGGACATGCCCGTCGATGTCGCCAGCGGCTACTTCG
>NZ_MWWR01000026.1 GCF_002259605.1 Pseudoscardovia radai | reverse complement strand
AGCGTTCGGCGCGCGGGGTGTCTTCGCCGTGCAGCACGTTCGCGGGCGTGAGCAGGCCCACGAGAACGCCGGCGAGCGTGGGATGGATGCCCGCCTCGAACATCATGACCCACGCGAGGATGCCGTCCATCGCCACGAGGATCCACAGGACCTTCTTCATGCGCACGAGCAGGCTCCAGATGACGGCGCAGACCACGATGCCCGCGAACCAGTACCATTCGTTGACCGAGGAGAAGCACACGGCGATGACGACGATGCCGAGCAGGTCGTCGACGGTGGCGAGGGTCATGAGGAACGCGCGGATGGAGCCCGGCAGCGTTTTGGCGAACAGCGCGAGGATGGCCAGGGAGAACGCGATGTCGGTGGCGGTAGGCACGGCCCATCCGCGGGCGATTTCGCTGAACGCGTGCGTGGTCTCGTTGCCGATGATCTCGCTGCCGACGGCGCCGGGGCCGAAGGTGGCGAACAGCTTGGAGACGATGAGGAAGACGACGGGCGGGATGGCCATGCCGCCGACGGCGGCGAGCATCGGGACGGCCGCGGCCTTCGGGTTCGACAGGGAGCCCGTGGTGAGCTCCTGCTTGAGGTCGAGGCCGACGCACAGGAAGAACACCGTGAGCAGGCCGTCCTGCGCCCAGTCGGAGACCGACAGGAAGAAGTCCGTGTTCGGGATGCCTATCTCGGTTTCCGACAGGTGGACGAACCATTGGCTCGTCCACGGCAGATTCGCCAGAAGCAGACCCGCGAAGGCGAAGCCCAGCATGATGAGACCGCTTGACCGATCGGAGGAGGCGAGATGCTTCAGCCTTGTTCCCAGACCGACACTTCCTGTTGCACTCATAATGTCCTTTCGATTGACGACGAGATCGCCGCCCGGATGCGTCCGGGCGCCCCAGACATCGTGGGGCGGATGGGGACGGGCCGTTCGGGCGGGGCGCGTCGGGTTCGCGGGGATTCACGATTCCCGGGATCCGGAGGGGTCGGCGCCCGGCGGGTTACGACCGTGTGTCCATGACATGACATCGTATCCGATACGTGTATCGGAAAAATAACACACCTGAGACACAGTCCACGAGCCGGGACATTCCTCCCACGGGTGCGGCGGATGGGCGCAGCGGTTTGGTGCGGCGGTTGAACCTGGCGGTTGGGCGCGGCGAATGGACCGCGCTGTTGGACGCAGCGGATGGACCGCCGGCCGAACGCCACCGTCAATCGTGGTGGCTCGTCGTCCCGCGGCGCCGCACGACCACAATCACGGCGATCACGGCCGCCACGGCCGCCACGACGCAGACCGCCACGATGGCAATCGTCCGCCCACGCGCATCCGAAACCCTTTCGTCACCGGACTGACCGGACTGCTCCGCCGACGATGATGTCGAGGAAGCATCCGTCCCCGCCTGCTGCGACGCCGCCTGCTGGGACACAGCCCGGGTCGCGTCCTTCAACGGGATGCGAATCAGCGTGCCGGGAATCGTCGAATCGGCAATGGAGAGAACGTACAGGGCGGAACCGTCCTGCGCTACCGCATCGTATCCCAGATTCCCGAGCTCCACGCGCGTCATGTCGGTACCGTTCTCATCCAGAACCGACGACACGATGGCACCGGTCGAGGTTCCCACGAGCAGGGGAATCGGCACACCATCCACCATCGCTCCGAATTGATAGATGATGGTTCCGTCCCGCGACAGCGCCGCGTTGACGACACTGAGGTCGATGGAACCGGTTTTCGTCCAGGAATCCGGGTTGCTCACGTCGAAGAAATCCGTCCGGTATCTGGATTGCGCGGAACCGGACTGCGTATCCGCCTCCGATTGCCCCGAGGATGTCGAAACGCCGACCGCCACGATGTTTCCATCGCCGGACATCACCGACGCATGGCACGGTGCCACTCCCTCGTCACCCGCGAACCGCGTCATGGAACCCGTCGTGGCATTGATGACGTAGTTCTCACCCGCTTGCCCCGATTGGTCCGATGAGAAGCAGGCGAGGAACGATGACATGCGATGGAGGGTCCTGTTCTGGTATTCGCCGACCGATGTCGAGGGATATCCCCACGGGCCGTGGAACAACGAGGCCGGGGTGTCCATGAAGGCGAGGGAACCCGTCGTGGCGTCAAGGGATGCGAGGTAGCGGGTGGTGGCGTCATTGAGGTCCTTCATCATCGCGAGATACCACACGGACCCGTCGGGCGAAACGGCGAGGGCTTCGACGCCTTTCAACGTCACCGGAGACGTGATGGGAACGCTGTTCGTCACCGTCCCGTCCGCGCGAATCGTATCGAGACGCGATGCACCGCCCGCGGAACACAGCGCCGTGATGGATGTTCCGTCCTCGGATTGCAGGAAGCTCGTGCAGTGGGCTCCCAGACGGGTGACCCTCAGGTCGGAAAGGGACACGGCCACGATTGCGTCCTGCGAATATGCGTACAGCGTCGCGCCATCGGGCGATATCGATGCGCCGTACTCTCCCGTCATGGTAAAATCGAGCCCCGTCTGAGACGTGGCGACGACCGACATCGCGGAAGTGTCGATGACGCATACCGCGCCATTCCTTCCCAGAACCACGGCCCGCGAGCCATCGGGCGTCAGGCCGAGCCACGGGGAGTCGCCCATGATGCAGGGCAGCTTCGGTATTTCCGTCACGGACGTCTTGCCCGCATCGGGATACGATTGCGACGGCGACGGCGAGATATCGGCAGCATTCCCCGAATCGCCGTAGATCTCCTTGTCAACATCATCCGCCATCGCGGGCGTCGCGGCGCCGAAACACACCGCGACGCAAGCGATAGACGCCATGATGCAGCGGACAAGCAGCCGTCCGAAGCGATACACCGATCCACGAAGGGAAGAAAGACTCTCCATTATCCCCCACCTTTCTCTGCAAGCCCATCATAAACCGGCATGGAGGCGATGTACACTCCGGAAATCTCCTCAACCGGATTGCATCACATCAACAGACGATCAGAAGGGCTGCAGCCATACTGAAATCCCAGATCCACAAAGGGATTTTCCACTTCAACTCCATTGCTCTCATCATGGAAGCTTTGCCATGACGAAGAATTTGCGTACCTCCATCTCTTGCAGAGTATGAAGTTTGGGTTGGATTTCCCGAGTTGCGGAAGAGAGCGTTCAATAGCCACCTCAGCATTCATGGGAAGAACTCCACCGACCCGTTGCGATTCCTGCGATGTCGTCCACAGCCAAAGAGCCGGATGCCGCAGTTTGAAAACCCTGCAGTCCGTCATGGTGTCGATTGTAACGGCACTGGAAGAGGAGAGACTGATGCCGTTTCCATCCGAGTTCCAATCAAGAAAGGATTCCTGACTGTCATACCAAGGAAAGAGAACGCTATCATCCCCTCTATAGACCTCGACCCCGTTGAGGACCCCCTGGATCAATCCACCCACTCCATCGCTAACCGCTACGAAGAAGTGGTATTGGTGCGACATCAACAACCGTACATAGAAATCATTCGGGTGGATATAGCCAATGACTCGGCTACTATCAAAATCATCGTTAATAGGAACATCGCCCGTCCAACGATTGATCATCGGCTGATACCATTCTTGAGAGATAGTGGGGTCATATTCCCGTGAATTCACATGGATTGTCACAGTCGAGGCCAGAAGTCTGGACACAGCCGCATCGTCCATGCCTCCTGCGGACACAAGGTCGTTGTCGATTTCCAGGCTGTCGTTTCCGTGGGTGATTGTGACGTTGGAGATCTGGTCGATGCTCCATCCATCGGGAATCGGATATCCCATATTGCCGCTGAACCCGGAAGACATGTCGGAAACAAAGCTGAATTCGGCATATCCGGCCTCGCAGACCCTCGTGCAGACATTCCGAGGGCCATAGACACCAATACGGTATCCACTCATCTCCCCTGAGAGATTCTTGAAGTAGGGAAGCACATTTGTCGTGACTTCTCCATCAAGGGCATCGAAATCAACAGCAAAGAAAATCACCGCCGAATGAGGAATCCCGTGCTTGGCAGCGCACTTCATAGCAGCAGAGGCATCAGCGGTCCCCCTGTTCCTCGGTGAAGTACGCCAGTTCCGCGCCATCTTCGTAAATCAGGAACAGATCCAAGCCGGCTGCCGTGATTCGTTCTGCCTCTCCATCCCGCAATTCCTTGAAAGAACCACCATTGATATATCGTCCAACATGGCGATAGCCATTGGCAATCAAGGTTGCGACGTGTGCGTCGGTGATTTCGAAACGGGTGTCGCATGCCGTGCCTTTCCTGCTTGTGTCGCCGCAGCTGACGCACAGGCTGAGCCATGTGCTCAGGTTGATGCGTCCCGTCTCGGCGACGGCGTACTTCCTCTGGAACTCCCTGACCCTGGCCGGGTCGATCTTCTCTGGGAACGGATCGGCCTGGGTGCCGGACGGGAAGCCGTTGACGTACATGCAGAAATTGGCGATCCGGCAGAAACGCCTGATGCG
>NZ_MWWR01000025.1 GCF_002259605.1 Pseudoscardovia radai | reverse complement strand
TGACCGGCAACGGGCTGGTGCCCCCGTTCAAGAGCTCGCGCCGCTACTCCTCGTACAAGGGCGAGCTGTCCGACGCGCCCGCGAACATCGTCAACCGCGACTTCCACGCGGACGCGCCCAACAGGCTGTGGGTCACGGACATCACCGAGTTCTCCATCCCCGCGGGCAAGGTCTACCTGTCGCCGGTCATCGACTGCTACGACGGCATGCCCGTGGCATGGACGATCGGGACGAGCCCGAACTCGGCCCTGTCCAACGGCATGCTGCGCAAGGCGTGCGCCGCGCTCAAACCGGGCGAGGGACCCGTGATCCACTCGGACCGGGGATGCCACTACCGGTGGGACGGGTGGATCTCGATCTGCGAGGAGAACGGGCTGGTGCGTTCGATGAGCGCGAAGGGCTGCAGCCCCGACAACGCGGCGGCCGAGGGCTTCTTCGGACGCCTCAAGCAGGAGTTCTTCCACAAGCGCTCCTTCGCGGGCGTCTCCCTGCGGGAGTTCATCCGCAGGCTCGACGAGTACATGACGTGGTACCGCGACGAACGCATCAAGACCGAGTTCGGCACCAGCATCGCCGCGCGGCGACGCGAGCTCGGACTCATGGCATAATGAAAACCAACGACAACGCAGTCCAACAAAACAGCACCACCCCCTTACGGACATTTTTCGACGATTTTGAGGTCGAAATCGTGGATTTCGGTCCGAAAACCATCACATTGTTATCGGGGAGATGGGGGTCGGAGAGATTGGGGGGGTCGGAGAGATTGGAGAGATCTCGCGCCCGTGCCGTCACATGCCGCCGGCGGTGCCCCAGGTGCCGTCTGCGCCGCCCTGGGTGCCGGGGTCGGCGGGGGCGGTGAACTGCTCGTCGGGCGTGCCCGCGAGCGCCTGCTTCATGTAGTCGGCGAACAGCCGCGTAGACAGGCCGGCGGCGTAGTCGTGGCCGTTCCACGATGGCAGCGGCTGGGCCGACCCGTCGGCGCCGGGGTACCAGATCGCGAAGGTCGTGACAAGCGACGGCGTGTATCCGATGAAGCTCGATGCGGTGTTGTCGTTCGCCGTGCCGCTTTTGCCGGCCATCGTATGCCCGACCTCCTTCGCGGCGCTCGCACCCGTGCCGTATGCCATCGTGCAGCGCATCGCCGCGGTGGCCATATTCGCCACATTCGCGTCGAACACGCGCGTCCCCGCACCCGCCGCGCCTGCGCCGTCCGCACCGCCCGCGCCCGCGGCCGCATACACGCGCGCCCCGCTCGAATCCGTCACACTCGCCACGATATGCAGCTGCACCTTCGTGCCCTGGTTCGCAATCGTGGAATACGCCTGTGTCATGTCCTGAACCGTCACTCCGTCGATGCCGAGCGTCACGAAGGGGGAGTCCGAGCTCAGCGTGCTTGACACGCCCGCCTCCTGCGCGATCTGCGCCACGGTGCCCGCGCCCAGCCGCTCGGTGACGCGCATGAACACCGTGTTCACCGAGTACGCGGTGGCCTGGCTCAGCGAGATCTGCCCGTAGCTTGTGTCGCCGTAGTTCGCCACGGGCGTGGCGAGACCCGCGTAGGTCTGCGGCGAATCGCCGTTGAACATCGTGGTGTCCATGTTCACGCCGTTTTGCGCGGCGCCGACGAGCGCGAACGCCTTCATCGTGGAGCCCGGCTGGTAGTGCGCCTGCGTGGCGTTGTTGAGCTGTTTGGCCTGGTAGTCCTCGCCGCCCCACAGCGCCACTATCGCGCCGGTGCGCGGGTCGGCGCTCATCGCGCCCGTCTGCACGCCGTCCGGCTCGTTCAGCCCGTTGCCCGACGGCGACGCCACGCTCTCCATCGCCGCCTGCTTGTTCTTGTCAAGGGTGGTGACGATCGAATACCCGCCCGATGCCACGTCGTCGCGCGAGAACGCGTCGGCGTCCTGCAGCTCGTTCGCCACCATGCTCAGCAGGTACCCGGTGTTCCCGCCGTAGTCGCCGCTTGCCGACGGCGTGTAGTCGATCGTCGCCGGCATGGACGCGGCATCCGCGTCGGCCTGCGAAATCGTGCCGTCCTCGGCCATGATCGAGATGACGCGTTCGAAGCGCTGCCGCGCCGTATCCGGGTCCTGCGCCGGGTCCCACGTGCTCGGCGAGGGGATGATGCCCGCGAGCATCGCCGCCTCGCTCAGCGTCATGTCGGCCGCGGGCTTGCCGTAGTACCGCTGCGCCGCCTCCTCGATGCCATACGCGCCGCGCCCGAAGTAGATGGTGTTCATGTAGTTGCACAGAACCGTGGATTTGTCTTGCGTCTGCGAGATCTTCAGCGCGAGCAGCGCCTCCTTGACCTTTCCCGGATACGTTTTCGTCTCGCCGAGGTAATACCGCTCGGCGTATTGCTGCGTGATGGTGGACCCGCCCTGCCGCGAGCCGGTGGTGATATTCGTGAACAGCGCCCGCGCGATGCCCTTGAGGTCGATGCCGCTGTCGGTCCAGAACGTGCGGTTCTCCGACGCCACCACGGCGTTGCCCACGTAATCGGGCAGCGTGGAGCAGTCGATGATGTGCCGGTCGTTGCCGGACAGGCGACCGATCTCGGTGGTGCCGTCGCTGTAATACACGGTGCTGGCCTGGGCCACGGCGAATGCGTCGGGCTCGGGGATCTCGATGCGTGAGTATTCGTACGCGAGCGCGCCGATGCCGCCGGCCAGGGCGAGCAGAAGGATGCCGACGATCCACAGCAGCACATGGTGCCTGCGTTTCGCGCGCGGCTGCGCGGCGGGGGAGGGCGTGCGGTTCCGGTGCGGGCGGGGTGTGCTGTGGCTGCTGCGGGGCGAGCGGTGCCCCGATGGTGCGTTATGCCCCGATGGTGTCGACGATTTTCCTGACGTCGCGCGGGCCGATCCTGCACGGGCCGGTGTTGCGTGGGCCGACGATTTCCGCGCCGATGCAGACCGCGCCGATGTAGACCGCGCCGACCGCGCCGATGCCGACCGCGCCGACGTTCCCGACGAGGCGCTGCGGGTGCGGCGCGGCGCGGAACCATCATCCCCCGCGCCACGTGCGGAGCGCGATGCCCGGCGTTCGGCGGGGGTGCGGTGCGTATGCGGTTCTTCGGCCATGCATCCCACGATATTCCGTGCATCGTGTTTCCGGCAATGCCCGCGCCTTGCTCGTCCCCCGCCGCGGGACGGTTTCAAGCGGCTTGCATACACATGTGCCGCAAGTGTTCTTCATCCCCGTTTGGTAGTAAGCTACGATACGGTATGTTTATAACTCATCTTGCGAGGGAGTTTTTATGACGATTCGTGTTGCCATCGCGGGCGTTGGAAATTGCGCCTGCTCTTTGGTGCAGGGTGTTGAGTACTACAAGGACGCCCCTGACGATAAGAAGATTCCGGGCATCATGCACAATGTGTTCGGCGGCTATCGCATCAAGGACATCGAGTTCGTTGCTGCATTCGATGTTGACGCTGCCAAGGTCGGCAAGGACCTGAGCGAGGCCATCTTCGCCAGCAAGAACAACACCTACAAGTTCTGCGATGTGCCGGCTTCCGGCGTCATCGTCAAGCGCGGTCCGACCGGCGACGGCCTCGGCGAGTACTACCGCCAGGTCATCACCGAGTCCGACGAAGAGCCCGTCGATGTGGCGCAGGTGCTCCGCGATGTCAAGGCCGACATCCTCGTGAGCTACCTTCCCGTGGGCTCCGAGCAGGCCGACAAGTACTACGCGCAGGCCGCCATCGACGCAGGCTGCGCCTTCGTCAACTGCCTGCCGGTGTTCATCGCCTCCGACCCGGAGTGGGCCCAGAAGTTCCGCGATGCCAAGCTCCCGATCGTCGGCGACGACATCAAGTCCCAGGTCGGCGCCACGATTACGCACCGCGTGATGGCCCGCCTGTTCGAGGACCGCGGCGTGCGCCTCGACCGCACCTACCAGCTCAACGTGGGCGGCGACATGGACTTCATGAACATGCTCGAGCGCAAGCGCCTCGAGTCCAAGAAGATCTCCAAGACCCGCGCCGTCACCTCCATCGTTCCCCACGAGATGGATCCGCACAACGTGCATATCGGCCCGTCCGACTACGTGGCGTGGCTCGAGGACCGCAAGTTCGCGTTTGTGCGCCTCGAGGGCACGAC
The DNA here is from genome assembly GCF_002259605.1 of Pseudoscardovia radai. Lineage (GTDB taxonomy): Bacteria > Actinomycetota > Actinomycetes > Actinomycetales > Bifidobacteriaceae > Pseudoscardovia > Pseudoscardovia radai. The sequence continues at coordinate 16,047 of NZ_MWWR01000025.1, read as the reverse complement.
CTTCGGTGACGTTCCGCTGAACCTTGAGTACAAGCTCGAGGTGTGGGATTCCCCGAACTCCGCCGGTGTGGTGATCGACGCCCTGCGCGCCGCCAAGATCGCCCTCGACCGCGGCCTGGGCGGCCCGGTGCTGTCCGCCTCCGCGTACTTCATGAAGTCCCCGGCCGTCCAGCACGAGGACAACGAGGCCAAGGAGCTCGTCGAGAAGTTCATCTCCGGCGAGTCCGAGGCCAACGAGGCCGAGCTCGATGCCGACGTGGCCGCCGCGAAGGCCGCCGGCAAGGACGTGTGGCACGCGTAAGTGCGCGTTGTGAGCGCGTGAGCGTGAGCTAAGAGGGACCGGTTGCTTCGCGTTAGGTTACCGCGACCCGATAAAGGGCTTTCCGTCTGCTTCTGCAGGCGGAAAGCCCTTTTGCGCTCCGTGGGGGCGGGGTGTGGCCTCTTGACGGTGTTGCGTGGCGTTCGTGGCGATGATTCTTCGCCATGAGGGTGGTTTTGGCTGGCGGTTGCGGGGCAGGCCGGGGGAATCGTTGTTCATGGCGAGGATTCTTCGCCATGGGGTTTGTTTTTTTCTCGACGATTGCCCTTCGGTGGTCTTGCCTGGCCTTCATGGCGAGGTTTCTTCGCCACGAGCGAAGCGGCGCGGTCGGGCAATGAGATTGCGGCGGGATTTCGGCGGAATCGCGGTGGCGCGGGACCGACGGTGGAGCGGTCGGTGTTTGCATTCTGGGAAACTGCATGTATAGTTGACGGAAGCTCCCACGTGGCGTTATGTCACCCAACCCCCCCAGGGCAGGAATGCAGCAAGGGTAAGTGGCCTCTGTCGGGTACGTGGGAGTCTTTCTTTTCTTTCGACTCCGATTCAGCGCGACGTTGCGCAGTGGGCCGCGTCGGTTCTCATGGTTTTCTTCCTCCGGGTTCTTTCGCGCCGGTCTGCTTCTTCCGAATCGACGATTGACGCGTTCAGTGTGAGTGTTCGCTCACACTGAACGGGCCCACGGCCCGGGAGTTGTGATCGCCCGGCGATAGGCGAATTCCATGGTGTTGGGGTAGCGTTCAGGGTATGACCGAAGACATGGATCAGGAACAGGGAGGCTTCGCGGCCTCCGATGACGGCATCGTGCGCGGGACGCCGTCACCCGCTTCGCCGGCGCCCGCCCCGGCCCCGGGCTCCTCGGCGGTCCCATCGTCGGCACCGCATGCCGCTGCGCCGATGCCGCCCGCATCGGCGCCCTCTGCAGCGTCCGCGCCGGCGCCATCCGGATTCCAGTATCCGGACACCGTGTCGGGTTCTTCCGCTGACGGCGTTGCACAGGCCCTGCAAACGGCCGCGCCGGTGGCCGACTACGATTTCGGCGCCGCACCGGCCGCCGCGGATTATGACGGATACGCCCCGGCGCCTGCATACGGAGCATCGCTGAACGATGGCGCGAGAACGCCGGCTTACGGGGCATCGCGTAACGATGGCGCCGTTGCCTACGATGGCGCGGACGATGCCGCAGCGGCCACCGACGGAACCGACGGATTCGAGGCAGTCCCCGCGCCGGCTCCGCGCGAGAGCGCCCCGAACGCTCCGGTTCCGGGCGGATTCGCCGAATCGGTTTCGCCCGCCCCGTCCGAGACCCCGGCTGCGCCCGCCCCATCCGCGCCCGTTCCCGAAACCGCGTCCATCCACTCGCCCCGTCCGCGCATAACCGAGATCGCGCGCGATGGCGACGATTCCGATCTCGACGACGCCACGCGGGCACTGCCGTTGACACCGGGCGGATTCACGGATATCGACGCGGCATCGTATCCCTCGCTGTCTTTCAACGACCCCACGCGACCGTCCGCGGGCGCGAACGACGCGCTGAACGCCTTGCTCGCCGATGGCTCCGGCTCCGGCTTCGGCGCGGACCCCGACAGCGACATGCTGGGCGGCTCCCGCGTGGTGGCGGCGGATGATGACGATTCCTCCGCCTACGGACGCACATCGAATCGTCTGGCCGCTTTGGCCGCCGGCGTCAGCAAGCGCAAGCGCGACAAAGCCTTCGCGCCCGCCTCGCCCAGCGACAACAGCGACGCCGATGCCATCGCCGACGCTACCAACGCTTCCACCACGCCTGACACCGCCGCCCAACCCGCCACCCCCACCCGCCCCCGCCGCCCGCGCCCCCGCCGCTCCACGATCATCGTCGCCGCCATCCTGGGCATCGTCGGCCTTCTCGCGGCCACACTCGCCTTCGTGCTCGGCGTGCGCACGAACGCCGGCCAGGCGTATGACACCATCGCATGGCAGGGCTTCTCCACGGAGATCCCGGCGGCGTCTGCGGCCGAGGCGGCCCTTCACGAATCCCTCGTGGTCAAGGGCATCTCCGCCGTGCTCGCGCTCGCGGCGCTTGTTATCGCCGCCGTGCGCAAACGCTCCGCGCTGCTTGTGCAGCTCGTGGCCTACCTGGCCGTGGGTCTGGCCTGCGCGCGCTGGCTGAAACCCGCCCTCGAGCGCCCGGTGTTCAGCCCGCTGCGCCCGAATCCCGCGAATTCCGCGCCATCGGGGCATATGCTCGTCGCCATGTGCTGCACGATTGCGCTGGTCATGGCCGTGCCCCGCGCGTGGCGCGCCCTGACGTCGGCGCTCGGCTTCGTGTACTGCGGCGCCCTCGGCCTGGCGCTCGTGGCCGGTCAGTGGCACCGCCCCACCGATGTGGTCATGGCTGCGCTGATCGCCGGCGGCCTGGCGCTTGTCACGATGGCCTTCTCGATCGGCTCGGGCCTCGACCCGCTGCCCACGCGCCGCGAATCGCCGTCCGTGCAAATCGTGGCGTCGGCGTTCATCGCGGGCGGCGTGCTTCTCTCGCTGTACGGTGTGTTCGGCATCTGGCAGCTGTCGGCGGACCTCGACCTCGAGCCCATGTGGGCCTCGCATAGCGTCTGCGTGTCGGCCACCGCGGGCATCCTCGGCGTCACGATGCTCACCTTCGGCCTCGTGTGCGCGTTCCGGCAGCTGTCCGCCTGCCCGCTGACAGGCTCGGGCATCTTCGGCACGCCGCCGCGACCGCCGAAATCCCCGGCGAAATCGGGCAGGTAGTCCACGCCCTTGTCAGGGATTGTGGCACAATGACAGATACCAATGCATAGTCCGAAGCGCAGGGAGCGGCCGATGCCTGGGAGAGGGGCGGCCGCCCTGCGCGGGGTCCGCGGGTCCGCGGAATCCATGGGGCGTCCGCGGGTCCGCAAGGTCCGCAAGGCACTGGATGCACCCCGGACGATTCGGGGCGCAGGACGCGCCGGAAGCGTCCGCCGGGGACGTCGCGAAACGCTGTGCGTGTGGTCGGGCGTATATTCTTCTAACGATGAGGTGACCAAGGAGGGCACATGACGACTGGGAACAAGCTGGTGATCGTCGAGTCTCCGACCAAGGCGAAGAAAATCGGCGGATACCTTGGCGACGGCTATACGGTTCTCGCATCCGTCGGCCATATCCGCGACCTCGCGCAGCCTTCCGAGATTCCCGCCAAGGACAAGGCGAAATTCGGCAAGTTCGGCGTCGACGTGGACGATGGCTTCGTTCCGTACTACGTGGTCGGCCCGGACAAGAAGAAAACCGTGTCGCAGCTGCGCACCGCGCTGAAGAACGCCGACGAGCTCTATCTGGCGACTGATGAGGATCGCGAGGGAGAGGCCATCGCGTGGCATCTGGTGCAGACGCTCAAGCCCAAGGTCCCGGTCAAGCGCATGGTGTTCCACGAAATCACGAAAAGCGCCATCCAGGATGCGTTGAAGCATACGCGCCAGGTGGACGAGAACATGGTCGACGCGCAGGAGACGCGCCGCATCCTCGACCGCCTGTACGGCTACGAGCTGTCGCCGGTGCTGTGGCGCAAGGTGGGCCCGGGCCTGTCCGCAGGCCGCGTGCAGTCCGTCGCCACGCGCCTCATCGTGGAGCGCGAGCGCGAACGCATGGCCTTCGTGCGCGCCTCCTACTGGGACGTCGTCGTCACGTCGCGCAAGGGCGACGCCACCTTCGACGCACGTCTCGTACAGGTCGGCGGCGCCCGCGTCGTCGGCTCGAAGGACTTCGACAGCGAGGGCCGTCTCGTGCCTGCGGCGGCGAAGGAGGGCGCCGTCCATGTGGACGAGGCGCGCGCCAACCGCATCGTGGACGAGGTCAGGGGCGCCGACCTGACGGTCGTCTCGATGGAAACCAAGCCGTACCGCCGCCGCCCCGTGCCGCCGTTCACCACGTCGACGCTGCAGCAGGCGGCCGGCAACAGCCTCGGCATGAGCTCCCGCGCCACGATGCGTGCGGCGCAGAGCCTGTACGAGAACGGCTACATCACGTATATGCGTACCGATTCGGTCACGCTTTCGCAGGAGGCCATCCACGCCGCCCGGCAGGCGGTGGGGGAGCGCTTCGGCGAGCGCTTCCTCTCGGACGCGCCGAAGCAGTATGCCACGCGCACGGCCGGCGCGCAGGAGGCGCATGAGGCGATTCGCCCGGCGGGCGTGTCGTTCCGCGACCCGAGCACGCTTGCGGGCACGCTGCCGCCGGACCAGCTCAAGCTGTATTCGCTGATTTACGCACGCACGCTGGCCTCGCAGATGGCCGACGCCACCGGTTCGACGGCCACTGTGCGCCTGCAGGCCGAGACTCGCGAGGACGGCCCCGTGGTGTTCCAGGCGAGCGGCACGGTGATCGACTTCCCCGGTTTCCTTGCGGCGTATGGCGACCGCGGGCATGCCGCGAAGAGGAAAGACGATGATTCCGCCGACGTGGCGCTGCCGCCGATGGCCGAGGGCGACACGCTCGTGGCCGAGGACGCGCAGCCCGCGCATCACGAGACGCAGCCGCCGGCGCGCTACACCGAGGCCTCTCTCGTGCGCACGCTCGAGGCCAAGGAGATCGGCCGTCCGTCGACGTACGCGAGCATCATCTCCACGATCATCGACCGCGGCTACGTGTACGAGCGCGGCCGCGCGCTGATTCCCAGCTGGCTGGCCTTCGCCGTGACGAACCTGCTGGAGAGCAACTTCCCGCAGTACGTGGACTACGAGTTCACGGCGCAGATGGAGAACGGCCTCGACCAGATCGCCTCCGGCAAGGAGAACGGCAAGGACTGGCTGACGGCCTTCTACTTCGGCACAGGCGACGGCTCCGTGTCGAATCCGTCCGAGGCGCACGAGGGTCTGCACCAGCAGGTGGCGCAGCTGGGTGACATCGACGCGCGCAAGATCAACACGATTGAGATCGGCGACGGCCTGCAGGTGCGCGTCGGCCGCTACGGCCCGTATCTGGAGGACACGAAGCAGCTGGACGCCGAGGGCAAGCCCAAGCGTGCCACGATTCCCGACACGATTGCTCCCGATGAGCTGACCGTCGAGCGCGGCCACGAGCTTATCGAGAAGAACGCGGGCGGTCCGCGCGAGCTGGGCGTCGACCCGGCGACGGGCGGCGTCGTGACCGTGCGCACGGGCCGCTACGGCCCGTATGTGGCGCTGACGTTGCCGCAGCCGGCGGATGATTCCGCGAAAACGGACGATTCCGCGGCCGCATCGAGCGCCGCATCGTCCGGACGCAAGCGCGCCACGAAGAAGGCCGCCGCGCCCAAGCCGAAGATGGCGTCCCTGTTCAAGTCCATGACGCCGGAAACCGTCACGCTCGACCAAGCGTTGCAGCTGCTCAGACTGCCGCGCACCGTGGGCCAGATCGAGGAAACCGATCCGGCGACCGGCGAGCTCGTGGGCGTGCCGGTGCTGGCGACGAACGGCCGCTACGGCCCGTATATCACGAAGACGTCGCCCGACGGCTCGAGCGACTCGCGCTCCCTGGGCAGCGAGGACGAGATCTTCACGGTGACGATCGACCAGGCCAAGGCCCTGTTCGCGCAGCCCAAGACCGGCCGCCGCACCCGCGGCGCCGCCAAGCCGCCGCTTCGCGAGCTGGGAACCGATCCCGAGTCGGGCAAGCCCGTCACGATCAAGGACGGCTTCTACGGCGTGTACATCACCGACGGCACGACGAACCGCACGCTGCCCAAGCAGTACACGGCCGAGTCCATCACGCCGGAGGAGGCGTACCATCTGCTCGCCGAGAAGCGCGCGGCCGGCCCGTCCAAGCGCGGCCGCCGCACCACGACGCGCAAATCCTCCGCTTCTTCGAAGACCACGGGCGCGAAGAAGGCGACCACGCGCAAGACCACCGCGAAGAAGACCACCGCGAAGAAAACCGGAACTGCGAAGAAAACCACGACGCGCCGCACCGCGACGCGCAAGCCCGCCGACGGCGGGGCGGCGGCCGAGTAGGCCGGAGAAGCCCCGCTTGCGGGCGGATGCCGCGCCACGGCCGGCGGAACAGGCAAAGAACAGGCAAGGAGACGTATGCCCGGGTTGTTTGTGTCTTTCGAAGGCGTCGACGGCGTCGGCAAAAGCACGCAGGCGCTGCGCCTGCGCGACTACCTCAGGGGCCTGGGGTATCGCGTCACGATGACGCGCGAGCCGGGCGGCACGCCTCTCGGCACCATCGTGCGCGGGCTGCTGCTGCATGGCGTGGACGGCGTGCGCCTCGCGGGCGCCGACGATGGCGCCGCGCCGCATGGCGTGTCCAACGATGATGTGTCCGACGATGCGCCCGCGGCCGACATCAGCCCGCGCACCGAGGCGCTTCTATACGCCGCGGACCGCGCGCAGCACGTGGCCGAGGTCATCCGCCCCGCGCTCGAGAACGGCGGCATCGTGATCTCCGACCGCTACATCGATTCCTCCCTGGCCTACCAGGCAGGCGGGCGCGAGCTGACGCCCGACGACATCCGCATGCTCAGCGAATGGGCCACCGACGGATTGTGGCCGGGCCGCACATATTTGCTCGACATGGATTTCCGCGCATCCTCCGCGCGCCTGACTGGCGAGGCCGACCGCCTCGAATCGTCGGGCGCCGCGTTCTTCGACCGCACGCGCCGCGCCTTCCTCGACCTGGCGCACGATGCCCCCGCGCGCTTCCGCGTCGTGGACGCCTCGCTCACCGTCGACGACGTGTGGGACGCCATCCGCGCCGACGCCGACATCCTGCTTGCGCAGCACCGCGACGACCTCGAGCGCACGGCGCTGTCCGCCGCACCGGCATCATCGCCGTACGCATCATCGCCCGCCCCCGTCCCGTCGCGAACGTCACAGGAGAACGCATCATGAGCGTGTGGAATACCATCGTCGGCCAGCAACCCGTCGTCGACATGCTGCGTGGCATCGCCGAGGGAGACCCGGCGCATATCGCGCAATCGTGGCTTTTCTGCGGCCCTCCCGGATCGGGCCGCAGCAACGTGGCCATCGCCTTCGCCGCCGCCCTCGAATGCCCGCGCCACGGGTGCGGGGAATGCGAGATCTGCCGCGCCATCCTCGAACGCCGCCACCCCGACGTGCAGGTCATGGCCACCGACAAGGTCACGATCGGCATCGACGAGGTGCGCCGGCTCGTCGAGGACTCCGAGGAGACGCCGCATACCTCTCCGTGGCGCGTCATCATCATCGAGGACGTCGACCGCATGCTCGAGCGCACCACGAACGTGTTGCTCAAGGAGGTGGAGGAGCCGGCCGAGCACACCATCTGGATGCTGTGCGCGCCCAGCCCGCAGGACGTGCTGCCCACGATCCGCAGCCGCACGCGCCTCGTGACGCTTGCCGTGCCGCAGACCAAGGACGTCGCGGCCTTCATCGAGAAAGACTGCGGCGTGGACGAGCGCCTCGCGCTGCGCTGCGCCCGCCTGTCGGAAGGCCATATCGGCATCGCGCGCCTCTACGCGAAGGACGACCAGGCGCTCGCGGACCGCGACGAGCTCGTGGTGGGCGTGCTGAACCTGCGCCGCGTCTCCGACGCCGTCGTGCTCGCCGACACGCTGCTGAAAAACGCGAAGACACAGGCCGAGACCTCGGTGGAGCGCTCCGTGGAGCGCGAGAAGGCCGAGTTCCGCCGCATCAACGGCCTCAAGGACAAAGACCCCATCCCTTCCGTGCTGCGCTCCCAGTGGAACGCCATCGGCAAGAAGGAGGACCGGACCCGCCGCGCCACGCGCCTCGTGCGCGACGTGCTCGACCGCTCGCTTAACTCGATCGCGAGCATCTACCGCGACGTCGCCGTCATCCAGAACGGAGCCGTCGACGCCGTGGGAATCGTGAATCTCGAGAACAAGCGCGCCATCTACGACCTCTCCGCCCGCATCGGCCGCGAGGATGCCGTGGACCGCATGGACCGCATCGCCCTGACGCGCCGCCGCCTGCGCGGCAACGGCAACGCCCAGCTCGACTTCGAGGCGTTGCTGTGCTCGCTCATCGTGTTCGCGCCCGCGTCGTAAGGCGCGCGCGGCGCTTGCTTGATGTGCGGCGTTCGCTTTGCGCGGCGCGCGGGAGCCCACGATCCGCCCGTTTCCTTCACGCGTTTCGTGACCACGATGCGTGATAATGGAGCCATGAGAATACAAACGGACTTCACGACAATCCCCGACGCCTACGCCAAGCACGCGCCCGAGGAGAACAAAATCGGCTCGCACAGCATCGTCTCCTTCCCCTTCGCCATCAGCGACCTGCCGGCGGACGCCCAGTACCTGCACTGGGAGCTCGTCGACGACGACGCCATCGCGGTCGGCGGCTTCCAGTGGATCCACTGGTGCGTCGCCAACGTGCCGGTGGGCGCCATCATGTATGACTTCCACGATTCCACCGCCCTGCGCATTCCCGAGGACTTTTCCCGCACCATGCCGTCGATGATCCCCGAGGCCGTGCAGGGGCGCAACAGCTACGCCTCGCCGATGGTGGGGGAGACCAATCCCGCCGTCACGCAGCGCTACGTCGGCCCGAACCCGCCCGACAAGGACCACGAGTACATGCTCAGCGTGTGGGCCACGAGCGCTCCGATTCCCGACATCAAGGAAGGCTTCTGGCTCAACCAGCTGCGCAACGCGATGCGCACGAGCCGCACGCTCGTCGCCTTCGACAGCGTCTGGCTGCTGGGCAAGGCCTGAATCCGCAGGCCGCCCGGACACGCACATAACCGGACCACACATAAACAGAGGAAACCACATACAAGAGCGCGGCGGCGCGACGACACAATCGTCTTTCGCGCCCCGCGGAAGGAGCGACCATGCCCTGCACCACGATTCTTGTGGGCAAGAACGCAAGCTATGACGGAAGCACCATCATCGCGAGGAACGAGGATTCCCCGAACGGTCAGTTCACGGCGAAGAAAACGATCGTCGTGCAGCCTGAGGACCAGCCACGCCACTACCGCAGCGTGCTGAGCCACGTCGAAATCGACCTTCCCGACAACCCGATGCGCTACACGGCCGTGCCGAACGCCCTGCCCGACGAGGGAATCTGGGCCGAGCACGGCGTCAACGCCAAGAACGTGGCCATGAGCGCCACCGAAACCCTTACCACGAACGAGCGCGTGCTCGGCGCCGACCCGCTTGTGCCGCCCGTGCACGAGAAGGGCACCAAGGGCCAGCCCGGATACGTGCCCGAGCGCGCCGGCGGCATCGGCGAGGAAGACCTCGTCACCATCGTGCTGCCGTATATCAGCTCCGCACGCGAAGGCGTCGAGCGCCTCGGCGCGCTTCTCGAAAAGTACGGCACCTACGAGATGAACGGCATCGCCTTCAGCGACGTCGACGAGATCTGGTGGCTTGAAACCGTCGGCGGACACCACTGGATCGCCCGCCGCGTGCCCGACGACAGCTACGTGACCATGCCCAACCAGCTGGGCATCGACGAATTCGACCTCGACGATGCCTTCGGCGACCAGGAGAACTGCATGTGCTCCGCCGACCTGCGCGAGTTCATCGAGGACAACCATCTCGACCTGGCCGTCGAGGGCGTCTCGCCCTTCAATCCGCGCGACGCCTTCGGCTCGCACTCCGACTCCGACCACGTGTACAACACGCCGCGCGCCTGGTACATGCAGCGCTTCCTCAACCCCTTCGACGAGGACTGGGACAGCGCCGAGGCCCTGCACACGCCCATGAGCGACGACATCCCGTGGTGCCGCCAGCCCGAGCGCAAGATCACCATCGAGGACGTCAAGTACGTGCTCTCCTCGCACTACCAGGGCACGCCCTTCGATCCGTACGGAACCGCCGGCGACGCCGCCACGCGCCGCATGTTCCGCCCCATCGGCATCAACCGCAACAACCACCTGTGCGTCATCCAGCTGCGCCCCTACGTGGACGCGGGCAACGCCGCCATCCAGTGGACGGCCTACGGCAGCAACCCCTTCAACGCCCTCGTGCCGCTGTTCGCGAATATCGACGATGTCCCCGCCTACTTCCGCGACACCACAGGCACCGTCGACACGAACAACTTCTACTGGGCGAACCGTCTGATCGGGGCGCTCGCGGACGCACGCTACAACGACACGCGCGCGGCCATCGAGCAGTACCAGGAGCGCGTCGGCGGCGCGGGGCACGCGTTCGTCGCGCGCGTCGACCGGAACGTGGCCGGCAAGGGCTATGACGAGGCCCGTGCGATCCTGACGAAGGCGAACGAGGACATCGCCGAGTTCGTGCGTCAGGAGACCTCCGACCTGCTGGGCAAGGTTCTGTACGCCACGAGCATGGGGATGCGCAACGGCTTCCATATGTCGGATAATGGATGAGGTGCGCCTGGACGGGCTCCGACGGAGCATGATGGGCGTCGACAGGGAAAAAACAACAGGAGGATTGATGACCGCATACGAGGATTTCGTGTCTCAATACGGCGTGTTCAAGAAGATCGATGCCTTCGGGTACCTCGACTATCTCAGGCAGAACCCCGACGTCCCGCGCAAGCATGGCAAGGTCGTGCTCGTCACCGCGGATACGCCGCTCAAGGCCAGCCGCGGCGAAGGCAAGACGACCACCACGATCGCGCTGATCGACGCGCTGCGCAAACGCGGCATCGATGCGGCCGCCGTCCTGCGCCAGCCGTCCATGGGCATCACGGCGGCCGGCTCCAAGGGCGGCGCCTCCGGCGGCGGCAAGGCGTCGCTGTCCCACCCGGAGCTCGTCGACTGGGGCCTGTGCGGTGAGATGGGCAGCATCGAGGCCGCGCAGAATCTGCTCGTCTCTTTCGCCGAGAAGGCTGTGGACGAGGGCCGTCTCGACACCATCCTCGTGCCGCGCGTCTCCGAGGTGCCGTCGCGCTCGCTGCGTCAGATCGCCGTGGACCGCGGCAAGGGCGACGTGCCTGAGCGCGTCGTGCTGACCCCGACCTGCGAGCTTATGCAAATCGTGGTGCTCTCGCGCTCCATGGAGGAGCTCGGCCGGCGCGTGTCGGCCATGATCGCCGGCACGAAGGACGGTCAGCCCGTGACGTTCGGCGAGTTCATCGACCTGTGGCGCATCACGAATATCCTCGCGACCGCTGTCATGCCCGCCTACACCGAGACCCGCGAGGGCTCGCCGGTGTACGTGCACTGCGGTCCGTTCGCCAACGTCTCCATCGGCATCCCCTCGCTGGTGTCCGTCGAGCTCGCCTGTGCCCGCCATGACGTGGTGGTCGTCGAGGCCGGCTACGGCACCGACGCCGGCGCGCAGAAGTGGCTCGACATCGCCGCGCGCGAATACGGTGCGCAGTGGCCGTCCGCCGCCGTCGTCGTGACCCGCGCCACCACGTGGAACGACGACCCGACGCTCAGCTGGCGCTACCCGTTCCATGTGAACCGCCTCGAAAGCCTCGGCATCGCCACCTTCCCGCTCATCAACCTGTGGGAGGGCGAGGATGACCAGATTCCGGCGCTCAAGGCCAAGGCCGCGGAGCTTGGTTTCCGCACGCCGGTGCTCGGCAACCTGTTCCGCGATGGCGGCGACGCGCTGAGCCCGCAGCTCGACGATTTCGTGGCCGCCCTCGACGCCGCCGGCGTGCCCCAGGCCCCGGCCAGCAACAAGGGCAAGTCCGTGAAGGACACCGTGCGCTGGATTGCGCAGAGCGCGTACGGCGTGCCGGCCGAGCGCGTCCTGGAGCGCGACTCCTTCGAGCCGAGCCTCGCCGAGGCCACGGAGCTGTGCTCCAAGGCCGGAATCGACATCAACCAGCTCGTGGTGGTGGCCGTGAAGTCGCCCGCGACCATGACCGACAACGATTCCGCCCCCGAGGCCGAGCGCACCGTGACGCTCAAGAAGTGCGAGGTGCACGCCGGAGCCGGACTGCTCCACGTCAACCTCACCACCTCGCTGACCACACCGATGCCGAAGATCGTGTGACGATTTCGGCGCGTATGCACCGCGTGTACATAGCCTGAAACCGGCCGATGCCTTGTGCACCGGCCGGTTTTGCGTATGGGGTCCGGTGCGCGGGCCCGCTATGCAGTATGCAGTTGGGCCGCGCCTGGTTGGGCGACGGGGGAGCGTTTGGGAAAATCGTTGAAAATACACGCGACACGCCGATGGTGCCTCTCGATTTGCATGTTTGGAAAACGCGAGTATATTTACCTCTTGGCTTTGGTACTTAGCCATTGCCCCTGTAGCTCAGTTGGCTAGAGCAGCGGACTCTTAATCCGCGTGTCCAGGGTTCGAGCCCCTGCGGGGGCACAGGTAACCGGAACGCTTCACGGCGTTCCGGTTTTTTGTTTTCGCCGCGGTATCGAGAGTTTGCCGCGTCGCCGCGGGTTTGCCCCGTCGCCGCGGGCCGTTCGTGGTGAGGTTTCTTCGCCGTGAGGCTCGTTTTCGGGCGCAGGTCTGGGGTTTGGGTTGGGGGAATCGCCCTCGTGGTGAGGTTTCCTCGCCATGAGGCCACGTTTCCACGATTTTCCCGGCGTTGGTCCGTTGTTGTGGCGTTCGTGGCGAGGTTTCTTCGCCGTGAGGCTCGTTTTCGGCCGCCGGTCTGGGGTTTGGGGCAGGGGAATCACATTCATGGTGAGGAATCTTCGCCACGAGCCGTCTCGGCCGGTCTCTTCGGATCCGATTCGTCCCCACGCCCGTTCGGTGTGAGTGTTCGTGTGCAGTGAAGGCCCTTGACTCCGCTCATGCCCGCTTTTTCGGGTGTCGGGGCCGTTCGGTGTGAGCGGATGTGCGCACTGAAGGCCCTTGACCCTCGTTTGGGCGCGCTTTTTGGAGGTCGGGGCCGTTCGGTGCGAGCGTTTCCTCACACTGAACGCGGCCGGTCCGGTGGGGATCCGCCTCTGTCGGGTCTGGGTCCGCCGCCCGCGACGATGGAGCCAGACTACATTTCCCGAAAATAGCGGGAAAATCGTGTTTCCACTGCCTGACCCACCACGTTCGCGTCTACGGCTTCCGCGCCAATGCGCCACAAAAACCGGACCTCGACGCGAAGGCCGGGGTCCGGTTTTGCCTTGTTCTGCCGGCATATGCCGGAAGCAGTCGTCGAATCTACGATTGCCGGGCGCTTGCAGCGGACGCGGCGGCCGCCATCGTTGCGGAATCCGACGCGGCGCTCGACGAGGCGGAGCCATCACCGCTCGCGCCATCACCTGCGCCATCCGACGCCGACGCGCCGCTGTCGCTCGCCGCGCCGTCGCCCTCCGCGGGCGCGGCGCTCGCGCCGACCATCTGCAGCAGTTCGCTGATCGTCACGAACTCGTATCCCTGCCCCTTGAGGTCGTCGATGATGCCGGGCAGCGCGGCCACATCCTGGTCGCGGTTGCCGCCGCCGTCATGCATGAGGATCACCGCGCCGTTGTACGCGCCCGAGACGGCCGCGCTGCGGATCGCCTGCGCGCCAGGGAGCTCCCAGTCCTTGGTGTCGACGCTCCAGATCACGTTGTAGTCGATGAGGTCGTAGGCGTCCTTCCACTGGTCGGCCGTGAACGCGCCGTACGGAGCGCGGATCATGCGCGTGTTCACGCCCGACGCCTGCTGCATGTTCTGCAACCCGGCGCTGAGCTCCGAGCGCAGCTCGTCGCGCGAAAGCCCCGGCAGATACGCATGCGTGTTGCTGTGGCTCGCCACCTCGTGGCCCTCGGCCATCATGCGCTTCTCCTCATCGGGATACGCCAGCGAATACGTGCCCACGTCGAAGAACGTCGCCTTCACGCCCTTGTCCTTGAGGATGTCGAGGATCGGACCGGTGTACTGCTGGCTCGGGCCGTCGTCGAAAGTCAGCGCGATGACGTTGCGCCCCTCCGGATGCGGCGACACGCCGACCACCTGCGCATCCTCAGGCTGCTCGACCACGTCCTTCTCCACGCGCTGCCCGGAGACGTCGCCGACCCAGACCTCGCGCTTGCCATCCTTGCCGCGCGACTGCACCATCTGCACCACGCCGCCGGTGACGTTCACCGATACGCCGCGCGGAACCGTCTCGTATTCAGTTGAATGGCCCTCAGTCACGTCGGCGCCGGACGCCACCGCCACCGTCGCGTCGCCCGGCAGGCGCGTGCTGTTCCAATCAGCGGGGGAGACCTGGCGGTTGTCGATCGTGAAGGAGGCCGGATCGCCGCCGTTGTCATTCAGCACGGTGCCGTCGAGCGCGAGCAGCCTGCCGGGGCGCGCGTTGAAATCGCCGTTGGCGCTCATGAGCTGTTGCACGGTCATGCCCGCGGAAATCTCGAGGCGCTGTCCGTTCACTGTCACCGCGATGCTGCGCCACCGTGTCTGCCATGCCCACGCGCATCCGCAGGCGACGAGCAGTACGACGAGGATCGGGACGGCGATCAGCGTTTTCGTCCACCGGCGGCGCGGGGCGGTTGCGGTTGGTGCGGTTGCGCTGGCGCCCGCGCTCGTGGGTGCGGAAGTCTCGGCGCTCGCGGGGTCGTCTGCTTCGGCCTGGGCGGACGATTCCATCGGGGCCGCGACAATGGTCGTGTCTGTGGTGTGCGTCGCGTTGGCGTCGGCGGCGCCCTGTGGATTGTTGTTGTTCGAGCCGTTCGCGTCTGTAAACGGCGTGTTGTCTGGATTCTTCATAACCCCTCCGTCGTAAGTGGCCCCTTCATCAGCCATATACGATTCTCACACGACCACTGGCCTTTGTCCCACGAGTTGCGCATGGGATTGTTGGGGAGAGAACGCTTTGCGATGGGAAGGGGTGCCATGGGCGGGGTGTGGGGCAGGAGATCGGTTCGGGGTGTAGGTGGCGGTTTTCGACGATGGACGATTCTGATGGACGGTTTGTGGCGGGGAACTCGGTTATGTGGTGGCTTGGAGGTGGCCTGCAGTGGTGTGACACGCCGGTGTTGGGTGTTTGTTGGGTTGTTTTTGGGTGTTTGGGTGGTGTTTTTGGGTTTTGGGTTGGTTTTGGTTGGTGTTTTGGGTGGTTTGCGACACGCCGGTGGTGGTTAGTGTTTTGTAGGGGTTTGGGGGTGTTGGTTGGGGGTGGGTTTGCGTTGTTGGCTGGGTTCGTGTATGTTTCTTCCTTGCTGCCTCGCGGGGCGGCCGGCCGGAGGGTTCCGGCGGGTTTTCCTGCGGGTGTGGTGGTGGTTTGAGAACTCAAGAGCGTGTTTTGTGCTACTTTACAAGTCATTTGATTGCCAGCGGGGCGACGCCCTTGCGCGTTGGGCGCGTGGGTGCCGGGAGGCCGTGAGGTCGCCCTGTGATGTGGTAGTGCGGCATGGGTGTCCTTCGGGGCGTCCGTGTTGCCTGTCATTTCTTTCTTTTGTTTGATTTTGGGAGCCGTTTGGTTTCCTTTCGCGTTTTTTTTTCGTGGAGGGTTCGATTCTGGCTCAGGACGAACGCTGGCGGCGTGCTTAACACATGCAAGTCGAACGGGATCCCGCGGGCTTTGCTTGCGGGTGAGAGTGGCGAACGGGTGAGTAATGCGTGACCAACCTGCCCTGTCCCCCGGTATAGCTCCTGGAAACGGGTGGTAATGCCGGATGCTCCGCGTCCCCGCATGGGGTCGTGGGAAAGCTTTCGCGGGATGGGATGGGGTCGCGTCCTATCAGCTTGTTGGCGGGGCAGCGGCCCACCAAGGCTTCGACGGGTAGCCGGCCTGAGAGGGCGACCGGCCACATTGGGACTGAGATACGGCCCAGACTCCTACGGGAGGCAGCAGTGGGGAATATTGCACAATGGGGGGAACCCTGATGCAGCGACGCCGCGTGCGGGATGGAGGCCTTCGGGTCGTGAACCGCTTTTGTTTGGGAGCAAGCCTTCG
>NZ_MWWR01000024.1 GCF_002259605.1 Pseudoscardovia radai | reverse complement strand
CGTTGATGCCTTTGGTGGTGGAGTACACGACGAGGTCGGCTCCGTGTTCGATGGGGCGGTACAGGTACGGGGTGGGCAGCGTGTTGTCGACGACGACGGCGACGCCGTGGGCGTGGGCGACGCGTGAGATGGCGTCGATGTCGGCGATGCGCGTGGTGGGGTTGGAGACGCTTTCGACGAAGACGAGGCGCGTGTCGGGACCGATGGCCGCCTCGAGGGAGGCGGGGTCGTCGATCCTGTCGATGATGTCGACGCCGATGCCGAGTGCGGGCAGGATGTTGGTGATGAAGTCGAAGGTGCCTCCGTACAGGGCGTTTGCGGCGACGATGCGCCCGCCGTTGTCGGCGAGGGTGAGGATGGTGGCGGCGATGGCGGCCATGCCGGATGCGAAGGCGACGGCTGCCTTGCCTCCGTCGAGGGAGGCGAGGCGAGCCTCGAGCACGTCGGACGTGGGGTTGGATGCGCGCGAGTACAGGTGGGCGCCCGGCTCCTTGCCGTTGGCTGTGCGCGATCCGCGTTCCGCGGTGTGCAGGTCGTATGCGGCGGTGGCGTATATGGGCACGGAGGTGGCGTCCAGGTGCCCTGTCGGATCGTATCCGGCGTGTAGGCTGCGTGTGTCGAAGCCTACGCCGTCGGTGCCCGCCGCGCCCGGGGCGTCTTGCGTGTTCCGTCCGTTCTCGGTGTTCTGCGAAGTGATGCTCATTCTCGTTCCTGTCCGTGTCGGGGCGCACTGCTCCCCAACGCTTCTTGTGCTTGTCCTGGCAATGTGGGCACGCCCCGGTTTCCCGGCGTGGCGCTTCGATGCGTCGCCATGTGGCGCGGATGCGCCCGCGCCCATGCGACCGTGGCGGCTTCTGCCTTGCGGTGGCGTGGGATGCCGGTGGCGTGGGATTCGGCGTATGGGGAACGATTGGCGCGCGTCGCCGCGCGTCGGGTCTGCGCATCCGGTTTTCGGCCGTGCCGACCGGCCGCCCCGTGGATGCGCAGACTATCGCATTCGCCGACGGGGCGGGGCCGTCGGGGGAATCCATCCGGCGGAGGGACGACGCGCCGCGCGATGGAATGCGATGCCGGTCATTTCCGCCTCCCTATCGATGGTTTCCGATTGCTGCGCCCAGCCTAACGCCGCCATGGCCCCCTTGCCGCGGCGTGGTTCGAGGCATTGCTTTGAGTCCCCCATCAGGATTTTTTAGAATCGTGGGCCCCACGCGCACATCGCGCCGCCATCACGAATGCCGGACGGCCGGCATGAAAAAATCTCCTCTCCGCCCGTCATGCGACGAACGGAGAGGAGACTCATGTTCCCCGTACCCTGCCCTCGTCCTTGCGTTCAGCTGACACCCGGTGGTGCTCTGTGAGCCGTTGATATGCGCCTGTGCGAGATGAGGACCTGCGCTGTGAGCGTCGTCCCGTCCCGTGGGTTTTGTTACGACGATATGCCAACTCAAGAAATGTGCGATTCGAACGCGGTGGTATCCACCCTGCGCGCAAGGACTACCTTCTGAACACTCAGCTCGCCGCGCCGGAGCCGGAGGCCGCGTCGTCTCTTTCCATGAGTTCGGTCGACCAGTTCGTGGCCTGGAGCGTGTTGTCAAGCAGGCGGATGCGCTTGGCGATCCGGTCGGCTTCTTTTCGCAACGCAGCCACATCCACCGTGGGGCGGATCCTGATCTCCGCTCCCCTGGCCCTGTCCGTGCTGGCGCTTGCAGACCGGATGAGCTGGCGGTATGCGACCAAACGGGTTCCTTCGCAGTCCTTCTGGGCAATGATCTGCGTAATCGTGCGTCCGTCCACAACGGTGCGGTCGTTGGTGAGGTTGATGTTCGCGATGAGAACGGCCAAACGGTCGATCGCCGCGTCAAGGGCGACGAGTAACGCCTGTGGATCCTCAACGGGCTTCTCGCCCTCCTGTACCAATGCGTTACGCATCAAACGCCCCGAAAGATCGTCAATCTTCACCTTGAGGTCGGCGCGTTCTTGCAAGGCCTCCGCAAGCTTCATATTCATTCCTCCCATGTTCTGCCGTCTCCCACTGGTTTCCCGCACCTTCGCGGAAGAACCCGGCATGCTGCATGCCGTGAGGGCGAGCATACCACGGAAGGTGCGGAATAAGCGACTTGATAAGCGGATTGAATGGGGCGGGACGTGTGCGAGGGCGCGCTACTCCTCGGCCACGAGGTCGAGGTACTCGTCGTTCCAGAGGTCCTCGTCGCCGTCGGGCATGAGCAGCACGCGCTCCGGGTTGAGGGCCTCCACGGCGCCCTCGTCGTGGGTGACGAGCACGATGGCGCCCTCGTATTTCGCAATCGCCTTGAGGATCTCGTCGCGCGAGGCGGGGTCGAGGTTGTTCGTCGGCTCGTCGAGAAGCAGCACGTTGGCGCGGCTCGTCACGAGCGTCGCGAGCGCCAGTCGTGTTTTCTCGCCGCCGGAGAGCACGCGGGCGGGCTTCATGGCGTCGTCCCCGGAGAAGAGGAAGGAGCCGAGGATGGAGCGGGCCTGGGTGTCGTTGAGTTCGGGGGCGACGTGCTGGAGGTTCTCGAGCACGGTCAGGGTGTCGTCGACGGTGTCGTGCTCCTGGGCGAAGTAGCCGATCTTGGCGCCGTGCCCGTAGACGACCTCGCCGGTGTCGGGCGTCTCCTCGCCTGCGAGGATGCGCAGTGTGGTCGTCTTGCCGGCGCCGTTGTAGCCGAGGATGACGACGCGGGAGCCTTTGTCGATGGCGAGGTTGATGCCGGCGAACACGATGTTGCTGCCGTAGGCCTTGGAGATGTCCTTGGCCATGATGGGCGTGCGGCCGCACGGGGCGGGTTCGGGGAAGCGGATGTCGGCGACTTTCTCCTTGCGCTGCGCCTCCTGGGTGCCTTCGAGGAGTTTCTCCGCGCGGCGCATCATGTTCTGCGCGGCGACGGCCTTGGTGGCCTTGGCGTGCAGGCGGATGCCCTGTTTCATGAGGCGTTCGGCCTTCTTCTCGGCCACCTCGCGCTCCCTGCGGCGGCGTTCTTCGTCCACCACGCGCTGATGCAGATACGCCTTCCAGCCCATGGAGTACATGTCGATCTGCGCGAGCTGGGCATCCAGGTGCCACACCTTGTTGACGACTTCGTCGAGGAGCTCGGTGGAGTGGGAGATGACGAGGAAGCCGCCTTCGAAGTTCTTCAGGTATCCGCGCAGCCATTCGATGGAGTCGGCGTCGAGGTGGTTGGTCGGCTCGTCGAGGATGAGTGTGTCGGCGTCGGAGAACAGGATGCGGGCCAGTTCGATGCGGCGGCGCTGGCCGCCGGAGAGCGTGCCGAGGGTCTGCTTGAGCACTTCCTGGGACAGTCCGAGGGATTCGCCCATCTTGATGGCCTCGGACTGGGCGGTGTAGCCGCCGGCGTTCTCGAAGTCCTGCATGGCGCGGTCGTAGCGGCGCATGGCTTTCTCCATGACGTCGGGGTCGGGGTCGGTCATCTCCTTCTCGGCCTTGCGGATGCGGGAGATGAGGCTGGCGATGTCGCGGGCGCTCATGACGCGGTCGAGGGCGGTCTGCCCGGGGTCGGCGGCGTGCGTGGACTGGGGCAGGTAGCCGAGCTTGCCGGTGACGCGCACGGAGCCTCCGGAGGGCAGCATGTCGCCGGTGATGACGCGTGTGAGGGTGGTCTTGCCGGCGCCGTTGCGCCCGACGAGGCCGATCTTGTCTCCCGCGGACACGTGGAAATCGGTTGGCTTGAGCAGTTGCCTCGCTCCGATGCGGATCTCCAGTTGCTGGGCCTCGATGGGCATGCGTGCCTCCTGTGCGCTGTCGGTGTCGTCTGCCGCCGTCGCCGCGCGCCGTATGGCGCGGCGCGGCCGAAGTCTCATCGTAGTGCCACCCGGTCACAGTGGGTGGCACGGCGTGCGACGGGCGTGTCCGGCGTCACGGAGCATTCGCCCCGCAGCCGCGCCGTCGCATCGCCGGTGACACGACGTGTTTCCGGCCGGGGACGGACTACTATGGTCTGGAGGCGGGGCCGCGACGGCGCGGTCCTGTTGAGCGGCGGCGCCCCATGCGGGGCGGCGCCGGAGGGCACAAACCGACACAGCATCAGACACTGCAAGGGAGCGAACCGATGGATATGGAGATTCCCCACTACGAGACGACCCGGACGGAGCCGTTGAAACCACTTGCCGAACGCATGCGACCGCGGCGCATCGAGGACGTGGTGGGCCAGGAGGAGGTCGTCGCTCCGGGCTCCCCGCTCATGCTCATGGCGCAGAACCCCGACCTGTCGTCGCTCGCGGTGCCGGGAGCCGCCCTCCTGTTCGGCCCTCCGGGAACCGGCAAGACGACGCTCTCGCAGCTCGTCGCGCAGGAATCCGGCCGCCACATGATGAAGCTCAACGCCGTGAACCTTAACGTGTCCGACCTGACGGCCACGCTCGCCACCATCTCCCGTCTGCGCCGCCGCAACGAGGAATGCGTGCTGTTCATCGACGAGATCCACCGCCTGCCCCAGGACATGCAGGACATCCTCCTGCCGGTGGTCGAGAAGCGCATGATGTGCTTCATCGCCGCCACCACGGAGCCGCCGGCGAGCGTGCTGCAGCCCGCGCTGCTGTCGCGATGCATCGTGGTGCACCTGCACAAGCTGACGATGGACAACCTGGGCGAGATCCTCGACCGCGCCTGCGCCGACCCGCGCGGCCTCAACGGGCGCGTGCGCCTCGACCCCGAGGCGCGCAAGATGCTCATCGTCAGCAGCGGCGGCGACGCCCGACGCTCCCTGACCACGCTCGAGGCGGCCGCGTCGCGCGCCGTGTGGGAGGGCGGTGACAGCGGCGTCGTGATTCTGACGGCGGACGATGTGCGCGCCGTGGCCGACAACGTGGCCCGCTACTCCTTCCAGGACCAGAGCAACATGACGAGCGCCATGATCAAGTCGATGCGCGGCTCCGACGCGGACGCCGCCGTCTACTGGGCGATGCGCATGCTCAACGCCGGCGAGGACCCGAAGTTCATCGCGCGCAGCGTCATCACCACGGCCGCCAAGGACGTGGGCATGGCCGATCCGGAGGCGCTGCGCGTGGCCACCGCCGCCGCGGACGCCGTCGACCGCCTCGGCATGCCCAACGCACGCTTCCCGCTGCTCGAGGCCGTCGTGTACGTGTCGACGGCGCCGAAATCCGACTCCATCCAGCGCGCCTCCGAGGCGGTCAGCCGCGACATCCACGACGGATACATCGGCGACGTGCCCGACCACCTGCGCGAGCCCCTCGACGAGGAGGCGAAGAAGGAGGGCGAGGGCAACGGCTACCTCAACCCCCATGATTTCGGCGGCTTCGTGCACCAGGAGTACCTGCCCATGGGCATGGAGGGGCACGAGTACTACCAGCCCAACGACTCGGGCATGGAGCATCGCATCATCCCGTGGCTCAAGGACTACCGCGACTACATGGCGCAGAAGCCGTCCGCCGACGAGGAACGCGAATACGAGGAATACCGCCATCGCGCCGCGGCCCCCGCGAGCGCCCCGTCCGCCGACGAGGCGGCCGCGCCTGACGCGGTGACCGGACCGGCGGCGTGACCGCCGCGACGGCAGCCTCTTCGGACGGCGCCCCGGGAGTCCCATCGTTCCCGGGGCGCCGTCGTATGTCCGGTCGTATGTCCGGGATGGCGCGACGGGAGGCCGGACCGCCCCGCCGCCTATGGTGGCCGTATGACACAGCATCGCCCGCAGACCACCGAAGCATCCGCACGACCCGCGTCCGACACGCCGGACACGCCGGGGACGGGGCGGCCCCGCACGCCCCTCGACCCGCGCGACACGCCAGACACGGCTCCGGGCGTGTCGCCTAACGGAGCCCCCGCTCCGTCCGGTACCAATCCCGCCCCGTCCGCCATCCGCGCCGTCGTCTTCGACATCGACGACACCATCTGCGACTCGGCCCGCGCCTTTTCCATCGGCATCCGCAAGATCGTGGCGCGGTACATGCCCGGGCTCGGCGAGGAGCAGACCGCCCGCGCCATCGACATGTGGCGCGAGGACCCGAACGGCCACTACCGGCGCTACACGCGCGGCGAATGCACTTTCGACGAGCAGCGCTTCGCCCGCGCCAACGAGCTCAACGAGGCGTTCGGCGGCCCCGCCCTCTCCTGGCAGGACTACCTCGACGAATGGAAGCCGCTGTTCTGGAACACGTTCTGCTCGAACTGGACGGCGCACGACGACGTGCGCCCCTGCCTCGACGCGCTGCACGCGCTCGGTCTGCGCCTTGGCGCGCTGTCGAACGCCGCCGCCGAACTGCAGACGCGCAAGCTCGCCGCCTGCGGATGCGCGGACGAGGTGCCCCTTCTCGTCACGATGGACACCTTCGGCTTCGGCAAGCCGGATCCCCGCGTCTTCCGTGAGGCGGCGCGCCGTCTCGGCCTCGACCCCGGCGAGGTGGCCTACGTGGGAGACGAGTTCGACATCGACGCGCAGGCCGCATGCGTAGCCGGCATGCACGGCTTCTGGATCGACCGGCCGTCTCACCACCTCGACTCGCGCCACGCCCTGCTCAAAATCCCCAACACGGAGCACTCCGCCGCCCAGGTGACGCGCATCGCATCGCTCACCGAACTGCCCGCCCTGCTCGGCGCCTGACAGGGCCCGCGGGGCAAGCGAACCGCGCCCCGTAGCGGCGGCATGCCCGAGCACCTTCTCGACGTTGCCCAGATCGGGTCCGCCCTCGCGGCAGCCTGCGCGAAATCGCCGACGATAAGCGTAGCGAGGTCACCTGCGATGAAGGCAAGCACATGTCCATCGAGTACGTCAATCCGCCCCACGCCGGGCGCTTTACGCCCAGCGCAAACCGTCCGCGCAATCCCGGGACCCGCGCCCCGCCCACCGTAGAATGGGCATTGGCAGGCGAGCGCCGCCCCTCGCGCATCGCAGCCCGGACGCACGAATGCCGCGCCCGCAGGGACACATCCAGCGGGGGCACGCACAAGGGAGACGCATATGTATATCAACGATCTGGGCAAGAAGGCCGAGGAGCAGGCGCGCAAGATCGCCGAATCCGAGCAGGTCAGGTCCGCCGTGGAGGCGGCCAAGGCCGGCGCTGCGAAGGCCGGCGAGGCAATCCACGACTTCACGCAGTCCGACAACTACAAGGAGGCGAAGCAGTCCGCCGACGACGGCCTGCGCCACGCCGCCTACGCGATGGGCAAGGCCTATCAGCAGGCCGCCGATTCGCAGGCGGCCGACAAGGTGGCGAAGGCGTTCCACACCGGGGCGCAGCGTTTCGCGAGTTTTGCGAGCGCGCTGGGCGACAAGGCCAGGCGCGGCGCCGAGGACGCGCGCAGGAAGGCCGACGATTCTCCCGCCGAGCCACGCGCGATCGAAGGCGACATCGTGGACGGTCCGTCCGACGAACAAGGCCATGCCGGGCGCTAAAATCGAGGCGTGACTCTACTCCAGCTCAAATACATCGTGAAAATCGTGGAGTGCGGCTCCATGAACGAAGCCTCCCACGAACTGTACATCTCCCAGCCCGCGCTCTCCTCGGCCGTCAAGGAACTCGAGAAGGAGATGGGCATCGAGATCTTCACACGCTCCTCGCAAGGCATCGCCCTGACCGTCGACGGCGCCGAGTTCCTCACCTATGCGCGCCAGATCCTCGACCAGACGGAGCTGCTCGAGGAACGCTACAAGCACACCAAGCCCCGCAAGCAGCTGTGCCAGGTCAGCACGCAGCACTACATGTTCTCCGTCGAGGCCTTCGTCAAGATGATGAAGGAGATCGACTCCGACGAATACGAGTTCACCATCCGCGAGACGCGCACCAAGGACATCATCAACCAGGTGGCGAACATGCAGTCGGAGCTCGGCATCATCTACACCTCGGAGTTCAACCGCAACGTCATCGGCAAGATGCTGCGCGAAAAGCACCTCGTGTTCCACCCGCTGTTCGACGCCAAGCTGCACGTGTTCATCAGCCGCAAGAACCCGCTCGCGGCCAAGCGCATGGTCACGATGGACGACCTCAAGCCCTACCCGTTCATCCAGTACGACCAGGGCGAGGAAGGCAGCTTCTACTTCGCGGAGGAGGCCGTCTGGCCCGAGTATTCCCCCAAGCAGATCAACGTGACCGACCGCGCCACCATCCTCAACTTCATCGTCGGCCTCAACGGCTACACCGTGTGCACGGGCATCGACAACGAGGACCTCAACAACGAGAAGATCATCACGATTCCGCTGGACACGGACCGCACGATGCGCCTGGGGTGGATCACGAACGAGCGCGCGAATCTCTCGAACGCCGCCGAACTGTACCTGCAGAAGCTGCGCGAGGTGATCGTGGAGCAGGGCTACACGCTGATCGACAACCCCGCGGAGGAATCCAAGAAGAAGTGACGCCTCTCCCCTCGCCTCTCCCCCTGCGCCGCGCCGCCGCCCTGACGCGGCGTGCATGACGACGGATACGGACACGGGGCCCGGATGCCTGATACCGTTCAGACATCCGGGCCCCGTCGTATTCAGGCGCGGCCGCATTCCATCACGACCGCGGCCGCCGCGCCGTCACCTCCGCCGCGCCGTCACTGCTTGCGCACGCCGCCGACGCCGATCGACGGATCCATCTGCGTGATGTACTGCGAGTACTTCTGGTACACGGCCTCGTGGCTGGCCAGATGCGCGTCATCAAGGCGGTCGAACGGAATCACCTGGTAATTGTGGTACGAGGCGTCGTGATACGTGTAGATCAGGTCGGCGCGCGCATTGCTCAGCTGCACCGCGCTCTGGTCGCCGGTCACGGTTTTCGTGATCGTCACGCCTCCCACCATGCCGACCTGGTTGTCGATGTCATCCTGCGCGCTCATGGTGTTGCCCATGGCGTAGTAGCAGATGGCGTTGCCGATCCACTGCACGGGCTCCACCACATGCGGGTGGTTGCCCACGATGATGTCGGCGCCGGCGTCGGCGAGCTCCTGGGCGAGCGTCTGCTGCTCGGCGGTCGGCTCGAACACGTACTCCGTGCCCCAGTGCATGGCCACGATCGTCACATCGCTTTCGGCGGCGGCCTGGCGCACCTGGTCGAGCATCTCCTGCTCGCGGCCCGGGTACTCGTTGACGAGGTACTCCTCGCCCGCCGGCGGCGTGATGCCGTTGCAGCCGTACGTCCACGACAGGAACGTGTACGTGATCCCGTTCTTCTCGTACACGGGGATGGCGCGCTGCGAGTCCCACGACTCGTAGGTGCCGGCCGTGTGCACGCCGTGCTCCTGCTCCTGGCGCGCCCAGTATTCGAGCGAGCTGCGGATGCCCTTCTCGCCCTTATCGAGCGAGTGGTTGTTCGCCGTGGACACGAGGTTGAAGCCCATGGAGACCATGGCGTCACCGGCCTCCTGCGGGCTGTTGAAGCACGGGTAGGTCGACAGGCCCAGCTGGGTGCCGCCGAGGATGGATTCCTGGTTGTAGTACTTGAGGTCGTAGCCGGTGGAGATGTCGCCGAGGCCGGACATCTGGGAGGCGAAGTTGTACGTGCCGTCCGCCTGCAGGCCGTCGTCGTACACGGGGCTGTGCAGCAGGTAGTCGCCGGCGAGGAAGACATCGGCCGAATAGGTCTGCGTCTCGGGGGTCGACGATTCGCTCGGCGAGGCGGAGTCTGCCGCCTCCGTGGCGGCGGCCTGCGAGGCGGAGGGCGAGGCGGAGGCGCTCGCGGCATCGGTTTTCGACCACGGAGCGGAGCAGCCGGCGAGGGCCGTCAGACCGAAGGCCACCGCAGCAGCCGCGAGACGTCGCGCGATGCCCGGGATGGCGCCGCCACCATGCGCGGCGGTTACTTGCGCTGTGGTTGTCTGCGCTGCGTCGGTTCGTGTTGTCTGTGAGTTCTCCCGTGAGTTCACCCGGGCCCCTTTCCTCTCGTTCTTCAAGCAGAAACACGATATCACGGGCGCGGTGACGAGACGTGAGCGGGAAGACGGACGGCCGGATGACAGAAGGGTTGGACGGGACGATGGGGCACATGGAGCGGCGGAGACGCATGCGATGGACGGAGACGGCGAAAACGCCGCGCGGCGCCGTGAGGTATCCTGAGCCTATGCGCGCGGCCGCTCCCGCGACATTCAGCCGCGACATTCAGCAAGGGGCCTTCGAAAAGTGGGGGCCTTCGGAGAGACAGGGGTTTGTATGTATTGTCCGCATTGCGGAAATCCGGTGGCATCCGACCTGAAATTCTGCACGAACTGCGGCACGCGGATGCCGGATCTGTCACTTCTTGCGAACGCAGAGCCTGCCCCGGCACCCGCGCCTGTGCCGGTCCCCGTACCTGCACCGGCACAGACACCGGTCACCCCGTCCCCCGTGGTGACCGCGGCACCCGCCACGAACCGTCGCGGCACCACGATGCGCATTGTGGCGGCCGTCATCGTGGTTGTTCTTGTGCTTGTGGCGGGCACCGCCACGTTCCTGGGCACGCGTGGCATGCTGCCGTGGCAGAGCGTTCCCGTGCCGTCTCTCGACCAGCTGGCCGGCAAACAGGGCGCGACCGTCGACTCCCTGACCGCGGACCAGGTGGAGGCCGAACTCAGGTCCGAGGGCTTCCAGACCACGCGCAGCCAGCAGTACTCCGGCAAGAACGCCGGGGCGTTCCTCTCGTTCTCCAACGTGTCCGAGGGCCAGCAGCTCAGGCACGGCGACCTCGTCGACATCGTGGAGTCCCTCGGCCCCGGCGTGCCCTCCGGCACCGTCGGCGCGAAGGCCGCGGACAGCAAGCAGACGCTGGCCGGCATGAACGTGCCCGTCACCTACAGGGCCGTCGTCACCAGCGTGCCCGGCTCGTCCTTCGGCCCCGCCGATTCCTCCCCACAGCCGGGCACCGTCGTCGCCACGTATCCGGCCGACGGGCAGCCCGTCACCGACACCGACAAGGGCATCACGGTGGCCGTCGCCACGCAGAGCGACACCGGCATCCCCGTCGACTACTACGGACAGGACCCCGACGCCGTGCAGGCCGACCTCGAATCGCGCGGCTACACGGTGACACGCAAGGCCAAGTTCTCAACGAAGGCGAACGTGGGCAAGGTCGTCGCAAGCGACCCCGCCCTCGGCACCGCCGCGGCGGCCGGGACCAGCGTCACCCTCTACTACGGCGTCGACTCGTCCAGCACGCACGACGTCTTCACCAGAATCTACATCTACCTCACCACAGGGGGCAACGACGGTCCGGAAGCCGCACAAGGCACGTACTGCCGCAAGGACGGCGACTGCATCACCCTCAGCAAGGACTGCAGCGGCTCCTACTGCGATCTGTACTCCAGCCAGACGGGTTCGGCGGATGTTTCCGGAATGACCGAGCTTTTCCCGTGCTTTTTCGCGCAGGGCACATGCATGTATAACCCAGACACGACAACATCTCTCGGAACGGACAGGGCGCCGCACTGGGAGGACAGCCCGCTCCTGTTCGGCAACACCGGCACCTTTGAACTCACCACGTGGCGGCAGGTCACCAACGGCTATTGCGGGACCGACGGCGACTGGAAGTACTGGAAGCGCGAGACCATGTCCGGAGGGAACTCCATGCAGGTCTGCGTGGACGGGCAGATTCGCCAAGACCCTGGTGTTGACAGTTCACTCGATGACCCGGGTTACCAGATGGATGACGCGTGGTATGTGTACGTGCCGGTCGGCGCGGACATCAAGGCCGTGGAGGACATGGGGTATTTCGACGCCGACGCCATGAGCCAGGCCGCCTCGCAGG
>NZ_MWWR01000023.1 GCF_002259605.1 Pseudoscardovia radai | reverse complement strand
CGCCCGAAAACGCCCGATTATGTCCGTAAGCCATCACACTGTTATTGAGGAGGGCGCCCGCCTGCGCCCGACCGCGCGTGCCTCGCGTCCGTGACTCCGCCTCCCGTCAACGGTGGGTCTCGCTGGTCGATGGTGTGCCAGTGAGGGGCACCGTTGATGATTCCATCGTTGGAAACGCTAGATCTTCTCCCTAACAGTGGCTCTCACTGGTTGGCGCAGTGCCAGTGAAGGCCACTGTTGGCGAACGGAACAAGCAATCGCAACGATCTTCCCAAGCACAGTCGGTCTCACTGGTCGATGGACTGCCAGTGAAGGCCACTGTTGGCGAACGGAACAAGCAATCGCAACGATCTTCCCAAGCACAGTCGGTCTCACTGGTCGCTGGCGTGCCAGTGAGGGGTACTGTTGGGTGGTTTGTTGTTGGGAATGCTGGTCTTTTTCTGCGACGGTGGGTCTCGCTGGTCGATGGCGTGCCAGTGAGAGGCACTGTCGGGCGGTGCGGGTGCGGATTGGTCGGGGAGTCGGTCCGGAAGCCGTACCAGTGTTGTCGGTTCCGGAACAGTGGTACGGCTTTGCGGACATTTTCGGACGATTTTGGCCCCAGAATCGTGGATTTTGGTTCGAAAGTCGTACCAGTGTTATCGAGAAGAGCGCCGCATCGCCCGCCCACCGCCTGCGCCCGACCGCTCGCATCGCGCACCCGCGCCATCGTCTGCCTGCACACACGGCTATGCCATTCACAAGATGATGTGACACAATGGGGGCATGTCAAGATTTGAACTGAAGATGATTCCCAACGGCGGGGACATCGTGCTTCTGACGCCCGGCGAGGATGCCGAGCCGCGTGTGTCGCACGTCTACCCGCCGCTGGAACAGTACCCCTTGGGCTCGGACCGGTACATCAACGACCGTCCGAACGTGTTCCTGGACGTCGTCGACATCCTCGACGGCAACGAGCCGCGCGACGACGCCAGCGACGAGGACGCGGCGCGCGCGGCGGACGCGAACTCGGTGTCCCTGCGTTCGCTGGCGCAGCGGGCGCAGCGCGCATCGGCCGATGGCTCCGGAAACGCGCGGCGTTTCAAGGACGGTCGTGACCTGTGGTCGAAGATCACGGCGCACGCCTACGCCGGCGTGCACGAGCCCGACGCCGAGCCGATCCTCGACGTGCGCCGCACGCATAACTGGAAGAAGAACCAGCCGCTGCGCAACCACGGCGTCGACCCGGAGGCGTGGTTTGTGAGCCGCTTCTACTCGCGCTCGAACGCGCGCAAGGACGCTTTCTACGCCCGCCGCGGCCTCGACCAGGTGTTTTCCGCACTGTCGGAGGGCACGCAGCAGCCCGACGCCGCGGTGCTCGAGTCGATCGAAAGAATGCGCATCGCCCGCGACGGCAACGCCGATTATCCGACGTACGCGGAAATCGCCGCGCTGGTGGACGATTCGAATATGCTCGTTTTCCACAACGATGCATCCTTCGCCGACTGGCTGCGCGAGCAGGCCAAGGCGCAGGACGTTATAAGCGCCGACACGCCCGTGGACGTGTGGGTGTCGCCCGATCCGTCGGCCGATCCCGACGATCCGCGCTATCTGGCGCCGCATTCCCAGATGCCCGCGGCGCATCTGGCGAATGTGCTCGCCCCGCGCAAGCCGCAGGAATCCTGAGTCGCGGGAATCCTGAGCCGCAGGCCCTAGGAGTCGCAGGGCGCGGAAATCGTGGAAACGACGGCGGTTCGGAAACCGGGCCGCCGTTTCCATACGATTTTCACGCCGGTCAAACGCCACGGGAATCGTGTTTCGCGCCGGGCCGCCATCACCGCGCGTCTGCGCCGCCGTCACTGTGCGGCCGTATCCTTCTCCAGCACGCCCGCCGGAACGCGGACCATCGCCTCCTGCGCCATGGCCGCCACCAGCGTGCCGTCGGTGGAGTAGACCTTCGCCGTCGCCAGGCCCCGGCCGTGCGCCGCCACCGGCGTGTCCTGCACATACAGATGCCAGTCATTGATGTCGATGTCCTCGTACCACCACATCGAGTGGTCGATCGAGGCGTAGCTCATGCCGGGCGTGATGAAGCTCAGCCCGGCGCGGCGGATGACGGGCTCCATCATGATCTGGTCGCAGCCGAGCGCCAGCAGCGCGCGGTGCATCACCTGCGGGGCGTCCACGCGCCCGCTCGCGCGCATCCACACGAGCTGCCGGCCCGAATCCTCGTGCGCCGACGCGGCATCGGCCGTGAGCATCACGGTGCCGCCGACGTGGCGGATGTCGAAAGGCGACTGGTGCACGTAGTAATCGGCGAAAGACGATGTGTCGGCGTAGGGCGCCATGAGGTCGCGCGCGCTGGCGAGAGTGTCGGGCGCGGGCACGTCGGCGGGCATGGGGTCGGCGAAGCTCACGCCGGTCTGCCCCTGCTTCTGGAAGCTCGCGATGACGGTGAGGATGGCGCCGTCGCGCTGCGTCACGTTCACGCGGCGCGAGGAGAACGAGCGGCCGTCGCGCAGGTTCTCGACGTCGAAAAGCACGTCCTGGTTGATGTCGCCGGCCGTGATGAAATATCCGTGCACGGAATTGGGCAGGCGGTCCGGGTCGACGGTTTTCGACGCGGCCATCACCGACTGCGCGATGATCTGCCCGCCGTACACGCGCTTGGTGGGGAAGGAGATGCTGCGGCCGGTGATATACGTGTGGTCACGCGAAGTGACGGGGGTGTCGAGGCGGAGCACCTTGACGATGCTGTCGACTGGGGATTCGCCCTCGGCCTGTCCGAGGACGACGGGGGAGGCCGAGGTGGGGGAGGTGGGTTCGGGGGCGGAAGATGCGGATGCGGATGCGTCGGTCATGTGGTCTCTCTCCTTTTCCGGGTACACGACGATTCTAGCGGCGGCGCGTGCGGCACCGGCCGCCGCTGTTCGGCCCACGGTGGGAGGGCGCGGGTATGCGAGGCGGCGGTGCGTGTGCCATATGAAAGGGCCGGCGCCGACCATCGGTCGGGCGCCGGCCCGGCGGTTCCCGTGCGCGGCGGGGGAATCGTGTTTCCTTCGCCGCGCCTGCGCCAAGAACCGCTTAGTTCTGCCAGTTGATGTTTTCCTTGTCCGCGAGCGGGAATTCGCTGAGCGCGGAGCCGTCGAGGTCCTCGTGATGCATGTCGATGGCGTTGATCTGGCTGTTGCCGTAGGTGCGGTAGTAGTAGATGCCCTTCGTCGTGTTCACGCAGGAGGTGTAGATGGTGTATTCGTAGCTGTTCTCGCCGAGCTTGCACAGGCCGGTCTGCTGGTACACGGAGCCCAGGATGTGGAAGAACTGCGCCACGGAGCTCATCTCGTCGTCGGCGCACACGGAGTTCATGCGCGTGAACGCCACCTTGACGAAGCGGCTCGCGGAATCCAGGCCGCCGGGCAGGCCGATGCTGCCCATGCCGCGCGAGTAGCGGTCGGCCTCGAAGCCGTCGGCGAAGCGCGTCTCGGGCTGCTCCTTGGTCAGGCTCATGTAGTTGTTGAGGTTCCACAGCTGGTAGTCGAACGGCGGATTGTTGGTCATGACGCCCACCGGGTTGTCATGCACGTGCAGGCCGTCGGCCATGCTTTCCACCACGATGGTTTCCGTGGCGTCGGAGATCATCCAGTGCAGCGGCGACAGCGGCAGCTGCTCGGAGAAGTTGATGTCGACCAGGTTGATGCGGTCGAGAAGCGTGCGCGCCTCGGCCACGGTGGCGCACTGGCCCAGGATCCACGGCACGAATTCGAAAGGCGTGACGTTGTCCTTGCCCTCGGCGTGCGGGAAGTACACGGCGTTGCCCGGGAAGTTGAGGCCGGCCATGCTCAGGCCCTTCTCGTTCGTGCCGTCGTAGTACAGCGGGTAGCCGTCGGCCACTGTAGCCATGCCGATGATGGCGTAGTGCGAGGACTGCGTGGGCATCTCGCGGTAGGTGATGGGGAAGTTGCGCGGCGTCACGACGACGCGCTCCCCGTAAGACAGTTCGAGGTCGAGGTTCCGTCCGAAGTAGTGGTCCTTGGTTGTCAGTTCAAGCGCTGTGCACATAGGTTTGTTCTCCCTTCCGGCGCTATGCGCGGTTCGTTCCGCGCGGGTATTCCCATGGTAGGCCTGGTATCCTGAACGATTGATGAAAGCCGCGTCGGCGTTCGCGGTGGGGGAAACGGCTGGCTCGATGGCGTTCGATATGCTCTTGCGCGGGTCTGGGGGGGCGGTGTGTGCAGATGTGGCGCAGGTCACATATGCCCGGAGGCGAATGCGACGTGTCGAACATGCGGCGTCATGTATCTTGCAGGTAAGAGAATTCTCCACGATGATGCCGCTGCGTGATGATGCTCTTCCTGGCGTGTCCCGGCGGCCGGTTGGCCTCTGGGAACATCGCCGACCGGGCATCGTCGGCGGGAAAATCGTGGATTCCGCGGCATCAATGCCAGCCACAACCTCAACCTCGACCACAATTCCAAACAAGGAGACCCACATGGACGCCATCTATTCCGGACTCGCCGACAGGCGCTCGATCTACGCGCTGGGCAAGGACATCCCCGTGAGCGACGACGAGGTGACCGCCGCCATCCGCCGCGTCACCGAGCTCGTGCCCGACGCCTTCAACATGAAGAGCCAGCGCGTCGTGGTGGCGCTCGGCGAGAAGCAGGACGCGCTGTGGGATGCCATCTACGATGCCTTCGGCGGCAAGGTGGCGCGTGAGAAGATCGACGGCTTCAAGGCCGCGCACGGCACCGTGCTGTATTTCTATGACAACGCCGTGATCTCCACGATGCAGGAGAACGTGCCCGCGTATGCGAGCAACTTCCCCGTGTGGGCGCTGCAGTCCAACGGCATGCTCCAGTTCTCCGTGTGGACCACGCTGCGTGCGATGGGCATCGGCGCGAACCTGCAGCATTACAATCCGGTGATCGATGACACGGTCAAGGAACTTTTCGACCTGCCCGACACCTATGTGCTGCTCGCGCAGATGCCGTTTGGCTCCATCGAGGCGCAGCCCGATCCCAAGCCGGCCGAGGATGTGGACGCGCGCGTCGTCATCGCGCGCTAGTACACGCGCATGCGGTAATGCGGTAATGCGCGCATGAAAAGACCCGGCCTGGCGCCGGGCCTTTTTGATAACGGTGGGCGTTGCTGGTCGCTGGTGTGCCAGTGAGGGGCACTGTTGGGCGGTTCGTTGTTGGGAATGCTGGGCTTTTTCCGCAACGGTCGGTCTCGCTGGTCGCTGGTGTGCCAGTGAGGGGCACTGTTGGGCGGTTCGTTGTTGGGAATGCTGGGCTTTTTCCGCAACGGTCGGTCTCAGTGGTCGCCGCTGTGCCAGTGAGGGGCACTGTTGGGGAATGGCGCACGTATTTTCAACGATCTACCCGCTAACGGTCGGTCTCGCTGGTCGCTGGTGTGCCAGTGAGNGGCACTGTTGGGCGGGGGAGTGTTGGGAATGCTGGGCTTTTTCCGCAACGGTCGGTCTCAGTGGTTGCTGGTGTGCCAGTGAGGGGCACTGTTGGGCGGTTCGTTGTTGGGAATGCTGGGCTTTTTCCGCAACGGTCGGTCTCGCTGGTCGCTGGCGTGCCAGTGAGGGGCACTGTTGGGCGGGCGGGGTGCAGATTGGTTGGGGAGTCGGTCCGTTGCGTACATTTTTCGACGATTTTGACTCGAAAATCGTGGATTATTATCTGAAAGCCGTACCACTGTTAAGAAAATCGAAACAGCGGTACGGCTTACGGACGGACGCAGGCTGAGTTGCGGCTCAGCCGCGGCTCAACGCAGCTCAGCCGCGCGTGAGCTTGCGGTGCAGGCGATGCGGACGCGCCGCCTCCTCGCCCAGACGCGCGACCTTGTTCTCCTCGTAGGCCTGGAAGTTGCCCTCGAACCAGTACCAGTTCGCCGGGTCGTCGTCATTGCCCTCCCACGCAAGGATATGCGTGGCGATGCGGTCGAGGAACCAGCGGTCGTGGGAGATCACCACGGCGCAGCCGGGGAACTCGAGAAGCGCGTTCTCAAGGCTTTCCAGCGTCTCGACGTCGAGGTCGTTCGTCGGCTCGTCGAGCAGCAGCAGGTTGCCGCCCTGCTTGAGCGTGAGCGCGAGGTTCAGTCGGTTGCGCTCACCGCCCGAGAGCACGCCCACGAGCTTCTGCTGGTCGGAGCCCTTGAAGCCGAAGCTCGCCACGTAGGCGCGCGTCGGCACCTCCACGCCGCCGACCTCGATGAAGTCGAGCCCGCCGGAGACGGCCTCCCACAGGTTCTTGTTCGGGTCGAGGCCCGCGCGGTTCTGGTCGACGTACGAGATCTTCACGGTCTCGCCGACCTTGAACGTGCCGCTCGTCGGCTGCTCCTGGCCCACGATCATCTTGAACAGCGTGGACTTGCCCACGCCGTTGGGGCCGATGACGCCCACGATGCCGTTGCGCGGCAACGTGAAGCTCAGGTCGTCGATAAGCACGCGGTCGCCGAACTCCTTGTGGATATGTTCGGCCTCCAGCACCACGGAGCCCAGACGCGGCCCCGGCGGGATCTGGATCTCGGAGAAGTCGAGCTTCTTGGAGTTACGCGCCTCCTCTTCCATCTGGTCGTAGCGCTCCAGACGCGCCTTGTTCTTGGCCTGGCGGGCCTTCGGCGAGGAGCGGACCCAGTCGAGCTCGTTCTTCAGGCGCTTGGCGAGCTTGGCGTCCTTCGCACCCTGGATCTCCATACGCTTGGCCTTCGTCTCCAGGTACGTGGAGTAGTTGCCCTTGTACGGGTAGAGGTGGCCGCGGTCGACCTCGCAGATCCACTCGGCCACGTTGTCCATGAAGTAGCGGTCGTGGGTGACGGCCACCACGGCGCCCTTGTAGTTATGCAGGAACTGCTCGAGCCACAGGATGGACTCGGCGTCAAGATGGTTCGTGGGCTCGTCGAGCAGCAGCAGGTCGGGGGCCTCGAGCAGGAGCTTGCACAGCGCCACGCGGCGGCGCTCGCCGCCGGAGCACACCGTCACCGAGGTGTCGGGGTCGGGGCACTGCAGGGCGTCCATGGCCTGCTCGATCTGCGAATCGAGATCCCAGCCGTTCGCGGCGTCGATCTCGGTCTGGAGCTTGCCCATCTCCTCCATGAGGGCGTCGAAATCGGCATCGGGGTTCGCCATCTCCTCGCCGATCTGGTTGAAGCGCTCGACCTTCTTGTACAGGTCTCCGAACGCCTCCTTGATGTTCTCGCCGACCGTCTTGGTCTCGTCGAGCGGCGGGTCCTGCTGGAGGATGCCGACGGTGTAGCCCGGCGTGAGATACGCCTCGCCGTTCGACACGGTGTCGAGGCCCGCCATGATGCGCAGCAGCGTGGACTTGCCCATGCCGTTCGGGCCCACCACACCGATCTTCGCGCCCGGCAGGAAGCTCAGCGTCACGTCGTCGAGAATGACGCGATCGCCATAAGCCTTGCGGGCCTTGATCAGAGAGTAGATGAATTCAGCCACTATCGTTCCGTTCTCTTGTGGAAATTTCTCGGGGAAGTTCTCGGACAAGAACTGACATAGTCGCCTCCATTATCCTCTATGCGGTCTACATGGCGGTGCGCGCGTGGCGGGGCGGCGTGCGCGAGGCGGTGCGGGAGGGCTCCCGGTATGCGGCCGCGGCAAGGCGCGCCGGCGCAAGGCACCATACGATGTCTCCTGACCGATTGCCGCGCCGGCGGGCGTCGCGCACCCCGCGCGGCGCATGCGACGGATCCGCGCGGCGGAAAGGAGCTTGGCGGGCATGGTTGGCGGTTTCACGATCGGGTCCCTGCTTCTGATTCTGCTCGCCGGCATCGGCGCGGGATTCGTGGGATACGCGGTGGGAGCATCGTCCCTCGTCTCGTACCCGGCCCTTCTCGCCTTCGGAATCCCGCCGGTTCTTGCGAACGCCACGAACACCGTCGGCGTCGTCGGCACGGGCCTGGGCGGGGCACTCGGCGCGCGCACCGAGCTCAAGGGACAGCGCGCCCGCGTCATCGTGTACGTGGGCATCGGAATCGTCGGCGGAATACTCGGCGCCCTGCTGCTGCTCGGCTTCGACCCCACGATTTTCGAGCACGCCGTACCGCCGCTGATCCTCATGAGCACATTGCTCATCGCCATCAATCCGCGCGGACGCATGGAGGCGCGGCAGGCGGCGCGTGACGTTCTCGAACGCACGGCGTCCGAGCATGCGGCATCCTCCGGCACCTCCCGCGCACAGGCGAAGCAGCAGATTCAGCCCATGTCGAAGGACCCGTGGTGGCTGTGGATCGCCGTCTCGTTCTGCGGTGTGTACAGCGGCTATTTCGGCGCGGGCGCCGGCACGCTGGTGCTCGCCATGCTCGACCTGGGGCATATCGGCTCGTTCCACCAGATCAACGCCCTGAAGACGCTTGTGGGATTCGGCGCGAATATCTCGGCGTCCGTCATCTTCATCTGCCGCGGCGTGGTGGTGTGGCCCGCCGCCATCGCCATGTGCGTGGGATGCTTCCTCGGCAGCTACATCGCGCCGCCCATCACCCGCAGGGTTCCCGCGCGCATCATGCGCTGGGCCGCCGTCATCGCCGGCATCATCCTCACCGTCGACCTCGCGATGAAGGCGTACTGACGGCGCGCGTCTGTGCGGCGCTGCGTGGCGCTGGCGGGGTGTGGTACGGCGCGCGGCTGTGCGGCTGGGCGCGGCCTGTGCGCAGGGCGGCGCCTATGCTTCCGATTCCGCCGCGTCGCGCACGGGGAGATAGGCCTGTGCCAGGCGCGGCAGGTTCCACGCCGCGTTCGCGGGGCTGGTGCTGGGCAGGCGGGTCATGGGCATGTTGATGCCGGCGTCGTCCAGCATCGGCCGGCACAATCGTGTGAAATACCGGGCGCTTGTGGCGCCCGTGCAAAAGATATGGCCGATGTGCGAGCCGTGCAGGATCGGCCTGAGGTCGGCGGGCACGGGGTTGCGGATCGATGCGTCCGATGCGCCGTCGATATCGCATTCCACAAGCGAGTCGAAGAGCGCGATGCGGTGGCGCAGCGCGAAATCGCGGCGCGCGTCGATGCCCTGCGGCGTCGGCTCGTCGAAGATGGCGGCCAGGACGGGCCAGAAGCGGTTGCGCGGATGCATGTAGTAGAAGCCGAATTCGCGCGAGGCGGGGCTGGGGATGGAGCCGAGCATCAGCACGCGCGAGTCCGGCGACCACAGGGGGCCGAAGGCTTCGTGGGTGACATGCGTGAGGCGCCGTGACGCGGCATGCGTTGCGGGTACGAGGGTGCTGTGCGCTGCGGAATGCGCAGTATCTGTTGCCATGGCTCTATTGTGCTCCGTCTTCGTGGTCTGTCTGCGAGTGGTCTGTCTGCGACACGCCGTCGACTTACGAGATTTTGGATTTTTCGTTATGTTGAACCGCGCGTGTCAAACGACACCGCGGCTATTTTTGTAGATTTTGCCTTTCATCGCTGCATCGGCGCGTTTTCGCCGATGCACATTCGATGCATTCTGCGCATCCGATATTGCGTATCAGGCTCGTCGAGGAAAATCAACGGATCGCTCCGTCCGATCCGGGCCTCGGCTGTCTGAGCATGCGCCAGGCTCTGGAATTCGGAACGATTCCCATGGCGGATCGCGCGTGGAATTCCTCGGGGCGGTAGAACGATTGCGATGAA
Organism: Pseudoscardovia radai; assembly: GCF_002259605.1. Lineage (GTDB taxonomy): Bacteria > Actinomycetota > Actinomycetes > Actinomycetales > Bifidobacteriaceae > Pseudoscardovia > Pseudoscardovia radai. Next base: position 25,255 of record NZ_MWWR01000023.1, on the reverse strand, counting down.
AGGACAACAGGCGATGTCGACCCGGACCATCAGACCCGGCCGTGTTCTCTTCGTGGCGGGATTCGCCACATTCCTCGCCACATTCAACGAGACATTCCTCAACGTGGCGCTTGCCCCCATTATGCAGGACCTGTCGATCAACGCCGGCACGGTGCAATGGGTGTCGACGGCGTATATGCTCGCCGCCGCAGTCATGGTGCCGGTCGCAGGATTTCTCTATAGGAAGATTCGCACGTCACGCCTGATGGCGCTGTCGCTTGTCTTGCTGGTTGTTGGCAGCATCATCGGCGGTTTCGCGCCGAATTTCGCGATTCTGGTGGTGGCGCGAGTGGTGCAGGCGCTCGGCACCGGTATGATCGTGCCGGTCGGCATGAACCTGACGCTTGCCGTTGCGCCCAAAAACAAGATCGGCACATACATGGGCATCATCGGCGCCATGACCACGTTCGGGCCTGCATTCGGTCCGATCGTCGCAGGCCTGCTGCTCGCCCATGGCACGTGGCACACGCTGTTCTTTGCGCTTGCTGCCTTGTCCGTGATCTGCTTGGTGTGTTCGATTCTGTGGGTTGGTGACATCGCGCAGCTGACGCATCCGCATATGGACGCCCTTTCCGTGACGCTCGCAGCCATCGGCCTGATCGGCTTGCTGTATGGCGTGTCCACGGTGTTCTCCGGCCAGATCGTGGTCGCCATCGTCACGCTGGTGGTTGGCGTGGTGGCGCTTGTCGCGTTTGTGCTGCGCCAGCGCCGAATCCCCGAGCCGTTCCTGAATCTGGAACCGTTCGGCAACCGTGCATTCGTGCTCGGTGTGCTGCTGGTGATCGCCGCGCTGATGACGGTCTTTTCGATGAACATTCTGCTGCCGCTGTTCATGGAAAGCGCTTTGGGCTTCACCCCGCTGCAGGCTGCGCTCACGCTGCTTCCTGCCTGCCTCGTGTCGTGCGTGCTGTCGCCGGTTGCAGGCAAGGTGTTCGATCGCTTTGGCGTGGGCTGGCTGGTGAGCATCGGCATGGCGGTTATCGCATGTTTCGTGCTGGCGCTGTCGTTCACCGGCGGCGTGACGACCAGCCTGAGGATCGTGCTGCTGTATGCGCCTGCGATCGCTGGTTGCGCATGCGTGATGGGACCTGCGCAGTCCTATGCGCTGTCCAGCCTCGACCGGCGCATGTATCCGCACGGCGTGACGATCGTGTCCACGACATTCCAAATCGCCGGCTGCGTGGGTTCGTCTGTATTCGTGGGAATCCTGTCCGCGGTGTCCGCCGCCCATGAGGCTTCCGGCGAGTCTGCTGCGGCTGGCACCGCCGCCGGCTTCGATATTGCATGCCGTGTTGCCTTTGCGGTTGATGTGCTTGGCTTCATCGCCGCTGTTGCGCTCGCACGGGTGGAGGCGAAGGCGAAGGCTGCTGCGACTGCTGGCGCAGGTGATTCGAAGTCGCCTGAAGCAGGGCTGGAGCAGGCCGACGAGCCGTCGCTTGCCGATGCGATGAAGCGCGACGTGTATTCTGTCACTGCCGCCGACAGCGCGTACGATGCGCTCGTGGTTATGGTGCGCAATGGCACGACCGGCATCCCGGTGCTCGACGAGCATCAGCACGCCGTCGGATTCGTGACCGACGGCGACATCATGCGCACGTTGGTCGGCGACACCGATGACAAGGCGTCGATGTCGTATGTCTATGCGCTGTGGGTGCAGGGCGACAAGTTCATGCATCGCGTCGCCGGTCTGCGCCAGACCAATGTGATGGAGATCTGCACGCATCGTGTGGTCACCGTGGATGGGCATGCCCCGATTCGCCGCGTATGCGAGATGCTTGCCGGTAACCGCATCAAGAAGCTCCCGGTGACGGGCGGTGAGGACGGCAGGCAGGTGATCGGCGTGATCAGCCGCTCCGACCTGATGCGGTACATGGTTGCGACGGCGGTGCCTGCAGGCGAGTAACCGTTTGTACGATTTTTCTCGAGCTTCCCACGCCCTGTGACATTGGTCACGTTTGGGGCGAAACGCCCGCGGAATGCTGGGCCCACGCGGGTTCCTCGGATTAGACTGAAACCACAGCCACAACGTAAGGAGGCGCCACATGGTTGCTATGACCCAGGACATGAAAGACATGATCTCCAACAACCTGTGCTACATCGCGACGGTCGATGAGAACGGCTACCCGGACATCGGCCCGAAGATTTCCATGCAGGTCAAGGATGATTCGCACCTGTTCTACTACGAGCGCACGGCGCGCCAGCATCTGCACAACCTGCGCGACAACGGCAAGATGGTCGTCGCCGTCGCCACCAAGGACAACAAGCACGGCTACCGCTTCCACGGGCCCGTGGAGCTCGTCGATTCCGGCGAGTTCTACGATGAGGCCATCGCCTTCGCCGATGCCAACGGCCTCAAGCATCCCGCCGTGGTGCCGGTGATGACCATCACGCGCATCGACCTGCTTGACGCCGGCCCCAAGGCCGGGACGATCATCGCCCAGGACTGACTGCCGGCCTGATCATCACGTGCAGATTCCTTCGGAGTCGCCGAAGTCGGAGCTTACGAGTCGTTGTACGACTCCACGCCCCGCATCGGAGACTTTTTTGTTGTACTAATTCCAGATGGAATGCACATGCGGTGGGTTCTCAACCAGATGAGGAGAGTTCCCACCTACCGTGCATGGGATCGCAGGAATTCGGCAAATTCCGTTTCAGACGATTCATCTGCTACGAGTCGCTGAATCTGTCTGTATACCTCATTCTCTTGTGATGATGGTGAATCCAGCGCATCAATGGTGATGTTGCATTCCTTTAGCAAAGAGAAGCAGGCAATCATAGTGGTGCGCTTATTGCCATCGGCAAATATGTGATCTTTTGCAAGAAGCAAGGAGAAATGTGCAATTTGTGAAAACACGTCAGGGAAGAGTGCCGACGGTGGTTCCCCGAAGTGCTTGTCGAATGCAGCGCGGATGGCCGATTCCAGTCGACCAGAGATCATGTTCATTTTCTCTTGTGACATGGAATCGCCCAGTGAGAGCCCCCGCGTGCTAACGACAGAGGTGTGGATTTCGATGAGAGAGTCGGCGAGTGCAGTAATCTCCTCGTCTTGCATCAAAATCGCAGCGGAGTTCACGAATCCTCCAACAGTCGCAGTGTGTTGGAATATCGCGCCTTGGTCTCAATGACAGCATGGGCGAACGTCGCGCTGGCATCAAAGCCCTTGACATCGTCCGAGTCGAGGATGAGCTGCGGGCTGATGGTTGCGTTCTCGCCAGCTTTATACGTCTTCGACCATGCACAGCCTTTCCGATGAGAGAGCCGAACTAAGTCGAACGGGGAGAGCCAGCCATATTTTTCCCATGTTTTTTCCATGATGTGGTTCTCGCACTCGCTGAGCGTTGGGACGTGCGATTCGGGTGCGCGTACGGGCAGTCTGCCGTAATGCTTATAAGCGTGGTAGACGGCAGGGCACACTGGGCCGTATTCCCATGCCTGGATATCGTCGTCGAACAGCGTTTTGCCGTCTGTGCTAAGGGCGGTGACCTGCGCGAAATAACACAGTTTGTTCAACGACAGATTCGAAAGGGAAGCGTCGTTGCCATGGTGAGACACAAGCCATGCAGCGATGTCAAGCGAAGTAGTCATGCCAGCTCCCTTCCCGCAATGTTTTCCCGGTAGTGGCCTTGTTTGAGAGTGTTTGTTTCTCGTAAGACCCATGTACGCAACATTCTATCGGATGGACGAAACGACAGCCATAGTTCTTGTGGATTAGCTTGTAGCTTACTGAGCGGAGGGTCCCCCATACAGTTCGGGAATGTGCTGTACCAGAGAATCGATGCGTTCGATGCAGCGAAGAAAGTCCTCATCCGTGCCGCCCGTGGGATCGTCGAGCTCCCAATTGGCGTCGAAAGGCCGTCCAATGAAGGGGCACCGTACGCCGCAGCCCATGGAGATCGCGATATCCGGGCGCGGAATGTCGGCGATGAGCTTGGGGCGCTGGCCGCGGGCGGCCATGTCGATGCCGCGGCGCTCGAGTAGAAGGCGCTGCGCATCGGGGTTGATGGCGTTTTTGAGTTCGGTGCCGGCCGAGACGAAGGTGAAGCGGTCGAAGCCCGGCACGCCGCGCCGCGCGTAGTCGGTGGCGAGGGCTTCGGCAATCTGGCTGCGGCAGGAGTTATGCGTGCAGATGAACGCTACGACGAGTTTGCCGTCGTGCGGCGCGTTCGCTTGCCGGGATGGCGCGAAAATCGTGGTGTCTGCCATGGGTGTTCTTTCGGGTCTTTCGGCGCTGCGCTACAGAACGAGGCGCATCTCATGCCACGTCACGCCGCCGTGCGTGGAGTCCGACAGTCCTTCGTCCTGGAAGCCGAAGGAAGCATAGTAGTGCACGAGTCTGTCTTTGCAGGTGAGCACGAGCCCGCGCCGGCCGTGGCTCCGCGCGTCGTCGATGACATGGCGCAGCACCATGCCCGCGTAGCCGTGGCGGCGGAAGGCAGGGTGCGTGTCCACGCCGAAGATCATCTGCCACGCGCCGTCGGGGGAGTGCAGCGACGGGTCGTCGTACATCTCGTCGCGCAGATGCGGTTCGTCGGTGGCCATGCCGTTGACGAAGCTGAGAAGCGTCGGGGTGTTTCCGTGATGCGCCCGGTCGGCATCGCCGCTGGGAGTTGGTTCGATGCTTGTTGATTCGGCGCCTTCGGGTTCGATGCCTTCGAGCAGCCAGAAACAGTCGGGGTAAACGGCGATCCGTGCGGCGAGGGTGTCGCGGCTGGCCGCTTCGGCCGGCGGGAAGCAGGCCTGTTCCACGGCATCGAGCGCGTCGAGGTCGCCTGCGGTTGCGGTGCGCACGGGCAGAAGGCGCAGGGCGTCGGGCGATGAGGGGTTGGGCGATGAGGGGTTGGGCGATGCGACGGCGGGTTGTAGGGCGCCGGAATCGGGGGATGTCATGGCGCCATCGTACCGCGGCGGACCGTCGCACGGCAGACTTCGCATGCTGTGCGGTCGATGCGACCCGCTACTCGGAGCCGCGACGCGTCACGTCCGTTTGACACGCAGACGGTTCACCGCGAGGCCGACGCAGATGAAAACCGCGGAATAGAGCAGCAACAGTGCCGTGGACGATGCCCACGAGGAGACGCGCGGCGCATCGTCCATAACGCCCTGCCCGCCGAAGGAATCGTAGATTGCGGCGACGTACCACCAGCCGGGCAGCAGCTTCGCCACTGCCGTCACGCCCGCAGGCATGAGCCATTGGGGAAGCCATGCGCCCGACAGGAATGCCGACGCCAGACCGACGGTGTTGATGATGCCGTTGGCGGCGGGGGCCGATATGCCGAACTGTCCGAGGAGGAATCCGAAGCATACCGTCATCAGCGCGAACGTGAGCATGCTGACCACCGCCATGGCGAGCGAGGCAGGGTTGATCGCCGCAAGGCCGCCGTCCGCGGAGGCGCTGAAAGCGAGGGCGATAAGGAGGCAGCACAGCCACGCCACGATTCCGATGCCGCAGCACACGGCCAGCACTCCGAGCGCGATGCGATGCGCTGGCGCGGCGCTGGCGCGCAGACGGCGCATCGTGGCCGGCGTCTGGAACGCGGTGATGACGAAGGTGACGCCGAAGGCGATTGTCAGAATCAGGGAATAGATCATGGAGGTCGTCGCTCCGAGGAAGACGAGGGAGCTGGCGCTCGTGGCGGATGATGAGCGCGATGCATTGTCGTCGTTGGCATCAGAGGCAGTGCCGTTGCCGTCCGCGCTTTGCACGGTGATGGCGGGCGTCGCGTTGTCGTGCGAAGCGTCGAGCACAGTGGCGAAGGCATCGTCCGTCGTGTCGCACACGCCGGAGGCCAGTGCGGTGCGCGCCGATCCGACGAATCCGCTGATCTGCGTCTCCAGAAGCGTGGTTGCGGCGGACGGCGCCGAGACATCGTCGTTCGAGGCGAACTGGATGGCAGGCATGGCGCTGTTCTGCGTTGCGCCGGCCTGAGCCGCGCCATTGCGCGAGGCCGCGAGGAAATCGTCGGCATACCCCTGTGGCACGATGACCACGAGGTCAGCGTATCCGCTGGTGAGTGCGTCCTGAATGTCGTCGGTTGTGTCTTCGACCTTCACGATTGTGGCGGACTGCTCCAGGTAGGAGCGTATCGCGGTGCCCGCGGAATGGCCCGAGACGCTGTCGCGGTCGATGATGGCGACGGAGGCACGCGGCGGCATGTATTCGGTGACGGATGTATCCTCGTACGATTGCGAGACGTTCATGGCGAGCATTCCTGCGATGAGGCACAGGCCCAGCAGGCATCCGAGCAGGAGCGGAAGATTCGCGCGCAAGATGCGCCACGCTGTTTTACAGGTTTTCATAGCTGGCCCTCCTCAGTTCGATTCCGGCGATGGCGAGCCCGAGCACGCCCATGGCCAGGAGGATGATGGCGGTGCGCAGGAACGGTGCAAGGTTGTCGTAGTAGACAATGGCGTAGAACAGGTTGGTGACCTGCTTGACGGGGTTGAGATACTGGAGGGCGGGTGCGGCACGGTTCACGGAATCGGCGAACGACATGTTTCCGTACAATCCGGTGAACGCCGACAGCGCGAGCGTCACGATGATGCTGATGCCGATTTTGGCATTCAGCGTCACGCGCGGTATGGCGCCCAGCGCCAGCCCCAAGCAGCTTGATGTGCCAGCGGCGATGATGACCGCCGCCGCGGCGAGGATCCCTCGCCCCGCGAAACTCACGCCGATCACGAAGCGGATGAACAGCAGGTCCACGAGACCGCAGATGCTGGTCATCAGCCATGATGACAACAGTATGGAGGCGATTTTCGCACCGTGGGACAGCGGCGACGAGCTGATGCGTGCGCCGAGCGGCGACAGGTTCGCCTGGAGGCGCGTGATAGAGTCGCATGTCAGGGACATGGCCATCATGAGGGCCATTGCGAGGATGGCGATGTGGTAGCGGGCCATGGGCGTGGATGTGCGGACACCGGGGTAGGGAGCCGCCATGCTCTCGGCGTTCCCATCGGAGAGAAGTGCGGTGAACCACGCGGGGTCATTGAGCTTCGTCGGGTCGGTTTGCGCGGCGGAGGAAATCGCCTCCATGATGATGGCGGAACGTTCGTTGTATTGGCCGATGAGCGTTGCCAACGTGGTTAGCGACCACGCCTGTCCGTCGCTACCCGAGATCCGCGCCTGTGCGATGTCAGCGGCGGCTTTTTGCGACAGGGTCATCGTCAGGCGACCATCGGTGTCGACGCTCAGGTAGGCGAGCACGTCGCCAGTGCGCAGGAGTGACTGCGCGGCGGTAGTGTCGCTGACATCGGTGCGGGAGATTAGCAGGGGCAAAGATTTCGACGATTGCCCGGTTGGTGCGGCTGCATGGGTATGTGCGACACCTGATGTTGCGCCGGCGGCGCTTGGAGCGATGGTGCTGCCATTGACGTCGTCGGATGCGCCCGACAGCGCCTTGACGAAACTCTCGGCGCCGTAGGAGTCGCGCCACGCATCGTCAGTGACGACAGCGACCGGTGCCGTTTCCAGCACCGTGCTGCGTGCAACTGAACCGAACACCGCCTGCATGATTGATGACAGAATCAGAGGGAAAGCGATGATCCAGAAGAGTGTGGAGGGGTTACGGAGCGTCGCTTTCAGTTCGGTGACGAATGTGGTCCACACGGCGGCCTCCTATTCTTCGTCGGTGCTTCCGGAATCCCGGAGCGCCGTGCCGGTGAGGGCGAGGAACACGTCGTTCAGCGTGGGCGGCTGGGATGTGACATGGCCCGGGTGGATGCCTTCCGTTTGCAGGACATCAAGAATGTCCATGAGATTGTGGTCTCCGCGGGAGCAGCGGATTTCCAACTCATCGCCTTTGTCCTGGACGTTCTCCACGAATGGGAGTGCGGCGATTTTATGAAGAACGGCATCGGTTCGGTCAGGTGCGGTGATCGTGATGCGCTCGCCGGTCGCAACCATGCCTGTCAGTTCTTCCACGGTGCCGAGGGCGAGATGACGACCATGATCCATGATGAGGATGCGGTCGCAGATCTGCTGGACCTCCTCCATGTAATGGCTCGTGTACACGATGGTCGCGCCTTCGCGGTTGAGTCGCTGTATGCCTTCGAGGATGGCGTTGCGACTCTGCGGGTCGACGGCCACCGTGGGTTCGTCGAAGAAGATGAGCTCCGGCTTGTGTGCGATGCCGCAGGCGATGTTGAGTCTGCGCAGAAGGCCGCCGGATAGTTTCTTCGGGCGGAATTTGCGGTAGTTCCCCAGCCCGACGAATTCGATGGCCTCCTCCACGAGGTGTGCGCGGCGCTCGCGGTCCGGCACATACAGGGAACAAAAGTAGTCGATGTTCTCATACACCGTCAGTTCCTTGAACACCGCCACTTCTTGGGGGACCACGCCGATGCGTCGGCGCAAGTCGCGCGACGAGTCTGTCATGGGCTCGCCAAGGACGCGGATTTCGCCTGAATCATAGGTGAGAAGGCCCAGGATGCAGTTGATCGCCGTCGTTTTGCCGGATCCGTTGGGGCCGAGAAGCCCGAAAATCTCACCGGTGTGCACCTCGAGGTCGAGGGCGTCGAGGGCGAGCATGTCGTCGTAACGCTTCACCAGTCCATGGACCGACACCGCCAGGTCGGAGCGGTCCGACGCGGCACCTCTGGCGGGAGCCTTGGCATGTGCGGTGCTGCGGGATGTATCTGTGGTTTCCATGGTTCCATCGTGCCATCGATGGCACGTTCGACACGGATGACAAATGTCACTGTTTCCCCATTCCTTGGGAAACGATGACTTTCGTCACCTTCATCCGCCATGGGTGCGGAAGTATGATGGCATTGCGGCGTGATAGGCGTTTCCGCGCGCATCTACAATCCTCGATTTCCAGTCCCGCAGCCATCCCAGAAAGAGAAAGGACGAAGGATGAGCCGACCCAGCATCTCATGCCGTGGTGCCATGACGGGCTCGCGGCCGTTCTTCTCTCGGTCCGATTCGCGCCGTGTCCTCGCAGAGGCGGCGGTCCTGCTGTGTTGCGCGATCGGGGCGTGGCTCATGGCGCCGCCCGCGGACGGTATGTTCACGGTCTCGCTTGTCTCTGGGCTGACGGCGGTATGCGCCACGGCGATATGCGAATGGGCGACGCACCCGCAGACGGGGACGTGCGTCGTCGCGGCATGCGCTGTGGCCACGGTGCTTCTTCCAGCGGGCATGGAACCATGTGCACTGGCGTTCCTTCCCGTCGTGGCCGTGGATGCAGGACTGCAAGATTGCCGCAGACGGTTTTCACGCGACATGGATCGCGACGAGGCGCGATGGGAATCCCCATCGCTTCAAGGAGCCCTTGGCTATCTCCGGATCCATCGGGATGCCATCCTGTGCATGGCCGCTGGCGGCGTGGCGTTGGTCAGGACGATTCCGGCCGGCATCCCGTATTCGATGATTGGGACGATGGGCGTCGTCGCGTCCCTGTGCATCGGCTGGCAGCTGCAGGCGGTGACGGAACTCGAGAAATCCCTGCGTCGGCGCGAGGACGAGCACAGGATGCTGCGCCGTACCTCGATGGCCCGTCTGGCGGAGGCGGACGAGGCCCGTGACGAAGCGGTGCGCACGGCGCAGTTGCATGAGCGGACGCGCATCGCCAGGGACATCCATGACAACGTGGGGCACCTGCTGACACGCGCCATCATGCAGACGCAGGCTGCGGTGGCCGTGGAGGAGTCGCTTGGCGACGGCGACGCGGCGCAACGTGCCCGTGGCATCGCCGACACCTTGGACGAAGCGATGACGACGATTCGCCGCTCCGTCCATGATCTGGAGGATGAGGGGACGGATTTCGCCCAGCTGATGGAGTCGGCGGCCCACTCCCTTCCCTCACAGGCCCTGTCGGTCACTTTGAACGACTCCGTGGCATCCGCGCCCGCCCCGGTCGCGCGGTGCTTCGCCATCGCGATACGCGAATCGCTGAACAACGCTGTGCGCCACGGCGGAGCCCGCCACGTCACCATCGCCGTCAGGGAACTTCCCGCGCTCTGGCAGCTCGTTGTGCAGGACGATGGGCGCGTGGTCGCCGACCGACCGGAGGAATCGGCCGACCCGTCGAAGACGTCCGCCGTCGAAGGCTCGACGCGCCATGTCATCCGCGCCTATCGCCGCGACGTCACCCGGGGGATGGGATTGCACGACATCTCGGCGCGCGCCCAATCTCTGGGAGGGACGATGACCGCAGGGCCGGTGAAAACGGGCTGGCGTGTGTTCGTCGCCATTCCGAAGACGAGTTTCTTCTGCCCGGCTCCGGCGCGGGGCGTGGCCGCCGCCCGCCCGATGGCGAATTGCAGAGCAAGGAGGATCGATGTCTGACCAAGGCGCCGGGAGCCGTCCCATCAGCGTGGCGATCGCCGACGACGACTCCATCGTGTGCAGTTCGCTGGGCACGATTTTGGAAGCCACGCATACGGCGGTGGTCCTCTGGTCCGCGCGCAACGGCGCGGACGCCCTCGCCCTGTACGGCCGCCGACGCCCCGATGTACTCCTCCTGGATGTCCAGATGCCGGGGATGGACGGCCTCGAGGCCGGACGGAAAATCATGGCCGAGACCCCCGACGCCCGCATCCTGTTCCTCACAACCTTCGCCGACCGCGGATACATCGACCAGGCGATTGCCCTCGGCGCTCGCGGATACCTCATCAAACAGGACGTCGCTTCCGTCGCTCCGGCGGTGAAGGCCGTGATGGCGGGGCAGGTCGTGCTGGGGGCCGAGGTGCTGGGGAAAATCGTCAACGGTCCTGCGGGGCACGGTCCGCAGGGGAGGATGGGTGGAAGCTCCGCTTCCGACGCTTCATGCGGCACGTCGTCGATCGGAGGCGGAACCGGCGCCGGCGGCGAAAGTGGCGGCGCGGACGGGGCGAACGGGGCCTATGGATCGGAATCCCTGCACGCCGGTTTCTCGGAACGCGACCGAGAGCTCATCGAGCTGATTGCGGAAGGATGGGACAACCACATGATCGCCGAGCGTCTGTGCCTTTCCGAAGGGACCGTGCGTAACCGCGTCACCCGTCTGCTGGACAGAGCCGGGTGCATGAATCGCACGCAGCTTGCCGTGATGTGGGTCGAGGAGAAAAACCGGAAGGGAGGCATGCCGAAGTGAATTCCGGGGGTCTGTGTTAACCTAAGAGACCTATGGTCCGTCTCATGGACCCCTTTTGTCACGAAAGATAGCAGTGTCTGCATTCCATTCATCGAAAAAATCAGCATCATCCCGTCGCGCCTCAGGACAGGGCGCACATCGCTCTCACGGCGGCAACGACCGCCGTTTCAACGGTTCGTCCCATCGTTCCGCGGGCCGCGGCTCGCACGCACCCAATTACGACATCATGCCCGAGGAGCCGCAGGCCGCGGAGTTCTCGGCGGACGAGATCTCGCACGACGCCGACCGCGCCGACCTCACCTTCGAGCAGCTCGGCGTGCCCGGCCGCCTCGTGAACGTCCTTGCGGACGACGGCAAGATTGTGGCGTTCCCCATTCAGGCCGACACCCTGCCCGATTCCCTGAACGGACGCGACGTGCTCGGCCGCGGTCGCACCGGCTCCGGCAAAACCCTCGCCTTCACCATTCCGCTCGTCGCACGCCTCGGCGAAGGCGGCACCGGGGCCTCGGCCATGCGCGAGTTCAAGCGTCTGCGCGAACGCGAACACGAACCCGGCGCCGAGCGACTCCCGCATCCGCGCGGCATGGTCCTTGCCCCGACGCGCGAGCTCGTCAACCAGATCGACGACGTCATCAAGCCGCTCGCCCGCGCCTACGGCATGTCCACCGTCACGATTTACGGCGGCGTGAACCAGAAGAGGCAGGTGGCTCGTCTCAAGGCCGGCGCCGATATCATCGTGGCGTGCCCCGGCCGCCTTGAGGACCTTCTGGGCCAGAAGCTGCTGTCTCTTGCTGCCGTCGAGGTCTCCGTGCTCGACGAGGCCGACGAGATGGCCGACATGGGCTTCCTGCCCGCCGTCACGCGCCTGCTGGGCCAGACCGATCCGAATGGGCAGCGCATGCTGTTCTCTGCGACGCTTGACCACGGCGTGGACAAGGTGGTGGAGGAGTTCCTCCACGATGCGAAGGTGCACGCGGTGGCCGATTCCGACGAGCCCGTCGACACGATGACGCATCACCTGTTCAGCGTGTCGCGCGGCAACAAGTACGAGGTCATCCGCGCGCTGGCCAGTGGCAAAGGCAAGAGCATCTTCTTCACACGCACCAAGTTCCAGGCGCAGAAAATGGCCAAGAAACTTGTGCAGCAGGGCATCCCCGCCGTGGATCTGCAGGGCAACCTGTCGCAGAACCAGCGCGACCGCAACCTCTCCGCCTTCACCGACGGCCTCGTGCGCGTGCTTGTGGCCACCGATGTGGCGGCGCGCGGCATCGACGTGAGCGGCGTCAAGCTCGTGGTGCAGACCGAGCCGCCGCAGGATTCCAAGTCGTTCCAACATCGCTCCGGCCGCACTGCCCGCGCGGGTGAGTCCGGCGACGTGGTGACGCTTGTGCTGCCCGAGCAGGTGCGGTATGCGAAGTCGCTGATGCGCCGTGCCGGCATCGAGGTCGAGCCGCAGGAGGTGGTGCCCGGAAGCCCTGCCATCGAGGAGCTCGTGGGCGAGCCCGCGCCGACCGTGGAGAACTGGACTCTCGCCGGGGCGCGTGAGAAAGAGCAGGAGGAGCGCAAGGAGCTCGAGCACAGGCAGAAGGCGGCCGCACGCCGTCGTTCCCGCGCCGCCCGCCGTGAGGCGATCGCCCGCGGCGAGGAGCCCGAGGCGTCCGATGAGGGCCGGCCACAGGGCAAGCGCCATCACAAGGATGCGCGCTTCGCCGATTCCGCCTCGGCGCGCCGTCGTGGCGGCGGGCGCGGCAATGCGCACCACGGCCGCGAGCGCGACCCGCGCTACCGCGAGGACAGGTGGAGCGATGATGGTCCGTTCATCGCGACCGAGCGCGACAATGGGCGGTCCGGCAATCGTTTCGATTCCAAGCGTTCCGCCAACCGCACGAATGGCCGCGCGAACGACCGCTCCGCCGGCAAGCGGGGCCGTGTCAAGCGCACGGAGAACCCCTTCGAATACCAGGAGCGCCGCCAGGGCCGCCGCGACGACCGCCACGCGGGCGGCTACCGTGGCGGGAACGGCGGGAACGGCGGAAAAGGCGGCAACAGGCGCTCCGCATCGTCGGGTCACTTCTCGCAGCGCGGCGGCCGGCGTTACGGGTCGCGGTAGGTCATGATGGCATACGATGGCGCCGCGTCGCTGCCCGAATCGCGTTCGTCCGCAGATCCGCGCGAGCAATACGCCGAACGGGCGGCGATCGGGCTGCTCGGCAGCCTCATCGTGCGCGATTTCCCGGACGGGACGCGCGCCGTCGTGCGCATCGTGGAAACCGAGGCCTATGACCAGCTCGACCCGGCGAGCCACACATACCGCGGCCGAACGGAGCGTAACCGCGCCATGTTCGGCCCCGCGAACCACGCGTACGTGTATTCCATCTACGGAATGCACCATTGCATCAACGTCACCGCCGGGCCGGACGGCTTCGGCTGCGGTGCGCTGATCCGCGCGGCGCAGCCCATCGAAGGGCGCGATGTTCTGGCGCACCACCGCTACCCGGCGTCCGACGGCACGCTCACCGCCGCGCAGAGGCGCAACCTCACCAACGGCCCGGCGAAGCTATGCCAGGCGCTTGGCATCGGCATGGATCTGTACGGGCACGATATGTCCCAGCCGCCGCTGCGCATCGTGCCGTGCGGTCTCGAGGCGGGGGAGAGCGTCGCCCGCACGCCGCGCATCGGCATCCGCAAGGCTGCCGACCGCCTGCGCCGTTATATCATCATGGGAAATCCCTGCGTCACGCCGTCGCCACTCAACGCCGGTGCGCGGGACATCGAGAACTGAGAATCGAGAACCTAAGGATCGATATGTGCAAGGATTCCGAATCGTCTGCCGTGGATTCCGCCGAAGCACTCGTCGACACACCTGTTGGAGCACGTGCCGAAGCGCCCGGTGACGCACCTTTCGTGGCCATCAAGCGCGCCTATGAGGAGCCGGCGGATGCCGACGGCGCGCGCATCCTCGTCGACCGCATGTGGCCGCGCGGCAAGTCCAAGGCCACGGCGCGCATCGGGGCATGGGCGAAGGACGTCGCGCCGTCCAAGGAGCTGCGCACATGGTTCGCGCATATCCCGGAGCGTTTCCCGGAATTCGCCGAGCGCTACCGCGCCGAGCTCGACGCGAATCCCGACGGAGTGCGCGAACTCGCCGACGCGATGGCGGGCAACGAACGCGTCACGCTGGTCTATGCGGCCAAGGACCCCGACCACAACAACGCCGTGGTGCTGCGCGACTGGCTCGTCGACCGCGGACTCGCACGTCGGGCGTAAGGGACGGCGCGGAATGGCACGGTCCAGACCGTCCGACTAGAGTCGGGTCCCGTCGAAGTCGCTGCGCTGGACGGGTGCATCCGCGGAATCGGTATCCGCGGAACCGGTATCCGTGGGATCGGCCGGCCGACCGCGCCGCCGCCGGGAACACACGGCCGTCCCCGTCCGGATCCGGGGCCGAACGCCGCCGGACCGAGCCGGACCAAGGCCAGGCCGTCGCCCCGGGCAAGCGGGAATCGTACCCTCCCAGTGAAAGAGACACCGGACATATGCCATCCACGGAACCCTCCGCATCCCACTATGCAACCTCATCCGCGCCCGCGTCATCGTCCGCGCCCGCGCATGTGCCGTGGCGCACGAAATGCGCCATCGTATCCATCGGATTGCTCACGTTCGTCGGCATCCTTACCGAAACCTCGATGAACGTCACCTTCCCCACGCTGATCGGGGAACTCGGTGTGTCGCTCGCCACCGTGCAGTGGCTCACCACGGGCTACCTGCTGCTCGTCACCATCGTCATGAGCACCACGGCCTGGGTGCTTAAGCGCTTCGCCCCGCGCGCGCTGTTCCTCTTCGCGCTCGCCGCCAGCGCCATCGGCGTGGGACTGTGCCTCGTCGCGCCGAGCTTCCCGCTGCTGCTCGTCGGCCGCATGGTGCAGGCATGCGCCACAGGCATCGCCACTCCGTTGATGTACCAGCTCATCTTCATGCGCGTGCCGTTGCGCCGGATTGGCTCCTACGTGGGCTTCGCCAGCATCATCATTTCGCTCGCACCCGCCCTCGGGCCCACGTACGGCGGAATCATGACAAGCGTGTGGTCGTGGCGCGCCATCTTCGTGGGTGTGCTGCCGGTGCTCGTGGTCGTGGCTGTGCTCGGCGCCATCAGCGTGCGCGGCGAGGCACCCGGCGTGGGGGATCGGCGTTTCGACATCATCGGCGTCGCGCTTCTCGCCGCGCTGTTCACGATGGTGCTGCTCGCGTTCAGTGCCGCCGGCCGCGGCGGATGGGGCGCGCCGACATTCTGGATCGACCTGGCCGTCTGCGTGCTTGTGTGCGCGGCGCTCGCCTGGCATGCGGCGCACGGGTCCCGGCGCGTGTTCGACTACTCGATCCTGCGCATCCGCATGATTCGCTTGCGTCTGTTCGGGTATTTCGGACTGCAGTTCACCAACATCGGTCTGTCGTTCGTGTTGCCGTTGTTCGTGCAGAACGTGTTCGGGGCCACCGCCATGCAGGCCGGGCTCATGCTGCTGCCGGGCGCCCTGCTCGGAGCCGTCGCCTCGCCGATCGCCGGCCGCATGTACGACCGCCGCGGCGCGCGCAGGCCGCTGCTGGTCAGCATCTCGTTGGTGATTGTGGCGCTCGCGTTGTTCCTCGGGCTCGTGCCGTCGCTGACCGTGGCGCTCGTGGGCGTGCTGTATACGATGCTGCGTCTGGGTTTCAACATCGGCTTCGGCGTGACGATGTCGGATGCGAGTGCGCAAGTGCCGCCGCGACTCAAATCCGACCAGAACTCGTTGTTCTCCATGATGCAGCAGTTCGCAGGCTCCTTCGGAACCGCCGTGATGTCGGCCGTGATCTCCGCCCGGATGCTGGGTGCCTCGACCGTCGATGCGACGGTGACGGGCAGCCGTGTGGACTTCGCGATTCTGCTGGTGCTCGGCGCGTGCATGCTGGCGACGATCGTGGTGTCGTTCCGTGCGGCGCGTGCACGTGCGGCGGCGACCGGGACGGGTGCGTCGGGCGCGGCGGATGCGGGGCGGCGGACGCGATAGAGTGACGGCATGAGAATCGTATTGCAGCGTGTCAACGAAGCCAGCGTCGACGTGGTGGACCCTGCCACCGGCGAGGCCGACCCCACATTCGAAAAACAAAGCATCGGCGCGGGCTATGTGCTACTCGTCGGCGTATGCGACGACGACGGGCGGGACGACGTCGACTGGCTTGCGCGTAAAATAGCGAACCTGCGCGTTTTCGAGGACGCCGACGGGCGCATGAACGATTCGATTGCGCAGCACGGCGGCAGCATCCTGTCGATCTCGCAGTTCACGCTCTATGGCTCCGTGCGCCACGGCAACCGCCCCAGTTTCGTGGCCGCGGGCGAGCCGGAGCATGCCCGGCGTGTGTGGAATGCGTTCAACGATGCGCTGCGCGCGCAGGGGCTCGAGGTGAAGGAGGGGCGCTTCGGCGCGCATATGCGCGTCCGGCTTCTCAATGATGGCCCCGTCACCCTTACCATCGATACGCGGGAGTAAGCGGAGGCGGTCAGGCGGGGAGTGCCGGGGAGAGACGGGGAGAGCATGAACCCTCTTGGACGGTTTCCTGTTTTCCCGGCCCCGTCGTTTGCGGCGGGGCTTTTGTATGTCCGGGGGAAGTCCGGAAAATAATGGCTGCGGCAGATGGCGGTGCATGCGGCGCAGCGCCGGCAGATGGCGGACATCGCCGCGGACCCGACGCGGCGCCCCAGGTGGGCGCGCGTGCCGCGCGGCCGCGTGACGTGCGCGTTCTGCACGATGCTCGCCGGCCGCGGATTCGTCTACACATCCGAGGAGGCGGGCGGCGGCCTGGGCAATGTGTATCACGCGCATTGCGATTGCGAGCCGGTGCCCACATGGGGCGAGGCAAAGCTCACTGGGTATGATCCGGGCAGGCTGGACGCGATCTACCTGCAGGCGAAGGCGGGGCTTCCAGCCGGCGCGTCGTACCGTGACGTGCTCTCGCGCATGCGCGCGAACGGCGGCGTCGCGGACTCCCCGGCCGTGCCGGGCGGTGGAAGCGGCGGGAAGCCGCCAAAGCCACCCAAGGGCACGGCGGCGGCAGCTCCGGAGCCGGACGAGCCGAAGGTGCCGCATTCGCCGGGCGAGTCGCGGATCCTGTCGATGCGTGGCGTGTCTGGCGTGTCCGACGTGGAGTGGTTGGAACGGCAGAAGGCCGCCGGTGTCGACCCGTCGCTCGAGGTGCTTTACTCGCACGAGACCGTGTTCCTCGAACGGTTCGAGGCATTGGGCAACCACGTCCGGTGGATACCCAAGGACAAGGTCGACGCGACCGCGACGAACGATTTCGAATGGCTGGAGGCTGGTGAACTGTGCGAACTCAAGTCCATGACGAGCACGAAATACCAGCATATTGCGAAGCGAATCAGCGAGTCCGCCGCCAGCGCGATGGACAACCACGGCGTAGTGAAAGACTGCAAAGACTGCTACGTGATTGACATCGGTCATGCGCGCATGTCCGACAAGCTGGCCAGCCAGTTGGTGGCCTACAACGTGCGGCATCCTGACCAGAAGACGAGGATCCGGCGTCTATTCGTCATGGACGCCGACGGGCTGCATGAGATAGGGCTCAAATGAATAAGGTCCGAAGCACCCCTCCGTTTTCCGTATTTTATTTCAATACCACAGAGGACCTCGGACCTTGTTCGACAAGTATATCACGTTTTTTGGTGGTTTGCCTGAGTGGTCGAAGGGGCCCGGCTGTAAACCGGGTGCATGATGCCGCGCTGGTTCGAATCCAGCAGCCACCACGACTGGCCGTCTTCGGGCGGCTTTTCTTTTACCGATCCCGGCGGATTCTGCTGGGGTTTTGTGTTTTTGGCCGGGGCCAGTGCCCTACACGCGGGATCCTTCTCCATACACCACTCCGCGCGCCATGGTGCGATTCCATGGCCGGCCACGAGACCAGTCCGCCGCACGGCGACCCGGACACGGCGATCGATTGGAAGGAGTTTCCAGCGGATTGGGGCGAGCGGACCATACTCAGGGCGTGCGCCCAGGCAGTGCAGCTGCCGGAAGTGACGGCCAGCATTGAGAATCCCAAGGAATTGTGCAAGGACACAACTATTGGCGTCGATGGCGTTTCGCTCCTCGTCCGGGTATCGTGGTCAGGGAAGGTCGGTGAGCGGCATATCACGTCGTTCTTCCCAGCCGTCGAAGGGAGATGGCACGGCATGTACACCATAAAGGAGACGGACGAGATGGCGCACAAGCTGACACTGGCCTTGTGCGATATCATCGAGCAAAGCGATTTCGATGACGCTCGATACACTGTTGATGTCTGCCGCGGCCTCGTGGACGAAGACGAGGGGGCGGCATTGGAAATGGCCTCGTCTTACATGGAGATGCATGATATCGATCCGTCGCCGGCCATGGAACAGGCACGCCGATATGACAGGGCGCTTGGATACGATCATTATGTCATCGAGCAGCTGGAAGGCATTCTCGAGAGAATCGGCAAGGCCTGAGCCCAAGTCCTTCCTTCATGATGATAGACGGCAAGGATCTGGACATCCCCATTATCCGCAGGCTGTGCGAGGAGGCGACATAAATGATTACATATGAGCAGGCGTGCGACATCGCCGCCTCGGTGTTCCCTGGAGCTGTGTTCTCGGCGGCCTTCGAATACCCCGGTGGCTGGCATTTCAATGTCGAGTCCAAGGGGTGGACCACCGACCAGGTTCCCAACGAGTTCGGTGCCGCCGTCATCGTCCACAAGTCCGACGGCGAGTGGAAGTACTTCGACGTCGGCAACCCTGAGTTCTTCGACGTGCTCGAGCAGAGCAAGCGAGTCCCCTTGCCGGAGAAGTACGCGGCCATGATCCGCCCCAATGGCGACGCCGGCCGGACCGCCTAGCCGTCTCATATTCCTCTTATGTATTCCAGCCGCCTTCGGGCGGCTTTTCTTTTCCGTGCCCCGTCGTCCGACGTGGCGCAGGGCTTCCACGTGCACGGGACCACATGCAGGGGCCTGTGCGCGCATGAGACGGCCCATGCCATGGAGTGGAAGGCGCTGCGCGACGCTAACAGTGATGCGGCGGCACGTGACGTTTTAGCCGAATGGATGTCGGACAGCTATTGCGGGTTCGGGAGCGAAACGCTTCGACTGCTTGCTGGGAACGGTATCGATGATTTTGAAGACATCAGGCCATTGATAAGTGGCTATGCGGCGACGAACGGCCACGAGCTTGTCGCGGAGGCGTTTGTCGACGTGCTCTACAATGTGGACAACGCTTCCCCGCTGAGCGTGGCCGTTGTGAGGGAGAAGATAGACAGGAGGGCAGTCGGTGGGTAAGAAGAAGCTTCCTCCGATTCCGGAGCGTGACGAGTTCATGAAGCACTGCACGCCCGCCATGTTGGATGAGTACGAGTCCATGAATTTTGGCGACGATTCCGAGTTCGCTTGGGCATGGAACGATGACATGACCAGACCTGTGGTGGTGTGGCGGGCGACCGGCGAACCGGCACGGAACAAGGAGGGACATGCTTTTGCCAGCATGGAACCGTTCTCCCTCAGCGATCCGCTGATGTCGCAGATTGGCACGAAATGGCCGACCATGACGGAGCAGATGCGGGTGTTCATCACAGGGGACCCTAAGATGGCCTCCACACGTCTGTCTCCGCCGCCGAAAGGTCAAGCAACAGGGGAGTGACACGCCCTGTTTTTGAGTTTCTTAGAGCCGCCTTCTGGCGGCTTTTCTGTTATTTGGCCCCGTCGTGTGGCGGGGCTTTCGCATATCCGAAGGAGGACACCGATGGGTGTTGTCGATGTTGTGGACGGGGGGCCGTGCGCTGGTATGCGCGCTCCGCGCTGGGAGCGGAGTATGACGGACGGCTCGGTGACAAGGTTTAGAAGATAAAAAGAGAGCGGCCCAGACACCAGTGAGTTAACCCAGGTAGGAATCCGCTCTAAGAACATCATATCGCATTTTCAACTAATCCTTGCCCGTGCCGTCTGGCGCGGGCTTTCGCATATCCGAAGGAGGGCGCCGATGGGTGTTGTCGATGTTGTGGACGGGGCCGTGCGCTGGTATGCGCGCTCCGCGCTGGGAGTGGAGTATGGCGATGGGGTCGCCGTGCTGGTGAAGTCGTACACGTACCTTCTGGGCGCGTGGTCGTGCTTCGCCATCACGGACGACCCGGCGGACGACCGCCTGTACGAGGTCACGAGAGACGCGTCCGGCGGCGTGCGCGTCAGGCATTACGATGCGGCCCCCGACCGCGTGTACGAGCCGGAGGAAGGAAAGACGTCTGAAAGGAAGAAGGTTGGGGTCATGTCTGATGACATTCCCGGGTATCTGATGCGCATGGTCGGCGAGTACAGGGAGCTCGTGGGCAGGAAGACGCGGCTTGCGGACTACAGGGCTTTGCATTTCCGCGAGTTGGAGGAGTCCGGCGAGGAGGAGCTCATGTCCGATCAGGAGTATGCGATCCGCGAGTATGCGGACGTGCTGATGAAGCGCCTCCGCTTCCACCTGGGCGACCGTGCCGCGGAGATCGTCGCCGACGGCCACCGGGAGTCCTGAAGCACCGTGCCCCGTCTATGCAGGCGGGGTGTTTGGCTGTCGTGTAGTGCGCGCGGGGAAGCCCATGTCCCTGTGTCCGGGTGCGATTCCCGGGATGGCCCGATGGCGTGTGGCCGCATGGCCGGCGCAATGGCGCCAGACGGTCCTCTCCGGGTGTTCGATACGTCCGGGCTGAGTGCATTTCGAGGTTTGTGGGGTCGTTTTCGGGGGTGTGTCGGGTAGAGATGCCTCGAAATCGTTGAAACTGCGTCATGGCTTTCGTTCTCGGGACCCCACAAACCGGCAGATAATTTCTCGAACACTTCCGGAGGGCTTTCCGGCGCCTTCGATCAGCGCCTCGCCGGCATCTCGCCAATACCCCGAAACCCAAGCAACCGCAATGAAAAGACCCCGCGACCGGTGCGGCCGCGGGGCTTCGTGAATCGTAGGGCCGCTGGGACTTGAACCCAGGACCAACGTCTTATAAGGACGCTGCTCTAACCGACTGAGCTACGGCCCCATCCTTGCATATATTACACATGCGCCGCCCCGCATGTGCGCTGTGCCCTCGAGCCCTGCCTTCGTGCGCCGCCCCAGAGCCCGACCCCACGCCCGCCAGGCGTGGGTATCATGGCTGTATAGAGAAACCACACCGGCAAAGAAGAGGGAGGATGCGATGTCACAGAACGACAACGCGGATCCATACACGAACGGCGCCGGAACGGAGGCGGCCGGCGGGTCTGGTAGCGCGCGCCCGCGCCATGCTGCGCCATCGCCGGAGGAGACGATGCGTTTCGATCCGCTGGCTGAACAGAATGCCGCGGTTGCGCAGCCCTACGCCTCTCCCGCCTCGCAAGGCTCCGCCCCCTATGATGCGCACTTCGACGCTCCCGCCCATGATGCCTCCGCCTATGATGTCTCCGCCTATGATGCCCCTGCCTATGATGCCCCTGCCGCAGCACCGCGGCATGCGCCGGCGGATCAATCGTGGGCCGTACCCTCCCAGCCGACGCAGGCCCTGCCGACACAGCCCATGCAATCGCGCACCGTGCCTCCGACGCGGCCGTTGCCGCAGGGGCAGCCGACGGTGGCGTATACCGAGCGCATCGCGCCGCTGCCGGAGAGATCCGACGACGGCACCGAATACACCAGCGCCGACGCGTTCGACCTCGAGTCGGCGCGGCGCTACGCCACGGAAACCATGGCTTTCGCCGACCGCCCGTCGGTGCTTCCGTCGTCGCAGGCCTCCGCCTCCCGTGTTCCAGCATCCCGCGTTCCGTCGTCGCAGATTCCGGGTGCGGGCTCCGTGCCGCCGTCCGAGGCCGAGACGCAGATCCTCGACCCGTTGTCCGTCAACGGCGCGGCATACGGCGCACCGGGCGGCAGTCGCGTGAACCCCGCTTACGTCGCCGCGGCTGCCTCCGCGATGCCGCCAACCGCCGCGATGCCCCAGGTCTCTGTCGCACGCACGCCACGGTCGGCGCAGTCGCAACGCGTCACATCGTCGCAGACACCGCAGTACGCCGGCGGCGCCGCGGACGCTTCCCTCGCCACCAGTTACCCGACGGAGGCATATGGCTCGGTGCTGCCCGCTGGCTACGCCGATTCCGACGATGACGATGACGCCATCTCCGCCGCTGCCAACGCCGCCTCCAATGCCTCCGACGGCTCCTTCGGCTCCGTGGACGCCTCCGCTAACGATGGCGACGACGGTGAGGGCAACGGCTCCAAGAAGCACTCCGCCGGCAAGGTCATTGCCATCGTCGCGGCAATCGCGCTGATCGGCGTGGGCGTCGGCTACGGCCTGAGCCGCATGCGTTCGGACGGTGCATCGTCGGGCGAATCGTCATCGTCGAACTCCGGCAGCGCCTTCACCGACTGCCAGAACTCCATGACCGCCTACAACAACTCGCGCGACCGGTGGAACAGCGTGGTGTCAAGCGCGGCATCGGCCTCCTCCGTCACCGCCGACCAGGTGCAGGACGCCTCGACCGTCGACAACCTCAAGCAGGCGCTCGCCGCCACGGTGCCCGGCCTCACGCAGTGCGACGCCTCGATGAGCGATGATCAGCTCAAGCAGGTCACGGATCTCAACAACACCGCCTCCGACACGCTCCAGGCGAACGCCGATACGGTTACGTCCGCCGCACAAAAGGTGACGGATTCCAAGTCCGCGAAGGATTCCGCCGATGCCGCAGCCCAGCAGCAGGCACAGCAGCAACAACAGCAGCAGGAGGCCGCGGCATTGGCGGCGGCACAGGCGTCGCTGAAGTCGCAGATCGCGGCGGCGAACGCGCAGCTTGCCACCGCCACGTCGGCTCTCGGCGCGAATGACGCGGATGTGGCCAAACTCCAGCAGCAGGTGGCGGAAAGCCAAAAGCTGCTCGACGATGGCAGCGCCGACACATCGTCGTTGACGGACCACGCCACGCAGCTTCAGAACCAGGCGGCGGTGGTGCAGAAGAAGGTGCAGGAGGCGAGCGCCGCGAAGCCGACGGCCGAGCCGAGCGCCAGCGCATCCGCGACGACGGAGCCTTCCGCCGAGCCGAGCGCCAGCGAGTGACCGGCCAATAACCGGCCGGCGGCTGATTGATACAGAGCGTCTGTACATAACACGAGGGTGCGCCCCCATCGGGGACGCACCCTCGTCACATCACACCTGCGGTCGCGCCGCAATCGTGGCCGCAATCGTGGCACCCGCAGCACCGCGCCGCCACCGCAGCAGCCCGCGCCGCCACCGCACGCCCGGCTCACTCAGTACAGCTCGGTGAAGATCTTGAGCACGCGGTCGTAGTCGAGCGGCACGAAGTTGTTCTTCATGAGGCGGTGCTGCGTGGTCATGACGCGCTCCGTGAACTCGGGCAGGTCCTCGCGCGTCACGCCGTACTCGTGCAGCGCCTTCTTCGGCAGCAGCTGGTTGATGAGCTTCTCCAGCTCGTCATACACCACGCTCACGTCGCAGCCGAGGATGTCGGCGATGAACTGGTTCACCTTGGCGATTTCGCCGTCCGACTTGATCTCCATGTAGTTGCGCAGCACGCCGGTGAACATGGCGTAGTTCGACTCGCCATGCGGCACATGGTACTTGCCGCCCAGCTGGTAGCTCAGCGCATGAACGGCCGCGCAGCCGCCGGTTTCGAAGCTCAGGCCCGCGTAGTCGGAGGCGATGAGGAAGTCGCTCATGAGCTCGTTGCGCTTGGCACGGCGCTCCTCGGACCCCGCGTGGCCTGCCTCGGCAATCTGCTTGTAGCCGCTGATAATCATCTTCATGGCCTCGTAGCCGAACAGCTTGGTGTACGGTGTGGCGTTCGGCGACAGCGTGGATTCCACGGAGTGCACGAGCGCGTCCATGGAGCTCGTGGCGAACACGTGGTCGGGCAGGCCGTAGAGCAGCTCGGGGATGAGCACGGCGTCGTCCGCGAACATCTCGGGGCTGGCGATGCCTGCCTTGCTGCCCAGGCGCGTGCGGTTGATGGCGGCGATCTCGGTCACCTCGCTGCCGGTGCCGCAGGTGGTCGGCACGAGCACGAGGCCGACGGTGCGCTTGTAAGAGGGCAGGTTGTCGATCACGTCGTCGATCGAATCGCCGCCCGCCACGGCCACGACCTTCGACATATCCATCACCGCGCCGCCGCCGATGGCGATGATGCGTTTGTAGTCGAACTTTCCGGCGTCCTGGATGATGGCGTCGATCATCTCGTCGGTCGGCTCCTGGCTGCCGTATTTGTCGACGGTCAGCACGTTCGCGCCGTTGAGCACGGGCTCGAGGAACTTCGACTTCACGAAGTCGATGGTGACGACGAGATCGTCGGGGCCGAGGGCGAATTCCTCGGCGAATTCCCTGACGGTGGGGAATTCGTGGATGTAGTTCGGTCCGGTGGTGAGCATCTTCATGGCGTTGCCTCCTGTGGGGCTGTTATGTGTTGGAGTTGTGGATTGGATTGGGTTTCGTTTGTGTTTGAGAAGCGACGTGCGGCGGCGCGTCACGCGGCGTCGGCGGCGTACTCCGGCGGATTGGTGCGGAAGCCCTTGGTGAGGAAGCCGAGGATCACGATGCCGATGGCGAGCCACGACAGGCCGAGGACGATGGCGTTCACGTCGAGGTGCATGAGCAGGTAGAAGCAGAAGAACGCACCGAGAAGCGGGAACACCACGTTGCGCGCCACGGAGCGCCCGTCGGTGCCGAGCTCGTCCGATCCGCCGTTGCGGCGGGACTTGGCATACGCCACGATAAGCGAGACGTTGACGAGCGTGAAGGAGGTGAAGGCTCCGAAGTTCACGAAGGAGGTGGAGGTGGCCACGTCAAGGGACAGCGCGATGAGGCCGACGGCCGCGATGATGAGGATGCACGGGACCGGGGTGCCGAAGCGCTTGCTCAGGCGGCCGAACACCTTCTTCGGCAGCACGCCGTCGCGGCCCATCACGTACATGAGGCGGGAGGCGCTGGCCTGGGTGGCGATGCCGGAGGTGAACTGGCCGATGCACAGGCCGGCCACGAACACGGAGGTGAACAGGTTGCCGCCGATCGTCATGGCGATCTCATAGGCGGCGGCTGAGGAGTCGACGAAGGCACCGCCGGGGTGCACGAGCTGCG
>NZ_MWWR01000022.1 GCF_002259605.1 Pseudoscardovia radai | reverse complement strand
CGAAGCGCGCGCGGCCGAGGCGTTGGAAGACNTCGCCGCAAGCCTGTCGCGCCTTGCTGGCCGTGCCTGAAACGCGGCGGGGGAGTTGGCCGCCCGGCATGGGTGGGGGGGTGACCCCCGCCGCCCCGCCGCGGCCACCCCGGGTACTGGGCCGATACCTCCCCAAACGTAACCAAATGGAACCGAGCCGAGACGGAACCGCCACCCGTCCCGGCTTTTTGTTCCATTTGCTCACACTTTGCTCACACTCGGCGTTTTTGGGCATGATGTTTCACGGAAAACATTCGTGTGTTTGCCTTGTGTTTTCAATGTTTTTCATGAAACATCGCCATTCGCGGCACGGGTTCCCGCCGCGGGTTCGACTCCCGTCGCCCGCTCTCTTGAAATCGTTGGAATTCCAACGATTTTTTCATTTTTATGCGGGCGCAGACCCCCAATTCCAATTCATAACAATGTGATGGCTTGCGAGGTGGTGACGTTTTCTTGGACTTTTGACTGGAGGGCGTCATGGCTAGTTATACGCGGGAGCAGAGGCTCAGGGCGTGTGAGTTGTATGAGCGGCTGGACCGGAGCGCGACGGCCGTGGTGCGGGAGCTGGGGTATCCGGCGAGCCGGAATTCGCAATGGAGGAAGAATGACAGACAGCGTGGATAGCAGTACGTCCAATGACCCTGCGATGACGAATGGAAGCGTGGTAGACATGGAGGGAACGACGAGGTTCCTGTTCGGCTGCGATTTTGACTCCGATGATTTCGATCCCGACGGGAATGAGGCCCACAGCATCACCGCGGACAATGTCCGTGCCTCGTATCCATGGCGGCAGGTATACGACTCATGGACTCAGTATCTTACAAAACATTGCCCCACCGCCGCGTCGGTCATTAACTGGGAGAACCTCTTCTGGTACTACGGTGGCCAGGAATTCCCTGTAGATGACCCCTATCCCTTCTTGGGGTACCTGCTTTATCGCACGGCTACCCCGGAGGGTTGCATGGTGAGCGAGGAAGCCATGACAATTCTCGATAGCATTGCCATGGATATGCTGGAACGTATCGGCGACGTAACCATCGATACCATTGACTACTACGGCGCAAACACTGACCCCAGAGTGTTGGCGTCGGCTGCTGCATGGCGGAAGAAGCTGGGGCCGGCAGATTTGTCGGTGGATACTGCGGGGACCGATTCGCAGTGATGTTCGATGTGACGGACGGATGATATGCGGGCATGGGAAACGGTAAGAAGCGATGGTACTCCAACGGTCGTAGGCATAAAATTCGTCCCCTCTTCATCAACCATGTCGGTCTAGGTGGAGCGTCGTCGACAGGGTAGATTGGCCCTTGGATCGCGGCAGAGGAAGAAATATCTTTGCGGAATCCGCAGAATGAGGCCGCCTTGGGTGCTGAAAGCTTCTCTATGATTTGTGCCGCTGGTTGCTTCATGTAACGGGTTTTATGAGAAAGACAACGATTCCGAAGACCTGGACACGCGGTGTGTGGGGCCTCTTGGCGGAGTCTGTCAGAGGCCCGTGCGAGGAGTGTCGAGGATTCGGCCGTGGTCCAGAAAGAGACCTTTCTCTGCCGAGTAGAGCAGGCGTCCGTCGCTCGCCGGATTCGTATCGGTCTCCTTCGGCGAAGGCGATTCGGTACGTCGCGTGAGGTGCCAGGCAGGCATAGGCCCCAAGTTCGTTGATGATCTCATCAAGAATCCGCGTCGTCTCCATGGTGCCTTCCGGTCCCGTCGTGGTTCTTCAATTTTCGCTTGGTTCTTCGATTTTCGCTCTGCGGCCGGCGCCATCGTGTCCGCAACCTATCACATCGTTTCGGAATTCATAACAGTGTGATGGCTTGCGGACAAAAATCCACAATTTTGGGGCTCGAAACCCTCGAAAATGTCCGTAAACCATCACATTGTTGCGCAGGAGGCGCCTCGCGTGTGCCTCGCGCGTGCCGGATTCGTCAGGAATGAGTCCGATAATGGATTCATGACGATTGCGACACCTGAACGCTATGCCGAGATGTACGACGCCGCACGCAAGGGCGGGTACGCCCTGCCGGCCATCAACGTGACGAGTTCCCAGACGCTGAATGCGGCGCTGCAGGGGCTGGCCGACGCCGAATCCGACGGCATCATCCAGGTGTCAGTGGGCGGCAGCGCCTACTTCTCCGGTCAGCGCGTGGCCGACCGCGTCACAGGATCGCTTGCGATGGCGGCCTTCGCCCGCGAGGTGGCGAAGAAGTATCCGCATATCACCGTCGCCCTCCACACCGACCATTGCGCCAAGCAGTACCTCGACGAGTGGGTCCGACCGCTGCTCGACATCGAAGCCGACGAGGTGGCGCATGGCCGCGAGCCCATCTTCAACTCCCATATGTGGGACGGCTCCACGGTGTCGCTGGACGAGAACCTCTCCATCGCCGAGGAACTCCTCGACAAGTCGCGCAAGGCGCATACCGGCCTCGAGATCGAGGTGGGCGCCGTCGGCGGCGAGGAGGATGGCATGACCGGCGCCATCGACGAGAAGCTCTATTCCACGCCCGAGATGGGCCTGCAGGTGGCGCGTCGCCTTGGCCTGGGCGAGAACGGCCTGTACACGGCCGCGTTCACCTTCGGCAATGTGCATGGCGCCTACAAGCCTGGCTACGTCAAGCTGCGCCCCGCCATCCTGGGCAGCATCCAGTCCACGGTCGCCGATGCCGCGCGCGCCGGTGGCATCGCCTCGCCGCTGCCGACCGGCGCCGAGAGCAAGCCGTTCCTCCTGGTGTTCCACGGCGGCTCGGGCTCCGCACCTGAGGAGATCGCCGAGGCCGTGAGCTACGGCGTTGTCAAGATGAACATCGACACCGACACCCAGTACGCCTTCACCCGTGCCATCGCCGGGCATATGTTCGTCAACTACGACAAGGTGCTCAAGGTGGACGGCGAGGTGGGCGCGAAGGCGCAGTACGATCCGCGCTCCTGGGGCCGCGAGGCGGAGGATTCCATGGCGGCGCGCGTCGTCGAGGCGTGTCGCGAGCTGGGCTCCGCGGGCAAGGCGCTCAGGTAACGGCCGCGCGCAGAGGCGGTCGGGCGCAGGGGCGGCGCATTCGCGCGGCATATACACGATGAGAAAGGCCAGGGGATGAGGTCCGTGCCTACCAATGCTTCGGACGATGCGGCGCAGCGAGAGAACGTCGCGATGCAGCCGGAGATGCCGCCGACGCCGTCGGAGATGCCGCCGAACCAGCACTCGTCCAGTGAATGCGACACGCCGGAGAACCCAGGCGTGTCGCGGAGTGTCGTGATGCCCATCACGCTGAGCGGCGGAGACATGGCGCTGTGCATCGTCATCGGGGTCATCCTCGGCACCGTCTACGCCATAGGCCACGAATTCACGGCATGGGGCGGCGTTTTCACGATTCGTTCGCTCAAGCTGTGGTCGCTGGCCGGCATGATGTCGGCCGGCATGGCCGTCTTCCTCTACGCGCTGCTGCTGGCCTGGAACGCCTATCTGCGCTCCGTCGCCACCCGCGACGCGGTGTCATCATCGGCGTCACCATCATCGGCGGCTCGTACACCGGATTCGACACGACACGCCTCGGAACGCCGCGTGTCGTCCTCCTCGCATCCCGCCTCCTCGCGCCCCGCTTCCGCCGCCCGCCGCGCCTTCCACGCCGCCGCGCGATGGCTGTCCGGCCTCGGCCCGCATCCGCGCCGCGCCCTGTTCCTCGCGCTGATCCTGCTGTGCTGGATTCCCGCCTTCATCGCCTTCTTCCCCGGCAACTTCAATGACGACGGCCCGCTGCAAAGCGCCGAATTCCTCAACGGACACGTCATCAACCTGCAGTGGCCCGCCGCCCATACGCTGATTCTCTCGGCATGCCTCAGACTCGGCTTCGCGCTCGCCGGCACCGGCAGCGCGGGCGTCACCATCTACGCCGTGCTCCAGTCAGTGCTTATGGCCTTCGCGCTCGCCTTCGCCGCCGACCGCCTCCTCAGGTGGCGCGTGCCCGGCATCGTCGTGACCCTGGCCATGCTCGTCACCGTGGCGAATCCCGTGGTGCAGGCCTTCGCCATGTCCACGGTGAAGGACGCCCTGTTCTCCGCGTTCTTCGTCATCGTCGCCGTGCTCGTGGCCGACGTGCTGCGCCGCCCCATGGCTCTGAAATCCGCGGGTTTCACGGCGTTCTTTGTGCTTAACTGCGCCATGGCGGTGCTCCTGCGCAAGCAGATGCTCTACGTCTTCCTCATCGTGGCCGTCATCCTGCTCATCGTGGCGAACCGCGGCAAGGCGCGTCTGTATCTGGCGCGTGCCATCGCCATCGTGCTGGCCGTCGTGCTCGTCTTCAACACCGTCATCGGCCTGTTCCCCACGCGCAAACCCGGCATCCGGGACATGGTTTCGGTGCCCGACCAGCAGATCGCCGCCGTGTTCTTCACCGCGCATGATTCGCTGAGCGCCGGCGACATGGCCGCGATCGGCGAATACTACGAAACTGACCGTTGGCAGGAAGCCTATGACAACGGCCCCGTCCAGCTCAACGGCAGCGACGTGCCGTCCTATCTCGCCGTCAAGGACGGCCTGCCCTACGGCTACCTGCCGTTCATCGCGGACTATGCGAACTGGGCGCTCAAGGACGACGCGCTCAAGGCGAACCCCGCTGGCTTCCTGGCGCTGTGGATGCGGCTCGGACGCGAGTACCCCGGCATCTACGCGCAGGCGCTTGTGCAGCAGGAGAACGCGTATTTCTACCCCGGCGCGCCGGTGGAAGCGAACACCTGGGTGGCGATGTCGGGCTGGAACTCCGTGAACTTCGTCATCGAGGGCTTTGGCGACAAGCAGCCGGTGGACTACCACACGGTGCCGGGCAAGCCGGCGGGGCTCGTGACGTGGTATGACGACGCGGCGCTCAGACTGTTCCGCGGGCACGGGCTGCTCGCGCGGTGGGTGGCGCCCGGCCTCGTGTTCACGATTCTTCTGGTGTCGCTTGCGATGACGCTCGCCCGGCGCAAGTTCCGCCTGCGGATGGTCTGGTGCGTGGTGCCGTGGCTTGTGGTGGCGCTGTATTGGTGCACGTCGCTGCTGGCGCCGGTCGCGTCGATCCGCCTCGCGCTGCCGACGGTTGTGACGATTCCCGTGCTGCTGTGCCTGCCGTGGATGCGCGCGCAGGAGGCGCAGAAGGCGGACGATGCGCCCGCCGCGACACCTGCGCCCGCGGCGCCCGCGCCCGCGCAGGACGCGCAGGACGCGCAGGACGCGCGTTAGATATCGGCGTTGTCGGGCCAGTCGGACGGTCTCCTGCCGAATAGGCGGGAGCCGCGCCAACGCCTGCGCTGCTGGATATTGCGCCAGGCCGTGGGCGACACCGGCGCCGGGTAATACTCGATAACCGGCGACAGCGCCAGCATCGCCTCGTCCAGCACCGCGACGGCGAGGCACGCGAG
Organism: Pseudoscardovia radai; assembly: GCF_002259605.1. Classification (GTDB taxonomy): domain Bacteria; phylum Actinomycetota; class Actinomycetes; order Actinomycetales; family Bifidobacteriaceae; genus Pseudoscardovia; species Pseudoscardovia radai. The sequence continues at coordinate 7,120 of NZ_MWWR01000022.1, read as the reverse complement.
GAACGGGGCGAGCGCGTCGCGCACAAGCGCGGCGCGGATATCGTCGGCCGGGAAATACGTGAAGGGCCCGTGCGTCACCAGAAACTCCGCTTCATGCGCGCGGATGTATTCCCACGACCCATAGGCGCCGAAACCGATTAGCGCGGCCATCGCGGCCAGCCACGACGCCACGGCCTTCACCTCCTTCGACACCGCGAAGTCGCCGCGCCTGAAACGTGGCGCGGCCACGCGGGGCGGGCGATGCAGATAGCGCCGCTTCGGGTCGAGTACGGGTTCCCCGCATAATGCCACGAACAGCGCAAGCGCCGCCGCCAGGTAGCCGACGCCGAGATACGTCCAGACATCGGCGAAGCGCCCCGTGGTCTCTATGGGGCGCAGGAAGAGCGTCGAAGCCGCGAGAACGGCGGCCACGATAAGCGGAAAGAGATACTGGAGCGCGGTGGCGAGGCGCGAACGGCGCTTGAGACGATTGAGCTCGCGTGTGCCGTCGGCGCCGGGCCGGGCGGCGAGCCAGGCGGATGCCGCGCCGGGGGCGGGGTGCAGACACATGGGGCATAGGCCCAGGCCCGGTGAGAAACTGCCGTGGCATTGCGGGCAGATCTGCGTGGCATAGGGGGAATCGCTGGCATAGGTGCCGAGGAAATCGCCCCGGGCGCCGCTCCAGAGGTCGGTGTTGCGGAAGCGGTCCCAGTCGTTGCGGTAGGGTTTCGTGTCTCCCAGTGAGTCGGCAGGCGTGCGCTCGGGGTCGGGCGGCGCCTGGGAGAGGGCGCGCAGGGACGGGGCGTCGCCGCTCGGCGCGGTGGACGATTCCGTGCCGTCGCTCCAGAGCGCGATGGTGGGCAGCGCGTCGTCGCCCGGGCGCCATTCCGTTCCGGCGGGGATATACGATGTTTCCGACACGCCGGAGACTTGAGGCGTGTCGTGGTCTTGGCCCCCGTCGTTCCCGCTGTCTTGTCTGTGGAAGAGCTCCATGCCTGTCCTCGAATCCTGTGCCGACGAATTCTGCGCCGGTCTGCTGCCGCATCGGTTCTCTCCGTATCCGCCGGCCTGGCATCCCCGGTGACGCCGGTTTCATCGTATCAGCCCACGCCGGAACCATCGTGTGCTTTCTTCCGCTGCGCCTGCGCCGTCTCGCACGCCGTCCACAAACCCTTCTCCCGCCGGCCCACGGTAGAGCCGTTGCGGTAACCTACTCACGGCAGATAGCAACTAGGGAAGGTGGCGGCATGCCTGGAATCGTTCTTATCGGAACCCAATGGGGAGACGAAGGCAAAGGCAAGGCGACGGATCTCATCGGCACCAAGGTCGATTACGTCGCGCGTTTCAACGGCGGCAACAACGCAGGCCACACGGTCGTCGTCGGCGACAAGAAATACGCGCTGCACCTGCTGCCGTCCGGCATCATCAGCCCCACGGCCACGCCGGTGATCGGCAACGGCGTGGTGGTGGACCCCGCCGTGTTGCTCCAGGAGATCGAGAACCTCGAGGCCGGCGGCGTGGACTGCTCCAAGCTGCTGCTCAGCGATTCCGCGCATGTTATCGCGCCTTTCCACCGCGAGCTCGACAAGGTCACCGAGCGCTTCCTCGGCAAGCACAAGATCGGCACCACCGGCCGCGGCATCGGCCCGACCTACGCCGACAAGGTGAATCGTGTCGGCATCCGCGTGCACGACCTGTACAACCCGAGCCACCTGCATGACAAGGTGGAGGCGTCGCTGCACCAGAAGAACCAGATGCTCGTCAAGCTGTACAACCGCCGCCCCGTCGACATCGACAAGACCACCGACTACCTGCTCGAGATGGGCGAGAAGCTGCGCCCGTACGTGGCCAACACGCAGGTGATCCTCAACAAGGCGCTCGACGAGGGCAAAACCGTTCTTTTCGAAGGCGCGCAGGCCACGATGCTCGACATCGACCACGGCACCTACCCCTACGTGACCTCCTCCAACCCCACCGCCGGCGGCGCCTGCACCGGCACGGGCGTGGGCCCCACCAAGATCAACCGCGTCATCGGCGTGGGCAAGGCCTACATCACCCGCGTGGGCGAGGGCCCGTTCCCCACCGAGCTGTTCGATGAATCCGGCACCTGGCTGCGCGAGCAGGGCCACGAGTACGGCGTGACCACCGGGCGTCCGCGCCGCTGCGGCTGGTTCGACGCCGTGGTGCAGCGCTACGCGACGCAGGTCAACGGTCTGACCGACTTCGTGCTCACCAAGCTCGACGTGCTCACCGGCCTCGAGTCCATCCCGATCTGCGTGGCCTACGACGTCGAGAACCCCGACGGCTCGCATACGCGTTACGACGACATGCCCACCGACCAGGACGTGTTCTCCCGCGTCAAGCCGATTTACGAACAGATGCCGGGCTGGACCGAGGATATCTCGAACTGCCACACCTTCGAGGAACTGCCGGCGAACACACAGGCCTACGTCAAGCGCCTCGAGGAGCTGTCCGGCTGCCGCATCTCGGCGATCGGCACGGGCGCCGCCCGCGACCACATCATCTCCGTGCACAGCCTGCTCGGCGAGGACTGATCGGCATTCCGGCCCGGCAGGGATTCCCCGCCGGGCCGTTTGCGTATGAGGCGCTCGCGCGTGTGAAAAGGGCGCGGCGCTCGCGGAAAGGTTCCGGATGGCTGAGAAGAGGGAAGGTTGACGATGAGCATTTCGCACGATGCACACGATGCGCCCGGTGCCGGCACCGCAGATGATGCTGGCGCGGCGGCCCCCGATACGGCGCAGGGCGCCGCGACGCGCCCGTATGACGCGCTGACCGACTGGGGCGTCTACCTGTCGGTTTTCGTCGGAGGCTTCTTCGGCACGCTGGTGCGCTACTGGCTGTCCGTCGTGATGCCGCAGAACGGCGCCGACGGCGGCGTCATGTACTGGGGCACCTTCACCGCGAATATTCTCGCGGCCTTCATCTACGGTTGCGTCGCGGCGTATTTGGGCGCCGCCACATGGCTCGGCGCGCGCCGGCGCGAATGCACGAACAGGGGTCTGGGCATGGGCTTCTGCGGCGGTCTGTCCACGATGTCCACTTTCGCGGTCGAGCAGTTCACTCAGTTGTCGTCGGCGGGCGGCACGCCTGAAACCGGAGGCGTGCCGGGAGGTGTGGCCTTCGTCGTCTATGTGTCGGTGACCTTCATCCTCGGTGTGCTTCTCGCCTATGCCGGCTCCGTGCTCGGCGCCCGATTGGCGCAGGGGCATGCGGCGGGTGCATCGTCGGCCGGGAAAGCCGGCACGGGGGATTCCGCCACGAAGGGAGCGCAGGCATGACATCGTTCGCACTCGCATTGTCCGTCGGTGCGCTCGGCGGCCTCGGCGCCGTCACGCGCTTCACCATCGACACGCAGATCAAGCGCGTCTACAAGGCCGCCTTCCCGCTCACCACGCTGGTCATCAACATCATCGCGAGCTTCCTGGCGGGCATGTTCGCGGCCATGGCCGCGGCGGGCACGCTGGCGCCCGACCCCAAGCTCATCCTCGCCACCGGCTTTTGCGGCGGCATGTCCACGTTTTCCACGGCCATCAACGAGATTGTCACGCTTCTGGCCAAGGAGCGCTACGCCGTCGCCGCGGGCTACGTGGCTTGCTGCATCGTGGTGCCCGTCGTATGCGCCATGCTCGGCTACGCCGTGGCGTAAGCATTCGGAGCGTGGCATGAGCATTCGCCGCCCCGTTGCGTGAATCCGCCGCCCCGTCCCGACGCAGGCCTCGTCCCGTTGCATGCCCCCGACCGTTCGCCATGTGGTCGCTTTCGGCGTGAATGACGCCTCGCGGCGGGGGCGGGGTCTACCATGAAGCCATGGAAAAGTCAGAAGTCGAAAAGTATCTCAAGCGCGACCACAAGGCCGACATGGAGGCCGCCGTCGAGCGACTCAAGGGCACCGTCCGCCACACGCCGCTCATCCACTCCGACGAGTGGAGCAAGCGCATCGGCGCCGAGGTCTACCTCAAGCCCGAGAACCTGCAGAAAACCGGTTCCTTCAAGCTGCGCGGCGCCTATAACAAGATCGCGTCCATGTCCGACGCCGACCTGTCGCACGGCGTCGTCACCGCCTCTGCCGGAAACCACGCGCAGGGCGTGGCATACGGCGCGCGCGAACGCGGCGCCAAGGCCATCGTCGTCATGCCCGACATCACCCCGCCGCTTAAGGTCGACGCCACGCAGGCGCTCGGCGCGGAAGTGGTGCTCCACGGCCACGTGTTCGACGAATCGAACGAATACGCCATCAACCTCGCCAAGGAACGCGGCATGACCTTCATCCCGCCGTTCGACGATTACGACGTGCTGTGCGGCCAGGGCACCATCGCCATGGAGATCCTCGAGGACCTTCCCGAGGTCACGGATATCGTGGTTCCGCTCGGCGGCGGCGGCCTCGGCGCCGGCATCGCCATGGCCACGAAGATCTTCCGTCCCGACGTGCGCGTCATCGGCGCCATCCCGATCGGCAGCCCGGCGTTCAAGGAAAGCTTCATCGCCGGCCACGTGGTCGAGGCCGAGGAAGTGCATACCATCGCCGAAGGCGTCGCCGTCAAGCATCCGGGCGACCTCACCTTCGCCCTGCTCAGCCAGTACCTCGACGACCTCGTCCAGGTCTCCGAGCGCGACATCTACGAAACCATCATGACCATGATGGAGAAGCACAAGCTCGTCATCGAAGGCGCGGGTGCCGTGTCCGTCGCCGCCCTCGGCCAGCTCGAGCTGCAGAGCAAGATCTACAACGAGGCCTCCGAGCCGCATGTCATCGTGCCCGTCATGTCCGGCGGCAACATCGACACCGTTACCATCGGCGCCGTGATCCAGCAGGGCATGATCTCCCGCGGACGCATCATGTCGTTCTCCGTGGAGCTGCCCGACGTGCCCGGCCAGCTCGTCAACATCGCGAAGATCCTCGCCGACCTGCGCGCCAACGTCATCGAGCTTACGCACGACCAGTTCAAGGCCGACACGCATTACTCGAACAAGGTGGTGCTCGAGGTCACGGTGGAGACGAACGGCCCCGACCACATCGCGCAGGTGCTCGAGACGCTGCGCGGCGAGGGGTACGATCCCAAGCAGATCTACTGATCCCGCGGGGTTTGCGGGGGTTCCGTAGGTTCTGCGGGTTTTGGGGATTCCGCGGGGTTTGCGGGATTCGCGGACGTGTCTCCGGCCTGGCTTCTGACAATCCGGCGCTGTGCCATCCGGCATGGCGCCGGTTTTTGTATGGGGCGGCGGACGGATCGGTGCACGGTGCGGAACACGATGGGAAAATCGTGGATACTCCGCGAAAGCCAAGCCCTCCCCGCCGGACGACGCGTGGCGCGACGCCTCCGCCGCCGATACACTGGAGGCATGACTTACAAGGTTGCCGTGCTGACCGGTGCCGGCATTTCCACAAGCGCCGGAATTCCTGATTTCCGAGGCCCCGATGGCGTCTGGACCAAGCATCCGGACCAGCAGAGCGTCTATGACATCGACCTGTTCCTCTCCGACAAGCAGGCGCGCGAATACTCGTGGCGCTGGCAGAAGGAAAGCCCCGTGTGGGGCGCCAAGCCCGGCGTGGCGCATAAGGCGCTCGTCAAGCTTGAGAAGGCCGGCATGCTCAGCCTCCTCGCCACGCAGAACTTCGATGCGCTTCACGAGAAGGCCGGCAACAGCCCGGACGTGATCGTGAACCTGCACGGCACCATCGGCACGTCGCATTGCATGCGCTGCCACCACAAGTACGACACCGCCGACATCATGAACAACCTCGACAACGAGCCCGACCCGCACTGCCACCGCGCGCTTCCGTACCAGGGCGGGCAGACGTGCAACGGCCTGATCAAAACCGACGTGGTCTACTTCGGCGAGAACCTGCCCGACGGTGCGATGGAGCGCAGCATGCAGGCCGTGGCGCAGGCCGACGAGTTCTGGGTTATCGGCTCCACGCTCGAGGTGTATCCCGCCGCGAGCCTCGCGCCGATTGCCGCGCAGGCAGGCGTGCCCGTGACCATCATGAACATGGGCCGCACGCAATACGATTCGATCGCCAAGCGCCTCATCTCCGAGCCGATCCAGGACGCCCTGCCGCGCCTCGTAGACGAGACGATCGCCGCGCACCAGGGGGAGTGACGGGAGCGACGGTGAGCGACGGGAGCGCTACGCAGAGAAGGCGTCAGCTTCCTGATGATGTATCAGGGGTTTCGTGGCGATGATTTGTCGCCACGAAGCCCCTGTTTTCGTTGCGCGGGCTCGTGATGGGGCGGAGAATCGCCTCATGGTGAGGATTTTTCGCCATGAGGGTTGGTTATGGGTGCGGCAGGCTGGATTCTTTGACGATTGGTGTTTTGTGGTGAGGATGTTTAGCCATGAACCACGATGTCGACGATTCCAGGCTCTTTTTCCGCAACGATGCGCCGTTGGCGGTGAGGGTGTTTCGCCATGAAAGTTGTTTCTGGGGAAGGGCGGCGCGTTTTCCGCGATGGTCGGCGTTCGTGGCGATGATTCTGCGCCTTGGTGGGCGTGTGGTTGGTGGGCGTGTGGGGTTGTGGTGTGGGGTTGTGGTGGTGTGACACGCCGGGTGTTGGGTGTTTGTTGGGTTGTTTTTGGGTGTTTGGGTGGTTTTGGTTGGTGTCTGGTTGGTGTTTGGTTGGTGTTTGGTTGGTGTTTTGGGTGGTTTGCGACACGCCGTGGGTGGTGGCTTGTTTGTAGGGGTTTGGGGGTGTTGGTTGGGGGTGGGTTTGCGTTGTTGGCTGGGTACGTGTATGTTTCTTCCTTGCTGCCTCGCGGGGCGGCCGGCCGGAGGGTTCCGGCGGGTTTTCTCGCGGGTGTGGTGGTGGTTTGAGAACTCAAGAGCGTGTTTTGTGCTACTTTACAAGTCATTTGATTGCCAGCGGGGCGACGCCCCCGCGCCGTTGGGCGCGTGGGTGCCGGGAGGCCGTGAGGTCGCCCTGTGATGTGGTAGTGCGGCATGGGTGTCCTTCGGGGCGTCCGTGTTGCCTGTCATTTCTTTCTTTTGTTTGATTTTGGGAGCCGTTTGGTTTCCTTTCGCGTTTTTTTTCGTGGAGGGTTCGATTCTGGCTCAGGACGAACGCTGGCGGCGTGCTTAACACATGCAAGTCGAACGGGATCCCGCGGGCTTTGCTTGCGG
>NZ_MWWR01000021.1 GCF_002259605.1 Pseudoscardovia radai | reverse complement strand
GTCGTGGCCGTCACGGTCACCTTGTACTCGCCCGTCCGGGTCGGGAAGCCGGAGATCGTCTTCGTCGGGGCGTAATACGTCACGCCGTCCGGAAGGCCATCCACCGTCACGTCGAGATCAGGCGCGCCCTCCACATCCAGGTCGATCGAATACTTCGAACCGGCCACGGCATCCTGCAGGGACGCCGTATTGATCGTCGGCTGGGTCGCCACATACAGCGTGAACGTCTTCGACGCCGGCTTGTCGCCCACCTGGTTGTCGGCCTCCACCGTCACCTGGTACGAGCCGACCTTATCGGCCGCCACCGTGCCGGAGATCTCGCCGTCCTGGAAGGACAGGCCCTCGGGCAGACCCGTGACAGTGACCGTCGCGGCCGGATAGCCCGTCGTCTCGATCTTCTGCTCGTACGCCTGGCCCGCCACGACCGGCGCCAGCGACTGCGTCGAGACCGCAGCCGGCTCGGACACCTTGATCGCGTACTGCTGGTCAGTGGAGCCCAGCTCGTTCGTCGCCGTCACCGTGAACTTGAGCTCGCCGCCCTTGCTCGGGGTGCCCGAGATCACGCCCGTCTTCGCATCAAGCGACAGGCCGGCCGGAAGATCCTTCGAAGCGAACGTCACGTCGAGGCCCTCGGCCACGACCTGCACGTCCTTGCCCTCCGTGGTCTTGTACTCCGACAGGGTCGAGCCGTCAGGCAGGGACTGGGTCTTGAACACCGGCTTCTCGTTCACGCGGATGCTCAGCGTCACCGACGCCGAACCCTCGGAGTTCTTCGCCGTGAACGTCACCGGATACACGCGCGGAGCCGCCGCCACGGTGCCCTTCACCGTATTCGTCTGCGTATCGAACGACAGGCCGTCCGGAAGCTTCGTGTAATCGATCTGCGGGGCCGGGGAGCCCGTCACCGTCAGCGGCAGGCTGTACTCGGAGCCCACCGTCGCCGGCTTCACGTCCTGCTGCGTCGTCGAGATCACCGGCGTGCCCTTGACAAGCAGGTGCAGGTCCCTGGACACCTTGCCGTAATCGTTGGACGCCTTCACGGTCACCGTGAACTCGCCCGCGACGGCAGGCTTGCCCTCGATCGCACCGGTCTCGGCGTTATACGCCAGGCCCTCGGGCAGGCCCGACACCTCGACCTTCGCGGCCGGGTAAGCGGCCACGTCGATCTTCTGCGAATAATCAACGGCATACGTCGCATCCGCCAGAGCCGCGGTGTTGACCACCGGGGCCGCGTTCACCGTCAGCGTCAGCTTCGTGCTCACCGCCGGATCCACGCCATTGGACGCGGCAACCGTCAGCTCGAACACGCCGGACTCGGTCGGCGTACCCGAAATCGTACCGGTCGCCGGATCATAGTCCAGGCCGGCGGGCAGGCCGGTCACGGACGACGAGGAAGCCGCCGGATTGCCCTTGAACGTCAGCTTCGCGCTATACGCGTCGCCGACCTTCGCCGGATCAAGCGCCGTCTGATCAAGCGACAGCGGGGAATCGACCGTCAGCGACGGGGTCAGCGTCAGCGTGCCACCCTCGTTCGTCAGCGTGATCTTCGGGGTGAACAAGCCGTATTCGGTCGGGGTGCCCGAAATCACACCCGTCTTCGCGTCAATCGACAGGCCCTTCGGAAGACCCTCGGCCGCAAACGTCGGGGTGGTGTAGCCGGTGGCGGCAACCGTGCAGTTGTACTCCGTGCCGATCTTGCCGGTGGGGAGTGCGGTCACATCGGAAGCCGGGGCCTCATACACATACATGGCGAAGGACTTCGTGGCGGTTCCCTTGGAATTCGTGGCAGTGAACTTCACCGTGAACTCGCCGCTCTTAGTCGGCGTACCGGAGATAACGCCGGTGGCCCTGTCAATCGTCAGGCCGTCAGGCAGACCCTCGGCGGTCACGCTGTCGAAGGGCCGCGGGGACACCTCGAGGGTGGCGTTGTAGCCGGTGTTCAGCATGGCGCCAGGCAGCGAGTCCGACACGATGGTGGGCTCGGTGATATCGGCCACAACCACATTGCCGTTCTCATCCGTGGTGTAGGCAGTGCCCTTGGCGAGGTACTTGGCGTCAGGAGCCGCGGCAAACTCACCACCGGAGATGGCGACCTCGGACGGCGCGGACGTAAGATCGCTGATGAGCTTGGTGCCGGCCTTGGTGAAGTCGCCTCCGGCGATCTTCAGCTTACCCTGCTCAACAGAGCTGCCTTCGGTCTTGCCCATGAGAACCACAGGCTTGGTGGAACCATCCTTGGCGATGAACGTTCCACCATTGATCGTGGCATCGTTCCAATTGAGGAGGTTGCCGGCATCACCGTTCTCAATGGTGCCGCCATTGATAACCATCGTACCCGCGGTATCGTTCTTGACGTACTTGCCGCCGCTGATGGTGCCGCCGTTCATAGTGAACGTAGCGGAGTCGCCCGGCTGATTGCCGGAATACCAACCGTTGTCGATGACGGAGGAGAATGCACCGGAATTCTCGATGGTGCCGCCGTTCATCGTGATCGTGCCATGGTTGAGCACTGTGTAATAGGAATTGCCGTTGGCACCTGCGTCAGTGCCGGCTTCCTTGGAACGCGTGAGCGTCACGCCGTTCTCGATGGTGGCGCCGCTGTTGCGATCCACGAACAGCGCGGCCTTGCCATGGCCGGTGTTGTCGACAACTCCGTTCTGCGTAGCCTCGGTGTTATTGGTCAGCGTGAGCTCGCCGCCATTATTCACCGTGACGGTGTGGTCGGTGGCATCGTTGGTGATCGAATGGCCGTTGAGGTCAAGCGTCACATCCTTGCCATTGACAACAACGCAGGCAGCAACCGCGTCGGCAGCGCAATCGATATCTCCGGTCAGCTCGATCACGCCAGGATCGGTGGCGGAGATAGCGCTGGTCAGCTCGGTCAGGCTCGACACCTGCGTGACATTCGTTGTTTCATTTGCATACGCCGGCAAGGCGAGAACGCCTGCCGAGCACGACACCACGGCCGCCACGAAAGCGCCGATAGTGCGGCTCACCACACGTTTTGTGGTGGCCCCCTTATTGGTAGTTCCCATTGGTCCTCCCTGATATCAATTCAGATACCCATTCCACGACTCCACTGTCGCGGAACTATCCCGTCGCGCACTGCGAAAAGTGATGGTGCTCCGATTACGCGATCACTGTCGGTTGACCCCAAGTCAACCTCCAGCCAAAACCCACTATACAACATGCTCGATTATTGGCAATTTCAAAATAAAACAAGCATTGTCCCGCAGATGAACAGGCCGTGTTTGCAAGGCGTTTCAGGCGGAGAAAGCAGTATCAAACAAAGCAGTATCAAACAGTGTCTGCGCATGGCTTGAAAGCGTTTTGAAACTGCGCCGTTCAGCGCATCGACGAGCATTCGACAAGGCAACGCAGAGCAATGGAAACACACGGTATTACCAATATGGTTGATGTTTCTCCAGGAGGCCCTTACCAAGGGACCAGCAATAAGGGATCGCGGCGATTTGTTTCACGTGAAACATAGAAAATAGATATATGTTTAATGTGAAACTATATGATAGAACTGAATGTTTCACACGAAACACTCATTAAGCATCACACAAAATGCCTGAAAATACAGGGTTTTCACAACTTGAATGCGCCGTCGCGAAAGCCGAGAACCTCACAAAAGGCGATGTATTGTTTAGAAAGTTCTGGTGATGTTTCACGTAAAACCTTCACTCAGAGGAATGATGTTTTATGTAAAACATCATTCCTCTGTACATGTTTCACGTAAAACGTTTGCTCCAACGGAATGAACATCGAGAGAAGGAGACCAATCGGCACAACAACCATAATGAGAGAACTTCCCCACAACCAACACCACTCCCCCACATACGCAAAGCCAAAAGCAGAGCCCCAGAGGAAGTCGCGCCGGAGCACAAAATCGTAGAACCGCGCAGCAGCTCCACGAGTACCTCAAAGAAGAAACTCCGAAGCACCTTGACAGGGATAATCGAGAGACTCTCCAAACGGAGAATTGACGAACGAAACTGTATTGTGGTCACAATACAGTTCAGGGAAAAAGAAAATCGCTTCACTTCAGGCGTGACTGAGTCTCACGCCGGCATAGAGTTGCGTCACGATATACAGGTGGCATCAATGTGTAGAAACACTCCAGACAAGCAGCACCACATGTTGCGAGGGCAGCATAGGTGCGTCATGGCAGGAGCAGCGCTCCACAACTTCGGCTAGAAACCAACTCCCCCACGGAATTGAACTATGGCGACACCATATTGGAGTCGCGCTACAACTAAGTATTCATAATCGGCGCACAAAACACCCGCTCTCCAGCGCGAATTCCTCTCACAGCCAAATGGTATCTGAGATAATGGTGAGGCATAGAGGAGGCACCATGTCCAATAATCCGTTCTCACAATCCACCGGAGCAAATCTGTTTTCGGAAAAGCCAACCACACGGATCTCTCTGTCATCGTTGAAGTCGCAGAACAATACGGCGAGCAACAAAGCGAACAATGCAGCAAACAACACTGTGGCCACGCCACAGACCAGCGCACGTCTGGAGAACGCCATTATCATCGGCTCGGGTCCGGCAGGGTATACCGCGGCAATCTATCTTGCCCGCGCAGGGTACCGCCCACTTCTGCTCACCGGAGAACTCGAACCAGGCGGGCAGTTGGTTAACACCACAGAGATCGAGAACTTCCCCGGCTTCCCTGATGGCATCGAAGGCCCCGACCTCATGGAACGGATGAAAGCCCAGGCCGTTCGCTTCGGAACACGACTCGAGGCGAAGGACGTGGCATCGGTTGCCTCGCACGCCACGGAGAAAACAGTGACCACATCGGACGGGAGCGCATACCGCGCTAAGGCCGTGATTATTACAACGGGGTCACACTACAATAAGCTCGGCGTTCCCGGCGAGGCCGAGTACTCCGGCCACGGCGTCAGCTACTGCGCAACATGCGACGGATTCTTCTTCAAAGACCGGCCCATTGTTGTGGTTGGCGGCGGCGACTCCGCCCTGACCGAAGCCTTGTACCTCGCTCGCTTCGGATCCAGCGTGACGATTATCCACCGTCGAGGCGAGTTCCGCGCATCGAAGGTTCTTGTTGATCGTGCTGCTGCAGAGAAAAACATCGAGTTCGTGATGAACGCCACGGTGCAGGAAGTTCTTGGCGACGGCACCTCCGCTACTGGAGTGGTGCTCCACCACACCGATACGGACTCCACATCAACTCTCGATGCCTCCGGAATTTTCGTCGCCATCGGCAGCTCTCCCAATACGGAGTTCCTGGCCGGCTCCCCCATTCTTGATGATCGCGGATTCATCACCGTCGACGGTGCCTCCACACGCACATCGGTTCCCGGCGTTTTTGCCGCAGGCGACGTGGTGGACGATACCTACCGCCAGGCAATTTCTGCTGCTGGCATGGGGTGCCGCGCCGCGCTCGACGCGCAGGCATGGCTCGAGAAATAACACACGATTTTCGTTCTGTTCCGAGCGACACCGGCTGCGAGGTTTCACATGAAACATCGCAGCCGTTTTGTTTGGTGCTAGTTTTACGTGAAACATTGACCGCAGCGCGTCAGCTTATTCCCGTTCCTCGACACGTTATTGCCACGTCCGAGCGCTGCCCCGCCGACGAAAAAGGCTTCCGAACTATCCCACAAGGAGCAAGCCGGAAGCCATAAAGAGGGAAGGAACCAGGAAGAATCAGCCAGCAATGAACGGATTAGTACCATCATCTCTACTCACACATCCGGTTGGCGAGTTATCGGATCCGTATGCTCTGGAGAAGCTGCCAAGCGGCCTACCCGAGCCGAACTCGCCCCGCCGTCGAGGGCGCAATCCCGCGTACCTTCACGTGCAATCGCGATGACGGAGGACGCCAGTGGATACAACCACGCCTCCCTCTCCCTCCCCATAACACTGTGATGGCTTACGGACCAAAAACACGATTTTCGCGCCCGAAATCCTCGAAAAATGTCCGCAAGCCATCACATTGTTCCCATGTTGTCGTCCGCCCGCGTCCCGTCGGACGGGGCCGTCCGGACACCACGTCCGGCTCACCCATGGATGTGTGACCACGCCGTACAGGTTATATAAGCGCGGACACCACGGAAAGAATCAAAAAAGGCTCCCGGCCCACCCTACAAAGAGGCAGGCCGGAAGCCCATGAAGAGAGAAGGAGACCGGAGGAAACGGAAGGGGAAATCAGAACGAATCAGGGCATGCTGTGATTGTAACCATCATACGGATTGCTGCCATTCGCCTCGCATTCTTCCATCGTTGCGCCGCATCCGCCGGACCAGCCTTTGCTGATGAAACCACTCGCGCTCGACCCGCCGCTCGTGCCCGTGTTTCCGCTGGCGGCCGGGGCGGGCGCGGAACCGGACACCGCGCCACCGCTCGGGGTCGGGCGGCTGGTGGAACCGGACGTGCCCGTCGCGGCGCGGCTCGTGCCGGTGGCCCGGCGCTGCTGCGCCTGCGCGGCGGCGGCTTGGGCGGCCTGCGCGGCGGCGGCATCATCCGCCTGCTTCTTGCTGATGCTGTCGTTAACGGACCCCATGGCCGCATCCAGGCCGGAGGAGGCCTGATCGAACGCGTCCGGGGCGCTCGTCTGGTCGTCCGCGATGCCCTGCGCGGCATTGATCACATCCGTCAGGGTGAAACGCGTCTGCGCGTCAGCCACATTCCCATCCGACGACTCCAGGAGGGCGCGCGCCTCCTGGATCTTCCCGTTCAGTGCGTCCACCCGATCCTGGCGTGCCTTCGCCGCCTGGGAGTCCGTGACGGCCTGCGCGGCGGACTGGATGTCCTGCGCGCCCTGCGTCCACGCGGCGCCCGCCGACTTCCACGAATCCGTGAGCGCGTCCAACGCATCCGCATCCATGTCCACGCGGCACGCGTCCGGCGACACCGCCGGCGACGTGCGCGCGGAGTTCAACGCGTCCAACACCGACGCGTCCGCGAGAGTCGCGGGATCCGTGGCGGCCACGGCCCCACTGTCCGCCACCGCGTTCTGATACGCCTCCAACGCCGTCTGCGCGTCGGACTGCGCCTTCGCGCACGCATCGTATGCCGCTTTTTGCGCCTCCCCCGCCGCGTGAGCCCAGGCAAGGGAATGCTGCCATGCACCGACACCGCAGACGGCGCCGAGCACAATGCCCACGCACACAGCAACACCAATCATCCAGCGACGATGGCGTGGTGAAGACACCCGACCACCTGATGTATCGTCTGCCGCGCTCGAAGCATAGAGATTAGAAGCATCGCCATTAACCATGTAAACCCCTATCGCCGATTTCTCTGATATATCCATTATCCGCCACAAACGCAGACAGCAACACATTCACACCCCGGTGAATACCAGATCACGTGAAAGAGCAGAGCATGGCATCGAAAGTATGAACACGAACGATGTTTCACATAAAACATGACCAGGTTACGCGAAACAAAGGAAACAAAGAGAACTTCACATACAGTCGTTTCCCGTGAAACATCCTTTGGCAGCACAATGAACCTGATGTTTCACGTAAAACAATAGTTTAACGTGAAACATCAGGTGAACAGGTGGAGGGAGCGGGATTCCGCAATCGAGTACAACGCTCATCCAGGGTCGGCAGACACATCACTGCCACTACTCCACACTGCTACTACTCCAGCGACACACATGTGCCTCAGATGGCAAACCCCCATCTACCACAGAGAGCAGCAACGCACTTTGGAGCGAGACCACATAAAGCCCGACCGACTCCATAACACCGGAAACAGAAACGTGCCTAACAGATCGGTATCGCAAAACTCTGCAGCAAGCCTCCCCGATGCGGAACAGAATCAGGCTACCGCAGAGAACACGAAATAAAAGTGAGGTCTGACTCCAGACATCGTTTTGGAGTCAGACCTCAGATTCATAGGTGTCCGATAAAGGAATTACGAGGCTACAGCCACCACATCACACCCAGCCATCATTTGTGGCCTTGGCCTGGTCGGCGCCGTTCATCAGTTGCATAATGCGATCGAAATCCTCCTCGGACGAGAAGGTGATCTCGATCTTGCCTTTTTGCTTCGAACCGTGGATCTCCACCTTGGTCTCAAAGCGATTCTCCAGGCTCTGCAGTGCCGGGGAGTCAGACCACACGCTCAGCCTCTTGCGGCGATGCTGTTTGCGCTCGGCACCATTCTTCAGCGCCACGATTTCCTCGGTGCTGCGAACGGAGAGTCCCTCTCCAATAATGCGCTCGGCCAGCGGCTCCATCTGAGATTCGTCGGTGAGCGCAAGAAGGGCACGCGCATGACCGGCCGACAACACACCAGCCGCGACCTTCTTCTGCACACTACCCGGCAGCTGGAGAAGTCGCAGCGTATTGGTGATCTGGGAGCGTGACTTTGACACCGACTTCGCCAGCTGGGCCTGGGTGATGTGAAAATCCTCCAGCATCTGCTCGTACGCCGCCGCCTCTTCCAAGGGGTTCAACGCCACACGATGCAGATTCTCCAGCACGGCATCACGCAACATATTCTCGTCAGCCGTGGTGCGCACGATGGCGGGGATGCGCTCCAACCCGGCCGCCTTCGCCGCACGCATCCGCCGCTCCCCCATGATCAGCTCATACGGAGCCTTCCAATTGTGGCGGGGCCGCACCACAATCGGCTCAAGCACACCGACTTCCTTTATAGATTCGCCCAGCTCATGCAACTCGTCTTCGTCGAAAATCGTTCGCGGCTGATGCTCGTTAGGGAGAATCTCGTCAAGACGCAGCTCAGTGTAATACGCACCTGAAATCGGAGCTGCACTGGATTCGCTCTGTGCAGCGTCAGTCGAAGCCGCGGTATCGGTTGTCGGCTGCCTGCTTTCAGATGCCCGTGACGCGACAACAGTGGGCGCGGCTGTGTTCTCGCGTGGGGTTTCGGTGCGAGCCGATGGAGTCTCGCCATTGGTTTGAGGCGTACTCTCCTTCGGCTTCTCGCTTGTGGTGTCGCTGAAGAACAGATCCGCCGGATGCAACGAATCAATCAGAGACGGAATATGCGGTCGATTATTCCTGTGTCCACCAGAATGCGATGCCGACTTGTTGCCCGCGTTCTTCTCGGCGCTTGCGTTCTTCTCGGACTCAGACCTCTGAGGAGCATCAGTGCTTGCGGGTGCCGACGAATTCTCCGACGATTCCGCAGCCTGGTTTCCATCCGATGCCTCTGCCTCGGACGGCTTCCCAGCTTCAGAAGTCGTGTCGGCATTGCTATTCAACGCCGACTCGGTAGCCTCTCCCGGTTCCTTCTTGGCCGTCGTCTCGGTCGTTGTCTCCGTGGTCGCCTCAGCCGTAGTCTCTGCCGTCGCCCCATCGGCCTGAGCCGGTTGCGCTGTAGCGGATGTTTCTCGTGAAACATCGGTTTCCCGTGAAACATTAGAATTAGATGCCCGCTCGGCACCTTCCGCCGTCTTATCAGCAGACTCCACCGGCGTCACAGGAGCGGCGCCGGCCTTCTTTTTATCGGCTTCATCATCCACCGGAAGCGCGGGAAACAGCGTTCCGATACCTCTACCCAAACGCGGATGCGAACTCATGTGTTTCTCCATTTCCTACCGAAATTTACCGGGGGATGCGCTTCAGTGTCTCTTCGGAACGGCACGCAATCTCATACGCCGCCTTGCGGTACGCCACGGCACCGATGCTGCGCGGACCGCACGCGATAACGCTCTGGCCATAGCTCGGCGCTTCGGAG
>NZ_MWWR01000020.1 GCF_002259605.1 Pseudoscardovia radai | reverse complement strand
CCGGGTCCACCTGGACGCCACCTCCGTGCCCATATACGCCACCGCCGCATACGACCTGCACACCGCGGAACGCGGATCGCGCACAGCCAACGGCAAGGAGCCGGGCGCCCACCTGTACTCGCGCGCATCCAACCCCACGTCCGACGTGCTCGAGGCTCGCCTCGCCTCCCTCGACGGAGGCAAGGCAGCCGTCGCCTTCGCATCCGGCATGGCCGCCATCGCCGCCACCATCCTCACCCTCGCCGACAACGGCGGGCGCATCGTCGCCGCAAACGCCCTGTACGGAGGCACCTTCGACTTCATCACCAACATCCTGCCCGCACTCGGCATCGGCGTCGACATCATCGACAGGATCGACGACCCCGCCTCCCTCGAGGCGGCCATCGGTCCCGACACGCGCCTCGTCTTCGTCGAAAGCGTCTCCAACCCCACCACGCGCATCGCCGACATCGACGCCATCTCACGCGTCGCCCACGCCCACGGCGTCGCCGTCGTCGTCGACAACACGCTGCCCACCCCGTACCTGTACCGCCCCATCGAACACGGAGCCGACATCGTCGTGTACTCCACCACCAAAGGCATCAACGGACACGGAAACGCCCTCGGCGGAGCCGTCATCGACGCCGCCGACCTCGACTACGGCCCCGCCAACACCGTCACCCGCCCCGACGGCACAGACGCGCCCCGCTACCCGCAGCTCAACAGCCCCGTGCACAACATCAGCGACGAAGCCCACGGCATCCGCCGCTCCTTCGTCGACGCCGCAGGCACCAAGGCCTTCAGCCAGCGCCTGCGCCTCAAATACCTGCGCCTGCTCGGCGCCGCACCCGCCCCATTCGAAACATACCTGACGCTCCAAGGGCTCGAAACGCTCGGCGTGCGCCTCGACCGCGAGACCGCCACCACACAGCGCATCGCCCGCTTCCTCGAAAAACACCCCCACGTCATCAACGTCGCCTACGCCGGGCTGCCCGACTCGCCCGACCACGCGCTCGCACAACGCGACTACCCGCGCGGCGTCGGCACCGTCCTCGCCTTCACGCTCGAAGGAGGCATCGAACAATCCAACGCCTTCATCGACGCCACGCGCATCTTCACCTACCTGACGAACATCGGCGCCTCCGCCTCGCTCATCGTCGACCCCGCCCGCACCACGCACAGGGAATTCACCGAAGCCCAGCAGCGCGCCGCCGGCATCGAACCCACCACCATCCGCCTGTCCATCGGACTCGAGGACCCCGACGACCTCATCGCCGACCTCGAACGCGGCTTCACCGCCGCCTACGGCGCCTAGCCGAACGCGACACGCCGCGACACGCCGCGAACGAGGCGCCAGCGGCGCACACGCCACCCAGCCCACACGCCACCCATGCACATACCACCACGGAAAGGAACCCCACCCCATGAGCACATTCACCGACCTGTACCAAGGCCACGCCACCATCCTCGACGACACCCAGGCCGCGCGCCCCAACATCTACGAATCGCGCCTGCGCCTCCTGCACCACGCCCTCGTCACCCGCCCCGACGGCACCGGCGCCGACCCCGGCGCCATCCTCTCCATCGGCGTCGGCAGCGGAATCTTCGAAACCCTCCTCGCACAACGCTACGGAATCCACGTCAGCCAGGCCATCGAACCATCCGCGGCGCTCGCGGACCAGGCGCGCGCCAAAGGCCTTGACGTCACCGAGGCCACGGCGCAGGACTTCGACTACGGCGGCGCCCCATACGACACGATCGTGTACAACGGGTCGTCCTTCGGCTTCATACCGGACGACGAGATCGTCGGCACGTTCCGCCGCAACCGCGAGGCGCTGGCGCCGGGAGGGCGCCTCGTGCTCACCGACGTGCCGGCCGAATCGGCGCTCGGCATCATCCTGCGCGTGCGCCAGGAGGCCGGCATCCCCGACGCACTCGCGCAGGAGCTGCTGAAGGGCACCGCGTTCTTCAACGTGACGGAGCACTCGTACAAGCCGTACTGGCACGAGATCCCGTGGTACGAGGCGGCGCTGCGCGAGGCGGGCTTCTCATCGTTCGGCTACTGGCAGACGGTGATCGAGAACCCGCCGTACCAGAACGACGCCCCGTCCGACCCCGTGGCCGGCTACACCGCGGGCAACTACGTCGCCATCGTGGCGGGGGAGTGACGCACGGGGCGCGGGTCCAGACCAACGCCAGGGCCTGAGCCCAGGCGGCGCCAGCCCATCAACCAACCAAACCCATCGACCAACAACGAAAGAAGGTACCGGCATGGCACGATTCCTGTCATCCGAAGCAGTCACCGAAGGCCACCCCGACAAGGTGTGCGACATCATCTCCGATTCCATCCTCGACGCCTATCTCGAGATCGACCTTGACTCCCGCGTCGCGGTCGAGACGACGGCGAAGGACGGCCTCGTGGTCGTCGAAGGCGAGATCAGCGTGCCCCGAGTGCTCGACCACGTCGAGATCGTGCGCAGGGCGCTGCATGACATCGGCTACACGACGGCCGATTCCGGCATCGACCCCGACGGCTGCGGCGTCATCAACAACATCCGCCCGCGCATCCTCAACGGCCCGCAGGGCAACTACGGCGACACCGGCACGGTGGCCGACAAAGAAGAGGCCTACAACAGGTTCGGCGGCGACCAGGGCATCGTCATCGGCTACGCCAACGATGACACCGCCGCGTACATGCCGCTTCCCGTCTATGCGGCGAACCGCATCGCCGAGCGCCTCGCGTATGTGCGCAAGAACGGCATCATCCCGTTGCTGCGGCCCGACGGGAAGGTGCTGGTCACCGTGGAGTACACGGACGACCTGCGGCCGGTGGCGTTCCGCGACGTGCTGATCTCGGCGCAGCATGCGCCGGAGCTGTCGGTGGAGGACGTGCGCCGCGAGGTGCGCGAGAAGGTGCTCGACCCGGTGCTCGAGACCTTCCCCGGCGTGGCACATGACGACCTGCATGTGGTCATCAACCAGAACGAGTTCAACACGGGCGGTCCGCAGGGCGACTCGGGCCTGACGGGGCGCAAGATCATCGTCGATACCTACGGTGGTTTCGCGGCGCACGGCGGCGGCGCCTTCTCCGGCAAGGACCCGCGCAAGCCCGACCGCTCGGCGGCGTATGCGGCGCGCTGGGTGGCGAAGAACATCGTGGCAGCGGGCCTGGCACGCCGCGTGCAGGTGTCGCTGGGCTACTTCCGAAACGTCGGCGCGCCCGTGAGCGTGGACATCGAGACCTACGGCACCGAGAGCGTGCCTCGCGAGGCGATTCAGAAGGCCGTGGAGGAGGTGTTCGACCTGCGGCAGCTCGCCATCATCGAACGTCTCGAACTCCGTCGTCCCATCTACCGGAAAACCGCGGCATACGGCCATTTCGGGCGTGATGACGCGGACTTCACGTGGGAGCGGACGGACGAGGCCGACACGCTGTTGCGCGCTGCGAAAAACGTGCTACAATGATTCATTGCAAGCGGTAAACGCGAACAGACAGTTTAAGGAACCGCCTTGGGAACCCGGGCAACGGGGAAGCGACATAGTCGCAATGAATTGCCGGTGGAACAAGGGTGGAGGGATGAGAGGACTTCTGGTTTACTGGTTGTTGGATGCAAGGCATCATTAAGTTGAGGCTTGCAGGCGCTAGATGGGTGCGTCTGCAGGCCTTTTCCTTTCCTTTCTCTTTTCTTCTCCATGGAAGAGGGCCGGTCCTTCGGGGCCGGCCCTCTTGCTTTGCGTGGGTTGAATCGAACGCCGCCGTCAGCTCTTCGCAGGCGGCAGCTTCAGCTCGTATTGGTCACGCCCCGTGAAGCAGCGGCGGTACACCAGGCGGAGGATCAGCGCGTCGCAGATCATCGTCAGGGCGGAGATGGCGGCAAGCACTACGAACTGGTATTTCGCGGCGATGAGCGGATCGTTGCCTGCGAGAATCTGGCCAGCCATCATGCCGGGGATCGTGACGATGCCGGCGGAGGCCAGCGATGCGACGGTGGGCATGAGGCCCATGCGCATGGCGGAGCGGATCGACGTCATGCTCGCCTCGCGCGGCGTGGCGCCGAGCGCGAGCATCGTCTCCACCTCGTCGCGCCGCTCCGTCATGTCCTCGAAGAAGCGGCTCAGGGCCAGCGCCACGGCGGACACTGTGTTGCCCAGCATCATGCCGGCCAGCGGCAGGATGACGCGCGGCGAGTACCACGGGGCGGGGCGCACGATGAGCTCCACCACCACGAGAACCATCGTGATCATGGATGCCGCCAGGGTCAGGAAGATGGACGGGGCCAGGCCCTTGGGGATGCGCCGCGCGCGCGACAGCGTGATCTGCACCGCCGCCCCCAGCATGCCCAGCATGAGGAGGATGACCCACCACCACTGGTTCTGCTGGATGACCCATCCGAGGATGATGCCCATCGCGGCGAGCTGGAGGATGGCGCGCAGGGCGGCCACCGGCAGGGATTTCTCCACGCCGAGCTTGGCGACCGCGGAGATGGCCGTCGCCACGAGCACGAGCAGGATGGCGACGAGCATGCCCCACAGGTCGATGTCATACGAGCCGTTGTCGGTCACGGTGCCGCCGTCCGCGAGCACGGTGTGCGCCGTGGGGGCTGCGAAAAGCAGGCTGGTGGGCGTCATGATGCGCTCCTTTCCGATGTCGTGATGGATGCCGCGTCAGATGCTGCGCCGGCTGCCGCGCTGGGTGTCGCCGTGGGCTCCATGGCGCGGGAGGATGTGTCGCGCATCGTGAGGCGGCCGTCCGCCAGCGTCGCGATGCAGTCCGCCATGCCGTCAGGCGGGCGGTGCCTGACGCGCACGATGGCCATGCCCGTGTCATGCGCCGTGCGCGCCATATAGACGGCCACGAGGCGCGCCGTGTCGTCATCGAGGCCTGCGTCGACCTCGTCGGCCAGAAGCACGTCCGGCTTCGTAAGGATGCTGCGCAGCATGCTCACACGGGCGCTCTGCCCGCCGGAGAGGTCATGCGGGTCACGCGTCAGCTCGATGTCGGCCAGGCCAACGGCGTTGAGGGCGGAGCGGATGGCTGCGTCATCGGGGGAGGGCAGCTGCTTCGCCACGCCGAGCGTGAACGGAAAGCGGATGGCCTCGGCCACCGTCTGGCCGAACAGCGTGCTTTTCTGCGGCAGGTACGCCACATGGTGGCGCCATTGCTGCATCGTGAAGTCCGACGCGGGGCGCCCGTGGAGCGTCAGCGTCGCTGTGGCGCGCGGGTTTAGCTGCGCCATGCAGGTCAGCAGGCTCGACTTGCCGCTTCCGGAGGGGCCGACGAGGTCCACGATGCGCCCGGCCTGGATATCCAGACCGATTCCGTCGAAGACGAGGCGGCCGTTGCCTGACGCCGCCCCGTCGGCTCCGTCGGTGTTTTTCGCTGCGTCGGTGTTCTTCGTGGCGCCCGTGGACGCCGCGGTGTCGGCGGCGAGGCGGCATCGTGCGTCGCGCACCGTCAGCACGACGGGGCCCTGCGTCCCGCCGCCTCGTTCCCGGGGCTCGTCCCGCCGCCCCGTATCCGGTTCTTCATCTCGTGACATGGCCGGTCCTTTCTCATTCTGGCTGTCGCCATGGTTCCGTCGGCGGCCGAGGCCAGCCGGATCGTGTCCATTCTAGGGTCGGGGCAGATGGCGGGCGTGCATGGGAGGCGGACTTGTCTGGCGGCAAGACACACCGTCCTGCGTGCGGAGGGTTTCTCCGACGGAGGGGCATGACGGGCGTGTGGCACTTGTTCCCACAGTGGTCGTATAATGTTCGATATTGCGGAAAGGGTGCAAGCGCTTTCGGAAAAACGCAACATTTCAGGAGTGTCGCGACGTGCAACGGAGACGGTCTTAGAAGCTTCCCTGTTGTGTTCGATGTGCGCTCCACGGAAAAATTCAAGATTCAGAGAACAGGAACACGATGGCCGAATATTCGAAGTTGGTCAGAGAGCTGGGAGAGCCGGACGACTCCAATGACTCCAGCGACGACATCAACGCCAAGGAGGAGATCGCCACCGTCACCTTCAAGCTTCCCAAGAGCACCCTGGAGCGCCTGAACAAGCGCGCCAAGGAGCTGGGCGTGACCCGCTCCTTCCTGATCCGCCGCGGCATCTCGGATGTTCTTGCGGGAGGCTCCCGTTCGCGCATCAGCAAGCTCGTCATGGTCTCGACCTTCGAGACCTACGACGAGAACGGCGTTCCGATCGAGCATACGAATGTCATGCGTGACAACGGGGAGAACCCCCGTGTCACGCGGCTGGTCAGCGAGCTGGCCGAGGAAGTGGACAAGGGCGATGAGCGGGAGGACTGACCTCCGGCAGATGGACGGACGGGGATCCGGAGAGAATCCCGACGGACGCGGGGCCGTGACGGGCCGACGCCTTTGGCGCCGGCGTGTCACGGCCTGTTCTTTTCGGAGCGCTTGACGAGGCCGGAGCCCGGCGACGTCCGGCACGGGGCCGCGGCGCATGTGCGACACGCCGATGGGGCGTCCGCCTACGCCGTAGGCGATCATGGCTATCTCGAACGGCCGTTCGAGAGATATACTTTGCTCAACATGAACGGTGACGGGCTGGGCCCGCTGGGCGATCCGGTTCGGGCGCCCTGCATCCGAGATACCCGGCGTCCGGGAAGCCCGACACCCGGGGATTCCCGGCACCTGGATGAGCTGAAAACCCGGGATGACCTGACCTGGGATGATCTGAAAAGAGGAACGAACGCATGGTCGCAGACAGCATGGCCGAACACGGGACCGGGCAGGAACAGGGGCGGCAGCAGCGTGGCAGGCAGCATGCCCACAGCACCGGCGACGGCCACGAATTCACGATGCGCGTGGTCGACGGAGCAGTCGTGGACGACCTCGCCGACCTCCCGGCGAACCAGAAAATCGTCGTCAAGGGCGCGCGCGAGCACAACCTCAAGAACGCCGACCTCGCCATTCCACGCAACAAGATGGTCGTGTTCACCGGCCTGTCCGGATCAGGCAAATCGTCCCTCGCCTTCGACACCCTTTTCGCCGAAGGCCAGCGCCGCTACGTCGAATCCCTGTCCGCCTACGCGCGGCAGTTCCTCGGCCAGATGGACAAGCCCGACGTCGACTTCATCGAGGGCCTGAGCCCCGCCGTGTCCATCGACCAGAAGACCACGAACCGCAACCCGCGATCCACGGTCGGAACCATCACCGAGATCTACGACTACCTGCGCCTCCTGTTCTCCCGCACCGGCATCCCGCACTGCCCCGAATGCGGCGCCGTCATCGAGGCGCAGACGCCGCAGCATATCGTCGACACGCTGCTCGCATACCCGGAGCGCACCCGCTTCCAGATCCTGTCGCCCGTCGTCAAGGGACGCAAGGGCGAATTCACCGAGCTGCTCGACCAGCTGCGTTCCGACGGCTACTCGCGCGTGCTCATCGACGGCACCGTGCACCGCCTGTCCGACGAGATCAAGCTCGCCAAGACGCACAAGCACCATATCGACGTCATCGTCGACCGCCTCGTGGTCAAGGATGGCATCCGCCCGCGCCTGACCGACTCCGTCGAGACGGCCCTGCGCCTGTCCGGCGGCGTCGTGACCGCGGAATTCGTCGACCTGGACGAGGACGATCCCGGCCGCTTCCGCCCCTTCTCCGAGCACCGCAGCTGCCCCAACGGACACGAGCTCGAGCTCGAATCCATCGAGCCGCGCACCTTCTCGTTCAACGCCCCGTACGGCGCCTGCCCCGCCTGCACCGGCATCGGCTACAGCCTCGAGATCGACCCGGAGCTCATCATCTCCGACCCTTCCAAGTCGCTGGCCGAAGGCGTCATCGAACCATGGTCAGCCACAAAGACGCAGACCGAGTACACGCAGCACCTGCTCGAGGGCCTGGCCGACGAGATGGGTTTCTCGCTCGACACGCCGTGGAAGGACCTTCCCGAAGAGGTGCGCGACGCCGTCCTGCACGGGCATAACTTCGAGGTGAAGGTGCACTATCGCAACCGCTGGGGCCGCGAACGCGAGTACTCCACCGGCTTCGAAGGCGTCATCCACTCGCTGATGCGTCGCTACCACGAGACCGACTCCGACCAGATGAAGCAGTACTACGAGTCGTATATGCGCGAGGTGCCGTGTCAGGTGTGCCAAGGCAAGAGGCTCAAGCCCGAGGTGCTCGCCGTCACCGTGGGCGGCAAGTCCATCGTGGACGTCTGCGACATGGCCGTCAGCGACAGCCTGCAGTGGGCGCGCGACCTGCATCTGGAGGGCAGGGACGCCATCGTGGCCTCCGAGGTGCTCAAGGAGATCCTCGCGCGCCTCGAGTTCCTCAATGACGTCGGCCTCAACTACCTGACGCTCTCGCGCGCCGCCGCCACGCTGTCGGGCGGCGAAGCGCAGCGCATCCGCCTCGCCACGCAGATCGGTTCGGGCCTCGTCGGCGTCATGTACGTCCTCGACGAGCCGTCCATCGGCCTGCACCAGCGTGACAACGAGCGCCTTATCGAGACCCTGCACAACCTGCGTGATCTGGGCAATTCCCTTATCGTGGTCGAACACGACCAGGAAACCATCGAGACGGCGGACTGGCTCGTCGACATCGGCCCCGGCGCCGGCGAACATGGAGGCGTCATCACGTACTCCGGCCCCGCCAAGGGGATCGTGGACGCGCCGCTGTCCATCACCGGCGACTACCTCGCCGGACGCCGCTCCATCGTGACGCCGACCGACCGGCGCCGCGTGCGCAGGAACGGGCCCCGTCTGCGCGTTGTCGGGGCGCGCGCCAACAACCTCAAGAACGTGACGGTGGACATCCCGCTCGGCGTGTTCACCTGCATCACCGGCGTGTCGGGCTCCGGCAAGTCCACGCTCATCAACCAGATCCTGTACCCGGCCCTCGCCGACAAGCTCAACGGGGCGCGCATCGTGCCCGGCAAGCACACGCGCATCGAAGGCATCGACCAGCTGCGCAAGGTCATCCACGTGGATCAGAACCCGATCGGCCGCACGCCGCGCTCCAACCCCGCCACGTACACCGGCGTGTGGGACAAGATCCGCCAGCTGTTCGCCAAGACGCCCGAGGCGCAGGTGCGCGGATACGGCCCGGGGCGCTTCTCGTTCAACGTCAAGGGCGGCCGTTGCGAGGCGTGCCACGGCGACGGCACCATCAAGATCGAGATGAACTTCCTGCCCGACGTGTACGTGGAATGCGAGGAATGCCACGGCAAGCGCTACAACCGCGAGACGCTCGAGGTCAAGTACAACGGCAAGACCGTGGCTGACGTGCTCGACATGCCGATCGAGGAGGCGGCGAAGTTCTTCTCCGCATACCCGTCCATCGCGCGCTACCTCGACACGCTCGTCGATGTCGGACTGGGCTACATCCGGCTGGGGCAGCCCGCCACCACGTTGTCGGGCGGCGAGAGCCAGCGCGTCAAGCTCGCCACGGAGCTCCAGCGCCGTAGCGACGGGCGCACCATCTACATTCTCGATGAACCCACCACGGGCCTTCACTTCGAGGACGTGCGCCGTCTGCTCGGCGTGCTCCAGGGCCTCGTCGACAAGGGCAACACGGTGGTGGTGATCGAGCACAACCTCGACGTGGTGAAATCCGCCGACTGGATCATCGACCTGGGGCCCGAGGGCGGCGACGGCGGCGGCACCATCGTGGCGCAGGGCACGCCGGAGCAGGTGGCCCTGAACGACGCCAGCTGGACGGGGCGCTTCCTCAAGCCGATGCTCGAGGCCGCCGGCACCCTGTGACGGGGCGCGCCGTGGCGCGAGGGGCTGCCGGCCCCGTGCTTCCATACGATGCTTCCTATGTGATACCGGAGGATGGATGATTTTCGAACGGCATTCGCCGCAGGTGTGGCATGAACAGGCCGAGCGCCTTATGAAAGCCGGGGCGGACGCGGGCCACGGGGCCGATGGAGCCGTCCCGTGCCTGCCGCCTGATGCGCCCCGTGGGGGCGACACGCCGGGCAATGACGCGGGTCGTGGCCCCGCGGTCCTTCCGCCGGCCTCCGAGTCTGCGGCGTCGCAATCGTTGGCGCCGCAGACGTCGACAGCGCAGCCATCGGCCCCGCAGCCGTCGCCCGCACCGTTCCGGAAAACCCGACCCGCCGCGGACGCCGCCGCATCGGACGCGGCGGGGCAGCGGGGCGTCAACAAGAACGGCGCCCCGTTGCTCGGAGACACGCGCGACTTGTTCCGCCCCAAGCCCTCCGACATCCCGCGCCAGCCCGGCGTCTACAAATGGCGCGACGGCGACGGGCGCGTCATCTACGTGGGCAAGGCCAAGAACCTCCACAACCGCCTGTCGAACTACTTCCAGCCCCTGGAGCGGCTGCACCCGCGCACCCAGACCATGGTGCTCACGGCGCGCAGCCTCGAATGGACCGTCGTCAGCAACGAACTCGAATCCCTGACCCTCGAATACACATGGATCAAGGAATTCGACCCGCGCTTCAACGTCGTGTTCCGCGACGACAAGACCTACCCGTACCTCGCCGTGTCGGTGGGGGAGGACTATCCGCGCGTCTGGTTCACGCGCAGCCGCACGAGGCGCGGCACGCGCTACTTCGGCCCCTACGTCAAGGTCTGGGACGTGCGCAACACCCTCGACTCGCTTCTGGCCACGTACCCGGTGCGCACCTGCTCGCCCGGCGTGTTCCACAAGGCACAGGTCTCGCATCGCCCCTGCCTGCTCGCGTCCATCGGCAAATGCTCGGCCCCGTGTGTGGGACGCATCGGCGTGGAGGAGCACCGGCGCATGGTGGAGCGCATCGTCGGCATTATGACGGGGCGCCTGGGCAAGTCGTATGTCGCCGAGCTGACGCAGGAGATGAAGCAGGCGAGCGACGACCTCGAGTTCGAGAAGGCGGCGCGCCTGCGTGACCAGATCCAGATGATGCGCAACTCCATCCAGAGCAACGCCGTCGTGTTCGACTCCGATGTGGACGCCGACGTGTTCGGCATCAGCTCCGACGAGCTCGAGGCCAGCGTGCACGCGTTCTTCGTGCGCGCCGGCACCATCCGCGGCGAACGCAACTGGAGCGTCGAGCGCGTGGAGGACGTCTCCGACGCCGAACTGATGGCCGACCTCATCACGCAGGTGTATTCGTCGCTGATGGACGAGAACTCGCGAGAGCGCTCCGTCATCGCCCCGACGGATACGATTTCCGTCACAACGTCGCGCGATGCCATCGCCCCGTCGCAGCAGGCCAGCGCCGTTGACGCGCAGTCGCGCGCCCGCACGACGCGCGAACGTCACGAGCGCGAGGAGATGACGGGGCGCGACGACCTCATGTCGCCGATGTCGCCGGTTCCCCGCGAGATCCTCCTGCCCATCGAGCCGGAGCGCCGCGATGAGCTGGAGGGATGGCTGTCGGACCTGCGCGGCTCCGCCGTCACGATTCGCGTGCCGCAGCGCGGCGAGAAGCGCGACCTCATGGAGAAGGCCACGGCGAACGCCGTGCAGGCGCTCCAGCGCAGCAAACTCAGCCGCATCAAGGACATGGGCGCGCGCACCGAGGCCATGAACGACGTGGCGGCCGCCCTGGGGCTCGATCAGGCGCCGCTGCGCATCGAATGCTACGACATCTCCAACGCCTCCGGCGGCGGCTACCAGGTGGCGTCGATGGTGGTGTTCGAGGACGCCGTGGCGAAGAAATCCGAGTACAGGCGCTTCGCGATCCGCGGCAAGGACGGGCGCGGGGCGGTGGACGATACCTCCGCCATCTACGAGACCCTGACACGTCGTTTCCGCCACGGCAACATCGCCGGCGACACGGGGGAGGACATGGACAGCGAACGCCGTCTCCAGGCCAGCCGCGCGCGCGAGGCGGCGGACGGGGCCCCTCATGAGACCGCCGCCTCTACGGACGGAGCGGCGAACGGGGCGGCACCCGCCCCTGGCGTGTTGACGCCGGGCGTGTCGGAATCGGGTGCGTCGGCGCCGGAGGGAACCGAGGCGCGCCTCGACGGGCGGACCACGGTCAGAGCCGCCGACATGGACGTCGTGATCCAGCAGAACGCAGACCCGCGTCATTTCGCGTACAAGCCGAACCTCGTGGTGGTCGACGGCGGCTACCCGCAGGTCAGGGCGGCGCAGCGCGCGCTCGACGACTGCGGCGTGACCGACGTGGCGGTGTGCGGCCTGGCGAAGAAGCTCGAGGAGGTGTGGGTGCCGGACGACGATTACCCGATCATCATGAAGCGGCAGTCCGAGGGCATGTACCTGCTCCAGCGCGTGCGCGACGAGTCACACCGCTTTGCCATCACCTACCACCGCCAGACGAGGCGCAAGGGGGCGCTGCGCAGCGCTCTCGACGGCATCGAGGGCATCGGGCCGGCGTACCAGAAGAAGCTTCTCGCGCATTTCGGCTCCGTCAAGGCCATCCGCGCCGCCAGCCCCGAGGATCTCGAGGACGTCGACGGCATCGGCGCCAAGAAGGCGCAGCGCATCTACGATGCCCTGCACCCCTCCGGCGCCGCCCCATCGTCCGAATAGCGACTCGCTGCGTTTCGTCCCGCCGCCCCGTCGTGGAACGCAGCGGGCAAAAGTCCACCAATCGTGCCAACAATGGAGGGCAGAGGTCTGCGCGCCGTCGCCGGCACGCGCCCCGGGAATCGTATTCCGACAAGCATTTCCACACCAAGGAGTCAACGTGGCGGTTATCGCACACAAGGCAGCCGTGCTGGGCAAGCCCATCGCCCATTCGCTCTCGCCGGTCCTCCACAACGCGGCATACGAGGCCCTCGGCCTCGACGACTGGCATTACGGCCGCGAGGAAGTCGGCGTCGATGACCTCGACGCCTTCCTCCACGGTCTGGACCCCACGTGGCGGGGCCTGAGCCTGACGATGCCGCTCAAACGCGCGATCATCCCCTACGGCACCCCGCAGGACAAGTGGGTCAA
Organism: Pseudoscardovia radai; assembly: GCF_002259605.1. Taxonomy (GTDB): domain Bacteria; phylum Actinomycetota; class Actinomycetes; order Actinomycetales; family Bifidobacteriaceae; genus Pseudoscardovia; species Pseudoscardovia radai. Next base: position 21,638 of record NZ_MWWR01000020.1, on the reverse strand, counting down.
GCTCCTCGGCGTGGCCAACACGGCCGTCTTCGAGTGGCAGATGCAGAACACGGCACACCCCGAGCTACCCGCCATCCGCCTGTACAACACCGACGTCTACGGCATCTACCAGGTGCTGCTGCGCGGCATCCGGAACCGCAACAACACGCGCAGCGCCCTCATCATCGGCAACGGCAATACGGCGCACTCCGCCTTCGCTGCGCTGAGCATGCTCAAGGTGCGCAACATCACGATCGCGGCGCGCCATTCCGAGAAATCCGCGCCGTTCATCAAGCTGGGCACCGAGCTGCACGTCGATACGACGCTCGCCAAGCTCGAGGGTGTCTTCGCCGACATGTCCTCCTACGATTTCGTGGTCAGCACCGTGCCGGCGCATGTTCCCGACCCCTATGTGGGCGGGCTCCGAACCGACGGCCGCCCGCTCGGCACGCTGCTCGACGTGGTGTACGACCCGCGTCCGACGGCACTGATGCAGGCGTGGTCCGACAACGGCGGCACGGCTATCGGCGGCCAGGAGATGCTTCTGCAGCAGGCCATCCCGCAGGTGGCGTACATGACGTCCACATCCACCGACGAGATCGCGGCCCAGGCCGAGAACCATATGCGCGAGGCGCTGAACGACGCGTTGTGAGGTGGGCGCCGCCTTTCGCCGCGGGCGATATCCGGCCTGCCGCGCAACGCGGTTGTGCGCTACGATTCACAGGGAAGCCACCGGGACCCCGGTGAGCGGAAAGAGGACACATGGTACAGGACGACGGTGCGGACAAGGAACCGCAACGCGACGCGCAGGCGGACGCGCGCAACGCCGCTAACGTCGACGCCGGAAATACGGCCGCCGAAGCCCGCACGGCTACCGCTGCCACCGCGACCAGCGTGAACGGCGCGGCCGGCGCGAACGACGCCGCGGCCGGCGAGAAGCCGCAGCCGGCGGAGGACTTCGAGGTCCTCCTCATCACCGGCATGTCCGGGGCAGGACGCTCCCGCGCGGCGGACGCCATCGAGGACATCGGCTGGTACGTCATCGACAACCTGCCGCCGAACATGCTCGTGCCGCTCGTCGACATGATGACCTCGTCCGGTTCGAAGGTGCATAAGCTCGCCACCGTCATCGATGTGCGCACGCAGGGCTATTTCGACGACCTCGCCTCGGTGTTCAACCATCTCGACGATCTGGGCGTCAAGTACCGCATCCTGTTCCTCGACGCCTCCGACAGCGAACTCATCAAACGCTACGAATCGGTACGCCGGCCCCATCCGCTCCAGCGCGGACGCCGCCTCATCGATGGCATCAACGAGGAGCGCGCGCTGCTCTCCGGCCTGCGCGATCGCGCCGACGTGGTCATCGACACCACGAATATGTCGGTGCACCAGCTCTCGACGAAGCTCTACGATTCGCTGCTTGGATCGGGTCCGAGCACCGTCACAGTGCATATCTTCAGCTTCGGCTTCAAATACGGCATTCCGCTTGACGCCGATTTCGTGGCAGACGTGCGTTTCCTGCCCAACCCGTACTGGGTTCCTTCGCTGCGTGAGATGACCGGCCTCGACAAGCCCGTCAGCGACTATGTTCTGAACAGCAAGGACGCCACGGATTTCCTGAAGTCGTACACCGACGCCATCATGACGGCCATCAGGGGCTATGCCCGCGAGGACAAGCACTACGTCACGATCGCCGTCGGCTGTACGGGCGGCCAGCACCGCTCCGTGGCCATGAGCATGGCCCTGGCGGAGAAGCTGCGGGCCAACGGACTGACGGTTTCCGTCTCCGCCCGCGAGCTGGGACGCAAGGACAAGCGGCAGGACAAATAAGGCTATAAGTAAAACAAAGGCGCCGTTCCCCATCGGGACGACGCTGGGTAAGATGGGACCTCGGGCTGCCGGCCCCGGTCGGCCCGTGCGGTCCAGCGGCCCGCGCCGCCCGACATGAAAGTCGGCTACTATGTTCACGGCGCGTCGCACGGCGCACCGCGGCCCCGAGGGACTCGAATAGGACTCGAAGAGTACGGAAGGAAGGAACCAGTTGGCTCTTGTGGATGACGTCAAGACTGAACTCGCCTCGATCGTCGACGAGCCTGCGACGGTAAAACAGGCGCAGGCAGCGACGATGATGAGGTTCGGAGGCGGGCTCCGCGTTGTGCAGAAGCACATCATCGTGGAATGCCGTTTCGACAACCTCGAGGCGGCGAAGTGGCTTCAGCAGACCATCCGTACCGTGTACCAGCACGATGCGCTTCTTCTCAAGTCGAAGATCACGACCCCGCAGGGCGTCGTGGACCGCTTCATCGTGCGCGTCATGCGTTCCGGCGGCGCCCTGGCGCTGCAGTCCGGCCTCCTCGACAGGCATAACAGGCGCCCTGTCGTCGGCCTTCCGACCGACATCGTCAGTGGCAACATCGCACAGATCAAGGGTGCGTGGCGTGGCGCCTTCCTGGCGCAGGGCTCGCTGTCCGACCCGGGCAAGGCCGGCAAGCTCGAGATCGCCTGCCCGACCCGCGAGACGGCCATGGCACTCGAAGGCGCCGCTCGTCGCCTCGGCGTGACCGCCAAGATCGAGAACGTGCGCGAGACGAGCTTCCATATCCGCATCCGCGATTCGGATTCCATCGAGCGCATGCTGCTGCTCATGGGCGCCACCCGCACCAGCCGCGAGTGGAGCGGCAAGCGCGTCGACGGTGAGTCCCGCGGCAAGGCCAACCGCCTGGCGAATTTCGACGATGCGAATATGCGCCGCAGCGCCAAGGCGGCCGTCGAGGCCTCCGAGAAAATCGTGCACGCCTTCGAGGTACTGGGCGACGATATCCCGCAGAACCTGCGCGACGCCGGCCAGCTGCGCCTCGACCATCGCGACGCCAGCCTCGAACAGCTCGGCCAGCTCGCCGACCCGCCTGTGTCGAAGGACGCCATCGCCGGCCGCATCCGCCGTCTGCTCCAGCTCGCCGACCGCACCGTGAAGAAGCGCGAGGCCGAGGCCAAGAAGCAGGCCGAGGGTGAGGCGAAGGCCTCCGACGATTCCGCCGCCGCCCCGAAGACGGCGCCGGCCGAGAAGGCCGCCGCAGCCGAGACCAAGGTCGCGGCCTCTTCCGAGGCCTGACAGCGAGGCCCGTAACGAGGCTTGACAGTCAGGCCTGACGGGCCGCATACCCCGGACGCATCCACCGTCCACCCGTATTCCGTCATCGAACGCCGAGGCGCACAGAGCGCCCCGGCGTTCGTCGTTCCGGCGCGGAGCATCGTGTATCCTCTTTCGCACCAAGCGAACATGACCCGCTCCCGGCGCTTCTCGAAACCACATTGTAGAATTCGAACTGTTGCACAGGGCCTTCGTGGCCGGGCGCATCGGGCCGGCGTTCCCGAACGGAACGTACCGGCGCGGCGTCGCGGCGGCGGAGGCGTTCCGAAGGCAGAAAGGATAGCATGAAGACTCTCAAGGACCTCGGAGACCTCTCCGGCAAGCGCGTTCTCGTCCGCGCCGACTTCAACGTTCCGCTCAAGGGCACCACGATCACCGACGACGGCCGCATCCGCGCCGCTCTCCCGACGATCAACGCCCTGCTCGGCCAGAACGCGAAGATCATCCTCATGGCCCACCTCGGCCGCCCGAAGGGCAAGGTCGTGCCGGAGCTCAGCCTCGCGCCGGTGGCCCAGCGCCTCAGCGAGCTCGTCGGCAAGCCCGTCACGCTCGCCAAGGACACCTACGGCGAGGACGCGCAGGCCAAGGTCGCCGCGATGAAGGACGGCGACATCGTGCTTCTCGAGAACGTGCGCTTCAACCCGGAGGAGACCAGCAAGGACGAGGCCGAGCGTGCCGCCTACGCCAAGAAGATCGCCGCCCTCGGCGACGTCTTCGTGTCCGACGGCTTCGGCGTCGTGCACCGCGCGCAGGGCTCCAACTACGACGTGGCCAAGGATCTGCCGGCCGCCGCGGGCCTGCTCGTCGAGAAGGAAGTCAACGCCCTGTCCAAGGCCACCGAGAACCCGGAGCGTCCGCTGACCGTCGTGCTCGGCGGCTCCAAGGTGTCCGACAAGCTCGGCGTCATCGAGAACCTGCTGTCCAAGGCCAACCGCCTCGTCATCGGCGGCGGCATGGTGTTCACCTTCCTCAAGGCCCTCGGCTACGAGGTCGGCACCTCGCTGCTCGAGGAGGACCAGCTCGACACCGTCAAGGGCTACATCGAGACCGCGAAGAAGAACGGCGTGGAGCTCGTTCTCCCGACCGACATCGTCGTGAACGCCGGCTTCCCGGCGGGCGATACCCCGGTCAACCCCGAGGTCGTGGCCGCCGACGCCATCCCGGCCGACAAGATGGGCCTCGACATCGGCCCGGACTCCCAGAAGCTCTTCCACGATAAGATCGTCGACTCCAAGACGGTTGTGTGGAACGGCCCGATGGGCGTGTTCGAGGTCCCGCAGTTCGCTGACGGCACGCGCGCCGTGGCGCAGGGCCTCGTGGACGCGACCAAGGCCGGCGCGTTCACCATCGTGGGCGGCGGCGACTCCGCCTCCGCCGTGCGCAACCTCGGCTTCGACGAGGCCGGCTTCTCGCACATCTCCACCGGCGGCGGCGCCTCCCTCGAGTTCCTCGAGGGCAAGACGCTCCCCGGCCTGGCCGTGCTCGAGTAGTCGCACGATTCGCCCGCGGTCGCGTCTGACGCCGGCCGCATCCTGACATTGATAGCCGGGTGCCGAAAGGCCCCGGCTCATCAATGCCGCTTGGTGCCGCTTGGTGCCGCTTGGCGTCGTCTGGTGCGCACCGCCCGGCACCGCGGCATCGTCCGCACCCCCTCGAATCCGCCCGCCCTCACCGAAGGAATCCAGGAACCCATGCGAAAGCCCATCGTCGTCGGCAATTGGAAGATGAACCTCGACCATCTCGAGGCCACCTATTGTGTGCAGAAACTTGCATGGCTCCTGCGTGACGCGCGCTTCGACTACGATTCCTGCGAGGTCGTGGTGCTTCCGCCGTTCACGTCCATCCGGTCGGTGGGCGTGCTTGTCGACGCCGACAAGCTCAAGATCGGCTACGGCGCACAGACCGTCTCGGTCACCACACAGGGCGCGTTCACCGGCGACGTCTCGGCCGATATGCTTGCCGCGCTCGGCTGTAAATACGTCATCGTCGGCCATTCCGAACGCCGCAAGTACCATCCTGAGGACGACGCCACGCTCGTCGACCAGGTGCGCGCCATCCTCGCCGCGGACATGCAGCCCATCCTGTGCGTCGGCGAAAGCTATGACGAGCGCAAGAAGGGCATCGAGCTCGAATACGCCGTCGGGCAGGTCAATGACATCACGCGCGACCTCTCCGAGGACGAGGCCTCGCGCATGCTCGTCGCTTACGAACCCGTCTGGGCCATCGGCACCGGCATGGTCGCGACGTCGCGCACCGCGCAGGACGCCGCGCACGCCATCCGCCGTCACTTCGCCGACGCCTTCTCCCAGGCGGTGGCCGAGCGCGTGCGGATCCTCTACGGCGGGTCGGTGACTTCGAAGAACGCCTCGCAGCTCATGTCCGAGGCGCACGACATGGACGGATTCCTCGTCGGCGGCGCGTCGCTCGACCCCGAGGAGTTCGACAAGATCGTGCGGCTGACGCAGAAGGCCGCGCAGCAGCGGTAGGATGTCGGAGCGCGCTGGCGCGGGCGCGGGCGCGGCTGCGCGGCGGCGCGCGGGCGGGGCGCGTCGGTCCCGGAACCTGAAAATTCACGAAAACGACTCATATTCTCCGCGGATGGAGTACACTGAGACGAGGAAAAACTGTTTGGAGGTTATTGTGCACGTTCTCAAGATCGTTCTTATCGTTCTTGTCGCCATCCTGAGCATCCTTCTCACGATGCTCATCCTCATGCACAAGGGCAAGGGCGGCGGCCTGTCCGATATGTTCGGCGGCGGCATCGCGATGAACGCGGGCACGTCGGGCGTTGCGGAGAGGAACCTGAACCGCATCACCGTGATCGTGGCGCTTCTGTGGGTCGCGATTATCATCGGACTCGACCTCATGACGAAGTACAACATCGGCTGATTGCCATCGGTCTGCCGTCAATGACGCGATGCTGCGTCCGGCGGGGTTGATGGTTTTGTTGATGGTTTTTGAGAGGGAACCTGGCGATTGCTGGGTTCCCTCTTTTGTGTTGTGTGGGGGATTGGGGTTGTGGCGATGGTTGGGGTGGGAGGCGAAGGTTTGGGTGGGAGGTGTTGCTTGGCGGGGATAGGCGGTGGTGGCGTTTTTACCGCGAGGAGGGGTAGTGCTTGCTTCGGTGGTGGGATGGGGGTTCGGGGTGAGGATCGTTCGCCATGGAGGGTTTGTTTTGTGTCTCGGCCGGCCGTGGGCGGCGGGATGGCGGTTCATGGCGAGGATTATTCACCACGAAGGGTTGGTTTTGCGTTTTGGGTGGTCGCGGGTGGCGGGATAGGGGTTGATGGTGAGGAGTATTCACCCCGAAGGACGATTTCCCGTTCGGTGTACACGATCGCTCACACTGAACGGGGTTGACCTCCGATTTCGGGGCTTTCGACGGGGTCGGGGGCGTTCAGTGTGAGCGTTGGCTCACAGCGACCGCCGTTGACGCCTGGAATGGGCCGGTTCAGAGGGTCGGGGGCGTTGAGTGTACACGATCGCTCACACTGAACGGATCTCGAGCACCGGCCGCAGCCTAGGGGGGCGGAGCGGCCAGGACCTGATTCGCAGGATTCGGCGGGGAAAATCGTGGATAGGGGCATGTGAAGGAAGGAGTTCAAATCTTCACAATTGGAATTGAACTTTGGTGTGTTGCGGGGGAGAGGGGAAGGGGGAAGTGATATGATTTTGAACCGCAAGTTCAATTTGAAGTTCAATTTTGACGGGAGGCCGGAAGAATGGCTACAGCCACATTCGCCGAACGCCTGAACGAGGCGATGAAGATGCGTGATCTCAAGCAGATCGACATCGTCCGCCGCGCACAGGACTCCGGCGTCAAGATGGGCAAGAGCCACGTCAGCCAATATGTCGGCGGAAAGACGATTCCCCGTGATGCGAATCTCTCCTTCCTGGCTCGCACTCTCGACGTGGACGAGGCCTGGCTGCTTGGCGAGGACGTTCCGATGAGCGTCGCCGACGCACACGCCACGGCATCGGAATCGCCGTCCGCGGCATCAAACCCTGCGGCATCAGCGCCCGAGAAGGCATCGTCCGCGAAGGCAACGGAATCGTCAAGAACCGCAGCGGAGACATCGTCGACGCAGCAATCGTCGGCCTTGACCGCTGCCACGCCGTCCATGACCGCCGCCGCACCGGCGACGCCCACCCCGTCACAGGGCAATACCGCAACACAAACCACACCATCACAAACCACAACCAACCCCACATCCGAGGACCGCACCATGACCGAAGAAACCGAAACAACCCAGCCGACGCCCACCACCCGCCGCCAGTTCACGAAGTCGCATAAGCTCGACAACGTGCTCTATGACGTGCGCGGACCGGTTGTAGACGAAGCCGCGCGCATGGAGGCCCAGGGCACGAACGTGCTCAAACTCAACATCGGTAACCCGGCGCCCTTCGGCTTCCGCACCCCGGACGAAGTGGTCTACGACATGGCGCACCAGCTCACCGACACCGAGGGCTACTCGCCGTCCAAGGGTCTGTTCTCCGCGCGCAAGGCCATCATGCAGTACTCGCAGATCAAGAAGCTTCCGAACGTCACGATCGATGACATCTACACCGGCAACGGCGTGAGCGAGCTCATCAACCTCAGCATGTCCGCGCTGCTGGATGACGGCGACGAGGTGCTCGTGCCCGCGCCGGACTACCCGCTGTGGACCGCATGCGTCACGCTCGCCGGTGGCACGGCCGTGCACTACGTGTGCGACGAGCAGTCCGAGTGGAACCCGGACGTTGAGGACATGGAGCGCAAGATCACCGACCACACCAAGGCCATCGTCCTCATCAACCCGAACAACCCGACCGGCGCCGTGTACCCCAAGGAGGTGCTCGAGCAGATTGTGGAGGTGGCGCGCCGCCACCAGCTCATGATCTTCAGCGATGAGATCTACGACCGCCTGTGCATGGACGGCATCGAGCACACGTCCATCGCGTCTCTGGCGCCGGACCTGTTCTGCGTCACGTTCTCCGGCCTGTCGAAGTCGCATATGATTGCCGGCTACCGTATCGGATGGATGGTGCTCAGCGGCAACAAGGCGCTGGGGCGTGACTACATCGAGGGCATCAACATGCTGTCGAATATGCGCATCTGCTCCAATGTGCCGGCTCAGTCCGTGGTGCAGACGGCTCTGTGGGGCCACCAGAGCGTGAACGACTACATCGTGCCCGGCGGCCGCATCTACGAGCAGCGCGAGTACATCTACAACGCGCTCAACTCCATCCCGGGTGTGTCTTGCGTCAAGCCGAAGGCAGCGTTCTACGCCTTCCCGAAGCTCGACAAGCGCTTCAACATCCACGACGACCAGCAATTCGCGCTCGACCTGCTCAAGGAGGAGAAGCTCCTCATTGTGCAGGGCACCGGCTTCAACTGGATTGCGCCCGATCACTTCCGCATCGTCTACCTGCCGCGTATCGAGGATCTCAAGGATGCGGTCGCGCGCATGACGCGTTTCCTCGAGCACTACCGCCAGTAAGCGTGTCGCCGCGCGTACCTCTGTGCGTGCCGCGCCCTGCAGAATGCGAAGCGGTTTGCTGTTACGTCTCATACGATGCAAGGGCTGTGACATGTCGCGCGGGTGCGCCCCTATGCCGAGGCCCCGGATACGAACGGTTCCGTATCCGGGGCCTCGGCTTTTGTGCTATCTGCTGTCGTCGATGGCTCTGTTACAGGCCGTGTCGCAGGCTCTGCACACAAACAAAAACTCCCGCGACACCTCAAACGGTGCCGCGGGAGCCTGGGTATCAGCAGTCAGTGGCTGCGAGAGCTAGGAAGCTCAGCCGTTGACGCGGTCGATGCCGGACTGGACGTCGGCGATCACGGAATCCCAGGAGGCGATGAACTTGGCAACGCCGTCGGCCTCGAGCTGATCGGTGACATCCTTGATGTTGATGCCGAGCTCGGCGAGCTTGTCCATGATGGCCTGGCTCTCCTCGTAGGTGCCCTTGATGGACGGAGCGCCGTTGCCGTGGTCGGCGAGAGCGTTCAGAGTCTTCTCCGGCATGGTGTTCACCACGTTCGGGGCCACGAGCTCGTCGACGTACTTGCAATCGGAGTACGCGGCGTTCTTGGTGCCGGTGGAAGCCCACAGCGGACGCTGCTTCTTGGCGCCCTTGGCCTCGAGAGCGGCCCAGCGAGGATCGTTCGCGAACTTCTCCTCGAAGAGCTTGTAGGCGAGGCGAGCGTTGGCCACAGCGGCCTTGCCCTCGAGAGCCTTGGCCTCATCGGAGCCGTTAGCCTCGAGCAGCTTGTCGACGGCGGTATCCACGCGGGACACGAAGAAGGAGGCGACGGAGCCGATGTGCTTGAGGTCGTGGCCGTTGGCGTCAGCCTGCGCGATGCCCTCGATGAAGGCGTCGATGACCTGCTCGTAGCGCTCGATGGAGAAGATCAGCGTCACGTTGACGGAGATGCCCTTGGCGAGCGTGGCGGTGATGGCCGGAAGGCCCTCGAGGGTCGCCGGGATCTTGATCATGGCGTTCGGGCGGTTGACCTTCTCCCACAGCTCAACGGCCTGCTTCTCGGTGGCCTCGGTCTCGTGAGCGAGACGCGGGTCGACCTCGATGGAGACGCGGCCGTCGACGAAATCGGTGGCCTCAGCGATGTCGCGGAAGATATCCGTCGCGTTGCGCACATCGGTGGTGGTCAGCTCGCGGATGGCGGTCTCAACGTCAACCTTGCCGAGCTCCTTGAGCTGCGCATCGTACGGGCCGACCTGGGAGAGGGCCTTCTGGAAGATGGACGGGTTGGTGGTCACGCCAACGACGTTCTTGTTCTTGATGAGGTCCTGCAGGGAGCCGGACTCGATGCGGGTGCGGGACAGATCGTCCAGCCAGATGGAAACACCGTTGTCGCTGGTGCGCTGAGTTGCTTCAGTCATGTTTGTGTTTTTCTCCTTGTATTCCGGATAGGAACAACTTAATGATACATGGAAGGGGCGCCTACGTGAGGCGCCCCAGCAATGCTTTCGCCTTAGGCGTTGACCTCGGCGAGGGAGGCCTTGGCGGCCTCGACCACATGCTCGGCCGTGATGCCCAGGTCGATCATGTTCTGGGCACCGTCGCCCTGCAGGCCGAACTGCTCGATGGAGATGGCCTTGCCATAGGCGCCGAGGTACTTGTACCACGGCATGGCAACGCCGGCCTCGATGGAGACGCGGGCCTTGACGCCGGCCGGGAGGATCTCCTCCTTGTACTCGGCGTCCTGCTCCTCGAACCACTCCATGGACGGGAAGGAGACCACGCGGGCCTTGATGCCTTCGCCGGCGAGGGTCTTGGCGGCGGACACGGCCCACTGGACCTCGGAGCCGGAGGCCATGATGATGACGTCCGGGGTGCCCTCGGTGTCGACGAGCACGTAAGCGCCCTTGCGCACGCCGTCCTTCGCCTTCTCCTTGGTCTCGGCAAGCGTCGGGACGCCCTGGCGGGTGAGGATCATAGCGGTCGGGAGGGTGTTGTCCTTCTCGAAGAAGTAACGATAGGCCTCGGCGGTCTCGTAGGCGTCGGCCGGGCGGACGACCTCGAGCTGCGGCATCGCGCGGAAGGCCGCGAGGTGCTCGATCGGCTGGTGGGTCGGGCCGTCCTCGCCGAGGGCCACGGAATCGTGGGTCCACACGTAGAGGTTCGGGATCTCCATGAGGGCGGCGAGGCGCACGGCCGGACGCTCGTAATCGGAGAACTGGAAGAAGGTGCCGTTGAACGGGCGGGTGTCGGAGCCGAGCAGGATGCCGTTGGTGATGGCGCCCATGGCGAACTCTCGCACGCCGAAGTGCAGCTGGCGGCCGTACTCGGACTGCTCCGGCCACGTGCGGGTCTCGTCGGAGGCCGGGCCGAAGGACTTGGCGCCGTTGATGTTCGTGTTGTTCGAGCCACCGAGGTCGGCGGAGCCGCCCCACAGCTCGGGCATCACGGCGGCGATGGCGTTGAGGACCTGGCCGGAGGACTTGCGCGTGGCAACGCCCTTGCCGACTTCCTGAGCGGCCTCGAACTCGTCGATCGCGGCGTCGAAGCCCTCGGGGAGCTTGTGAGCCTTGATGCGCTCGTAGAGGGCGGCCTTGTCCGGGTTGGCCTTCTGCCAGGCGGCGAACTTCTCGTCCCACTCCTTGTGGGCCTCGAGACCGCGGTCGGCGACCTCGCGAGCGTGGGCCAGGGCCTCCTCGTCGACCGGGAAGTCGACGTCGGGGTCGAAGCCGAGCTCCTTCTTCAGGCCGGCGACGGCCTCGGCACCGAGCTTGGCGCCGTGGGAGGACTCGCTGTTGGTCTTGCCCGGGGTCGGCCACGCGATCAGCGTGTCGACCTTGATGAAGTGCGGGCGGTCCGTGACGGCCTCGGCCTTGTCGAGGGCGGCGGCGAGGGCGGCGGTGTCCTCCTTGTAGGAGCCGTCGGGCTGGATGAAGGAGACTTCGTCCGTGTACCAGCCGTAGGCCTCGTAGCGCTTGAGGATGTCCTCGGAGAAGGTGAGCTTGGTGTCGCCCTCGATCTGGATGTGGTTCGCGTCGAAGATCACGAACAGGTTGCCGAGCTTCTGGTTGCCCGCGAGGGAACCGGCCTCGGAGGAGACGCCTTCCTCGACGTCGCCTTCGCCGCAGATAACCCACACCTTGTGATCGAACGGGGAGGTGCCCTCGGCCGCATCCGGGTCGAGCAGGCCGCGCTCGAAGCGCTGGCCGTAGGCGAAGCCCACAGCGGAGGAGAGACCCTGGCCGAGCGGGCCGGTGGTCATCTCAATGCCCGGGGTCAGGCCGTACTCCGGATGGCCCGGGGTACGCGTGTCGGCGCCGCCACGGAAGTACTTGAGGTCATCGAGCGTCACGCCGTAGCCGGAGAAGTACAGCTGGACGTACTGCGTGAGGGAGGCATGGCCACCGGAGAGGATGAAGCGGTCGCGGCCGGCCCACTGGGGATCGTTGGGGTCGTGCTTGATATAGCGCTGGTACAGCGTGTAGGCGATCGGAGCCAGGGACACCGGGGAACCGGGGTGGCCGTGGCCGGCACGCTCGACTGCATCGGCGGAGAGGACCTTCGCCATCTTGACGGCGCGATCATCCAGTTCGGACCAAGTGAAATCGGTCATTGATAATTCCTTCCAATTCGGACGTGGACGGGCCTCAAGGAATGCAAGGCGCCGCCCGCAATGACGTTTCTATGCTAAACCCCCACACAGACTTACCGCGGGCATGACGCGTGCGTGGCGTCCGGTTTCGGTGACAGCGAACTAGCACTCGCGCCCGCGGAGTGCTAAAACATTGGAAGACGATTGGAATTCCACGATTCGCCCGCCGCGTCACGTCGGGAGCATCGTGGCGCGGCGCCGGCGGAGGCATGCGCACGGCATGCGATCGCAGGCTCCGCGCGGGCCATGGCAAGGAGGTTGGTTGCATGGCGAACAACAGGCGCATGGTCGTGCTCCGCGCCGTGGTGGAGGACTACATCCGCACGCAGGAGCCCGTCAGTTCGGGCGCGGTGGCAAGGAACCACCATATTGACGCGAGCCCCGCCACGGTGCGCAACGACATGGCCGCCCTCGAGAACGAGGGTTACCTTGAGCAGCCGCATACGTCGGCCGGGCGAGTGCCCACCGAGAAGGGATACCGCTATTTCGTGGACCGTCTGGCCACGGTGGTCCCGCTCACGGCGGCGCAGAAGAACGCCATCCGCTCGTTCCTCGCCGGCTCCGTGAGCCTCGACGACGTGCTGCGCCGCTCCGCGCAGCTGCTCGCGCAGATCACAGGGCAGGTGGCCGTCGTGGCCTCGCCCTCGCTTGCGCGCTCGGCGCTGCGTCATCTCGAAATCGTGCCCATGGCATCAACCGTGCTTCTCGTCATCGTCATCACCGACACCGGGCGTGTCGAGCAGCGCTCCATCGCCTCGCGCAACGCGCCGGCCCCGTCGGCCCTCGCGTCCCTATGCGACGGCATCAATGAACACTGCCACGGCTTCGGCCTGGCCGCCACCGGCGACTGGCTCCTCGAACGCGCGGCGTCCCTGCCCACGCGCGAGGAGCGCGTGTTCGTCGCCACGCTGGCGCAGGTTTTCCACGACCTCGCCAACCAGGAACGCACGAGCAACCTCTATATGTCGGGCACCAACCGCCTGACGCACGGGGACGGCACGCTGCGCGACGTGGCCCCGCTGCTCGACGCCCTCGAGGAGCAGGTGGTGCTTATGCATCTCATGGGCAACCTCTCCGAGATGTCGCGCTACACCACGCGCGGCAGCGTCGGCGTGGCCATCGGTTCGGAAACGCATACTCCGGGGCTGCTCAACGCCTCGGTGGTGTCGACGGGCTACGGCCATTCCACAAGCGGCGCGGACGATGGCGCGGATGCGGCGCCCGTCGCCTTCGTCGGCTCCATAGGCCCCACGCATATGGATTATGGCACCACGATCGCAGCCGTGCAGGCCGTGGCCAAGTACCTGACCGAATACGTGGCGCGCGAGGAGGGTGGCGGCGAGCCGCACGATTCCGGCGGCGGGCGCGATGACGGCGCGGCGCATGGCGACGGCGCTGCACGCGGCGACGACGGCGCCCAGGGTGCGGCGGGCGACGGCGGGGGAGCGGGCATGGCAGAATAGACGCGCCGAAACCAACGCACCGAAACACCACACGCGGAAGCGCGGAAACCAAAGCGATCGCAAACATATACGTGAGGCCGAGCGGAAGCCCGGCGCCGTGGAATCCCCGGATCCCACGGACCTGCGGGGCGTCCCGGAACCGTCCGGGCGTCGTGCGGGACCCATCCCAACCAAACGAGCCCAACCAAACGAGGAAGAAACAGTGGCTTCTCCAGATTATTACGAGACACTCGGCGTTTCCAAGGACGCGAGCCAGGACGAGATCAAGAAGGCTTACCGCAAGCTGAGCCGCAAGTACCATCCTGACATCGCCGGCCCCGAGTTCGAGGACAAGTTCAAGGAGGTCAACAACGCGTATGACGTGCTGTCCGACCCCGACAAGCGCCGCATGTACGACATGGGCGCCGATCCGAACAATCCGAACGCCGGCGCACAGGGCTTCTCGGGCGGTTTCGGAGACATCTTCAACGACCTGTTCGGAGCGTTCGGCGGGGGCGGCGCCTCCATGGGCCCCATTCCGCGCACGCAGAAGGGCTCCGACGGCAAGATCACGATGACCGTCTCGCTGCGCACCTGCGTGTTCGGCGGCACCGAGCAGACCCAGGTCTCCGCCTATCAGGTGTGCCCCGACTGCCACGGCACCGGCTGCGAGTGCGACACGAAGCCGGTCACCTGCCCGGACTGCAAGGGCAGCGGCTCCGTCCAGCGCGTCACGAATACGCTGCTGGGCCAGATGATGTCGACCTCGCCGTGCCCGAAGTGCGAGGGGCATGGCACGGTGATCGAGAAGCCGTGCGGCACCTGCCACGGCCATGGTCGCGTGCGTTCGAGGCGCACGATCTCCATCAAGGTGCCGGCGGGCGTCGACAACGATACCTGCATCCGCCTCAACGGCCAGGGCTCCGTGGGCGAGGGAGGCGGCCCCGCAGGTGACCTGTACGTGTATATCCGCGTGGTGGATGACGATAACTTCACCCGCGAGGGCGACGACCTGCACTGCTGGCTGCGCGTTCCGCTGACATGGGCGGCGCTGGGCTACAAGACGAGTGTCGACACGCTGGACGGCAAGAAGGAGATCGCGATTCCCGCGGGGTCGCAGACCGGTAGCACGATCGAACTCAAGGGCCTGGGTTCCGCGCAGCTGCGCGATTCCTCGAAGCGCGGCGACCTCGTGATCCATATCGTGGTCGACACTCCGACGGACCTCACGCCGGAGCAGAGGAAGCTCCTCGAGAAGTTCGCCAAACAGCGCAAGGACGCCTCGTACACGCCGGAGCTGGCCAGCGAGGTCAAACTGCCGCGCACGCAGGGCAAAGGCTTCTTCGGACGCATCAAGGACGCGCTGCGCTGACGGGGTCCGTCCGCGCGTGTGAATCGCGCATATGAATGTGGGCTGGGAATCGTTGAGATTCCCGGCCCACATTCATTGGTGTAATACAGAGTAATTCCAGGATTTCTACAGCAGGCTGCGGCACATCTGGCGGTACTCGGTGACGTAACCGCCGCCGAAGAACGCGCAGTGGCCGGCGATGGGGTAGAGCTGCCACAGCGTGGTGCGCTCCTCGAAGCCGGCACGCAGCGGGTGCACGCCCCGGTAGCCGTCCATGATGTCGGTCAGATACGGCATGCCGAACAGATGGAGCATGGCGAGGTCCTCCTCGCGGTGGCCGCCATGCGCGGCCGGGTCGATGAGAATCGCATGCGTGCCTGTGTCATCCGACGTCCACATCACGTTGCCGCTCCACAGGTCTCCATGCACGCGGGCCGGCTTGTCTTTCGCCGCGCCGCCCAGCAGGTCGGGAAGCGCCTCGATGACGCGCTCGGTCAGCTCGAGATCCGAGGAATCCAGCACGCCGCGCTTCATGCCGATGCGCACCATCGGTAGCAGGCGGCCTTCGGCGAAATACGTCGCCGGGTCGTCCCAGTCGCCGGTGTCCATGGGAACCGGGTCCTGCAGGGGGCCGAAATAGCAGGTGCCGGTGTAATCGTCGGGGGCGGAGCCGAAATGCGCGGCCCCGGAATCGTGCATCCTCGCGAGCGCCGCGCCGAACTCGTAAGCGGCCTTGGGCGTGGGGGACGAGGGCTCCACGCGTTCGATGTCGAGGTAGTCCTTGCCCCATCCGATCACGTCCACGACGCGTGGGCCGCCCTGTGCCTGCGCCTTGCCGAGCCATTGCAGGCCGCGGCCCTCGCATTCGAAGAAGCCCTCCGGGGCCCACGCCCTCGACTTGCGATATACGTTGCGTGACATACATACCTCCTTGTTCCGGAGCCGCCCGGCCGATTCCGGGGCGGTTCCCGTGGCGCGGCGGCGCGCCGCGCGTATCCCGCCTCCAGTATTCCACAGATCGCCTCCCCGTATCGTCGTTACGCCACCTCCGCCCGCCGTTCGCCCGACGCGCATGGGATGGAACGATTATGCGAAGCCTTGGCCCTCTTGCGGCCCCGGAACACGCCCTCCTGTAATGTGCAAGGCATGAACGTATTGCAAGCGATCTTCCTGGGCTTGCTCCAGGGCCTCACAGAATTCCTGCCCGTCTCATCGAGCGCCCATATCCGCATCTTCGGGTCCCTTATCGGATGCGAGGATCCCGGTTCGGCCTTCACCGCCATCATCCAGATCGGCACGGAGCTCGCCGTGCTGCTGTATTTCCGCCATGACATCGCGCGCATCCTCTCGCACTGGTTCCGCTGCCTGGTCAGCAAGGACGCCAAGGGCTGGGAGCGTTTCGGCTCCCGTGACAAGGACGCCGCGCTCGGCTGGTACATCATCATCGGCACGATTCCGATCGTCGTGGCCGGCCTTATCTTCCAGGACTTCATCGAAACCACGATGCGCAACCTGTGGATCATCGTGGTCACGCTGGCGCTGTTCGGCGTGCTCCTGTGGTTCTTCGACGCGCGCAGCCGCCAGGTCAAGACGATCGACGACATGACGTGGAAGGACGCCCTACTCTACGGCATCGGCCAGATGCTCGCCCTGATCCCGGGCGTGTCGCGCTCCGGCGGCACCATCACCTTCGGTCGCGCCATGGGCTACACGCGCGAGGCCGCGGCCCGTGTGAGCTTCCTCATGGCCATCCCCGCCGTGCTCGGCGCCGGCATCCTCGAGGCGGTCAAGGCCGCCGGCGAGACAAGCGCCCCGTCGTTCCCCGGGTGGGGCGTGACGATTCTCGCCGCCGTCATCGCGTTCTTCGTGGGCTACGTGGTGATTATCGGCTTCCTCAAGATCGTCTCGACCTTCTCCTACAAGGGCTTCGCAATCTATCGCATCGCGCTGGCCGCGTTCGTCGTGATCCTTCTTCTCGCGCATGTGCTCACGCCGCTGTCGGGCGCGTGATCTGCTGTGCGTGATTCGCCTCGCCGCGGCGCGTGATTTTCACGATGACAGACAACAACGGGCTCCGGAGTGTTCCGGAGCCCGTTGCTTTTTCTTTTCAGCGACTTTCAGCGGTTTTTCGGGGGTTCGGAGTTGGGCTTGGGTTTCTGGCCGGCTTCGGAATCGTGTGTCTCCGGCGCGCCGTGTGCCGGCGCGGAGCCGGTTGTTGCGGAATTGGTCGGCGCGCTGTTCTGCGGGGGATTGGTTTTCGGCGCGTTGACGGGGCCGAAGGTACGCGTACGGATCTCCGCTATGGCGTGCGCGTCGATCGTGCCGTCGGCGGTGCGCAGGTTCACGTTGCGCAGCTGCACGTCGAGAAGGAATTTCTCGGTTTCGCGCACCAGCTGGTCGCACGCCTCGGGGTATTGTCCGAACCCGGTCTGCCGCACGGTTCTGGACACGACGTCGCTCAGGTCCATGCGCCGCTCGAGCAGGGCGACGCGCTTGGCGAGCTGCGGATTGACATGCGTCATCACGTCGCCGCGCTTATGCCAGTCATCCGCACGGGCCGGCAGGTCGCCCTCCTCGAGGCGTACGCCCAGCTCCCGGGACAGGGATCGCAGCAGGTCGAGCGACGCCTGCGGGCAGTCCTCGGCCTCCATATAGCGGGGCACGGAGATAAGAAGCGTGTCGGCGGGAATGCCTGCGTCGATGGCGGTCATCGCGAGCACGACGTCGACGCCCACCGGGCCCGTGTATTCGTCCGCCCCTCCCGTGGCCGGCACGTACAGCGACCCGTCGGCGCGGCGGGAGCAGCGGCGTGCCATGAACGGCAGGGCGCGGGTATGCGTGCAATCGTCGAGCATGGAGCCCAGCGTGATGACACGCGAACAGTTATAGCGCTGCGCCACATCGAGGCAGCGCGTGCAGTAATCCTCCCAATACAGATTGGGCTCGGAACCGGTGAGAAGAAGAAGCGAGAGGGTGTCGGAGACATCGAGACGATAGATGACGCTTTCCGGCCACATGAGATGGCGTTCGCCGCCGATGCTGGCGACCATGGGGCGGTTCTGCTGGAAATCGTAGTACTTGCAGGAACACAGGCGCATGGCTTCGATCCCGTCATAGCTATCGACGAGATGCTGCGCGAGGTCGGACGTCGCATAGCTCGCGTCGGACCAGCCGCCCAGGGCGGCGACGAAAACGAATTCACGATCGGGCTGCATGGCGGCGTCGCTTCCGGCGGTTCCCGCATCCGTGTCGGTGTACATGGCTGCCTCCTTCTTGAGACAACGTTATCGTGCAGGGTATGGGCGGCGGGAGGGAATAAGCCGTGGGCGTGAAAGGGCGCATAGGGGACTTTCGGGTGAGCCGGGCGATTCCGTGCAGACGATTTCGCAGGCGGTTCCGGAGGCGACGCGCCGGACGAGGACGATGTCGGATGCGAATTTCGCAATCATGGGTTCTGAACGCAGCGTGAACGGCGTCTTTCCGGGCGGTGCTCGACAAGAGGCCAAAATGCCGAAAATCGTTGGAATTCCAACGATTTCCCCAAACGCGACACGCCGAAGACGCGCACGATTTGGCAAATTACAAACGTGTGGTTATAGTTATGACTCGTTGCTTGAAGCAAGGCACACAACGCCGAGCTGATAGAACACGCGGACATAGCTTAGTTGGTAAAGCGCGACCTTGCCAAGGTCGAGACCGCGGGTCCGAGTCCCGTTGTCCGCTCGAGGTCACGAGAGTGACGTCCTGCGGTGGGTTAGCCAAGCGGTTAGGCAGCGGCCTGCAAAGCCGTATAGACGAGTTCGACTCTCGTACCCACCTCGCTTGGGCGATTGGCGCAGCGGCTAGCGCACTTCCCTGACACGGAAGGGGTCACAAGTTCGATTCTTGTATCGCCCACTCAGGTCTTGTAATCACGGCCACAAGCCACCGATTACGAGGCTTTATAACTGAAATTCATAATTCAAAACACGGATGTCAGTTATGATATTCGGGCGATTGGCGCAGCGGCTAGCGCACTTCGTTCACACCGAAGGGGTCGTAGGTTCGATTCCTACATCGCCCACTCTTTACCCCGGCTCGTAAGAGTCGGGGTTTTCTGTTTGTACCAATGTTTCATCGGCTTTCAGCACGAGGGGCGGCTTGCGGGTCGAAGGCGGATGTGTCGGAACTGTTCCCGGTGCGAATCTGCGGTTAGCTATAGGACGATTGTGTGTCTGGTCCCGTTTGGGACCGTCTCTTGTTTCCGGGCGTGTCGAGGTGGTCGTCACGGGTGTCATGCCGCGTGGCGCAGCCCGTCCCATCCGATGCCGGCGCTGTACCCGTCGTTCCGGCCCTTGCCGATGGCGTTAGGCGGGTGCGACGGTACCCGTTTTAGACGATTTAGGGTTGGTTTTGCCTTGGTTGGGTGTCTGAATGGACTTGGGCGTGTGCAGGGACACCCACTTTAGACGATTTGGGCTGGATTGGCGGTGGTTTTCCTGCCGAGATGGCGTTCGGCGGGTGCGGCGGCACCCACTTTGGGCGGTTTGGGGTCGGTTTTGGGGTTGCAGGACGAATTGTGTGTCTGGTCCCGTCTGGGACCGTCTCTTGTTTCCGGGTATGTCGAGGTGGTCCCCGCGGGTGACATGCCGCGATGGGCGCGGGGCATCGCGCGGATCCGCGCGTTCCGTGACTCGATGACGTTGTTCGTCGGCGGGCACGGAGCCCACGGCAGACCTAGCTGATTAAGGCGACCCAAGCGAAAAGAGACACTTTTCGACCTATGACCGGAATTTTCGTCGGCGTGTCTTCGTCGTATGGTGGGAGTGTCGGGGTTGTTGCCGCACGCGGCCGCATCGTCGGCGCGAGAGAGCCAGGAATGGGAGAACCAGAAATGGGGGAGAGATGAACTGTCCGCGTTGCGGTGCACCGGTCGGTCCGGATCTGAAATTCTGCACGAACTGTGGCAATCCGATGCCCCACGGGGCGCCCGGTTATACCACGCCGGGGTATATCTGGGTCGTGCCTGTCGCGGCGCAGGGCGCACGGGGATCGCCAGCTGCGGCGGGTGCTGAGGGCACGGCGCCTGCAGCAGGCATCGCACAGCCCGCAATGGCACAGCGCGGCCAAACACAACGCAGCGAGAACACGATGCGCAGAAGGAGCACGATGCGCCTTGTGGCGGCGGTTGTCGTGGTCGTTCTCGTGCTTGTGGCCGGTACGGCAACGTTCCTCGGTACGCGCGGCCTCCTGCCGTGGCAAAGCGTTCCCGTGCCGTCTCTCGACCAGCTGGCCGGCAAGCAGGGCGCGACCGTCGACTCCCTGACCGCCGACCAGGTGGAACAGGAGCTCAAGTCCGAGGGCTTCCAGACCACGCGCAGCCAGCAGTACTCCGGCAAAAGCGCCGGCGCGTTCCTCGCGTTCTCCAACGTGTCCGAGGGCCAGCAGCTCAGGAACGGCGACCTCGTCGGCATCATCGAGTCCCTCGGCCCCGGCGTGCCCCAGGGAACAGTCGGCGCCAGGGCCACGGACAGCAAGCAGACCCTGGCCGGCATGAACGTGCCCGTCACCTACAGGGCCGTATACACGAGCGGCGGATCGATGACCGATTCCTCTGGCTCCACTATGACCCTCACGGACGGCATGGTCGCGGCGACCTATCCCGCCGACGGCCAGCCCGTCACCGACACCGGCGCGGGCATTACGGTGGCCGTGGCCACCACCGATGGCAGCGGCATCCCCGTCGACTACTACGGCCAGGACCCGGACACCGTCGAGGCCGACCTCGAGTCCCGTGGGTACACGGTGGCGTGGGAGCCTAGGTTCGCTACTAAGGCGAATATCGGAAAGATCGTGGGCAGTGACCCTGCTCTCGGCAGCGCGGCGGCGGCCGGGACCAGCGTCACCCTCTACTACGGCGTCGACTCGAATATCGTCGGGGCGATGCACGACGAGGCCCTGGCATTGAGCGGCGACAGCAGCCTCCTATCGGATCTGACTGCAGCCGCAGGACTGTATTGCAAGGCGGACGGGTCGGATTGCATCACGCTCTCGGAAGACTGCGGGCAGCGGTCCTGCGTGCTTGTGTCCAGCCAGACGGGTTCGGCGGATGTTTCCGGAATGACCGAGCTTTTCCCGTGCTTTTTCGCGCAGGGCACATGCATGTATAACCCAGACACGACAACATCTCTCGGAACGGACAGGGCGCCGCACTGGGAGGACAGCCCGCTCCTGTTCGGCAACACCGGCACCTTTGAACTCACCACGTGGCGGCAGGTCACCAACGGCTATTGCGGGACCGACGGCGACTGGAAGTACTGGAAGCGCGAGACCATGTCCGGAGGGAACTCCATGCAGGTCTGCGTGGACGGGCAGATTCGCCAAGACCCTGGTGTTGACAGTTCACTCGATGACCCGGGTTACCAGATGGATGACGCGTGGTATGTGTACGTGCCGGTCGGCGCGGACATCAAGGCCGTGGAGGACATGGGGTATTTCGACGCCGACGCCATGAGCCAGGCCGCCTCGCAGGGCGAGCCGGACTCCGGCACGCCGTATCTGATCGCGCGCGACCCGGGCCTGTACACCGACCAGCAGCGCCGACAGTACAAGCACGACGTG
>NZ_MWWR01000002.1 GCF_002259605.1 Pseudoscardovia radai | reverse complement strand
CGGCGTCCTTGAGGTATTCGGGGCGGAAGTTCCCTTTGCAGAACAGGAGGGCGCCGGGCGTGATGCGGCGGGTGTCGTAGGTGGCGTCGGTCAGGCGCGTGTCGGGCAGGCGGCCGGGGTCGCTTGTCCAGTCGCCTGCGCCGTCCCGGGCGGGGATGATGGCCTCGCGCAGGAGTCCGGCGTCCAGCAGGATGCGCGCCGCCCCGCGAACAGTCAAACCAGACACAAAAACCATAACGGCTCCTTCTTCTCATCCGGCTTTGCAATGCCGGCGGCGCTCTCACGCCGGATACGATGATGCCGGGACGGCCATCGGCCCATCCCGGCATCATCGCTCGAATTCTCTGCGCCGTATTCTACGCGGTCTTCACTTCGTCCGCTTCATGGCGTCGTCCGCCGCGTCCTTCGGCGTGTCGGCCGCGGTCGCGTTCTTCGCCGCGGCTGCATTCTTCGCGGCGTCGTTCTTCGCCGCGCCATCGTTCTTCTTCGCCGCGGAATCGGACGCGCCCTTGCCTCCATGTGCGTCCTTCTCCGCCTTCACCTCGTCGGCGGTCTTCTGCTCCTTGCCACGATTGCGCAGCTTCTTGAGCAGGAGCAGGAGCCTGTAGTACGTCTTGTGCAGCGGCACGTCGCGCTCGGGCGCCACATGCGTGATTTCCTCGGTGAACTTGGTCTTGAACTCGTTGAGGCCCATGAGGCTGGGCGCAAAGTCGGAGCCGATGCCCATGAGGTCGTATTTCGCGAAGCCCTGGCCGCCCAGCTCGCACGCCTCGGAGTACAGCAGCTTGTCGGTCACGTGCATGCGCATCGCCCCGTTGCGCATGGCGCCGTAGTAGCGCACGCAGGTGTCGCCGTTCGCCGTCACGATCGACCACGCCTCCACATGCTCGCCCAGGCGTGCGGCGAATACGCGGCAATGCTCCGGACCCAGGATGCGGATCATGTCCTCGTAATCGCTGATCGGGGCCGGGGTGAAGCCGTCTCGGGCGCCCGTCTCGCGCATCACGTCGTAGTATTCCTCGAACGATGCCATGGCGTTCTCGGTTTCGTCCGCGCATGTGGCGGAGCATTCGCGCAGCGCCTTGCGCACGTCGCGGCGGCCGCGGCGCTTCATGCGCCCCAGGATCGCATCATCGCCGCCGGTCAGGTCGAGCACCACGGTGGAATCGTAGGGAACCGTCGACAGCACGACGCTCGCCTGCGGGATCTCGTGCGCGATGGCGCAGCGCAGGAACTTGACGGAGCGGAAGGTGCGGTGCACGTAGTCGGCGAGCGCGTCAATGACCTCCTGCTCCTCCTCGGCGGTTGGCGGCGTCACATAGGCGGGGCCGTGGGCGGAGCGGGCGAAGTGGAAGCCGTGCGTCTGGAAGTCCATGAGGGAGAGGAACGCAATCGGCTCGCCGTCGCGCTTGATGACGAACGCGCCGATCGGCATGCGCCCCTCGATCGTCTCCTGGTAGTGCGCCCAGACCTCGGTCTGCTCGATGGGGAGCGTGAGCCCGGCCTTCGCCGCGGCGCCCTCCATCTCGGCGTATGAGGTCTTCGCAATCTCGATCATGGATGTCTCCAATCGTCTTGTCATCTGTCTGCGGTGGCGCCGCGGCGTCATGCGCCTCCTATTGTCGCGCCACGGGGCGTCCTCCGTGCGCCATGGCGTGCAGAATGCGGCGTTTCTTCACTCGGCGTCCTGGACCGTGGCCTCGCCCGGGGTGCCGGCGTCCTCGGCACCGTTTCCCGCAACGCCGTCGAACCATGTGTCGGAGCGGGGGCGGCGGCCGTGGTCACGCGCCCATGCATTGTACCCCTCTTTCCACGAGGCGAAGGCGTGGGACTGCCATGCCATGAGCTCGTCGAGGCGCAGTGCGCCGACCTCGGGGAACAGGCGCGTCATGGGGCCGAGCAGGTCGAGCGTGGCCACGGTGTCGGTGGTCGCGTCGTGGAAACTGCCGTGGGGACGCACGCCGTAGTACTCCGTCGTGGCCGTGAGCGTGCGGTGCCCCTTGCGGTGGGAGACGAAGCGGTCGATGACGAGCGGATCGGCCACGAGCAGGCCGCTGCCGCCGCTGCGCGAGGGCAGGTCCGCGAGGTTCCAGCGTTCCAGGTCGCCCTCGAGCATGTGGATGTCGAAGGGCGCGTTATACGCCACGATGGGGATGCGCAGCTCCTGGGCGCGTCCGATGGCGTCGGCGATGATGTCGAGCGTCGGGACCGGCTCCGCTCCGTGGGAGATGACGAAATCGTCGGTGAAGCCGTTGACGGCGCCGGCGCCCGCCGAGATATGACGGTGCGGGTTGATCAGCCACGCGTCGTTCACGTCGCCGTCGAATCCGACGGCGGGGTCGCGCAGGACCAGCGAGGCGGAGACGATGGCGTCTTTCGTCGCCGACAGCCCCGTGGTCTCCGTGTCGAAGCCGAGAAGCAGCGACTGGGCGAGGGGAGTGTCGGGGGCCTGCGGCCGGAGCGCGTCCAGCCGTTCGAGAATGCGCGATGTCATGCCCACCATTGTGCGGGGGTTGTTTGACAATCGCTCGGCGCCAGGGCGACGCCGCCCCGCGTCTAGCGCAGCGCGCGCACGGCGGCCGGGGGCACGAAATGCATGGTCTCCTCGACGGTCTGCACGTCGCGCATCGCATCGAAGCCCCAGGAACGCAGCGTCTCGACCACGCCGTCCACGAGCTCGTCGGGAACGGAGGCACCCGACGACACGCCGACGGTGCGCGCATCGTCGAACCACGCGCGGTCGAGCTGGCCCGCGTCATCCACGCGGTGCGCGCCGCCCGCGCGCCCGTGTTCGAGCAGCGCCTGCCGGGCCACTTCGACGAGCCGCATGGAATTCGAGGAATTCGCCGAGCCCACGATCACCATGCAGTCGGACTCCTGCGCCACGAGCTTGACGGCGTGCTGCCGGTTCTGCGTGGCGTAGCAGATGTCGGAGTTCGGCGGCTGGGCGATGCCCGGGAAGCGCGTCGTGAGCGCGGCGATGATGTCGGCGGTTTCATCGGACGACAGAGTGGTCTGCGTCAGGTACACAAGGGGCACGCCGGGGCGCGGTTCGAGCGCGTCGACATCGGCGGCGTGCTCGATGAGAAGCACACGGTCGGGCGCCTCGCCGATGACGCCGACCGCCTCGTCGTGGCCCTTGTGACCGATGTAGATGACGTCGTAGCCGTCCTTGACATAGCGCAGCACCTCGCGGTGCACCTTGGCGACGAGGGGGCAGGTGGCGTCGACGATGCGCAGGCCGCGGCGCTGCGCCTCCTGCTTGACGGCGGGCGACACGCCGTGCGCCGAGAAGACGACGGGGATGCCCGCGCGCGCCGCCTCGTCCGGGATGTCGTCGAGCTCGTTGACGAAAACCGCGCCCTGACCGGCGAGATCCGCCACGACATGCTTGTTATGCACGATCTGCCGGCGCACGTACACGGGCGGCAGCCCGTCGGGGATGTCGGCCGTGGCCTGCGCCTCGAGGAGGCGGCGCACGGTGAGGATGGCGCGGTCGACGCCGGCGCAGAACCCGCGGGGGTTCGCGAGCACGATTGTGCGGCGTGCGGCGTGGGTGGGTGTTTCTGCGTCCGCTGTGTCTGCGGTGTGCGTAGGTGTAAACGAAGTCACGATGCCATCGTAGCGTGACGGGGCGCGCGAAGGGAGCGGCGGGCTGCGCCGCGGCGGACATGGGGAGCGCGATGGCCTGGGCGCTGCGTTCTCCGTGGTATCGGCGGCGCAAGGCCCGGAATGCCCGACGATGGACGCGGTTTGGCATTCGTCGGGCGTCTGTGCGATAATCCCAAAGGCTTAAACGTTTAAACCAAAGGAGTCATCATGGGAAAGCGCGGACGTATGCGTCGTGACCGTCGTAAGAAGGCTGCCAACCACGGCAAGAGGCCGAACGCCTGATATCGCTGTGATGTCACGGCTGCCCTAATACGGCTAGTTATCGGGAGCCCGCCGTGCATCGACCACCTCGCATGAGGCGATTGATGCACAGCGGGCTCCCGTGTTTTTTGTGCGCGATGCACTGCGCGATGCATCGCGCAGTGCATGGTCCAAGCAGACTTGAGGTCAGTATGACTTCTTGTCGGTGGCGATGGGAGCGACCACGGCGTTCAACACTTTTACCAGATCGTGGGGGTTTACGCCAAGGCTCAGCCCGCGTTTGCCACCGGAAACGAGCACTTCGTCAAAGGCCATCACGCTTTCGTCAATGACCGTGCGGTGCTTGGTGCGCTGCCCCAGCGGGGATATTCCGCCCACCACATAGCCTGTTTCGCGCATGGCGTCTTTCGGCTCGGCCATCTCCGCTTTCTTTTCGCCCACGGCTTGGGCGATGCCTTTCATGCTCATGTGTCCGTTCACCGGCACCACGCCTGTCACGAGGCCGTGCTCAGTGCTCACCAGCAGCGTTTTGCACACCTGGCGCTCATCCTTGCCCAGTTGCTCGGCGGCCTCCTTGCCATAGCCTTCGTCCATGTGGTCGCCCGAATGATGGTATTCATACAGAGTGAACGGCACCCCAGCCTCGTCGAGTTGCACGGTTGCAGGCGTGGAGGCGCCGCCTTTCTTCGTTTTCTTCTTGGCCATGGTGCCGATAGTAGTACGCCGCGTGTCACAATCGGCGTGTGCGGTCGGTGCCATGCCTCTCGCAGCAATTAGCGGCCATGTACGGTTACGGGAAAACTCTGTGGAGACCGGCTCGGCGGCAGGATGCCTATCTCAATTCTGTCCCGTCATCGTGAGATAAACCAGCACCACATTCAACGCGATAATCAGCACGGCAACCAGCAAAAACACCACATGCTTGACCATGCCGTCGCGATATTTCCCCATCAACTCCCGGTCACGCGTATAACGCATCAACGGGATAATCGCGAACGGGATACCAATCGACAGCACCACTTGGCCAATCACCAACGCGAACGTCGGATTCGCAGAAAACCACAACACCACCAGCGCCGGAACCAACGTCACCACACGGCATGCCCACATCGGCGCATGAATATGCAACAAACCGCGCATAATCTCCGAACCGGCATACGTGCCCACCGACGTGGAAGACAATGACGAAGCAAGCAAGCCAATCGAGAAAATCGTTCCAACCGCGGGACCAAGCACCATCTCAATCGCATGCTGCGCGCCTTCGATGGTGTCCGTTCCACTCATGCCGTACAGCGAATTCGCAGCCAGCACAAGCAACGCAAGATTCACCGTACCCGCCAATGCGAGCGCCCACACCACATCAATCTTCGATCCACGCAGCAACTGCCGGGTGTCCGGTTTCTCCTCGCCTGGAGCATAATGGTCATTCACCAGCGTGGAATGCAAATAAATCGCGTGCGGCATAACCGTCGCGCCCAGCATCGACGATGCCATCAACACAGAATCCGCGCCACGGAACCGCGGAACCAAGCCGGCAAGCACATCACCGCCATTCGGTGGATCGACAAACAACCCGGCAATGAACCCGAACGTTATCACCAACAGCATCGCAATAACGATCTTCTCAAACACGCGATGCGTACGCCCACCTTGGAACCACAACAGCACTGTTGACACCGCGCCGATAACGCAGCCGCCCCAGAACAATGGCAGCCCGAACAACAGCCTCAGCGCGATCGCCCCGCCGATGACCTCGGCAAGATCCGTCGCAATTGCAATCACCTCGGCCTGCATGAAGAACATGTACCTGCCGGCATCGCCCATCCGCTCCCCAAGGATCTGCGGCAACGATTTGCCTGTCACAATACCGAGTTTCGCGCTTTGATACTGGATCAGCACGCTCATCAGATTCGCCAGCACCAGCACCCACACCAGCAGATAGCCGTATCGGGCGCCCGATGTGATGTTCGCCGCCACATTGCCGGGGTCGACGTAAGCGACCGCCGCGACGAAAGCGGGACCGAGGATTGATACGAGTGCATGGCCGTGGTGGGTGCTGTGAGCGGGTTGGGTGGGGTGCGCTGGATGAGGTTGCGCTGGATGCTGTGTGAGCGAGGGCTGTGAAGCGCCTGGGGATTGCGGCGAATTCGGTGTGCGGGCGGATTGTTCGGCAGTCACGGAACCGCCTGACATATCTGACATATCTGACATAGCTAGTTGCGTGTCTCCCCGGCGCTATCCAATCTCGATGTTCCATTTGACGCCGCACGCTCGGCATTCGCTTCGGATCCGCCTCCATGCGTGTGCGTGTACGCCGACTGGTCCGAATCCGGCACCGCCTTGTGGACGGTTTCATTCGTATTCGTTCCCCGATATTCCGACTCGCTCATGTTCAACCATCTCTCATGTCTCGTCGTCAATGTTCATCGTCCAAACTGATCGCGCTGGCGGGGCTGCCGCCTCGCGATACCGTTAGTGTTATAGGTCCGGTTTGTAACACTGTGTAACATGGCTCGGCATACGGTGCTGAGCCCTTGTGCTGTCAAGCGACACGCCGTGTGCAGTTGGGGTGTCGGCGGTGTCGGGAACATGGCCGTTTCGGGCGTGCTCCATGACGTGATGCGGAGGAAGCCGGCGTCGACTGGGACGAATCCACACTCCAACCGAACACCACGGCACCCCCGACTGACTCACCACCGGAGACACATTGTGGCCTATAACCCAAAAACCCCTCGGAATCGCTTCCGAGGGGTTTGGCATGGCGGATTGTTACGTCGCGCTATGGCTTGCTAGGCGAAGCTCACTTGGAGAGCTCGGCGAAGTAGAGCAGGGTGCGGATCATGTTGGAGGTGAAGCCGTACTCGTTGTCGTAGAAGGACACGGTGCGAACGAGCTGCGTGTCGCCGACGGTGTTCACGTCGGTCTGCGTCGGATCGAACACGCCGCCGTGGGTGTCGCCGATGATGTCGGAGGACACGATGCCGTCGCCGTTGTAGCCGAAGTAATCGGTGTCGGAGAAGGCGGCCTTGAAGGCGTCGTTGATCTCGTCGACGGTGACCTTCTTCTCAAGGACGGTGGTGAGCTCGGTCACGGAGCCGTCGACGACCTGGATGCGCTGGGCGTGGCCCTGCAGCTTGCCGTTCACGGACGGAACGACCTTGCCGATCGCCTTGGCGGCGCCGGTGGAGTGCTCGATCGTGTTGACGGCGGCGGAACGGTTGGAGCGCGGGTTCTTGCCACGCGGGCCGTCGAGCAGCATCTGGGTGCCGGTGTAGGCGTGGATCGTGGTCATGAAGCCGGCCTTGATGCCGAACTTGTCGTCGAGCAGCTTGACCATGGCGGCCATGGAGTTCGTGGTGCAGGAGCCGGCGGACACGATGTTGTCGGTCGGCTTGAGGATCTCGTGGTTCACGCCGTACACGACGGTCGGGGTGACGTCATCCTTGGCCGGGGCGGAGATGAGGACCTTCTTGGCGCCGGCGTTCAGGTGGGCCTGGGACTTCTCGGCGGAGGTGTAGAAGCCGGTGCACTCGAGCACGAACTCGACGCCGTCGTTCTTGACCCACGGGATGTTGTTGGCGTCCTTCTCGGCATAGACCTTGTACTCCTTGCCGTCAACGATGATGGAGTCGTCGGTGGAGGTCACGTCCACGTAGGTGCCGTCGAGGTGCTTGAAACGGCCGTGGGTGGAGTCGTACTTGAGGAGGTAAGCAAGCATAGACGGGGTGGTCAGATCGTTGATGGCCGCGACCTCGATGTCACCGGCGGCGCCGCCCTGCTGCTGCAGCTCGAAGATGCGGCGGAATGCGAGACGACCGATACGACCGAAGCCGTTGATACCAATCTTAACTGTCATTATGTGTCATCCTTTGGTACTTGGCCACGCTGCCGACCGGACGTCGGCACTCGCGACCTTTGTTTGCCAACGCTTGCAACTTTAGTGCCATGTCTGTACAGGTGTGGCGTCATGCCACACGATTGTCCCGCACGATTCGCCGAAGGCTGAACGATTGGGCGGCCGGACGTCAGGCGAGGCCCTCCTGACGGCGCCCGGCGTCGGAGAGCCTGTCGGACACGGCGTCCGACAGCGCGCCGAGGCTCGCGCTTTCCCTCGCGCGCGTCGTGACGACGGGAGCGGGGACGGCGCTCGGATACGTCACGATAAGCGTGCCGTCGCCCACGCGCACGACGCCGGGAGCGCCCATGAGCTCGTTGCTCAGCTGTGCCACGGTGTTCGTGACCGTGAAGCCGCTCACCTCGTATTTGAGACCGCGGATCTCGACATCGTGCGATTCGTTACCCAGCGAGAACACCGACACCATGGGGAAATCCGGCACGGGGCAGGCGGGGAAGCGCACCTCGCCGTCGGTCACCGCCGTCGCCGCGATGCGGTCGCCGTACAGGAAGGCGAAGCCGGCGGCGCGGCTGACGTACGCCAGGAGCTGGATGTTGCCGATCGTGTGGTCGAGCCTGCCTCCCAGGCCGCCGAGGATGTGGAACTGGCGCGCGCCGGCCATCCACCCGGCCTTGACGGCGCTCATCATGTCGGCGTCGTCCTTCTGGCTGGGAAGCGTGATGACCGGCAGGCCGGCCCAGGGGCCCGAGGCGATGACGCGGTGCACGGAGCGGTCGAGACGGGATTCGGCGCTTCCCGGGGCATGGCGGATGGTGGCGCCGTCGACGGGGCGGGTGCTGATGCGCGAGGTGACCGAATCGAAATCCCCGATGGCGAAATCGGGCGACACGCCGAGTTCGCGCGCGTGGTCGAGCCCGCCGTCCGCGGCGATGACCAGAGGATCCGAGGCCCCGCCGCTCAGCCCCGCCAGCTCGAGGGCGCGCCGTTCGCTGCCGTAGTATTCCCCGGCGCCCAGGATGATGCACGCCGCATGCGCCGGATCGTCGGAGGTGCGCAGGGGAGGGTTCGCCGAAGCTCCCGCCGCTGTGGCATGTGCCGTGGCTCCTGCCGCCGCGTCGGTCGCCGTCGCATCGTCGCTCATCATGTCCGCCGTCCTCTCATCGTGTGCATCGTATCGTCGCCTCGCCTGTCCGCTGACGCGGCGCGACATCCTGCGGTGAATTCTATAATCGCACTGCCAGGCGTCGGCGCGGAGCCGACGGGCCGTGAGACGCGGATGGCAGGATACGGACGATCGGGATACGGACGATCGGGTGAGGAGGCATATGGACGAGATCATGGACGCGGATATCAAGGCGGTGTTCTTCGACATCGACGGCACGCTGACGAGTTTCGTCACCCACGAGGTGCCGCGCTCCACGAAGAACGCCCTCGAGGCGCTCGAGGCCAAGGGCATCGCGACCTTCATCTGCTCGGGCCGCCCGCCTGCCCAGCTGGACGCGGCGCGCCGCCTCATGCCGCACGACTGGACCGGCTTCGTGACGATGAACGGCCAGTGCTGCTTCGACGACCACGGCTACCAGGAGGCCGAGGCGCTCGACCAGGGCGACGTGCGCAACTTCATCGATTTCATGCGCGAGAAGATGCCTGATGTCTCCGCCGGCTTCTGCGAACTCGACTACGTGTACTTCAACCAGATCACCGGCTACCTCGCCGATATGTGGAAAGGCCTGGGCCAGACCGCGCCCGCGCTTGTGGTCGACGACCCGGAGCGCGCCCTGACGCATACCACGTACCAGCTGTCCGCCTATGTGCCGGCGGGGGAGCAGGAGGACGAGATCATGGCGGTGATGCCGCATTCGAAGGCGCTGCGCTGGCATCCAGCGTTCACCGATATCTGCCCCAGCGACGGCGGCAAGCCCGCGGGCATGCGCCGCTTCATGAGGAAATACGGCTGGGACGCCAGCCAGGTCATGGCCTTCGGCGACGGCGGCAATGACATCGACATGCTGCGTTTCGCCGGAATCGGCGTGGCCATGGGCAACGGAACCGACGATACGAAGGCCGCCGCGGACTGGGTGACCGACGACGTGGACCACGACGGTATCCTCAACGCCCTGCGCCATTTCGACGTGCTCTGAGCGGGACGTGCTCCGGGCGGCGCGGCCTGCCCGGAGCACGTTGGTCGGGCCTTCCTCAGCCGAGGCTCCCTAGTCGAGACGGCCGAGCCGATCCATCTCGTCGTCCGTCAGCCGCGTGCCGAGGGCGGCGACATCATCGGCCAGCTCCATCGTGTTCTGCGCGCTCGGGATGGAGACGAAGCACGGGCTCAGCTGCAGCTCCCACGCCAGCGTGACGCGCTGGTAGCTCACGCCGCGGTCGGCCGCCACCTGGCGGAAGGGCACGAAGCGCGTCATGCTCACCTGCTCGAGATAGCCGCCCAGCGGGCTCCACGCCACGAAGGGGATGCCGAGGCGCTCGCAATGGCGCAGCGTCTCTTCCTCATCCCGATAGGCGGGGTTGAACTTATTCTGCACCGCGGCCAGGCCGTCGCCGAGAATCGAGCGCGCCAGGTCAATCTGCTCCACGCTGGCCCGCGAAATGCCGGCGTGCGCGATGACGCCCTCGTCGAGCAACTGGCGCAGCGCCCCCATCTCGTCTTCGTAGGGCACCGCGGGGTCGGGGCAGTGCGAATACAGGAGGTCCAGATGGTCCGTGCCGAGCGCCACGCAGGACTCCTTGGCGTTGCGGATCATGGTTTCGGGGCGCGAATCCGCCGCCCATCCGTACTCGCCGTTCTCGAGGGTGCGGTGATAGCCGGTTTTCGTGGCCACGACCACTTCGTCGCGCGGCCCGTCCCACGAGGCCAGCGCGTCGCGCACGATGCGCTCGCCCTCCTGCTCGCATCCGTCGAATTCGCCAGGCGTGTAGTACGACCACGCGGTGTCCAGATACCGGACTCCCGCATCCAGCGCGGCGTGGATGATGCCGATCGCCGTCTCCCGGCGCGGGTGGCCCTCGATGGCCAGCGCCATGCAGCCCAGCCCCAGGCGCGGGATCTCGCGCCCCGCGAACCCGATTGTCGACGACGGCGATGCTTCGCGATTCGTCATGGTATGTCTCCTTCTTTTCTTGTGGCTTTTCGTGTCTTTCTTGTGGCGGTGCGGCTCACGCCTGCGGGAAATCGCCCAGGTCGATCGTCGGGGTCTCGAGGCCCAGCGCCTTCATCTCGACCACGGGGTTCATGAACTCGCGCTCGCGGGCGATCAGCCCGTCGCGCATCTCGAACGAGTAGATGAAATGGTTCTCGTAATGCACCGGGTCGTGACCCGGCAGGATCAGCGTGCCGCGCCCGTCGGCCTCGGCCCACAGCCAGTCCGGGTCGTTCGTCGTCCATACGCGCACGTTGAACCACTCCCAGTCGGGGAAATGCTCGGAGCTCCAGACATCGTAGACCGCGATGTTGCCGCGCCCCTGCGCGAAGGCGGGGGAGCCGGAGTCCGACGTCCACAGGCCGCTGACGGCGTCCTCGGTGAACAGCTCGTGACGGCGCAGCAGCGCGTCGCCGTGCCCGGAGGCGAGGAAGGCGCGCACCGTGGCCTCGTTGCGGGCCCTGGTTGTGCTGGCTGTGGTGTCGGCGTTTGGTTCGTTGGTGTTCGGTGTGTTCGTGTTGGCTGCCATGCCTCCACGATAGCCGCATGACGATAGCGGCGTTGAGTTTGTCATGATGCGTTGCTACGGTAGCGTGTATAACTCAACGGGAGCCATTCAGGCTGAGAGGAAGCGATCGCTTCGACCGAACTTGATGCGGGTAATGCCGTCGTAAGGAACGAGTCACCGCCACTGGTGGCGGATTTATTCCGGCGGACGCCGCATCCACCCTTGCATGGAGGCGCACAGGCGCAGGCATATGCCCCGCGGATGCGCGGCATGCATGGGGTGACGGTCCGTTTTCGCGATTCTTCCCTTTCGTTGTGCCCGGCGCATGCCGTTCCGTATGCGTGGGCGCAACATGGCGTGCCGCCCGCATCGTAAGATGCGCCGGCGCACTCCGCATTAGAGCTTCCGGGCGTGATGTCTTCGGATACGCGTCCGGTTTTGGCCGAGGGTGGATCCCGGGGAGAGATGCAGGGTCATCGAGGGGCGCACCACCTAGGGTACGGTTTCTTCGGCGACCCTTTTTCATAACAGGCGCCCCATCGGAGGAACGGACGGCGGGGGAGCCGGGAAGGACACCATGAAAATCAATGGACAGGACGTCGCGCTCGACGGAGCGACGACGGTGGATGCGCTTATCGCGGCGCGCGGGCTCGACCCGCGTCGCGTGGCCATCGAGCTCAACGGCAACGTCGTTCCCCGCGCACAGCGCGCCACGACGCAGCTCAAGGACTCGGACGTCGTCGAGATCGTCTCCTTCGTCCAGGGCGGCTGATCCCGTCAGACATCGCATCACCAACCCATCGCATCGTTCCCCAGAAAGAACCGAAAATGGTCTCATCCACCACACCGTCGAATGCCTCCGCGCCGGGCGCCCCTGAGCCGAACCCGCCGTTCGTTCCCAGCGCCACGCAGGAGCAGATCGACGAGCGCCGCCGCGTCTTCGACGCCCTTCGCGCCCTCGACCCCGCCTCGCTCGTCAGCCGCCAGGAGATCCGCGACGCGCTGCTCGAAAGGCATGGCGCCGCCACGCAGGCGAAGCTCGACGCCGCCAGCGTCGCCATCTGCGGATGCGGCGGCCTGGGCTCCACCGTCGCCGTCGCGCTGACGCGCATCGGCGTGGGCCACCTGCACCTCATCGACTTCGACGTGGTCGATATGACGAACCTCAACAGGCAGCAGTACTCGCTGTGGCATGTCGGGCTTCCCAAAACCGAGGCGCTGCGCCAGGTGCTCGCGTCCATCAACCCGTATCTCGACGTCACCTGCGACCAGGTGAAGGTCGACGACGGCAACGTGCGCGAGCTGCTCGAGAACGACGGCATCGTGGCCGAATGCTTCGACGTGCCCGAGAACAAGACCTTCCTTGTCAACGCCGTGCTCGAGACCTTCCCCGACAAGCCGCTCGTCAGCGCGTCCGGCATGGCCGGCTACCGCAGCTCGAACCTCGTGACCACGAGGCGCGTGGCGCGCAACTTCTACTTCTGCGGCGACGGCGAAACCGCACCGAAGCCCGGCGCCGGCCTCATGGCGCCGCGCGTCGGCGTCGTCGCCTCGCACGAAGCCAACATGGTCACGCGCATCATCCTCGGCGAGCTCGACGCTTAAGCGCCGCGCCCCCATCGCCGGCCATCCGATCGCCGGCAGCCAGACCCTCTAAGGAGAATGAAGAATGACCCAGGAATCCACGAATCCCGACGCAACCCGCACCGCATCCCAGGGCGCCCCGACGCTCAGCGCCGAGGACCGACGGGAGGCGGAGCGCCTGTCGGGCGCCTACACCGCCCACAACCCCGTGGGCAGCGGCGCCTACGCGCATATCGAGGACACGCCGCTCGTGCTCGGCGGCCACGAGTTCACGTCACGCTTCATCCTCGGCTCGGGTCGCTATGACCTCAACCTCATCAAGGCCACGATCGAGAACGCCGGCACCCAGATCGTGACCATGGCGTTGCGCCGCGCCCAGACCACCGAGAACAGCGTGCTCGACTACATTCCCGAGGGCATCACGCTGCTGCCGAACACGTCGGGCGCGCGCACCGCCGAGGAGGCCGTGCGCATCGCGCGCCTGGCCCGCGAGGTGTGCCAGACCGACTTCGTCAAGGTGGAGATCAAGCGCGAGGAGAAGTACCTTCTTCCCGACAACGCCGAGACCATCAAGGCCACCGAGATCCTGGCGAAGGAGGGCTTCGTGGTCATGCCGTATATGTTCCCCGACCCGCTCGCCGCCAAGGACCTCGAGAACGCGGGCGCCGCGTGCGTCATGCCGCTGGGCGCCATGATCGGCTCGAACAAGGGCCTGCGCATGCGTGACTTCATCGAGGTCATCATCGCCAACTCCTCTGTCCCCGTCATCGTCGACGCCGGCATCGGCCGCCCGTCGCAGGCATGCGAGGCCATGGAGATCGGCGCGGACGCCGTCATGGCGTATACGGCCGTGGCGTCCGCCGGCAACATCCCGCTCATGGCGCGCGCCTTCCGCGACGCCATCGAGGCGGGTCGCGCAGCATACCTGAGTGGCCTGGGCGACGTGGTGGAGGGCCATGCCGTGCCGTCGAGCCCCACCACCGGCTACCTGCGCTAGACTACAGGAGGCGACGGGGCGTTCGTCTTGCGTCGCCTCCTTTCTTATGGGTCCACGATTTGTGGGTCCACGATGCCCACGACACGCCGAAGGCATCGTGTGGTAACATGTTCAAGGCTTGAGAAATCAAGAAAGCGGATTCCATGGAATCCCACCTGGTCGCCCTGAGGGTTTCGGGTCATGGCTTCACGCCTCGGTGCGTGAACGGCGCCGGCATCGGCGGGAGGCGCGTCCTCCGGATGCATCGGTCGCTCGCGGCTTTCCACGCCGCGGCGCGCAGCCGTCTGCCATGTCTTCGAATCCTCATACGGCTGGATGGAATCCCGGGGCGATCCGTCACACACACGAGGATTGGAGTTATCATCAGCGACGAACCACGCATAAACGAGGAGATACGCACTCCCCAGGTCCGACTCATCGGACCGAAGGGCGAGCAGGTGGGCGTCATTGCGACCAGCGTGGCCCTGAACCTTGCGCGTGAGGCGAATCTCGATCTCGTCGAGGTCGCGCCCAACGCCAAGCCGCCCGTGGCCAAGCTCATCGATTACGGCAAGTTCAAGTACAACGAGAAGATCAAGGCCCGCGAGGCCCGCCGCAACCAGAGCACCGCCGAGATCAAGGAGATTCGCTTCCGCCTGAAGATCGATGACCACGATTTCGAAGTGAAGAAGGGTCATGTGATCCGCTTCCTCTCCGGCGGCGACAAGGTGAAGGTGACGATCATGCTCCGCGGCCGCGAGCAGTCGCGCCCGATCGGAGGCGTCGAGCTTCTGCGCCGACTGGCCGCCGAGGTCGAGGACTACGGCACGATCGAATCCCAGCCGAAGCAGGAGGGGCGCAACATCATCATGACGCTCGCCCCCAAGGGCAAGAAGGTCCACACCCAGTCCGAGCAGCGCCGTCGTGGAGCGGAATCCCGCGCCGAGCGTCAGGCCCGCCAGGCCGCCCGCCTCGCAGCCAAGCAGGGCGCACAGGCCAAGGCCGCGCAGGAAGCAAAGGAAACGGTCGAGAAAGCCGCCGCCTCCGCCGAGGATTCCAAGCCCGCTGCGAAGTCGGTCGCCAAGCCGGCCAAGCCGAAGGGCGAGAAGGCCTCCAAGCCCGCGAAGTGACGCCGAGCGCCACACCAGACTTCCAACAGAAGATTATCAACAAGGAGGGCAGCAATGCCGAAGATGAAGACAAACTCCGCCGCCTCCAAGCGCGTTCGTGTTACGGGCTCGGGCAAGCTCGTGCACAATGGCAGCGGCATGCGTCACAACCTGGAACACAAGTCCTCTCGCAGGCGCCGCCACATGTCCGAGAACGGCATCCTGGCCACGCCGCAGAGCAAGAACATGAAGACCATGCTCGGCCTGTGATTGGCTGCGAGCACTAGGATTTACAAGGAAAGCTGAGGAAATAACATGGCACGTGTCAAGCGCGCAGTCAATGCCCACAAGAAGCGTCGCGCAACGCTCGAGCGCGCGAAGGGCTACCGCGGTACCCGCTCCCGCCTGTACCGTCGCGCCAAGGAGCAGCTGCTCCACTCCTTTAACTACAACTTCCGCGACCGCAAGGCACGCAAGGGCGACTTCCGCAAGCTGTGGATCTCCCGCATCAACGCCGCCGTGCGCAACGAGGGCATGACGTACAACCGCTTCATGCAGGGCGTGCGCCTCGCCGGCATCGAGCTCGACCGTCGCGCTCTCGCTGAGCTCGCCGTGAACGATCCGGCCGCCTTCTCCGCCATCGTGGCGCAGGCCAAGGCCGCTCTGCCCGAGGACGTCAACGCTCCGGTGGCTGCCTGAGCCTGAGGGCCCGGCATCGGACCGATATCCACCGGTGGGGCGCCGCCCCGAAGCGGCGCGACGCCTTCCCGGCTTCGGCAATCCCGTACCTCGCGGTGCGGGATTTTTCTTTGCCGAAATGGGCGGATATTGACAAGATGGCTCCACCGCAGCCCTCGGCTGCCGCGAATGCGCTATTCTTCCCAACGGACACGGAAAGGGGTCACACGTATGTATCTCGAGTCAATCGACGGACCGCAGGATCTGCTCGCACTGGACAGCCGCCAGCGGATCGCCCTTGCCGAGGAGATACGTGCCGCCCTCCTGCACAAGCTCTCGCTGCGCGGCGGCCACGTGGGCTCGAACCTCGGCTTCGTCGAGGCCACCATCGCACTGCACTATGTTTTCCACGACCCGGATGACAAAATCGTGTTCGACGTCAGCCACCAGAGCTACACGCATAAGATGCTCACCGGCAGGCGCGACGCCTTCCTTGATGAGTCGCGGTTCGACGATGTCTCCGGCTTCAGCGAACCCAGCGAGAGCGACTACGACCTGTTCCGCATGGGGCACACCTCCACATCCGTCTCGCTGGCGAGCGGCCTGGCCAAGGCCCGCGACATGGCGGGGCGCGGCGGCAATGTGGTCGCCGTCATCGGCGACGGCTCCCTGAGCGGGGGAGAGGCCCTCGAGGGCCTGGACTTCGTAGGCGGCGAGCTGAACGGCAACATGATCATCGTGGTCAACGACAACGGCATGTCCATCGCCGAGAACCACGGCGGCCTGTACCGCAGCCTCGCGCATCTGAGGGAATCGGGCGGCACAAGCCCCGACAATATCTTCACCGCCCTCGGCCTCGACTATCGCTATGAGCCCCGGGGCAATGACATCGATGCGCTGATCCGCATCTTCGAGCAGGTGCGCGATACCGACCATCCCGTCGTGGTGCATATCCGCACGCGCAAGGGCCTTGGGTACACGCCCGCCGAACGAAACAAGGAGGCGTGGCACTGGCACGCCCCCTTCGACGAGGCCACGGGCGTGAGCCTGGCCCCGCCCCGTCGCACCTACCTGACCGAGGCGGGCGACCATGTGCTCGACCTCATGGCGGCGGACCCGGAGGTCACCGCCATCATCGCCGGAACGCCCACCGTCTTCGACCTCACCCCCGAACGCCGCGCCCGTGCCGGCCGCCAGCTCATCGACGTCGGCATCGCCGAGGAGCAGGCCGTCGCGATGGCCTCCGGCATGGCACGGGGCGGAGGCAAGCCCATCGTCGGCATGTACGCCAGCTTCCTGCAGCGCACCTACGACCAGATGATGGACGACGTGTGCATCAACTCCAGCCCCGCCACCTTCTGCATCGGCAATGCCTCCATCTGGGGCGTCAACGACGTGACCCACCTGGGGCTTTTCGACATCGCCATGATCGGCAACATCCCGGGCCTCGTGTACTTGGCGCCGACGAATGTCGAGGAGATGAACGCAATGATGGACTGGGCCGTGCGGCAGACGCAGCACCCCGTCGCCATCCGCATGCCGGCCGGCACGGTGCGGCATGCCGACGACGCGCACCCCGTGCGCCGCGACTACTCCCGTCTCGACACATTCGACACGCTGCACCGTGGCTCGCGTGTCGCCATCATCGCGGCCGGCGACTTCCTGCGTCTGGGCGAGGACACGGCACGCCTCCTGCACGATGAGGAGGGCATCGACGCAACCGTGGTCAACCCGCAGTTCATCTCCGGCGTCGACGCCGCGACGCTCGACTCGCTTCTCGACGACCATACGGTGGTGGTGACGCTGGAGGACGGAATGCTGTCGGGAGGCTTCGGAGCGAAG
Source organism: Pseudoscardovia radai (assembly GCF_002259605.1). Classification (GTDB taxonomy): domain Bacteria; phylum Actinomycetota; class Actinomycetes; order Actinomycetales; family Bifidobacteriaceae; genus Pseudoscardovia; species Pseudoscardovia radai. The sequence continues at coordinate 224,199 of NZ_MWWR01000002.1, read as the reverse complement.
GTGGCCGCGCATTACGCGCCCACCCCGATGCGTGTGCTCTGCTACGGTTTCGCGAAAACGTACTACGACCGCTATGACCCGGCCGAGGTCATGCACGACAACCGCCTCGAACCCGGCGCGATCCGGGACGACGTCCTGCACACGCTGGCGGACGGCGTGGAGTTCCCCCAGCGCCCCGTCGCGCGTGGCGGCGCCTTCCCGCGCGACACGGCCGCCTGACGCGGCCGGAAGGAGGGCATGGAATGCCTGGAAACGCACGGCGACGCGGCGAACTGGCCGACCTGACGCGCCGGTTCCTCGGATATGTGACTGCCGAGAAGGGACTGGCGCGCGCCACGGAAACCGCATACGCCTCCGACCTGGCGCGGTACCGCGAGTTCCTCGCGGGGCGCGGCATCACCGACATCGGCGACGTGACGCGCACCGACGTGGAGGATTTCGTCACGTCACTGGATGGGGAGGCGCCCCATTCCATCGCGCGGCGTCTCGCGGCGGTGCACGAGCTGCATCGCTTCGCCGTGTCGGAGCGCGTGACCGATGACGACGCTTCGCTGGGAATCAGGCCACCGAAGGCGTCTGCCGCGCTTCCCGATGTGCTGACCGTCGACGAGGTGACGCGCCTCATGCAGGCGGCGTGTCCCGACGATATCGCCGCCGGGGGAGCGGACGGGGCGGGCGCCGCATCGGGTGCGGACGCCGCCCTCGCCGTGAGCCTGCGCGACCGCGCCCTGCTCGAATTCATGTACGCCACGGGATGCCGCGTCAGCGAAGCCGTGGGGCTCGACCTCAATGATGTCAACCCCCAGGCGCATCTGGCGCGTCTGACCGGCAAGGGCAGCAAGCAGCGCCTCGTACCGATCGGCTCCTATGCCATCGACGCGCTCCAGCGCTACCTCAACGCCGGACGCCCGACGCTGCAGCGTGCCTGTCGGGGACGCCAGCCCGAGCTCAACGCCGTGTTCCTCAACAAAAGGGGCAAAAGGCTGTCGCGCCAGTCCGTGTGGGAGGTGGTCACCACCTGCGCGGCGCGGGCAGGGATCACCAAGCAGATCCACCCGCATACGCTGCGCCATACCTGCGCCACGCACCTGCTCCAGGGAGGGGCGGATGTGCGCACGGTGCAGGAGCTGCTCGGGCACGCCTCGGTGACGACGACGCAGATCTACACGCATGTCAGCGAGCAGACGCTGATCGAGACCTATGTGACGAGCCACCCGCGGGCGCACTGACGGGGCGGTCTGGCCGCGGGGAGGTTCGCAGGTAACGGGCGGACCCGTCGGGAATCCATGCGTCAGGAATCCATGCCGAAGGCCTCGTCCGAATTCGCCGCCGACTGGGCCGGCAGGAACGGGGCCAGGGGCGGTAGCTGCGCCAGGGACTCGATGCCCATGTAGTCAAGGAACAGGCCCGACGTGGCCAGAAGCGTGGCCTTCGACTCCGGGTCGGTTCCCGCCTCGCGAATAAGGCCGCGCACTGACAGGGAGCGGATGACGCCGTCCGAGTTCACGCCGCGGATGGCGGCGACCTGCGCGCGGGTGACGGGCTGCTTATACGCGATGATGGCCAGCGCCTCGAGCGCGGCCTGCGACAGGCGCGCCGTCTGCCCGTCGGTAACGAAGCGTGACACGACGCCTTCGAACTCCGCGCGGCTGGCGAACTGCCAGCCCCGTGCCGTGCGCCGCAGCTCGAAGCCACGATGCTGCGCGTCGTATTCGTCGGCCAGCTCCGTCAGAAGGCGGTCCGCCTCGGTGACGGGGCAGTCGAGCACGCGGGCGAAATCCGCGGAATGGAGCGGCTGGTCCGTGGCCATGAGAATCGCCTCCATCGCGGGCTTGACATCCTCGGCCGACAGCTCGAGCTGCTCCGGTACCTGGGGCGTGCCGGGCGTCGTTGGCGCCCCGTTGCTTCTCTGCGCCCCGTCGGTTGCATACGCGTCGTTCTTGGTGTCATCGTTCTTGCCGTCGTCCATATCCGCTCCCTGGTTATGCGTCATCTGCCGTTCGTCCCATTCGTGTCATCGTCTGGTCGCCGTCTAGTCGAAATCGTTGCTGTCGATCGACGTCACCATCGCCTCGTCCTCGCTTTCGTTCGCGCTCACCCAGCGCACGTGCAACGGGGAGAACGGGGCGTCCTGCCGGAACTGCACGACGCCCTGCTTGAAGAAGGCGAGCAGAGCCATGAAGCGCGCCACCACCTCGCCCCGCGTCTGGGCGTCCGCCACGAGGCGGGCGAAGGTCACGTCCACGCGGTCGCCGGCCTCGCGCAGCTTGGCGCGCACGATGGCGGCCTGCTCGCGCAGATCCGCGAGCGGCACATGCAGCTGGTGCACGCTCACATGCTCCGCCGGGGCGTTTGCGATGACGCGCGCCGCGATGCGCGCCAGGTCATCGGGGGAGACGGTCCACACGAGCTCGGGAAGAAGCGCCGCCACTGCTGCGTCCAGCTGCGCCGGATGCGGGTAGCGGCCGGAGTTGGCGGCGATGCGTGCGCGAAAATCGTTGCCCGCCTGTTTGAATGCCTTGTACTGCAGGAGGCGCGCGAACAGCAGATCGCGTTCCCGCAACGCCGCGAGCGTCTGCTCGTCGGCGGCCTCGGATTCCTCGTCATGGGGCAGCAGCGCCGCCGACTTGGCCTCCACGAGAATCGAGGCAACGTCGATGAAGGCGCTGATCTCCTCCGCCGTATGCGTGGCGTCAAGGCCGCGCACATAGTCGATGAACTCCCCGGTGATGGCGGACAGCGAAATCTCCGTGAGTTCGAGCTTGCGCTGCGAGATAAGGCTGAGAAGCACGTCGAAAGGCCCCTGGTAGGCATCGAGGCTGACGGCGAACGATGATTCCGCCGCGCGCTCGTCCGGGGTCTCGCGTGCCACGAGGTCGCCCAGGCCGTCGCCCCCGTCCGCAGGCGACGGGGCGTACGACACGCCGGGGATATCGGGCGACACGCCGTCGGACGGGACGGCGTTCGGGGAGGGCTGCGCCATGGACGGGGCCGCCGTTACGCGACGACGCCGCGGGCGATGATCTCGCGCGTCACCTCGCGGTATTCGAAGGCCGTGCGGTGCTGGGGCGCGTACATCGTGATCGGGGCGGCCGCCACGGTGGCGTCGGGCAGCTTGATGGAGCGCGAGATCACCGTATGGAAGACCTCGCCCTTGAACGCCTCGTAGATGCGCTGCATGACTTCCTCGGAATGCAGCGTATGCGTGTACATCGTGATGAGCACGCCGTAGATCTTGAGGTCCGGGTTGATGCGGCTTTTGACCTTGTCGATGGACTGCATGAGCAGCGCCACGCCGCGCAGGGCGAAGTACTCCGCCGCCACGGGGATGATGACGCCGTCGGCCGCGGTCAGTGCATTGACGGTGAGCAGGCCAAGCGAGGGCTGGCAGTCCACGATGATGCAATCGTATTCGTCGCGCAGCGGGCGCAGGGCGCTCGCGAGGCACTGCTCGCGGCCCACTTCGGTGACCAGCTGCACCTCGGCCGCCGACAGGTCGATGTTGGCGGGGATGATGTCGAGGTTCTCGAAGCGCGTGTGCATGATGACGTCATGCACGTCCATCGAGGTGTCGAACAGCGCGGTGTAGACGGTTTTCTCCACCTTGTTGGCATTGATGCCGAGGCCGACGGTGGCGGCGCCCTGGGGGTCGAAGTCGACGATGAGGACCCTGCGCCCGTATTGGCTGAGGGCGCCGGCGATGTTGATGGAGGACGTCGTCTTTCCTACGCCGCCCTTCTGGTTGCACATGGCGATGACGGTGGCGGGACCATGCGATTCGAGCTTCTTCGGGGCGGGGAACGTTTCGTATTCACGTCCAAGCAGATCTGTAGGCATACCCCATAGATTACCAAGGGAAGTGGCCATTTGCACGCTACCTGTGGTACAAGGTACTACACCATACGATTGCGCCGCGCATTTCCAACGAAATTTGTGTTTCGAGGTATGAAGACCCCCGGACTGTCGCGTGCGGCACTTACAATTTTCTCGGTTTTCCAGTGACCTATATTTTCTCCCCGGATCTCAGCGGGGGACAGCACCGACGCATGCGCCCCGGGCGTAGTGCGCGTGCACGACATAAGGAATCAGAAAGAGGTACCGATGGCTGTTCGCTCGGACATTCGCAATGTGGCAATCGTGGCACACGTTGACCACGGCAAGACCACGCTCGTGAACGCAATGCTCCAGCAGTCCCATGTCTTCAACGAGCGCGAGGAGGTCCCGGACCGCGTCATGGACTCCGGCGACATCGAGCGCGAGAAGGGCATCACCATCCTCGCCAAGAACACCGCGGTGCGCTACACCGGCCCGCTGGCCGCACAGCTCGGCGAGCCCGACGGCATCACCATCAACGTGGTCGACACCCCGGGCCACGCCGACTTCGGCGGCGAGGTGGAACGCGGCATCTCCATGGTCGACGGCGTCGTGCTGCTCGTCGACGCCTCCGAGGGCCCGCTTCCGCAGACCCGCTTCGTGCTGCGCAAGGCGCTCGAGGCCAAGCTCCCCGTCATCCTGTGCGTCAACAAGACCGACCGTCCCGACGCACGCATCTCCGAAGTCGTCTCCGAGACCACCGACCTCCTGCTCGGCCTCGCGCAGGACGTCACCGAGGAAGGCGTCGATCTTGATCTCGACTCCCTGCTCGACCTGCCCGTCATCTACTGCGCGGCCAAGGCCGGCTACGCGTCCGTGAACCAGCCCGAGGACGGCGGCCTGCCTGACAACCACGACCTCGAGCCGCTCTTCGAGTGCATCCTCAAGAACATCCCCGCCCCGGAGTACGAGGAAGGCGCCCCGCTCCAGGCCCACGTCACGAATATCGACGCCTCCGACTACCTCGGCCGCCTCGGCCTCGTGCGCATCTACAACGGCACGCTCGAGAAGGGCAAGCAGTACGGCCTGTCCCGCGTCGACGGCTCCATCGAGAACTTCAAGCTCACCGAGATCCTGCGCACCGAAGGCCTCGACCGCGTCCCGGCCGATTCCGCCGGCCCCGGCGACATCGTCGCCATCGCGGGCGTCAGCGACATCATGATCGGCGAGACCATCGTCGACCCCAACGACCCCAAGCCGCTGCCGCTTATCCACGTCGATCCGCCGGCCATCTCCATGACCTTCGGCACGAACGACTCCCCGCTGGCCGGAACCGAAGGCAAGGACCACAAGCTCACCGCCCGCATGCTCAAGGACCGTCTCGACCGCGAGCTCATCGGCAACGTGTCGATCGAGGTCCTGCCCACCGAGCGTCCGGACGCCTGGGAGGTGCGCGGCCGCGGCGAGCTGGCGCTGGCCGTCCTCGCCGAGGAGATGCGCCGCGAAGGCTACGAGCTCACCGTCGGCCGCCCGCAGGTCGTTACAAAGAAGGTGGACGGCAAGATCTACGAGCCGATGGAGAACACCACCATCGACTGCCCCGAGGAATACATGGGCGACGTCACGCAGCTCATGGCGGCGCGCAAGGGCCGCATGGACTCCATGACCAACCACGGCTCCGGCTGGGTGCGCATGGAGTTCACCGTGCCGTCCCGCGGCCTCATCGGCTTCCGCGCGCAGCTGCTGACCAAGACGCGCGGCACCGGCATCTCGTCCTCCATCTCCGCGGGCTACGCCCCGTGGGCGGGCGACATCACGCTGCGCCAGAACGGCTCCATGGTCTGCGATCGCCAGGGCAAGGCGAGCCCGTACGCCATGCAGCGCCTGCAGGCGCGCGGCGACTTCTTCGTGCAGCCGCAGTCCCCGGTGTACGAGGGCCAGGTCGTGGGCGTGGCCAGCAAGCCCGGCGACATGGACGTCAACATCACGCTCGAGAAGCATATGACCAACATGCGATCCTCGACCGCCGACGTGCTCGAGACCCTCACCCCGCCGATCGTCATGAGCCTCGAGGAGTCCCTCGACTTCGCGAACGATGACGAATGCGTCGAGGTGACGCCGGAGTCCATCCGCGTGCGCAAGATCATCCTCGACCGCGAGGCGTGGTACAAGTGGAACGCGAAGCAGCGCCGCGCCAACAAGGCCGCGGCCAATAACTGAGCCTGTGAGTCCGTGCCGGAGTGCCCTGGGTGGTTGAACCTGGCAGGGCGCAGGACGGGGCGCATCCGCAATGCGGGTGCGCCCCTTGTGTATGTATGGAACCGGCGCGATGCGCGTGCGGCGGGGCCGAATGGGGTGCGGCGGGAGCACGCCGGGGATATGGGTGTTACTATCGCAAACAGGGAGAAATTGCGTGCCGGGACCATCGATTCCGGTCTGCATGTCGACCTCATGTCCGTTGCACGGAGAGACGGTAAACAACCGAGAGACGAGAGAAGGACAGCACATGAAGGTTTGTGCTCAGTGCGGGAACCAGAATCCCGACGATGTCGTGTTCTGCGCCAACTGCGGCACCCCTCTGGGACAGGCGCCGCAGCAGGCCCAGGCACCGCAGCAGATGCCGACCGGTATGGTTCCGCAGACGATGCCGCAGCAGCCCATGCAGGCTCCTCAGGCCGTGCCGCAGCCGGCGCCCCAGGCCGTGCCCCAGATGATGCCGACGGGGCAGGTTCCTATGCAGCCGGCGCAACCCATGCCGGCGCCGCAGCCGATGCAGCAGGCCATGCCGACCGGGCAGATTCCGCAGGGCGTTCCCCAGCCGGCGGCTCCTATCGCGCCGACGGCTCCTATCGCGCCGGCGGCGCCGATGGCTCCCGCCGCCGCGACGGCGAAGATCAACAAGGGCCTGGTCGGTGGTATCGCGATTGCTGTGGTCGTCGTCCTCGTCGCTATCATCGCGGTTACGAAGGTGGTCGGGAACATGGGCGACCCCTCCAAGGTCGTGAACGACTATGTGACGGCTCTGTCCGAGGGACGCTACGGCGATGCCATTGCCATGGAGGGATCGTCGCTGAGCGACGCGCAGAAGGCGCTTCTCGCCAATTCCGTGGTGCAGGATGCCAATGACCGCATCTCGAACGTGGATGTGAGCCCGACCGGCAAGACCTCCGGCGCCACCCGCAACTTCAAGGTGGACTACACCTTCAACGGCCAGAGCCAGAGCGCCACGGTGGTGCTCAAGAAGGATGGCAAGAAGGGGCTTGTCGATAAATGGAAGTTCGAGAAATCGTTGCTCAGCGACATCTCCATCGACTACCCGTTGTGCATCACGCCCAACATCACCGTCAATGGGGTGACCGTCGGAGCCGACAACTCGTTCTTTGGCTACAAGGACATCGACGCGTCCTGCCAGCCGGGCGCGCTCGAAGGTGCTTATTCCGTCTACCGTTTCGCCGCATATCCTGGCAAATATCATCTGTCGCTCTCCGACAATGCAAAGTATCTCACGGTCTCCATGGTCTCCAGCAGTCCCTACGTCACGTCAACGTATATCAACGTTCCCGGTCCGAGGAGCGAGGGTGAAAGCGATGGGCCGTATGTGGAGCCACGCTCTGTGACGGTTTACCGGGTCGCCACCGACCAATTGGCGACCGATATCACCGCGCAGCTGAAAACAGCCTACGATTCCTGCATCAGTACCGCATCCAGCAATAGGAAGCCGGATGAATCCTGCGATATCTGGTGGAGCTCGGACCATACCAATTCCAATTACTCCAATTGGAAGTACACCGTCGCGCAGGAGCCCAAGATTACCTCGTCGGACTTCTACCTTGAGACGGAAAGCGACGGTTCCGTCACCGGAACCGTCTCAGCGGACGCTGCCTATGCCTACACGTATTCCTATAATTCGTCCTTCAGCTCGAGCGACGGGAGCAACGACGGCACATCGTCGCTGTATGCCACGTTCACCATCAAGGGAGACGACCTGACCGTGAAGCTTGAAGACTAGGGGCCGGCCGGTGACGGTTCGCCTTCGGCGCCACGGTTCGCTTCCGATAACAGGGCGTGTTGGAATCGTGGTTCCTTTGGCTCATCGCCACGCACTCCGCTGCCACGTTCCTGATGCGTGGAATGGCGAAAAGGCGCTCGCATGGCCCGCTTCGGCGGATTCCATGCGGGCGCCTTCGCGTTCCCCCGGACGATGATCGCCGTCGTTCCGCTTGCGGCGGTTGACGATGGGGCGGACGGGGGCGCGCGTGGACCGCGGGCCCCGTCGCGGTCGCGGGTGGGTGCATACTGGGGGCATGAGCAACAAGAAGCGAACCTCCGCCCCGTCCGCCGCTCCATCGGCCTCGCCGGCCGTCATGCGCGCGCCCCGCGTCTTCGAAGGGGAACAGGGCGACACCGACCCGCAGCGCCTGCCATGGAGTTACCGACACGGCATCGTCCTCGCCCTCGTGGTCACGGTGCTCAGCGCCGTCATCACCGCCTTCGTCGGCACGCTGCTGCATCGGCTTGGGCTGCGCCACGATTTTCCGATCGGCCTCATCCTGGCGCTTGTGCTGATCGGGCTGTCCGCCTGGAGCGCCCGCGCACGGTCGGGAACCTGGGGGCTCGTCGTGCATTTCATGGTGTCGATGGGCGTGCTCATGCATCTGGCTGGCTCCAACTCGGGACGCGCATACCTCATGCCCGTCGGGACGTCGCTGTTCCCCACGTGGATAGGCCAGAACGTCTCGTATGTGTGGCTGCTTGGCGCCGTCATCGTGCAGCTCGTGGTCATGTTCTTCCCGCACCGGTGGTTCGTCATCGAGCCCAGGGAAGATTCCGCCGTGGATTCCGTCGTGGATGATGACGGTGACGGAGCCGAGGCGGATGGCGCCGACGCCGGGACCGCCGGCACGACGGATGCCGCCGACGCTTCCGCCATCCGCGCCGATGGGACGGAGGGATCACGATGACGACATCGTTGTATTACCTGGGACCACGCGGCACTTTCACGCATCAGGCGGCGATGCTCGCCGCCCCGCGCCTGAACGCCATACGACGCGCCATGGCCGCCGCATCGCCCGCTCCGTCCTCTGCCGCCCCGTCCAGCGCCGCCCCGTGCGATGGAACCGACCTCGCCATCGTCGAGGCACCCACCGCCGCCGATATTTTCGAGCGCGTCAGCCGGCATGAGGGCTGGGGCGTCATCGCATGGGAGAACAACGTCGAGGGGTACGTCGTGCCCAATCTCGACGCGCTGCTCGACGCCCGCGACGTGGTCGGCATCGACCGCGTCAGCGTCGACATCGCCTTCGACGCCTTCGTGAGCGACGACCATGGCGAGCTCACCGAGGCCGCCGCCCATCCGCACGGCCTCGCCCAATGCGCCGGCTTCCTGCGCACACGCGGCCTGCGCCCCCATCCCGCCGATTCGAACGCCGCCGCATGCCGCGACATCGGGCCCCATCAGGTGGCCCTCGGCCCGCGCCTGTGCGGCGACCTGTACGGATTGCAGACCCTTGAGCGCAACGTGCAGGACTTCCAGGGCGCCCGCACCGACTTCCTCGTCATCGTGCCCCGCGGTACGGCGCGAGCCTACCTCGAGGCCGAACGCCGCCTCGACGCCGACGCCGACCATTACGAGTCCATCCTCGGCCTCGTGCCGCTGCACACGGGGCCCGGCACCGTCGCCACCATGCTCGACGTGCTGCGCGATGCGGGGCTGAACATGACGAGCTTCATCTCCCGCCCCATCAAGGGACGCGACGGCACCTACAGCTTCATCGCCACCATCGACGCCGCCCCATGGAAGCCCTCCTTCCGCGAGGCGCTGCGTGGCATGACGACAAGCGACACATGGGCCAAGACGCTCGCCGTCTACGAACGGCGCGACCGCCCCGACCCGCCCATCAGCGCATGGATGCTGCCCGACGGGGGAGTGCGCCCCGGCGATGACGGGGCGGGCGGAACGCCCGACGCCGACGACGCAACGACAGCCGGGGAAGACCGGGAAACCAGACAAGAGCGGGAGGAAAGGGAACTGCTGTGGAGATGATCGTGGACGGACTGCACAAGGATCTGTCGACCCTGAGCGTCGGAGTCGCGGGCCTGGGGCTCATCGGCGGCTCCGTGGCGCGCCGTTTCGCCCGGGCGGGCGTGCGCACGCTCGCGTGGAACCATCACGACACGCCGTACGAGGCGGCGCGCGCCGAAGGCATCCACTGCGTGGAAACGGTGGAGGGGCTCGCCGCCAGCGGCGTCGACATCCTCTTCCTATGCACGCCGCTGCGCGCCATGGACGACATCCTGGGGCGCATCGCCCCGGTCCTGCCCCCGCAGACGACGCTCAGCGACGTCGGCAGCGTCAAGACGAGGGTCCACGATTCCGTCGCCGCCGCCGGACTCGACCGTCAGTACGTCGGCGCCCACCCCATGGCCGGCTCCGAGTTCTCCGGATTCTCCGCCTCCTCGGCGCAGCTGCTCGACGGAGCGCTGTGGGCGTTGACCTTCGACGACCAGACCGACTACCTGCGCTACCTGCTCATGGCCCGCACCATCACCGACGTGCTCGGCAACACGTTCATCGGCGTCGATAACGCCACCCATGATGCGGCGGCCGCCCTCATCAGCCACATGCCCCATGTGGTGTCGACGGCGCTCGCGAACACGCTGTGCGACTCTCCCGACTGCAAGGTCGGCGTCGCTCTGTCGGCGGGGTCATGGCGCGACATGACGCGCGTCGCCCTCACCGATCCGGCGCGCACGCAGGCCATGGTGGAGGAGAATCCGGCGAATGTGGCGGCGCTGGTGCGGCAGGTGGCGCAGCGCCTGCTCGACGTGGCCGATGTGCTCGACGACCCCGAGGGGCGCGCCATCGACCTCACCGCGTTCTTCGCCGAGGCCGACCCGTACCGCCGGTACAAGAAGGCGCAGCGCGACGGGGAGCCGATGGAAAACGGCACGCTGACGGTGCAGTCACGTTCGTGGCGGCACCAGCTCGTGGAATCGGCGCGACGGGGCGAGCGCATCACCCATGTGCGCGCGATTCGCGAATTCGATATCAGCTGGCAGCGCGTGCCCGATACGTCGGATGTGACCTACCGCGCCCTGTGATGGGGCGCGCGACGCCGGCGCCTCCGTCAGCGACGGGGGAGACGGCGCTCGGGGACGGGTTTGAGACGCACGATGGAGGACGCGTCAATCGTGACGTGTTCGGCAGGGCGCCGTCCGTTCGCCGACGCGTCGCGCTCCAGTTCGAGCGTCGCCCCGTCCCATGACAGCACATGCCCGACGAAATCCCGGTAGGTACGCCGCCCCGTGCGTTCATCCGCCCCGTCATCCGTCCGCACCACGATGCGTGCTCCGACGGGAATGGTGACGGGGAGCCGAACGGAGCCGTTTGGATGGGCGGCGGCGTTCTCCGCGTGAGATGATTGCGACACGCCGGAAACCTGAGGCGTGTCGTTGTGCGTGCCCTCTGGGTGGGGCGTGGTGCCGGATGCGGGGGAATCGTGTCGATCATTGACAAAAGCCATGCCGCCACGATATCTCCAACCCGCCCCGTCCCGTCGTGTCTTCTCCACGGCGGCGACCGGCGGGATATCCTTGTCGTGAACCGATCGGAACGGACGAGGAGAGGAGCCATGACGGAATTGGACGAGACGGCACGGGCCGGCCTGCCGACGGTGCGGGGAGCCGACGAGGCCCTGGATTCCTTCCTGAAGTATCTGCGCGTCAATCGTGGTCTGTCGCGCAACACCATCCGCTCCTACCGCTCCGACATCAGCGCCTGCCTCGACATCCTCGCGCGCCGCGGCATTGCACACCTGGACGACGTCACCCTCGACGACCTTCGCGATTGGATCGGCCACGAGTCTCGCACACATGAGAAAAGCAGCATGGCGCGCAAAATCGTGGCCGTCCGTGCGTTCTTCGGTTTCTGCTCGTTGCGCGGCATCACGTCGGGCGACCCCGCGGAATCGTTGACCACGCCGAAACTCGCCGCCCCGTTGCCCACCGTACTCACCGAGGACCAGGCGCGCGTCATGCTCGACGACGCCGACCGCCGTGCCGAAGCGGATGCCGGGGCCGGCACCACTGTCCGTACCGCCGGCGACCTGTCACGCGCCGTCGATGCCACCGCCGTTTCGGATGCCGCGGACATCGCCGACGAGGCGGCGAGGAAACGCGCCGCCCTCGAGTTGCGCGACGCCGCCATCGTGGAAGTGCTGTACGCCACGGGGATGCGCGTCGCCGAACTCGTCGCCCTCGACATCGACGACATCGACGACGCCCAGCGCACCATGCGCGTCACCGGCAAAGGCAACAAGACGCGCGTCGTTCCTTTCGGGGCGCCAGCCCGCCGCGCCCTCGACGCGTGGCTCGAACGCGGCCGCCCCGAGATTCTGCGCTTCGCGCGCGCGGCACGGGGCGGTGCACGGGGCGCCGTGCGAAAGCCGCGGGGAGCGGCCGGCGCATCGCCGGATGCTTCCGCGTCGTCCGATAACCGCGCCGTGTTCCTCGGCGCCAGGGGAGGGCGGCTCAACCAGCGTCAGGCGCGAGAGGTGGTGCATCGTCTGGCGCAGGAGGCCGGCGTGCCCGATATCGCGCCCCACGCCCTGCGCCATTCCGCGGCGACGCATCTGCTCGACGGCGGCGCGGATCTGCGCGAGGTCCAGGAGATGCTCGGCCATTCGTCGCTGCGCACCACCCAGCGCTACACGCATGTCTCCATGGAGCGTCTCGTCGAGACCTACCGTCAGGCCTTCCCGAGAGCGTAGCCGGTTCGTCCGTGGTGAGGTTTCTTCGCCATGAGGGGTGGTTTTCGGGGAAAGAAGGCGGTTTTGAGGTTGGGCTGCGCCCCATGGCGAGGATTCTTCGCCATGAACACAGTTGTTTGAGATTCAGACGATTGCGCGGCGGTTTGGCGCGTTCACTGAGAGCGATCGTGTGCATTGAACGCCCCGCGCGCCGCCCGCCCCCGCCGCACACCGCGCACCCCGCGCAGATGCGGCTTCCCCTTCGCGCACAATCCGTGCGATGATTGCCTTCGTCAAGCGACGGCTGTACGGTATCTTGTTCGTGACAATCGCCACGCGGCTGTCTCCCCTTGCGCACGCCCGTTCAGGAAGGTTCCGGCCACGGTACGGATCCGAACGGCGGAGTGGGAGCGACGCCGTCGTGCCGTCAGCAAGTCAGTTGGAAGGAGAACATATGCGCTTGCCAGCGAAGGTGCTGGCCGCGGTGGTGTGTGCCGCCACGGTCATCATGCCCCTGGGCGCGTGCGGTAGCTCGTCGGAGTCGTCCCAGCAGGACATGATCATCAGCTACTACGCCAGCGAACCCCAGAATCCGCTGATTCCGGGCGATACGAACGAAACCGGCGGCGGGCACGTCATCGACATGCTGTTCTCCGGCCTCGTCGGCTATGACAAGGACGGCAATTCCGTCAACGAGGTGGCCAAGAGCATCACCGCCCAGGACAACAACACCGTCTACGACATCGTGCTCAACGATGACTGGACCTTCGACGACGGCACGCCGGTGACGGCCGAATCGTTCACGAAGGCGTGGAGCTACACGGCGAACGCCACGAACGCGCAGATGGAGGCGAGCTTCTTCGCGCCCATCGAGGGCTACGACGATCTGCAGAACGGCGACGCCCCGTCCGACGCGCAGCTGTCGGGCCTCGACGTCATCTCCGACTACGAGTTCACGGTCACGTTGTCGGCCCCGTCCGCGTCGTTCCCGATCATGCTCGGCTGCAACGCGTTCTACCCGCTGCCCGAAAGCTTCTACGATGACCCCGCCGCCTACGGCGAGCACCCGATTGGCAACGGCCCCTACAAGTTCGCCTCGTGGTCGCATAACCAGGACATCCTCGTGACGCGCAACGACGACTACCGCGGCAACTTCCCGGCGCATAACGACGGCATCGACTTCGTCATCTACACCGACGTCGACACCGCCTACGCCGACGTGCAGGCGGGCAACCTCGATCTGCTCGACACCGTGCCGTCGTCCTCCGCCGTTACCTTCCAGTACGACCCGACGGTGCAGTCCGTGAACAACCCGGGCTCCGTCATCCAGACCTACACGATCCCCAGCGACACGCCGCATTTCGGCGATGACGAGGAGGGACACCTGCGCCGCCAGGCCATCTCGATGGCCATCAACCGCGAGACGCTGTGCGACAAGATCAAGGGCGGCACGGCCACGCCGGCCACCGACTTCCTCTCGCCGACGGTGCCGGGCTACTCCGACTCCCTCGAGGGCTCCGACGTGCTGACGTACAACCCCGACAAGGCCAGGGAGCTGTGGGCCGAGGCCAACGCCATCTTCCCGTGGGATGACGCCAACGACGTCGTGAAGTTCTCCTACAACTCCGACAACTCCAGCGCCAAGTCGCTGTTCGAGGCGGTCTCGCACTTCGTGACGAACACGCTGGGCGTGCGCGCCGAGACCAACCCGATCTCGACGTTCTCCGAGTTCCGCCAGGAGGTCACCGACCGCCAGCTCAAGACCGCGTTCCGCACCGGCTGGCAGCCCGACTACCCGTCGGCAGACAACTACCTCGTGCAGCTGTACGATTCGGCCGCCGCCGACGGCAACGGCTCGAACGACGGCGACTACAAGAACGCCGATTTCGACGCCCTCATGGACAAGGCCGCGTCGGCCACGTCCACCGCGGAGGCGATATCGTACTACCAGCAGGGCGAGGAGATCCTGCTGCGCGACCTGCCGGCGACGCCGCTGTACTATGACAACGCCGTGGTCGTCAGCGCCATCGGCGTGCAGAACGTCGATACCAACTGGAAGAACGTCCCGGTGCTCCAGGACGTCACGAAGGACGTGTCGAGGAAATAGGAGACGAGATGGGAAAATACGTTCTGAGAAGAATCCTGCAGATGATCCCCGTCGTGCTCGGCACGACGCTGCTCATCTACGCCCTGGTCTTCGCACTGCCGGGCGACCCGGTCAAGGCGATGTTCGGCGAGAAGCCGGTCAATGACGCCGTCGCCGCGCAGATCAGGAGCGAGTACAACCTCGACAAGCCGTTCATCGTCCAGTACCTGCTGTTCCTCAAGAACGCGCTGACGCTGAACTTCGGCAACACCTTCGCCGGCCGCCCCGTCATCGACGTCATCGCCGGCGCCTTCCCGGTCACGATCAAGCTCGCGCTCATGGCCTTCGTGTTCGAAGGCCTGTTCGGCGTAATCTTCGGCATCATCTCCGGCCTGAAGAAGGGCACCTGGTACGATTCGGTGATTCTCATCGTCTCGCTGCTGCTCATCTCCGTGCCGACCTTCGTGACGGGCTTCGTGGGCCAGTACCTGTTCGGCGTCAAGTGGCAGATCCTGCCCGTGACCGCCGGACGCAACCCGGGCTTCCTCGACCTGCTCATGCCGGCCTGCGTCCTCGGCTCCGTGTCGATGGCGTACATCATCAGGCTGACACGCACCGAGGTGGCCTCCAACAAGACGGCCGACTACGTGCGCACCGCGCGCGCCAAGGGCATGAGCAACCGCGCCGTCACGATGCGCCACATCCTGCGCAACTCGCTTATCCCCGTCGTCACCTACCTCGGTGCCGACCTGGGCAGCCTCATGGGCGGCGCCATGATCACCGAGCGCATCTTCAACATCCAGGGAATCGGCAACACGCTGTGGCAGGCCATCCTGCGCGGAGAGGGAACGCTGACGGTGTCCATCGTGACGCTGCTCGTGCTCGTCTTCGTCGTGTGCAACCTGATCGTCGATCTGCTGTACGCGGTCCTCGACCCGCGTATCCGCTATGAGTGAGGGGAGAGGAACGGACATGACCGCACAGAACCACGCAATCGCGACGCCGTCCGCCCAGGGCGCCCTGCCCGGGCAGGAACGCTACGTCGCCCCCATCGAGGAGACCCCGCTCAAGGAGGTCGACTCCGTTGACGAATCCCAGCCCGCCCGCAGCATGTGGAGCGAGGCCTGGCGAACGCTGCGCCGCAACCCGCTGTTCATCGTCTCCGCCGTGCTCATCGTGCTCGTGCTGCTCGTGGCGATCTTCCCGAGCCTGTTCACGAAAGGCAATCCGAACTACTGCGACCTCGAGAACTCGCTGAACCCCAGTTCGCCGAGCCACCCGTTCGGCTACGACCTGCAGGGCTGCGACGTGTACACGCGCACGATTTACGGAACGCGCGCCTCGCTGTCCGTCGGCGTGCTCACCACCATCCTCGTCGTGATCATCGGCGGCCTCATCGGCGCCGTCGCCGGCTACTTCGGCGGATGGGTCGACGCCGTGCTCAGCCGCATCACCGACATCTTCTACGCCATCCCGCTGCTTCTTGGCGCCATCGTGGTGCTCCAGATGTTCCGCACATCCACCTCGATCTGGAAGGTCGTGTTCGTGCTCGCGCTGTTCGGCTGGGTGTCGGTGGCGCGCATCACGCGAAGCTCCGTCATGGAGGCCAAGAACCTCGAGTTCAACACGGCCTCCGAGGCGCTCGGCCTGTCGCGTGGGCGCAACCTGTTCAAGCACGTCATCCCGAACTCCCTGGCGCCCGTCATCGTCGTCGCCACCACGTCGCTCGGCACGTACATCGTGTCGGAGGCCACGCTGAGCTTCCTCGGCATCGGCCTTCCCACGACCGTCGTCAGCTGGGGCGGTGACATCTCCGCCGCCCAGAACCTCCTGCGCGTCGCGCCGACCGTGCTGTTCTGGCCGTCGCTGGCGCTCGCCATCACCGTGCTCGCCTTCATCATGATGGGCGACGCCGTGAGGGACGCGCTGGATCCCAAGAGCCGCAGCCTGTGAGCAACAGAGGGGAAAGACAATGAGCAATACCACCATCGAAGCGTCGTCGAGCAAATCTGGCGCGACGCAGTCCGATTCCGCACCCCGCCCGCTGCTCGAGGTCAAGGACCTGCAGGTGCAGTTCACCACGAGCACCGGCTCGTTCACGGCCGTGCGCGACTCCGACTTCACCGTCTACCCGGGCCAGTGGGTGGCCATCGTGGGCGAGTCCGGCTCGGGCAAGTCCACGAGCGCCATGTCCGTGCTGGGCCTCCTGCCGGGCACGGGGCACGTCACCGGCGGCTCCATCAAGCTCGACGGCGAGGACATCACGCATTACACGAGCAAGCAGTTCGAGTCCATCCGCGGCAAGAGGATCGGCCTCGTGCCGCAGGACCCGATGAGCAACCTCAACCCCGTGTGGCGCATCGGCACCCAGGTCAAGGAGGCGATCGTCGCCAACGGTATGGACGTCAAGCGCGAGAAGCGCTCCGAACTGGCGCAGCGCCTGGCTGACAGCGAGACGGACGGCCACTACCACGGCGACGACGACGAGCTGTTCATCGGTTCCGCCCAGCTGCCGCAGCTGATCGAGAACGCCCGCGCCGCCGTCGCCTCCGTGACGGACGACGCCGAGGCCGTCGAGAAGGCCATGGCGCATTTCAATGAGCAGTGGGTGGCCGGTTCGTCCACCCGCTGGCAGGTACGCGAGGACCTCATCGCCGCTGGCGTGCCGGCGGACGAGGCCAAGCGCATCGCGACGACCTACGTCGTCGGTGCCACGATGGACGACCGCATCGCCGGCCTCCTGACCGAAGCGGGCCTTCCCGACGCCGCCACGAGGGCGCGCCAGTACCCGTATGAGTTTTCCGGCGGCATGCGTCAGCGTGCGCTGATCGCCATCGGCCTGGCCGCGCGCCCCGAGCTGCTTATCGCCGACGAGCCGACCTCTGCCCTCGATGTGACGGTGCAGAAGCGCATCCTCGACCACCTGCAGTTCCTCACCGACTCGCTGGGAACCGCCGTGTTGTTCATCACGCACGACCTGGGCCTGGCGGCGGAGCGTGCGCAGCACATCGTCGTCATGTACAAGGGGCGCGTCGTCGAGTCCGGCCCGAGCCTCGAGGTGCTTCAGCACCCGCAGCATCCGTACACGAAGCGCCTCGTCGCCGCCGCCCCGTCGCTGGCATCGCAGCGCATCATCTCCGCGCGCCAGCGCGGTGACGCTGCCGCCGCCGACGCCTCGCTCGACCACGCCGCCAAGGATGCCCAGCAGATCGCCGGCTCCGAAACGATCATCGAGGTGCAGCATCTGGTCAAGGAGTTCAAGATGCCGCGGCGCAAGGAGATGTTCCGCGCCGTCGACGACGTCTCGTTCTCCGTGCGCCGCGGAACCACCTGCGCCATCGTGGGCGAGTCGGGCTCCGGCAAGTCCACCGTGGCGAACATGGTGCTCCATCTGCTCGATCCGACGAGCGGAACCGTGCTGTACGAGGGCAAGGACGTGCACTCCTTCGACAGGAGGCAGCTGCTCGACTTCCGCCGCCACGTGCAGCCCGTGTTCCAGAACCCGTACGGCTCCCTCGACCCGATGTACTCGATCTACCGCTCCATCGAGGAGCCGCTGAAGATCCACGGCATCGGCAACAAGAAGACGCGTCTGGCGCGCGTCAGGGAGCTGCTCGACATGGTGAGCCTGCCCCAGTCCACGATGACGCGCTACCCGAACGAGCTGTCGGGCGGCCAGCGCCAGCGCATCGCCATCGCGCGC
The DNA here is from genome assembly GCF_002259605.1 of Pseudoscardovia radai. Lineage (GTDB taxonomy): Bacteria > Actinomycetota > Actinomycetes > Actinomycetales > Bifidobacteriaceae > Pseudoscardovia > Pseudoscardovia radai. The sequence continues at coordinate 205,850 of NZ_MWWR01000002.1, read as the reverse complement.
GCCATGGCGCTCAACCCCGACGTCATCGTGTGCGACGAGGCCGTCTCGGCGCTCGACGTGCTCGTGCAGGACCAGGTGCTCCATCTGCTCAACGACTTGCAGGCGGAGCAGGGCCTGAGCTACCTGTTCATCACGCATGACCTCGCCGTGGTGCGCCAGATCGCCGACGACGTGGTGGTTATGCGCCAGGGCAAGCTCGTGGAGCATGCCACGACGGACGAGGTGTTCAACTCGCCCAAGACGCAGTACACGCGCGACCTGCTCGACGCCATCCCCGGCGGCAGCCTCAAGCTCGGCCTTGACTGAGCCGTGACTGAGCGCGGGGCAGGAGACGCGGAACCGATAACGCGGAACCGACCGCATGGAACTGACGGGCGGCGCGTCCGGCCGGGAATGCCCGGGCGGGCGCGCCGCTTTCGGTTGCAGGCGCTACGATGGGGCCGACGATGAGGCGAACGGAAAGGAACGACGCATGATCGAGATCACGACGTCGAATGTGAACGGCATACGCGCCGCACGGCGCAAGGGCATCGAGACATGGGCCGTCGGGCATGCGCCCGACGTGTGGTGCATGCAGGAGGTGCGCGCGCCTCAGAGCGAGGTCGACCCCATCTTCGACAGCATCGCCGCCGATTACGCTCAGGCTGGGAGGATCGATTCCCCCGCCGCCCTCGACCGTCTCAACGAGGTGTGCCGCATCAAGGGGCGCGCCGGCGTGGGCCTGCTCAGCGCCCTTCCTATCGTGGAGAAGCGCTACGGTCTGCCCGGTCTCGAGGAGGACGTCGACTCGGGCCGCTGGATCGAGGCGGACGTGCGCACGCCCCAGGGCTACGTCATCACCGTGGCCTGCGTGTACGTGCACGCCGGCCAGGCGGAGGACGAGGTCAAGATGACGCAGAAGTACCGCTTCCTCGACACGATGCGCAAGCGGCTGGCGCAGCTGCGCGACGAGGCGGCCGGCGGCGGGCGCCAGGCGGTGCTGTGCGGCGATTTCAACATCGCGCATACGGAGCTGGACATCGCCCGTCCCAAGCAGAACGTCGACCACTCCGGCTTCCTGCCGCAGGAGCGCGCATACGTCGACACATGGCTCGACGAATTCGAGTTCGTCGACGTGGTGCGCGACCTCGCCGGCGACATCCAGGGCCCCTACACGTGGTGGAGCCAGCGCGGACGCGCCTTCGACAACAATGTGGGCTGGCGCATCGACTATCAGTTCGCCACGCCGGAGCTCGCGCAGCAGGCGAGGGGCTTCGTCATCGACAAGGCGCCCAGCTACGACGCCCGCTGGTCCGACCATGCGCCGCTCACCGTCAGCTACGACGTCTGAGGGGTGCGGGGCGCCGTAGCTCGCCCCGCCGCGGCCATCCCGTCGACTTTTGACAGGAACATGTGGCACAATGAACACGACACAAGGGCGTCGCGCCTGAAGGGGGCGGCGCATGACAACGACGGCGCGGCCAGGTGCGCGCCACGGCAAAGGAACGGATATGGGACTTTTCGGTTTCGGCAGGAAGAAGCACAAGAAGGACGAGGAGGCCGTCGCCGACCAGACCGACGAGACCGTGGCGCAGGACGCGGATGATGCGGCCGACGAGGCCGAGGACGCCGCTGAGGCGAAGGATGCGGCGGATGCCGAGGACCAGGAGGCGCAGGACGCCGAGAACGGCGCTGAGGATTCCGATGATGACGACTCCGAGGATTCCGACGACGACAAGGAGGAACTCGAGCCCGGCCCGTGGGATTACGACGAGGACGGCGTCGACCCCGATGACGACGACGGTTACATCTCCTTTGGCTCCATCTTCCTTCCCATCGAGCCGGGCATGACGATCCGCGCCCGCCGCACGAACGAGGGCATCCAGTCCGTCACGGTTACGATCGACAACTCCAGCGTCGTCGTGGTCCCGCTTGCCGCGCCGAAGACCCTCGGCCTGTGGGACGAGCTGTCCGACGAGCTGCTCGAGTCGCAGGACGGCGCGAAGATCGAGGAAGGACGCTTCGGAGACGAGGTCATGCTCCCCGTCGACGTCAAGGGCAAGACGATGACCTCGCGCGTCGTGGGCGTGGACGGACCGCGCTGGATGCTCCAGGGCGTCTTCTCCGGCGACGCCGCCACGGCCGATGCCGACGACCCCAAGCGCACGCATATCGAGGATTACTTCTCCCGCATCATCGTGCGCCGCGGCTCCGAACCGCTCGCCCCGCGCGACATCATCCCGATCATGCCGCCGAAAACCGCCGCCCAGCGCCGCGCCGAAGCCGAGGCCGCGGCCAAGAACGCCTCGAAGAAGCCCGACGTCACGAAGAACGACACCGACGTCCCGCAGAGCTACGACGTGCAGCACAAGGTGCAGACCACCATGCGCCGCGGCCCCATGTTCTCGGAGATGCGCTAGGCCCATGGAACGTACGGATGCCGAGGAGGCCGTGACGGACGACACGCCTGAGACCCGGGGCGCGGCGCAGCAGCCGCGCACGGGCATCGCCTCCCTGGCGTCCGACGATTTCAGCGTCGTCAACGCCATCGGGGGAGTCAGGGGCGTCGTCGAATCCGTCGTTCCCAGCCTCCTGTTCCTCGCGCTGTACCTCGTCACGCACGATACGGCGCTCACCGTCGAGATTTCGCTGGGTCTGTGCGTGGCGGAGGTCATCGTGCGCCTCGCCCAGCGGCAGACCGTCATGGGGGCCATTTCGGGCTCCGTCATGGTCCTCGTCTGCCTCGTCGCCGCCTTCACCAGCAACGACGCTCGCAACTACTACCTGCCAGGCTGCATCATCAACGCCGTGTTCGGCGTGGCGCTGCTCGTCTCCCAGGCCTTCCGCGTGCCCGGCATCGGCCTCGTCGTCGAATTCATGCGCACCCTGCCCACGTCGAACTACCGCGAGTGGTACCGCGCGTGGCACGGCGACGCCCGCCTCGTGCACGCCTACACCGTCGTGTCATGGGTGTGGATCGCCCTGTTCGTGGTGCGCGACTCCTTCCAGATTCCGCTGTACCTGACCAACAACGTGACATGGCTCGGCGGCATCGCGCTGGCGCTCGGCGTCCCGGGCTTCGCGCTTATCTGCTGGATCTCGTACCTCATCATTCAGGAGCCGCTGCACGAGCATCGCCTGGCGGAGAAGGCCGTGCACGAAGCGGAGGGCGACACGCCCGACACGCCGAATACGCAGGACAAGCCGGATGGGCGGGGCTGATTCTCGTATAAGCCCCGCGCCGTCGGACACGCCGGACATGTCAGACACGCCGCGCCGCCACAGCGCGCCGCATATATCGTCTACCACCACAAGGAGCACCATGGACGTCGAGATCACCATCGAACGGTATGCCGACCAGGGCCGATGCGTCGGCCACGTGGACGGGCGCGTCGTATTCGTGCGCTTCGCCCTGCCGGGGGAGCGCGTGCGCGTCACCCTCGACGAGCCGCATGACCGCGAGGACCGTTTCTGGACCGGAGAGGTGACCGAGGTGCTCGACCCCAGTCCCGACCGCGTCACGCCCGTCTGGCCGCTCGCCGGCCCCGTGGCTGACGGGGGAGGCGTGGGCGGCGCCGACCTCATCCATGTGTCGTTGCCCGGCCAGCTCGCTTGGAAGAAAGCGGTCATAGACGACCAGATGAAGCGCCTGGGGCATGTCGACACCGACGTGCAGGTGGTGCGCGCTCCCGGCGACGAGGAGGAGGGCGGCCTGCACTGGCGCACCCGCATCGAGCTCATCGCCGACGACGAGGGGCATCCCTCCATGCGCCGCCGCGGGTCGCATACGCGCGTGCCCATCGACGACATGCCGCTCGCTACTCGTACCCTGCTCGACGTGGCAGAGCAGACCCAGCTGTGGCACGGCGGGTTCGAACCCGGCAGCCAGATTCGCGTGGTGGCGCCCGAACCCAGGGAAGAGGCAGGTGCGACGCCATTCGACGCTCGCGCCACGGCCGATGCCCACCGCACTGATGCCGATGCGCCGGATTACGCCCTCATGGTCGATGGCAGGCAGCGTGATGGCCGCCGCCTGCTCACGGAGGATGTGGACGTGACGATTCCGGGCGCTGAGAGCGCCACGCGTTTCAGCTATTGCGTGGATTGCGGCGGCTTCTGGCAGGTGCATCGCCTGGCGCCGAACCTGCTGGTGCAGCATGTGCTTGACCTTGCGGCCACGGTGCTGCGCGGCACCACGACCGCGTGCATCTGGGATTTGTTCTCGGGCTCGGGACTGTTCACCTTGCCGCTTGCTCTGACTGCCGCCCCGCGCGTGCGCATGCTCAGCGTGGAGGGCGCTCCCAACGCTGTGCGCAACGCCCAGCGCAACCTCGATCGCTACCATGTGCGCGCCGTGGACGCGCTGGTGGGGGATGTCGCGCGCACATTGCGCACCGTCCCCTCGCGCCTGTCGCATCCCGATCTCGTGGTGCTTGATCCGCCGCGTGCCGGCGCCCGCGCCGACGTGTGCCGTCGCATCGCCGCAGCCGCGCCTCGCGGCATCATCTACGTGGCGTGCGACCCCACCAGCCTGGCCCGCGACACCGCCACGCTCACCGCCGCCGGCTATCGCCTGACCGATATCCGCGCCTACGACATCTATCCCATGACACACCACGTTGAGACGGTGGCATTGTTCGTGAAGGACTGACCAGGGCCATCTTGGCCGCTGATCGACCAAGATACCGATCAAGATTCGGCAAGCACCGCAATCAACGTTGCCCTCGCCGCTGTGCCGCTGTTCTCCCTCCAATCGTCCATGATCTCCGCGTTCGGCAGCGACCCGGGTTTCAAACACACGATGGGCGTGTGCGTGGGCGTCGGCACGTGTGCCGTTATCTGCGTCATGTCAATCGTCATGGTCGTGCGCGGAGCGCGCAGGCTCAGGCGAATCAAGCGGGAACACGATGCATGAGCGGTAACGGCGAACCGGGTGCGTGGGCGCTGGAATCGCCATGGCGTATCTCGACGCAATGGCGAGGATCGCCTGGTCATGCGCCGGCGAGAGACTATGCACTCTTTGGTACTAAGCTGAAGGAATGTATACGAACGTCTCCGTAGGCCATCAACCAACTCCCGGAACTGACGAACAGCCTCCGATGTTCACTTCCGAGACAATCGTCACCAGGGATGCGGTAAAAACCATGAATCGCGAAGTGGGAAAGAAGACCGCCGTCAGGAGTGGCATCGCAATCATGACGGTTCTTCTGCTGATGTCAGATGCCGTTCTCGCTGCTGGAAATGGTATTGCAGGATATATTCTGATGGCGCTGGCGGTGCCACTTGCTCTCCTACCATGGTTCTGGATAGCACATCGGAACGGAAATGCCTGTGAGAAAAGTGGCTTCATAGGACAGGTCCAGCATTTTACATTTCATCAAGACTGTTTTGAGGAACACAGTGCACAATCCGATTACAGGATCCGATACGATGAGCTGAATCATGCGCTTGAGAGGAAGCATGCCTTCTATTTTTCCATTTCCACTGGCGAGACATTCATTATCGGTAAAGAGAATGGCGAACTCAACGCATTCTTGCGGGAGCATGTTACGAGACGACAGGATGCTGCTTCCAAGGGGCTCCTCACGCTGCTCGTGGTTTCTATGACACTGACAACGGTGTTCACGAATATCGAATATAACAAGCCGGACGATGCTATTGCGGGGATGGGTGATTTCGATGATGCCTATGTTATCAGGAGCTGGGTGAATGCTCTGTACTGTCTTGTCACTCTCCTATGGCTTGTCGTTGTGGTCTGCGGAGTGATTTCCATAATTCGAAAGAATAAGAAGAACAATAGAAAGCTGGCCGAGAGGATTATCCTGAATGGCGTAGCATGCATCATCGCGATGGTTCTGGTGCTGGCCATCGGGGGTACGACATTCGTTTATTTCCTCAATGTTCCGGACCAGTTCCGGAATGAAAACGGTACCTATACGGTTAAAGTGCCTTCTGGTTCGGGGACCAAGGATTTACTTTATACAAGCGCAGGACCGTTCTATCTGCGTTATCTTCGCCCGATGACGGATTCCGAAGATACGGATCCGAACATCAGCGAGGAGGAATGGGAAGTGGCGCGGAATGCGGAGAATCAGACGATGCATAACGATTTAGAATCGGATGATTCTTCCTGATTTCGCAAGCCCGTATTAGCGAGACCTCTTTCTTAAGAATCTGCTGTTGTTAAATCTTCCGGCATCGTTTCTGCCGATTTTCGTGAAATACATCAGCCACCTTGCCAATGCGGAATCACCCGCGGGCGGATTCCGCATTGGAGGAATCCGCCCGTGAGGATGATGTTGGAGGAAGGCCGTCAGAGGAAGAATCTCACTTTGACATGTTCAGCAGGTAGTGTGCGAATGCCGAGCAGCAAAGGCTCCTTTCCTCATTTGTCGAGGTGCCTGCAAACTGTGCCAGAAACCAATTGCACGGAGTCTTTCCCATGTGCCGTCCATTTTGTTCCACACAGTCTCATAGAGTGTGTCGTAGTTGGTGAAATCCAAGCCGTCATCTATGTAAACGCTGTCTTTGATACAAGGGAAATCCCCAATAAACAAGGGCTTTCAGCGGTTTTGCTCCGCCGGAAGCCCTCTTCTTTTATGCCTGTTTTCAGTTTTTCAGCGACTTTGCCCGTGGAAATTTAAACCCATGTGAACCCTTGATTTGAACCTCTCCGAGGGAAAATACAAAAGGTACAAACGAACTCATAATGCCAATGTAGGATCGGCGGCAAACCATGTTTGAATATCACGATTGTGTTCATCATCTATCGGGTCATCCCGTCCTACATCATCAATCCAGGCTATTCCAAAGATATACTTCTCTGTCTTGGTTTCAGGCATGATGACATAAGCCATTCCATTATCCAAATAATCGGCATCGTAGTCATATTTATCGGAAGCTCTGACGCCTCCAATGTATCCTGCTTCACATTCGAGACCGATTGACATCTTTACTCTTTGGGGACTATAAAAACTCTGACACTCTAATCGTTCACCACTCTCAGGGCTTTTTTCATATGTGCAAGTCGGCAAAAAACGCATGATAAACAATGCTCGTTGCCATCAGGAACATATCTAACCTCAATTTGATATCGATTTCTAACATCTGGCCATAGGACATCATTGTCAGATCCTTTTTTTGTGATGTAATCTATGGGATGCCCATCGACCGTGACGATTATTTCGCCCAAAGGCGACTTCAATTTTTCCAATTGATCCTCCATCGAGATCACCCGTATAAATAGCCTTCTGACATTAGCCGCAGAAGATTATTGACTTTATCACGGACATCCTCGACCTCTGCAGCAAGCATCGTTTCATCGGAAACGATCTGATAATTGAGCCATTCTGGTGATTGAAGTGTCAGATCAATCTCGCACCATGGGACTGCTTCCTATTGAACAAACACACCCCCGTCGGGCTCTACTGGGAGGCCGCCCTGCATTGCGATGACGGCCTCGACATCGTCGGCGCCAAGGCCGCGGCCCTGACTCACACCCACGAGCTGGGCTATATCCCGGCGGCGGCGCTCGTGCATATCATCGACAGGATCGTGCACGAGGGCGATACGATTGCCGAGGCGGTCGACGATGCGATGGCGCGGATGCCGGAGCTGTTCTCGCAGACACAGCATGTTGAGACGGTATGTTTGATGTCAAGGGTCGAAGGAAAATAGGCGCGAAAGCCCAATAATACTGCGGTTTTCGAGCAATCGGGCAATTTGGCATCGGACAGACAAAACGCTTCTCGGTAACTTATCCAAGGGCAAAAAGGCTCGAAAAGTGTGAGAGTTGAGTTGCCACGATAGATGTCCCTATGTTGAGTTGCCGAGTTAGATGTTGGGAAGTTGTGGCTGCGAGATAGATGTCGGAAAAAAGGCTCCCACACTGCCATCAGAGGTGAAAAGATTGTTAAGCAATATTTCATTCACACATTGACAACTATAAATGTGTGTGATATGATATGTACATCTCTTGGAGGTGAAAATCATGGGATTCAGAGAAGACGTTAAAAAAATAAAGGCGCTCGCAGATGCGAACCGTCTTGCGATCATGCTTGCTCTCCAGCATGGGGAGAAGTGCGGGTGTGAGCTGCTGGAGGAACTGAATATCACACAGCCGACTCTTTCGCATCACATGAAGATCCTTGCGGACAGCGGACTTGTAGATTACTACAAAGAGGGAAAATGGATGCATTACTCCATCTCCGCAGACGGGGTCAGGGAGTTCCGGGACATGATCGGTTCCTACGCAAGATGTGACTGCAAAACGGACGAGAGCGTATCCTGCGGATGCAAGGAAAAGAAGTAATCGATATCTATCATTCATAGGCAGTCCTTTGGGATTGCCTATATAAAGCACTTAAGCATAGATATATTTCAATGTATCAAACTAACGGAGGCGAAGATCGGTGCATCGAATTTCTTTGAACTCGCGGTGGCTGTGGCTATTGCACTTTTCGGAACGACAAGCCCAGCAGCACTCGCCACCACAGTAGGCGTTCTGACGGAGGTTCCGGTAATGCTGATGCTTGTGCGAATTGCTAATAAAACAAAAGCGAGGTTTGCGTAATGTGGACTTTTATTCAGGATCAAATACTTGGGATGGAGTGGTTGAATGCCCTTATTGGGAAAGTATTGCTCATGGTCGGACTCGATGTGAATAGCCGGATTGGCGGCAGCATTCAGTTCTTCAGTTATGACACAATTAAAATAACAGTATTGCTTTGTGTGTTGATCTTCCTGATTTCCTATATCCAGAGTTTCTTCCCTCCGGAGCGCAGTCGGAAGATCTTGGGAAGATTCCACGGGATCGGAGCGAATATTATCGGTGCCTTGCTTGGGACGGTAACGCCATTCTGTTCCTGCTCGTCCATTCCGATTTTTATTGGCTTTACGAGTGCGGGGCTTCCGCTTGGCGTGACATTTTCCTTCCTGATTTCATCACCGATGGTGGACTTGGGAAGTCTTGTGCTTCTCGTCAGTATCTTTGGCGTGAAGATTGCCGTGGCGTACGTGGTGCTGGGGCTTGTCATCGCCGTCATTGGCGGCACTTTGATAGAACACCTGCACATGGAAGACCAGATTGCTGATTTTATCCGCAATAACAACAGCAAGGTGGATATCGAGTCTCCGAATCTCACTGTTAAAGACCGGCTGATTTATTCCAGAGATCAGGTTGCAGCCACCTTTAAGAAAGTGTTCCCTTATATCCTTGTCGGCGTGACTATCGGCGCGGTGATCCATAACTGGATTCCCGAAGGCTGGGTGGAAACCGTTCTCGGCAGCAATAATCCGTTCGGTGTGATACTCGCCACGCTTGTCGGCATACCCATATACGCAGACATTTTCGGCACGATTCCGATTGCCGAGGCACTTTTGGCAAAGGGAGCATTGCTCGGCACGATTCTCAGCTTTATGATGGCGGTTACCACGCTCAGCCTTCCGTCCCTCATAATGCTGGAAAAGGCTATCAAGCCAAAACTCTTAGCGACATTTATAGCCATCTGCACAGTGGGTATCATCATTGCCGGATACGGCTTTAATGTATTTCAAAGTTTATTCATCTGAAGGAGGATATGATCATGACACTGTTTGGTAAGAAAAAAGAAGTAGTCAAGGCGGAGCCCACATGTAGCTGCGGAGGGACGGAAGAAGTTAAGGCTGAATCTACTCCCTGCTGCGGAGATCTGAAGGAGGATATGATCATGACACTGTTTGGTAAGAAAAAAGAAGTAGTCAAGGCGGAGCCCACATGTAGCTGCGGAGGGACGGAAGAAGTTAAGGCTGAATCTACTCCCTGCTGCGGAGAAAAGATTGATGGCGTTTGCTGCATCAAAGTTCTTGGTGCGGGTTGCAAGTCATGTCACGAACAGTATGAGAATGCCAAGAAAGCTGTTGAGAATCTTGGATTGAATGTTGAGGTAGAGTACATCACCGATATGGAGAAGGTAATGAGCTATGGTGTTATGAGTGTGCCTGCACTCCTTGTTAATGATAAAATCGTATCTGTCGGTAAAGTGCTAAAGCCGGGAGAAGTTGAAAAGTTGTTAGGCTGATCATTCAGAAGAGATAAAGGCTCCTCACTACCGGCAAATGCGTCGGCGGCGAGGAGCCTTTTTATGCTTCGATATCGATTGTAACCCGGACTTGAATTCCACGGTGAAGTGGTCGTTGAAGACGGTGATCTTCTCGATGAGTTTTTTGACCAGAGCCTCATCAAATTCTGTGATGTCGGTTTCCTGCCCGGAGATGAAGTCCTGCAACTCGGCGATGCGTTTCCGGGTCTCCTCGCGGCTTCTGGTGTCTGCCTCGGCCTGTGATTTCTGCTCGCGCAGCGTAAAGATTTCATTGTGTGTCAATGGCTTCAGCGTTTTTGTCTACCCGAGTTTCACGGATTCAGATCCCTATCAAATACCGATGTGAAAGCGAGTTGCCAAGTGTCACCAGTCCTGGAATGAATTTCCATGCCGATACCGCCCGGCGGTTTTTCTGGTTTTCACTCCGTTTTGGAACGCAAAGTCGATCTGTCCTGTCTCAGTCGTGATGCATACCTTGCGGGGACCGTGACCTAACCGCTCCGGCGCATTTGTCCATATTCCTCCGGGACGGCGAGGGTTTGAGCGATTCACTGCAGTGACATGGCGCTTGCGCTCCGTATTGCAGAATACAGAATATTCTTCTTCAGTTCCGTCCACATAGCACTGAATTTGACCGGTTTTTGAGGAAATATCCATCGTTTCAGTCACGCCCACACCGTAGCAGTTCACCTTGCATAGATTGCCTCGAATGTCGATTTTAGCGGTTTCCACATTCTCCAGCAGTATCTCCCCGGCATCGGAGGACACTCCCAAGCTACCCGGGAATTTCAAATCACTGAGGTGTACGCTCTCCGACCTGGATTGGATAATCGCTTTGCCGGTGAAGCTTTCGGGCAGTTTAATAAGCAGCTGATCATCCTTTTTCAGATTGATAAGAGCCAACGTTCCATAGATGCCAATCGCTGCATGGTCGATCAGTTTGAGCGTATTGCCCTCCTGCTTCACCTCCAAACTGCGCATAGTGGTGTCCCGCCAACTCAGTTCAATGTTATCCGTGGCGGATCCCATGACCCGGATGGCAAACAGCTTACAGTTTACTTCCACCCGTTCAATCTCCGTCACGGGATATTCTACATACTCAAGTCCCATAATTATTCATCCTTTCTGCGAAAATAAGAAGTAATAAAAACGTTAATGATCGCATAGCAGATGCCGCCTGCCAGAAGAATGGCATAGCACAAAAACGGGTTTAAGCCGAGTACCGTTACGGAGGCGACAATGGCCAAGAAGACCACAATACTGAAAGCAACCGTCTTGCAGACCTGCATTCGTTGTTCCATGCGATGGCGCCTGTACCGTTCCTGGAATGGCTCCGGCAGTTTCAACAGCAATTCCTGAAATAACTGCTCTGAAACCGATCTTTCGGACAAATACTGCTGGGCAAGTTCCAGTCTTTTCTCCAACTCAATCCGCTCTGAGCTTTTGTCAGGATTGGCGTCCTGCCAAATTTCCAAGATATTCCGGATTTTCCGCATTTGCGCGGCCGTATCCAGATGGTTCTCTCGATAGGAGAAAAGGAATTCCATCAGAATCAGACACTCCATCAGTGCGTACCCGCCCAGATAGACCCCATACAGCAGTTTGCTCCCGCCGGCAGAATCCATGAGCTTTGTCAGTACAGGGAACACGGTAATGACGAACATCAATGCCACGTTCAGGATATAGGTGGGAATGCTTGCCGACGCGGTGTTGATCGACAGAGTGGTATGGATGCTCCAAACACTTGCCAGAGCCAAAAAACTGATGAGATACACCGTAATCTCTTTCAGCAGAAAATGAACGTTGCCCAGTCAAATACAGAGGCATCGGGAACGGAAATCTCCAATGCCATCATGGTCATGGCGATGGCGACCACGCCATCAAACAGGGCATCAAGCCGTGGGTGAGCACGCTCGGTCAAGTTCTTGAGCTGCCGTTGTTTCCACGCATTCAAAATATGCACCTCCTTTATCCAACTGAGGGTTGTTTTTCCTACCTGTGTACGATATAAACATACGTAACATCATGAAGGACTACAATCGGCAGTTTTCGGGAAAATGGTTGGATAACCAACTCTTTTGGTCGAATAAGTAGGATAGGAGGGACTTAGCGTGGAAAAACAACGGATGAATTATAACGACCTGCGGGTGTTAAAGACGGAAAAGCTGATTCGCGGTGCATTTCATGAGTTGGCACAGGAAAAGCCCATCTCAAAAATCACCGTGAAGGAATTGGTGAAGCGGGCGGAGATCAACAAAACCACTTTTTACGCCCACTATGACACCATCCAAGACCTAATCGACACCTTGGAGCGGGAGACTATCGTCTACATTGTGGATAACATGGGCAGCGCGACACGGCTTTTAGAGGAACCGGAACGATTCATTGACGACCTGTATCATGCTCTGGCTGATTGCCGCATTAACTCCATTTCACACATCAATCCCAACCACACCGATTTTGCCAAGCGGCTGAATCAAAGCATCCATCAGGCATTGGAAGAAAAAGAAGTAGATGTTCGGAAGCATCAGCAGATGCGAATTCTGATTCCCTTCATCGTCAGCGGACTTCTGGGTCTGCTGCAGAATCCATCGCCCACAGAGGAGGCGGATTTGGCATTTATCAAGAAGTTCGTGAGGAATGGGTTGGGATATGCGAATAAGGCATAATATGAGGAGTTTTATGAATATAGTATAGAAAATACAAAGAACAAACTGAAAGAGGGCCGAAAAGCCAGTGTTCAAGCCATTTCTGCGGCATCCGTCTTTCTGAAAAGAGAGGCGGGTGCCGCGTTTTCTTATAGAAAAACGTGAAAGTTGCTCTGGCGTGACTGTGGGAGGACTATTTGGATGGATTTTTGTCAGGCGAGACTGTGGCTTTGCTATTTTCGGGGTTTGTGGCTGTGGAAAGGCTATAACCGCTGGGGTATACAAAACAGAGGACGGTACAGACGTTATGCTGTACCGTCCTCCTTCTATTAATCGGAGTCTCCCATGCAGCGAAAAACTGCAAAAACATGTAACACAACTATTGACAGGTTGGACCGGTGCTGTTATGCTAAACATGTAATTGATGATATTACATGTCAGAGCGAATCAAATTCACGGAGGATTCTATTATGAAGATTGCGGTTGTAGCAGCAAACGGAAAAGCCGGTAGGCTGATTGTCGAAGAAGCTGTAAATCGTGGTATGGATGTTACGGCTATCGTCAGGGGAGAGAATAAGACTGTAGCGCCCAAGACCATCACAAAGGATCTCTTCGATCTCACCAGCGAAGATCTGAAAGGGTTTGAAGCCGTTGTGGATGCCTTCGGCAACTGGACGCCCGACGCCATTCACCTCATCCCGGAGGCTACCGTTCATATGGCTAAAGTGCTTTCCGGCAGCGATGCACGCCTGCTGGTCGTAGGTGGAGCGGGAAGCCTTTACGTTGATCCTGAGCATACCAAGACGGTTGTTGATGTGACGCCATTCCCCGAAGCGGCTATGCCCGTTGTAAATGGTCATGGAAAGGCGCTCGAGGAGCTTCGTAAGTTCGACGATGTGAACTGGACCTATGTCAGCCCTGCCGGAGATTTTCAGGCTGATGGCGAAAGAACCGGAAAGTACATTCTGGGCGGCGAGGAACTGGTTCTCAACAGCAAGGGCGAAAGCGTGATCTCCTATGCCGATTATGCGATTGCCATGGTCGATGAGATCGAATCCGGCAAGCACATAAAAGAAAGAATCAGCGTTGTGGGCGAATGACGATTCTTGGCCCCTGCATTGACTTCCTGCCTGTAATTCTATATATTACAGGCAGGAGGAGATGCCATGCAGATCTCAAGTAAGTTCACAATAGGAGTCCATCTCCTTGCGCTTGTGGATTATCTGGGCGAAGACGAAAAGGCGACCAGCACCGTTCTGGCGAGCAGCATAGGTGTAAATCCCGTCATCGTCAGAAACGTCATGAGAAACCTCAAAGAGGCGGGGCTTATAAGCGTCAGCCAGGGCAAAAGCGGGATATCTTTAACAAAAACTCCTGATCAGATCACTTTCTATGATGTTTACAAGGCTGTAGAAAGCGTAAAAGATGAGGGGCTGTTTCACTTTCATGAGAATCCGAATCCGGAATGTCCGATAGGCAGGAACATTCATAAGGCGATGGATTCAAAATTGGAAAGAGTCCAGCGGCGCATGGAGGATGAAATGAGAAAGATTACCCTTGCCGATGTGATGACGGATATTCACAATGAACTAAAGAACGAGTAGTAAAAAAGTCTTCAAGCCATCATGGTTGAGGGACGTTTTTGCGTATGCGGGATTATGCGAGGAATCGTCCACTGCTCAAATCATGGAGAGGCTTGACCCTTCTCATCGGCCGACGTTTCGCAAGAACTATCGATTATCCGTAAAGCTGTTCCACGCGCCGACCCAACGGCATCATCGGGTGAGCGAAGGCAAGACAATTATCGCAGTGAGAGAGTAATGAGATGACATATCTTACAACCAAAAACGAAGTGATCGCAGTGCGTGGTGAAAAGATCGCTTACCGCGAGCTGTCCAAAGGGAAATCCGAGTTTCCTCTTGTCATGTTGGTGCATCTTGCTGCCAACATGGATAACTGGGATCCTCAATTGATCGATCTCCTGGCGGAACATCAGCATCTGATTCTTCTCGATCTTCCGGGTGTCGGTGCCAGTGAAGGGAAAATCGAACCCACACTGGAAGAGACCGCGGAATCCGTAGTCGCCATCGTTCATGCGCTCGGCTATGAGAAAATCAACCTCCTTGGTCTGTCCATGGGCGGAATGATCGCACAGGAGGTTGTGCGGGCGGATCCTGAGCTGGTGCACAAACTGATTCTGGTCGGCACCGGTCCGAGGGGCGGAAAAGGCATTGACAGAATCACACCGGTAACATTTGCGCATATGTTCCATGCTTTGTTGCAGCGCAAAGACATGAAGCGCTATATCTTCTACACGAATGATGCACGCGGTGAGCAAGAGGCCACCAAGGTGTTCAACCGTCTGAATAGCAGAACAAGTGAGTGGGCCGATCAGCCGATGAAGGTATCTTCCTTTTTGAGGCAGCTGAAAGCGATCAAAAAATGGGGCACTGCACAAACGGATGACCTCACATTCATCAAGCAGCCGACCTTGATCGTCAACGGAGACCACGATGATATGGTGCCGACAGAGAATTCCTATCAGATGCATGAGAAAATCAAAGGCAGCCAGCTGATCATCTACCCGCATGCAGGCCACGGATCGCTGTTCCAATATGCGGGTGCCTTCTCTCAGGCGGTACAACAATTTTTGGCATAAACGTTTTCGAAATATAGGAATATACCCAAGAAATCGAAGGGTGCAGCGAATTAAGAATAATCAAAGGCATCCGGCCAATAAGAGTGAGGGCTGGGTTGCTGATGTGGGATTCTGCTTCGCCGAGGGCTGAACATGACCAGGGCTATCTAACGGCGGTGCGCTGGATGTAAGGTATCGTGACCACGATTCGTCCGGTTTCGTCCGGTCGATGCGCTGGGAAGAAAAAAGAAGGAAACGGCATGACAGAGAAAATGACGCAGGATCAGCGGCTGGATTATCTCGTGGAGGAATTCAAGAAAGACTCCGTTCAATACAAGGATTTGGAAACGCCGAGAGACACAGAAGGGAAGCGGTATGTCCTTCGGTCGCTGATGAACATTCGCATGCCAAAGCCATTCCCCGAAGAGGCGCTCGCCGTGCAGGATGACTATCTGGCAGGCAGGGCTGAAGAAAAAGGCATCGTGCGTCTTTCCGACATCCCGGTGACCCGAGGCGCAGTGTCCATCTGGCAGGGTGATATCACAAGGCTTGCCGTGGATGCAATCGTCAATGCCGCCAATTCTCAGATGCTGGGCTGCTTTGTGCCCATGCATATCTGCATTGACAACTCCATCCATACTTTTGCCGGCATTCAGCTTCGGGCGGAGTGCAACCGGCAGATGAATCAGCTGCGCAGCAGATACGGCCAGGATTATGAGCAGCCGACGGCTGTCCCCATGCTGACGGATGCCTACAATCTTCCAGCGAAAAAGGTCATCCATGTCGTCGGCCCGATTGTGCAATACGGGCTGACGCCGGAACTTGAGAAGGATCTGGCGAACTGCTACCTGCGCACCTTGGACATGTGCGTGGAAAACAATCTGAAAAGCGTGGCGTTCTGCTGCATCTCCACTGGAGTATTCCGTTTTCCCAACAAGCGGGCGGTTTACATCGCCGTCAACGCCGTGAACGGTTGGCTGTCGCAGCATCCGGGAGTCATGGACAGGGTGATTATCGACGTGTTTAAGGATGAGGACAGAAAATACTATGAAGAACTTGTATGACGAAATGCCGAACGGCTATCAGGAGAGCATTCAGAAGGGACGTGTCGCGGTGCAGTATTTCAGTGGGAATACGTCGTTCGGAACAGGATCGAAAGAGGAGCGAATCTCTCGGCTAAAGAAAGAGATCGAAACGGCGGATGCCATCGTGGTCGGAGCGGGTGCCGGACTTTCCACCTCCGCCGGGATGACCTATAGCGGGGAGCGGTTCGACCGATATTTCTTTGACTTCGCACGCAAGTACGGCATTCAGGATATGTATTCCGGCGGTTTCTATCCCTTCCCCGATGCGGAGACCAGCTGGGCGTGGTGGGCCAGGAACATCTATTTCAACAGATACATGGATGCGCCGAGGCCTGTCTATCAGCAGCTGCTCTCGCTTGTGCAAGACAAGGATTATTTTGTCATCACCACGAACGTGGATCACCAGTTCCAAAGGGCAGGCTTTGATAAAGATCGCCTGTTCTACACCCAAGGGGACTTCGGGCTTTTCCAGAGCGTCAGTCCATCCACGCAGAAGACCTACGATAACGAAGAATGGGTGATGAAGGCGATGGAGGCGCAGGGGTTCGTTCGGGATGGGAATGGAGCGTTTGAGGTTACCGAAAGCGGCGAACTGAAAATGAGGATTCCTGCGGCTCTCATTCCGAAATGCCCCGTTGATGGGTCCGATGTGACCATGAATCTTCGTGTGGATGGTTCCTTCGTCGAGGATGTGGGCTGGCACAGGGCGTCGGCGGCATATGCTGGCTTTCTGCACCGCTGCGAGGGCCGCCATGTGCTGTATCTGGAGCTGGGCGTGGGGGCGAACACTCCGGTCATCGTGAAGTATCCGTTTTGGCAGATGACCCTGGCGAATGAAAACGCGGTGTACGCCTGCGTCAATTACGGCGAGGCGTTCTGCCCAGGCGAGATTGCAGGCAGGAGCATCTGCATTAACGGGGACATCGGCGATGTGTTTGCGAAGCTGAAATAGCGCCGGGTTTCGAAAGGATGGTGGATCATGAGGATGATGGACCATGCGTGAGGAAATTTTCGAATACGCGAAGAAGAAATACGGCGTTGTCCCGGATTATCCGCTGCCGACCGCACCGGATTTCCCGGTTCTTCGCCATGGGGACAACCACAAGTGGTTCGCCATCATCATGGATGTTCCGAAAGACAGGCTGGGGCTGGACGGGACGGATCGAGTCGACATCATCAACGTGAAGATGGGCGATCCGATGCTTGTCGATATGCTGTCGCAGCAGACGGGGTATTTTCGCGGCTATCACCTAAACCGGGGCAACTGGATATCCATCCTCCTGGACGGCACGGTGCCGTTGGAGGACATATGCATGTGGATTGACGAAAGCTATTTCGTGACGGCGTTAAAGCAGGAACAGCAACGGTTGCGGCCGCCCAAGGAATGGATCGTCCCGGCAAACCCTCGCTATTACGATATTGAGCACGCCTTTGACCATGCAAAGGAGATCGACTGGAAGCAGGGCAAAGGCATCAAGGCGGGCGACACCGTATACATGTATGTGGCGTCGCCCATCTCGGCCATTCTCTACAGATGCAAGGTTGTGAAAACGGACATTCCCTATGACTATCGCGATGGCAACCTGACCATAACGTCTGTGATGAGGATACGGCTGCAGAAACGGTATAAGCCGGGTGCCTTCACGTTCGATAGGCTCAAGGGCGAGTATGGCATTGCTGCGGTTCGGGGGCCGCGGAGCGTTCCGAGCTCCCTGAGCGAGGCGTTGAGAAAATAGCGGGCGATGGCGTAGACAGCGAGATTTGGTTGCGTTCAGCGCTGGGCGATTATCGACGAAGGATGGCAAGAATGAAGGATGGTAAGAATATGGTTGTGAAGAGTGACGTGACTATCAAAGACGGCAAGGATTATATCCCCCAGGTCAGGGAATTGATCGTAGAATACACGAAGCGGTTGAATCGGGATCTGGCCTTTCAAAACATCGAAGAGGAGTTGAAGAACCCAGCCGAAAAGTACACTGCCCCGCAAGGGGAACTGCTTGTTGCAGTGGATGAGACGGATCGTGCTATTGGCATGGTTGCATACCACAGGCATAACTCTGAGCGCTGCGAAATGAAGAGACTGTACGTTAAGCCTGAGGCGCGCGGGATGCATTTGGGGGAGTCGCTTGTTGCAGAAATCATAGATCATGCAAGGCGGGCTGGTTATAAAGAAATGGTTCTGGACACGATTGTCCCTTTGAAAGCGGCGATCGGGTTGTACAAAAAGAATGGATTCGAGGAATGCGAGCCGTATTATCACAATCCGATGGCTGATGTGATTTACATGAAGAAAGAGCTATAGGGTTGTGCGGATTGCACGGACTGCGCGGACTGCATAAGCCAATTCCGGTTTGCTGAGGTTGAAGTGTGCGACGGCGGATTTCGTTGCAAAGTCTAGGCGCCGAATCCATGGGGCATGGGTCTATGAGGGCGGTGAGGTTGATATGTCGAATGGTTCACTTGTTGAGCGTGGAATAATCCCCGATGCGATTTATCCTGATGACAATTCAGTGAAGCGAACCATTGACAAGAGTATGGACGGCAGGCAAACCAATGAAGGAGACGACCTGATGATTGAGGTGCTGAAAAACAGGTTTCTGGACAATCCCATGCGCCACCAAGGCATAGCGTGGGAGGCTGTCGAGATGCGCCTGAATGGGAATCCCGAAGCGCTTGCCATCCTCAAGCGCATGGAGGAAAGCGGCGGAGAGCCGGACGCAATCGGTTTTGATGAGAAAACCGGAGGTCTTATCTTCTGCGACTGTTCGAAAGAATCTCCTACCGGTCGCCGGAGCCTGTGTTATGACGATTCGGCGCTTCTGAAGAGAAAGAAGAATCCTCCGACTGGAAGCGCCGTTGGCCAAGCGCACAAGATGGGAGTCGAGTTGATGACGGAGGCGCTCTACCGCAGACTCCAGGAGCTTGGGGAGTTCGACCTGAAAACCTCTTCCTGGATTGCCACCCCAGAGGCGATTAGGCAGAAGGGCGGAGCTCTCTTCTGCGAAAAACGATACGGTGTTGTGTTCACTTTCCATAATGGGGCTGATTCTTATTATGCTGCCCGCGGGTGGAGAGGTTATTTCCAGATCCCTGCATAGCTGATTCCGGCGCGGACGTCTTCATCGGTGTCGCATGACCGAGAAAAGAGGGGTGAGATTCGCCGATGGCGGAGGTCTGGGACTTGTTTTCGGGTGGTGTGTCTTCCGTCTTCGGCGAAACACGCCACACCGAGCCACACCACGCACCGCGCCTGTCAGTTGTCCGTGAGCCCCCGCAGGCCGTTCACGCGGAGTCCGCCTTCGGTGGAGAACGCTCCGATGCGACGGTTCCTGTGGTTGTACATTCGGAAGCCGAAAGCGGTGTCTTTGTTGACGTAGAGCAGGCCGAGGGTTCCCTGGATGTAGATTTCGATGTCGATTGGCTCGCCGGAAGTCATGGTGAATGGGCGTTCCATCTCCACGGCATAGGGTTGCGAAGTCTGTATCAGAAACCGGGCGTGCCGCTCCAGGACCTCAGCGGGAGGTCCCGGCACGCCACTGTGCTCTGCGTGGCGAAGGAAGCCCGAGGCGATGCATGTCCATCGATGGGCGGCGTTGACAGATGTCGCGCCGTCCATTAAAGTATCAGTATCAGATACAATTACAGGTAGTGCGTTTGCCGGCATCGCGGGCATAAGCATCGCGAGCACAGGCATCGCATGGCCAAAAACTGTAGGCATCGCCAAACATTGCAGGGAAGGAGTGCCATGGTGGATACCAGATTCTCGTCAGCGATCCATGCGCTGATTCTCATCTCGCAATCCGCGACCCCGGTCAATTCCGAGCAAATCGCCGTGAGCGTGGGCACCAACCCCAGCTACATCCGCAAACTGACCGCACGCCTGAGCAAGGCGGGCATCATCGAAGGCAGGCGTGGCATCAGCGGGTTCCGGCTGCTCAGGCAGCCCGCCGACATCACGCTGCTCGACATCTACCGGGCGGTGATGGACAGGGATCGCGTGCATCTGTTCGACCTGCATCACAATCCCAACGACGCATGCATCGTCGGGCACAACATCCGCCCGGTGCTGGGAGGCATGTTCCAGCAGATGGACGATGACGTGAACCACCGCCTCCAAGGCATGACCCTCGCCGACTGCATCAACGGCATGCGCGCCTACATCGCGCGCACCGCTAGCTGACGGCCCGACAGACAACGGCGCACCGCCGACGCACGAATGGAGATCCTATGAAAGCAGCCATGCTCACGCATTACGCCAAGGACGGCACCGACCTTGAGATCCGCGACATCCCCGTCCCGGAGCCCGGCGGCACGGAGGTGCTGGTCAAGGTCATGGCGGCGGCGGTCAACCCGCTCGACAACATGATCATCCGCGGCGAAGTCAAGCTCATCACCCCCTACAAGATGCCGCTGGTCATGGGCAACGAATTCGCCGGAATCGTTGAGAAAACCGGCAGGAACGTCACCCGTTTCACGGCAGGCGACCGGGTCTACGGCAGGATGCCCCTCAAGAAGATCGGCGCTTTCGCGCAATACGCGGCGGTGGAGGAATCCGCGCTCGCGGTGATCCCCGAATACCTCTCATACAAGCAGGCCGCCACGGTCCCGCTCACGGCGCTCACCGCCATGCAGGCCTTCGAGGTCATGCACGTCACGGCAGGCGAATCCGTGTTCATCTCCGGCGGCACCGGCAGCCTCGGCGCCATGGCGATCCCCGTGGCAAAGAGCCTGGGCCTGCACGTCTACACCAATGGCAGCGGCAGCAACGAGGAGCGGGTGCGCCAGCTCGGCGCCGAACGGTTCATCGACTACAAGAAAGAGAACTACGTCGACGTGCTGTCCGACGTCGACCATGTGCTCGACACGTTGGGCGACCGCGAGCTGCCGAACGAATTCACGGTGCTCAAGGAAGGCGGCAGCCTGGTCTCTCTCCGCGGCATGCCCAACGGACGGTTTGCCAAGCGCAGCGGCATGCCCGCCTGGAAGCGCCTGCTGTTTTCCATCGCCGGCCGCAAGTACGACCGCATGGCGGCGGCAAAAGGCCAGACCTACGACTTCCTGTTCGTGCACGAGGACGGGCGCCAGCTCGAAGAGATTGGCAGGCTGTTCGACGCCGACCATCCGCTGGAGACCTCCATCGACACGGTCTACGCCCTCGAGCAGATCAACGAGGCGCTCGCCAAGGTCAAGCACGGCAAATCCCGCGGCAAGACCATCATCGCCATCGGGGAACAGGCGGAATAGACGGGGAATAGGCGCGGCGCTCGCGTGCCTTATCTACGACAACGGGGTGAAGGTCTATTGGTGTGGCTGCCGACTGGATATTCCGCAGATTGACAATCGACGTGTACGCACGGTTGTAAAGACGCAACACGCCGAGTGTCGGGCATGCCAGAATAGAGGGGAATCGTCGAAGGAGAGGAGAGGGATATGCAGCGTAGCGAATCGGAAGTCACGAAGGACCTCGACCAGTACCGCGGTTGTCTGATCGGAGTATCGGTGGGGGACGCGTTGGGGTACCCGGTGGAGTTCAAGAGCGAGGAAAGGATTTTCGCGAAGTACGGAGCCGAAGGCATCACCGACTACGCGTTGACGAACGGCGTGGCGCGGATCTCGGATGACACCCAGATGACGCTATTCACCGCGACCGGGCTGCTCCAGGGTACGACGGTGGCGGTGACCCGTGGAGCCACGGCCCCGTACGAGGAGTACATCTGGAACCATTACCAGGATTGGCTGAAGACACAGACGCGGGAGTTCGAGGAGGTGCAGAAGGACGAACGCCATTACTCCTGGCTTGTGAACATCCCGCAGCTGTTCAGTCGCAGGGCTCCCGGTCTTACCTGCATGTTCGCCTTGGGAGAGGGCATACCAGGGGCGCTTGACCATTCGATCAACACCAGCAAAGGCTGCGGCGGAATCATGCGCGTCGCCCCCGTCGGGCTCTACCGGGAGGCCGCCCTGCATTGCGATGACGGCCTCGACATCGTCGGCGCCAAGGCCGCGGCCCTGACGCACACCCACGAGCTGGGCTATATCCCGGCGGCGGCGCTCGTGCATATCATCGACAGGATCGTGCACGGGGGCGATACGATTGCCGAGGCGGTCGACGATGCGATGGCGCGGATGCCGGAGCTGTTCCCGCAGGCACGGCATATGGATGAGTTCCTGATGATCATGCGCAGGGCGATCGACCTTGCCGACGAGGCCCGGCCGGGCGACGGCGACCTTGATGCGATCCACCAGCTGGGAGAAGGCCGGGTGGCGGAGGAGACCCTGGCCATCGCGGTGTATTGCGCGCTGCGATATCCTGACGATTTCGAGTCCGCGGTGGTCGCCGCCGTCAACCACAACGGCGACAGCGATTCGACCGGAGGGGTGGCGGGCGCCATCGTGGGAGCGAACGTGGGGCTTTCCGGAATCCCGCGCAAGTATCTCGATGACCTCGAGCTCAAGCAGGTGACGCTGACCCTCGCGGACGACCTGTACCAGGGGTGCCCGCTCGACGAGGGCGGCACCGGGCGCGGAAGCGATTCCGATTCCGACTGGGCCGACAAGTACATCACCGCTACATACCGCATGTGACGCGGTGCGCAGGCGTACGGATACAATGAAAACATAACCGCGAAGAAGGAGAGTCATGTCCATCGCAACCCAGGTTCTCGCCGTGCTGGTCGCACTCGAGTTCCTGTTCATCTTCTACCTGGAGACCATCGCCACCACGTCGGCGCGCACGGCCAAGGTGTTCGGCATGACGCAGGAGGAGCTCGCGCGTCCCTCCGTGTCGACGCTGTTCAAAAACCAGGGCGTGTACAACGCCCTGATCGCCGTGCTCGTTCTCATCGCCGTGTTCGCGTTCCACAGCACCCCAGCGCTCGTGTGCCTCATGGGCTACATCGTGCTCGTCGCCGCGTACGGCAGCTTCACGAGCAACCCGAAGATCATCCTCATGCAGGGCGGCCTGCCGATCGTCACGCTGATCGTCGCCCTCGTCTCCTGACGCCTCGGATCCTTCCCCGGTTCGTGGCTCCGCTGTCCGCCGTCGTCGCATGACGGCGGCGGGCGGGCGCGGCGGTAGAATATGACGATGCGAGCGGCGGACCGTCCGCGCCCGCCGCGCAGATGCGCACACCGCAGGAAGGCCAGGCATGAGAGTAGCGATCGTCACCCATTCCTCGACGTTCGAAAGCCGGGCCGAAGCCGTCGCCCGATTCTTCGAGGACCGCGGGGACACCGTCACGCGCATCTTCTCCGACTTCGACCACCATGCCAAGGCCACGGTCAGCCGGTCCTTGCCCGACCACGTGTTCCTTCACCTCAGGCCATTCCGCCGCAACCTGTCGGTGCGCCGCATGACGTCCATCCGCCGTTTCGCCAAGGACGCGGGCGCGTGGATCGACGCGCGCATGCGGGGGAGCGAGCCCTTCGACCTGCTGTGGTTCCTGCTGCCCGCCAACTCCTTCGCACCGGTCGCCGACGATCTGCACAGAAGATACGACGTGCCTGTCGTATTCGACATCATCGACCTGTGGCCAGAATCGCTTCCCGTGCGCGGACTGTCATGGACCCCGCCGGTGCGCATGTGGCGCTCCCTGCGCGACAGGCATCTGGGATGCGCCTGCCAGATCTTCACCGAATGCGACCGGTACCGCGAGGTGCTCGACCTTCCCGAGGATCGCACGACGACGCTGTACTGGTACAAAAGCACCGACGGCATCGACCCGCAGCCGGTGCCCGCCATCGACCTGGGCTCCGCCGGGCCCGGCGCGAACGAGCCCGGCGACGTCGCCTCCGACGTGGCGCCTCCGACCGGCCTGCGCGCGGACGCCGCATGGCGCGACATGTCCGACGGCACGCCCCTGCGCATCGCCTACCTCGGCGCCGTGAACAACATCATCGACATCCCGCTTATCGCCGACCTTCTGGGGGCCATGGCGCGGCGCCATCCGCTGGAGCTGCACGTCATCGGCGCCGGCGAGCATCTCGACGATTTCGTCGCCGCCGTGCGTTCGCACTCCGTCCCGGTGGTCAGCCACGGCGCGATCTACGACGAGCGCACGAAGAACGCCATCCTCGGGGACTGCGCCTACGGCATCAACATCATGAAGCCGACGGTCACGGTGGGCCTGAGCATGAAGTCCATCGACTACCTGTACTGCGGCCTGCCGCTGCTCAACACCATCGGCGGCGACACGTGGAACCTCGTGGAAAGCCAGGGAATCGGCGTGAACGTGGACCGCGACGATGTGCCGGACGCCGCGGATTTCGCCATCGCCGAGGCCCTGAATCCGGTGAGCGCGCCGTCCATGCACGAATCCGCCTACGCGTGCTATCGTGAGCTGTTCACGCAGGAGCGCTTCCGCGCCGTCCTCGCAGACGCGATGGAACGGCATATCGGCATCCCCGCCCGCGCGCAAGCGTAAGCCAAGAACGGCGCCGCAGCAGGCGCAGCAAGCCAAGGAGGCATCATGGAACCCCAGGTCGACATCTGCCTGGCCACGTACAACGGAGAACGCTACCTGCCCGAGCAGCTCGACTCGCTGTTCGCCCAGACCTACCAGGGCTTCCGCATCGTCGCCCGCGACGACGGCTCGACCGATGCCACGGTCGACATCCTCGAGAGCTACGCCTGCCAATATCCGGGGCGCCTCGAGATCATCAAGGACGACGTCATCTGCGGCGGCCCGGCGCGCAACTTCATGCAGATCATGCGCCACACGAGCCTTCCGTACATGATGTTCTGCGACCAGGACGACGTGTGGCACCCCACCAAGGTGGAGCGCATGCTGCGCCGCTTCCAACAGGAGGAGCGGCATTTCGACGGATGCCGCCCGCTGTGCCTGTTCTCCGACTACCGCGTGGTGGACGCAGACCTCAGGCCGATGGACGTGCCCGAGCGAAACCTGCAGGTGGCCGACCCCAGGACGTCGCTCAACAGGCTGCTCGTGCAGAACTACGTGACGGGATGCACGATGATGGTGGACCGTTCCGCAGGCGTGCTTTCGCAGCCCTTCGACGATCGCATCCCGATGCATGATTGGTGGATCGCGCTGGTATGCGCGGCCATCGGGCATGTGGTCCATATGCCGGCCAAGCTCATGGACTACCGTCAGCACGGGAACAACGACGTGGGCGCCACGGATGTGCGCAGCTGGTCCTATCGTCTCGCCAAGTTGCGCGACCCCGCCGCCCGCTCGTCCGCCGACACGTATTTCGCGCTCGCCTCGCTGCTGAGGGAACGCTACGCCACGATGATGCCCGAGGGCAGCCTGAGGACGCTCGACCGCTTCCTCGCCATCCGGGAGCTGCCCAAACCGCGGCGCATGGCCCGGCTCGTGGCCGGCGGATACCTGAAAAGCGACCTCGTGCGCTCGCTCGGCCTGCTCACCTGGATCTGACGGACCGCATCGACGACCGGAAGGCATGACGCCCGGGCGCGGATTCCACGACCATATGGAGGAAGGGGATGCATGTCGCAGCTGACGGAGAGGGCCCTGGAGCATTCGTTGAGGAAGCTGCTGGCCGCCAAGCCGATCGACCGCATCACGATCGGCGACCTGACCGAGGACTGCGGTATCAGCAGGTCCACGTTCTACTACCACTATTCGGATATCTACGAACTCGTGGAGGACACCGCCCTGCGCGAGTTCTCCGAGGCGCTCGGCTCCGCGCGTACGCATGACAGCTGGCCCGAGGGGCTGCGCAACATCATGCGCGGCATGGACGCCGACCGCGCCTTCATCACGAACGTCTATGACAGCATCGACCGCGAGAAGCTGCGCGGAGTGCTGTCCGCCTGGGCCGAGGAGTTGCTGTACGGCGTGGTGTGCGAGGAATCCGCCGGGCTCGAGGTCACCGATGTGCAGCGCCGCACCGTCGCGCACCTGTACCAGTTCGTGTTCGTCGGCGTGATGCTCGACTGGCTCGACTCGGGGATGGCCGGGGATATCGACGCCATCGTCGACGACCTCGCCGCCACCCTCGAAGGCTCCTTCCGCTCCGCCCTGACGCATCTGGAACGACGCGGACCGGATTCGGACAATCCGCCCCATATGTCGTGATTTCGGACAGACGCGCGCCCGGTGTCGCTGGATTCGCACCCGGCGGCCGCCGGATAATGGCCGTGGTCTCGAAACGAAGGCCGGCGCCCCAACGGCGGGACGCCAGACCGGAAGAGATAGATGGGAGTCATCATGTATTACTCTGCAGGAAACTACGAAGCGTTCGCGACACCGGCCAAGCCGGAGGGCATCGACAACAAGCACGCCTACATCGTGGGGTCGGGTCTCGCGGGCCTGTCCGCGGCATGCTTCCTCATCCGCGACGCGCAGATGCCCGGAGACCACATCACGGTGTTCGAATCCCTGCCCGTGGCCGGCGGGTCGTGCGACGGCATCTACGACGCCACGCGCGGCTACATCATGCGCGGCGGGCGCGAGATGGACAACCACTTCGAGGTGATGTGGGACCTGTTCCGCTCGATCCCGTCGATTCAGAACCCCGGCGAGACGATTTTCTCCGAGTACTACAAGCTCAACAAGGACGACCCGAACTTCTCGCTGTGCCGCGTCACCGAGAAGCGCGGCCAGGACGCGCACACCGACAAGAAGTACGCCATGAACCCGAAGGCGACCGAGGAGCTGCTCCACCTGTTCCTGTCGACCGACGAGGACCTCGCCGACAAAACAATCGACGACGTATTCGACGACGACTTCTACAAGACGAATTTCTGGATCTACTGGCAGACGATGTTCGCGTTCGAGAAATGGCACAGCGCCCTTGAGATGAAGCGCTACATGCAGCGCTACATCCACCACATCGACGGCCTGCCCGACCTGTCCGCGCTGCGCTTCACCCGCTACAACCAGTACGATTCCATGATCAAGCCGATGGTCAAGTACATCGAGGACGCCGGCGGCACCTTCCTGTACGACACGCAGGTGACGAACGTGGTATGCGACGTGACGGCCACGAAGAAGGTCGCCAAGCGCATCGAGTACACGCAGGGCGGCCAGTCCAAGGCCATTGACCTGACGGCCGACGACCTCGTGTTCGTCACGAACGGCTCGCAGGGCGATTGCACGGCCTACGCCGGACAGGACACCGTTCCGACCGTCACGATCAAGAACGGCGAGGGCCCGTCCATCCAGCTGTGGAAGAACATCGCCGCGCAGTCCTCCGACTTCGGCCACCCCGAGAAGTTCTTCAGGAGCATCGAGGAGACGAGCTGGGAATCGTGGACCGTCGACACAGCGAACAAGGAGGTGCTCGACGCCATCGAGGCGATCTGCCACCGCGACCCGCTGTCGGGGCATATCGTGACCGGCGGCATCGTGACGGCGAAGGATTCGAGCTGGTTGCTGTCGTGGACCATCAACCGCCAGGGCCAGTTCCCCGACCAGCCCGACGACCACTGCCTCATCTGGGTGTACGGCCTGAACTGCTGGCATGACGCGGGCGACTTCGTCAAGAAGCCGATGGCCGAATGCACGGGCGCCGAGCTGTGCGAGGAGTGGCTCTACCACATCGGCGTGCCCGAGGACCGCATCCCGTTCCTGGCGCATAACGAGTGCACCACCACCGCGGCCATGATGCCGTATGTGACGAGCTTCTTCGAGCCGCGCCGCGACGGCGACCGCCCGAAGGTGGTGCCGGACGGCTCCGTGAACCTCGCCTTCGTGGGCCAGTACGCCGAGACGCCGCGCGACACGGTGTTCACCACCGAGTACTCGATCCGCACGGGCATGGAGGCGGTCTACACGCTGTGCGACGTGGACCGCGGCGTGCCGGAGGTGTGGGGCAGTGTGTTCGATCTGCGCGACCTCATCACCTCGGCCGTCAAGCTCGCCGACGGCAAGACCTTTGCCGAGATGGACCTGCCGCTGAAGGACAGGCTGGCGCTCAGGGAGCTGCTGCGCCGCGTCAAGGGCACCGAGGTCGAAAAGCTGCTCAAGGATTGCGGCGCCCTGTGATCATGCGTCGTCGGCGCCGGGGATGGCGCGGCGCCGACGATGGGCTGGCCAATGGGGAAGGGGCCTCCGCCTTGTGGCGGAAGCCCCCTTCTTGCATTTGTCGTCTTTGCTGTGCCGCGGTGGTGTCGCTTCAAAGCGTCGCCTTACAGGATGGCGCGCACGCCGGGGATGAGCTTCAGCACCCAGACCACGGCATACGACACGATGAACGCCACGAGTGCGCAGCCGGCGATCGCAAGCACGTCGCCGTGCAGGAACGGGTCGAAGGCGAGCACCTTGTAGATTGTGTACAGTGCCAGCACGTGCATCAGGTAGATGCCGAACGAGCAACGGTCGATGGAGAGCATCGCCCGCATCGCGGGGCCCGGGTGCGCGTCGTCCGCCGGGTTCGGCACGTGGCTCAGGAGCGAGAACACGCCCAGGCCCACGGCGACGACAAGGATCGAGCCGAAGCTGTTGCCCAGTGCCAGCACTGCGGTGTTCGCCGAAGCGTAGCCGAAGTGCGAGCACATCATGACGGCGGCCTCCGCCACCACTGCAAGCGCCACGGACCCGGGGGCCGACAGGCGGAGCTTGCCCGTGCGGACGGCGTAGCCCAGCAGCAGGTACAGCGGGTACACGGTGTTCACCGGGATGTAGAAGCCGATCTGGTTGTCGCCGAGGAAGTTGTCGATGGACGGCACGAGCGCCTGGAACACGGCGAGTACGGCGATGGCGTAGCGGAGCGTCGTGTCATCCATCGCCTTCACGGCGGCGCGGAACACCGGAAGCATGAGGTACATGCCGATGAGCATGTAGATGTACCACATGTGCAGCCAGGTCTTGCCGGTGAACAGGGCGACGAGCCAGTCCACGACGAGCCGGCCCATGTCGCCGCCGCCCACAAGCGTGTCGAACAGTTCGAAGACGAATGTGAACACGATGAGCGCCAGGACCACGCGCTTGAGGTACTTGGTCGCGATCTTGCGAATCGTCACCTCGTGCTCGGGGTCGAGCAGCAGCGCACCGGTCACCATGACGAAGCACGGCACCGTCCACAGCATGCTGTCAGTGAGCAGGAGCGCCGAGGCGTGTTGGCCGGCTTCGGGGGAGAAGACGGCGATTGCGCACAGCGAGGCGTGGAGGAACACCACGCCGAGGCATGCCAGGGCGCGTGTCAATGAGAGATATGCGATCTGTTTGCGCATTGTCTCAGTTCAGGTCGATGCCACCATCGAGGCAGCCGTTGTTGGCATCGCCGCCGGCGGCGGGCTGCTGGTTCTGGGTGGTGTTCGGAGCCGTGTTCTGCTGCTGGGCTTGCTGCTGGGCCTGTTGCTGCGCTTGCTGTTGGGCCTGCTGTTGGGCCTGCTGTTGGGCCTGCTGTTGCTCTTGCTGCTGTTGGGCCTGCTGTTGGGCCGCCGCCTCCTCAGCCGCCTTCTGCTGGGCGGCTTCCTGGGCGGCCTGCTGCGCCGCCGCATCATCGGCTGCCTTCTTGGCGGCAGAGTCGTCCGCCGCCTTCTTCGCCGCGTCATACGCCTGCTTTTCGCTGTTATGCGTGTTCACGGCATTGCCCGACGTCGCATCGGTGTATTCGATATATGCGAAGCCGCCTTCGGAATCATCGGCCAGTTCGATGGACGCTTCCTTGCCGTTGGCGATGGGGAAGGCGTGGATTTCCTGTTCGCCGCCACCTTCGAACGTGACCTTCACGTCGTATTCGGCGTTGAGGTCGGCGTCGGCCAGACCGCCGTCAGACGCGCTGGGCGACGCAGGGGCGCCGGCAGTCGTGGAATCCGTGCTCGCGGACTTCCCGGAGTCCGCCTCTCCGTAATACACGGTGCGCTCTTCGTCGGCGGCGAAGACGTCCCCGTCGGCAAGCATGTTGTCGCCGTAATCTGAATCGGTCGAATCCTTGATTGCGAATGCCGTGATGTCCTTGCCGGTCTTGTTGGTGGTGTTCACGGCATACGCGCCGTCGGCCTTGGTGCCAATGGCCTTGTATTCCTTCTCGGACGGCGACGCCGATGCGGATGCCGTCGCGGATTGCTCCGCCGCCGTTGTCTCGGGGTGGCTTGATCCGCAAGCCGAGAGCGGCGCTGCGAGAAGGCAGACGCCGAAAATGCCTGCGATGAGTCTATGGGCGGTGTTTGTCATTTTGTGTCTCCTTTGTTCGGTCGCTGACGGATGGATGGGGCCTTCCGACGGTGCGTCAGGCCTTCATGTATCCCTCTTTGTGGTATTTCAACGTTCCGGGGTCCCCATAGTGCTTGCCGAAGGAATCCACCTTGAGTTCGGATTCGCAGTCGGGGTCGTAGACCCTGCCGTCGATTTCGACCCAGGAATGCTGGCTGTGGTATCCGTTCTTCAACAGCACATAGCCGGTGACCTGCTTGGCGTCGTAGCCAAGTGCCTTGGCGAGTTCCGTGAAGGTGCCTGCCATGAGGTAGCAGTTGCCGCTCCGGCCGGTGTACCCCATCATGGCGTAGTAATGGGTTCCCTTTTCAGGTGCGATTTCCATCTTCACCCACTTACGGATGGAGTAGTTGTATGCCGACCTGAGGTCGGTGCCGATGGAAGGCAGCACTTTCCACGCATCCGGATACATGCGCTGGAGCTTCAGCCTGTTGTACGTGGCGGTGTCGTAGTTCTGCTTGCCTTGGCGGTTTTCCAGGATGCCGGTGGTGGCGAAGTGCTTCAAGGCGCCGGCATCGTCGTTGCCATAGGCTTGCTTGATGTCGGGATACCTGCCGATGTAGTAGTTGAAGTCGTAGATGGCGGAGTAATCGGTGCGGTCGTAAATGGTGACGGGATGCGTGATGGTCGGGTCGGGGTCTTCCATCCCGTACCAGGCGATGCCCTCGTCGTTCCAGCCCGAATCGATCAGAGTGCGCGCCTCATTGGCGCTGGTGGTGTAATTGTGTTCGCCGTTTCGCTGATTGTATTGGCGGTAGACCGGCTTCGCTTGCTGCGGATCCGATGAGAAGGACACGCCCTCGTAGCGCCAGCCGAGCTTCACGAGGGAATCGCGCTCGTCGCCATCCGTGGTGTAGAAGTGACGGCCTGAGCCCGGCGAGTACAGACGGTAGATGCTGTCGCCTGCCAGCGGACCTGTGGGGGAGGTCCATGCGATGCTCTCGTAGGTCCAGCCGCTCAGCAGCAGGCTGTCGCGTTCCTGTACGGACGAAGTGTAGAAATGCTCGCCTGTGTTGGTGTTGTACATGCGATACAGGTCGGAGCTGTATGGAATGCTGGCGACCTTGCGCATGGAGTTGTACGTGGCGGTGTCGTAGTTCTGCTTGCCTTGGCGGTTTTCCAGGATGCCGGTGGTGGCGAAGTGCTTCAAGGCGCCGGCGTCGTCGTTGCCATAGGCTTGCTTGATGTCGGGATACCTGTCGATGTAGTAGTTGAAGTCGTAGATGGCGGAGTAATCGGTGCGGTCGTAAATGGTGACGGGATGCGTGATGGTCGGGTCCGGGTCTTCCACCGCATACCATGCGATGTGCTCGTCGTTCCAGCCGGAACGGATCAGGGACTGCGCCTCGTCGAGGTCGGTTGTGTAATTATGCTGGCCGTTGTTCGGATCGTACTGGCGGTACACGGGTATCTCGTCGTCGGCATCGTCGCTGGCCTGGAATGCGACGCCTTCGTTGCGCCAGCCGTTCGATGTCAGCGAGGCGACCTCATCGTCGCTCGTCGTATACGCGTGCTGGCTGCTTGTCACATTGCACAGGCGGTAGACGTTCACGGTGCTGGCGGCGGGTGCGGACCATGCGATGCTCTCGTAGGTCCAGCCGCTCAGCAGTAGGCTGTCGCGTTCCGCCACCGACTTGGTGTAGAGATGCTCGCTGGTGTTGGGGTTGAAAAGCCTGTAAACGTCTACCGTGGACGAGGCATCAGGCGTTCCCGCCGTCTCGGCATGGGCGGCCGGGGGGGGGGCACAGCGCGGCCGCCATCGTGACGGTGGCCGCCGTGGCGATGATTTTGCGAATGGCCGATGCGATGATGGCCTTCGGTGGTTTGATACTCATGGTTGATATGGCTTTCTTCCTTCTTCGGCGTAATGGCAAAAAGATGATAGCGCAGACATTGGTCAGTCTGACGAACAGAATACAACGCTTGGGGTAGTTTGGTACAAGAGGTTCATATCCGTGGAGATCGCAGCCATGCCATGCATGAAGGTATGCATATATATATCGCCTCGGCGATCTGCATCGCATTGCTCCTCGCATCATGCGCGCCGCGTGGTCACGCCGTCGGCGACACACAGGACACGCAGGCCACCATCTCCCACGATTACATCAACCTCGGCAAGACGGGAACGATCACCGACGGTGGAATCGTGTTCGACGCCATCCGCATGCTTCCCGACGATTCCGCCGGCACGGCCACGCCGTCCGACGCGATCTGCCACCGCGACCCGCTATCGTGACGAGTACTCGATCCGCACGGGCATGGAGACGGTCTACACGCTGTGCAACGTGGACCGCGGCGTGCCGGAGGTGTGGGGGCAGCGTGTTCGACCTGCGCGACCTCATCACCTCGGCCGTCAAGCTCGCCGACGGCAAGACGTTGCCCGAAATGGACCTGCCGCTTAAGGACAGGTTGGCGCTGCGCGAGTTCCTCAAGAAGGTGCAGGGCACCGAAATCGAGAAGCTGCTGCGTGCCTGCGGCGCGCTGTGACGATGGCGCTGTGACGATGGCGATGACACGATGGCGATGACACGATGGCGCGGCGTCGCCGGATAGGGGACGGTGTTCCCGCGCGATGCTAGACTTCCGGCTGTGGGCCGCGGAACGCCGCGGGCGATCGGGAGGTGCGGCAGATGACGACGAGCGAGGACGGCGGCTCCAGGGGCGCCGCGGACGGACAGGACGGCGCCGGGTGCCAGGAGGCCGCGCAACCCGCGGGGGCGGCCGGGCAGGCGGGGGAGCCGATGCATTCGGTTGACGTCAACGGCGTGGGGGCGTCGTATGGCAGGCACACGATCTTGCATGATGTCTCGATGCATGCGATGCCGGGCGAGCAGATCGCCATCATCGGCCGCAATGGAAGCGGCAAATCGACGCTGCTGCAGATCATGGCGGGCATCATCCGTCCGGACGCGGGGCGCATCGTCTATTACGGGCACGATGTGACGCGCCGCCCTAGGGAGCTCACGCGTTTCTGCGGGTACCTGCCGCAGGGCAATCCGCTGGCCGAGGAGCTCACGGTGCGGGACAACGTGGCGCTGTGGAGCGGCAGCATCCGCGCCGTCGATCCGTCGATCCTCGACGTCTTCCACCTGCGCGACATCCTGAACAAGCCCGTGCGCAGCCTCTCCGGCGGCATGAAGCGCCGCGTGAGCATCGCCTGCGCCGTCGTGCGCAAGCCGCCCGTTCTCATCATGGACGAGCCGACCGCCGCGCTCGACATCTACTACCGCCGTGAGATCCGCGACTGGATGCGCTGGTACTGCCAGGGCAACGGCACGATTGTGGTGGCCACGCACGACGACGCGGAGATCCGCGCCTCCAGCCGCTGCTATCTGCTCGACGGCGGAACCCTGACGCCGTGGACGCCGGGGGACGCCCTATGGCGGCCCGATGGCGCGGCCGGGAACGAGCCGCCGCTATCATAGGCGTTGTGACGGTTGTTCCCGGTCGGGAGAATATGTGGCCGAGAACGGAACCGGAGCCAGAAAGGAGAAGGACGATGACAGACAACCAGGGGTGGAATTTCGATCCGTCGACAGGCGTTCCCCGCAATCCCGGGGCCGCGGCGCCCATGCCGCAGCAGTACGCGACGCAGCAGTATGCGCAGCCTGTCGCGCAGACGGTTCAGACTCCGCAGACGGCGCAGACAGTACAGACGGCGCAGACCGCTGCCGCCGACCCGTATGCGCAGGGCCAGTATCAGCAGGGCCAGTATCAGCAAGGTCAGTACGCGCAGGACGCCTACCAGTCCGGCTCCTACCAGCAGGGGCAGGCATACGATTCCGCGGCCTCCGCATCATATGGAGCCGCGCCGCAGTATGACGCGCCGCAGTATGACGCACAGCAGCCGGGCGCGCCGGGCGCATCGTATGGCGCCGCCGGCACCTACGGCCAGCCGGACGCCTCCGCGCAGCCGACGCAGGC
The DNA here is from genome assembly GCF_002259605.1 of Pseudoscardovia radai. Classification (GTDB taxonomy): domain Bacteria; phylum Actinomycetota; class Actinomycetes; order Actinomycetales; family Bifidobacteriaceae; genus Pseudoscardovia; species Pseudoscardovia radai. The sequence goes on along the minus strand of NZ_MWWR01000002.1, from coordinate 171,353 downwards.
ATACCAGACGATGGCTCTGTTCGACCCCGCCACGGGCCTGCCGATCGCATCGCAGCCGGACACCGACCAGGAGCCGGCCAAGCGAGGCATGTCGCGTCCGGCACGCATCGTCACCCTCATCGCGGCGATCGTGGTGGTGGCGCTTGTCGCCGGATTCGTCGGGTATAAGATCGGCTCGCGCAAGACGCGCGGCCAGGAGCTCGTCGAAGGCCTGACGGCCGCGCTCTCGTCCGTCGAGGAAGGCCAGCTGGGCAAGGACATGCACCTCGACAAAATCCTCGCCAACCGCACGGCCGACCTCGGCTTCTCCGGCACCATCGACTCGGACGGCACATCCGGCACGCTCGATGCCTCGTACTCCTATGATCTCAAGGCCAAGCGGCACTCGCTCAACGGCACGGTCAACTTCGGTGGCTTCACCACGAACGCCACCCTCTACGGCGACGATTCGCGCGCCACGCTCAACGTGCCCGCCCTGTACTCGCGCCCCATCACCTACGATTACGCACACGGCTCGCTGAGCCAGTCCGTGGCCAACACTTTCGACATCGATTCGAGCAACGAGACGAAGGCCGTCGGCGATTCCTTCGGCCTCGCAAGCCCGATGCTGTTCGTGGAAGTGGCGGACGCCCTCTCGCAGCTGCTGACCGCCACCGAGACGAACCTCGACAAGCTGACGTGGAGCAAGGCCGACAAGAAGGACCTCGAGGTCAATGGCAAAACCGTCGGCTGCTCCGGCTACACGGCGCAGGTCACCGCGTCCGACCTGTCGGTGTGGCTGGGCACCTATTCGGATGCGCTGACGGGCATCGTGCAATCCGACACCGTGTTCACCGACGCCATGCTGCAGGAGATGTACGACGTCAGCGGCAAGGCCGATGTGATCGCCAGGCTCCAGGCCGCCATCGCGTCCGCGAAGCAGGAACTCGCCGACGTCCACGGCTCGGCCACGCTGACCTATTACGTCAAGGGCGGCCAGCTGGCCATGCTCGCCGTGTCTGCGTCCGACGGCCCGTCGTACGAGATCGACTTCAAGGGTGGCGACTTCGCGATGCAGAACTGCACGATGACGTACACCGACGGCGGATACAGCCAAACCTTCGCATGGAGCGGGTCGACGAACGGCAGCACCGAGACGTGGACCGCGAGCTTCCCGTCGGATAACGCCAGGTACGGCTACTCCCACGGCCCGTCGGATAACGCCGGCTACGGCTACTCCTATGATTCGTCGAACGGCACGCTGACCCTGACGTCCTTTGACGGGGCCGACACCTGGAGCATCAGCGGCACCACGAAGAAGGACGGCAACGCCTTCACCTTCACCGTGCCGCATGTGGAGCCGGACTCCGACGTATCCATCGACAACATGGCTATCTCCGTCTCTCCCGACGCCTCCATCAAAACCGTGGATGCGAGCAATGCACTTGACCTCTCCACCGCCACCTCGAGCGATCTGGAGGACCTTCAGCAGCAGGTGCAGCGCGCCGCGGACCAGCTCAAGTAGTACAACTGACTCAACCGCCGGTGCACGCCTATCGGCGGCGCCGGACATTCCGCCGCGTTCGATGCAGGACCGTGGCTGACAGGATCTGATGCATGACACGCAACCGACACACCCGGCGCGGGGACGGAACCTCCATCGCCCGCCGCTATGCGAGGATCGAGGCCAAGAGGGTCGTCGTCTCGCTGGGGCATATGCTCGTGGGAATCGTGCTTATGTCCGCCGTGCTCGTCGGCGCAGCGCTCGGAGTGTCGTCACTGATGACGCGCTCCTCGTCCGTCTCGCCGATCACCGTGTGCATGGCCGGCGTGAAGTCGGATCCGCGACTGTCGGCCATCATGCAAGCCGTCGCCGGCTCGCAGGAGGGCGTGAGCCTCGGCACCCTGCGCTACATCGACACGCAGGACGAGGCGCGGGATATGGTCGCGAGCGGCGAATGCAGCGCCTCCATCTGGCTTCCCGACGGTTTCTACGATGACCTCGTCGACGGCACGAACACGCCCGCCGTCATCTACCTTCCCGACAGCGGCGCCATGGGCACGCGCCTGTTTCGCGAGGTGGTCGACGATTTCGTCAGCCTTCTGAGCGCATCCGAGGCCGGCACCTACTCGGCCATCGAGCAGGTGCGCGAAACCCGGGCGGACGTATCCGACCCCGAGCAGATGGGCGGCGTCTTCGCGATGGCCTACGCGAAGGCCTGCTTCGCGCGCCTGGGCATCTTCTCCGAGCGCACGTACTCGCCGGTCGGCACCATGGGCCTGCACGAATACTATCTGTCGGTGGTCGTGGCGCTGCTCACCTTCGGCATCGGACTTAACTTCGGCTTCCTGTTCACAGGGGAAGACGAGGAGATGGAGCGCAAGCTGCGCGTATACGGCGTGTCGGCGTGGCTCGACGCGCTGATCAAAACGGGCGTCATCGGGCTTGCGCTGTGGGCCGTCGCCGTCGTGCTCCTGACACCGGTCCTCGCCCTGCTCGCGCATTCTGGCGGCATCGTGCTCGGCGCGTCGCTGCCGCTTGTGGCGCTCAGGCTTCTTCCCGGCGCCCTCATGATGGGCGCGTTCGACACCATGATGTACACGCTGACCCGCCGCAGCGAGCACGCGGGGCTTATCTTCCTGCTCGTCGGACTCGTGATGGTGTTCGCGGGCGGGTGCCTCCTGCCGTCCACCTTCCTGCCCGCACCGGTGGCGGCCGTGGGCGATGTGCTGCCCCTCGCGATCGAGCGCGGGTACGCGGCCGACGCGCTGACCGCCGGACGCATGCCCGTGACCGATGTCCTCGTGGTTCTCGCAGTCGGTGCGCTGATGGTCTGCGTGGCCGTGGTATGCGACAAGGCGCGGCACCATGAGCTGCCCCGCCTGCGCACAGGGCGCCGGGGAAGCCGGGGGCGCCGACCGCGTGCCGTCGCCGCGGCGCCCGGCGGCATGGCGCCGAAGGACGGGGAGGCGGCCCGATGAAGGCGCTGAAGAAAGGGCTCCTGTGGTTCGCGCTGTCGCTCAAGGGCCAGCTGCGCCGCCCCGCCTGCTGGATCGCGGCCGTTCTCATGGCGCTTGTTCTGTGGATGATTTCCGTCGTCTCCGTGCCGGCGGGAACATCGTGGACCGTGCTCCTGTGGAACGAGGACGGCGACAGCGGCCACCAGCTCGTCGAGCAGATCGAGGCCGCGGATTCGTCGTATGACTTCCGCGAGGCCTCGAGCGAGCAGGAGCTCATCCACGAGGTCCAGACGGGGCAGGCGCAATGCGGCTTCGTCATCTCGCCCGGCGCCACCTCGCGCATCGAGGCCGGCGACGAGCAAGACATCTCCGGCGCCATCACCTATGTCGACTCGCCTTTCACCTCGCTGGGAAGCGAGGCCAAGGAAACCGTCTTCGCCGTCATCTGGCAGCGGCGTGCGCTGACGGTTCTGCAGAACGAGGCCTCCTCCCAGCTGGGCATGTCAAGCCCGCAGGAACGGCAGGAGCTCGCACGGCGCTACCAGGACTTCCTGGCCGGGGGCAGCGTGTTCCATGCCGATTTCGAAACCGTGCATGTGGAAGGCCTAGCGTCCGCCATGAACGGCGGCGCCCTGGCGCGCGTGCAGCCCGTGCGATCCATGGCGCTTATCCTCGTGTTCCTCGACCTGTTCCTCGCCGTCGGAGCGCGCACGAGGCACGGCGGGCCGGGCATGGCCATGACGCGCGGGGCGCGCTTCGCATGGGAGTACGCGGCGAACCTCGCGCACGCCATCGTGCCCGCGATCGTCGCCTTCGCCGCCACGCGCCTTCTCGAGACGGACCGCATCGCGTGGTGGCGCGACCTGTGCTGCATCCTCGTCCTGGTGCCGCTGGCCGACCTATGGGTTATGTGCTTCGAACGCCTCGTGCGCTCGCGCGGCGCCTTCGTCAGCTGCGCCTTCACGATTCTCGTCAGCGAATTCGTGCTGTGCCCGGTGTTCTGGACCATCGGCACGTACGCGCCCGCCATGTCCCTCGTCTGCGCCGTGTTCCCGCCCGGCCTCGTGCTGCTCCTGTTCGCCTGAGCGCGCCTATGCTGGAGGCACGGCGCGGGGAGGCGCCGTGTAAGGCCGCATAAGGAGGGCGCATGTCGCATCTGTACGATCCCGCGTATGCCGCGGCGAATCTTGTGACGGGCCAGAGGCTGCTCGTCGTCTGCTGTCTGTTCTACCTGGCGTGGTGGGCGGTCGCGTTCCGCCCCGGACGGCGCCACGGCCGGAACCTTCCCGCCATCGTCATCCTGCTTGCCGGCGCCATCGGGGCAGGTGCCGCCGGCCTGTGCATGAGCTTCGTCAGCGTCCTCGACGCGCCGGGGGAGCGCATCGTGCCGGGGCGCACGATTCTCTCGCTTGGCGTCGGGCTGTTCCTCGTCCTGCTCGCCGTGACCGTCCTCGCCCTGGGGCGGCGCTTCACCTGCGAGCTGTTTCTCATCGTGGGATGGACGGCGCTCGAATACGCCGCCGTCGATGTGCTGCGCTCCGCCGGGCGTATGACGCATACGGGCGCCGTGACGATGGACGTGGCGCTCGCCCTCGCCTTCGTCGTGAGCGTCGTCATGTACGCGCTGTACTACCGTCTGCGCGGCAGACACGGGTATGTGGCGGGCATGGTACCGCTGGTGAGCGAGGGCGTCTCGATGCTTCTGCTGCTTGCCGTGACGGCCTGAGGGCAGGTGGCGCAGGGTGCGACACGCCGGAAGGGCGGGGAGAGGGCGAGATTGTTGACACGATGATTGCTTGCGCGTAAGATACAAGCCGACAAGACAAGTTCCGGCGGCCTTTCCGGCAACCCGGCACACGCACAAGCGAAAGGATCATCATGACCGCAATCTCCATCATCGGCAAGGGCAATATGGGCACCTCCCTCGCGAAGCTTTTCGAGCGCGCCGGCGCCACCGTCACCTTCGTCGGCCACGACGAGGTCGCGACCGCCGAGTACGGCGACATCGTCGTCCTCGCCGTCCCGTACCCGGCGCTCGCGGATATCGCCGGCAAGGCCGGCGCCGCCTTCGACGGCAGGACCGTGGTCGACATCACGAACCCGGTCGACTTCTCCACCATGGAACCGCTGGCCGTCGAGGCCGGCAGCGCCGCCGCCGAGCTGCAGGCGCTCATTCCCAACGCCCATGTCGTCAAGGCCTTCAACACGAACTTCGCCGCCACCCTCGCCTCCGGAGAGGTTGCCGGCCAGAAGAAGACGAGCGTCATGGTGGCGGGAGACGACGCGGACGCCAAGAAGGCGCTTGCGGACGTCGTCGCGGCATCCGGCGCCACGGTGTTCGATGCCGGCTCCCTGCAGCGCGCCCACGAGATGGAGGCGCTTGGCTATCTCCAGATCTCCCTGGCCGCCCGCGAGCGGATCGCCTGGACCGACGGCTTCGTTCTGTTCAAGTAAGCAGAGAACGACATCAAAGAAGAGAACGAGATCAAAGAATGATCGGCGAGGCAAGGAGGCAGACACATGGCATCCGCCAATGATGATGCGGCGGGACCGACGGCGCGAGAGCCGGGGAAACCGGATACCGCCATCACGGATACCGATCTGACGGATATCTTCGATGTGACGGTGCGCGTCGAAACGCGCCTGTGGGCTCTGGTCGAACAGCGTCTCGAGGAGGGCGACGCGATATCGGTCACCTCCTATGACGTGCTGCGCACGCTCCTGAGTCTCGGGACATGCCGGCCGGGCGACATCGCCGCGCACCTGGGCATCACGTCAGGCGGCATGACGAAGGTGCTCGACCGTATGGAACGCGACGGGCTGCTCGAACGGCAGCCGAACGAGCAGGACCGCAGGTCTTCGCTGATCGCCGTCACGCCCGCCGGGCGCCGGGCCTTCGACAAGGCCCAGCCCCTTGTCGAGGCCACGATGCGCGAGGTCATCGCGAAAAGCGGGCGCAGTCCCATCGAGATCGCGAGCCTGCGCGAGGTGCTGGTCGCGCTTAACGAGGCGCTCGGCGATGCGCCGACGAACACGCGCGCGTGCCCGACCCGCCGAGGCTCGGCCCGCCGTGCCTAATTTGGCGTGCCGTGCCTAACGTGGCGTGCCGTGGGGAAATAGCTCGGAGGCCGCCCCTTCCAAGGGGCGGCCTCGTCGTATTCTCGCCATATCCGGGCCGGTTCCGTCATGGGCGGGGCTACGCCATAGTTCCGGTTGCGCCATATCGTGCGGACTTCGTGCAGCGCTGAAAAACCTCCGAGGGCGCAGGTCTCCACTAGAGTAGGGTTGCAGATCCGGTCTGGTTCCGGGCATTCCCAGCGACGTCGAAAGGACGGCCATGCGATATCGCCATCACACCGCAGACGCAACCTCCGCTCGCGAGGCATCCGCGCCGGTAAACGGAACCCTGCCCGTGCGTGCCGCCGGACGCCCCCTGCGTCTGCTGGCCCTCGCCGCGTCCCTTCTGTGCGCCATCGTCTGCCTGTCGTCCTGTGCTCCGCGCGGCCGCGCCGTGGGGGACACCCAGGACACGCAGGCCACGATCTCGCACGATTACATCGACCGCTCCGACTATGGCGTCGCCCTCGTCGGCAGCGGCACCGACGACGACCTCGTCCAGAAATTCCGCGCGGGCGCCGAGAACAGCTCCCTGTCCGTGTTCTACGCGCAGGCGGCCACGGGGGAGCAGCAGCGCAAGGCCGTCGAGGACTTCGCCAAGCGCAAGGTCACGTTCATCGTGGTGCATCCCGACGACACCTCCGACGCATCCACAAGCGAGGCATGGGAGAAATCCCTTGGAGTGGCGCGTGACGCCGGCATCCCCGTCATCCTGCTCGACGGCCAGATCGATCCGGACAACCAGCTTCTGTACGCCGCAGACTTCATTCCCACCGACAGCGACGAGGACATCGAGAACAACGTGTACTCGCTCTACCATGCGCTCGCGGCCGTCATCAACGCCGACGCGCATGAGAAGCAGATGTACGTGCGGATGTAGCGCCGGGAAACCCAGGGCGGATGGGACGGCACGGACGATGGCGCGCATAACGACGCCGAAGGAGGAACGATGGCGAGAACCGATCGCACGCGCGTGACGCGGAATGCGGCGAAGGTCACGGAGCGGACGTCGCAGGGGACCGGGCCGGGCGCACGGGCCGCCGATGCCGGCGAACGCATGCCTCATGTCGACGAGCCGGGCCTTGGCCCCGAGGAGGTGGCGCGTCATGTCGCCGCCGGCGAGACCAACGTGCAGCGCACCCGCACGACGCGCACGGTCGGCCAGATCATCGTCTCCAACGTCTTCACCCTGTTCAACGGCATCATCCTGGCCTGCATGGTCGTGGTGCTTCTCACGGGGCGGTGGAAGGATGCCGTCTTCGGCTTCGTCATCATCATCAACACACTGATCGGCGTGTTCACCGAGCTCAAGTCCAAGCGCACGCTCGACAGGCTGTCCATCCTCGTGCGATCGAAGAACCTCGTGCGCCGCGGCGGGCGCAACGTGGAGGTGGCGCTCGAGGACATCGTGCTCGGCGACACCCTGTGGATCCGCGTGGGCGAGCAGGTGCCCGCCGATGCGCGGATCGTCGAATCGTGGGGCCTTGAACTCGACGAATCCATGCTCACGGGGGAGAGCCGCACGGTTCCCAAGAAGCCGGGGGACATGGCGCTGTCGGGCGCCACCGCCGTCTCCGGCCTCGCGCTCGCGCGTGTCACCGCCGTCGGTTCGAACGGGTACGCGGCCAAGCTCACCGCCGAGGCGAAGGTCTTCACGAAAACGCATTCCGACCTGCAGGACGGCATCAACCGGATTCTCAAGGCCATGACCTTCATCGTCGTGCCCCTGTGCATTCTGCTCATCATCACGCAGATGAACCATTACGGCGGCTGGTCGGCCGCCATCGCCAGCGGCGAGTGGCGCGACGCGGTCGTCTCGTCGGTCGCCGGCGTCGTCGGCATGATCCCCGAGGGCCTCGTGCTGCTGACCTCGCTGAACTTCGCCATCGCCGCCATGCGCCTGGCGCGCAAGAACACGCTTGTCCAGGAGCTCGAGGCCGTCGAGACGCTCGCCCGCGTCGACTGCCTCAACCTCGACAAAACCGGCACCATCACCGACGGAGGCATCGACTTCAACGCGCTGCGTCTCGTCGACGACTCCCGCCCGGTGGCCGACGTGGCCCAGGCGCTGTACGACGCCTGCGACGAAGACACGCCGAACGCCACCGGCCGCGCCATCCTCGACGGCCTGCGCGGCGCGGGCCGTGGAGCCGACAGCGGCGCCGACGGCCACACCGCCGCGGACGGGGGCGTCGATCTGCTGTCCCCGGACGGAACGCGCCGCGGCCTCGCCCCGACGGTCGCCTCGCGCGGCGACGTGGTAGCCCGCCTTCCGTTCTCCTCGGCGCGCAAATTCAGCGCCGTGCTCGAACGCGGCCGGGACGGCGCGCTAACGGCCTGGTTCATGGGCGCCCCCGAGGTTCTGATGGCCCGCATGCAGGAGGCGCATTCCTCCGCGTCGCCGGCGGCATCGGCGCCTGCCTTGACCGAACTGTCCGATACGGTCGCCGGACTCGCCGCCACGGGCGCTCGCGTGCTTCTGCTTCTCGCCGCCCCCGTCGATGATGCGGACGCCGCCCATGGCATGGGCGCCAGCACCGCAGACGGTCCGGCCTCCGCGCTTGCCGTGATCCCGGCCTGCGCGCGCCCCGTCGCCCTCGCCGTGTGCTCCGAATCCGTGCGCGATGACGCCCAGGAGACGCTTGCGTGGTTCCGCGAGCAGGGCGTGCGCTGCCGCGTCATCTCCGGCGACAACCCGCTGACCGTCGCCGCCATCGCGCGCCGCGTGCGCCTACGCGGCGATGCCGAGCCGCGCGCCATCGACGCGCGTACGCTTCCCGATGACGTGGATGAGCTGGCCGACGTACTCGAGGACGTCGACGTCATCGGCCGCGTGCTGCCCAATCAGAAGAAGGCCATTGTGCAGGCACTGCACCGGCGCGGGCATGTCGTCGCCATGACCGGCGACGGCGTCAACGACGCGCTGGCCCTCAAGGAGGCCGACCTGGGCATCGCGATGGGCAACGCCGCGCCCGCCACCAAAGCCGTCGCGCAGGTGGTGCTCGTCGACTCGAAGTTCTCCCACCTGCCCGACGTCGTCGCCCGCGGCCGCCAGGTGATGGCCAACATGGAGCGCGTCGCCAGCCTGTTCCTGACGAAAACCGCGTACTCGGCCATCGTCTCCCTTGGCGTCGTGCTCACCGGCATACCCTTCCCGTACCTGCCGCGGCATATCACCTACATCGGCTCCCTGACCATCGGCATCCCCGCGTTCTTCCTCGCGCTTGCCCCGAACACACGCCGCTACATCCCCGGCTTCCTGGGGCGCGTGCTGCGCTTCTCCATACCCAACGGGGCGGGCATCGCCATCTCGCTGCTGTGCTGCTCATGGATCCTGCCCGGCGTCATGGGCTGGGACCTCTCCCGGGCCGCCGACCTCTCGGACCTGCGCGCCACCTGCGTCATCGTGCTGTTCGCACTGAGCCTCATCGTGCTCGCACGCGTCGCCAGCCCGCTCGCCTCGTGGAGAGGAGGCCTCGTGGCCCTGTGCGCCGCCGCCGGCGTGGCGGGTATGGTCATCCCCCAGGTCGCGGCCTTCTTCGAAGTGGCCCTGCCCGTCGGGGCGCTTGTGACGCCCACCGTCGCCGCACTCGGCATCGGCGCCGCCATCATGGCCGCCAGCGTCATGATCGGCGCGGCCATCGGCCGCCGCGTCGCACCGGCGGTCAAGGCGCAGTAGGGGCGCGCGTGGCAGGCGCGCGAGGAAGCGCGGCAGAGGGCGGACGGCGCCCCTGAGCTGACCGAGAAATCCGACTCCGCATGCGCCCTGCACGAGGTGATGACCGTCTACGACGAAGGCCATGCCCAGGGGTGCTCGTCCGAATTGGCGCAGCTTGACGCCGTCGCTGCGGCGATACCGCCTGCTTGGCGCACTGTGCATGGTGACGTTGCTGTTCGCCGCGTTCATGGCGATGGGGCCGAACAACGATGTCGCCTTCTTCTCGGACGATTCCAACACCACGCTGTTCTTCCGCATGTGGGATTTCTTCGACATCCTCAAGCTGTGACCCCAGTGCATGCGGCCATCGTACCGCCTGCCTCTCCGTCGCCCGTCGCGCGCCGTGTCCGACGCGCAGCGTTCCGCCATGCGTCCATCGTCCGACATAATGCGCGGCATGGGCCATAATGGTAAGGAACATTCAAACAAACGGAGGCCCTATGTCCTATCGCGATACACAGCTTGCCCGGCTCGAGGTCGGCGGGAAGGCGTTCGATTATTATTCGATCGCGAATCTTCCCGGCATCGACCATCTGCCGTATTCGCTGAAGGTTCTCGTCGAGAACCTCGTGCGCAACATCGACGGCGAGAACATCACCGACGACCACGTCAAGGCGCTTCTCGACTGGGACGCCGACGCGGAGCCGAGCCACGAGATCCAGTTCACGCCGAGCCGCGTGGTCATGCAGGATTTCACCGGCGTGCCGTGCATCGTCGACCTCGCCACCATGCGCGACGCGGTCAAGGACCTCGGCGGCGACCCCGAGGTCATCAACCCGCAGGTTCCCGCGCAGATGGTCATCGACCACTCCGTCCAGATCGACGTGGCGGGTGTGCCGAACGCCATCGAACAGAACATGGACATCGAATACCGCCGCAACAAGGAGCGCTACCAGTTCCTACGCTGGGGCCAGCAGGCCTTCGACAACTTCCGCGTGGTGCCCCCGGGGACCGGCATCATCCACCAGGTGAACATCGAGTACCTCGCCAAATGCGTGATGACCAAGCAGCAGGGCGACTCCACCCTCGCCTACCTCGACTCCTGCGTCGGCACCGATTCGCACACCACCACCGTCAACGGCCTGGGTGTGCTGGGCTGGGGCGTGGGCGGCATCGAGGCCGAGGCCGCCATGCTCGGCCAGCCGATCTCCATGCTCGTGCCGCGCGTCGTCGGCTTCAAGCTCACGGGCGAGATTCCCGAGGGCGTCACCGCCACCGACGTCGTGCTCACGATCACCGACATGCTGCGCCAGCACGGCGTCGTCGGCAAGTTCGTCGAGTTCTACGGTTCGGGTGTCGCCTCCGTGCCGCTGGCCAACCGCGCCACCATCGGCAACATGAGCCCCGAGTTCGGCTCGACCTGCGGCATCTTCCCGATCGACCAGGTCACGCTCGACTACCTGCGCCTGACCGGCCGCAGCGAGAAGCAGATCGCCCTCGTCGAGGCCTATGCGAAGGCCAACAGGCTCTGGGGCGACACCACCGACCCCGAGTACGTGGAGCCGACCTACTCCGAGTACATGGAGCTCGACCTGGGCACCGTCAAGCCGTCCATCGCCGGCCCCAAGCGCCCGCAGGACCGCATCCTGCTGTCCGACGCCAAGCAGACCTTCGAGAAGACGCTGCCCGCCTACGTCACCGACCGCACGGCCACGGGCGACGTGCCCGTCTCCTCGCCGGCCAAGGGCGACTTCGACATCAAGAACGGCGATGTGGCCATCGCCTCCATCACCTCCTGCACGAACACGTCGAACCCGTCGGTCATGATCGCCGCCGGCCTGCTCGCGCGCAACGCGCATCGTCTCGGCCTCAAGCCCAAGCCGTGGGTCAAGACCTCCCTCGCCCCGGGCTCCCAGGTCGTCACCGACTACTACCGCAAGTCCGGCCTGCAGGACGACCTCGACGCGCTGGGCTACCAGCTCGTCGGCTACGGCTGCGCCACCTGCATCGGCAACTCCGGCCCGCTCGACCCGGCCATCTCCCAGGAGATCAACGACAACGACCTCGCCGTCACGGCGGTGCTCTCGGGCAACCGCAACTTCGAAGGCCGCATCAGCCCGGACGTCAAGATGAACTACCTGGCCTCGCCGCCGCTCGTCATCGCCTACGCCCTGGCCGGCACGATGGACTTCGACTTCGAGACCCAGCCGCTCGGCCAGGACAAGGACGGCAAGGACGTGTTCCTGCGCGACATCTGGCCGTCGAACGCCGACATCGCCCAGACCATCGCCTCCTCCCTGAGCCGTGAGATGTTCGTCAAGGACTACAGCTCCGTGTTCGACGGCGACGAGCGCTGGCGCGGCCTTGACGTGCCCGACGGCGAGCTGTTCGCCTGGGACCCGGACTCCACCTACGTGCGCCGCCAGACCTTCTTCGACGGCATGGGCGCCAAGCCCGACCCCGTGGCCGATTTCTCCGGCGCGCGCGTGCTCGCCCTGCTCGGCGACTCCGTGACCACCGACCATATTTCGCCGGCCGGCGCCTTCAAGGCGTCGAGCCCCGCCGGCAAGTACCTCGTGGAGCACGGCGTGCAGCCGCGCGACTTCAACTCCTACGGCTCGCGCCGCGGCAACCACGAGGTCATGGTGCGCGGCACCTTCGGCAACATCCGCCTGCGCAACCAGCTGCTCGCCTCGGTGGGCGAGGAGGTCACCCCCGGCGGCTACACCTACGATTTCACCACCGGCGCGCCGAGCACGATCTTCGACGCCGCGCAGAACTACAAGAAGGCCGGCGTGCCCCTCGTGGTGCTCGCGGGCAAGGAGTACGGCACCGGCTCGTCCCGTGACTGGGCCGCCAAGGGCACGATGATGCTCGGCGTCAAGGCCGTCATCGCGCGCAGCTTCGAGCGCATCCACCGCTCGAACCTCATCGGCATGGGCGTGCTCCCGCTGCAGTTCCCCGAGGGCGAGTCCGTCGAAAGCCTCGGCCTCGACGGCACCGAGACGTACGCCATCGAGGGCCTCGAGGCCATGAACGACGGCCCCACGCCGCGCACCATCACGGTGACTGCCACGAAGGCCGACGGCTCCGTGACGAGCTTCGAGGCCACCGTGCGCATCGACACGCCCGGCGAAGCCGCCTACTACCGCAACGGAGGCATCCTCCAGTACGTGCTGCGCAACCTCATGGCACAGGGCAAGTAGGCGCGTCCCGCGCCGGTCGGCGGCACCCCAAGGGCGCCACGTGCCGGCCTCGTGCTTTCCAGGGCCCCGCATCCGTCCGTGCGACGGGTGCGGGGCCCTTGCATGCCTCCGGAGGGCCCAGGTGCCCCGAATGCCTCTCTTGCATGCCTCCCGGGGCTCCCGCGCGTTTCTCGGGGCCTTTTCGGACGTCGCAGGGGCATCCGGCGAGATGGTGTCCAAGGCGCCGTCGTCTGTGTCCGCGGCACCATCGGTGATACCTCGTGCGAGCGCAAACCCCTATATCTGGGGTTCGACGGCACGACACGCCCTAGGGAGACGATTTTCGCCGCAGGCCGGAAAACCACATATAGGAATCGTGCCAGAGGGGAGCGCCGCCTGTTCTCGCGGAAACGCCGGAATTCTCAATCCCATGAAAACACTAGATGTAGGGGAGGGGCAAAAACCGTGGCCTATATGTGGGTTCTTTTCCGCTTCGGGCTGCGCTATTGTATTCCTTGCCAAACAAACATGGCATTGCGCGGCGCGCGCTGAGCGCCGGCCGACACCGGGCGGCCCAATCCCGGGAACGACACCGAAACCAGGAGGAGACATGGAGATCAATGTGCTGACGGATACCGCCATCGACGATAAGTCGGGCGGCGTCGGTGTGCTTGACGGCACCGGCGCGACCGGAATCAAGGTCGAGAAGCGCGACGGTCGCATCGTCGACTTCGACCCGGTGAATATCTACAACGCCATCGCGGCGGCCTACAAGGAGCTCAACAAGCCGATCGGCGGCCAGGAGCGCAGCGTCATCAACGCCATGGTCGATCAGGTCGAATCGGAGATCTCCGACCGCTACACCAAGCCCGTCAAGATCGAGGACATCCAGAACCTCGTCGAGCACGCGCTCATCAACGAGCACGAGTACGACGTCGCGCGCGCCTACACGTCGTATCGTCTCAACCGCGACATCGAGCGCTCCAAGGCCACCGACATCAACGAGGCCGTCAAGCGCCTGACCTCCCGCGACGAATCCCTCGTGCGCGAGAACGCGAACAAGGACTCCAACGTCTATGCCACGCAGCGCGACCTGCTCGCCGGCGCCGTCAGCAAAGCCACGGCCTTCAGCATGCTGCCCAAGGACGTCTCGAACGCGCATATGAAGGGCGACATCCACTTCCACGACGCCGACTACTCGCCGTTCACCGCGCAGAGCAACTGCTCCCTGCCCGACTTCGGCGACATGCTCGAGCACGGCTTCGCGCTGGGCAACGCGATGATGGACTCCCCGAAGTCCATCATGACCGCCGCCACGCAGATCACGCAGATCATCAAGGACATCGCCAGCTCCCAGTACGGCGGCCAGACCGTCAACCGCTGCGACGAGATGATGAGCCGCTACGCGCAGATCGACTACCGCAAGAACCTCGACATGGCCGAGCTCATCATGCCCGACGGCATGCCCGTCGACGCCGCCCGCCGCCTCGTCGAGCAGATGCGCGAGCGCGAGCCCAAGGGCCTGCACCTCGAGGAGGGCCAGACCATCGAGCCGGACGTGCCCTTCGACGGCACGGTGTCCGAGCTCGAGCAGCTGCGTCAGATCTACGCCAAGATCATGACGCGCAAGAACATCTACGACGCCATGCAGACGATGGAGTACCAGATCAACTCCAACCGCGTGTCCAACGGCCAGACGCCGTTCGTGACCGTCGGCTTCGGCCTAGGCACCTCGTGGTTCGCCCGCGAGATCCAGCGCGCCATCCTCCTCGTGCGCATCCGCGGCCTGGGCAAGGACCGCCACACCGCCATCTTCCCCAAGCTCGTGTTCACCATCAGGCACGGCCTCAACGCCGACCCGGGCGACCCGAACTACGACATGAAGCAGCTCGCCCTCGAGTGCTCCACCAAGCGCATGTACCCCGACGTGGTGTTCTACGAGAACATCGTCAAGATCACCGGATCCTTCAAGGCTCCGATGGGCTGCCGCTCCTTCCTCCAGGGCTGGACCGACCCCAAGACGGGCAAGGACGTCGAGGACGGCCGCATGAACCTCGGCGTCGTCACCGTGAACATCCCGCGCATCGCGCTCGAATCCCGCGGCGACAAGGACCGTTTCTGGCATATCTTCGACGAGCGCATGGCCGTGGCCCACCACGCCCTGCAGTTCCGCATCATGCGCTGCAAGCAGGCCACGCCGATCAACGCCCCGACGCTGTTCCAGTACGGCGCCTTCGGCCGCCTCAAGCCGACCGACTCCGTGGACCAGCTCTTCCGCAACGAGCGCGCGACCGTCTCCCTGGGCTACATCGGCCTGTACGAGGCCACGAGCGTGTTCTACGGCAAGGACTGGATGACCGACCACACGTGGGACCCGGACGGCAAGGAGTTCGCCCTCGAGATCGTGCGCCGCATGGATGCGCTGTGCAAGAAGTGGGCCAAGGAAGAGGGCTACCACTACTCCGTGTACTCCACGCCCGCCGAAAGCCTCACCGACCGCTTCTGCCGCATGGACCAGCAGAAGTTCGGCAAGGTGCCCGGCGTGACGGACCACGATTTCTACACCAACAGCTTCCACTACCCGGTGTGGCTGCGCCCGACCCCGATGGAGAAGCTCGACTACGAGAAGGACTTCCCGTACTACGCGGCCGGCGGCTTCATCAACTACTGCGAGTTCCCGAGCCTGCAGCAGAACCCGAAGGCCCTCGAGGCCGTCTGGGACTACGCCTACCAGATCGGCATCGGCTACCTCGGCACGAACACCCCGATCGACCACTGCTTCGTGTGCGGCTACGAAGGCGACTTCGAGCCCACCGAGGATGGCTTCAAGTGCCCGGAGTGCGGCAACTGCGATCCCGACAAGTGCAACGTGACCAAGCGCACGTGCGGCTATCTGGGCAACCCGGTGCAGCGTCCGATGGTGCACGGCCGCCACGAGGAGATTGCGCATCGCGTCAAGCACATGGAGGGCGAGACCGGCCACGTGACCCTGGCCGACGGCACGAGCAAGACGTGGTGGGACGACAAGGACGAGCAGTAGTCGGAAAGCCGAGGAAGAAGTGAGCGATCTCAACGATTCCGACGGCGTCGCCGGTGCGTCCGGCCTGGCCTCCGATTCCTCCGGCGCCGATCCGTCCATCGTCTCCGAAGGCGACGGATGGATCCGCACCGAGGCGGAGGCCGGGCGCCGGCACAAGGCCTCGTGGCGCGACTTCGCCGACGGCGAGCCGGGGCGCGGGCCCGGCGTCCCGTACGCGAGCAGCAACAACCCTGCTGCCGGCCAGTGGGACGGACGCAAACTGAGCCGGTCCATCGTGGCCGACTACAAGCGCATGGTCGTCACCGACGGCGAGGGCATCCGCAACTCCCTGTACGTCAGCGGCTGCCCGTTCCGGTGCCTCGAGTGCTACAACTCGTCGATCTGGGATTTCCAGGCGGGACACCCGTACACGGATGCGCTCGAGGACGCCATCATCGCCGACCTCAAGCCGCATTACATCCAGGGCCTGACCCTTCTCGGCGGCGAGCCCATGCTCAACACGCCGATGCTGCTGCGCCTCGTGCGCCGTCTGCGCGAGGAATACGGCCACACCAAGGACATCTGGTGCTGGACCGGCTACACGTGGGAGGAGCTGATGCGTCCGGGCGAGACGCCCGACAAGCGCGAACTGCTCGACTACGTCGACGTGCTCGTGGACGGTCGGTTCATCGCCGCGCAGAAGGACTCCCTCCTGCAGTTCCGCGGGTCGAGGAACCAGCGCGTCATCGACGTGCGCGCCTCGCTCGCCCAAGGCACCGTCGTGCTCTGGGGCAAGCTCCACGACCAGCACCGGTTCATCCCCGACATCTACGGCAAGGACCGGTCGGCGGGGGAGGGTGCGGCCTCCTGACCGGCAGGCCATGCAGCCGGCCGCCTGGCGACACGCCGCATGAGCCGGTCGCATGGCGACACGCCGCGGATTGCAGGCATGAACAAGGGGTGGTGACACTGTGTGTCACCACCCCTTATGCGTTCCGCGACGGGTGCTTCGGCGCGCGTGGCCGGCCGGGATGGTGGCGCGGCCATCGTAGCGAAAATCGTGGCTACAAGCGTTGGGAAAATCGTCAGCTCTGCGAGTCGATGAAAATCTGGCGCAGCATCTTCTCGTATTCCTCCGCATGCGTTCCGCCGTGCCCGCGCACAGCGATGAGCATGTACTCGTGCCTGATGGGGCCGTTGGCGTCCACCAGCGGCACATAGCGGATAAGCGCGCCGTGTCCGCGCACCGGACGGGGTGATTCGGACACCATGAAGCCGCGGCCAGCCGCCACCATCCGGTGCGCCTCGATATGGCTCGGGGCCTCGGTGATGGGCGAGGTGAAGCCGAGCATCGTGCGCAGATACGTCTGCTCCACGGTGCGGATCGCATGCGCCGTCGGTTTCAGCTCGGGCCGGTCATCGTCGCCGTCCTCTTCGGCGTCCGGTGTGGCGACCCCGGGGTTGCGCACCACGGTGTACGTTCCGTCCGGCAGCAGACGCGTCTGCAGTTTCTCGGTGTCGCGCGTGTCTCGGCCAAGGATGCGCATGGACGGGGACAGCGGCGCGGGCTCGGGTTCTATGCCCGGGTCCCAGTCCGGCGCGATCTGCTGCGCCTCGTCATCCGTCAGAACCGGCATGATGCACGCCACCTCGGAAAGCGGGCCGACGCCCACCTCATCGATCGCCGGCACCAGCGTGGTGGACGGCAGACCTGCGATGACGGAGCGGGCGATTTCGATGGTGGGGTAGCGCGTGGCCACGGTGCTTGTGGCGAAATAGTCCGCGAAGGTGCTGCCGGAATCCGCGAAAACCACGTCGATCGAGCCATTGAGCAGCGAGCGCTGCAATTGGATCCTTGTGCCGAAGCGCATCGCGACGTCCGTTTCGGGATGCGCCTGTGCGAACATCGACGCGGCGGCCACCGGCTCCCAGATCTTGCGCGAGGCGAGGATGCCGATGGTGAAACGGGGAAGCGCCTGGCCGGCCGCCGTGCGCTTGACATCCTCGATCGCCTCCTGCGACGCTGCAAGGATCGACTGCGCATATTCGAACATCCTCGTGCCGGCAGCCGTGGCGCTGAACTCGCGGCCCTGGCGGTTGAGCAGCTCGACGCCCATCTCCTGCTCGAGGGCCTTGATTTTCTGCGACACCGCCGACTGCGACACGTGGTTGGCGCGCGCCGCCATCGTGAAGCTGTGCAGGCGCAGTACGTCGTAGAAGTATCGCAGCTGCTTGAGTTCCATGTCGTTCCTTCCGTGCGGACGATTCGCCGCCTCCATCATGGCATATCCGCGCCTCGTTGTGCGAAGACCGGTCCTCTGTTATTGGTTCCACAGTCTGGACTCGGGGAGTGTAGCGCCCGATCATCCATGGCCAGCCAACGGTCGGTCTCGCTGGTCGGTTCCGTGCCAGTGAGAGGCACTGTTGGCGGGGAGCGGGGCGGAATCGTCTCCGCGCTCTAGGTTTGGGGTTCTCTATAAGTAGGGATAAGTATGAAGATGGGGGCGCTCTAGGGATGCGAGCGCCCCCTGATTTCTCGGGGGTGTGTCCACAGCGATGAAGCACTGGGACTTGGGTACCGCGAGTCGGGGATAGATGGGAAGAGAATCGCCTCGACGGTCCCGCACGAACCCGGTGTCAGACGGTGTTGGTGAGGGAGAGAAAGGAACCAATCAGATTCACCGCTGATCACACACATAGTGTACGTGGGGTTTGGACTTATTGCAAAAGCGGCGTGGGATTTCACCGTCAGAAGGAACTTCCGGCGTGTCGTTCCCGGCTCCTCCCACGGCGGGCAGGTAGAGTGGGAATCTGAATGGACGGCCCGGAAGACCGGGACGCAACGGGCGTGACGGACGCGAATCCGGCGCGGCCGGGGCATGCGGGTGCCCGATGACGGGCATGGCAGTCGCAGGATTGGGGGAATCGTATGGACGCCGCCAGAGGACAGCACGGCAGACAACGCGCGACACGCGACGCAGCACACGACGGCACAGAGCGCAACGCAGCGCACAACGACACTGCGCACAACGGCATTGGGCGCAACGGAACGAGGCGCAACGAAACAGTGGGCAACGCGGGTCGCGACGGCGCGCAGACGCCGTCCTCGGCTTCCTTTTCAGCCGCACAGGGTGCCGACCAGCCATCGTCCGCGCCACGGTACCGGGCGCAGCCATCCGCCAGGCGGTCATCGTCCCGACGCGCGCCATCGCGCCGGGCACGCCAGCAGACAGCGGCATCGAGATCCGCCCAGCGGCAGCCGTCCGCCCAATCCGAATCCGTCGGCCCGCCGGCGCAGTGTGCCCCGGCGCAACCTGCGAAGCCGCAGGCCGTGCACTTCCGGGATCCCTCTGCTGTGGCACGTCGGATGCGGCCCAACGAGCGGCGCCGGTACGTCGTGAAGAACCGCTATTGCGCGGGCAACGCGAACAGGAATGCCGCGCGTTCCGTCGCGCTTCTCAACGATGCCCTGGCCGTGCTTCTCAACGAGCTGCCGTTCCCGCAGATCACGGTGACCATGCTCACCAGGCGCGCCGACCTGGCCCGCAACACCTTCTACGCGCATTTCTCCTCCACGGACAACCTGCTCGAGGAATTCATCGGCGCCGTACTCGAACGCACGCGCGCCACGATGCTCGAGGCCGCCGACGACATGAACCCGCGGCATCCCGGCAGCTTTCTACGAAGGCTGATCGAGGCCGTGGACCGCGATCGGACGCTTCTGCTCACGCACGTTTTCGTCGACGACCAGCAGAACAGGGCGTGCCTGTCATCTGCCGTCAGGGGCGGCCTCATTCCTATCTGCGTCGACATCCTCGACGCGCGTAATCCGGGGCACCGCGGGGAGCTGGCGCTGTACGCCGAGTTCCTGGTGGACCTGACGATGGACGTGGTGGGCCATTACCTGCATGGCGCGCTGCCGCAGACGACGCAGGAAATGGTGACGCAGCTCACGCAGATCTACATGGCGGCGTTCGCGCTGTACCTCATGCCGCACGGCTGGGTTCGGAAGCGCTAGGCGCCGTGCCGTCGAGAGAAAGCGAAGGAGAAGGCGGCGACGGGGTAGGCGCGGCGGAAACACGATGGGGAGCACGGATACGAAGGGAACTTACGAAGGGAACCGCGGATATGAAAAATGCCGGCAAAAGCCGGCATTTTGAGGGAGCGGACAACGGGACTCGGACCCGCGGTCTCGACCTTGGCAAGGTCGCGCTTTACCAACTAAGCTATGTCCGCATGTGCGTCGTGCGCAACGAGATGTAAAGATACCGAATCCCGCCCGATGACGCAAATCCGGCGTGTCGCGTCGCCGTCATTGGCGTTCCGTACCGGCATCGTGACGCCCTGCGGCGCCGCGCATGGAATACGTCCGCGTCCTCCCAGTCGCATGGCCTATGCTCGGTGCGGGCGCCCTGCGGCGCCGTGGCATCCGTTCGAAAGACCCGAAAGGCTTCCATGGTTTTCAGCACGTTTCTGTTCTGGTTCGCGGCGATTATCTTCGCCGGCTCCGTTTTCTGCCTGGGCATGGGCATCGGCCGCTGGCGCCGTGACTCGATGCTGCGTTCGCACTGCACCGAGCGCACGGAGGGGAAGGTGACCGGCTACTCCACGTCCCAGCAGATCACCGGCTCCACCTTCCTGCCCGTCGTGGCGTACCACGTGGCGGGGGAGAGCCACACGGTGACGGGCCCCACCTTCGCCTCCTATACGGCGAGCACCGTCAAGGGCGACGGCACGCGCGACGGCCACCGCCTGCAGCGCACGAATATCACCGACATCGACGACCTTCCCGACGGGCTGAAGGTCTACGATTTCTCCGACGCCCCGCGCGAGCGCATGGGCAACGCGCTGGCCGAGCCCTTCCCCGAAGGGCGCCGCGTGCCGGTGTTCTACGACCCGGACAAACCGTCGCGCGCGTATGTGATCCGCATGTGCCCGTCGTCCTCGATGACCAAGACCTTCCTGCTTCTCGGCGGCATCGAGCTCGTCGCGGCCATCGTGTTCCTCGTCATCGGCCTTCTGTGGTAGCCAGACAATATAGAAAACGACGGCAACGCACACGACACCATCGCAAACGACGGCGGGGCGCCTCCCGAAAGAAGCGCCCCGCCGTCGCATATACGCGGTCTGCGCGCGGTGCGAATCCGCGCGTCCGCCGCATCACTTGTTGCTGCCGAACAGCCTCAGCAGGTAGAGGAACAGGTTGATGAAATCGAGGTACAGCGACAGCGCGAACAGTACCGAGTAGCTTTCGATGCTCTTGGTGTCGGAGCCGCAGTGCGCGAAGACGGCGCGCATGGCCTGCGTGTCATAGGCGGTGAAGCCAGCGAAGATCACGATGCCGATGGCGGCGATGAGCTTGGTCACGCCGTCCGAGGGCACGACGAACATGAGCACGATCTCGGCGATGATGAGCACGATAAGCGCGGTCAGCAGGATCGGGCCCAGGCCGAGCATGCTTTTGCGCGTGGTCAGCGCGAGCATCGTCAGCGCGAAGAAGAAGCCCGCGGTGATAAGGAACACGAGCGCGATGGAGGTGATGTCGTAATAGTAGAAGATCGAGAACAGCGTCAGGCCGTTAAGCACCGCGAATCCGTAGAACAGGGCGCGTGCGACGCCTGCGTTGAGCTTCTCGGCGACGCGGGGGATGATGAAGGCCAGCGCGATTTCGACGATGGCGAGCACGATCATGGTGACGCCGAGAGTGTCGGTGCTCATGGACGTGACGATGCCGCTGGCATACGTGGCCCACGAGGTGAGGGCCGTGATGACGAGGGCGATGGTCATCTCGAGGTAGGTGCGCGTGATCGCGTTGTTCTGGGCGACGAACACGGCTGTGGGGTTGGCCATCTGCGCGTTGGCCATCTGTGCGCCCGACGCGGTTCCCGCGTACGGCTGCTGCGCATACTGCGCGGCGTAGGCGGGGGTCTGCGCCGGTGAGGCGGCGAAGCCCGTGGCGGGGTCGTTCGCCTGGTACGGATAGTTGTCTGCCACGATTCTTCCTTTCCTATCATGCATGCGTCCGATCATGCACATGTAATCAGAGGCATGCGTCCGATCGCGCGCCGGCTGCCGGCGGAGGGACCGCGGCGCGGCGCAAAACGATGTCCCCTCCATCGTAGCGCAGAACCGTGTGCATGGAGGGAAGCAGGCGGACGGCATGTGGAGGCGGCGACGGGCGGGCGGCCCGGCGTCCCTGTCGTCTTTGTCTAGCGTCCTTTCCCGCCCCGTCTGGCGTTGCGCGCCGGCGCGGACGTATCATCGTGAGTCATGAACGAAGACATGATGACCGACGAAGAGCGCGCCTCCGTATCCGCGCCGTCCGACGCCACGCACGCCGCCCCGGCCCGGGGCAAGGGCGTGTTCGCCATCCACACGCTGGGATGCCAGATGAACGTGCATGACTCCGAGCGCATCGCCGGGGTCCTCGAGGCCGACGGGTACGTACCCGCCACGCCCGAGCAGATCGAGGGACGCGACATCGACCTGCTCGTCCTCAACACCTGCGCCGTGCGAGAGAACGCCACCGAGCGCATGTACGGAACCGTCGGCCAGTGGGCCGACCTCAAGCGCACCCACCCGCATCTGCAGATCGCCGTCGGCGGCTGCATGGCGCAGAAGGACCGCGACCGCATCGTCAGGCGCGCCCCGTGGGTGGACGCCGTGTTCGGCACGAAGAACATCGGCGAGCTGCCGGGCATGCTGGATGCCGCCCGCCGTGGCGAGGGGCCGCAGGTCGGCGTGTTCTCCGACCTCGACTCCGTCGACTACTTCCCCTCGAATCTGCCCGTCGACCGCGCCTCGAAGGTGTCGTCGTGGGTGGCCATCTCGGTGGGCTGCAACAACACATGCACCTTCTGCATCGTGCCCTCCGTGCGAGGCCGCGAGCGCGACCGCCGTCCCGGTGACGTGCTCGAGGAGGTGCAGCGTTGCGTCGACCAGGGCGCCAAGGAGGTCACGCTGCTGGGGCAGAACGTGAACTCCTACGGCTACGCCAGCGGCGACCGCTTCGCCTTCTCCAAGCTTCTGCGCGCCTGCGGGCAGATCGAGGGCCTGGAGCGCGTGCGCTTCACGTCGCCCCATCCGGCGGCTTTCACCGACGATGTCATCGAGGCCATGGCGCAGACGCCGAACGTCATGCACCAGCTGCATATGCCGCTGCAGTCGGGCTCCGATCGCATCCTGCGCGCGATGCACCGCAGCTACCGGCGCGACCGCTTCCTGCGCATCCTCGACAAGGTGCGCCAGGCCATGCCCGACGCGCAGATCAGCACCGACATCATCGTGGGCTTCCCGGGGGAGACCGACGAGGATTTCGAGCAGACGCTCGACGTGGTGCGCCAGGCGCGCTTCTCCAACGCCTACACCTTCGAGTACTCGCCGCGCCCCGGCACGCCGGCCGCCGTCATGGAGCAGGTGCCGCACGAGGTGACGCAGGAGCGTTTCGAACGCCTCCACGATGTCCAGGAGGCCATCACAGCCGACATCATGTCACGCTTCGAAGGCAGGGACGTCGAGGTGCTTGTGACGGGTCAGCAGGGCAAGAAGGACGCCCTGACGCACCGCGTGACCGGACGCGAGCGCACGGGTGTGCTCGTGCATGTGGGCGTTCCCGAGGGGCGCCCCATGCCGCGTCCCGGCGACCTCGTGACCGCCACGGTCACGCATGCCGCCAGCCACGACCTCATCGCCGACCCCGATCCGGCCGCCGGCCAGACCTACGAGGTCAGGCACTGAGATGGCGGGCATGGAGAAGTCGGATGCTGCGGACCAGGACGATGCGAAGCCGTCCGACGCCGCGGCGGTGCGCGTCGTGTCCATCGTGGGGCCCACCGCGTCGGGCAAGACGCGCCTGGGCATCGACCTTGCGCGCCGCCTGACGCAGGCCGACGGCATCCCGTGCGAGATCGTGAACGCCGACGCCTACCAGATGTACCGCGGCATGGACGTCGGCACGGCCAAGCCGACGCCCGAGGAACGCGCCGAGGTGCCGCATCACCTCATCGACTGCATCGACCCGGACGAGAACATGTCGGTGGCGCTGTTCCAGGACATGGCTCGCCGCTGCATCCGCGAGCTGCAGGGCAGGGGAGTGCGGCCGATCCTTGTCGGCGGGTCGGGCCTGTACGCGCGGGCCGCCATCGACGATATCTCCTTTCCACCCACCGACCCCGCCGTGCGCTCTCGTCTCGAGAAGGAGGCCGAGGACATCGGCCCCGACGCCCTGTTCGAGCGCCTGCGCGGGAAGGACCCGGAGGCGGCAGCTCATATGGACCCGAAGAACGTGCGCCGCACGGTGCGCGCCCTCGAGGTCATCGAGCTGACGGGGCGGACGTATTCCTCCACGCTGCCTAGGTATCACTACGTCATACCATCGGTGCAGATCGGGCTTGATATGAGCCGTGAGCAGCTCGACCGGCGCATCGATGAAAGAACCCGGCTCATGCGCGAGCAGGGTTTCGTCGACGAGGTGGAGCGCCTGCGCCCGCATCTGGGCGTCACTGCGTCCCGCGCCCTGGGATACCAGCAGATCGCCGACGTGCTCGACGGGCTTATGGACGAGGACGAGGCCTTCGCCCTCATCGCGCAGAAAACGCGCCGTCTGGCCCGCAAGCAGATGGGGTGGTTCGGCCGTGACCCGCGCATCCACTGGCTGACGGCCGGATCCCCGGGCCTGGCCGAGCGGGCCGCCGCCATCGTGCACGAGGCCGACCGGGGCGCCTACGACGCCATTGACGCCCACGCCGACGAGTACGTGCAGCACCACCTCGGAACCTTGCGCACCGAACGCCTCGGCTGAGCCGCTCCCGGCCGGGCGCGGGCCCCGCATGCAGGGCCCGCCATCAGGCCCGCATATTGGGACGTTCCCGTGAATGTCGCCGCGCGAACACGACGTTCGTGCGGCGAATTTGGTATTCTGAGCCACGTTATGGCAGCACGTACCTCATCCTCACGCAGGCCTGGTGAATCGAACCCCAGGAAGTCCTCGAGCGCCTCGTCCCGGTCGACGAAGGCGCGTTCCGCGAAACCCTCGGACGACGACGAGACCATCGTCGACGGCAACTCCATGGCCGTGGCCGGCGAGCCCGGCTGGAAGCGTGCCCTCCTCGCCGTGCCCCGCGCCCTGGGCTTCGGCGCCGCCCCGTCCGGCCGCCGCCGCGACGGGCTGTGCTTCCTCATGGTCATCCTGTCGGTTCTTTTCATCGCCTCCGAATGGTTCCGCGTCCAGGGCTGGCTCGGCGCCGCCCTGCACACCGTCGCCTCCACGCTGTTCGGCGTCATGTCGGTGGCCGTGCCCGTCGTCTTCCTCCTGCTGGCGTGGCATCTGTTCCGTGGGCGCGCCGCGGCGATCTCGGACCCGCACGCCGTCAGCGGATGGAGCCTGCTGCTGTGGTCGGTGTGCTCCATCATCGACGCCGCCGTCGCCGCCGACGCGCCCGGCTTCGACCTGCCCCTCGTGCAGAAGGCAGGCGGCGTGCTCGGCTTCATCATCGGCACGCCCCTGACCAAAGGCCTGACCAAGCCCTTCGCCATCATCGTGTTCGTTGTCATCGCCCTGTTCGCCGTGCTGCTTATCGCGAACCTCCACGTGGATGACATCGCCCACGCCGGAGGCATGCGGGCCGCCCTCATGTCGGATGACGACGAGCAGTCCTCCGCGCGCGGAGGGGACGACGATTTCCCCACCGAGGTGAAGGTGGGCGACGATTCGCTGCGCTTCGCCGAAGGCGTCCCCGCCCACGACGGCACCGACGACGAGGTGCAGGACGCGCCCCGCCGCTCCGTGCTCGACTCCATCCGCGGCTTCTTCTCCCGCCGCCGCAAAACCGGCGACGACGCCTCCCTCGACTCCTATGAGGCCGACCGCGCCTTCGACCACGCCGCTGACCGCGACGCCGTGGACCGCCGCCAGTCCGTGCGCCCCCGCCGCGGCGCCGTGACGGACGAAGCTACCGGAGGCGACCCGTGGGACGATGCGCCCGCCGACGCCTATGACACGCGCTACGGCGACACGCCGGGCGGTTATGGCGATGGCTATGACGGGGCTGCCGACACGGATTATGCCGACGGCTATGACGATGCCGCCGACGCGGACGCCGACGACCGCACGCGGGCCCTGCGCATCCGCGAGCAGGGCGTCGAAAGCTCCGCCGTGCCCGTCGTGCGCCCGGCCGCGCAGTCTCCCGCCACCGTTCCCGCCGCCCGCAGCGCCGACGCCACCGTTCCCGCCGAGCCAGTCGTGGTTGCCGGCGGGGCCTACGGTTCCGATGACGACGAAGCGGCGCGCGGCGCTGCCGAAGCCGCTGCCAAGGTCGCGCGCGCCAATGCCGAGACGGCCTCCCGCACCGGTGCGGACGCCGACGCCCAGGGCCTCGAGCCGTACCACCTGCCCGACCTCGACATCCTCGAGAAAGGCAAGCCGCACGCGGCGCGCACCCAGGAGAACGACCGCGTCATCACCGCGCTCAACACCACCTTCGAGCAGTTCAACGTCGACGCGCGCGTCGTCGGCTTCCTGCGCGGCCCCTCCGTCACGCAGTACGAGGTCGAGCTCGGCCCCGGCGTCAAGGTGGAGAAGGTCACGAGCCTCAGGCGCAACATCGCGTACTCCGTCGCCAGCCCCGACGTGCGCATCC
This sequence comes from Pseudoscardovia radai, assembly GCF_002259605.1. Taxonomy (GTDB): domain Bacteria; phylum Actinomycetota; class Actinomycetes; order Actinomycetales; family Bifidobacteriaceae; genus Pseudoscardovia; species Pseudoscardovia radai. The sequence continues at coordinate 144,797 of NZ_MWWR01000002.1, read as the reverse complement.
TGTCGCCGATCCCGGGCAAATCCGCCATCGGCATCGAGATCCCGAACGTCGACCGCGAAATCGTGCACCTGGGCGACGTGCTGCGCAGCGACATCCTGCGCGACGACCCCAACCCCATGGTCTGCGGCGTGGGCAAGGACATCGAAGGCCATTTCGTCAAATGCGACCTGACGAAGATGCCGCATCTGCTCGTCGCCGGCGCCACCGGCTCCGGAAAGTCGAGCTTCATCAACTCCATGCTCGTCTCCATCGTCATGCGTGCCACACCCGAGCAGGTGCGCATGATCCTCGTCGACCCCAAGCGCGTGGAGCTGTCGGCCTACTCGGGCATCCCGCATCTGCTCACGCCCATCATCACCGATCCCAAGCGCGCCGCCCAGGCGCTCGAATGGGTGGTCAAGGAGATGGAGGCGCGGTACGACGACCTGAGCTTCTTCGGCTTCCGCCACATCAAGGACTTCAACGAGGCCGTGCTCGCCGGCAAGGTGCACGCGCCCGCCGGCTCCAAGCGCAAGGTGGCGCCGTATCCGTACCTGCTCATCGTGGTCGACGAGATGGCCGACCTCATGATGGTGGCCAAGAACGACGTGGAAAGCTCCATCCAGCGCATCACGCAGCTCGCGCGCGCCGCCGGCATCCACCTCGTGCTCGCCACGCAGCGCCCGTCCGTCGACGTCGTCACCGGTCTCATCAAGGCGAACATCCCCTCGCGCCTGGCCTTCGCCACGTCCTCGGCCACGGATTCGCGAGTCATCCTCGACGCCACGGGCGCCGAAACGCTGATCGGCCAGGGCGATGCCCTGTTCCTGCCTATGGGCGCCAGCAAGCCCACGCGCGTGCAGGGCTCGTGGGTGTCGGAATCCGAGATCCGCCGTGCCGTCGACATCGTGCGCCAGCAGCGCAAGCCCTCGTACCGCAAGGACATCGCGGAGATGGCGGACCGCGCGGAGAAGGAGGCGGAGAAGAAGACCATGACCGAGGACATCGGCGACGACATGGACGACCTGCTCGAGGCCGCCCAGCTCGTCGTCACCTCGAGCTTCGGCTCCACATCCATGCTCCAGCGCAAGATGCGCATCGGCTTCGCCAAGGCCGGACGCCTCATGGACCTGCTCGAATCGCGCGGCGTGGTGGGGCCCTCCGAGGGCTCCAAGGCGCGCGAGGTGCTCGTCAAGCCCGAGGACCTGCCGCAGGTGCTCGCCTTCATCCGCGGCGACGCCGACGAGATCTCGTCGGCCGGCGGCGCTGGCGCGGGGCCGTCGGCGGGCGCGTCGGCGGGTGCTGGTGACGATGCGCCGCAGGACGCGTACGATGATTATGGAAACGACGACTACGGGTCGTACTGCGATTCGTACGGTGACTCGTACGCAGACCCCGTGGGGGCCGGATATGACGCGTGACGCCGTACACTTGGCTGGGCGCATGACGGACGATGGGAAGGGGCCGACAGCACGATGGCACAGGGCATGAAGCACAGGGCGCCGGAACGGACATCCGATGGCGCCGAGCACAGGAACGCCGCACGTCGCGGTGAGCGCCGCGGGACGGAGCGCGATGCGGCCCGGAGCGGCATGCCGCATGGGGATATGTCGCGCAGAGGCAAGCCGGACGCCCCGGCCAGGCGTCGGCTGACGCTGGCCGACCAATGGCGCACCGTTCCGAATATCGTGACGATGACGCGCATCGTGCTCGTCGTCGTCTTCCTCATCGTGCTGTCCCTCGCCGGGGCCGACGGCCACCACAGCCTCGCCGCCCGCTGGTGGGGCTTCGGCCTGTTCACCCTCGCCGCTCTCTCCGACAAGCTCGACGGATATCTGGCGCGCCGCTATGACATGGTCACCGACCTGGGCAAGCTGCTCGACCCCATCGCCGACAAACTGCTTGTCTGCGGCGCCCTCGTCGTTCTCGCCGCCTTCGGCGAGCTCAACCCCGGCGGATGGATCATCACCGTCCTCTTCCTTCTGCGCGAGCTCGGCATCACCGTCATGCGCCTGTTCGTGCTCGACACCGACGGCCTCGTCATCGCCGCGAACCAGGCCGGCAAACTCAAAACCCTTTTCGAATGCGTGGGCCTGGGCATGCTCATCTTCCCGATGTGGAGCATCGTCACGCGCGGCGGCGCCTTCGAACGCGCCTACTACTGGCTCACCTACGCCGTCATCCTCGTGGCGCTGGTGCTGTGCCTGTACTCGGGCGCCGTCTACGTGCTCCAGGTGCTGCGCGCCCGGCGCATGGCCGACCATGACGGCGGTCCGGACCGGAGCCATGACGGCGGGCGTAACGGCGGACGCGATGCGCACGACGCGGGCGGACGCCGCCGCAGGGTATAGACGCCTCGGCGCGCGGCCTGCGCGACGGCTCGCGCCGGGGGGGCGACACGCCACGGCGACATGCCAGGGCGACATGCAGGAAAGGATTACGATGACCGATTCCACGATTGCTGATTCCGCGGCGTCTCAGTGCGCGAAGACTCAGGAAAACGCGGGCTGTGCGCCCGCGGCGCATGACGCGCCGGGGTCCGATGCCGAGGCGCGCGCCCTTGCCACGATGCAGAAGGAATGCGACGAGCTCGCCGCCCGCATCCTCGAGGCCTGCCGGACGCGCGGCCTGTTCGTCTGCGCCTCCGAATCCCTGACCGGCGGCCTGCTCGCCGACGCCTTCGTGCGCATCCCCGGCGCCTCCGCCGTGTTCCTCGGCTCGGCCGTGACCTACGCCATCGAAGCCAAGGCGCATATCCTCGGCGTCAGCTCCGGCCTGCTCGAGCGCGAGGGCGCCGTGCATCCCGACGTGGCCAAGCAGATGGCGGTCGGGGCGGTGGCCGCCTACAGCGTGCCCGCCTCCCGCGATGGCCGTGTCATCGGTCTGTCGACCACCGGCGTCGCCGGCCCCGGCCCCGACGGGGACAAGCCCGAGGGCCTGGTGTACATCGGATTCGCCGTTCCCGGCCCCGAGGGTCTGCACAGTGAGGCGGAGCGCCTCGACCTGTCCGGCACCCGCGCCGAGATTCGCCGAGACACGGTGCTCCATGTGCTGAGGTCCCTCGCCTCACGCCTCGCCGCCTGACGCGACACGCCGTCCTTTCGGCCGCGCTATGGTGGAGCGACCGTGCCGATGGGGGTGCCCGACATGCCGATGGCGTGCGTCGGGACACCGCCGGGGGTATGAAATATGTCGAACGTGTGTACGAATCGTGTACGTTTTGCAAAAACGCCTTTTTCTCTGGTGTGTCGCAGCGGAACGTGATATCGTTGCCGCAATGCAAAAACTTGCTAGACCCAGACTCAGGTTTTGACTTTGGGTGTCGGCGGTTTGTACAATGGACACGGTACGCAACCACACCGGTTAAGCAACCACAAGGAGGATGAACGGAGTCCATAGAACGCATGGCCGGCGCGCACACGCCGGGAACCACGACGGTCCGCCGCGAGGCGACGCCGCGAACGCAAACAGACATGACGACGAAAGGAACGGAGGCCGATATGACCGGAACGTACGAAGCGACGAAGACGAAGGCCGCGCAGATGCACCAGGGGACGCAGATGCGCGAGGGTATTCAGAGCGGTGCGACACTCGGCGCCTCTCAGCAGCAGCGCAGCCAGATGACGCGCGAGCTGACACCCGAGCAGAGGCGAGCGGTCGCCATGCGTCGTCAGCAGATTCTTCTCGCGCAGAAGAACCGTATGCTCAAGGCCGAGCGCGAGCAGGCGCGCAGCGTCTGGGAGCGCCAGGAGCGCGAGGATGCGCCCGCCCCGCATGCCGCGGCGCCGGTCAAGCAGCCGGTTCCTGGCGAGACCATGTTCTCGCTGCGCAAGATCCAGGGCGAGGTGCTGCGTGAACTGAGGACCTCCGATCACAAGACGCTGCGCGAGGTTTCGGAGAAGGCCGGCGTATCGCTCGGCTATCTGTCCGAGGTGGAGCGCGGCCAGAAGGAGGCGAGTTCCGAACTGCTCGTGTCCATCACCGATGCCCTCGGCGTGCGTCTGTCGCAGGTCCTGACCATGATCGCCCAGCGCGTGGAGCAGGTGGAGAACGCCCAGGGGCGCCCCGATCTGCACGCGCATGAGGACCATCAGGTTCAGGCCTACGACGCCGCCTGATACGCGGCTGTTCGACTACGCCTATCGTTGTCGGCGGCAGGGGAGACCCTGCCGTTTTTCCATGCCCGCCTTTTCCGTGCCGGCCGCACCTTTCGGTTTCGGCGGATCGGCGGGACTCGCCGCGGTGACCGGCGGGCGTACGATATGCACGGATACGACGAGGCGGGAGGCCTGGCATGAGCATGCGCGAGCGTGAGTTCTGGGAACTGCTCGAAGAGGTTTTCGGGCGCAGCTACGGCAGGTCGCTGTCGCGCGACCAGAGGCTGTTCCGCTTGGGCGACCGCACCGTGGTCGAGGCGCTGGCGGACGGCGAGGAGCCGCGTGTCGTGTGGAATGTGCTGTGTGACCAGATGGACATCCCCGATTCCCGGCGCTGGGGCAAGGACCACAACGCGCCGCCCATGCCCGCCGCCTGAACGCTTCGTCGACACGATTCCCGGATGGCGCCGGGGACGAGGGGCACGCGGGAATTTTCGCCGATGACGGCGTGTCGCGCGTGCGCTCGAACGCACGTTCGACTATACTTATCCACAGATTCGCCGCGCGCGGCGTGTCACGTCGACGCTTGTCCACATCGGCCGCGCCCCGTCGTGTCGGCGTGCCGCCTCGCGTAGCGTTGTCGGCACGCGGGGCGATGGCTCCGGCCGCCGCCCGCGTGCCCATATGCGAATCCATATGCGGTACGGCACCCATATACGGACAGACTTAGGAAAAGGAGATGCTATGGCTGCCCAGACATCCAAGAAAGCCGACGCCTCGGCGAAGAAAGCCGCGGACAAGGCGCGTGATAGCCGCGCCACGGCACTCGCCACGGCGATGGCCAACGTCGAGAAGAACTACGGCAAGGGATCCGTTATGCGCCTGGGGGACCATCCCCACCAGCAGGTCGACGTCATCCCGACCGGATCCATCGCGCTCGACCTCGCCCTCGGCATCGGCGGTCTGCCTCGCGGGCGCGTCATCGAGATTTACGGCCCCGAATCCTCGGGCAAAACCACCCTCGCCCTGCACGTCGTCGCGAACTCCCAGAAGAAGGGTGGCGTTGCAGCGTTCATCGACGCCGAGCACGCCCTCGACCCCGAGTACGCGCGCAAGCTGGGCGTCGACACCGACCAGCTCATCGTCTCGCAGCCCGATAACGGCGAGCAGGCCCTCGAGATCGCCGACATGCTCGTGCGCTCGGGAGCCCTCGACGTCATCGTCATCGACTCCGTCGCGGCCCTTGTGCCGAAGGCCGAGATCGAAGGAGACATGGGAGACAGCCACGTGGGCCTCCAGGCGCGTCTGATGAGCCAGGCGCTGCGCAAGCTGACGCCGGCGCTGGCCCAGACGAACACGATGGCCATTTTCATCAACCAGCTGCGCGAAAAGATCGGTGTGTTCTTCGGAAGCCCCGAGACCACGACCGGCGGCAACGCACTCAAGTTCTACGCCTCCGTGCGCCTCGACATCCGCCGCATCCAGACGCTGAAGGAAGGCGACGTGGCCGTGGGCAACCGCACGCGCGTCAAGATCGTCAAGAACAAGATGGCCCCGCCGTTTAAGTCGGCCGAGTTCGACATGATGTACGGCGAAGGCATCAGCCGCGAGGGAAGCCTCATCGACATGGGCCTCGAGGCGGACCTCATCCGCAAGTCCGGCTCGTGGTTCACCTTCGCCTCCGGCGAGCAGCTCGGCCAGGGCCGCGAGAAATGCCGCACCTACCTGCGCGAAAACCCCGACATCGCCGACGAGCTCGAGCGCAAGATCCGCATCCACTACGGCCTGATCTCCGATCCCGATGCCGAGGATTCCGACGCAGCCGGCGAAGCCGGTACCGCTCCGGCGAACAGCCAAGCGGGCAGGGCCGGCCAGAACGTCGGTGATTCCGCCCAGGCCGGCAAGGCGGCAGCCGATGGCAAGGCCTCAGCCGAGGGTAAGGCGGCAAGCAGCAAGCCCGCTGACGCCGCGTCGGCACCGGTCGCCGCATGATCTCCGTCGAGGAATTCCTCGCCCGCACGGGAACCCCCGTGCCTCCGGTCGAAGAGACATCGCGCCCTGATACGGAAACAACGGTCATGGAATCGTCGGCTGCGGAAACATCGGCTGCGGGAACGCTTGCCGCGGAATCGGCGGCCGCCGGTCCTGCGGCGGAAGGCATCGAATCGGATGCCGGCCGGACCACGCCGGCATCCGTCGGCACTGCGTCCTATGGCTCCGTGTCCTATGGCTCCGCATCCTGTGGCGCGGCGTCTTTCGGTTCTGCGTCTTTCGGTTCCGCCGCGTCCTTTGGTTCGGCGGGTTCCGAGTCGCGCGATTCATCCCGTTTCGGCAAACCGACGGGGGAGGGGGCGGGCCGCGGCCGCTCTCGCAGGTCGGGGAGGCACGGTCCGCGCGAGCTGGGTGAGGACGAGGCGCGGAACGTCGACATGTGCCAGGAGGCCGCGCTGACGCTTCTCGACGCGGCCGCCCGATCGACGGGCGCCATGGAGGAGCGCCTGGCGCGCAAAGGCTACGCGCCCGACACCATCGCCACCGTCATCGCGAATCTCACGCGCGTGGGATTGCTCAACGACGAATCGTATGCCGAGGACGCGGTCAGGTACTGTCTGACGCGCTGCATGGGCAGGCGGGGAACCGTCGCCGAGCTCGTACGCAAAGGCGTCGACCGCCATCTGGCCGACCGCGTGACGCGCGAGGCCGAGGAACAGGGGCTTTTCGTGGATTCCGCCTACCGTCTCGGACGGCAGGTCGCGGGCCGCACCGAGGGGCTCGACCGCGCCGTGCGCCTGCGCCGCTTCTGGTCCGCGGGCGGCCGCAAAGGGCATAGCCCCGCCGATCTAAGGGCCGTGGTGGACGACGGCGTGTTCGACGAGCCCGACGCATAAGGGTTTGGTGCATGAGGGCCTGATGCATGGGCCCCTGACGCATGTGGGCGGCGACCGGATTGCTCCGGCCGCCGCCCACATGTCAATGAAAGGAAAACGAGACCCCGCATACCCCGGGTTCTGTCATCCGCGAACGGATGGATGGCCATCCATCTCGACCTGGCGTCGCCGCCAGGCTCTAGCAGCCTACCCGAAGGCACGTGCGAGCAACACTTGACGCCTTCTGCTTGGCCTTGCTCCCGATGAGGCTTGCCATGCGGCCTACCGTTGCCGGAGGCCCGGTGGTCTCTTACACCGCCGTTTCACCCTTACCCGCGCGAGGCGGGCGGTCTGTTCTCTGCTGCGCTATCTCTCAGGTCACCCTGGGCGGACGTTATCCGCCATCGTGCTCTGCGGAGCCCGGAAGTTCCTCAGCTTGCGCCGCGGCCATCGCGGGGTCTCGAGCGCACAACCCTAAGCCGTGGCCGGGACAACCCTGAGTCGTGCCACGCCCGAACGCTTCCGAAAAGTGACATTCATGGAATTTGGGCTATGATGTTACCTACCACTTGGCAATGAGGCCGGGTGCAATTGTTCGAAGCGGCTTCGGCCGTACCTAGTAAAGGAGGTCCATCATGGAAATCGTCGTTACCGGTCGCCACACGCAGGTGAAGCAGAAGTTCCGTGACGTCGTCGAGACCAAGATGAACCGTGTCACCGCTATCGCACCGGATGCGGAGCGTGCACAAGTCGTTCTTTCCCACGAGGGCAATCCCCGTCAGGCGGACACCGCCAAGCGCGTCGAGATTACCGTCATCGCAGGCCGCACCGTGGTGCGCGCCGAGGCGTCGAGCAGCGATGAGTTCAGCGCCCTCGACATCGCGATGGACAAGCTGACCCTCCGTCTGCGCCGCATGCGTGACCGCCGCAAGGACCACCGCCGCGGCTACACGCAGATCGTCGACAACGGTCCGGTGGACGTGCCGTCGCAGGTCGAGGAAACCGAGGCCGAGGAGGAGCCGAGCACCAGCGCCGGAGAGGCCGTCGCGGGCGATCTGGGCCCCGGCGAGTCCGTCGAGGTCAAGGTCGGCGACACCCCGATCGTCATCCGCCGCAAGCTCCACATCGCCGAGCCGATGACCATCGACGAGGCCCTGTACGAGATGGAGCTCATCGGCCACGATTTCTTCCTGTTCGTGAACAAGGATACGAATCGTCCGTCCGTCGTCTACCACCGTCACGGCTGGAGCTACGGCGTGTTCGAGATCGATACGCCCGAGAACGTCGCCAAGGAGAAGTGACGACGTCGGATTGACATAGGTCGGCCGGACGATCCGGGGATTCGGAGTCCGGCGGCCGAAGGTCCTGGAAGCCAATGCCCCGCGAAAGCGGGGCATTGGTGTGTCCGGGGCGGCGCGGACGGCGGATTTGTTTTTCCGCGGGTCGCGTATTATGAAATAAGTCTGTGTACATAACGGCCCCGACGGCGATCGTCGGGCGTCGTGTCCTAGTCCGAGGAGTAAGACGTGGCAATACTGGACAGGGTCCTGCGTGTGGGCGAAGGCGCTCAGCTTCGCAAGCTGAAGGGAGTGGCCGAGGAGACCAACAAGTTCGAAAGCGACATGAAGGCGCTTTCGGATGACGAGCTGCGGGGCCAGACCGCCAAGTTCAAGGATCGTCTCGACAACGGCGAGAGCCTTGACAAGCTCATGCCCGAGGCGTTCGCTACCGTGCGCGAGGCCTCGCGCCGCACGCTGGGCCTGAGGCATTTCGACGTGCAGCTCATGGGCGGCGCGGCGCTGCATTGGGGCAACATCGCCGAGATGAAAACCGGTGAAGGCAAGACCCTGGTCGCCACTCTGCCGTCGTACCTGAATGCGCTGACCGGCAAGGGCGTCCACGTCGTCACCGTCAACGACTACCTGGCGAGCTACCAGTCCGACCTCATGGGCCGCGTCTTCCGCTTCCTCGGCATGACCACCGGCTGCATCATCACGCAGCAGAAGCCGGCGGAGCGCCGCAAGCAGTACAACTGCGACATCACCTACGGCACGAACAACGAGTTCGGCTTCGACTACCTGCGCGACAACATGGCCTGGAACAAGTCCGACCTCGTGCAGCGCGGCCACAACTTCGCCATCGTCGACGAGGTCGATTCGATTCTCATCGACGAGGCCCGCACCCCGCTGATCATCTCCGGCCCGGCCGAGGGCGGCGTGACGCGCTGGTACCGCCAGTTCGCGCGCCTCGTCACCAAGCTCAAGCGCGACGAGGACTACGAGGTCGACGAGAAGAAGAAGACCATCGGCATCCTCGACTCCGGCATCGCCAAGGTGGAGGACTACCTGGGCATCGACAACCTGTACGAGCCCAGCAACACCGCCCTCATCGGCTACCTCAACAACGCCATCAAGGCCAAGGAATTGTTCCTGCGCGACAAGGACTACGTCGTCACCAACGGCGAGGTGCTTATCGTCGACGAGCACACGGGCCGCATCCTGCCCGGCCGTCGCTACAACGAGGGCCTGCACCAGGCCATCGAGGCCAAGGAGGGCGTGGAGGTCAAGCCGGAGAACCAGACCTTCGCCACCATCACGCTGCAGAACTACTTCCGCATGTACGACAAGCTCGCCGGCATGACCGGTACGGCCGAGACCGAGGCCGCCGAGTTCATGAACACGTACAAGCTCGGCGTCATCCCGATTCCGACGAACCGTCCGATGATCCGCGAGGACAAGGACGACCTCATCTTCCGCACGAAGAAGGAGAAGCTCGTCGCCATCGCCAAGGATGTCAAGAAGCGCCACGAGAAGGGCCAGCCGGTCCTGCTCGGCACCGCCTCCGTCGAGTCCTCCGAGCTCGTCAGCAACCTGCTCGACCAGTTCGACATCCCCCATCAGGTGCTGAACGCCAAGCAGCACGCGCGCGAGGCGGCCATCGTTGCCGTCGCCGGTCGCAAGGGCGCCGTCACGGTCGCCACCAACATGGCAGGCCGAGGCACCGACATCATGCTTGGCGGCAACGTCGAGTTCCTCGCCGACCAGAAGCTGCGCCAGCAGGGCTACTCCCCGGACGACACACCGGAGGAGTACGAGAAGCTGTGGCCCGAGACCCTTGACGAGATCAAGAAGCAGGTCAAGGACGAGCACGAGGAGGTCAAGAAGCTGGGCGGCCTGTACGTGCTCGGCACCGAGCGCCACGAGTCCCGCCGGATCGACAACCAGCTGCGCGGCCGTTCCGGCCGTCAGGGAGATCCGGGCGAGTCCCGCTTCTACCTGTCCCTCGAAGACAACCTCATGCGCCTGTTCAACACGCAGCTCGTCGCGAGCATCATGGCCAAGGGGTATCCCGAGAACGAGCCGATCGAGTCGAAGTCCGTCTCCAAGGGCGTGCGCAATGCGCAGAAGGCCGTGGAGTCGCGCAACTACGAGATCCGCAAGAACGTCCTCAAGTACGACGATGTCATGAACAAGCAGCGCACCGTCATCTACGAGGAGCGCCAGATCGTGCTCAAGGGCGCCGACGTGTCCGAGGACATCCAGCTGTTCATCGAGGAAACCATCCGCTCCTACGTGCGCGAGGCCACCAAGGGCTCCGACAAGCCGTCGGACTGGAATCTCGAGGAGCTGCGCGAGAACCTCGCGAAGATCTGCCCGGTGGACGGCGTGGACGAGGAGGAGCTCGAGGAGTCCCTCGGCATCGTCGTCGACGAGCCGGACGAGATCGAGGCCGCCGAGGACGACAAGGCGGAGAACGCCGAGAAGGCTGAGAAGGCCGACGACGCCGAGAAGACCCAGGCCCCGCGCAAGCACAGCAAGGGACCGAAGGGCGACAAGGCGCGCAAGATCGTCGCCGACGCGTATATCGCCAACGCCCAGGATGCCTACGACGAGCGCGAGGACACCGTGGGGGAGAAGGCCATGCGCGAGGCCGAACGCCGCGTGCTCCTGGCCGTTCTCGACCACAAGTGGCGCGAGCACCTGTACGAGATGGACTACCTCAAGGACGGCATCGGCCTGCGTGGCATGGGCCAGCGCGACCCGCTCGTCGAGTACCAGCGCGAGGGCTACCAGATGTACAACCGCATGGTCGAGGGCATCAAGGAGGAGACGGTCCAGCTTCTGTTCAACATCGACCTGTCCCGCTTCGAGCAGGCCGTCGAGCAGAGCGATAACGACGACGTGCAGTACTCCGCCCCGTCCGATCCGGATGCCACGAGCGGTGACCAGACGGAGGCCAACACCGTCGACGATCTGGCCGACGGCCATGTTGACGGCGACGACCTCGGTCTTGAACCGGCCACCGAGGACGTGGACGACGACGGTTACTCGGCTCCGCGCGGCCAGGTCGGCTACCAGCCGATGACGCACGAGGACGCCAAGGTTCCCGCCAACAAGCGCCCGAAGAACGTCGAGGCCCACTCGCCGTGGCAGGACGGCCGCACGTTCCCCGGCACCAAGCCGAACGAGAAGTGCCCGTGCGGGTCCGGCCGCAAGTACAAGATGTGCCACGGCCGCAACGAGAAGAAGGAAGCCGAGAAGGACGCGAAGTCCGCCGAGTAAGGTTTTCCTCTCCTCGGGCCCCCGGCCCCGGATACAACACGATGACGGCGACCGCCTCCGGGCGGCCGCCGTTTCGTATTCCGCGGCGCTTTTCCTGTCGCGTTCCGCGTCGTATTCCCGGGCGGCGGCATCGTGATGCGCGCCCTCACGCCGCACTCCAGCCGTACTCCATGCGGTGATTGCCGGAATGTGGTCACGCGTGATATTGCGTTAACACAGGCGTTTACTATGAAGACGTTTCCGGATACATCGATACAAGAAGGAGGATGGCCGTGGCGGAATTCACGTGGAAGTCGATTCTCACCCAGCTCGTCGTCAGGCACGAGCATCTCACCGAGGAGCAGAGCGAGTGGTATATCAACGATCTCATGGACGGCAACGCCGACCCCGTGCCCGTCGCCGCGGTCCTCGCCACGCAGCAGCAGCTGGGCCTGACCGCCGATGAGGTCGCCGGCGCCGCGCAGGCCATGGTGTCCCACGCCATCCCGCTCGAGCTGACGGGGGAGACGACGGATATCGTCGGAACGGGCGGCGACGGCTTCGCCACCGTCAATATCTCCACCACGGGCTCCATCATCGCCGCCGCGGCCGGCGTCAAGATCGCCAAGCACGGCAACCGCGCCGCCTCCAGCAAGTCCGGCGCCGCCGACTGCCTCGAGGCCCTCGGCATCCCGCTCGACCTGACGCCCGAGCAGGTCGCCGCCGTCGGTGAGAAAACCGGCATCACCTTCGCCTTCGCCCGCACCTTCCACCCGGCCATGCGCTTCGTCGGCCCCATCCGCGCCAAGCTCGGCGTGCCGTGCGTGTTCAACCTGCTGGGCCCCATCACGAACCCGGCCAAGCCGGCGCATTTCGCCATCGGCAGCGCCGACAAGGCCATGAGCCCCATCATCGCCGACGTTCTCGCCAAGCGCGGCGCCAGCGGCATGGTGTTCACGTCCTCCGAAGGCATGGACGAGCTCGCGCCGACGGGCCCCGTCTCGCTGTGGCTGGTGCGCGACGGCAAGGTCGAGACGGCGTCCTTCGACCCCATCGCCGACCTGGGCCTTACGAAGGTCGCGGTGGAGGACCTGCGCGGCGACACGCCCGAATACAACGCCCAGGTGGCGCGCGACGTCATCTCCGGCAAGCAGCTGCCCTGCACAAGCACCATCCTGCTCAACGCGGCGGCCGCCATCGTCGTCGACGGGCATCTGTTGTCCGACCAGGACGCGCCGATCGCCGACCGTTTCCGCGAGGCCTACGACATCGCGAAGCAAACCGTCGCCTCCGGCAAGGCCGAGGCGAAGCTCGACGAGTGGATCGCCGCGGCGAAGGCCGCCAAGGCCTGAGCGAGGCGCCGTCGAGGTCTCGACGGCATGACGGCGGGGCCGGGGATACGATTCCCGGCCCCGTTTGCGTTGCCCGACGCGACGCGGCTTCAGCGCGTGGGGGTAAGAAGGCGCGGTCTCGTTGACACGATGTGGGGTCGAACCCCGGAACGCGGCCGTGGCGCGGCGTGTCTCATGGTATGGTGAATGTGTCGCGGCCGCCCAAGGAAGACCGACCGTGTAATCGATGCCCAGATGGAGGGAACTATGCATACGCTTGCTGTTGATATCGGTGGGACGAAGGTGGCCGTCGGCGTCTGCGACGAGAACGATACGATCGTCCGCTCGTGGACCGTGCCGACCGAGAACGACGCCGACCGCATCAACGAGACGATCGCCGGACTCTACGAGAAGGCCCTCGAGTCCTTCGATGACATCGCCGCCATCGGCGTGTCGGCCGCCGGCAACGTCAAGCAGGACCGCCGCACGGTGAACTTCTCCGCGAATATCCCCGCCTGGATCAACTACGACCTGTCCGGTCACATCGAGGACCTTCTGTCGAAGAAGGTGCCCGTCGTCGTCGAGAACGACGCGAACTGCGCCGGCTGGGGCGAATATGTGCACGGCGCCGGCAAGGGCAGCACGAATATGGTCATGCTTACGGTCGGAACCGGCCTGGGCGGCGCCATCGTGCTCAATGGCGAGCTGTACCGCGGCTCCTTCGGCATGGCCGCCGAGCTCGGCCACCTGCCCATGGTGCCGGACGGCGACACCTGCGGCTGCGGTCTGCGCGGCTGCGCCGAGCGCTATGTCTCCGGTTCCGCCCTCGAACGCTTCGCCAAGGCGGCCATCCGCCGCCGTCCGAAGGACGCGACGCGCCTCATGGAGCTGTGCAACGGCAACGTGGAGGACCTGCGCGGACCGATGATTTCCCGCGCCGCCCAGGAAGGCGACGTGCTGGGTCTGTATGCGTTCAACAAGATCGGCGAGTGGCTCGGCCGCACGATGGCCGCCATCTCCGCCGTGCTCGACCCCGACCTGTATGTGATCGGCGGCGGCGTCATCGCCGTCGGCGACATTCTGCTCGAGCCGGCCCGCCAGGCCTATGACCGCTTCCTCCAGGCCAGCGCCTACCGTCCGCACGCCCAGATCGTGGCGGCCCAGGCCGGCCAGGACGCGGGCATGATCGGCGCCGCGAACCTGTCCGTCCGGTAGGTCCGAGAGGCCCGGAGCGCGCTTGAGACGCGCCGGAGGTCGTACCTTTCCGCAATCACAACGGCAATGCCCGGCCCCGTCGGTGACGGGGCCGGGCATTCGCGTTCCGGCTGTGCCCGCGGCATCGCCATCGTGGTTCCACCATCGTGGCGTCGCTGTCAATGTGGCGTCGCTGTTTTCGTGGCGTCACCGCCGGGGCATAGGCGGCCGCGGCGCCGTCAGCGCCGGCGCATGACAAGCGCCACGACGCCCAGCAGCATGAGCAGACCGCCCACCGTCCACAGCGCATGGGGCACGGCGGGCACAAGCAGCGCCACCAGCGTGATGGCGACACCCAGGACGAGCAGCGCCACATACGCCACCGTGTAGGAATCGGTGTCGATTTTCGGATCCGGGGGAGTGAAGTGATCGTCCGGATGGTCATCGAGCGCACTGGTGCGAAAGTCGCGCGGTCCATCGCCGGTGTCGGGGCGCGACATCTCCTCGTATTCCCGGCGCGCCTCCTCCTTGTAGCGCTCGTGGCGCAGACGGTCCTGCTTCTGTGCCTCGCGTTCGAAACGGCGCGCCGCGCGCGATCCGTCAAGCGCGCCCAGATCGTCCGCATGATCGGCGAGGAAGGATTCCCACGCCGCGTCGTCATCCGCCGGGGACTGTGCCGCGCCGTCGGACGAGGCCGCGCCCCGGGCGTCGGTTCCGCGCGCCGCCTGCCCGTCGTCGGGATAGCCGTGGTCGCTGGTATTCTTGAATTCGGTCATGAAACAACTGTATCGCCACGGCAGCACGCGGCGTAAGGGAGGAACGATGCTGTACTGGTTCTTCGTCAAGACGCTGAGCCCCCTCGCCCGCCGGCGATTCAATCCCACCTGCGTGGGCGTGGAGAACATCCCCAAGGAAGGCGGCGCCATCATCGCCGCGAACCATCTCGCCGTCATCGATGACGCAGTCATCCCCATGACGTCGCCCCGCATGGTGCATTTCATGGGCAAGGCCGAGTATTTCGAGGGCAAGGGCATCAAGGGTCGCTTCAAGAAGTGGTGGTTCACCCAGGCCGGGGTGTTCCCCGTGGATCGCTCCGGCGGCTCCAAGTCGCTCGGCGCCATGGAGACGGCGCGCGAGATCATCGAGAACGGCCATGTGTTCGGCATCCACCCCGAGGGCACCCGCAGCCCCGACGGACGCCTGTACCGCGGGCACACCGGCGTGGCGCGCCTCGCGCTCGAAACCGGCGCCCCCATCATCCCCACGGCGCTGATCGGCACCCGCGACCTGCAGCAGCCCGGCCAGGTCATGCCCAGCAAAGGCCATGTGACGGTGATCTACGGCGAGCCCATCGAGGTGGAGAAACACGATGCCTCCGAGCTCACCCACGAGGAGATCCGCGAGCTCACGGACCGCATGATGCGCCGCATCCAGGAGATGAGCGGACAGGAATACGTGGATATGTACGCCCAGACGTACAAGAAGATGCTCAAGGACGGCGCCGCGGAATCAGACGGCGATGGCAAGAGCGCGGCAGACGCCTGACGATTGCGGCGTGTCCCATGACGCCGACCTCCCGCGTGAGGCCTCGAATGGAAGGGCCCCGAATGCCGCTGGCATCCGGGGCCCTTCCGCATCCGCCGGCGTGGTTCATCACACCACAGTGAGCTCGATAACGGTGGGATTGCCGTTCGTGTCGCGGATGCGCACCGTGTCGCCCGCCGAAACGGACTGCTGGCGCACCTGGTCGGTCCAGTCGCCCAGGATCGTCGTCTTCTTCTGCACCTGGAAGCCCAGGGCGCTGAGCGTGGCGGCCGCGTCATCGTAGCTCTTGCCCACCACGTTGGGCACCGTCGCCATCTCGGGGCCCCTCGAAACGGTGACCGTCACCGAGTCGCCCCAGTGCAGCGTGTCGCCCGCGGAGCTCGAGGCGGAGATGACGATGCCGGATTCCACGGAGTCGGAGTACTCCTCCTTCCACGTCACGTTCAGTTGGTCATCGGACAGCGCCTTCTCGACGTCCTGACGCGTCTTGCCGACCACGTCGGGGAAGGTGACGGGCTTGGGGCCGCGCGAAAGCACGACAGTCACCTGCGTGTTATGGTCCACCGTCGTGCCGGGTGCCGGATCGACGGAGATGGCGGCGCCCTCGGGCACGGTCAGCGAGTACTGGTCGTTCGACCCGTCATGCACCACATTCGTGAATCCTGCGTTCGTCAGCGCCGTCACGGGGTCGGAGCCGTTCGCGGAGGACGCGTCGAGGATGTCGGAGGGCACCGTGACCATGACGGGGCCCCGGGAGACGACGACGTCGACGATGCCGCCGCGGATCGAGACATGGCTGCCCACGGTGGACGGCGTCGTGGAGATGATATGGCCTGCGGCCACCGTGTCGTCGTTGCGCTCCGTCACCTGGTAAACGATGCCGAGGTCGTCAAGTGTCTGCCGGTAGGAATCCCAACCGGCTCCCTCCACCGTGCACTGCGCGCCGGCGGCGCATTCCACGTCGGATGCCGCGGGCAGCTCGTTGTAGCTGCCGGGGCCGGAGAAGAACCACCATACGGCGCTGGCTCCCGCCAACAGGAGCAGAGTGAGCAGCAGCGTGACGGCGAGTTTGACCCCGGTGTGCTTCTTTGCAGCCTTCCTGTCGATGGGTTCGGTCGGCATGTCGCGTGCCGCCTCCGCATCGGACGAGGCGGCGTAGACGAGCGTGCGCGAATCCTGCGGCGCCGTCGTGCCGCTCGGCGTGTCGAACAGCGTGGTGCGCTGCAGCGGAGCGGCGTTCGGAAGACGCGTCGTGGCCCCGGGCTCCGTGGCGGGCAACACGCCGGAGGATGCGTGGGACGGGGCGGGCGCAGGCGCTGACGTCGACGGTGCGCCGGGTGCATCCGGCGCGGTGTCGCTTGCGAAGGTGAAGGCGTCCGCCACGATGCCGTCTGGAAGGGGCGCCGCCGGGGACGGGGCGGAGGGCGTGCTGCGTCGTGGGGGAGCGGGGACGGAGCGGGGCGGGACGGGAGCCGAGGGGCCGGACGCCGGCGTGTCGGCCGGAGCAGTCTCCGGAGTGTCATACGGCGTGTCGGATGCCGACGGGGTGGGGGTCGGCGCCCCGTTTGCCGGCGTGTCCGGCGTGTCGTACTGTGCCGTATCGTCGTCCTGCTCATGCACAGTCGGCATGTGGGCGGGGCGCGAACCGGCGGTGCGGGGGATGCGCGCCGTATCGACCATCTGCTCCGCCGCGCCATCCGTCGATTTCGCACCGGCTTGGTCGGCTGCGGCCTGTGCAGCGCCGTTCCGCCCGGCGCCGTCGGCCGGCGATGCGGGAGGGGCGGGCACGGCGGGCGTTTCGTTTGTCGCGGCGGTCGCCACCGCGATGTCCTCGACCTGCCCCGTCGTGGGGTTGATCGCCATGCCGCGCGCCGCGGCCCCGTCGGTGGCGGGATTCGCCACGAGGCCCGCCAGTCCGGACATCGTCGAGCCCACGGCCTGGGGCGAGGGAGCCTGCTGCGCGCGCCACGCCAGCTGTCCCGGCGTCAGTGCCTGCACGAGGGCGTGGTATTCCTCGAGCGCGGCGTCCGCGTCCTTCGGCCGCGCCTCGGGCGCGCGCATCGTCAGATGGCGCACGAAGGCGGAGACCTTCTCGGGGATATCGGGGTAGATGGTTTTCAGATCGGGGATGTCGTCATGCACATGCTTGAACACAACCGTCATGACGTTGTCGGATTCGAAGGGAACCACGCCGCAGATCAGCTCCCACGCCATGACGCCGACCGAGTACAGGTCGCCCTGCTTGGTGGCGAGGTTGCGTTCGATCATCTCCGGCGCCAGGTACGAGGCGGTGCCCAGCAGCATGCCCGTCGTCGCCATCGTGGCCTGGGAGGCGGCCTTCGCAAGGCCGAAGTCGGTGATCTGCACATGGCCGCGCCGGTTGAGCAGGATGTTCTCCGGCTTGATGTCTCGGTGCACCACGCCCTCGCGATGCGCGGCGGCGAGGCCGTCGAGAGTCTCGCCCACCACATGAAGCATCCGCTCGACGCTGAAGCGGCCCTGACGCGCCATCTCATAGCGCAGGTTGCTGCCGTCCACGTACTCCATGACGAGGAAGTCGAGGCCGCGCCATTCACCGAAATCGTAGACCTGCACGATATGCGGGTTCGCGATGCGCGCGGCGGAGCGCGCCTCGCGGCGGAAATGGCGGATGAACTGGTCCCGGTGCGGGCCCTGGGCGAGCTGCGTGTGCATCATCTTCAGGGCGACGGTGCGTCCCAAGCGCACGTCGGTCGCCTCGTACACGGTGGCCATGCCGCCGTCGGCGATGCGGCGCACGACGGAGTAGCGGCCGTCGATGAGCTCTCCTATCGGCCCGTTGTTCGCTGGTGTCATGTCTGTCATGGTAGGGGGATGGCGTGGATCCGCGGGGCCGATCGGGGGAACGCGCCCAAGGAATCCACAGTCTTCTTTCTTTCTCGGTTCTGTCAGGTCTTTCTTCGTTCTGCCAGGTCGCTGTGCCGGGCGGCGCGGCGCCGGCAGCTACAGCGCGAAGCCGGGGAGCATCGCGGCGCAGTGGTCGCGCAACACGCGGGCCCGGTCCGCGTCGAGCCCCAGAAGGCGCGACTGTTCGTCCAAGGCGGTCTCGGCCGCCGTCCACAGCCCCGCGATGCGGCGCCGCGAATCGTCGATGGCGCCGCTGGAGCGGAACAGGCCGATGATGGCCTGGGTGTCGCGCGCCGACTCGTCCGGCGCACCGTAGGCCTCGATCAGGCTTTCGCGCTCGGCCCCGGACAGGTGGGAGAGCGTGTCGGCCAGAAGCACCGTGCGCTTGCCTTCGCGGATGTCGCCGCCCACCGGCTTGCCGGTCGTGGCCGTCGTACCGGTTACGTCGATGAGGTCATCGTTGATCTGGAACGCCACGCCCAGCGGCTCGCCGATGCGGACGGCCGCCTCATGAGCCGCCCGGGGGTCCGTTCCCGCGCACAGGAGCCCCAGCTCCAGCGGCGCGATGGTGGTGTAGCTGGCGGTTTTGCTCCGGTCCGTGCGCAGCACCGTGTCGAGCAGCGTCCGGTCGTCGTCCAGCGGCAGCGTCTCGATCGCCACGTCCATGATCTGGCCCACCTCGACCTCGCGTTGCATTGCGAGGAACACCGAGTCGATTGCGTCACCGTGCGGCAGTGTGCGCGCCGCGTCATGCAGCACGTGGACCGAGGCAGTGGCCAGGAGGTCGCCGAGCATAAGGCCGAGCCCGTCGCCGCGGCTGCGCGACCTCAACGCATCCGACAGGGCGCGGTGCGCTGAGGGGGCGCCGCGCCTCAGGTCCGAGTCGTCGATGATGTCGTCGTGCACGAGGGCGGCGGTCTGGAAGATCTCGATGGCGCACGCCACGTCGGCTGCGGGCGTCGGGTCGGCGTCTTCCGGCGCCGCGGCTGCGAAGGCGCCGAGCTCGAGCAGGGCGCGCAGACGCTTGCCGCCTTTCGACGATGCGACCGCCTGCGCGGCGACGAGGGACACGACGGCCTGGGCGCCGTCGGCGTCAGGAACGGCGCAGTAGCGGGCCACGAGGTCTTCTATGCGGGCGTCGATCTGCCCGCGCGTCAAGAGTTTCACACCCCCATCGTATGCCACGCGGCGGCCGGGCGGAATGCTCAGGCAGGTTATCCACAGGGCCGTGCATGCGCGTGACCTTCGTCCACATTGTCCGGATGCCCCGGAGTGTCGTTTCACACGATGGCATCGTGAAGCCACCGGTCGCACGGTGCGCCGGCGGGCCACGGCCCGGAATATGCGGGCGACGTCCCGCGACGAGAAAGGACAGACCATGACACGGAACGCCAAGGGCTCCGCGCATCCGCGGGGCGAGAAGGACGACCGGCCGACGCAGGAGGAACGGGCTGCGCAGACGGCCGGCCCTACTCAGGCACACGACCCTGTTCAGGCACGCGGCACCTCGCAGGACGGCGGGCTGGAGGGCGCGTCGGATTGCGACGCCCAGCCGCATGCGGACGCCGCAGCGGACACCGAGGCGGCTGCAACACCGGACGCCGCGGCAGCCGCCGATGCCGGTGCGGCGCCAGCCATCGGGATACGGGACAGCACCCACGAGATGAAGGAGGCGGGGTTCGTCGTCTCCGCCCTGCGCCTGTGCGCGCATGGAAGCGCCGATGGCGCTGACAGCGGTGCCGGTGCCGCCGGCGACGGCGGCAATCCGTCCGGGCGCGGCCCCCAGGACGGCGGGCTGCGGCCGTGGCCCGACGACCATGACCTGATGGACGCCTTCCGGCGCATCCTCGCCTGCGTGGGACGCCTCAGGCGCGACCGTCCGAAAGCGCCGGGGCGCGTGTATGACAACGACGCGCTCGCGGAACGGCGCCGACGCTTCCACGAGCGCCGCAGCGAGGAAGGCATCGTCGCCACGGACACCGCATGGTTCCGCGCGGCGGTCGGGGAATGGGCCGCGGCGCTGGAGTCAGGGCGCCCCGTGCTGTCTGATGACGTCATCCTCGATATCGGCGCGGGCGCGCGGGAGACGCTGTCGATCCGCGACGCGCTGCTCGTCTCCGTCCTTGCGCCGGTCGGCGCATCGGATATGCTGCGCGTTGCCGGCGACCCGCATGACGCCGTCAGTGTCGACATCGTGTTCGAATCCCTCAACGGGGTGTTCCGCCGCAGGTCCAACCGTCCCGACGTGTCCAGGTGCCTGAGCGGCCTGCGCCTGTACGAGAGGCTCGCCGCGGCGCTTCCCGGAAGGGACCGCGCGAACGCCTATGCGTCGACGGCGTATGTGTGCTGGTGGCTGGGGCTGACCGACGAGGCGTCGGAGCTTAGCTTGCGCGCCCGGCGGAACGACCCGTCGTGTTCCCTTGCCGGCATCATCCGCACGGCCGTGGATTTCGGCGTCGTGCCGGCGTGGCTGGATTACGCTTACGACGCAATCGCGGCGGGAGGTGAGGCCTAGACGGAGGGATGCGCTATATTTGTGAAGGAATGTTGCGCTTGCCATAAGTCTGCCTTGCGAGCGTAAGGACGGCGAGCGCGTGAGGAGGGGCTTTGGCCACTAAGAAAGCAACCGCGAAGACGGGCAGCGACGCACGGGACACCGAGAAGACCGCCAAGACGGCCGCGTCTTCTGACAAGGCGTCTTCCGAGAAGAAGACGGCGAAGAAAACCCGTACGACGCGTGCGAAGTCGACCACCGCCAAGAGCACGACGAAGAAAACCGCTGCCGCGAAGAAGACGACGGGCAAGACGACCCGCCGTACGACGGCGAAGTCCGCCGCCAAGTCGGCATCGGCCGCCACTCGTCGTCGCTCGGCGGAGGCCGAGGAAGCGGAGGCGCAGACCAAGGACGAGGATCTCAGCGACGACCTTGTCGAGGAGCAGAACGAGCTCGGCGATGACTTCGACGACATCGAGGACGAGTTCTCCGATGCCGACGAGGACGCCACGGACGAGGACGGCGACGAGGATGACGACGTCATCGACGAGTCCGTGGAAGACGAGGACGATGAGGATGACGACGAGAAGAAAGTCCCCGAACAGCCCAAGGAGAAGGGTGCCTTCGTCGTCTCCGACACCGACGATGACGACGACAACCTGACGCCGACGGGCAACCCCAAGCGTCGCGTCGTCGCGACGGGTGCCACGGCCGACCCGGTCAAGGACTACCTCAAGCAGATCGGACGCGTCAACCTCCTGACCGCCGAGCAGGAGGTCGACCTGTCCGAGCGCATCGAGGCGGGCCTGTACGCCCAGCACCTGCTCGACACCGAGGACGACCTGAGCTTCAAGCGCCGCCGCGAGCTCAAGTGGGCCGCCAACGACGGGCAGAAGGCCAAGTCCCACCTGCTCGAGGCGAACCTCAGGCTCGTCGTGTCCCTCGCCAAGCGCTACACGGGACGCGGCATGCTGTTCCTCGACCTCATCCAGGAAGGCAACCTCGGCCTGATCCGCGCCGTGGAGAAGTTCGACTGGAAGAAGGGCTTCAAGTTCTCGACCTACGCCACGTGGTGGATCCGCCAGGCCATCACGCGCGCCATGGCAGACCAGGCTCGCACCATCCGCGTGCCCGTGCACATGGTCGAGGTCATCAACAAGCTCTCCCGCGTGCAGCGCCAGATGCTGCAGGACCTGGGCCGCGAGCCCACGCCGGACGAGCTCGCCCGCGAGCTCGACATGCCGGTGGAGAAGGTGCAGGAGGTGCAGAAGTACGGCCGCGAGCCCATCTCCCTGCACACCCCGCTCGGCGAGGACGGCGACTCCGAGTTCGGCGACCTCATCGAGGACACCGACGCCATCGCCCCGTCCGACGCCGTGGCCTTCTCGCTGCTCCAGGAGCAGCTCAAGCAGGTGCTCGAGACGCTCAGCCCCCGCGAGGCCGGCGTCATCGAGATGCGCTACGGCCTCAAGGACGGCCAGGCGAAGACGCTCGACGATATCGGCCGCGTGTACGGCGTGACCCGCGAGCGCATCCGCCAGATCGAGTCCAAGACGATGTCGAAGCTGCGTCACCCCTCGAGGTCGCAGACGCTGCGCGACTTCCTCAGCAAGTAACACTCCGTCGTCCCCAGGCCCGCTTCGGCGGGCCTTCGTTCGCACAGGGGCCGGACGCGCCGGAACACCAGGCCGGGACACCAGGCCGGAACACCAGGGAAAGGAAACCGTGGCACAGGGCAAGCAGGAAACATCGCAGAAGCCGAAATACGGGGCGGCGGACCTCACGGTCCTCGAAGGACTCGACGCCGTGCGCAAGCGCCCCGGCATGTATATCGGCACCACCGATACGCAGGGCCTCATGCACTGCCTGTGGGAGATCATCGACAACTCCGTCGATGAGGCGCTCGCCGGCTTCTGCGACAGGATCCAGGTGACGCTCCACGCCGACGGCTCCATCACCGTGGAGGACAACGGCCGCGGCATCCCCGTCGACATCGAGCCCAAGACCAAGCTCACGGGCGTCGAGGTCGTGCTCACCAAGCTGCACGCCGGCGGCAAGTTCGGCAACAAGGCGTACAACGCCTCCGGCGGCCTGCATGGCGTCGGCTCCTCCGTCGTCAACGCGCTCAGCTCGCGTCTCGACGTGGAGGTGGACCGCGGCGGCAAGACGTACCGCATGGAGTTCCACCAGGGGCATCCGGGCGTGTACATGGACGCCGACCCGGCCGCCCCGTCGCCCGACTCCCCGTTCAAGAAAACGCGCAAGGGCCGGCCCACCGAGCTGCGCGTCATCGGCACATACCGCGGCAAGCACACGGGCACGCGCATCCGCTACTGGGCCGATCCCGAGATCTTCAACGCCGGGGCCAGTTTCCAGTACGACGAGCTCATCGACCGCGTGCGCCAGACGACATTCCTCGTGCCCGGCCTGCGCATCATCGTCGTGGACGAAACCATTCCCGAAACCGGCGACGCGTCCATCGACGACCGCCGCGAAGTGGACGAACCGCTGGACGCACCTTCTGCCTCCGGCACCGAGGCGGCCGATGCCGAGACCACCGTTGCCGAGACCACCGACGATGGTGCCATCGTGGAAAATGCCACCGATGCCAGCGCCGACGATGCCAGCGCCGCCGACACAACGGCCGCCGCCGACGCGACCCCCGATGACGCAGACGGCGCCGCCGCCGCCGACACGCCGGCCGAGGCCTCCCTTTCCGCCGTCCCCGCGCCCGCCTCGCATCCGCGCGTCCAGGAATTCCTCCACGAGGGCGGCGTCGTCGACTTCGTGGACTTCCTCTCGCACGGCACCCCGGTGTGCGACGTGTGGCATGTGACGGGGCAGGACACCTACGAGGAGGAGACGCAGGAGGTCGACGCCGACGGAGGCCTGCACGCCGCGATGGTGACGCGCCGCTGCGACGTGGACATCGCCCTGCGCTGGGTGGATGACTACGATACGACGATCCGCAGCTTCGTCAACGTGGTCGAGACCCCCGGCGGCGGCACGCATCTCGACGGTTTCCTCGCCTCGCTTGTCAAGCAGGTGCGCAAGAACGTCGAGGCGAACGCGCGCAAGCTCAAGGTGAACCTCAAGGACTCCTCGATGCGCATCGAGCGCGACGACGTCATGACCGGCCTCGTGGCCGTCGTCAGCGTGCGCATCGCCGAGCCGCAGTTCCAGGGGCAGACCAAGGATGTTCTGGGCACCGCGCAGGTCAAGCCCATCGTCACGCATATGTGCGACGAGCAGCTCGGCCAGATGCTGTCGGGCTCCAAGCGCGGCTACAAGGAGCAGTCGGGCCGTGTGCTCGGCAAAATCGCCGGGGAGATGCACGCCCGCGTGCAGGCGCGCAAAACCAAGGAGGTCACGCGTCGTAAGAACGCGCTGGAGTCAGCCTCCATGCCCGCCAAGCTCTCCGACTGCCAGCCGGGCAACGACGATATCGCCGAGCTGTTCATCGTGGAGGGCGACTCCGCCCTCGGAACCGCGAAGGCGGCGCGCAACTCCATGTTCCAGGCGCTGCTGCCGATCCGCGGCAAGATTCTCAACGTGCAGAAGGCCTCGACCGCGCAGATCCTGGGCAACAAGGAATGCTCCGCCATCATCCAGGTGGTGGGCGCGGGGTCGGGCTCCACCTTCGACCTCGAGCAGGCGCGGTACAACAAGATCATCATGATGACCGACGCCGATGTGGACGGCGCGCATATCCGCACGCTGCTGCTGACGCTGTTCTACCGCTACATGCGCCCGCTCGTCGCCGCCGGCCACGTCTACGCCGCCGTGCCGCCGCTGCACCGCATCGCGCTCGCCGGCAGGCATAAGGGCGAGTACGTCTACACGTATTCCGAGGAGGAGCTCCAGGAGCGCCTCGCCAAGCTGCGCGCGCAGGGCATCGACTACAACCCCGACGTGCAGCGCTACAAGGGCCTGGGCGAGATGGACGCCGACCAGCTGGCCGACACCACGATGGACCCGCGCACCCGCACGCTGCGCCGCATCCGCCTCGAGGATGCCGCGCATGCATCCCAGATCTTCGAGCTGCTGATGGGCGACGACGTGCCGCCCCGCCGGCAGTTCATCATCGACAACGCCGAGGATTTCGACAGGTCCAACATCGACGCCTGACATGCGCGGCGCCACACGGGGCCGCGCCGAGGGACGCCGCCGCAAGGCGACGCCGCGCCGGCACACGCCGGCATACCAACACGCACCGGCACGCCGCCGCACCACCGCGGACGGCCGGGGAAAGGAAACGCATGGTTCGCTCCATCCTGCTCATCCGTCACGGACGCACCGCGTATAACGCGCAGAACCGCTTCCAGGGTCAGATCGACATCCCCCTCGACGAGGTCGGCCGATGGCAGGCCGAGCGCACCGGCGAGGCGCTGCGCGAGCTGCAGGGCCTCAACCAGCGCATCGCCCCCGCCAGCGGCGCCACGCTGCCCGACACGGGTGAGGCCTTCGACCCGGCCGCCAATCTGCTCGTCGTGTCCTCGGACCTCAGCCGCGCCATGGCCACGGCCCACGCGTTCGCCGACCCCTGGGGCCTCGAGGTGCATCCCGAGCCGCGCCTGCGCGAACGCTCCTTCGGCGAATGGGAGGGAGTACCGCTGCCGCAGGCCGAGGCCGAGTACCCCGAGGACTACCGTGCGTGGCGCGACGGCATGGGCGGCGAGCTGCGCCATGGCGCCGAGTCCCGCGCGGCGTTGGGGGAGCGCGGCATGCAGGCCGTCAACGATTGGGTGCGCCGCGCCAGCGACGACCAGACGATTCTCTTCTTCTCACACGGCGCATGCATCGCCGAAACCATCGACTGCATGCTCGAACCCGTCGGCTCCACGTCGGGCATCGCGAATTTCTCCACGATGCGCAACGACCACTGGGCCGAGCTCATACCCTTCGAAAGCCAGGCGGCGGGCCAGCGCTGGAGGCTGCTGTTCTACAACCGCGGCCCGGCCCTCGCCATGACCCCGCAGTGGGAGAACCCCTTCGGCGAGTGACAGGCGCCGCCACGCCTGGAACACGCGTGGAACACGGCGGAATACCGCGACACGATGAACGCCGTCTTCACACATGCATCACACATGGCCTACAATGGAAAAGGGCCCTGCGAGGCACAAGCCGCGCCTCGCAGGGCCGACCAGGGAACGTAGGGAACGTACCGAGGGACTGAGAGACATGACCACTACACAGGGAACCCCGGATCGGGGACCGGATGACGTCCATGCATCGGAGCATGGCGGCATTGCGTCGAACCCATCGCAATCCGGCCCGACGGCGGCCGGCGACATGTCGGCGGATAGCGAGGACGCGGACCAGGCCCTGCAATCGGAAAGCATCGATCCGCAGGATTCGGACGGGCTCGCGCATGGGCTCGGCCTTCTGACGCGCGGCGCGCTGTCGGGGCATGACACGAACGACGACGACATGGGCCATTCCGCCCAGCATGCGGAGATGCCCCATGACACGATTTCCTTCCCCGCCTTCGATTTCGCGCGCGTCTACGCCGTGCCCGAGGACCTCATGCCCGCCCCGCCGCGCATTCCCGATCCCGAGGAGGCGACCGGGACGCAGAAGGCCGACACGACGCCCAAAGCCAGCGACATCGCGCTGTCGGTGAAGGCCGCCGAAACCGTCGAGCGCCTGCGCCAGCCCGCCAAATACGGCGATAGCCAGGCCATGCTCGCCAGCGCCGATCTGTACACGCTCGGCATCGGCGTGCGCAAGAACCTGTCGACCGCCTACGACCTGTACCGCCGCGCCGCCGACCTGAACAACACCGACGCCCAGAACGCGCTGGGCATCATGATGTTCCGGGGCGAGGGCACCGACCAGGACAAGCGCCGCGCCGCCGAGCTTTTCCGCACCGCCGCCCAGGCGGGCAACGCCTGCGCCCAGGCCAACCTCGGCCTGCTGTATGACGGCGGCGAGGGAGTGGAGCGTGACTCCCAGGCCGCCGCCGAATGGTTCGCCAAGGCCGCCGACCAGGGCGTCGCCGTAGCCGAACTGGGGCTGGGAACGCTGCTGTTCAACGGACGCGCCGGCCGCCAGGACCTCGGCCTGGCCGCCGAGTACTTCGAACGCGCCGCCCGGCAGGGCAACGCCATCGCGCAGTTCAAGATCGGCATCATGAAATACTCGGGCATCGGCGTGGTGCGTGACCTCGAGGGCGCCGTGGCGTGGTTCGTCGAATCCGCACACCAGGGCCTGCCACACGGCGAGACCGCGCTCGGACGCGCCTTCTACGAGGGTCGCGGCATCAAGCGCGATTTCCGCAAGGCCGGGTACTGGTTCTGGGAGGCCGCCCAGCAGGACTTCGCCATCGCCCAGGGCGCGCTCGGCGACATGTACCGCCTCGGCCACGGCGTGAGCAAGGACATGACGCAGGCCGCCTCGTGGTACGCCAAGGCCGCCGAGCACGGAGACACCGATGCACAGTTCCATCTCGCCGTGCTCTACGAACGCGGCACCGGCGTGGAGCAGGACTACGCCCAGGCGGTGGACCTGTACCAGGAGGCGGCCGCGCACGGGGACGGCCGTGCGCAGACGAACCTCGGCATGATGTACGCCTTCGGCGAAGGCGTGGAGCGTGACTACGACCTCGCCTTCGACTGGTTCGCCAGCGCCGCGGAGCTCGACGATCCCAAGGCGCAGACGAACCTCGGCGTGTTCTACGAGCAAGGCATGGGAGTGGAGAAGAACCTCGACAACGCGCGCGTGCTGTACGAGGAGGCCGCCAAGCACAACGACCCTACCGCCCTGTGGCGTCTCGGCATCATGTATGTGCGTGGCAAGGGAGTGGAGCAGGACTACGAGAAAGGCGCCGACCTTCTGGCCAAGGCATCGTCGGCCGGCGAGTTCCACGCCATGATGCGTCTCGCGGATCTCTACGACCAGGGCCTGGGCGTGCCGCAGGACGACCAGATGGCCAATGTGCTGCGCGAGGCCGCCGTTTACGAAAGCACGAAGAGGCTGTCGCGCTAAAGTCGCGTTGAAATACGGTTGCGCAGGAGACGGTGCGCCGATAAGGTTCGGTGCGCCGACGAGGCTTCACGGCTGACGAAGCTTCACGATTGTTGCGGCGCATCATGGGGAGCGCCGCAACAATCGTCGTCACAATCACGACACCGCAGCAATCACGACACCGTGGCGATGGCGGTCGGCAGTTCCGTTCCCGACCCGTCGCGGCGCATATCCACCGACGGCAGGTCGACGGGGGAGCCCGACGCGGTGGAGGCGAACAGGGGCCAGGCCCCCACATAGGCCAGGATCAGCGCGTTCTGCCCCTTGAGGAAGCGGTGGGAGCGCACGCCGCCCGTGCCGCGTCCCTTCGTGGGGTACTGCTCCAGTGGCGTCACCTTGGCCGAGCCGGGGTCAAGTCCCGGAAGCGCGTCGGTATCGCCGGCCACCGTAAGCACCACGGCGCCCGACATGGAGCTCACGCCCTCGTCATCCGCGTCATACGTCCACGACACCTGCCCCGCGGGCACGACGGCGAAGGCCGCGACCTGCGCCCCCTGTGCGAGGCGGATGCCGATCATGCCGCCCGCCGTGCGACCCTGGGGCCTGACCGACGAGGCGTCGAAGGTCAGAAGGCTCGAATCGGTGGAGATGAACACGATGCGGTCGCCGTCCGCGGCATCCGCAGCGCCGATCACCTCGTCGCCGTCCTTGAGCTCGATGACGGGCCAGGAATCCATCGTCGTCGGGGCCTCGCGGTTCCACCGCTTCACCACGCCGTGGCGCGTTCCGATCGCCAAGGGCGCCAGTTGCGCCGCCGCCCCATCCGAAGCGCCATCGGCACCATTGCGCCCCGCGCCATCCGCCGTACCCGCCGCGCCTATGGACGGGGCGGGGGAGAGCGCCACCACGCACACGGC
The DNA here is from genome assembly GCF_002259605.1 of Pseudoscardovia radai. Classification (GTDB taxonomy): domain Bacteria; phylum Actinomycetota; class Actinomycetes; order Actinomycetales; family Bifidobacteriaceae; genus Pseudoscardovia; species Pseudoscardovia radai. The sequence continues at coordinate 115,980 of NZ_MWWR01000002.1, read as the reverse complement.
GTGCTCGCCTTCGACGGGCTCGGTGCTCTGCGTGGAGACGATAAGCTCGTCCGCCTTCACGCCGCCGTTCACCGTCACGGGGCCGCCGCCGGGAAGCGCCGGCAGATCCGCCACATGCGCCACCACCAGGCGCCCCGCGCTCGTCACGATGCCGAAGGTCGACAGCGTGGAGGTACGGATGATCGACGTCACGGTGTCGCCGGACGTCCGCGGGGTGGAAGAGCTGCGCGCGTGGAACGCATCCCACGCGCTGTCCGGTGCGCGCGCCACGAGGCCGTCGCCGCCCATGAGCACGACGCACGGCTTGTCCTCCAGCTGCGCCGAACCCTTCGCGTCCTCGCGCGTCACGCGGGCGCTGACCGACGCCACGGCGGACTCCAGCGCATCCGTATGCGACAGCTGGGCCGGCACCGCCTTGGACACGACGGGCTCCATGCCGCCGTCCTCGTCCACGTCCAGCAGCACGGTGCGTCGCGGCGTGCCGTAGTCGCGCGCCACCTCGTCCATCTCGCGCACCACCACCGCGTCGCGTTCGGCGTCGGACGACAGGATGCGCCCCAGCTGCTCGATCTGGCGGCGCAGGTCGTCGCGTTCCGCCTCGAGCTCGATGCGGCTCATCTTCGTCAGGCGGCGCAGGCGCAGGTCGAGGATGTACTGCGCCTGCTGCTCGTCGAGGTCGAACACGGCCATGAGGCGCGTCTTCGCCTCGTCCGCGTTCTGCGACGTGCGGATCACCTGGATCACCTCGTCGATGTCGACAAGCGCCAGGAGCAGGCCGTCCACGAGGTGGAGGCGCTCCTCGGCCTTGCGCTTGCGGAACTCGCTGCGCCTGGTGATGACGGTGCGGCGGTGCCCCACCCACACCTCGAGCAGGTCCCTGAGCCCCATCGTGTGCGGGCGGCCGTCCACAAGGGCCACGTTGTTGATGGCGAAGGAGTCCTCGAGCGGGGTGTGGCGGAACAGCTGCGCCAGCACCGCCTGCGGGTCGAAGCCGGTTTTGATCTCGATGACGAGGCGCGTGCCGTTGTGGCGGTCCGTCAGGTCGATGGCGCCGGAGATGCCGTCGAGCTTCTTGTTCTTGACGCCTTCCGAGATCTTCTCGAGCACTTTCTCGGGGCCCACCATGAACGGCAGCTCCGTGACGACGATGGCCTTCTTGCGCGCCGTCACGTTCTCGATATGCGTGCGGGCGCGCGTCACGAACATGCCGCGGCCCTTCTCGTAGGCGTCACGGATGCCCGAGCGGCCCATGATGATGCCGCCTCCCGGAAGGTCCGGGCCGGGCACGTACTCCATGAGCTCGTCCACCGTGGCGTCCGGGTGCTTCATGAGGTACTTGGCCGCGCCGATGACCTCCGCGAGGTTATGCGTGGGCATATTCGTGGCCATGCCCACGGCGATGCCGGAGGCCCCGTTGACCAGGAGGTTCGGGATGGCGGCGGGCAGCACGGTGGGCTCCTGCAGTTTGTTGTCGTAGTTCGGGGTGAAGTCGACGGTGTCCTCGTCGATCGCGGCGTTCATCGCGAGCGCCGCCGGCCCCAGCCTCGCCTCGGTGTATCGGGAGGCTGCGGGGCCGTCGTCGAGGGAGCCGAAGTTGCCGTGGCCGTCCACGAGGGGCAGGCGCATGGCGAAGGGTTGGGCGAGGCGCACCATGGCCTCGTAGATGGCGGAGTCGCCGTGGGGGTGCAGCTTGCCCATGACCTCGCCGACCACGCGCGCCGACTTCATGTACGGGCGGTCGGGGGTGAGGTTCATCTGCCCCATCTGGTAGACGATGCGCCGCTGCACCGGCTTCATGCCGTCGCGGGCGTCGGGCAGGGCGCGGGCGTAGATCACCGAGTACGCGTATTCGAGGAACGATGTGCTCATTTCCTCGCTGAGCGGGGTGTCGACGATTTTCTCCGTGATCTGGCGCGGATCGTACGATGATGCGTTCTTCTTGCGCTGTGCCATGTAGCTCCTTTTGTCCCGGTCTTACAAACTACCACGACGCTGCTCCAAGCACCGTGCTCAGGGGAGTCGCACGGGGCCGTGTCGTGCCGCTCCATGGTCCCGTCGTCCCGTTCGGGCACATGCGGTGGTTCAATGGTGGGTATGGATACCGAGACCGAAGGACTTTACGAGCTGCAACCGATTGTGTCATACGACGATGCCGTCGCACCGTCCCCGCGTGGGGGAGCGAGGCATCTGAGCTGCGTCCTTCCGGCCCTGTCCGCCGCCATCGGCTCCCCGGTGGCCACGGCGCTGCACGATGACCCCGACCGCCTGCGCCGCGAACTGGGCCTGCCCCAGGTGCGCTCCGCCATCGTCGTTCTCGTCGACGGCCTGGGTTTCTGGAACCTGTCGATCCGGCGCGGCCACGTGCCCTACCTGCGCTCTCTGCTGGGGGAGTCCACGGGGGCGCGCCCCATCTCCACATGTTTCCCGGCCACCACCGTGGCCGCGATGGGCACCTTCGGCACCGGCACCTGCCCGGGGCTGACCGGCATGACCGGCTACTCCCAGCTCAATCCGCGCAACGGCAAGATCTGCCAGCTCATCGCCTTCCGCGACGCCATGAGCCCCGAGGAGCTTCAGACGCAGCCCAGCGTGTTCCAGACGCTGGCGGACCGCGGCGTGCGCGTCACCTTCAGCGGCCTGCCCAAGTTCGCCGGCTCCGCCCTCACCGTGGCCGCACTCCACGGCGCCCGGTACGTGGCGAACCGCCGCATGGACGCGCTTGTGCACGTCGCGGCCGAGTCGGCGCGCGAACCGGGCCTGACCTACCTGTACGTGGACCGCTGCGACAAGATCGGCCACAACTACGGGTGGATCTCGGACGAATGGGTCGGCACCTTCGAACGCCTCGACGGATACTTGCGCCAGTTGCACGACGAGGCGCCGAAAGGCACGCTGATCGTCATCGTGGCGGACCATGGCATGGTGCAGACCGATCCCGAGCAGCGCATCGACATCGCCGAGCGCCGCGAACTGGCGCAGGGCGTGCGCCTCGTGGGAGGCGAGCCCCGCGCCCCCATGCTCTATGTGGAGGATGGCGTGGATCCGGCCGACGTGGCGGCGCGATGGCGCGACAGCCTCGGCGACGATGCCGACGTGTTCACGCGCGACGAGGCGATCTCGAAGGGCATGTACGGCCCCGTGCGCGATGACGTGCGCCCGATGATCGGCGACGTCATCGCCACGGCGAACGGGCGCGTCACCATCGTGGACTCGCGCAGCCAGAGCGACAAGGCCACGCGCCTTCCCAGCGTCCACGGCTCGCGCACCACGATGGAGGTCGACATCCCCTTCCTCGTCGACCTCGTGTAAACCCTATCCGACGCGTAAACCCTATTCGCCGAAGATGATGTCGTCCCACTTGCGGAACACGGGGCGCTTGGGCTGGTGAGACTGCGCCGTCTCGTCGCCGGCCGCGGCATTTGCCGACGCCCCGGTTCCGCCGGTGCCGGAGGCAGCGCCATCGGCACTCGCCGTCCCGCCGTGTCGGTCGGAGGGATCGGCCTGCCCCTGGCGCCTGGCGACGGGAATGTCGGTCGCGCGCGCCGGTTCGAGGGAGACGGGCGCGGGTTCGCCCGGGATGCGCTGCGTGGATTCGAGGTCCTCGTCCGATACGATGCCCACGCCCTGCGCCACCGTGATGCCCGAGGCGAGGGTGACGGGGCGCGGGTCCGTGTCATCGCGCGGATCCTGCGCCGCACGGCGCTGCTGGGACGAGGCCACGGGGCGCTCGTCGGAGGCGACAACGCCCCGCGACTGCGCGTCCTGCCGTGTGTCGTCATCCTCGGACTCGGGGAGCGCCGCGGGAATCGTGGGGGCGGAGAACAGACGCTTGGAGACCTGGTCGAGGCAGGTGATCGTGCCGCGCGGTGTGTCGAAGGCCCACTCGGCCGTGTACGTGCGCCCCGACTGCGGGAAGCTGGCCTTGATGCGCCACGGTTCGTGCCCGTGCCGCGTGGCGTCCCACGTCACGTCGGTGAAGCGCACGCCCGACTGCAGCAGCTGCGCCTGGAGCGCCGACTCCACGGTTTCGTGGGGCACGGACGAGCCGGGCATATGCGCATGGCGGAACTGGTCGATCTGGTAATGCTTCTCGATATCCACGGGGCGTGCGAAACGGCGCACGAGCGGCTCGCTCAGATGGTATTCCTCCGCCACGGCCTGCGGGTCCTCGCCCGCTCGCAGAAGCGTCTGGATCGTCGAGATGGGCAGGGCTTTCTCGGAATGGGGCGACGGCGTGCCGCGCAGCTCCGCCAGAATCTGCTTGGATTCGATGATGCCGCGCTCCAGCTCATCCGTGACCTCGACGGAGATCAGACGCCCGTCGTCGACGCGGAATTCGAGAAGCCCGTCCTCGTCCGTACGGATGAAGGTCGCACGCTGCAGCGAATCTTCGGTCATCCTGTGCACCAACTTTCCTTGAATTTCTCCCTTTATATTATCCGTTGCGGGAGCGTTTTGATGCAAAAGGGGAACTGCCGCACGTACCGGTGCATAAATCGTGTATTCTATGCCGCGTAGAGCAAGTACAGACACTTATCGAAAGGACCTGGCATGGCTCAGGATTACGATGCTCCGCGCAACAAGGACGACGACCAGGAAGCCGTCGAGGCCCTCAGTGGGGAGAGCCAGAACCAAAGCACGGATATGGACGATGACGAGACCGCCATCGCCGAGAACTACGAGCTGCCGGGCGAGGACCTGAGCAACGAGGACACCTCCGTCACCGTCGTGCCGATGCAGGGCGACGAGTTCGTGTGCTCCGAGTGCTTCCTTGTCAAGCACCGCACCCAGCTGGCCTACACCACCGAGGACGGCGACATGGTGTGCAAGGAGTGCGCCGCCTGATGTACGACGAGGCCTATTGCGAGCCGGAGAACGTCGAGGTCCTCGTCAAGGACCTCCTTTCCGACGGCGGTGACGCCGCGCATCTTGTGTACGCCCACGCGGGAGACGCGGGCGTCGATCTGCGCGCCGCCGAGGATTTCACCCTCGCGCCCTTCGAACGCCGCCTCGTGCCCACCGGCATCGCCATCGCGCTGCCCAACGGCTACGTCGGCCTCGTGCATCCCCGCTCCGGCCTGGCCGCGAAGCAGGGGATCACGGTGCTCAACGCCCCGGGCACGATTGACGCGGGCTACCGAGGGGAGATCAAGGTGCCGCTGATCAATCTCGACCCGAAGACGACCGCCGTGTTCCACAAGAACGACCGCATTGCCCAGCTCGTGATCCAGCGCTACGTCGAGGCGCGCTTCGTGCCCGCGGTCACGCTGCCGGGGTCGGACCGCGCCGAGCGCGGCTTCGGATCGACGGGAGTGTGAGACGGGAACAGCCGGCACATGGATTTCGCATGAGGCGATTTCGCGCGAGGCCCGCGTTCATCGACGCGGGCCTCGTACATATGTCGGTTGCCAAGGCGAAGGCATTGCCGGGGTGTGGTCGCAGGGGATTACAGGTGAGTGAATGCGTCGCTTGACGTCGTGCGCATGACGATTCAGATGGTTGCAATCCGGCGCTATACTCTAACCGTTTCGTTGCGGAGCGGTTGGATCGGCGACGATCCGATGGCGCCTCGGGCGGAACAACTGAGAAGAAGAGAACTGACAGGGGAGAAGACAATGAGCGACTATGACGATGACTACTATGACGATCGCTATGAATGCGGCCGGTGGGTAGGTAAGAGACCCAATTGGTTCACAAAAAAGTGGAAGCGGCTTCCGCTGAAGGGGAAGCTGATCGTCTTCCTGGTTGTGATTGTGATCGCTTTTCTGGCCGGGCGTGCGCTGTATGTCCGTTTGAAGATGCACGCGGACCAGACGCAGCAGGTCCAGGAGCCGGAGAGCAAGAGCCAGTCGGTGTCGCTGGGCCTTAAGAACATCGGCGAGTTCGCCACGGAATCCGCCTACATGACGGTTGTCAACCAAACGGATGATTCGAAGCATCTTTTCAGCTGGGGGCTTCCGTTTACCGAGAGCAAATACCTGTACAGCTACAACGTCGTCATCAAGTTCGGGTATGACTTCACCAAAGCCACGGAGGACGTGGACCAAGAGAGCAAGGTCATCTCGGTGCATCTTCCTGAAACGGAAGTGCTCAGCGACGAGGTGGACTATGACTCGCTGACGGTTTACGAGGAGAACGAGAGCCCGCTCAACAACATCTCCCTTCAGGAGAACAACGATGCCGTGAAGCAGCTCAAGGAGACCGCCGAGCGGGATGCCACCAACAACGGAGCCATGGACGCGGCGCAGCAGAATGCCGTCACCTTCATCCGCTCCTTCGCCAAGCAGGGATGGCCCGACTACAAGGTTATCGTGTATGACTCGAACAATCAGGAAATCCTTCTGCCCGGCGAGGAATCGCAGCTGCCGGACGGTTCTTCGCAGTCCTCTTTGTCGTCGTCCGCGAGCTCGTCGTCCAAGGACTGACGGGGACGGGTCCCGAACTCGCGCCAGCGCATGCGCGCCGCGCAACGCGGCCACGCATGCGCTGGCGTGTTCTCATACCCGCATCACGATGAACGGCGCGCGGTATGGCACACTATGATGTGATGTGAACAATCGATGCGAATCGGTGGAGCAAGGAGAGCAGCGACATGGGCGACAACAAAGACCTGAAGGACAACATGAGCATCGCCGCCAGCAAACTCGGCTGCGAGATCAGCTCCGATCCCACGGACCCCCTGCTGCCGATCTGGCGCATGTGCGAGGAGCATCATCCCAACGTCGACCTGTCGATCCTCAGGCGCGCCTACGAGCGCGCCGTCAGGCAGCACAGTTCGCAGAGGCGCAAGTCGGGCGAGCCCTATATCATCCATCCGCTCGCCGTCGCGCAGATCCTCGCCGACCTGGGCATGAGCCCCACCGTCGTGGCCGCGGGTCTGCTGCATGACACGGTGGAGGACACCGACTACACGCTCGACCAGTGCCGGGAGGAGTTCGGAGACACGGTCGCCGGCCTCGTGGACGGCGTCACGAAGCTGACGAAGATGGACGTGGGCGAATCCGCCCAGGCCGAAACCATCCGCAAGATGGTCGTCGCCATGAGCCGCGACGTGCGCGTGCTCGTCGTCAAGCTCGCCGACCGCGTGCACAACGCGCGCACGTGGCGCTACGTCAAGACCTCCAGCGCGCAGCGCAAGGCGCGCGAAACGCTCGACGTGTACGCGCCGCTGGCCAACCGCCTGGGCATGAACGCCATCAAGACCGAGCTCGAGGAGCTGTCGTTCAAAACGCTCGAGCCGAAGATCTACAACGAGATCGTGCTGCTCGTCAAGCACCGCGCCGGTCAGCGCGAGGTCTACCTCAAGCAGGTCATCGACGAGATCACCGAGGATCTCGCGGAGCAGGGCGTCAAGGCGTATGTGACGGGCCGCCCCAAGGACTACTACAGCATCTACCAGAAGATGGTGGTGCGCGGCATCGAGTTCGAGAATATCTACGATTTGCTCGGCGTGCGCATCATCGTCGATTCCATCCGCGACTGCTACGCCGCCCTCGGCGCCGTGCACGCCCGCTGGAGCCCCGTGCCCGGGCGCTTCAAGGACTACATCGCCATGCCGAAGCTCAACATGTACCAATCGCTGCACACCACGGTGGTGGGCCCCGGCGGCAAGCCCGTCGAGATCCAGATCCGCACGTGGGAGATGCACCGGCGCAGCGAGTTCGGCATCGCCGCGCACTGGAAGTACAAGGAGAACGGGCAGGCGGGGCGCGCGCTGAGCAAGCCCGACACCTCCGACCGCAAGCGCGAGAAGCAGCTTCAGTCCGCCGACTCCGCCTCGCGCGAGGAGCTCAGCGAGGCCGACAACCTCAAGTGGATCCAGCAGCTCGCCGACTGGACGAGCGAAACGCCGGACTCCGACGAATTCCTCGGAACCCTCAAGGAGGACCTGGGCTCCGCGCAGGTGTATGTGTTCACGCCGAAGGGCAAGATCGTGGCGCTGCCAGCCCAGGCCACGCCCGTCGACTTCGCCTACGCCGTGCACACCGAGGTGGGGCACCACACGATGGGCGCGCGCGTCAACGGCCGCCTCGTGCCCCTCGACACGGAGCTGCAGAACGGCGACACCGTGGAGGTGCTGACGTCGAAGGCGGAGAACGCCGGCCCGTCGCATGACTGGCTCAGCTTCGTGAAAAGCCCCAAGGCCCGCAACAAGATTCGCCAGTGGTTCACCAAGGAGCGCCGCACCGAGATGATCGACACGGGCCGCGACGACCTGACGCACGCCATGCGCCGGCGCAACATGCCCGTCGCCATCCTCATGTCTGCGGCGAGCGTCACGCGCGTGGCGGAGGAGCTCGGCTTCCAGGACTCCGACACGATGTTTGCGAACATCGGCGAAGGCGTCATCTCCACGCAGAACGTCATCGCCCATATGGTCAAGGACTCGAGCTCCGACGAAGCGGTGCGCGAGGTGGAGCACGCGGCGCTGCCGTCGGCCCCGAAGCACAACCAGCGCAAGGACGACGTCGGCGTGTCCGTCAAGGGCGTGGACGGCGTGTGGGTCAAGCTCGCCAAATGCTGCATGCCCGTTCCGGGAGACAAGATCATGGGTTTCGTCACGCGCATGCAGGGCGTGTCGGTGCACCGCGCCGACTGCGTGAACATGATCAACCTCGCCAAAAGCCAGCCCGACCGCGTCGTCGAGGTGGAGTGGACGAGCAACCGCGGCAACTTCCTCGTCAAGATTCAGACCGAGGCGCTCGACCGCGGGCATCTGCTCAGCGACATCACGAAGGTGCTCGCCGACCACGGCGTCAACATCCTGTCGGGCTCGCAGACCACGGGCGAGGACCGCGTGGCCATCGAGCAGTTCACCTTCGAGATGGCCGATCCGCAGAACCTCGACCGCCTGCTCGCCGACATCCGCAAGATCGACGGCGTTTTCGACTGCTACCGCCTGACAGGCCAGTCCTCGCAGGACTCCCTCAGGATCCGCAACATCCACTGACCCGGATCCGTCGGGCGGAGAGCGGACGACGGAAAACGAAAATCGCCGAACAACGCCAAACAGGCAAAAACAGGGGCGGGCCCGCAATGCGGAACCCGCCCCGTTCGTTTCCCTATCGCCACTCGTCATGCGTCGCACTGCCGCAGGCTGCCGGTCGCATCCGCGCCCATTCGCGCGGCGGGCCCGGCCCCGGGCCGCGCTGCGCGAATGCAATCGGACGATGCCGCGCCGGCGACGATGGCCGCGGCGCGCCTGATGGCGCGGCCGATCACTTGACGACGGACAGCCACTTCTCCTTCGTGGCCTTCTCGGCCTCGAGGTCGGCCTTCTTCTTCGGGTCGGTCTCGGCGGCGATCTTCTTGTCGAGCTCGGCGAGCTGCTCCTCGAGCTGGCGCTCGAAGTCGGACTTGCGCGCCTCGGTCTCCGGGTCGGACTGCGTCCACTCGGTGTCCTCGACGGCCTTGATCTGCTTGTCGACGTCGTCGAGCGCGGACTCGATGCGGTGCACGTCGGAACGCGGCACGAAGCCGATCTCGTCCCACTGCTCCTGGATCTTGCTCAGCTTCTGGCGCGCCTGCTTGGCGGCCTTGATGTCCTTGACCGGAAGAAGGGCCTGCGCCTGCTTGAGCAGCTCCTCCTTCTTGGCGAGGTTCTCCTTCTCGCCCTCGTTCTCCTTGTCGCGGTCGGCCTGGCGGGCGCCGTAGAACACGTCGGCGGCGGCGCGGAAGCGGGACCACAGCTCGTCGTCCTCCTGGCGGCCGGCGTGGCCGGCCTTCTTCCAACGGGCCATGAGGTCGTTGAACTTGCGGGAGGTCTCGCCCCATTCCTTGGAATCCTTGAGTTCCTCGGCCTCCTTGATAATCTGCTCCTTGGCGGTTTTCGCCTGCGTGCGCTGCGCGTCGCGGGCCTGGCTCCACTTGCGGCGGCGGCTGGCGAAGGTGGAGCGCGCGGAGGAGAAGCGGTGCCACAGGGCGTCGGCGTCCTGCTTGTTCAGGCGGATCGTGGTCTTCTGGTGGTGCTGCCACTCCTCGAAGACCTTCTGCAGCTCGTCGCCCGTGTTACGCCAGTTGGTGTTGTCGCCCAGACCGGCCACGATGGCCTCGGCCTTCTCCACGATGGCGGTGCGCTCGGCGAGAGCCTTGTCGTACGCCTCCTTGCGGGACTTCTCGAGCTCGGCGCGCTTGGCCTCGCCGGCCACCTTGATCTCGCCGAAGACGGTGCGCAGCGCGTCGAGGTCGCCCACGACCTGCGGCTCGGCCACGTCGGACTGCAGCTGGGCGAGAGTGCGGGTGATCTCGCCGGGCTTGACGGAGGAGCCCTTGAGACGGGCCGCGAACTGCTCCAGCGTCGCCTTGAGCTCGAGGTAGCGCAGGGCGTAGGGCTCGAGTGCCTTGTCCTTCTCGGCGCCCGGGTACTGGCCGACCGCGCGCTCGTTGTCCCCGTCCTTGACGAACACCGTGCCGTCGTCGCCGACGCGTCCGAAGGCCTCGGCGGCCTTGACGTCCTCGGGGGAGAACGTGGTGGATGCGACGGGCTTGACGGACGCCTTCTTGGCCTTCTTCGCGAAGGCGGCGGGCGACGGATGCGCGCCCGGCTTCGGCGTGTTCTTCGGGGTGGCCGGCTGCGCGGGCTTCGCTGCCTTGGGCGTGGCGGGAGTGGTTCCCGCCGCCTGCGCGGCGTCGGCGGATTCGTTATCGGGCGTGGTGACAGTCTCTTCGGACATGGTCATCTCCTTGGCATAGATGAGGGGAGGAAGAGGCGCGGCGGGGCGGTGCCCGGGACGATGTCCGGGTGTCCGAAGGGGCCTCGCGGGGCCGCGGATTTCCACAACATAACTTATTATATGGAATCATGGCTAAAGGTGCATCAATATCTGGTTTCCCCGAATGGCTCCCGCAGGAACGCGTCGTCGAACAGCGCGTCATCGACACCCTGCGGCGCATATTCGAACTCAACGGTTTCATAGGAATCGAGACCCGCGCGGTGGAAACCGGCGCGAGCCTGCTCAAGAAGGGCGAGACAAGCAAGGAGATCTACCTGCTGTCCCGCCTCCAGGAAGTGACCGCCGGCGAGGAGAACGACACCCCGGTCGAGGACAGGCTCGGCCTGCATTTCGACCTCACCGTGCCGCTGAGCCGCTACGTGGTGGAGCATTCCGGCGACCTCGCCTTCCCGTTCAAGCGCTGGCAGATCCAGAAGGTGTGGCGCGGCGAGCGCCCGCAGGAGGGCCGCTTCCGCGAGTTCGTGCAGGCCGACATCGACGTCGTCGGCAACGGCAGCCTGCCCGACCACTACGAGGTGGAGCTGCCCCTCGTCATGGTCTCCGCGCTCGAGGCCCTGCGCGAGTACGGCCTGCCGAAGGCCACCGTGCACGCCAACAACCGCAAGCTGTCCGAGGGCTTCTACCGCGGACTGGGCCTGAGTGACGTGGAGGGCGTGCTGCGCGAGATCGACAAGCTCGACAAGATCGGCCCCGACGAGGTCACCAAGCTGCTCGTCTCCGAATGCGGCGCCACCGAGGCCCAGGCCGCCGCCTGCCTCGATCTGGCCGACATGACAGCGGCCGACGGCGCGCAGCTGCGCGAGAAATTCGACGCGCTGTGCGACGCGCATTCCATCGCCCGCGACGGCGACGCCTACGCCCTCGCATCCGAAGGCGTCGACACCCTCGCCATGATCGTGGACGAAGCCGCCGCCATCCGCCCCGGCTCCGTCATCGCCGACCTCAAGATCGCCCGCGGCCTCGACTACTACACGGGCTCCGTGTACGAGACCTTCCTCGACGGCGCCGCATCGCTGGGCTCCATCTGCTCGGGCGGCCGCTACGATAACCTCGCCTCCCAGGGCAACCGCAAGTACCCGGGCGTCGGCCTGTCCATCGGCCTGTCGCGCCTCGTGTCGTACATGCTGCACACCGCGCACGCCACGGCCACGCGCGTCTCCCCGTCCTCCGTGCTCATCGCCGTGTGGGACGAGGAGCATCGTCTCGACTCCAACCGCATCGCCGCCGCCCTGCGCGCCCGCGGTATCAGCGCCGACGTGGCGCCCACCGCCGCCAAGCTCGGCAAGCAGATCAAGTACGCCGACAAGCTGGGCATCCCGTATGTGTGGTTCCCCAACGGAGCCAACGACGAGGCCGGGGCGCCCGACGAGGTCAAGAACATCGTGACCGGCGATCAGGAGCAGGCGGACGCCGCCACCTGGAACCCCGCGGAAGATTACGCCGCCCAGGGCGTCGTGCTCGGGAAAGAGTGACCGCGGGTGTCCGCGCCACGCGCGCGGGGCAATGACACCGACGATTGGCCCACTTCATGGGCTTGCGGTAGGGTAGTGCGCGGTTAACGCGGCAAACGGCGCGAGCGCACCGCCCACCGCATCAACGACACAACGGAATAGAGGAACCGATGAGCCATCAGACGGCTTACAGAACGCATCATGTCGACGAGGTGAACGAGAGCCTCGCCGGCCAGAAAGTCACGATCGCAGGCTGGGTCGACCGTCGCCGTGACCACGGCGGCGTCGCATTCCTCGACGTGCGCGACGCCTCGGGGCTCGTGCAGGTCGTGGTCTACGACGAGGAGCTCGCGCGCCCGCTGCGCAGCGAGTTCGTCGTGCAGGTGACCGGCGACGTGCGCCTGCGCCCGGAGGGCAATGAGAACGACCACCTCGCCACCGGCAAGGTGGAGATCGTGGCCGACTCCATCGAGGTGCTCGCCAAGTCCGCCGCGCTGCCGTTCCAGGTCTCCACGGCCCTGGCCAACGAGACCGAGCAGCAGCTGCCGGGCGAGGAGACGCGTCTGAAGTACCGTTACCTCGACCTGCGCCGTCCCCAGATGCAGGCCAACCTCAAGCTGCGCAGCGATATGGCCCGCGCCGCCCGCCATGCGCTCGAGGAGATGGACTTCACCGAGGTGGAGACCCCGACGTTCATCAAGTCCACGCCGGAGGGCGCCCGCGACTTCCTCGTGCCGGCCCGCCTCGTGCCCGGCTCCTGGTACGCGCTGCCGCAGTCCCCGCAGCTTCTCAAGCAGCTGCTCATGGTCTCCGGCGTCGAGCGCTACTACCAGCTCGCCCGCTGCTACCGCGACGAGGACTTCCGCGCCGACCGCCAGCCCGAGTTCACGCAGCTCGACATGGAGATGAGCTTCGTCGACCAGGAGGACGTCATGGCCATGGCCGAGAAGGTCATCGCCGCCATCTGGAAGGTCGCCGGCTACGACGTGCAGCTGCCGATCCAGCGCATCAGCTGGAAGGACGCGATGGACAAGTACGGTTCCGACAAGCCCGACCTGCGTTTCGGCAACCAGCTCGTCGACCTGACCGAGTACTTCAAGGACACCCCGTTCCGCGTGTTCCAGGCCCCGTATGTGGGCGCCGTCGTGTACAAGGGCGCCGCCGACCTGCCGCGCCGCCAGTTCGACGCATGGCAGGAGTGGGCGCGCCAGCGCGGCGCCAAGGGCCTGGCCTACGTGCAGTTCACCGCCGACGGCGTGCTCAAGGGCCCCGTGGCCAAGAACCTGTCGGATGCCGAGCGCGAGGGCCTCAAGGAGGCCGTGCACGCCGAGGACGGCGACGCCGTGTTCTTCGCGGCCGGAGCCAAGGAATCCTCCCAGCTGCTGCTCGGCGCCGCGCGCGTCGAGATCGCACGCCGCGAGGGCCTGCTCGACCCCAAGAAGTTCGCCTTCACGTGGGTCGTGGACTTCCCGCTGTTCAAGCCCACCGACGACCCCGATGACGACGACGTGGCCGTGGGCCACTCCAAGTGGACGTCCATGCATCACCCGTTCACGATGCCGAGCAAGGACTGGATCGACACCTTCGACCAGGATCCGGAACACGCCATGAGCGACTCCTACGACATCGTGTGCAACGGCGAGGAGATGGGCGGCGGCTCCGTGCGTATCCATCGCGACGACATCCAGGACCGTGTGCTCAAGGTGCTCGGCATCTCCAAGGAGGAGGCCGACGAGAAGTTCGGCTTCCTGCTCGAGGCCTTCAAGTACGGCGCCCCGCCGCACGCCGGCATCGCCCTCGGATGGGACCGCACCGTGTCGCTGCTCGCCGGCACCGACACGATTCGCGACGTCATCGCCTTCCCGAAGGCGGGCGGCGGCCGCGACCCGCTGACCGGAGCGCCGGCCCCGATCTCCGATGAGCAGCGCGCCGAGACCGGCGTCGACTACGACCCGGACGAGGAAGACGAGGACTAGTCGGAGGACTCGGACCAGTCCGGTCCGCCGTCCCGCGGCGCCGGTTCCTGTTCCGGTTTTCAAGGGCGCCCCATCATGCGATGCGTGATGAGACGCCCTTTCGTCTGTGCACATGGGCGGGGTCCCGCCCGCCCGGCGCCCATCTCGATACACTGGGAGGCATGAGTGACATGGACCAGATCGACGACGGCCGTTTCGCGGCCTTCGACAAGGCGGCGAAACGCCGGTACGAGGACGAGGACGGCGACGGGTGGACGGCGCCGCCGGATGCGGCGACCGGGACCATCGTGAACTATCTGCCCGACGAGGGGGAGCGTCTGGACGACGAGGAGATCTTCGAACGCTTCTTCGCATGGGTCTCCGACACGAAGCACATCGAGCCGTGGGAACACCAGCAGGAGGCGGCGCTCGACCTGCTGTCGGGCGACCACGTCGTCGTCAACACGCCGACCGGCTCGGGCAAGTCCCTTATCGCCCTCGCCATGCACTTCCAGGCCATGTGCCAGGGCAGGACATCGTATTACACCGCGCCCATCAAGGCCCTCGTCAACGAGAAGTTCTTCGACCTCATGGAGGTGTTCGGCGCCCGCAACGTCGGCATGGTCACCGGCGACTCGAGCATCAACCCGCACGCGCCCATCATCTGCTGCACCGCCGAAATCGTAGCCAACAAGGCGCTGCGCGAGGGGGCAGGCGCCGACATCGGCATGGTCGCCATGGACGAGTTCCACTACTACGGCGACCCCGAGCGCGGATGGGCCTGGCAGGTGCCGCTCATCACGCTGCCGCACACGCAGTTCCTGCTCATGAGCGCCACGCTGGGAGACGTGTCGCATCTGGCGCAGTCGCTGGAGCGGCGCACGGGCCGCGCCGTCGACATCATCGCCGACGCGCCCCGCCCCGTGCCCCTGAGCTACGAGTATGTCGACACGCCGCTCGTCGATACGGTGTCCGACGAGCTGTCGAAAGGGCATGCGCCCATCTACGTCGTGCACTTCTCGCAGGACGCCGCCCTCGAAACCGCCGAGAACCTCAGCGCCGCCGGCGTGACCACGCGCGAGCAGCGCGACGCCATCAAGGAGGCCATGAAGGGCACGAAGTTCACCACCGCCTTCGGCAAGATCCTGCACCGCCTCCTGACCACCGGCGTGGGCGTGCACCACGCCGGCATGCTGCCACGCTACCGCAGGCTCGTCGAACAGCTCGCGCAGCAGGGCCTCCTGCCCGTCATCTGCGGCACCGATACGCTCGGCGTGGGCATCAACGTGCCCATCCACACGGTGATTCTCACGGCCCTGACCAAATACGACGGCACGCGCATGCGCCGTCTCAAGGCCCGTGAATTCCACCAGATCGCGGGCCGCGCCGGCCGATCCGGATTCGACACCGAGGGCCTCGTCATCGCCGAGGCGCCCGAATACGAGATCGAGAACCGCCGGGCGCTCGCGAAGGCGGGCAACGACCCGAAGAAACTCAAGAAGATAAAGCGCAAGAAGCCGCCGGAGAACTTCGTCAACTGGAGCGAAGCCACATTCCACAAGCTCATCGACGCCCAGCCGGAGACCCTCGTCCCGCAGATGCGCATCACCCACTCCATGGTGCTCGCCGAGGTGGCGCAGGGAGGCGACGCGTGGCACCGCGTGCGCGCACTTATCGACGAATCCGACCAGAGCGACGAGAGCAAGGAGCGTCTGTTCCAGCGCGCCGCGGAGATCTTCCGCACTCTCATGGATTCGGGTGTCGTGGAGAAGTGGGAGCTCGACGACGGAAGCATGGATTACACGACGACGATGGACCTTCCCGAGGACTTCGCCCTCGACCAGCCGCTCTCGCCGTTCCTGCTCGCCGCGATCGAGCTGCTCGACCCCGAGTCTCCCGGCTACACCCTCGACCTGATCTCCATGGTGGAGGCCACGCTCGAGGACCCCAAGCAGGTGCTCAAGGCGCAGCGCCGCCAGGCGCGCGACGAGGCCATGGGGCGCATGAAGGAGGAGGGGCTCGACTACGAGGAGCGCATGGAGCGCCTCGAGGAGGTCACGTACCCCATGCCGCTCAAGGAGCTTCTCGACGAGGCCTTCGACCGGTACAAGAAGGACGTGCCCTGGGCCAACGACTACGAGCTGAGCCCCAAGTCCGTCGTGCGCGACATGATCGAGACGGCGTCGGATTTCACCGGGTATATCGCACGCTACGGCATCGCGCGCAGCGAGGGCACGCTGCTGCGATACCTGTCGGACGCGTATCGTTCGCTGTCCCGCACGATTCCCGATGACAAGCTCAACGATGACCTGCGCGACATCATCTCGTGGCTGCGAGTCATGGTGCGCTCCATCGACTCCAGCCTCGTGGACGAATGGGAGAGCGCCGTCAGCGGGGCGCCTCGCGGAACGGGGGAGGGCGCCGCCGGTTCCGCGGGTGCGGGCGCGCCGCCCGTGCCGAAGGACCAGGTGGTCTCCGACCGTCGCGGCCTGACCGTGCTCGTGCGCAACGCCCTGTTCCGCCGCGTCCAGCTCATCGCGAACGACGACCCCGAGGCGCTTGGCGCGCTCGACAAGGACTGGGGCATGGGCGTGCACGCGTGGGAGGACGCGCTCGACATGTTCTACGACGCCCACGAGGGCCTCGACACCGACATGGACGCGCGCAGCTCCAAGTACGTGCTTCTCGACGACACCCGCGAACGCTCCGGCCACGTGTGGCATGTACGGCAGATTCTCGCCGACTGGGAGGGCGACCACGACTGGGCGATCGACGCCTACGTGGACCTCGACGCCACCCAGGAGGGCTCCGACGTGGTGTTCGCCGATTACAGGGTGGGCGCCGTCGACCAGCTCGGCCCGTTCGAGACGACGGCGCAGTAGCGAGACGAAGGTGCAAAAGGAGGATCGGATGTTCGGAGCGTATTTCGACGAGGGGTCGCGCGACCCCGAGCGCCAGGCGCATCGTTTCGATCGCATCGCGGATCGCTACGACCTGGTGAACGACGTGGCCTCCCTGGGGTGCAGCCGGCGATGGACGCGCGCCTTCGCCCGCGCCGTCGTGGAGTCTGTAGATGCGGGGCCCGCGGATGCGGAGCGGGCGGATGCGGACGCGACGAGCGTGGACCGCGCGGAAGGGCGCCCCGGTGATAGCCCCGTGTCCAATAGCCCTGCACTCAATCGGCTTCCGCTCCGGGGCCTGCATATCCTCGACGTCGCCTGCGGCACGGGCACCAGCAGCCGCGCGCTCGCACGGCTGGGGGCAGACGTCATCGGATGCGACGTGTCCGAAGGCATGGTCGCCGAGGCACGGCGTCGCGAGACGGGGCGCGACGTGGTCACCGCCCGCGCGGACGGGAGATGCGGCGCCGTCACCTATTGCATCGCGGACGCATGCGACATGGGTTTCGCAGACAACCGTTTCGATGCCGTGACCTGCTGCTACGGACTGCGCAACATGCCCAGCCCCGTCGCTGCCCTGGAGCAGATGCGCCGTGTCGCCAGGCCCGGCGCCCCCATCGTGACCCTGGACTTCGACATGCCCTCGGGTACCCTTCTATCGAACGCATACCGCCTGTATGACGCCATCGTCCTGCCCCTTGTCGGCGGCCTTCTGACGGGGCATCCGTCGGATTACCGCTACCTGACGCAGACGATCGAGCAGTGGCCCGGGCGACGCGGCGTGGCGCATATGATGCGCGTCGTGGGTCTGCGCCATCCGCAGTGCCGACCGCTCACCAAGGGCATTGCGTCGCTGAACCGCGCATGGAAGTGACGGGTGACGATGGCTGCTCGCAAGCCGGGTGGTGCCGATAGGCGGTGCCAATAGGCATGGCGGGGTAGAGGCGCGTCCTACTTCTTGTCTTTCGCCCCGTCGGTTCTGTTGCCGGGGGTGTCGGCGCTCTCCAAGGCCTTCGCCATGTTGCCGAGCGCCAGCTTCGACATGCTTGAGCTTATCTGGGACAGGGATTTGTGCAAGGTGTCCTGCATACCGGATTGCATGAGGTACGTCCCTATGTTTTTTGTGATTTCGCTGATTGCGTTCTGCACGTTGGCGTTGTACAGGGTGTTCATCGCCATGGCATTGATCGCATCATAGGTTTTCGCGGCGTCGTCGATGGTCAACTTGCGGTGCATGGTTCCGTCGTCCTCGCCGTGCGCATCGTTCGCCGCTTCGTCCGCCGTCTCTGAGGCATCGGCGTCCTGCAGGGCCTCGATTGCCTGCGCGGCGTTCAGGGGAATGCGCCAGCGCGGCGGAAGCGTGCTGCGCAGCATCTCGTCGATCGGGAGCTGCTCGTCGGGATGGAGCAGACGCAGCATGGCGAGGTAGAGGGTCAGACGGGGCTCCTGCTTGCCGCTTTCGATGTTGTAGATCGTCTGCTTCGACACTGGAACGCCTGTCTGCTCCGTGATGGCGTTGGCAAAATCCTCCGCCGTCGCGTAGCCGGCTTCGGTGCGTGCCTGGCGGATGCGGTATCCCAGCGTCTGTATGTCGATGATGTTCTTCCCCATGGTCCGTTCCTTGGTGTGGTTCCCTTGGTGTCTTTGCGCGCGGGGCGCGTTGCCCAACGTGCGGCGCGGTTTCCTGTCAGTCGTCGATGTCTTCGAGTTCGGTGGTGGGTTGGACGATTTCGAGTTCGGGTTCGGCTTCGAAGATGGTCTTGCCGTCGAGTTCGCGGAATCCGTTGATGAAGTTCTCGAAGCACTCCTCGTCTGTCGCACCGACGTAGGTGAAATACTTGTCCTCAACGTTGTCGGTGAGGCCCCAGACGTTGGTCTGGATATGGGGTTCTGGATGATCCTTGTCGTCGCCCTCTCGGTATGCCATTCCACAGTCGAGGAACCATTTTTGGTCCTTGTACTGGATGGCTAATCCCTCGTTGTGGAGGTCTTCGACGAATTCGGCGTGTGACTCGTTTTTCATGGCAGGTATGCTCCTTCCGGTACGTTGACGAAATACCGTTTGTATGTGGTGTATTCCTCTTCGGTCATGAATCGGGCAGGACCACGTTCCCAAAAGCCGTTTTTCATATGGTATTCGTGGATGTGCAGGATTGGCTGCCGTCCGGTTCCAAGTTCCTTTTTCGCAGGGTGGTAGTCGATGTCGAACCTGGCGGTGTGGTCCTCATTGTATTCGCGGTACTGGTGGAAGGTGCCGTCCGGATGCAGAAGGATGTACGCGTGGCTCGAATGGTTCTCCTCCGGCAGTCTCCATTGTTTCCCGTCGATGGGCTCCAGGATCTTGACGCCGTCGATCTCGCCTACGGCATGGTATTTCTGTTCGGGCTCCTGCCCGGTGGAGTAGGTTCCCCTACCTCCCATGATGCTGACCTTTCCCGGAGTCCGATAGTGGCTCCGAATATGGCATTGGCATGAAGTTATGCGGTTTGCTCAGTCGATGTCTTCGAGTTCGGGGGTGTCGTCGACGATTTCGAGTTCGGGTTCGGCTTCGAAGATGGTCTTGCCGTCGAGTTCGCGGAATCCATTGATGAAGTTCTCGAAGCACTCCTCATTGGTGTTTCCCAGATAGACGAAATCTTTGTCTGCGACGTTGTCAGTGATGCCCCAGACGAACGTTTTGAAATGCGGTTCGGGGTGCGTCTTGTCTTGCCCCGCTAGATAGCTCATTCCGCAGTCGAGGAACCATTTCTGGTCCTTGTACTGGATGGCGAGCTCCTGACGGTGCAGGTCTTCGACGAATTCAGCGTGTGATTCGTTTTTCATGGCAGGTTTGCTCCTTCCGGTCAGTCGATGTCTTCTAGTTCGGGGGTGTCGTCGACGATTTCGAGTTCGGGTTCGGCTTCGAAGATGGTCTTGCCGTCGAGTTCGCGGAATCCGTTGATGAAGTTCTTGAAGCACTCCTCGATCGTTTCCCCGACGTAGGTGAACGATTTGTCCGCGACGTTGTCGGTGAGACCGAAGGCATGCGTTTCGAAGTGTTCTTCGGGGTATTCCTTGCTCAGGCCTTGCCTGCACCATAGTCCGCAGTCGAGGAACCATTTCTGGTCCTTGTACTGGATGGCGAGTTCCTGAAAGTGGAGGTCCTCTACGAATTCGGCGTGTGATTCGTTTTTCATGGCAGGTATGCTCCTTCCGGTACATTGACGAAGAATCGCTTGTAAGTGGTGTATTCCTCTTCAGTCATGAAGCGGGCAGGTTCGCGGACTAAAGTGCCTTTCTTCATGTGATATTCGTGTATGTGGAGGATGGGGCGTTTGCCCGTGCCCAGTGCCTTGTCTTCGGGGTGGTAGTCGATGTCGAATTTGGCGGTGTGGTCCTCATTGTATTCGCGGTACCGTTTGAAGGTGCCGTCGGGATGCAGGAGGATGTATGCGGTACTGGAATGGTTTTCCTCCGGCAGTCTCCATTGTTTCCCGTCGATGGGTTCCAGGATCTTGACGCCGTCGATCTCGCCTACTGCATGGTATTTTTGTTCGGGCTCCTGCCCGGTGGAGTAGGTTCCCCTACCTCCCATTTCGATCCACCTTTCTCGAGGCCATGGGGTCGACCTCGAATATCGTGCCTTCCATGCCATCGAACGGGGCGCCGTAGCAGATGACGGCGCAGGGCTCGATGGCCTCGAGCATCGCCTTGTATCCCTCCAGGAATGCCTTTTCCCTTTTCCGACATCCGTATGTGGCGACGGCGACGATGGATCCTTTCTCGATTCCTAGGAAGGAAACGGAATAGGAATCCCTCGACCCCCAGCTGACCGTGGGAATGACCACGAGCCCGTTCTGCTGCCACATGGCCCCGCACATCCGGTTCCGCTCCACGGCCGTGATTTGCCAGCACAGCGGCAGGTCAGCGTATTGCGATACGTCGGGCGTCAGCACGAAGCGATAGGGGCTCAGTTTATCGACGTATTTTCCGGGGCCCTCGACCACGGCGTGGAACCGGTCGTCGTCGATCCGACGTGTTGCTATCGTGGAAGCCATGCAGGACCTTTTCGATGTTTCCGATGCCGCGGACAATGCCATGACGCGCCCCCTGGCGGTGCGCATGCGGCCCCAGACGCTCGACGACGTGGTCGGGCAGGAGCGCGCCCTCGCGCCCGGATCCCCGCTGCGCCGCGTGGCCGAACCCGCTCATGCGAATTCCCCGACCGCCCCCACCTCCATCATCCTGTTCGGACCTCCCGGCGTCGGCAAGACGACGCTTGCCTACATCGTGGCGCGTCAGTCGGGACGCGCGTTCGAGGAGCTTTCCGCCGTGACCTCCGGCGTCAAGGACGTGCGCGACGTGCTCAAACGCGCCCACGACCGCCTTGTCTCCGAAGGGCGCGAGACGGTGCTGTTCATCGACGAGGTGCATCGTTTCTCCAAATCCCAGCAGGACGCGCTGCTGCCCAGCGTCGAGAACCGCGACGTCACCTTCATCGCAGCGACTACGGAAAACCCCAGCTTCTCCGTCATCTCGCCCCTCCTGTCGCGCTCCGTCGTCGTCAAACTCGACTCCCTGGGGTCCGACGACATCCGCACCGTGCTCGACCGCGCCGTCCATGCACCCCAGGGCCTTGCCGACGAGGTGCGCGTCAGGGACGATGCGATGGACGAGATCGTGCGCATGTCGGGCGGCGACGCGCGCAAGGCGCTGACGATTCTCGAGGCGGCAGCCGGCGCCGTCACCGGCGACAGGGAGCGGCGCAAGGGTGCGCGCCGCCCCTTCGTCACCACCGACGTGGTGTCGTCCGTCATGGACGTGGCCACGGTGCGCTACGACAAGGACGGCGACCAGCATTACGACGTCATCTCCGCCTTCATCAAATCCATGCGCGGCTCCGACCCGGACGCCGCCATCCACTACCTCGCCCAGATGCTGCGGGCGGGGGAGGACCCCCGTTTCATCGCCCGCCGCATCATGATCGCCGCCAGCGAGGAAGTGGGCATGGCGGAGCCGCAGATCCTCCAGGTAGCCGTCGCGGCGGCGCAGGCGGTCGACATGATCGGCATGCCCGAGGCGCGCATCATCCTCGCCGAGGCCACCATCGCCGTCGCCACGGCACCCAAATCCAACGCGAGCTACAAAGCCATCAACGACGCGCTCGCGGATATCGATGCGGGCCACATAGGCAGCGTTCCTTTGTACCTGCGCAACGCGTCGACCAAGCTGATGAAGCAGTGGGGCAACCACGAGGGCTACCGTTACGCGCACGACTGGCCCCAGGCGGTGGCGCCGCAGGAATACATGCCCGAGGAGCTGCGCGGCCGCGAATACTATACTCCCAGTGACCGCGGCTACGAGCGCGAGGTGGGGCGCCGTCTGAACGCCGTGAGGCGGATCCTGCATTCGCAGACGTCCGACGGCGGCGGGGAACACGATGGTTCCGCGGCGCCCGGCGATGACGTCGACGGCACGGCAGGCGCCGCCTGATCTGTGGCCCGTCCCGCGCCCCATGGCGGCGTCCGGTATCGGCGATGAGACGCTCTGGATATGCGACGGGGCTCGGACCGATGACGGTCCGGACCCCCGGAATGCGCGATGACGGGGCGGCGCGTTGCAAACGCGTGCGGCGGCGGGTCTACGATGGTGCCTATGAGCAGCACAGAGCAGACCACAGCACACACCGAATCGCCGACGGGCCGCGCCGACGGGGGAGCCGCCCCGCGCGACGTCACCTTCGCCCTAGCCCAGATCGACACATGCGTCGGCGACCTTGACGGGAACGCCGCAAAGGTTCTCGAGAACTGCCGCGAGGCGGCCCGCCACGGCGCCCACGTCGTCGTCTTCCCCGAGATGACGCTCACCGGCTACCCGATCGAGGACCTCGCCTTCCGCGCCACCTTCCGCCGCGCAGCATGGCGCAAGGCGGACGAGCTCGCCACCCGGCTGTCGGACGACGGTCTGGGTGACCTCTACGTCGTCGTCGGCACCGTCGGCACCGCAAGCAACGGGGAGCTGCCGCAGAACAGGCTCGTCGTTCTGCATAACGGCCTCGTCTGGGCCGGATACGACAAGCACTTCCTGCCCAACTACGGCGTATTCGACGAATTCCGCATTTTCGCGCCCGGCGACCGCACCGTCGTGTTCGACGTGCGCGGACGCCACATCGGCGTCGCCATCTGCGAGGACATCTGGCAGGAAGGCGGCCCCGTCGCCGACCTCGCCGACCGCGGCATCGACGTGCTCCTGACCATCAACGGCTCGCCCTATGAGGAGGGCAAGACCCATACGCGCCATGACCTGTGCGTGCGCCGCGCCCAGGAGGTCGACGCCCCCGTCATCTACGTCAACCAGGTGGGAGGGCAGGACGACCTCGTCTTCGACGGCGCCAGCTTTGTCGTCTCCCCGAACGGCGCCACCCTCGAGCGCTCGCCCCAGTTCACCGAATCCCTCGACTACTGGACGCTGCCCGCCACCTCCGCATACGACGCCCGCGCCCTCGCGTCCTCCGTCTCCACCCTCGCCCCCGCCATGGGGGCCGACGAAGAGGTGTACCGCGCCTGCGTGCTGGGCTTGCGCGATTACATGGCCAAGAACCACTTCACCTCCGTCACCCTGGGACTGTCCGGCGGCATCGACTCCGCCCTTGTCGCCACCATGGCCGCCGACGCGTGCGGCGGCGCCAACGTCTACGGCATCTCCATGCCCAGCATGTACAGCTCCGACGGGTCCAAGGACGACGCCGCCGAGCTTGCCCGCAACCTCGGCGCCCACTACGACGTGCAGCCCATCGAGCCCCTGTTCACGGCCTTCGAGAAGCAGCTGGGGCTCGAGGGCGTCGCCGCCGAGAACCTCCAGGCCAGGATCCGCGGCGTCATCGTCATGGCCTACTCCAACTCCAAGGGCGCCCTCGCCCTCGCCACGGGCAACAAAAGCGAGCTCGCCTGCGGATACTCCACCATCTACGGCGACGCCGTCGGCGGATACGCGCCCATCAAGGACCTGCTCAAGACCCGCGTCTGGGAGCTCGCCCGCTGGCGCAACGACGAGGCGCGCCGGCTCGGCCAGGTGCCCCCCATCCCCGAGAACTCCATTACGAAGCCGCCGAGCGCTGAGCTGCGCCCCGGGCAGAAGGACTCCGACTCCCTGCCCGAATATGCCCTGCTCGACAAGGTGCTCGCCGCCTACATCGAGAAAGCGCACGGTCGCGCCGACCTGCTCGCGGACGGATTCGACGAGAAGACGGTCGACACCGTCATGCGCCTCGTCGACCGCGCCGAATGGAAGCGCCGCCAGTACCCGCTCGGACCCAAGGTGACGGCGCTCGCCTTCGGACGCGACCGGCGTCTGCCCGTCACCAGCGCGTTCCGCGAATAGCCGTTGCCCGGCATGCCGGGCGGAAAGAAGGAATGCATGACCGACATGAAGGATCAGTGGTTCTTCAACACGAAGACGGGGCAGCCCGAACTGGGGCCCAAATCCCCGGCCAACGTGCGCCTGGGGCCGTACAAGTCGCGCGAGGCCGCGCTCAAGGCGTGGCAGATCGTGCGCGAGCGCAACGCGAAGTGGGAGAAGGACGATCGCGAGTGGCGTTCGTAGATGATGCCCGTCGGGCGGTGCGGCGCCATGGGGTGCCCTCCGCCTGACGGGGCGATGCGACGGGAACCGGCGTGTCGCGGCGTGTCGTGCGCCGTGGCACGCCGGTTTTGCCATGTCGCCGAATCGTGTCGCCGCCGCATTTTCTCTGCGCCTCGTCATTCCCGCGCCGCCCCCGTCATGCGATGCATCGCACCCTGCTGCCGCGCCATGCCCCGTCGTCACACCGCGTCACGCCGCGGTGTGATGTACATCACGTCGTTTCCCAGCCAATTTTGCGGCGCGGGCCGATAAAATGGCCAGTACAGGGCGACACAATGCAGCGTCGTCATCACCAACCGAGTAAAGGAGCCCTTATGGCAGAAGTGGTGAGCCAGACAGCAGCGACCCAGCAGGAGCTGAACGACAAGGCCTGGGAGGGCTTTGCCGGTGGCCACTGGCAGGAGGACATCGACGTCCGCGACTTCATCCAGAAGAACTACACGCCGTACGAGGGAGACGAATCGTTCCTCGCCCCGGCGACCGCCAAGACCAAGCATCTGTGGAAGACGCTGGACGACAACTACCTCGCCGTCGAGCGCAAGCAGCGCGTCTACGACGTCGACACCCACACCCCGGCGGACATCGACGCCTTCCCGGCCGGCTACATCGATGACCAGGACGACGTCATCGTCGGCCTGCAGACCGATGTCCCGTGCAAGCGCGCCATGATGCCGAACGGTGGCTGGCGCATGGTCGAGCAGGCCATCAAGGAGGCCGGCAAGGAAGTCGACCCCGAGGTCAAGAAGATCTACACCCGCTATCGCAAGACGCATAACGACGGCGTGTTCGGCGTGTACACCGACCGCATCAAGCGCGCCCGCCACAACAAGATCCTCACCGGCCTGCCGGATGCCTACGGCCGCGGCCGCATCATCGGCGACTACCGTCGCGTGGCCCTGTACGGCGTCAACGCGCTGATTAAGTTCAAGCAGCGCGACAAGGACTCCGTGCCCTACCGCAACGATTTCACCGAGACCGAGATCGAGCACTGGATCCGCTTCCGCGAGGAGCACGACGAGCAGATCAAGGCCCTCAAGAAGCTCATCAAGCTCGGCCAGGAGTACAACCTCGACCTGTCCCGCCCGGCGCAGACCGCTCAGGAGGCCGTGCAGTGGACCTACATGGGCTATCTCGCCTCCGTCAAGAGCCAGGACGGCGCCGCCATGTCCATCGGCCGCCTCTCCGCGTTCTTCGACATCTACTTCGAGCGCGACCTGAAGAAGGGCCTCATCACCGAGACCGACGCGCAGGAGATCATCGACAACATCGTCATGAAGCTGCGCATCGTGCGCTTCCTGCGCACCAAGGACTACGACAAGATCTTCTCCGGCGACCCGTACTGGGCCACCTGGTCCGACGCCGGCTTCGGCGAGGATGGCCGCTGCATGGTCACCAAGACGTCGTTCCGTCTGCTCAACACGCTGACGCTCGACCATCTGGGCCCCGGCCCCGAGCCGAACATCACGATTTTCTGGGATCCGAAGCTGCCCGACGGCTACAAGCGCTTCTGCGCCCGCATCTCCATCGACACCTCCGCCATCCAGTACGAGTCCGACAAGCAGATCCGCGGACACTGGGGCGACGACGCGGCCATCGCGTGCTGCGTCTCCCCGATGCGCGTGGGCAAGCAGATGCAGTTCTTCGCCGCCCGCGTGAACTCCGCCAAGGCCCTGCTGTACGCCATCAACGGCGGCATCGACGAGATGACCGGCCTGCGCGTCATCGACGAGGGCTACATCGACCCCGTCAAGCCCGAGGCCGACGGCACGCTGAGCTTCGAGAAGGTCAAGGCGAACTACGAGAAGGCCCTCGAGTGGCTGTCCGAGACCTACGTCGAGGCGCTGAACATCATCCATTACATGCATGACAAGTACGCCTACGAGGCCATCGAGATGGCGCTGCACGACAAGGAGGTCTACCGCACGCTCGGCTGCGGCATGTCCGGCCTGTCCATCGCCGCCGACTCGCTCTCCGCCCTCAAGTACGCCAAGGTGTACCCGATCTACAACAAGGATGCCAAGGGAACCGACGAGTACTGCGAGAACGGCCCGGACGACCTCATCGTGGGCTACAAGACCGTGGGCGACTACCCGATCTACGGCAACGACGACGACCGCGC
Source organism: Pseudoscardovia radai (assembly GCF_002259605.1). Classification (GTDB taxonomy): domain Bacteria; phylum Actinomycetota; class Actinomycetes; order Actinomycetales; family Bifidobacteriaceae; genus Pseudoscardovia; species Pseudoscardovia radai. The sequence goes on along the minus strand of NZ_MWWR01000002.1, from coordinate 89,202 downwards.
CGACGACCTCGCCAAGTGGGTCGTGTCCACCGTCATGGGCCAGGTGCGCCGCCTGCCGGTGTACCGCAACGCGGTGCCGACGCAGTCCATCCTCACCATCACGTCGAACGTGGAATACGGCAAGAACACCGGCTCCTTCCCGTCCGGCCACCACAAGGGCACGCCGTACGCCCCAGGCGCCAACCCGGAGAACGGCCGCGACACCCACGGCATGCTTCCGTCCATGTTCTCGGTCGGCAAGATCGACTACGACGACGCGCTCGACGGCATTTCGCTGACGAACACGATCACGCCGGAGGGCCTGGGCCGCGACGAGGACGACCGCATCACGAACCTCGTGGGCATCCTCGACTCCGGCAACGGCCATGGGCTGTACCACGCGAACATCAACGTGCTTCGCAAGGAGCAGCTCGAGGACGCCATGAACAACCCGGAGAAGTACCCGCACCTGACCGTGCGCGTCTCCGGCTACGCCGTGAACTTCGTGCGCCTGACCCGCGAGCAGCAGCTCGACGTCATCTCCCGCACGTTCCACAACGGCGCCGTGACGGACTGACGGGCCCATACCCGACGGACTGACACCCGCCCCAAATCCCGCGGGGCCGGCCGGACCTAAGCGTCTGCCGGCCCCGCGGCCTTTTCCGGGCGGGCGGCATACGGAAGCATACGGAAGGAGACAGCGATGTCACAGTTTCGCACGACGACGCCGCATATGCTGCGCACCGACAAGGAATACCAGCGCCAGACCCTCATGGGCGGCCTGTCGGGCTTCGAATCGCCCGTCGGGCTCGACAGGCGCGACCGCATCGAGGCACTGCGCACCGGCGACCTCGGCTTCGTGCATTCCTGGGACCTCAACACGTCGGTGGACGGCCCCGGCACGCGCATGACCGTCTTCATGAGCGGATGCCCCCTGCGCTGCCAGTACTGCCAGAACCCCGACACGTGGAAGATGCGCGACGGCAAACCCGTGTACTTCGACGCGATGATGAAGAAGATCGAACGTTACGCCGACGTGTTCCAGTACACGGGCGGCGGCATCACCTTCTCCGGCGGCGAGTCCATGATGCAGCCGGCGTTCGTCTCGCGCGTGTTCCACGCCTCCAAGCAGATGGGCGTGCATACATGCCTCGACACGTCGGGGTTCCTCGGGGCCACGTGGAGCGACAAGCAGATCGAGGACATCGACCTGTGCCTGCTCGACGTCAAAAGCGGCGACGAGGCCACGTACCACAAGGTCACGGGCGGGGCGCTGGCCCCGACGATCGACTTCGGCCGGCGCCTGAGCGCGCACGGCGTCAAGATCTGGATCCGCTTCGTGCTCGTGCCGGGCCTGACGGATTCGGAGGAGAATGTCGAGAACGTGGCCGGAATCTGCGAAAGCTTCGGCGACGCGGTGGAGCATATCGACGTGCTGCCGTTCCACCAGCTGGGGCGTCCGAAATGGCATGCGCTGCGCTACGATTATCCGCTCGAGACGGCCAAGGGCCCCGATGCGGCGCTTCTGGACCGCGTGCGCGGTCAGTTCAGGGACCACGGCTTCGTGGTGTTCTGAGATTTCGCGGGAGCCGGGGGAGTTGCCACGAAACGCCACGGCGCATGAACGGGGGAGTGCCGTTCATGCGCCGTGGCGAGTATATGGGGGCGAATGGGGGGCGTATGAGGTTGTATAGGGGCGGGCGGCGATTGGGGCGCGGGGCGCATATCGGGGCGCCCCGTCTTGCGCCTACCTTTCCGCGGAGGCGGCGTCTTCCACGGAGCAGTGCAGATAGGTGGGCAGGGACGTCGCGCCGTCGGCCAGAAGCGGAACCGCGGTGCCGGCCGTGGTGGCCGCGTATGCGCTCATCGAGGCATCGACGGCCTTCCAATCAAGGGTCACGTCATCACCGCTGATCGTCAGCGGAATGCCGGCGTAGTCGTACCGGGTCACGGCGCTCGTGCTGTGCTGGTTGTCCTGCGTTTGTCCGTCCTGCGCGGCGCCATCCTTTCCGTCGGCCGTCGTGTAGGCCGCGGTCAGGGAGCCGCTGGCGGCTGAGACGACGAAGCCCGCTCCGTCGGAGTCCAGTCCCACCGTGGCCGAGGTCTTGTCCTGCTGGGCCAGGGAATCGTATCGGAAGATACCGGTATCCGTCCGCAGCGCCGTCGTGCCGCCGTCCGTCGCGACGGAGGCGGAGGCGTCGCCTTTCATGGCGAGGATCTCGGGGACGGGGCAGGAGTAGTCGAGAGAGGCGAGGTCGTAGGACGTCGCCGAGGAGATGCACGACGCCACGTGGTCGTCGATAAGGTTCGCCACATAGGTCGACAGGCCGGAGCTGATGCGCGGCTCGCTCGAGAAATACGCGGTGTCGATGGACGCGCCGCTGCCCTGGGTGGTGGGGCCGCCCGCCAGGCTCTCCGTCTCGGACGCCCACGTCAGCCACCTCGTACCCGTGTCCACCGACAGCGTATAGGAGCCGGGAAAGGCGGCGAAGCTCATCGTGTCGCCGGACGGGGTGGATGACGGGGCGGCGTCGGTGCCGCCGGACGCGCCGTCAGACACCGTGTAGGTGTCGTCGGGGCTGACCGCCGCCCCGTTGATGGAGAAGGCGTAGCCGTCGGACAGCCCCGTGCCGTAGTCCTTGCCCGGGTTCGACACCATGAGGGTGCCGATGAGGCCCCCGTCGACGGCCCAGCGCGTCACGAGGCCGTCCCGGCCCTGGCGGGCCACCGTGATGGTATCGGTGTAGTGGCCGTTGCCCAGACGGTAGGTGATGGGGTAGGCGAGGCCCCCGTCGACGCTCAGCGGCTCGCCGATGGAATAGTCGGTCAGGTACTGGGCGGACTGTTCGCCCACCTCGTTGGTCAGCAGGGCGCGCTGCCCGTCGTCCAGCGTCAGCTGCGACAGGTCCGCGGCATCTCCGTAGCGGCCGCTTGCGAGCGCCGCCATGTAGTTCTTGATGACCTTCTCGGGCGAGTTCAGCGACGCGACGATGCGGAACGTCACCACGCCCAGGACGAGAAGCGCCGCCACAACGGCAGCGGCGATGCGCAGGCGCAGGCGGCGCGTGTCCGACGGGGTGGCGGGGCCCGCGGAGGAGCCGGCGGCGGAATCGGCTGTCTGCGGCGTGCGGTCGTGCTCGTCCGATCCTGTGGTCATCGTGCATCTCCTCTTGGGTCATCGCCCCGTGGCGTATCGCTCCGTGGTTCGTCGTTTCATGGGCCGTCGCCTCGTGGTTCGCGTCGCTCCGCGCGGGGCGTGCGGTCGGCGCAGGGGCGCGGTCCTGTGCCGCGCGGGGCGCGTGTGTCGTTCAGATTATAGGCGACGCCGTCTCCCTCGCTCTCTGAACGGGGCGAAGCGGGGCGCAATGTTCACGATGGGCGCACAGACTCCGCCTCATGGCGTGCCCGCCCCGCATCCCGCGTCTTCCGCCGTATGGCTATACTGCTTAGAGATTGGTACAGATTGTTCCGCGTCGCGCGCCGTCGCGCCGTCGGAGGGGCAACGATGATGTGAAAGAAGGCCCTCGTCCCGTCATGGCAGCTCAGGAACCCGTTCTTCTCAAGGAACCGCGTGAAGGCGTTCCCGATGTAATCGATACGCCTGACGAGTTCTTCCGCATGGTCGACCGATACGCCGCGGCGGACGGCCCTCTCGCCGCCGACGCCGAAAGGGCGTCGGGGTACCGGTACGGCCAGCAGGACTGGCTCGTCCAGTTCAAGCGCGCCGGCGCCGGCATCGCCCTCGTCGATCCCGTCGCCCTCGCACAGCGCGGCGTGGACTGGGGCCCGTTCAACGAGGCGGTGGGCGACGCCGAATGGATCATCCACGATTCCCTGCAGGACCTGCCCGGCTTCGTGCAGATCGGCCTCGCCCCGAAGGCCCTGTTCGACACCGAATTCGCGGCGCGCCTTTTGGGCCGCCAGCGCTTCGGCCTCGCCGCCTGCACCGAACATTACCTGGGCCTGACCTTGGCCAAGGAGCATTCCGCCGCCGACTGGTCGTACCGCCCCCTGGGGCGCGACCTGCGCGACTACGCCGCCCTTGACGTCGAGGTGCTTATCGAACTGCGCGCCAGGATGGTCGATGACATCGAATCACAGGGCAAGGAAGGCTGGGCGCGAGAGGAATTCGCCCATCTGCTGCGCAAAGGCACGACGCCCAAGGACCCGCCCGAGGAGCCGTGGCGTCGCACGAGCCACATCACCCAGCTCAACCACGACCGCCGCGGCCTGGCCATCGTCAGGGAACTGTGGACGGAGCGCGACGCCCTCGCCCGCGAGCTCGACATCGCGCCCACCCTCCTGCTGCCCGACGCGGCCCTGATCAAGGCCGCCGTCGCCAAGCCGCGCAACTCGCGCCAGTTCTCCCAGATTCGCATCCTCAACGAGCGCGTGCGCATGCATGTGGGCGGAGAGCGCGACAAGATGTTCGAACGCTACGCCCCGCTCCAGCGCAAGGTCAAGCCCTCCGTGTGGAAGAACGCCATCCTGCGCGCCCTCGCACTGCCCGAATCCGACCTGCCCTCCGCCTCGGGCGGGCAGGACCGCGTCGAGGAGGGCACGAACGCGCCCCGCTCCATGAAGTACTGGCGCGTCCACCACCCCGACCGCTTCGACCTTCTGGAGCACGAGCGCGCCAGGCTCAACGTCATTTCGCAGGATACGAACACGCCCGTCGACGTGCTGCTCAGGCCCCAGGCATTGCGCAACCTGTGCTGGCAGGCGGGGGAGGGCTTCGTCGAAGCCTCCGAGGACGCCGTCGCCGGATTCCTGCGCTCGCAGGACGCGCGCCCCTGGCAGGTGTCGCTTCTGTCGCGCCCCCTGGCGGTGCAGATGCGCGAAGCGCAGGAGCGTCAGACTCAGGAGGACCGGCAGGCCTGGGAGCCGCAGGGACACGGGGCGCCGGAGCGGGCCGGTTCGATGCAGGCAGCGGGCGGCGCAATCGTATGACGGGTTCCGATGCGCGACCCCGCGACGCGACGAGGGGCGGCCGTCCGCGATTGGATATACTATGTAACGGTTGCCTTAGGGCGAAGAGTATCAACACGAATTGGAGCGCAGAGTGAAAATCAGCGTGAAGAACCTCGAGCCGACCAAGGTCGAGCTCACCATCACCGTCGATAACGACGAGCTGAAGCCGTACATTGACGATGCCCGCACGGAGATCGCCAAGCAGGTGAATCTCCCTGGCTTCCGCAAGGGCCACGTTCCGGGCAAGCTCGTGGAGCAGCGTTTCGGTTTCGGCGCCATCGCCGGCGAGGCCGTGCAGAACGCGGTGCCGGAGTTCTACAACCAGGCCATCCAGGACAAGGACCTGAGGCCGATGGACCAGCCGAAGCTCGACGTGACCTCCACGCCGGACTCCGAGACCTCCGAGACCCCGCTTGAGTTCACCGCCGAGGTCGAGGTCCGCCCGCAGTTCGACCTGCCCGACCTGTCCTCCCTCGTCATCGAGATCCCGGCCGCCGAGGTCACCGACGACGACGTGAACAACCGTCTCGAGACCCTGCGCAAGTCCTACGCCACGCTCGTGAGCGTGGACCGCCCGGCCAAGGCCGACGACTTCACCAACATCGACCTCGAGGCCACCATCGACGGCGACGTGGTCGACTCCCAGGAGGGCGTGAGCTACCAGCTCGGCTCCGGCACCATGCTCGACGGCATGGACGAGGCGCTCGAAGGCCTCTCCGCCGGCGAGGACACCACGTTCGAAGGCACCCTCGAAGCGGGCGAGCACGAGGGCGAGAAGGCCCAGATCAAGGTCACGCTCAACAGCGTCAAGGAGGAGCAGCTTCCGGAGCTGAACGACGAGTTCGCCACCGAGGCCTCCGAGTATGACACGCTGGAGGAGTTCAAGGAGCAGCTGCGCAAGGACAGCGCCGAGGTCGCCGAGGCCCGCCAGGCCACCGAGGCCCGCGACGCCTTCCTCGGCAAGCTCGAGGACGACCTCGACATCCCGGTTCCGTCCGGCCTCAAGGAGCGCACCGCCGACCAGAACCTGCGTTCCATGGTCGCCGACCCGTCCAAGGCCACCGACGAGCAGAAGAAGGAGGCCGAGGAGCAGGCCGAGAAGCAGCTGCGCGACCAGATCCTCCTCGACGCCCTGACCGAGAGCCTCGATGTTAAGGTCTCCCAGAACGACGTCATCAACTTCCTCGCGTCCGTCGCCCAGCAGTACGGCATGGACCCGAACCAGTTCATCAGCTCCGTCGTGCGCAACGGCCAGCTCCAGGGCGCAGCCGCCGAGGTGGCCCGCTCCAAGGGCCTGCTCGCCGCCATGCGCGCCGTCACGTTCCAGCACGATGGCGAGGACGTGGACCTGAGCAAGTTCCTCGGTGAGGAAGAGGAGCAGGTCGAGCAGGAGGCCGCCGCCGACGAGCAGGCGAGCGTGCAGGCCGCCGAGGCCGCTGCCGCCGTCGCCGCCGAGGCCACCAAGGAGGGCGACGCCGCCGACGCCGAGTAAGGCGCGGCGGGCGCAGCCCGATGCGGCGCATCTCCGGACGGGGCGGTGTAATGCCGCCGGATTCGGCGGACGTTGCCGAGAATCCGCCGCATGACGTTGCGGATTCGTAATGCTGCGGATTGAGATTCCGCAGGGTATCAAGGGGTCGGAGCCCGAAAGGGTTCCGACCCCTTTCGTTATGCCTGGGCGACGGGGCGGTTGCCCGACGTGCGTGGCACAATGGTCACGATATCGAGCGGACGGAGGGAATCCATGGCGAGCACACCGGCGACGGGGCGGGACGATGCAACGGGCCCGACGGGCGCAAAGGACGCGACGGGGCGGGATACGCGCCCCGGCTCCGTTGCCCAGGGCTGGAAGCTCGCCGGCTTCGTCCTGCTCGTCGGCGCCCTCATCGGCTGCGCCGCCGGCGTGCTGTACCTCGTGCTCGACCTCGTGCAAGGCGTTTTCCTCGGCTACACGGAGAGCCCCGTCATGCCCGGCCCCGTCGGCGTTCCGGCGTGGCGCCTCGTCGCCAGCCTCCTGACGGCGGGCGTCCTGTCGGCGCTGTGCTGGTGGTTCCTGAGGTCGAGGTGCACCCCCGTGCCCTCCGTCGCGCGCGCCGTCTCCGGCTCGCGCATGCCCCTCGTGCCCACCGTCGTGCACGTGCTGCTCCAGATCGGCATCGTCGGCTGCGGCATGAGCATCGGACGTGAGACGGCGCCCCGTGAGCTGGGAGCCATGATGGGGCAGCGCTACGCCGAGGCCATGCACCTCGACGAGCGTGACTGGCGCCTCATCACCGCGGCCGCGGCGGGCGCCGGATTCGCCGGCGTATACAACTCGCCCCTGGCGGGCGCCTTCTTCGCCATCGAGATGCTTCTGGTCGACTCGAGCTGGCGCACCGTCGCCGTCGCCCTGGGCTCCTCCTGCGTCAGCGCCTACGTGTCGGGCTTCATCAAGGGGCGCGACGCTTTCTACGTGCTGCCGGGGCTCGACCTGACGCCCACGCCCACCCTCGTCGTCTTCGCCCTCCTGTCCGCCCCGCTGTGGGGCGTGGCGGGCGCCCTGTTCCGACGCGGCAACCAGTGGGCCGGCTCGCGTCATGCGCGGGGCGCCACGATTCTGTGGATGCTGCCCCTCGTGGCGCTCGTGACGGCGGGCGTCGCCATCGTCTTCCCCCAGGTCTGCGGCAACGGCCGCGCCGCCGCCCAGACGGCGTTCAACGTCTCGTCCTCCGGGGCGCGGGGCACGGGTGTCGCGGCGCTTGTCGGGACGCTTCTCGCCCTCGCCGCGCTCAAGGCCGTCCTGACGCTCCTGACGATCCGCGCCAGCGCGTCGGGCGGCGTCATCACACCCGCCATCGCCATCGGAGCGTGCCTTGCCGCCGCCCTCGGCCTGGGGTGGACGGCGCTTGTCCCGTCCGACAGCGTGGCCGCGTGCGCCCTCGTCGGCGCCGCTGCCGTTCTCGCCGGCTCCCAGCAGGCTCCGCTCATGGCGTCGTGCCTTCTTCTCGAACTGTGCGCGCTGCCCGTCGGCTTCGCGCTGCCCGTCGGTCTGGCGTGCATCGTGGCCACCATCGTGGCGCGCCTTGTGCTCGCCCGCATGGCGCCCGTCACCGAGCTTCCCCTCGCCGCCGGGCATGCGGGGCGCCCCACGGGGGCGCGAGCAGGCGTTCCGCGCGCAGCGCAATCGCGAGCATGCGTCGGTTGAACGCGCTAATCTCAAGACAACAAGGAAACAACAGAAGGAGTCACAGTGACCACCATGACGTCACCGATGCTTCCCGCGCTTCCGTCGATGGAAGACGAGGAGGCTCCCGCGATGGGCGGGATGATGAACCCCATCTACTCCCGCCTGCTCAAGGACCGCATCATCTGGCTGGGGGACGAGGTCAAGCAGGAGAACGCGAACGTCATCTGCGCGCAGATGCTCATGCTCGCCGCACAGGATCCGAACAAGGACATCTGGCTGTACATCAACTCCCCGGGCGGCTCCATCACCGCGGGCATGGCCATCTACGACACCATGCAGCTGATCCAGCCCGACGTCGCGACCGTCGCCGTCGGCATGGCCGCGTCCATGGGCCAGTTCCTCCTGTCGAGCGGCACCAAGGGCAAGCGCTTCATCACGAGCCACGCGCGCGTGCTCATGCACCAGCCGTCCGGCGGCATCGGCGGCACCCAGACGGATGTGCGCATCAGCGCCGAGCTCATCATGGACATGAAGAAGACGCTGTCCGAGCTCACCGCCGAGCAGACCGGGCACACGCTCGAGGAGATCTACCGCGACAACGAATACGACCACTGGTTCACCGCGCAGCAGGCCCTCGAGTACGGATTCGTCGACAAGATCGTGACGACGCCCGGAACGATGAGCACCGACGGCGCCGAGGCTTAGGAGGACACATGGCAAGCCAAGAAGCACAGTTCATCTCCCGCGCGGGGCGCCTCGCCGGCCCGCAGATGCGGTACATCATGCCGCAGTTCCAGGAGCGCACGCCGTACGGCTACAAGACGACCGACGCGTACTCCAAGCTGTTCGAGGACCGCATCATCTTCCTCGGCGTGCAGGTCGACGACGCGTCCGCCGACGACATCATGGCCCAGCTGCTCGTCCTGGAAAGCCAGGACCCGCAGCGCGACGTCATGATGTACATCAACTCTCCCGGCGGCTCCATGACGGCCATGACCGCCGTGTACGACACGATGCAGTACATCAAGCCCGACGTGCAGACCGTGTGCCTCGGGCAGGCCGCCTCCGCCGCGGCCGTGCTGCTCGCCGCCGGCGCGAAGGGCAAGAGGCTCATGCTGCCGAACGCCCGCGTGCTCATCCACCAGCCCGCCATGGAGCAGGACTTCGGCAAGGCCACGCAGATCGAGATCGAGGCCAACGAGATGCTGCGCATGCGCACGTGGCTCGAGGAGACCCTTGCCAAGCACACGGGGCAGACGGTCGAGACGATTCGTAAGGATATCGAGACCGATAAGATCCTGACCGCCCAGGAGGCGAAGGAGTACGGTATCGTGGACGAGGTTCTCGCAAGCCGCGAGTAGGCGCGCCACATACGGGGCGCCGGTGCCGCCTGCACCGGCGCCTTTCGCATAGACAGGCGTCGCCGTCCGGGCGCTCTGGCCCGGATACGCCGCACGTCCGCCCCGTCGGCGGGACGTGCAGAAGCCGGGAGGTTCCATGGGACAGATCGTCAGCTACAGCGACGACATTCCGCGCTGCAGTTTCTGCGGCAAGACCGAGCATGAGGTCGACAAGCTCGTCACGGGTGCTGGCGTCGCCATCTGCGAGGAATGCGTCGGCCTGTGCGTCGACATCATCTCCGACGAGCGGCGCAAGGACGCCAACGCAAGCCGTATCCGCCTCGTATCGCCCAGCCATATCCGTGAGTTCCTCGACCGCTACGTGATCGGGCAGGACGAGGCCAAGCGCACGCTGTCCGTGGCCGTGTACAACCACTACAAGCGCGTGAACCTCGATATCGCGCAGGCCGCCGCCCTGCCGGCGCACGGGTCGCGCGACGGGGGTTTCCAGGATGCGTCGCGCTCCGGCGGCCCCTTCGACGGCAGCCCCTTCGACAGGAAGGCGGGGCGCCGTTCCCCGGACGTGCCTGCGGACCCGCTGCGCGACGTGGAGGTGGCCAAGTCCAACATCCTCATGCTCGGCCCCACGGGCACGGGCAAGACGTATCTGGCGCAGACGCTCGCGAAGGTCATGAACGTGCCCTTCGCCATCGTCGACGCCACGACGCTCACCGAGGCGGGCTACGTGGGCGACGACGTGGAGACGGTTCTCCAGAGGCTTATCGACGCGGCCGACGGCGACGTGTCGCGGGCGCAGCAGGGCATCGTGTACATCGACGAGATCGACAAGATCGCGCGCAAATCGGGGGAGAACACGTCGATCACGCGCGACGTGTCCGGCGAGGGCGTGCAGCAGGCGCTGCTCAAGATCATCGAGGGCACCGTCGCCACGGTGCCGGTGGAGGGCACGCGCAAGCACCGCGAGCAGGACCAGGTGCGCATCGACACGCATAACATCCTGTTCATCTGCGGCGGCGCGTTCGTGGGGCTCGACCAGATCGTGCGCAACCGCATGGGGCGCCGCTTCTCCGGATTCGGTTCGGACTGGAGCGCGCAGGACATGCCGTCCGAGGAGCTCATGGCACACGCCACGCCCGACGACCTGGCCGAGTTCGGGCTTCTTCCCGAGTTCATCGGCAGGCTTCCCATCGTCACGACCCTGCACGACCTCGACGCCATCGATCTGGCGCGCATCCTGACGGAGCCCCGCAACTCCCTCGTGCGCCAGTACCAGAAGCTGTTCGCCGCCGAACGCGTCAAGCTCACGTTCACGAAGGAGGCGGTGGAGCGCATCGCGCAGGTGGCGCTCGAACGCGGCACGGGTGCGCGCGGGCTGCGTTCCATCATGGAAAGCACCCTCGAGTCCACGATGTACGAGATCCCGGATCGCGACGACGTGAGCGAGGTCATCGTCACCAAGGCGTCCGTGGACGGTGCGGCCCGGCCCGAGCTGGTGCTGCGCTCCGACGAGGGGCTCAAGCAGGCGTAGGCGTTTTCCGAAAGCCGGGGGAGACGGCGGGCGGCGCGGGCATGGTTGCGGCGATCAAGGCGAGGAACCGGCCATCGTTATATTTTCCAATAAATAATCCGTATACCTTCCGTCGCGTTTTCCGCTTGCGCCGCCCATATGGTTGGTCTCATCACGTGATGAGGACGCGGGGCGCCGCCCCATTCCATTCCCTCGTCGCGGCATCATTCATCGAAGAGACCGAAAGAGGCTACACATGGCGGATACGAACAACGGCAAGGAACCGGATACCGGCAAGGCGCAGGACGGGGCGAACTCCCTGGCGCTCGAGGGCGACGCCCCGAAGCGCGAAAGCCACACGGCGCGCAACATCATCATTGCGCTCGTCGTCCTCGTGCTCGTCGCGGTCGGCGTCATCGTGGCGGTGCGCCGCAACTCGTCGAACGCGTCGACGTCCGCCGCCGCGGCTGCCAAAGGCACGAAGGACAACCCCGTGAAGATCGGCGTCGTGGGCGCCACCGACCCTCAGTGGGTGGAGTTCAAGCAGGAGGCCGAGGCGCAGGGCATCTACGTGGACATCGTCGACTTCCAGGACTACACGTCAGAGAACCCGGCGCTTGACGCGGGCGATCTCGACCTCAACGAGTTCCAGCACCTGCTGTACCTCGCCAACTACAACGTGTCGAATAACAAGGACCTGCAGCCGATCGGCGGCACCGCCATTTTCCCGCTCGGCCTGTACTCCAAGCAGGTCAGCAGCGTGAGCGACATCAAGGCCGGCGACACCATCGCCATTCCGAACGACGAGACGAACCAGGCGCGTGCCATCGGCGTGCTTGAGTCCGCCGGCCTCGTCACCCTCAAGAGCGAGTGGACCGCGTTCACGACGCCCGATGACATCGACACCGACAAGTCCGTCGTCAAGGTCACGGCCCTCAAGGCCGAGCAGGTGGCGAACTCCCTGGGCGACCCGACCGTCACCGCCGGCGTCATCAACAATGATTACGTCTCCGACGCGGGCCTTGACCCGAACGACGCCATCTACCACGATGACGCGAGCAGCGAGAACGCACACCCGTACATCAACGTGTTCGTCAGCCGCAAGGAGGACGTGAACAACGAGACGTACCTCAAGCTCGTGAAGATCTTCCAGTCCGACGGCGTGTGGCAGAAGCTCAACGAGCAGTCCGGCAACACCGCGGTGTCCGCCTCGGGCTTCACCGCCGACGAACTCCAGCAGTACCTCGCGAAGATCGAGGAGGATGCGCGCAACTCGCAGTGACGCGCGCATGGCGGGCCCCGCGGCTACACTCGGCCGACGGGGCCCGACGGGGCCCGGTTCCGCAAGGCGCCGGGCCCCGCTGCGTTGGCCGCCCCGGACGGGCGCGGCGCGGCCACAATTCCAATCCGGGAACCATCCAAGACAGGAGCCACCGAGGAGAGGCTTATGGCAGACGAACCCATCATCACCTTCGACCATGTGGTCAAGGAATTCCAGCGGCGCGGGTCGAAGACGCCGTTCCGTGCGCTCGACGACATCTCGCTGTCGATCGCGCCCGGCGAGATCTTCGGAGTCATCGGATACTCCGGCGCCGGCAAATCCACCCTCGTGCGCATGATCAACGCGCTCGAGAAACCCACGTCCGGCTCCGTCGTCGTCATGGGCACGGACATGACGCGCCTGAAGGAGCGGCAGCTGCGCGAGACGCGCCGATCCATCGGCATGGTGTTCCAGCAGTTCAACCTGTTCTCCACGAGGACGGCGGCGCAGAACATTGCCTACCCGCTTGAGCTGGACCGCTGGCGCCAGGACTATCTGGAGCGGCGCGTGGCCAAGCTGCTCGAGTTCGTGGGACTGACGGAGCAGGCCGACAAGTACCCCGCGCAGCTGTCCGGCGGGCAGAAGCAGCGCGTCGGCATCGCCCGCGCCCTGGCGACGAACCCGCGCATCCTTCTTGCCGACGAGGCGACGAGCGCGCTCGACCCCGAGACGACGGGGGAGGTGCTCCAGTTGCTCAAGAGGGCGAACGAGCAGCTGGGCGTCACCATCGTGCTCATCACGCACCAGATGGACGTGGTGCGTCAGATCGCCGACCGCGTGGCGGTCGTCAGCGACGGGCGCATCGTGGAGACCGGCCCCGTGTACGACGTGTTCGCCGCCCCGCACGACCCGGTGACGCGCCGCTTCATCGCCACGTCGGTGTCCGGCCTGCCGGACGAGGCGTGCATCGAACGGCTCCGTGGCGACTGGCCGGGACGCATCATCAGCGTCCTCGTGCGTCAGAAGGACGTGCCGGCCCGCGACGGGCACGGGGCGGTGCCGGCCTCCGGCCAGGACGTCTCCGCGCTTATCGCGCGCCACGGCGTGCACAGCAGCCTCATCTACGGTGGCATGGACACGGTGCAGGGTTCCGCCATCGGTGCCCTGACCTACGGGTTCGATGAAACGGAGGCGGCGCTCGGCCCCTTCCTCGAGGATCTGCGTCGCACCAACGACATCATCGATTTCGGCACGGCCGCCGCGCCGCGCCGCGAGTCCCACGCCCAGGCCGGCGAATCCGGCGAACGGAAGGAGACGAAATGAGCATCATCGCAACGGGCGTTGTTCCGGCTTTCGCGGCGCCCCTCGCCGTGACGGAGCGTACGCAGACCTTCGCGTCGCGGGGCAACTGGACCGTCCTCAAGCCGCTTCTCGTGCAGTCCATCGGCCAGACCCTCGAGATGGTCCTCGTGACGCTGGTCATCGGCGGGTTCCTTGGACTGGTGCTCGGCATCCTCCTGTACGGTTCGCGCCCGGGCAACCTGTTCGAGAACGCGGTGCTGTACCGGATCCTGTCGGTTATCGTGAACGTCATCCGGCCCATCCCGTTCATCATCTTCCTCGCCGCCATGCAGCCCCTGACCATCAAGGTGGTCGGCACGTCCATCGGCACTGCCGCCGCCATCTTCCCGATGGTCATCATGTGCACCGTGGCCACGTCGCGTCTCGTGGAACAGAACCTGCTGCCCGTCGACCCCGGCGTCATCGAGGCGGCGCGCGCCATGGGCGCCTCGCGCTTCACGATCATCCGCACCGTGCTCATCCCCGAGGCCCTCTCGCCGCTGATCCTCGCGTACGCGTTCCTGTTCGTCTCGCTGCTCGACATGTCCGCCATGGCCGGATACATCGGCGGAGGCGGCCTGGGTAACTTCGCCATCGCCTACGGCTACCAGAAGTTCGACCAGACCGTCACGTGGACGGCGGTCATCATCATGATCGTGCTCGTCCAGGTGGTGCAGGCGATCGCCAACGCCATCGTCAAGCACCGCCAGCGGCGCTTCTCCTGAACGGCGCCAGCGGCCTGTCAGAAAGCGTTCCGAACGCTCACGGGAAGGCCCTGGGACACTCTTACGACCCCGGCGTGCTTATGCCGCCGGGGTCTTCCGTATCCGGTGGGGAGTGTCTGCACTGTGGCACGACCCGGGCCGGGACGCGGCCGGAATCTCCCCGACGCCGCGCGGCACGCCTGCCTCCGCGCGCCTGCCGTCGACGCGCGGCTTGTCTTTGCCCGCCCCGTCGTCCAGACCCGGCCCCGTACCGGGCGCACCATACGGCCCCGTCGTCGCGATTGTCAGGAATCTTTCGGGAAAATCACACGGTCCTCCCCTCATCGTGCGATAGTCGTAGAAGACGGAACGCCCGACGCGACCCGCGGCATCCGCGCATCGCAGACCGAAAGGAGACGGGGATGGACATGCGCCTCATGAACGACATGGAGGACTACCAGAGGCTGGGACTCAATCCCAAGAAAGTCGAGGACTGGGAGGCGCAGAGACGAAGCCCCCGTGCCCGCAACGCCTGGGAGACCTGGACTGTCGGCGCCACCCTCGACGACGGGACCCTCCTCGACATCACCTACGCCACCAAGGACCCCGCGCATATCGGATCCGCGGATGACGCGCCCGTCATCGACCTGACCCTCACCGGGCCCGACGGAACCGTCACCCACGCCACCCGGAGCATCGAGGCCGACCGCTGCACCTTCGGCGAAGGCGGCCTCGACCTCGGCTTCGACGACTGCCACGCACGGGGCGACCTGCGCTCCCTGCGCCTGACCGCCACCGACCTCACCCTGGATTCCGACGACACGTCGGCCATTTCGGACGAGGCCGCCGACGATCAGACGGCCGACGGTGAGGACACGACGGCAGGGGAGACGGACGACGAAGACGACGCCCCCTACACAATCCACGGAACCGGCTTCGACCTGCACCTCGACACCCAGGCCCGCCCCCTGCGCCCCGCAACCGGCATCTTCGACTACGGACACGACGCCAGGAGCTGCGTCGGCTGGCTCAGCCCCATGCCCGTCGCCACCATCAGCGGAACCATCGTCATCGACGGCATGCCCCGCCACGTCACCGGACACGCCCGCCACACCCACGAATGGGGCACCATCGCCCCGTCCGACGCTTGGAACCACGTGCTCACCGTCACCCAGCGCTTCCACGGCATGACGCTCACCCTCGTCGACATCACCGGCGCACACCGCACCGGCTACATCCGGTACCCCATGATCTTCCTGACCAACGAACGAGGCATCCTCGCATACTCCGACACCCTCGACACCCACTGCCACAGCACCGTCACCGGCACCGCCACCGCAGGCGACGACGAGGGCGCCCCGTATCCCACCGGCATCACCTACACCTTCGACACCCCGGACAACGGAACCATCGCCTACACCCTCGCCGACACAGAGCCGCTCGGCGACGCCGCCACCCTGCGCTACGCCACCGGAGCCTTCGGACTGAAAAAACACCACATCGACACCATCCGGCTCACCGGCACCGGAACGCTCGCCATCACCGAGCCACAGGGCGCTCGCGGACGCCACGCCATCGTCTCCCACGGCACCGTGATCCAGAGCGACGACACGCCCGACACCACCGACACAACCGTCGACAGTTACGATGACCCGTCGCTGCACGCCACCACGACCACATACAAAGGACCGGCGGTCGCGACGTTCCGCATCACCGGCAAGCAGTTCGACGTCCGCCACGCGCCGCAGATCGTAACCGAATACGTCTACTGATGGCCGCGACGTTCTCCCACGCGACCGCGGCGGCGGGGCGCCCGGCGTATGCCTGGGGCGCCCCGCCGCCGCGTATACGGGGCCCATGGGCGCAGGCCGGAGGTCCGGCGCGGCGGAGAGCGGAGCGCGGTCGAGGGCAGCCAGGGAATAGCCGGGCAGGGAGTGCGATACGATGACGTCAACGTCAAGAAGAAAACGAAAAGCCCCGGACCGAAGTCCGGGGCTTGAACCGCTCCCGCAGCTGGGCTTGAACCAGCGACATTCTGATTAACAGTCAGACGCTCTGCCAACTGAGCTATGCGGGAATGTCTGTTTGTCTTGGCTGATCTCTCAGCGGCTGACAAGACATAAATAATATCCCCGGATTCGAATCGCGCAACTTCGGCGTGTCGGATACTCCCAAACGGGCACAGGTGGCGCTCGCGAGATGGGGAATGTGGATAAAAAGGGCCTTTTTCGCCCGTTTTGCTGACGTTTGTCCACATTGTCCGAAGTCGGCCACGTCATCGGCGTGTTTCAGGGACGATGTGCTTATGAGATATTCAATCTGGAAGCGGCGTCGGGCATATCGCCGCGAAAATGAGAAAAATGCCCGCCTGAATATGGTCGTCGCCGCCTGCACGGTTGCCGTGTTCGCAGCGTCGCTTCTTGTCCCGTTCCTTGTCTCCGTCGCAGGGAAGCACGTGGCTAGTCGTTCCGCCGACGGCCCCGGATGCGATGCCGACTCCGATCTGGCGCCTCCTCCGTCCGCCGTCGTGCCGGAGGGAACCTCTGATGCGGAGCCCGTCGCGCCCGCCGATGCGGAGGTGGTTGTCACCGACGTCATCGAACCTGATACGGTGCCCCGGTCGGTGCTCCGGTCCAAACCGACAGTGGCTCTCGACAGTCCGTGCGCCGCCGGACTGTCGTGGCCTATCCGTTCCGGCGCAGCGCCGTCTGAACCGACGCCTGCCGGAGTATCCGATGGTGCCCTGGCATCCGATGACGCGCCAACCTCCGACGGCGCTGTGACATCCCAGGGCGCCGTGGCATCCGATGACACGATGCCCTCCCGTGGCGCCGCAACCTCAGGCGATGCTGTGGCATCCGAGGCCGATGCGCCGACCATCCTTGACGATTTCGATGACCCTGGCAAGCCGTGGCTCGCCGGCCATAGGGGAGTGGACCTTGCGGCGGCGCCCGGTACGCCAATCCTCGCGCCCGCCGACGCCACGGTGCGTTTCAGCGGCATGGTGGCGGGGAAGAACGTCGTCTCCCTGTCGCTCGGCGGGGATCTCGTTACCACATTCGAACCCGCCACGGGTGTCGAGCCGGTCGGCGCCGCGGTGCGCCGAGGGCAGGTCGTCGCACATGTGGACGGCGGGTCGGACCACTGCGCCGACCAATGCCTCCACTGGGGCCTGCGCCGGGGAAAGAAAACATATCTGGACCCCGCGGCGTATGTCTCGAGATCGCGCATCGTTCTCAAACCGACCTCCCTGGAACCGGGATTCGAACGCATGTCCGGCGCATTGCTGGTCCGCATGCACCTGGGCAAGGAGATCGGCGCGTTCTCCGCCGTGCGAATCGCCTCGGCGCGCGCTCTCCTGTCCGCCGTCCCACTGAATCCCCGAGCTGATGTGAATCCCCGAGACGCTGTGAATCCTCGCGACGATGCGGATAGCCCCGTCACCGCGGGTTATCGGATACGAAACTCCCGAATGCACGGCTCCCGAATGCGCGGCTCCCGGACGCAAAGGACCGGGACGCAAGGAAGCGGCATGACAGCGTCACGCGACGGGACGCCACCCGGGTGGACGCGGCCCTATCGGTTCCGTTTCGGCTCCCCCCATCCGGAAAGACCGAGCGGCAGCGGATCCTCCGCGCAAAGCGGCGAGCCCGTGGGAAACGCCAGACGATGCGCCCGGTGCGGGCATATCGTCACGTGAGCCGTTCCGAGGTCGACCACGCCGCCTTAAGGCCAATGATGCGGTGCCCCGCGCCGAAGCCATCCGCAAATTCGGAATCGTGCCCGACGTATGGAGCTCCGAAACGGCATGCCCTCCGCCTCGGTCGAGACGAAGCGCGCTCGCGGCGTCACACCATCGTTTTGTAGCACCTAACAAAGCGATCGCGGATTTTTTGTCGCTTCCCGTAGCGCGCGAAACCGTCCCGCGACGGTACACTGTCAGCAGTCGCAGGACTGGTCCTCGCGGCCGCGAGGAAGCGCACACGCCCGTCGAAAGACGGCGAAGGGATATGGAACCGCACATGACGATGGTGAAGGAATACACGACGCCGCTCAAGCGTCCGATCGACAAGGACAAGAACATCTTCTGGCTGCTCGAGGACCGCGTGTCGCGCACGCCCGACCAGACCATCATCGAATACCGCGACGAGAACGGCGCCTGGGCGGGCTTCACCGCCACGGAGTTCCGCGATCTGGTGATCGGCATCGCCAAGGGCTTCATTGCCAAGGGCCTCATGCCCGGCGACTCCGTCGGCATCCTGGCCCACACCTCCTGGCAGTGGACGGCGATCGACATGGCCCTCGTCTCCATCGGCTGCGTCACCGTGCCGATCTACGAGACCGACTCGCCTGCGCAGATCAAATCCATCTGCAGCGATTCCACGATCTCCTACATCTTCGCCGAGGATGACGAGCAGCGCGACAAGGTCGACTCCATCATGGACGAGGCGCCGACCCTCAAGGGCGTGCTCGTCATCCAGCTGGGCGCCATCGACGCCATGGTGGAGCTGGGGCGCGGCGTGAGCGACGAAGAGTTCGAGGAGCGCAAGAACGCCACGCACGGCGATATGCTCGCCACCATCGTGTACACGTCGGGCTCCACCGGCACGCCCAAGGGCATCGAACTGACCCATGCCAACTTCATGTACTGCATCGACGCGGGCTACCAGACGCTTCCCGAGGTCACCTACGATCCGGGCAACCGCCTCGTGCTGTTCCTGCCCCTGGCGCATGTCTTCGCCCGCTACATGCAGTTCCTGTGCATCGGCGGCAACTGCGTTATGGCGCTGACGTCGAATATGAAGACGATTCTCAAGGATTTCGCCGACTTCAAGCCGACGTACATCCTGTCGGTGCCCCGTATCTTCGAGAAGGTGTACAACGCCGCCACGCAGCGCGTCGGGTCGGGCTTCAAGGGCAAGGTGTTCGCCCGCGCCGCCCGCGCCGCCTGCGAATGGAGCGTCACCACGCAGGACGGGCGCCGCCCCTCCCTTGCGGCGCGCGCCAAGCACACCCTGTATTCCAAGCTCGTCTACCGCCAGATTCTCGATGTGTTCGGCGGGGACACCAAGTGCGCCATCTCCGGCGGCGCGCCGCTTTCGCATAAGCTGGCGCATTTCTTCAACGGTTGCGGCCTGCCCCTGTTCGAGGGCTACGGCATGACCGAAACGTGCGCCCCGTGCGCCGTCAACACCTTCGACGCCTTCCGCATCGGCACCATCGGCCGCCCGTTCACCGGCATGAGCTTCGCTATCGCCGACGACGGTGAGTTGCTTATCAAGAGCCCCTCCGTGTGCCGCGGGTATCACAACCACCCGGAGATCACGAAGGAGCAAATCGTCGACGGCTGGCTGCATACGGGCGATCTGGGCAGCATCGATGACGACGGCTTCATCCGCCTCACGGGGCGCAAGAAGGATCTCATCATCACGGCTGGCGGGAAGAACGTATCACCTGATAAGCTGGAATCGCTTATCGTGACGAGCCCGATCATCGATCACTGCCTCATGGTGGGAGACCGCAAGCCCTTCGTCGCCGCGATCGTCGCCCTCGACCTCGAGGGTGTCAACGCGTGGCTCAAGGACCAGGGCGGCGAGCCGTGCGCCGACCTCGAGGAGGCGTCGAAGAGCCAGCTCGTGCGCGCCGAGGTCGACCGCGTCATCAACGCCGCGAACGACAACGTCTCCCGCGCCGAATCGATTCGCAAGTTCGAGATCGTGCCCGACGTGTGGACCGTGGACAACGGCCTGCTGACGCCGAGCCTCAAGACGAGGCGCGCCGTCATCACGAAGCACTACAAGGACCTGATCGACAACGTCATCTACGTGCCGCGTAAGAAGGCCTGACAGCCCTCTTCTGCGGCGTCACAGAGAAGGGAGCCGACAAGGCTCCCGCACTCACAGAGGGGAAAGGGACGGTTGTGCCCCGGAAGGATTCCTTCCGGGGCACAACCATATTCCCAACGGTCACTGAGCCTGCATCGCCGCCTGGGCGTGACGGGGCGGGCATTGCCTGACGGGGCGGGGTGAGGCGCCGCAGAGGGCGCCCCGACCCGTCACAGATCGGCGTCGGCCGCGGAGACGTAGCCCGGATCGATAAGCGCCGCCTTGATGTTGTCTGCCGTGACGCCCAGCAGCGACATCGACAGAATCGCCGGCCCAAGGGAGGGATTCGAGCCGTCCGTCTCCTTGAGCGCCGCGATCTGCCCGGACAGGGCCTGTGTCGTCTGCCCCTCGTTGAGGCCGATGGCGGTGTGGGCGATGGCGCTGGCGTATTGCTTGCGGTTCTCGATGCCCGTCATCCATTGGGTGCCGTTCACGATTGACGGCAGCTGCGACTTGTAGGCCCCATATCCGGTGACGAGGGGCCACTGGTCGTCATCGTTCTGCGAGCGGAGCACGGCGCTGATCTGGTCGATGGCGTCGGCGCTGAGCGAGGAGCGCTTGCTTTTGCTGCCGGCATCGGTCGACGGGGCCGGCACCTCGGATTTCGAGACGTCCTTGTTGCCGCGGATGTTGTCGATGATGCCCGTCACCGACGTGTTCGGGTTGATCGTGGCGCTCGTGCCGGTGTAGCCCAGGGATTTGAGCGTGGAGACGGCCGTGGATGCCACTTTGTCGTTGAGGCAGATCAGCGCGTCGAGTTTCATCGTCGTCACGTTGCCGTAGGCGCTGGCGTCAAGGCGTGAGGTGATTTCGTTCTTGGTGCCGTCGTCGGAGGAAGCCTTGTACGCCACGTCCTGCCACGATGCGTCAGTCGAGGACGCCGTGATCTTGCCCGAGGGGCTGTAGATGCTTCCGTCACGGTAATAGGGGCCGAGCACGTCCCAGATGCCGAGGAACGCCTCGCGTACGAATTCCGTGTCGTCGTCATAGGGGAGCAGGATCTCGACCGCTTTGGCGCCCGCGTCGCTGTTCGCCACGAGCCTGAGCTTGTTCACGACGTACTGTGCCTGGAGCCGGCCGATGCCGCGCGCGCTGGACAGGTCGACGAAGACGGAGGGGGAGAAGTCCTCGAGCTGCGTGGACATGAGCATCACGGACGCCCCGTTGTCCTGCGCCGTGGTGAGGAGGACCGCGAGCTCGGCCAGGTCGTTTCTCTCCGTGGAGTCGCTGTCCGCCGCGTCATGCGGCACGTAATCGCCGTAGAGCTTGTCATCGTTCGAATACGATATCGCCGGCGCGATGAGGATAGTCGTGCCGGAGGCCGGCCCCGAGGCCGACGGAGCGGACGTCGCGGACGGGGTGGCGCCTGACGGCGTCGTGTCTGCGGACGTCGTGTCTGCGGAGGACGAGGCGGCATCCGATGAGGCGGTGCCGTCGGACGATGACGCCGCCGACGTATCGGCGGATCCGTCGGATGATGCCGTATCGGATGACTCGGTGCCGGAGGCCGAGGCTGTCATCGTGGGTGACGAGACCTGAGACGTGTCGACGCCAAGACCGGTGAGGTACTCATCCAGCTGTTTCGTCTGGTCTGTCAGCGATGACGCGGTCTGCACGGAGATGGAGCCGCCGTCCATGCCGATGGACTCGAGCTCGCTTTGGGTGTCATCGGCCAAGGCCTTCCACGTGTTCTGGGGTGTCGAATTGCTCAGCGTGAATCCGTCGGATGGCACGAACATGGCCACCGTGCCCATGGATTGTCCCGTTCCGTCCGATGCCGACTGCCCCGTCTGGGGCGTTGTCGACGAGCTGCAGGCGCCGGCGCCTGCGATCAGAAGCGCGGCGGTCGCACACATCGCGATGATGCGTCGTGCTGTGGATGCTTTTTTCACAATGGTCCTTCGCTTCCGGGGTCCCTCCCGTGGGACCGCCTGTGAACACACATAAACCTACTCCACGGTGTGGGCAGGCCGCAGTGTAGGCAGGTCACGGAGCAGGCAGGCCGCAGTGTGGGCAAGGCGGAATCGGGGGAGGAACGCACGGGGCCCGCCGCGTACCTTGCGGTCGCGACGGGCCCCGTGCCCTGGGATTCGTCGCAGCGTCCGGCGCCGCAGCGTCGCGGGCTATGCGACGGGATTCGCTACTCCTTGGCGGACAGCGCCCTGTCGAGGTTCTCGGCGAGCGCGTCCATGAAGCCGTCGGTGTCGAGCCACTTCTGCTCCGGCCCGACGAGCATGGCGAGGTCCTTCGTCATCTGCCCGCCCTCGACGGTCTTGATGATGACGTTCTCGAGCGTCTTCGCGAAGTCTGCTACCTCGGGGGTCTCGTCGAGCTTGGCGCGCTGCTTGAGGCCGCCGGTCCATGCGTAGATGGACGCGATTGGGTTCGTGGAGGTCTTCTCGCCCTTCTGCCAACGACGGTAATGACGCGTCACGGTGCCGTGCGCCGCCTCGGCCTCGACGGTCTTGCCATCGGGGGTCATGAGCACGGAGGTCATGAGGCCCAGGGAGCCAAAGCCCTGCGCCACGGAATCCGACTGCACGTCGCCGTCATAGTTCTTGCACGCCCAGATGTAGCCACCGTGCCACTTGAGGGACGAGGCCACCATGTCGTCGATGAGGCGGTGCTCGTAGGTCAGGCCCGCTGCCTCGAACTTGTCCTTGTACTCTTCCTCGTACACCTTGGCGAAGATGTCCTTGAAGCGGCCGTCATAGGCCTTGAGAATCGTGTTCTTAGTGCTCAGGTACACGGGGTAGCCGCGCATGAGGCCGTAGTTGAAGCAGGCGCGGGCGAAGCCGGTGATCGAGTCGTCGAGGTTGTACTGCACCTGCGCGACGCCGGAGCCCGGATAGTCGTACACGACGTGCTCGATCGGCTCGGAGCCGTCGGCCGGGGTGAAGGTCACCGTGAGGCGGCCGGCGCCCGGAACGCGGAAATCCGTGGCCTTGTACTGGTCGCCAAAAGCATGGCGAGCCACGACGATCGGCTTCGTCCAGCCAGGGACGAGGCGCGGGATGTTGGAGATCACGATGGGCTCGCGGAAGATCGTGCCGCCGAGGATATTGCGGATCGTGCCGTTGGGGGAACGGTACATCCTCTTGAGACCGAACTCCTTGACGCGGGCCTCGTCGGGCGTGATGGTGGCGCACTTGACGCCCACGTGCTCGCGCTGGATGGCCTTCGCGGCGTCGATGGTCACCTGGTCGTCGGTGGCGTCGCGGTTCAGGATGCCGAGGTCGTAGTAATCGAGGTCGACATCAAGGTAGGGGAGGATGAGACGGTCCTTGATCTGCTTCCAGATCACGCGGGTCATCTCGTCGCCGTCAAGTTCGACGATTTTCCCCTTGACTGCAATCTTCGACATGCATTTCTCCTTGGGACTTGCACATTCTGTGATGAGACACGACCATTATGGCCGCCCCGTGCTACGAATGCGTCAATGTGTCCATGACAGGTGCCTGCACGGGGCGAACGGGGAGCGTCGTGACGGGGCCGTCCGGCATGGGGGCTTGGACGGGGGCCACCCCTCCGTTCCGCGATGCGGCCCTAGCGGCGTCCCGTCATCGTGGCGCGGTAGTAGGTTAGGAGGCATGATTCAGGATATCGAGATTGGCCTGGGCAAAACCGGCCGCATGAGCTATTCCCTTGACGATGTCGCCATCGTCCCGACGCGGCGCACCCGCGACCCCGAGGACGTGGACACGTCGTGGCAGGTCGATGCCTACGAATTCGACATTCCGGTCATCGGTGCGCCGATGGATTCCGTCATGAGCCCCCAGACCGTGATCGAACTGGGCAAGCAGGGCGGTCTGGGCGTCCTCGATCTCGAAGGCCTGTGGACGCGTTACGACGATCCGACCACTATCCTCGAGAACATCGCCGAATGCCCCGATGACGAGGCGACGGAATACATGCAGCGCGTGTATTCCGAGCCCATCAAGCCCGGTCTCATCGCCGATCGCCTCCATGAGATCCACGATGCCGGCGTCACCGTCGCCGGCGCCCTGTCTCCCCAGCGCACGCAGGACCTGTACCAGACGGTGCTCGATGCCGGCGTCGATCTGTTCGTCATCCGCGGCACCGCCGTCTCCGCCGAGCATGTCTCCAAGAGCCACGAGCCGCTGAACCTCAAGCAGTTCATCTACGACCTCGACGTCCCCGTCATCGTCGGCGGCGCCGCCAACTACCGCGCGGCCAAGCACCTCATGCGCACGGGCGCCGCGGGCATCCTCGTCGGTTCCGGCGGCGGCGCCGTCTCCACGGCGCGCACCATCACCGGAATCCACGTCCCGCTTGCCACGGCCATCGCCGACATCGCGGCGGCTCGCAAGGATTACATGGAGGAGTCCGACGGCCGCTACGTGCAGGTCATCGCGGATGGCGGCATGGGCGATTCCGGAAACTTCATCAAGGCCTTCGCCCTGGGCGCCGACGCGGTTATGCTCGGCACCCCGCTGGCGCGCGCCACGGAGGCGCCCGGCCACGGCACCCACTGGGGTCATGAGGCGGTGCATCCCACCCTCCCGCGCGGACGCCGCGCCAGGGTCGGCACCGTGGGGTCGCTCCAGCAGATTCTGTTCGGCCCCAGCCATCAGGTCGACGGTTCGACGAACTACATCGGCGCCCTGCGTCGCGCCATGGCATCGACCGGCTATGTCGGTCTGCACGATTTCCAGCGCGCCCAGGTGGTTGTCGCCAATTCCTGACGCCGCCTCCGTCGCTGGTGCCGCCGCACGGTGCCGTTCCGCCGATGGCGTGCCTTGTCGCCCCGTTCCATGCCCCGTTGCATGGAACGGGGCGTTTTCGTTGTTCCCATGCCGTGAGTAACACCGTGTCCGCAGTGGCGCGCGAATGAGCCGCCGTCCAGGGCGTCGAGTCCGTGCGTTTTGGCGACGGGACCCGGATGCCCGGCCCGTCGCGCTCGTCTTTCCGCTCCCAATATTCCGTCCTAGATGCCGACACGCCTCGAATCCGCGGCGTGCCGCGGATTCGTGTTTCCGTGTGCGGTGACGTGGCCTGTCTGATCTGCATCTTTCCTGAGCACATGGGCGCGATTATTGTCGGCGGCGGACCCGCACCGTTCGAGGCGTGTCGCGTCCATGGGTCGGGGTGTGCCAGATGGTCCGTGCGTTCCGCCTCGTGCGCATCGCGCATCGCCTTTATCGAACGTTTCGTGTCTGTTCGTGCACACTCGACCCCCAAAGTGTGCGTTTTTTCGATTTTGGCTCCTGCCGCGTCCCTTCATCCGTCACAATGGAGGGTGCGGCGCTTCGACGGGCGCAAGGGTGGACCGTCGGGATGCCGCGCGTATCGCGACGTCGTCGGCGCCACAGCGCCATCGGGGGAGCGGGACGTCGCCTGAGGGCGCCCAGAAGGCGTCGGATGGACGGAAACCTGATAGCCGTAGACCGACGGCAGGCCACAACGGCTGTGACGGATTATTGATAGGGACGTCGCGCCGAGGCATGCAGCCGGCTGCACGCATGGCAGCCCATGCGCGAGAGAAAAAGAGAAGAGCACCATGACCCATCCCTCACATCCCTCAGAACGGACACATCCGGACCGGACGCATGCGCCGACGAAGCCGGCTTCGCCCGGCAGACGCAGCCCCTTGCATTCGGAGACCAGTTGGGAAAGCGCACGGCGCGTCGTCGACGCCACCACGTGTCTGATCGGCGACGGATACATCGAGGCCCATCTGCCCATTGGCCTGTCTCCCCAGCCGGTGCCGATACGCGTGAGCTACGTCTCCGAGGAGGACCTCGACATCGACGAATCCCTGCGCGTCTCCTACGTGGCGGCGTCCATCGCCACCCTCGTCATCGACGTGGTCCGCGGCCGTCTCAGCCCCGACGGCCTGCATCGGTTCATCGAAGGGAGCTATGTCACGAAACTCGTGTCACTGTCCTCGCTTATTGCGGAATGCCAGCCGTATATCTCATCGAAGAAAACCAGCTGGCTGTGCCGCCGCATGGGCAAGCTCCGCGGCGTCGAGGCGCCGCCTGTCTCGCGCCGGGTCCGGTCCATCGTCAAATCGCGCGACATCATGGACATCAATGTGTCCATGATGGTGGATGTGAGGCGATGCTGGTCGAGCATGAAATGGGAGAGGCAGGGGAGCCGCTGGATGTGCACCCTGTGTGACATCGGCTGACGGAGCGGCCGGCACAGCGACGGCGTGGCCGATGGCAGATGCCATGCGCCGCGCCGTCGCTGCGCATTGCCGACCGTCGGGGCATTGCCCCGCCGGACCCCATCGTCCGGCCCCGTCGCAGATCCCCTCCGCCTTTCCGCGTCGCTCGCCCCATCCCTCCCATCGTCTGCCCTCCCATCGTCTGCCCCGTCCCGCCTCTGCGCTGTCCGTCTCCGGCTCCATTGCGGCCCGCCATCGGCTCCGACACGGTGTGAACAATTGGAAAAAGCTACAAAGCACGGCATTTCCGGACGCATATGATTGGTGGCATGTTGCGTGAATTCTCAGTTCCAGCCATCAGCAAGACCACCGATGACGACACCATCTACTCCCTGCTCGCCAACAGGGCGGATCGGCTGCCGTCCGATTACGTCGCCGCCCACAAAAGCGGCCCCCGCCAGGAATGGACATACGTCACGGCGGAGGACATGCTCGCCGAGGCGCGCTCCGTCGCCCGCGGCCTGCTCGCCCTCGGCGTGTCGAAGGGCGACGCCATCGTCGTCTACTCGCCGACCTGCTACGAGTGGGGCCTTATCGACTTCGCATCCAACGCCATCGGCGCGGTGACGGTTCCGATCTACGAGACCGATTCCGAAGCACAGGCCTCCGCCCTGACGCGCGAGGTAGACCCCATCGTCGCCTTCACCTACGGCGACGCGCGCACGCACACCCTCGAGGCCGTGCGCGGTGAGGATGGGGTGCGCCTCACCTACGTCTTCAACTTCCAGTCCGGCGGCATCGAGGCGGTCCGAGAATTCGGCGACGGCGTCGACGAGGCCACCCTCGACGAGGCGATCGCCCAGGTCAAGGCCGACGACCTCGCCACCATTGTGTACACCTCCGGCTCCACCGGCAAACCCAAGGGCGTCATGTTGTCAAGCCGGAACTTCCTCTCCGTCGCCTTCGACGGATACGACGTGCTGCCCGACATGCTCGGCGCCCCCGGCACCGACACGGCGCGCCTCCTGCTCTTCCTGCCACTGGCGCACTGCTTCGCCCGGTACATCCAGTACACCATGATGGGCGGCAACGGCATCATCGGCTACGTCTCCGACGCACGCCACCTGCTGGTGGACCTGCGCGAGTTCAAGCCCACGCTGCTGCTCGGCGTGCCCCGCGTGTTCGAGAAGGTGTACAACGCCGCATCGCAGAAGGCCGGCGCGGGATTCAAGGGACGCGTCTTCGCCCGTGCGACGAAGCATTTCGTCGCCTGGGACAAGGCGGAGCAGGAGGGGCGTATGCACGGCCCCATCGAGCGCCTGCGCCACCGCTTCTATCAGAGCGCCGTCGGTGGATCGCTGCGCACCGCCCTCGGCCCGAACCTGCATTGGCTCGCCTGCGGCGGCGCCCCGCTTAACGAGGACCTTGGCCACTTCTTCAACGGACTGGATGACATCACGTTCATCCAGGGCTACGGAATGACCGAGACGTCCGCCCCGTGCGTCGTCAACACCCAGGCGCTTAACAAGATCGGCACCGTCGGGTGCCCCGGCCCCGGCATCAGCGTTCGCCTCGCGGACGATGACGAGCTCGAGATCAAGGGCCCCATGGTATTCCTCGGCTACCGCAACGATCCGGAGCACACGCGCGAGGCCTTCAGGGACGGATGGCTTCTGACCGGCGACCTCGCCTCGATCGACGACGACGGCTACATCACCATCACCGGACGTAAGAAGAACATCATCATCACGGCCGGTGGCAAGAACGTATCGCCGGAGCCGCTCCAGGAGATCATCGAATCCTGCCCCGTCGTCGGACAGGCCGTGGTGCTGGGCAACGGAAAGCCCTTCGTCTCCGCCATCGTGACGCTCGACCCCGGCATGCTCGCCACATGGCTGGAATCCGCGGGCCTCGACACCACGATGACGCTGGAGCAGGCGGCATCGAACCCCGCCGTGCGCGCCTTCGTCCAGCAGTACGTCGACAAGGCGAACGCCACGGTGTCGCGTGCGGAGTCCGTGCGCAAGTTCGAAATCCTCCCCGAGGAGTTCACGACGGACGACGGCACGCTCACGCCGAGCCTCAAGGTGGTGCGCCCCGCCGTCATCAAGAAGTACCGTTCGCTGATCGACACGGTGCTGTACGCGCCCAAGCCGAGCACCATCCCCGCCCCGTTCAGCGCCAAGATTCTCGACGCGACCGATAAGGCCGGACAGATCGCGCAGAACAAGGCGGAGGAGACGATCGACGCCATCAGCCCCTACCTCGACCAGGCCAAGGAGCGCATCGGCCAGACTGCGGCGCAGGTCAAGGACCGTTTCGGCGCATCGTCCGCCGCCCCGTCCGGTGACGGGGCCTCGGACGATGTGGCAACCGGCGATGATGCCCCGTCCGACGATGCCGCGGCGGATTCCGCTGCGCGCACCGACGATGGTGTGGCTCGCGGCACGGAGGCGACGGGCGCCGCACCGTCCTCCGATGCGAAGACCCAACCCACCGTTGATTGATATCGCGGTTACTGATATCGCCGTGGGCTGATATCGGCGTGGGTTGACATCGCTGGGGCTGACATCGCTGGACTGACTAGGCGGGGCCTCGCCCGTATGGACGACGCCCCGCTTCGCCGCTCCGTCCACATGCTGCCCCGTGCCCTCGACCCGTGCCTTGCCCCCGTACCCTTATGGGGCTCAGTGCTCCCGCCCCGTCCGGGCGGGAGCACTATTATCGGGAAAGGTCCGCTATCGTCGGATGCCCACGCGGATGCCTGACGGCGCGCCCCCCGGCGCGTCCTTATGCACCTGCGGCATCCTTCGATGCGTCATGCAACAAACAAATACGAGACAGGAGTCCGCTGTGACTGTTCGAGAGATTCGCGTCGTCCCCGATCCGGTGCTTCGCACGCCGTGCGATCCGATTACCAAGATCACGCCGGGTGTCGAAAGGCTCGTGCGCGATCTTCTCGACACCGTCGATGACCCCGGCCGCGCCGGCGTGTCGGCCAACCAGATCGGCGTGGGCCTGCGCGCCTTCTCCTACAACGTGGAGGGCAAGATCGGTTACCTGCTCAACCCCAAGGTGCTGGAGCTCAAGGGGGAGCAGTACGGTGACGAGGGATGCCTGTCGCTTCCCGGCCTGTGGTTCAAGACGCGTCGTGCCAATTACGCGAAGGTTGAGGGCATCAACCTCAAGGGCGAGCGCGTAGTACTCGAGGGCGAGGGCATCATGGCTCGCATGCTCCAGCACGAAACCGACCACCTCGACGGCCATGTCTACATCGACCGCCTCGAGAAGGACCAGCGCAAGGCCGCCATGCACTACATGAGGGTTCACGCGGCCTGACGCCTCCGGCTCAGCCGGAGCCGTCGTCTGCTCCGCCCGTAGCCGCACCTGACACAGCCGTCGGCCCAAGCCCCGCCGCCCCGTCCTGGGTCGCCGCGCGCCCACGGCACACCTTGAACGCAGTCAAAGCGCGCCGCGCCGCGCCCCGGCAACCGCCCCAAACCGCCCCGTAACCGCCTCGCCCCGTCACCCGTGACGGGGCGGTTGTGTTTTTCCGGGGAAACCCTGTATAATCCCCGGTGGTGCATTGCCTATGCGCACCGCCGGCAGTCGCAGGCCGACGGGGCGCGATCTATCGTCTATGATGCGCCAAATACGCGCCATGTCGGCGACGGCCTGTGTCGGTCGGCCAAACCCGTGGGGGAGAGGCTGCACTCAGGTTCGCATGGCCAGGAAACAACCGACAAGAAAGGTCAATCATGGCACAGATCACCATGAGCCAGATGCTCAAGGCTGGTGTCCACTTCGGTCATCAGACCCGCCGTTGGAACCCGAAGATGAAGCAGTACATCCTCATGGAGCGCAACGGCATCCATATCATCAACCTGTTCGCTTCCCTCGAGAAGATCGACCAGGCGTACGACTTCATCAAGCAGACCGTCGCCCACAACGGCACCGTTCTCTTCGTCGGCACGAAGAAGCAGGCCGCTCAGACGATCGCCGAGCAGGCAACCCGCGTCGGCATGCCGTATGTCTCCGAGCGCTGGCTCGGCGGCATGCTCACGAACTTCCAGACCGTCTCCACGCGCGTCGCGCGCATGAAGGAGCTCGAGAAGATCGACTTCACCGACGTGCACGCCAGCGGCCTGACCAAGAAGGAGCTCCTCCTTCTTGA
Source organism: Pseudoscardovia radai (assembly GCF_002259605.1). Lineage (GTDB taxonomy): Bacteria > Actinomycetota > Actinomycetes > Actinomycetales > Bifidobacteriaceae > Pseudoscardovia > Pseudoscardovia radai. The sequence goes on along the minus strand of NZ_MWWR01000002.1, from coordinate 58,720 downwards.
GCGCGAGAAGGACAAGCTCGTCAAGGAGCTTGGCGGCATCCGCAACATGAACCGCGTGCCGTCGGCTCTGTTCGTCGTGGACATCAACAAGGAGCAGCTCGCCGTCAAGGAAGCCCACATCCTGGGCATCCCGGTGGTCGCCCTTGCCGACACGAACACCGACCCCGAGAGCGTCGACTACCCGATTCCGGCCAACGATGACGCCATCCGCGCCGTCGAGCTGCTGACCACGCTCATGGCTGACGCCGTGGCCGACGGCCTGCTCGAGCGCAACGGCAAGGCTGAGAAGGCGGACGACAAGGGCGAGGCCCAGCCGATGGCGGAGTGGGAGAAGAACCTCCTGACCAACGACGCCGCGGACGAGGCCAAGCCGGCTGACGAGGCCAAGGCCGAGTGAGCATCGGGTCCCCTCCGGTTCGCCGGTCGGGACCCTTTCCGACGTATTGCAAGCCGCGAGGCTTGAAAGATTCCCGTGCCGCATGGCATGGGGAAGCTATGAAGGAGCAAAACAGATGGCACAGATTACCGCCAAGCTCATCAAGGAGCTGCGCGACGAGACCGGCGCTGGCATGATGGATGTCAAGAAGGCGCTCACCGAGGCCGAGGGCGACATCGCCCGCGCCAAGGAGATCATCCGCGCCCGTGGCATCGCCGCGGCCGGCAAGCGCGAGGGCCGCGAGGCTCAGGAAGGCCTCGTGGCCTCCCAGGTCGCCGATGTCGCCGACGGTCAGATCGGCTACGCGATCGAGCTCAACTCCGAGACCGATTTCGTCGCCAAGACCCCGCAGTTCGTCGAGTTCGGCGACGAGGTCATCGCTGACATCGTCAAGGCCGGCGCCACCACGGTCGCCGAGGTCGAGGCCGCCCCGTCCAAGTCCGGCACGGTCAAGGAGACCGTCGAGGAGGCCGGCGCGCTCTTCCACGAGCACGTGAAGATCGGCCAGTTCGCCACCATCTCCGGTCCGCACGTCGAGATCTACGCCCATCGCAAGTCCGCCGAGCTCCCGCCGTCCATCGCCGCCCTCATCGCGACCGATGAGAACGGTGCGAAGGTCGCGCACGAGGTCGCGCTCCAGATCTGCGCCATGTCCCCGCGCTGGCTGTCCATCGAGGACGTCGACGCCGATGTGCTCGAGTCCGAGACGCGCATCGCCACCGAGAAGACGAAGGAAGAGCTCGCCTCCAAGGGCAAGCCGGAGAACGTTATCGAGAAGATCCTCCCGAAGATCGTGCAGGGCCGTCTGAACGCCTTCTACGAGGAGAGCGTCCTGCTTGAGCAGACCTACGTGAAGGATCCGTCCAAGAAGATCAAGGATCTCTTCAAGGAAGTCGACGGCAAGGCCCTCGCCTTCGCCCGCATCGAGGTCGGCAAGGGCAAGGAGGAGTAAGCTCCCCGCCGCCGGTTCCCGGTTCAGGGCCCCGTTGTCCCGCTGCGCTTCGGCGCACGGTGGCGGCGGGGCCCTTCGCATGCCCCGCACCACCGGGGCGGCGCGGGGCATGTCAGGGCGGCGCGGGGCTGATGACGGTGGTGCGGGTGGCATGGCGCCGTTGACGGCGACGCCGATGACACGGAGCTGATGATGCGGGGCTGATGATACGGGGCGGGGAGGCCGGAAGGCATACGATGCCGCCGCCCCGTGCCTCGCCGCCTTTGTGTGTTCCGTGCATTGCGGGTACCATAAGGAAAGTTATCGATACGTCGAAAGGTATGCGTCATGGCACTCGAGACCAACGGTTCTCCTCGCAGGGTTCTTCTCAAGCTTTCCGGGGAGGCGTTCGGCGGCGGTTCGGTGGGCATCGACACGGTGGTCGTCCGCCGCATCGCGGGGGAGATCACGAAGGCCGTGCAGGCCGGCGTGCAGGTTGCGATCGTGGTCGGCGGCGGCAATTTCTTCCGCGGCGTCGAGCTCAGCCAGGCGGGCCTGGCGCGCAGCCGCGCCGACTACATGGGCATGCTGGGCACCGTCATGAACTGCCTCGCCCTGCAGGACTTCCTCGAGCAGGAAGGCCAGGCCACGCGTGTGCAGACCGCCATCACGATGGGCCAGGTGGCCGAGCCGTATATCCCGCTCAAAGCCATCCGCCACCTCGAGAAAGGCCGCGTCGTCATCTTCGGCGCCGGCGCCGGCATGCCGTATTTCTCCACCGACACCGTCTCCATCCAGCGCGCCCTCGAGATCCACTGCTCCGAGGTGCTCATGGGCAAGAACGGCGTCGACGGGGTGTACTCCGCCGATCCGCGCAAGGACCCGTCGGCGCGCATGTACGATAAACTGAGCTACACGACCGCCTTGGTCGACAATCTCGCCGTCATGGATGCCTCGGCCCTTTCCATGGCCCGCGACAACCACCTGCCGATCCGTGTCTTCGGACTCGAGACGGCCGGCAACGTCACCAAGGTCCTGGAAGGCGAGCGCATCGGAACGCTGGTCTCCGACGAGGAGTCCCAGTTCGCGGCCTGACGCGCCGGAACAAGACCTCCAACACAAGACCCCATCCAACACAAGAACCCCAAAGGAGAGGATTATGGCAACAGTTGTCGATCAGGCAAAGGACCAGATGGAGAAAACCGTGCAGGCCACGGAGGAGAACTTCGTCGGCATCCGCACCGGACGTGCCAACCCGTCGCTTCTCAACGGCATCATGGTGGACTACTACGGCGCGATGACGCCGCTCAAGGCCCTTGCCTCCATCGCCGTGCCCGAGCCCCGCACGCTCGCCGTCACCCCGTTCGACCAGACCCAGGCCCCGGCCGTAGAGAAGGCCATCCGTGACTCGGACCTCGGCGTGAACCCGAACCGCGACGGCAACGTCATCCGCGTCACCCTCCCCGAGCTGACCGAGGAACGTCGCAAGGACTATGTGAAGCTCGCCCGCACCAAGGCCGAGGAAGGCAAGGTGGCCGTGCGCAACATCCGCCGTAAGACCAAGGAGTCCATCGATGCCGCGGTCAAGGACGGCGAGATGGGCGAGGACGAGGGCAACCGCCTTCATAAGGACCTCGACGCGCTGACCAAGAAGACCAGCGACCAGATCGACCAGCTCCTCGAGAAGAAGGAGAAGGAGATTCTCGAGGTCTGATCCGCGGCCGATCCGGGCCGTCCGATGGACAGACCCACCACATGACGCCTGGGGGCCGCCGGCCTCCGGGCGTCTGTTCGACGTGGCGGATCGACGGCACGACGGCGCGAGACACGATACGAGACGGCGGGCGGCGCACCGTGGCGCGGCCGCAGAGTTCGACAGCATTCGACAGGGTGGGGCACCAAGCATGACAGGCAATCATTCGAGCAACCGGCATCGCCGCGACGAGACCCATGACGAGACGATGGAGAGGATCAACGAGCGCGCCGGACGCAACATGGCCCAGGCCGTCCTCACAGGAACCATCCTCGTTGTGCTCGTCGTCGCGTGCGTCGTCTTCGTGCGCGAGATTTTCGTCTTTCTCGTCCTCGCGTTCATGATCCTGGCCACATGGGAGCTGCGCGTGGACTTCGCCACCGCAGGTATCCGCATCCCCGTGGTGGTGCTGTGGCTGTGCGAGGCCATGGCGATTCTTCCCACGTATTTCTATTCCCACCATGTGGAGGCGCTGTCCATCGGCTTCCTGTGCTCCGTAGTGCTCGTCACGCTCTGCGCCTCGTTCCAGTTCCGGCCCCGCGCCAAGGTCAGCAGCGCGGTGCTTGAGAAACTCTCCGATGCCGGGCTCGACACGCCCTCCGACATCCTCGGGGGCCAGGTGGTGCACGACCGCATGACGCATGTGGCAGTTTCTCTCTTCTCGCTCATGTATCTGGGACTGCTGCCTGGCTTCCTCGTGCTTCCCCTCACGATGGGGCACCCCGTGGCGCATGCGTTCATGATCTGCTTCATCCCGGCCTTGGGGGATATCGGCGGCCTGTTCTTCGGCGCCGCCTTCGGACGGCACAAGCTGTCGCCCCGCATCTCGCCAAAGAAGAGCTGGGAGGGCATGTTCGGCTCCATCCTGCTGGGCATCGTCGGCGCGTTGTGCATTGGCCTCGGCACGTATCCGCTCGACGAATTCGCCCGCGTGTGGTCGATCCTCGTCATGATGGGCGTCATGGTGGGGCTCACGGGGTTGTTCGGCGACCTGTCCGCATCCATGATCAAGCGCGACCTCGGAATCAAGGACATGGGACATCTTCTCAAGGGCCACGGCGGCATCATCGACCGCGCCGATTCCATCCTCATGTCGGCGCCCTTCATCACCGGTCTCCTCGCCGTCGCGGGGCTGTGACGCGGGAGCTATGAGACGCGAGGGCAGCGATGCATGGGGCTGTGACTCACGGGCTGTAACGGAGCGTTGACCGTAGCCGTGACGGGCACCGGAAACACGATGGCCCCGCCGCCCCGCAGTTTCGAGACATTCAGGGCCCCGTAGGGCGCGACACGCCGGAGCACATCGGCGTGTCGCATACCGCGGGGCCTTTCGCATGCGCCACGGGGCGGCTATCATTGCTCCATGGCCGCGACGGCGGCACGAATCGCAAGACCTATGACAAGGCGGATTACATGGCTGATATTGATGCATCCCAGTCCTCTTCACACTCCCATTCTTCCCATGACGGGGCCGGGAACGCCGGCGCCCCGTCCTCTCCCGCAGGGCTCCACGACGCCCCGTTCCGCGCGACGGACACTCCAGGCACCGCAGGTATCGCAGGCGCGACGGACGCCGCTGACGCCACGAACGGCGCGGACACCGCCGCGTCGCGTGCTCAAGGGCAGCGCGACCAGGAGCCGGAGACCGGCATCACGCCTGGCGGCACCCGCGGAGCGTTCCGCGACATCCTGAGCAAGGACCATGCCCGCCGCGGCAAGCCGCCCGTGCATGTCACCGACCTCGACGAGGACGGTCGCATCGCCCTGGCCAAGAGTATCGGCCTGCCCAAGTTCCGCGTAAGCCAGCTTGCGCAGCACTATTACGCGCATTTCGAAACCGACGTCGAGAATTTCACCGATTTCCCTGCCGCGGCCCGCGCCGAGGCGCACCAGGCGTTCTTCCCCGACCTCATCGACGAGGAGCTCGTGCAGACCGCTGACGGCGGCACGACGCGCAAGACGTTGTGGCGCCTCTTCGACGACGCCCGCATCGAATCGGTTCTCATGAAATACCCCTCGCGCATCACGCTGTGCATCTCCAGCCAGGTCGGCTGCGGCATGGGCTGCCCCTTCTGCGCCACCGGCCAGCTGGGCCTGACGCGCAACCTGTCGTGCGGCGAAATCCTTGAACAGGTGCGCATCGCCTCGAAGCAGAGCGAGGACGGCGTGTTCGGAGAACCGGGGCGTCTGAGCAACGTCGTGTTCATGGGCATGGGGGAGCCGATGGGCAATTACCGCTCCGTCATCTCCGCCATCCGTCAGATCAGCGCGCAGCCGCCCCATGGCTTCGGCATCTCGGCGCGCAACATCACCGTGAGCACCGTCGGCATCGTGCCCGGCATCCGCAAACTCATCGACGAGCACATCCCCGTGCGTCTCGCCGTGTCGCTCCATGCCCCCAGCGACGAGCTGCGTGACCGCCTCGTGCCCATGAACAAGCGCTTCAACACGACGCAGGTGCTCGATGCGGCGCATGATTACTTCCTCGCCAGCCACCGCCGTGTGAGCATCGAGTACGCCCTCATGCGCGGAATCAACGACCAGCCCGAGCATGCCCGCCTCCTGGCGCGCCGCATCAACCACTACGGCGACGACTGGGCCCACGTCAACCCCATCCCACTCAACCCCATCGAGGGCTCTCCGTGGACGGCCTCCAAGCCTGAGGACGAGGCGGAGTTCCTCGACATCCTGCACCGCGCCGGCATCACCGCCACGCTGCGCGACACCCGCGGCTCCGACATCGACGGCGCCTGCGGCCAGCTCGCCGCCCGCCACGTGGCCGACCAGGTCATGGGCACGGCGGCGCGCCGCGCCGGAACGGACGCGTAACGCGGCCAATCGCATCCGGTGCGTACACTCGGTAGCGGTACGACCCATCCACCCGCCCACGGGGCGGTTCCAGAACGAGGTGAAAGCATGTCTCTGGCCATTCGCGTGATTCCCTGCCTTGACGTCAATGACGGACGCGTCGTCAAAGGTGTGAACTTCAAGAATCTGCGCGACGCGGGCGACCCCGTCGAGCTGGCGGCCGAGTACTACCGCCAGGGCGCCGACGAGCTCACGTTCCTCGACGTGACGGCCTCTAGCTCCCACCGCCAGACCACCTACGACATGGTGCGCCGCACGGCCGAGCAGCTGTTCATCCCGCTGACCGTGGGCGGGGGCGTGCGCTCCACCGACGACGTCGACACGCTGCTGCGCTGCGGCGCCGACAAGGTGAGCGTCAACACGGCGGCCATCAACAACCCGCAGCTCATCTCCGAGGTCGCGCAGCGCTTCGGCTCCCAGGTGCTCGTCCTGTCGGTCGACGCGCGCCGCGTCCAGGGCGACGTGCACACCCCGTCCGGCTTCGAGGTCACGACGATGGGCGGGCACCATTCCACCGGAATCGACGCCATCGAATGGGTCAAGAAAGCCGAGGACCTCGGCGCCGGCGAAGTGCTTCTCAACTCGATGGACGCCGACGGTACGAAGGACGGCTTCGACCTCGAGATGATCCGCGAGGTGCGCCGCGAGGTCTCCCTGCCGCTTATCGCATCGGGCGGCGCGGGCAAGGTCGAGGACTTCCCGCCGGCCATCGAGGCCGGCGCCGACGCCGTTCTCGCCGCCAGCGTCTTCCACTTCGGCACACTCACCATCATGGACGTCAAGCGCGAGCTTGCCAGGCACGGCTATCCCGTGCGCGGTCTCGAGGCCGACGAGGCCACGCCGCGCGCCTAAGGGCGACGGGGCATCGTATCGCAACGCGCACGCCGCTTCGTGGACATCGCGTGACATCCCGCGGCGATATGAGTATGTTAAGGGGCAGAACGCAGGCCGCCGACCACGAGGCGGCCGCGGATTGGACAGGAGTGGACAGTGACGAACGCGGACATGCTCGATCCGGGCATCGCGACAAGGCTCAAGCGTGACTCCCAGGGGCTTGTGGCGGCCGTCGTGCAGCAATACGATTCCAAACGCGTACTCATGGTCGGCTACATGAATGACGAGGCGCTGCGCCGTACGCTGACGACGGGGCGCGTGACGTTCTGGAGCAGGTCCCGCCAGGAGTACTGGCGCAAGGGCGACACCTCCGGCCATGTCCAGTACGTCAAGAGCGTGTCGATCGATTGCGACGGCGACGCTCTGCTCGTCGAGGTCGACCAAGTGGGCTCGGCCTGCCACACGGGGGACTATTCCTGCTTCGATGCGGGCGGCGAACTGCCCGCCGTGGCGGGGGAGCGCACCGAGGGGCAGCGGACCATCCCCGACGGACCCGGCGCCCCGGCCTGCCCCGGGCATGTCCTGTCTGACGATTCCGCAGCGGCGCAACGGCCTGAAACCGAGCAGCCGGTACCCGCACAATCTTAAGGAGGGCTGATGGACGAACTCAACTGTTCCGTAAAGGATCTCGCGTGGGGCGGCATCTGGCCCTCCCGTGAGGAATTCCACGCCATCGGGAACGCGGGCTACCGCATCGTGCCCGTCGTCATGCGCGTCCTCGCCGACACGCTGACCCCCGTCGGCTACTATGAGCGTCTCGCCGGCGGCCGGTCGGGCACCTTCATCCTCGAATCGGCGGAATCCGGCACATGGGACCGCTACTCCTTCATCGGCGTGGACTCCATGGCGCAGCTGCGCTCGGACCACGGAAAGGCCAACTGGAAGGGCTCCGTGCCCGCCGGCATCCCCACGAGCGGCGACGTCATCGACGTCGTGCGCGCCACCCTTCAGGCCCTCCGCTCGCCCCGCGTCGAAGGCCTGCCGAACCTGACGAGCGGTCTCGTCGGCTCCATCGGCTGGGATGCCATCCGTCACTGGGAACCGACCCTTTCGGCCACGGCGCCCGATGAGACGGGGCAGCCCGAACTCGTGCTGACGCTCGCCACCGACATGGCCGTCGTCGACCATTACACGGGCTCTGTGTGGCTTATCGCCAACGCCGTGAACTTCGACAACACGTCCGCGCGCATTGACAAGGCCTATGACAATTCGATCGCCCGTCTGCGCAAGATGGCGGCGGCGCTCGTCACCCCGTCATCGGCGGAACGACGCGCGTCCGTCATCGACACCTCCGTGGAGCAGCCCGAGCTGCGCTTCCGCACGCCTTGCGACCAGTACGAGAAGGCCGTCGAGCGCGTCAAGCAGCATATCGTGGACGGAGACGCCTTCCAGATCGTGCTGTCGCAGCGCCTTGACATCGACTCGCCGGGCAACCCCTTCGACGTGTACCGCGTGCTGCGCACCCTCAATCCCAGCCCGTATATGTTCTATCTGTCGCTGACAGACGCGAACGGCAACGATTTCAGCGTCATCGGCTCCAGCCCGGAGACGCTGATCCGCGTCGAGGACGGGCAGGCCATGACCTACCCGATCGCCGGAAGCCGCCCACGCGGCAAAACCGACGAGGAGGACGAGCGCCTCGTGCAGCAGCTCCTGGCGGACCCCAAGGAGCGCAGCGAGCACATCATGCTCGTCGACCTGAGCCGCAACGACCTCAGCCGCGTGTGCGATCCCGAGACCGTCACCGTCACGCGTCTTATGGAGATCAAGAAGTTCAGCCATATCATGCATATCGCCTCCGAGGTGACGGGGCGCGTGCGCAAGGACATGAGCACCTTCGACGTGTTCACCTCAGCGTTCCCCGCTGGCACCCTGTCGGGCGCGCCGAAGCCCAGCGCCATCACCATCATCGACAAGCTCGAGCCGGCCGACCGCGGTATCTACGGCGGCACGGCGGGCTACTTCGACTTCTCCGGCAACATGGACATGGCCATCACGATCCGCACGGCCTACGTGCGCGACCACCAGGCCAGCGTGCAGGCCGGCGCGGGCATCGTCCTCGACTCGGTGCCCGAGAGGGAATGGACCGAGACGCGCAACAAGGGCGCGGCGTCGGTCAAGGCGATCCAGATCGGGGCGCAGCTCAGGAACGTCGACGACGTCAACGGTTTCGCATGGCCCCACGGGGCGGAGGAATAAAGCCGACCTGTCCCGGGATACGGCAGGCATGACAGTCAAATAACCTCATCTTCCGCATGCGGCGGATGCGCGCCTCACGGCGCGCCCCGCCGCCCCGTACCATACGTCGCCGCCGGCATGGGGCCGGTGGCTTCCAGAAGAAGGTCATATGTCAACCGTTCTTGATTCATTGGTCGCGGGAGCCCGCGAGGACGCCGACAAGAGGCAGAAGGCCCTGCCCCTCGACGAGCTGCGTCGCCGCGTCGCCTCCGACACCTACACGCCGCTCGACGCGCGCGCCTACCTGCGCCGCACCGACGCCGTTCCCGTCATCGCCGAGGTCAAGCGCGCCTCGCCGTCCAAGGGCTTCCTCGGCGAGATTCCCGACCCCGGCGCACTGGCTGCCGAATATGAGAAGGGAGGGGCCGGCGCCATCTCCGTGCTCACGGAGGGGCGTGTGTTCCTCGGCTCCTTCGACGACCTCGACGCCGTGCGCGCCAGCGTGAGCATCCCCGTGCTCAACAAGGATTTCATCACCACGGACTACCAGGTGTACGAGGCGAGGCTGCATCACGCGGATCTCCTGCTCCTCATCGTGGCGGCCCTCGACGATGACACGCTGCGCCATCTTCTCGACCTGACGCACGAGCTGGGCCTTGCGGCTCTTGTCGAGACGCATACGCGCGAGGAAATCGAGCGCGCCATCGCCGCAGGTGCGCGCATCATCGGCATCAACGCGCGCAACCTCAAGGACCTGTCCGTCGACACGGACAAATACCGCGAACTTGCTTCGAATCTTCCGGACGACGCCATCTGCGTGGCGGAATCCGGCGTGTTCGGAGCCATCGAGATGAAGGATTATGCCCGCGCCGGAGCGGATGCCGTTCTGGTGGGCGAAGGAGTCGCCACCGCGGACGACCACGAGCTGGCCGTGCGCAGACTAGTGGAAGCAGGTAAGACAGTGAAGGAATCCAACGCAGAGCCGTTGTCTCAGCACCATGGCCCGTACTATGGCCGCTTCGGCGGACGATACGTGCCCGAGGCCCTTATCGGTGCCCTCGACGAGCTGCAGAAGGTCTACGACGATGCCAAGCATGATCCGGAGTTCATCAAGGAATTCCGCCGTCTGAGCAAGGAATACGTCGGCCGCCCCTCGCCGCTGACCGCGGCACCGCGCTTCTCCGAGCGCGTCGGCAAGGCCGTCGGCGCCCCCGTGCGCGTGTTCCTCAAGCGCGAGGACCTCAACCACACCGGCGCACATAAGATCAACAACGCCCTGGGTCAGGCGCTTCTCGTCAAGCGCATGGGCAAGCACCGCGTCATCGCGGAAACCGGCGCCGGCCAGCACGGCGTGGCCACCGCCACCGTGTGCGCGATGCTCGGCCTTAAGTGCCGCATCTACATGGGGCAGATCGATGCGCGTCGACAGGCCCTCAACGTGGCCCGCATGCGCCTGCTGGGCGCCGAGGTCGTGGAGGTCACCCTCGGAGACCGCATCCTCAAGGACGCCATCAACGAGGCGCTGCGCGATTGGGTCACCAATGTCGACGACACGCACTACCTGCTGGGCACCGTGGCAGGCCCGCATCCGTTCCCGGAAATCGTGCGCGACTTCCAGAAGGTGATCGGCGAGGAGGTGCGAGACCAGATCAAGGACTTCGGCATCGAGTACCCGGATGCCATCTGCGCCTGCGTCGGCGGCGGCTCCAACGCCATCGGCGTCATGAACGCCTTCCTAGACGACCCGCGCGTCAACCTGTACGGCTACGAGGCGGGCGGACACGGCCCCCAGTCGGGCGAGCACGCCATCCGCCTGACCGACGGCACCGGCCAGCTCGGCATGTTCCAGGGCGCCATGTCGTACCTTCTCGAGAACTCCGAAGGCCAGACGCTGAGCACGTACTCCATTTCCGCCGGCCTCGACTACGCCTCCGTGGGCCCCGAGCACGCGTGGCTCAAGGACATCGGCCGCGTCAACTACAGCTACGCCACCGACGACGAGGCCATGAGCGCGTTCAAGGACCTGTGCGAGACGGAGGGCATCATTCCCGCCATCGAGTCCAGCCACGCGCTGGCCGGCTGCTACAAGGCCGCCGCCGACCTCATCAAGCGCGGCTACGAGAACCCCGTCATCGTGGTCAACGTCTCCGGCCGCGGCGACAAGGACGTGGCGACCGCCGGCAAGTGGTTCGGATACCTCACCGACGAGCAGAGCAAGGCACTGGAAGCGAACGGTGCGCACGGCACCACGACGAGCGAGAAGGACTGAGCGACGATGACCGAACAGACAGCAACGAACGAGACCCTGGGAACCACCCCGCCGCAGCCGAAGGGCTTCGCGTCCAAGCCCAGCCAGACCGAAACGCGCCTGGCCGAGCTCAAGGCGGAGAACAAGCCAGCCTTCGTGGGCTACATGCCCTATGGCTTCCCGACCCCCGACACGACGCTCGACGCGTTCAGAACGCTTGTCGACAACGGCGTGGACATGGTCGAGATCGGTCTGCCGTACTCCGACCCCGTCATGGACGGCCCCGTCATCCAGCAGGCCTGCTCCATGGCCATCCGCTCCGGAGAGCATCTCGCCGGCGTGTTCGACGCCGTGGAGACCGTCGCCAAGGCCGGCGGCGTGCCGCTCATCATGGGCTACTGGAACCTCATCTTCCACTACGGCGTGCTGAAGTTCGCACGCGACTTCGCGAACGCCGGCGGCGCCGGCCTCGTGACCGCCGACCTCATCCCGGACGAGGCGGGGGAGTGGATCGAGGCGTCGGACCGCTACGGCCTCGACCGCATCTTCCTCGCCTCTCCGGAGAGCACCGACGAGCGCCTGCGTATCGTGGCTCGCAATACGCGCGGCTTCGTGTACGCGTCGGCCCGCATGGGCGTGACCGGCGAGCGCTCCGAGCTCGACCAAACGCCGGAGAGGCTCGTCGAGCGCACGCGCCAGGCGGGTGCCAAGAACGTGTGCGTGGGCATCGGCGTGTCGACGCCGGAGCAGGGCGCCGAGATCGGCAAGTACGCCGACGGCGTCATCGTGGGCTCCGCCCTCGTGCACGCAGTGCTCGACGACCCGTCCTACACCAAGCTCGCCTCCGTCACCTCGGGTCTCGCCGAGGGCATCCACGGGGCGCGTCGCTGACAACGTTCCGGAAGGCCGACGAAGCCCTCCGATGATTGCCAGGACGATTGCGAGACGATTCCGGGGCCGTTGCGGCATAAGCCGCGGCGGCCCCGTCGTTTCCCTAAGTCAGCTTCCGTCGGTAGACTTCAAGACGGTTCCCCGCGCAGGCGCCCCGCAGATGGGCGACGCCCGCGGGCGTGCGGCGAAGAGCGCCGCATTCCGCTTACCAGGAAGAAGGATCGAAGCATGGATCTCGCCTACATCCCGTCACCGGGATTCTCCACCATCACCATCGGACCGGTCACGATCCGCATGTACGCGATCATGATCCTCCTCGCCATCATCGCCGCCGTGTGGGTGTCCACCATCCGCTGGAAGAAAGTCGGCGGCGACTTCGACCAGATACTCGACATCACGATCGTCGCCGTGCCCTGCGGCATCATCGGCGCCCGCCTGTACCACGTCATCACCACGCCGGAGCGTTTCTTCGGCCCCAACGGCAACCCCGCCGACATCGTCCGCATCTGGCAGGGTGGTCTGGGTATCTGGGGCGGCGTGTTGCTCGGCGCCCTCGGTGCATGGGGATGGTGCCGTCACAGGCATTACCCCTTTGCCCTCATTCTCGACGCCGCCGCCCCGGCCCTGCTCATCGCCCAGGCGATCGGACGCCTCGGCAACTGGTTCAACCAGGAGCTGTACGGCTCGCCGACCACGCTGCCGTGGGGTCTCAAGCTCAATCCGAACGTGCCCGGCGTCATCGGCTCCAACGAGATGTGCTACGACGGGCAGGTGTGTCCGAGCGACACGCTGTTCCACCCCACGTTCCTGTACGAGATGATCTGGAACCTCATCGGCGCCGCGCTCCTCGTATGGCTGGGGCGCAAGATGATCAACCGCTTCAAGGCCGGTTGCCTGTTCTGCTGCTACATCATGTGGTACACGCTGGGCCGCGCCTGGATCGAGAACCTGCGCATCGACTTCGCGCATGAGTTCCTCGGAGTCCGCGTCAACGTATGGATGTCCATTATCGTGTTCATCCTCGGCGTCGTGGCCTTCATGCTTGTGCAGCGCTACGGACAGCCGACGGCCGTGCTGTCGGACCGGCTGTTCGAGATCACGCGCGCCGAGGAGAAGGCGCGTTCCGATTCCGAGCAGGAGGCGGCGCGCCGCCAGCGCGAGCGCGACCAGCATACGGGGCATGAGAACCGTGGCGATGACGGGGCGGACCGTGCGGATGGAGCGCAGGACGCGGACGGAGCCGCCCCGTCCGTTTCCGACGATGGCGTTTCCTCGGACGATGGCGCTGCGGATGCGGCGGACGATGCCGTGGACGGTGCCCCGTCCTCCAGCCTCTGGGATGCTCCGGAGGCAACGGAGCACGATGTCCAAGACGCCTTCGACCGCCTCGCCGCCCAAGAGGCGGATGATGCTCAGGGCGCGTCGGCCGATGGGGCCGATGACGCCGATGCCTCCGACGACGCGACCGACGATACGGCGGGACGTGCCGCCGAGGACTGACGCTGCGCCGCCGCGTCATGGCCCCGCGATCAGTCGCGTCTCACAATAAGCCCCCGTCGCCTCATCGTCGCAAGAGAACCCTAGAATGGAAAACATGACAAGCATTCAGATCGCACCGAGCATCCTGTCCGCCGACTTCTGCAACCTGGAGCGTGACCTCAAGGCCATCGCCAACGCGGATCTCGTCCATGTCGACGTGATGGACCACCACTTCGTTCCGAACCTGACGCTGGGGGAGCCCATCGTCAAACGCATCTGCGAGGTCACCGACCTCCCGGTGGACGTCCACCTCATGATCGAGGACCCGGACCGATGGGCGCCCGAATTCGCCAAGGCCGGCGCCTACTCCGTCACCTTCCACATGGGCGCCACCCACGCGCCGGTGCGTCTGGCCCGCCAGCTGCATGACATGGGCGTGCGCGCCTGCTTCGCCGTGCGTCCCGCCGAGCCGGTCGAGCCGATCTTCGACATCCTCGAGGAGTTCGATATGATCCTCGTCATGACCGTCGAGCCCGGCTTCGGCGGCCAGAAGTTCCTCGGCAACCAGATGGCCAAGGTGCGCCGTTTGCGCGACGAGATCACGCGTCGCGGCCTTGACACCAAGATCCAGGTCGACGGCGGCGTGAGCCCGACCACGGCGCATATCGTGGCCGAGGCCGGAGCCGACGTGCTCGTGGCCGGTTCCGCCGTCTACGGCGCCGAGGACCCGGCGAAGGCCATCGACCAGATTCGCGACAACGCGCAGGCCGCCTACAAGGACTAGCCGCTCCCGCGCATACGCAACGTCAGTCACGTCAGTCATACGTCATCAGAAAGAAAGCAATGGCAGAATCGCGCAAGACATTCGAAGAACTGTTCGCAGAACTCAGCGAGAAGGCGAAGACCCGCCCCGAGGGGTCGCTGACCGTCGACGAGCTCGACAAGGGCACGCATTTTATCGGCAAGAAGATCGTGGAGGAGGCCTCCGAGACGTGGATCGCCGCCGAGTACGAGGGCGCCGATCGCACCGCCGAGGAGATGAGCCAGCTGCTCTACCACGTGCAGGTGATGATGATCAAGCACGGCATCTCGCTCGATGACGTGTACCGCTACCTGTGAGTGCCGCACCACCGGAACCAAGGCAAAAGCGCCCAACCGCGCAAGAAGATAACCAGCACGACGCCGGCGGGCGGATCCCGCCGGGAAAAATGGCCGAACGGCCGGAGGACGAATATGCTGAGAGTCGCAGTGCCCAACAAGGGAATGCTGTCGGAACCATCCTGGAATCTCCTGTCGGAGTCCGGGTACAAGCTGAGGTCGAATTCGCGCCAGCTTGTTGTCGACGACGAGGAGAACGGCATCGAGCTGTTCTACCTGCGTCCGCTTGATATCGCCGTCTACGTGGGCGCCGGCAACATCGACCTGGGCCTGACGGGGCGCGATATGCTCCTGAACACCGAGACGGAGGCCACCGAGCATATGCAGCTCGGCTACGGCGCGTCGACGTTCCGCTTCGCCGCCCCGAAGGATTCCACGATCGACAAGCTCGAGGACATCAACGGCAAGCGCGTCGCCACGTCCTATGACAAGCTCCTGTCGGACTATCTGGCGGCGCATGGCGTCGAGGCCAAGGTCGTGCACCTCGACGGCGCCGTGGAGTCCTCCGTCCACCTCGGCGTGGCCGACCTCATCGCTGACGTCGTGTCGACCGGCACGACGCTGCGCAACGCGGGCCTGCGCGTGTTCGCCGACCCCATCGTGCGCTCCGAGGCCGTGCTCGTGCGTTCTCCCCGCATCGCCGAAGACAACCCCGAGCTGCAGGTGTTCGAGCGTCGTCTGCGCGGCGTGCTCACGGCGCACCGTTATGTGCTCATGGACTACGACATCCGCAAGACGGACCTGCCTGCCGCCGTGAAGATCACCCCGGGATTCGAATCCCCGACCGTCTCCCAGCTGCACGACCCCGAATGGGTCGCCGTGCGCGTCATGGTGCCCAGGGCCGAGGTCAACTCCATCATGGACCGTCTGTACGATGTCGGTGCCCGCGCCACCATCGTGACCGCGATTCAGGCCTCGCGCATGTAGCCTCGCTTTATGCGGCCGCGTCGGCGCCCCGTGCGCCGTCGACCGGCACCGCCCCGTCCCCGTGTCCGCCACGGAGCCGGGGCGGTCGCATATAATGTGCCGGTAAGCCACGATGAGCCCGACACGGTTTCTGCCGTGCGGACGGCCCCGCATGCACCATGGCGCCACGATGCGAATGCCGTGACATGGCGCAGGGCGGGATATCATCGGTATGGTGGTGAACGACGCGCCGCGGTTTTCCGGCGTGTCGTCCGAACGGAAGCAGGGAGGTCATATGAGCAGGTCCACGAGGCAGGAACCCACCGGCCAGGACGAATCCTTCAGCCCCGAGCCGACCGACAAGATCCTGACGGTTCCCAACGTCATCAGCATGTTCCGTCTCGTGTCCATCCCTGTCATCGCCGTTCTCGTGGTCCAGAACCATCTTTTCGCAGGTCTTGTGCTCCTCGCTGTCTCCGCCATGTCGGACGGCGTCGACGGGTACATCGCGCGCCGGTACAACCAGGTCACCAAGCTGGGGCAAATTCTGGACCCCATCGCCGACCGCCTCCTCATCTTCTTCTCTATCCTCGCCCTCGCCTCCATCGGCATCATGCCGTGGTGGGTGCTCGCCGCGGTCGTTCTGCGCGAGCTCGTCCTCGGCATCCAGGTGCTTCGTCTGGCCTCCTACGGGTACGGGCCGCTTCCCGTGCATTTCGTCGGCAAGGCGGGTACGGCGGTGCTGATGATCACCGTTCCGGTGTACATCGTCTCGGCGTTGGGGGAGAGCACGCTGTTCACCGTGCTCCATGACCTCGGCGATGCCGGCGCCATCTGGGGCTGCGTTCTGTATTGGGTGGCGGGCATTATCTACCTGTGGCAGGGAACCCATGTCATACACGACGAGAAGGCCGCCGGGACGCGCGCCGGAGCCGCCCGATGACGGACGACGGGTTCCCCTCCTCCCCGGACGAGCAGCAGCCGCGCCACGCCCTGCATGATGCGAGGCGGCGCGCCGAGCATGCCGCGCCCCGTGACACGCCGGTCGGCCGACACGAGCGGCGTGTCGGCAAGCATGCCGCCACGGCTTCCGATCTCGGCGTCAAGCCGCTGGGAGCGGATGGGGGAGAACCTCGCCATGTGCACCGTCACGAGGTTCAGGAACTCGCCGTGCAAAGCGAGCAGGATCCCGTCACCGACTTCATGTCGATGAGCGGAGGACAGCCCATAGCCTTGTGGGACGGTCGGAAAATCATCAGCACCTCCGCGCCCCGTCCGGTCCATTCCACCTTCGCCCAGGATGTCTCGAGCTCCGTGGAGTTCGCCCACCATGCCGCGGACGGTCGGCAAGGAAGCGACGACGGGGCGGACGGCCCCTTCGTCATCGGAGAGGATGCCGAGGAGCCTCCGCTCGATCTGGCGGATATACGCACCTATCTGCGCCATCGTGCCGCCGAGGGGCCCGAGGCCGGGACGGACGATGACGAGGCATCAGATGATGACGCGCCGACGGACGATGACGGTGCGCATAACGATGATGGGGGGCAGGGCGCTGAAGCAAGCGACGACGGGGCGCCTGCCGTTGGTGTGACGGCCTCGGCATCCACGGCAGCGGAAGCAGGGAGCGCCGCATCTGGCACTGATTCCACGCGCCCTGCGGCGTCCCTTGCATCTACGACACGCTCTCCAGCGTCCCGGTCTACATCGTTCGAGACCCGGGCCGACGCGTCACAGCCAGACCCTCAATCCGTTGTTTCGCAATCCGCTGTTTCGCAATCCGATCTCCCGCCGTCCTCCGTTCCACGCTCCAGTGCGGGACGACACGCCAGGCCCCGGAGGCATGTCGCGGACCAGATCGATGACATGGCAATCGATGACATGGCAATCGATGACATGGCGTGGGGCGATGCCGCCGTAACGCCTCATCACGGTGCGCAGGGTCGCGGTGCACAAAGCCACAGTGCACAAAGCCACAGTGCCCAGGGATTGGATGCCGCGACGCGACACGCCGGAACCCCTGTGGCGCCGTTCGTCGTGCCAGCTTCTGCCCGCCCCGCCTCATCCGGCTACGTCGCAGACGGTGCCGATGCCGGCCTGATCCCGTCTCATCGCGCCGCCTTGTCTCACAGCGCCGCCCCGTCCGGCGATGGGGCCGCATCCGGCCATGATGTCCCGTCCAACCCCGATGCCGCCCCGTCGCGCCCCATCCCCGACGTCCATGCCCCGGATCCCGTGACAACGGGGCATGTCGCCGCGAAGGTGCCGGGCACGGATATCGTGCTGTACACGTCGAACCCGGCCGCCGTCGCCGTCGCACTCGAGCTCGCCGGGGGACTGGAGCGCTCCGACGCGCCCGCGTCGTATCCCGTCAAGCCCGATGCCAGGCCCCAGCATCCGCGCTCCGCCTTCTCCCACGCCTATCCCTTCCTTATACGCCATCACGCCCTCGAATCCGACGCGGAGCGGCGCCACCGCACGCGCCGTCGCGAGGTCTACGACGAGTCGCTCCACCTCATCGACGACCTGACCAATCGCCCCGTCGACCCGCTGTTCGAGGACGCCGCGCTGTACCGTCGCAAGGAGTCGCCGAGAACGACATGGGGCATGCGCATCCTGTCGTTCGTCATCTGCATCCTCATCGGCTTCGTGTTCATGGGGGCCGTGCAACTGCTGCAGAGCAACACGCGCGAGAAGGTGCGCAAGGAGGAGGCTGACCAGCTCACCCAGCTCGTCGCCCGCTCCGAGGACCTCCAGAACGAGGTGTCGGCCTTGCGCAAGCAGGTGGACGAGCTGTCGAAGTCGTCCTCCACAACCGTGAAGATCCCCGACTCGCAGAACATCCTAAACGGCACCGTGGAGGTGACGGGGCCCGGCATCGTCATCACGCTACGCAACCCCTCCCTGCTCGAGGAATCCTCCGGAGGCGCCTCCGGCACCGATTCCACGCTTTCCGGCATGCGCGACGTGGCGGACACCGACATCCAGCTATTCGTCGACCGCCTCTGGGCCACTGGCGCCGAGGCCATATCGGTCAACGGCCAGCGCCTAGGGCCGGAGACATCCATCCGCGCCGCGGGCGGCAAGATTCTCATCGGCGTCGTCGCGATCCAGTCCCCGTACACCATCGAGGCGATCGGCAACGCGGACGCCATGCGCGTCGGCGTGGACTCCGACCACAACCCCCAGTTGTACGATTCCTTCGACAAGCTCGGCATCGCCGTGTCCCTGTCCCAGAAGGACAAGCTGGACCTGAGCGCCAACGCCGTCGCCACGCTCGAATACGCGACGGAGGGAACGGGGAACGGCGATGGCAGCGACTGATCCAGGCACCCTCGCGCCCCGCCCCGTTCCGCGCACGGCGCTACGATGGCATGCGTATGGTGCGTATCCCGCGTATGGTGCGGGATACGGAGCCGTCCGTGACGGGGCGAGCCCCATGCCCGCCGCACGGAGCAACCGGTGGGAGCCTGACAGGACTATGAGACACGATGCATTGTGCCGCGACAGCGGCGGAAGGGAGACGATGGAAGCATGGCTGCCGTCATCGGACTGATTCTCGGAATCGTCATCGGCATCTTCGTGCGCCCCGACATTCCGATCTGGCTCCAGCCGTACCTGCCGATCATGGTCGTGGCGGCCCTGGACGCCCTTCTCGGCGCGGCGCGATCGTATTTCGAACGCAATTTCAACGACCGCGTGTTCGTCATCTCGTTCCTGTCGAACGTCATCACCGCGGCGCTTCTCGTGTTCCTCGGCGACCAGCTCGGCGTCGGCTCCCAGCTGACAACCGCCGTCATCGTCGTGCTCGGCATCCGCATCTTCTCGAATGTCTCAGCCATCCGCCGATTCATATTCCGAGGCTGACATGGCATACCGCGACGCGAAGCCAGATGACGCAAGCCCTGACGACACCAGGCACGATGACACCACGCCCGACACGACCGGAAACCGCGGAGCCAGGCGCAGCGCGAGGCGCCCGGGGCGTCACGCGATGGGCGCCACCGCCAGGAACGACACAAGCAGGAATGGCGCAGGCAAGTCCCGAGCCGACAAAGCCGACCGACAGCACGGCGGCGGCCGCTCCGCCGCCGAATGGCTTATGACGGACGTCGGCTCCCTGTTCCGCTCGCAGAACGAGAAGGACGAGGACAACGACTCCACCGACACCGGCACGTTCCCCGTCGTGAAGGCGGCGAAGAAGTCCGGCGCCACCGCCACGCGCAACGCCCTGCTGCAGAAAATCGTCACCAGCGTGCTCATCATCCTCATGTGCATGCTTCTGGGCTTCGGATACGTCACGCAGCAGCGCAACACCAACGAGAACTACCAGTCTCTGAGCGAGGACGAGCTGGTCAGGCTCCTCGACGAGACCACGACGCAGGTCGACAGGCTCGAGGAGCAACGCACCACGCTGCGCAGCCAGGTGGATTCGATCACAAACTCCACCGACAAGCAGGCCCAGCTCAACGAGGTCGCCAAGCAGAACGCCACCGTCAGCGGCATCCTGGCGGGGCGCATCGCCTGCCATGGAAGCGGCGTGCGCATCACCATCGCGGAAACCGGCACGCATATCGACTCGGCGCGTCTGTTCACCGTCATCGAGGAACTGCGCAACGCCGGGGCGGAGGCCATCGCCTTCGACGGCGTGCGCATCACCGCCTCATCGTATATCGTCGACACCGACGAGGGCATCGAGGTGGACGGTACGATCGTGGGCACGCCGTATGATATCAAGGCCATCGGCAGCCCCAGCGCGCTGGCTAACGCCATCCAGATCTCGGGCGGTATCGGATCCCAGCTCAGGGTCCGCTACAATGCCAATGTGACGGTTACGCAGCTCGACGACGTCGTCATCGATGAGCTGGCGGACGCCAAGACCTATCAATACGCGAAGATTGTAGAATGACTGGTATGACTGAACCGATTCCTACTGCAGGTGAAACGACAAGTATTGGCATCCCGGCTATCTCGGCCGTGCCTGTGACCGTCACAGGCGATCGCCCCCTGAGCCAGCAGGATCTGGACACCATCGCGCGTCTGAGCCCCGGGACCGCGCTTCTGGTCTCGACGCGCGGCGCCGTCTCCGGATCTCGCTACCTCCTCGACGAGGACAGGGTGACGGTGGGGCGCGACGCCTCGAGCGACATCATGCTCGACGACGGCACCGTGTCGCGTCAGCACGCCGTGTTCGTGCGCAAGGACGGCCATTACAGCATCGAGGACGTCGGCAGCCTCAACGGCACGTATGTGAACCGCAGGCGCGTGGATTCCGCGCAGCTGAAAAGCGGCGACGAACTCATGATCGGCAAGTTCCGCCTCGTGTTCTTCGGCCGCTGATAGCCGCTGACGGCCGCGCCGTCGCGCGACATGCCTGATATGCATGGCAGACGCACGACGATGCAGGAACGCCGAGCAGACGACAGGCCCGCCATGCCGCCCCGTGGGACGGCATGGCGGGCTTTTTCACGATTCCTCCGCCCGATTCCCGTGAAATCGGCCTCCGCCGGGGGAGAGGCGGCCTAGACTGGGAGCCACAACACACGGCGGCGGAGCATCATCAGCGAAAGGCGACGATATGGCGCAGGAACCCGATCTCACAGTGCATGTCCGGCTCGAGGACTGCACGGACCTGAGCGGCCGTCACACCGTGCAGGGCGTCCTGTTCGCCTTCGATGACGAATCCCAGGACGATGCGCGCGGATACCGCGGCACCGTGGCGTCCCGCGTCGCCGGAATCACATACCGGCAGCTGGATTACTGGGCGCGCAAGAAAATCGTGGAGCCTTCCGTCAAGGCGTCTCATGGCTCCGGAACGCGGCGTCTGTATTCCTTCAAGGACATCGTTATCCTCGCCGTCTCCAAGCGCCTCCTGGACACCGGCGTGAACCTGCAGAACGTGACGACCGCCATCGGGTACCTTTCACAGCGCAGCGCCGAACAACTCGAGGACATCACGATTATGTGCGACGGCGAGACCGTGTATGAATGCACGGACGATGCCCAGGTCGGCCGCCTCATGCGCACCGGAAAGGCGGTTTTCGGCGTGTCGGTCGGTTCGCTGTGGCACGAGATTCGCGGCAGGCTCGAGTCCGAGGATTACGTGGATGCCGTGGACGGCGCCATGCATCATCCGCAGACCGCATCCGACATGGTGGACGAGCTCGCGTTGATGCGTGAAAGACGACGCCGCGAAAACATCGGGATGATGGATACGATGACGGATGCGACGCGTCGTGCCAGGCGCGCATGACAATGCGACGGCGCGTGCGGCATGACGATGCGATAGCGCAGACGATGGAATGGACGGTGGAATCTCAGCCGGCAAACGAGACAGGGGCGGCGCAGATGGCGGACGGAATCCGCGGGTGAGGCGTTTCTGTATCCAATCTGACATAACGTACATTATCGGCGCTTAGCCACTTTCGACGCATGGGCAGAAACGAAACCTCGCTGGATTCCACGGACTTAGCAATTCTCCAGGCATGATGCTGATGTTTCCGACCGCGTCGCTATTGGCTGTGACGCTCCTGACAACGATGACTGATGGTACGCCGTCTTCATGCGGTCGTCGCCACACGTATTTTCTTAGACGGAATACGTCCGTCAATGAAGCGCTGATTTGATGCCGCGCGACCACAATAACGCGGATCACATGTACAGACCGCCGATATGCGCTTGGCGTCGTCCGGCGAATTGTCCCTCGGACTCGATGGCGGATATTATGTCAGAAGATATTCCTGGGAACAGAGATTCGGGGGCATCATGCGCATTCTGTCGATGATCATCGCAGCCGTTCTCGTGGTCTACTTCATGCGTCAAGCTGATCCCGATGACCTGGCGGATCCCGATGACGCAGATGGTTCAGAAGACATGACCGAGGCCGGCCTGCCAGCCGGATCGCATGACGCTGCTACCGACGGCGATGCGGCCGACGCTGCCACCGACATCGTCACCAACGACGGCGTCTAGGCAGGTGATGAGGCCAACGGCGCGGATGATATGGCCGCATAACCGACGCCTCTCCCCGTCAGATTTCTTTTTCCGGCATCTCCAAGCCCAATCGCGAATCGCCCTAATTGGATACGTCAGATTCGTTATACCGACGTACATCTTCACAAGCGCTGGAATCCAGTGATAAAACGCATATATGCATTACTCAGTAATATTTCTGAATTCGAACCGTATTACAAGGAAGTACACTGACGTAGCAAACGCCGCTGCTTCAGGCGTGTCTCACAACGCGCACCGCAGGCTCCGCGACCCACGCCGACGCAGACGCAACCGCCGCATACAAAACGGCCTGCTGCATGGTCACCCATGCGGCAGGCCGTCGCTGTCAGCCGATGAATCCGCGCGCCTATGCCAACGTGGCGAAGAACCGGTCCACGGCGTCCGGAAGCTGATCGGTGGTGTCGATGATCATATCCGCCCCGTGCTCCTCGAGCTCGCCTGGTGCTGAGAAGCCCCAGCGGCATCCGATGGATTTGACGCCCGCGAAATGCCCGCCGTCCACGTCGGTCCAGCGGTCGCCCACCATAACTGCGCGGTCGCCTTCCTCCTCGTCGAAGTGGATGGCATCGAACCCGTAGCGGATCACCTGCGCCTTGTGGATGCGCGTGTTGTCGAGACTCGCGCCGAAAAGGTAATCCATATGCTCGGTGAGCCCGAAGCGGTCGCAGATGCGCTGGGCCTGGGGCTCCGGCTTGCATGTGGCGAGGGCGAGGACATAGCCGCGGCGGCGCAGCTCGTCCATGGACTCCACGATGCCCGGATACACCTCATTGAGGAACATGCCCGGAACCTTCTGGCCGGGGTTGCGCGGGTCGTCGAAGGTCGGCTGCGTATACGCCTCGCGGTACAGCGCCACGGCCTTGTCGGCCTCGTCGGCCAGACCGTGGTTGGTGAACGATTCGATTAGCGGCGGCCCCACGAAGGTCGATAGCTCCTCGTTGGTGGGAACGGGGCGGCCGAGCAGTTTGTATGTGCGGACGGCGGTTGCGAGGATGCCCGAATCGGATTTGGTCAGGGTGCCGTCGAGATCCAGCAGGACGACGCGCGAAGGATGCTTCATATTCTCTCCTGTGGCGAAAACTTAGGTATGCAACGATGCAAGGATGCGTCGGTGCGACGGCTCGATACGTGCCATCGGCTTATGAAGAACGGCTCCGGACGGAACGTCCGTCTCGAAGCCGTCAGGCGCTCACTTGGAAGCCGCTCACTCGTAATCCGGGAACCAGCCATCGTGGTGCATCTTGAGGCGCTTCTCAAGAAGTTCCTTGAGTTCGGCCTCGGTGCGACGCTCCATGAGCATGTCCCAGTGGCTGCGCACCTGCTTGGTCAGGTCGTCGGCGTTCGAGGAATCCTTGCCCTCGAGGCGCGCCGTCTTGCCGCAGCGGCATTCCCACTCGTCGGGGATGCCGGCATCCTGCGCGAACGGGATGATGGTGCGGTGTCCGTCGGGGCAGACATACGTGTAGTCCTGGCGCGGTGCCAGGTCGACGTTCTCATCGGATTCCAGCGACTTGGCGCCGATGCTCATGCCCCTCAGACTGCGCTCTGCCATTGCATTCTCCTTGCTGCCGCTTCGAAAACACGGTTTCGAAGGGCGTGGACTGGGCCGGCGGGCGGCGATGCGCCGCGCGTGCTTCCGGCCGCGGATTTCCGTGCGTTCCTATTATTCCACAGGGCTTGACGAGGCGTGCGCTGTAGGCTGAAGGCGGCGCGCCCCACGGGGCGTATCGTGCGCCATGAAGCATCACGGCGCGCCATGGCGGGGCCTACTCCTCGATGCCGGAGTACGCCACCACTCCCCTGTCGATCGTCAACGCGGCCTGGTGCGCGCGCTCCGCAACCTCGGGGTGCTCCAGATACACGCCGATCGAGGCGATCTGCCCCAGGGCGTCGGCAACGCGTTTGCAGCTGCGCACGAAGTCGCCGCCGGTCATGTCGGTGTCGTCCAGCACCACGGCGAGGCTTTTGCCCGACGACCAGTCGAACATGATGTCGCATGCGCCGTAGTCGAGCGGCTGCAGGTCGTCGAGGCCCCAGTCCTCGCACAGCGCGTTGATGCTTTCATGCACTGTGGAGACGGCGGCCACGGTGGAGCGGATCCGCCCGCGCATGCCGCCTGGGTAATGGCGCGGCTCGCCTGTGCCTCCTCGGCGCGATTCGAAAACGAATCCGGACACCACGGCCACGAGCTGCTCGGGGTCGAGGTCGTCGAACAGGCCGCGCGCCAGGCATTCGGCGAGCACGATGTCCTGCTCGCCGTACAGATGACGCAGCAGCTGCCCTTTGCGCGTCACCGAGTAATCGCGCGGGTCGTCGCCCTCGATATAGCCCAGGATGCGCAGGATCTCGCAGATGCGCTCGAAATGGCGTGCCACGGAGCCCGTGCGCGAATCGTAGCGATCCTGGAGCCTGTCGAGCTCGCGCCTCGTCTTGGCCCAGCGGTTGCCCCAGCGCAGATGCGCCTGCAGGTCGGGGCACGAGCGGCACGGATGCGCCTGCTCGCGTTTGCGCACGGCCGCGATGCGCTCGTCGACCTGTCTGATCGCATGGCGCCGCTCGCCCTCCGACGGGTACGGCATATGCTGCACGCGCTTGCGGTCATGCCGCTCGAGGTCCGACAGTTCCATGCGCAGGCGCATGAACTCGGCGAAATCGCCTCTGTCGCATGCGAAGGCCCTCTCGTAATCCTCGAGGGTTCCCTGCATCGAGTCGATGCGCGAGACAAGCTCCTCGGCCGACTCGTTGGCCTCCCACTGCGCGAAGGAGTGGTCGAGCGTCTCCCTGGCCGTCTGGTAATCCGACGAGTTGAGCAGGTTCACGGCCATGTTGAAGGTCGGCGAGAAGCTCGAATGGAGCGGGTACACGCGCTTACTGGACAGTGACGCGGCCATCTGCGGCTGGAAGCCCCGGTGGTCCACGATGACGGCGTGTCCGATGACGTCGATGCCGCGGCGTCCGGCGCGCCCCGTCAGCTGCGTGAACTCTCCCGGGGTAAGCGGCACATGGCCCTCTCCGTTGAATTTCTCGAGTTTCTCGACGATGACGGAGCGCGCCGGCATGTTGATGCCGAGAGCGAGCGTCTCGGTGGCGAACACCACCTTGACGAGGCCCTGCTCGAACAGTGTTTCCACGATTTGCCGGAACAGCGCGATCATGCCGGCGTGGTGCGGCGCAAAGCCCATCTCGAGGGCGAAGCGGAAGCGGGAGAAGCCGAGCGCCTTGGCGTCCTCGCGGCTGATCTGCCCCTCCATCATCTCGTCCACGATCAGCCTGATGCGACGCGCCTCCTCGTCGGTCGTCAGCCTCAGCCCCGCGTCGAGGCACTGCTCCACGGCCTTGTCGCAGCCCATGCGGGAGAAGATGAAGTAGATGCCGGGCAGCAGGTCGAGGAAGTCGAGTTCGTCGATGACAGCCCAGCGCTTGGGGTAATGGCGCTGAGACGCGCGCGCGTCGTCCCGGTCGTGTCCGCCCCGTCCGGCGCCGTGCGCGCCCCTGGAGCCGCGCCCGCCGTGGCGGCGGCGTCCGTCTTCGTCGCGCGAGCCGGCGCGACGCTCCCCAATCCGGTCGAGACGGCTCAGCTCCCGCGCCAGCGCAGGATTGAGCTCCTCGGAGCCGTCGGCGCGGTACAGGTCCCACAGAACCGGCTCCGTGCGCTCGTCCTCCTGCGTGATGACGTGGCGTTCGAGTGGCACGGGGCGGTGCTCGGAGATGACGAGGGACGTCTCGCCGCGCACCGACTCGATCCACTGTGAGAAATCCTCGACGTTCGACACGGTGGCCGACAGGCCCACGATTTTCACACGGCGCGGAAGGTGGACGATGACCTCTTCCCACACCTGGCCGCGCGAGCGGTCCGCGAGATAGTGCACCTCGTCGAGAACCACGTACTCCAGCGCCTCGAGGGTGGTGGAGTTCTCGTAGATCATGTTGCGCAGCACCTCGGTTGTCATGACCACGATGTCGGCCTCGGAGTTAACCGACATGTCGCCGGTCAGCAGGCCTACGCGGTCGGCCCCGTAGATGGCGCACAGATCGTGGTATTTCTGGTTGCTCAACGCCTTGATGGGTGTGGTGTAGAAGGCCTTGACGTTGCGGTGCTGCGCCAGGAAGATGGCGAAGTCCGCCACGATGGTTTTGCCGGCGCCGGTGGGAGCGGCGACGAGAACGTTGCGCCCCGCCTCGAGTTCGTCGATGGCCTGGCGCTGGAAATCGTCGAGCTGGAACTCCAGCGTGTCGGCGAACTGTGCGGCGACGCTGCGCGCGTAGCTCTGGCGCGCGCGGAACGCCTGGTAGCGCTGCGCGGGGCTCAGGGCCCCGTCGGCAGCACCGTCCCCGACGTGTCCGGCGTGTCGCGCACCGTTCGCCGACATGGTGCCGGTCACCCTTTCGGAAGCTTCTGCGCGCGCCGCGTCGTCGCGACGATGATGCCGATGATGAGTCATGACACGATTCCTTCGAAGTCGTCCTGTGATTTGTCAAAAAGTGATTCGGCCCGCCAAAAACGCCGTCCGATTCGCCGGACGGGGCCGCTTATCGGGGCGCACAGACCTCACGGGGCGGCATGCACCGCATCCGCCCCGTTCCAGGCCTTGGGCCGCGTCTCAGGCATTGAATTGAGACCAGTCCGCCCACGTCTTCACATGGCGGTCACGCTTGCGGTCGTGACGCTCCTCGACCTGCGCCTGCGCCTCGGCGTAGCGTTCCATCGTGGCCGAGAACGGCTGCGTGAAGGCGGGGTCCTTGGGGCGCCTCGGCGCGGCCTTGGCATCGGCCATGCGGCCCAGACGCTTGTCGAGCGCGGTGGCGAACATGCCGCCCATATGCACGGCGGAGCGCAGGTGACGGTAGGCATACACGAGGCCGTACGCCACACCGCCGATCATCACGAGGGCGAGAATCACCCATCCCCATCCCGGCATGCTTCCTCCTTTTCGGCGCCGCCGCGCATCCGCGCCGAGGCGCCCATCCGTTCTCATCGGTTGCCCGGCGTGCCGCCCGGTGTTCCGCCGCGCAGACGTCTGCGGCTACTCGGTTTCGAAAATCGACATCTCGTGCTTGGCGCGCGCGATCATCATCGTGCGCAGCGTCTCCGGGCCCACGGCCAGGATATGCCGCGCGTGCGCGATGCAGAAGGCCACGAACCAAGAGTCGGAGCACACGAGCAAATGCACCTTCTCGCCGTCGCCCCACGGCTCCACCGTGGCGTACGGAAGGTCGCGGATGAACGAATGGCCCACGGTGTCGGTGATGAAATCGGCCGGCGTGCCGTTGTCCACGTTCCACTCGCGCAGCTCCGAGAGCGGAACGTCCGGGATGTCCATCGGATGCACCGGTGCCACCACCTTGAGGTGCCCGATGCGCGCCAGGCGCAGCGTCTGCCACTCCGGGTGCTTCTTGCCGGGGTGCACGGGCTCGTGCTGCTGGGCGGGGAAATCGTAGCCCGGCTCCACGTCCGAGGGTTTGACGCCGTTCCATACGGCCGCGTAGTACACGCCTTCGTCCACGTAGATCTTGGCCGGCGCCACGAGCTTGCGACGCGTGCGGCCGGCGCCGTCGGTGTACTCCATGTCGAGCAGCTGGCGGGAGGTGATGGCCTCCTTGACGGCCGTGTAGCACGGCGGCTCCAGCTCATAGCCGGTCAGGCTCAGCCAGGCGGAGTCGCCGGGCTTCATCTGCTTCTGGAGGCGCTGGTAGAGGTTCTCTGCCTGCCTGCGGGAGTCCTCGGGCATGACGGGCGAATGCGCCAGGTAGCTCACCGAGGCGGTGAGCAGGCTCAGGTACTGCGGGGAGATGCCGGCGAGGCGTTCGAGGCCGAGGGAGTTCGTGGCGCACACGATGCCCTGCTCCTCGAGAAGCGTCCAGTCGAAGTCGAAGAATTGGCTGCCGGCCATCTCACCGTCGTCGGAGACGGTGGTGAGGCGCTCCACGTCCTTCTTGATGACGGCGATGCCGCGCTTGCGCTCCGCCTGGTCGTGCGGATGGCCCACGAAGCGGTCGGCGAGGCTTTCGAGGCTGAACTCCTCGCCCAGATGCGCGGAGAGGAACAGCATGAGGCGCAGGCGGCGGTCCACTTCGCTGCCGGTCTGGTACGGAACGCTCGTCTTGCGGCCGTTGCCCGGCTCATTGTCGGTTTCGGGCGTGGAGGCGGGAACGTAGTCGGCCACCGGAATCGGCGTGGTCTTGCTCGAATCGTCGCACGGCTTGAAGTTGCACGCCGCGTTGAGACGGCGTTTGAAGGAGTCGACGGCCTCCTGCGGGCTTTTGATGACGGCGCCCGGGTGTTCGAGCACGAAGGTGGCGAGGTCGTCGGAATCCGTGTACGCCACGTGGATCTCCTCGCCGTCCGTTTCGACGGTGGCGGTGAAGCGGCGCTGTTCGACGACTTTCACGAGCTTGTCGGGGATGGACTGCGTGCCCAGTCCCGGCGCGATGGAGTCAAGCCCCAGTCCGGGAACCGGCATCTGCGGGACGCGCGGCGTGTTGCGCGACTGCTTGCGCGCCTGCTGTTCCTGCTGCTCCTGCTGGTTCTGCTGGCTGGTGATGGACACGGAGCGCGCCAGGTAGTTTGCGGCGGCGAGAACCGGGAGGTCCTCGGGCTCGAAGCTGATGCGCAGGCGCGGTTCGTCGCCGAGCTGGAGACGATACGATGCGAAGTCCTGACCCTCGGACTTGGAGGAGTACTCGGGCTGGCGCGATTCGATGGCGATGCCCATGGCCGCGAGCTTGGCACGGTCGCGCTGGAACTGCTTGGCGAACGCCGCCTTGGCGGCCTGGTCGGCCAGCTCGCCGTAGGAATCGGCGTAGGCCTTCACTCGCTGGGCAATCTGCCGCGAAGTGAGCCACTGGGGAAACGCCGATGACAAGACGGCGAGCACATCGAGTTCGTGCTTGCCCCACTTATCGGAAAAACGACGCCTTCCGTTGGATCCTTCTGCCATATGACCTCGCGAATCTTAAATTCAATAGGCTGGGCACATACCGCGCCCTATAGACATTCTAGCGATGAATCCGGGCGCGACGACGCATTTCGCCGACGGGACACGCCACGCGGATTACGCGGTCACACTCGGTCGCCATATAAACGTTACCACGGAGAAACCGCGGCGGCGCCGAAAAGTCCATACGGCGGAGTATGTCGGGCGTGGCGTGCAGTGTTCGGGCGTGGCGTTCAGGCGATCCACTCGTCGGGCTCGATGCCCTGCGGCCCCACGAATGCGCCATTGGGCACATACGAGGGTGCGCCGTTGTCCGTCAGCCGCGCGTCGCCGTAGAAGCTCACGTCGTGGCCGAAATACCAGTCGCCCTCCACCGTCACGGTATTGGCGGCCGCGATGGACGGCACGCCGTAGGGGAAGCGCTCGTTGAAATCGTTGATGTTCTTGTAGTAGCGCTCGTCGAGATTCACGTCGGGGAACACGTAGTTGCCGTCCTCCATCTCGAAGGCGTCCGTCAGATGGAAGCGGTCCGACCGCATGACGAACAGGTCGTTCGTCGTCTTCACCGGCAGGAAGCGGGCGCGGCCCACCTCGATGCATGAGGAGTCCGGGAACAGCGAGATGGCGGCGCCCATGGCCGTCTCCAGCTGGATTACCTTGCGCGACTGCGAATCCGACGGGTCCACCGTCTTGCGGTTCACGATAACCGGCAGGTTCAGCACGCCGTCGTTCGACGCCAGTATGTCTCGCAGGGCGTCGACGCGCACCCAGATGTTGTTCGTGTTGAAGAAGCGGTGGCGGCGGTAGTTCATGGCGCTGGAGAGGTCCTCCGGCGGCACCTGCGAGATCTCGCGCAGCATGAGGCAGCCGGTGTCCTTGTCGCGCACGATCTGCCCGCCCTTGCGGTCGGCCGGGGTCTTCTTCGAGACCTCCACCATGAACGACGAGCCGGACTGCGCGAACGCGCCCGACAGCGTGCTCGACGGGCGGGCGCCCAGGTTGTCGGAGTTCGAGATGAACAGGTACTCGATGCCCGCGTCCGTCAGGGCGTCGAGAAGACCCGACTCCCAGATGGTGCTGAACACGTCGCCGTGCCCCGGCGGGCACCATTCGAGCGCCGGGTCCGCCGGCCACGACACCGGCCCGCCCGTCTCCACGTCGATCTTCGGCTCCTTGTGTTGCAGGATCTCCACCGGCACGTCGCTCTGGTGGAAGCGGCGGTTGCGCTTCAACACGCGCAACGATTCCTCCGATGTGCGGAAGGAGTTCATAAGCGTCAGCGGCAGCGGGACGTCCTGGCGCGTGCGGGAGCTGATGACCTGGCCCAGGATGATGTCGATGAAGCGCATGGGGCGCGCCTTGTGGCGGCGCACCGTGAGCATGGACTTGGGTCCCTCGAGGCCCATCGATGTACCCAGACCGCCGTTGAGCTTGAGGAAGGCGGTTTTACGGAAGGCCTCCATGGCGAAGTCGTGGTCGATGGAATCGTGGATGTCGGAGACGTTCTTGATCTCGGATTCCCTGACCGGCGTGACGTTCTTCTCGGGAATCTGGTGTGCCTCCTTGGACTGCCAGACATCGTAAAGCCTGCGGAACTGGCTGATGGACAGGTCGGTCATTCCCTCATCGCGCATCTTTGCTTCGAAAGCATCGAATCCTGATGTGGCCATGTACTCCCCTTGCTTGGTGTGCCGCGGTGCGCCGCCCGCTGGAGTTCAGTTACGGTTAGATAATCTACTCCCCCCTGGCCGGAAAAGGCGAATTTGCCGGGGATGAGGCGACGGATCGGTGATGCGGTGGCGGCACGACGATGACGGATGAGTGGTGCAGTGGCGTGGATTGATGGCACGATGCAGCGGCATGGATCGGTGGTTCGATGGTGGGGCGACGGCGCTCGCCACACGGCGTGTCGCCTACGCACGCCACGATTTACGGGATGCGAGTTTGCGTTTTGCCAACCTTGTGGTAAATTAACCACTTGGCGCGTGAAGCGCCATCGGGCCGTAGCGCAGCTTGGTAGCGCACTTGACTGGGGGTCAAGGGGTCGCGGGTTCAAGTCCCGCCGGCCCGACGATTCAAAGGGTTCCGACACCATGTGGTGTCGGAACCCTTTGTCGTTTAACCTGTCAGCGTGGCGGCGCTCAGGCGACGGCGGTCTTTCCTAACCCTTCCGCATTCCTTCTCCCCTGCGCCCCTTTCACTCGTTGCCTAGGGCGAGCTGCCGTTCGCCTTCCTCCATCGAGGGCGCAGAATCGTGCACCTTCGACCGCGGTTATGGCTCCGCGGCGATCAGAATCAGAGGGTAAGCGCCACCCAGGGTGCACAACAGTGCACCCTCGATGGCAGATAGGGCCGGTATCGGAGGCATTCCGGGGTGCAACCGGCACCGAGGGCGCAGAATCGTGCACCCTCGACCGCAGTCATGACCCCGCAGCGGTCAGAATCAGGGGTAACCGCCACTCAAAGCGCACAGCAGTGCACCCTCGTCGTGCACCCTCGACACGAATCATGACCAAAAGGCGCCGACGCCGGCATCGCCGCCGCAACAAAAACAATGTGATGGCTTGCGGACATTCCGCCCCGATTTTCCTATGAAAACAGGGGAATTGTGTCCGCAACCCATCACATTGTTACGAGCGCTCAGCGCTCGCGCTTCTTCTTCTCGCGCACCTTCACCGAGATCTGGATCGGCGAGCCCTCGAAGCCGAACTCCTCGCGCAGGGATCGCTCGATGAAACGGCGGTAGCCGTGATCGAGGAACCCGGTGGCGAAGATCACGAAGCGCGGCGGTCGCGTGCCGGCCTGCGTGGCGAAGAGGATCCTGGGCTGCTTGCCACCGCGCAGCGGATGCGGGTGCGCGGACTGCAGCTGGCCGAGGAAGGAGTTGAGCTTGCCGGTGGAGATGCGCTTGTCCCACGAGGCCAGAGCGGTCTCCATCGCCTCGGGCAGGCGGTTGGTGTGCCAGCCGGTCTTGGCCGACAGGTTCACGCGCTGCGCCCAGCGCACGCGGGTGAATTCGGTCTCCCACAGGCGTTCGAGGCGCTTGCGCGAGAATTCGTCCTGCAGGTCCCATTTGTTGAACACGAGCACGATGGCGCGCCCGGCGTCCACGGCCTGGCTCATCACCTTGAGGTCCTGGTCCGAGATGGGCTGCGAGACGTCGAACAGCACAAGCGCCAGTTCGGCGCGTTCGATGGCGGCCTGCGTGCGCAGGCTCGAGTAGTACTCGGCGCCCGACAGCTTGTGCAGGCGGCGCTTGATGCCGGCCGTGTCGATGAACAGCCAGTCCTGCCCGCCCAGGCGCACCACCTCGTCCACGGGGTCGCGCGTGGTGCCGGCGTAGTCGTCCACCACCGAGCGCTCCTCGTGCGCGAGCTGGTTGAGCAGGCTCGACTTACCCACGTTCGGGCGGCCGATGAGCGCCACGCGCCTGAGCGATGACGGAGCGAGCAGACCGGACGTCTTCTCCGCGGACCTGAGCTTGTCCAGCGCCACGTCAAGAAGGTCGCCCACTCCCCTGCCGTGCATGGCGGAGATGCCCATGGGCTCGCCAAGGCCGAGCTTCCAGAACTCGGCCGTGATGTACTCCTGCTCGGCTGTATCGATCTTGTTGACGGCGACGGTGACGGGCTTGCCGGAAGATCGCAACATCGACACGATGCGCGAGTCGGACGCGGTCAGGCCCACGGTGCCGTCGACCACGAGGATCACGGCGTCGGCCAAGTGCACGGCGATCTCGGCCTGCGACGCGATGGCGGAGTCGATGCCCTCGACGTCCGCCTCCCAGCCGCCGGTGTCGACGAGTTTGAAATCGGTGCCGGCCCATTCGGCGTCGTAGCTCACGCGGTCGCGCGTGACGCCTGGGGTGTCCTCCACCACGGCGGCGCGGCGGCCGAGGATGCGGTTGACAAGCGTGGACTTGCCCACGTTCGGGCGGCCCACGACGGCCAGCACACCGACCGGCTTGGGGCCGTCGTCATACGCGGCCTCGCCTTCGCCGGCCTCCTCGATGAGCTCCTCGTCGTCCTCCTCGAGGTCGTATTCGTCGAGGTTCGACGCGTAGTCGGAGAACAGCTGCTTGTCGATGGCCGTGTCGACGAGGTTGATGAGGATGTCGAGCGTCTGCTGGAAGTCGATGTCGGAGTTGTCGACGGTCACCACGCCGTCGGCGGCCTCGAGGAAGCTCGTGACCTTCGAATCGGCCTTGTCGCGTTTGGCCACATCGTCCGCGCCGGCGGCCGCCTGGCTGTTGCGGCGCGCCTGGCGCACCTCGGGGCGCGCCGTCATGAGCACGCGCACCTCGGCGTCGGGGGCCACGACGGTGGTGATGTCGCGCCCTTCCGCCACGATTCCCGAACCATGCGAGAACGATTCGGGGTCGGCCTCGCCATCGATGTACGCGCGCTGTGCCGCGATGAGCAGGTGGCGCACGGCGGGGATGCCGGAGACGACGGAGACATGCGACGACACCTCGGCCGAGCGGATGTCCGCGGAGATGTCGAGGCCGTCGCAGCTGACGGTGGGGTTCTGCGGGTCGAGGCCCATCTCGAGGTGGCCGTCCACGAACAGCGCACCGACGGCCGTCACGATGGCGTCCTCGTCGGGCGTGGCGGCGTCGAGGTCGATGCCTTCGTGCAGGCACCACCAGGCGGCGGCGCGGTACATGGCGCCGGTGTCGAGGTAGGCGTAGCCGAAATGCTTGGCCAAGGCCTTGGACGTACTGGACTTGCCGACGCCCGCGGGCCCGTCGATGGCGACGCGGATCACAGTCCGACCTCCTTCTCGAGCGACTTGACTTCGGTTTCGGACAGCACGCGGTAGGAGCCGGGCTTGATCTCACCGAGCTTGATGGGGCCGATCTGCACCCTTGTCAGGCGCTTGACCGGGTAGCCGACGGCATCGAACACACGGCGCACGATGCGGTTCCTGCCCGAATGGATGACGACCTTGACCACGGAGCGGTCGCGGTTCTGGTCCATGATGGCGCAATGGTCGAAGGAGATCCAGCCATCGTCGAGAAGCACGCCCTGGCGCACGAGACGCCGGCAGACGTTGCCGCCGATATGGCCCTCGAGCGTGGCGATGTAGGTCTTGGCGACCTCGTACTTGGGGTGCATGACGTGCTGGGCGAGCTCGCCGTCGTTCGTCATGAGGATGAGGCCCTCGGAATCGTAGTCGAGGCGTCCCATGTGGAAGATGCGCGGATATCCGTCGCCGATGATGTCGGCGAGAGTGTAGCGGCCCTTCGGGTCGCTCATCGTCGACAGCACGCGGCGCGGCTTGTTCAGCGCGAGGGTGACGTATTTGTCCTGGATGTGGACGCGGGAACCGTCCACGCGGATGTCCTGGTGCGCCGGATCGACGCGCGTGCCGAGTTCGGTGACGAGCTCGCCGTCGACCTCGACCTGTCCGGACGTGATCATCTCCTCGCATTTGCGGCGGGAGCCATACCCGGCCTGTGCGAGGACTTTCTGAAGGCGAATGCCTTCGGTGGAATCGGAATGGGCCTTCTTGGCATGGCTGTATGGATGTGGCATCGTTCTCCCAACGTGGCCTGCGGGTCCCCTGCCGAATACGAATCGTATGGTAATCAGTGCCTTTCGTCAGTGCCTTCGCACTGAGGGCGATCTGTCGGCGATGGGGAATCCCGGAATTATATATGAACGCAACGATTATACCGGAATCCGCGCCGAACGCCACCCGCGCGTCGTGTCGCGCGCTTTCCGCCCGCCACCGTCGCTTCCCCGTCGCCGCCGCACTCTTACGTGGAGCACCTCAGCAGGATGCCGGAACACGCTGGTATCATGAGCGGTGGTCAGAAACGGAAGAAGAGACCAACAAAAGGACAATACATGGCTGCAACAACACAAGCTACCTCCTGCCGCGCCCTCGAGGACGAGGCGACACTGTCGAAATCGCACGTCGCGCGCGCCGCGACGGAGCTCATCGGATCGTTCATCCTGTTCCTCGGCATCTATGCCATCTGCTCGGTGGGCACCTTCTTTAACTCCACCATGATCGGTGCCAACATCCTTACCTTCGGTGCGGCGATCGGTCTGCTGTACGCCGCTCTCACCTACGTCTTCGGCAAGGTGTCGGGCGCGCATCTGAACCCGGCGGTCTCCCTCGCCTCCGCCCTGCTGGGCCGCATCGGCATCGGCGATTTCTTCGTCTACGTCATCATGCAGTGCGCCGGCGCCATCGGCGCGGCGGAGCTGCTGACGCACCTCCTGCCGGTCTCCGACGCCTCCTCCAGCTACCAGATCACGCTGTTCCAGTGGATCCACAACGCCATCAACGGCGCGGACGCCGCCTCGCCGGCCACGTATTCGCTCAACCAGATCGGAGCGGCGGGTCTCAACTTCGGTATCAAGATCGGCGCCCTCGTCGAGGTGGCCATGACCATCGTCGTCGTGGCGGTGGCGCTGCGCGCGCAGAACGACAATGGCGTGCCGCGCAGGAGCGCCTGGCTCGCCACCGGCATCGCCTACGCCGCGGGCACTGCCGTGGCCTTCCCCTTCACCGGCGCCGCCCTCAACCCGGCGCGTGCCACGGGCATGGCCGTCGCAGGCCAAAGCGCCGTGCAGGCCTATAACGACACCCTGCCCACCACCGCCAGCTCCACGTCGTCGAGCGCCTCGCAGGTCACCATCCCGCTGCCGCTGACGCAGCTGTGGGTGTTCTGGGTGGCTCCGCTGCTCGCCGCCGCCGTGGTGGCGCTTGTCATGCTCGTGGCCAGGATGCTGCGCGCCGATGACGAGTCCCAGAAGGCGGCCACCGCGAAGGTCTCCACGAAGGCCGCCGCGCAGGCCCCGCTCAATTCCTCCACGATCGCCGCGTCCGACGACGCCACCGACGGCGCCGCGCATGCGGAGACCCTCTCCGAGGCCGGCGTGAGCTACAGCGTCGACGACGAGACCGACGACGATGATTCCGCGGATTCCGCTGATTCCAAAATCGATGATGCGAAGGATTCCGCGAAGTAAATCAGTTGCGGATGCATCCGATAGCGGATGATGCACCAAGGCCCGGCGCCCGGAGGCGTCGGGCCTTTTGCATGCCTGACAGCCGGCATGCCAGCGAGAACATGCCCCGTGACCTGTCTGCCGTCGTAGGCCCCACTCCCCCATACCGCTCCTCCATGTCGCCTCATCCCGCCCCGTTCGCCGAAATGCACGGATGCGACTAGAGTTGGGCGGGAGTGAATCGGCCGATGTCGACTGAATGGGAGGAACAATGGCTTTGGAGAAGAACCGTGCGCTTGGCTCGCGCGAGAAGCGCACGATGCGCTGGGCGGTGCTCGTCATCGTCGCGATCGCGGCGGTGCTGCTGGTGCTGACGGCGACGGACCTGCTGATGCGCACGACGGGGTTCATCGTGATCTACTCGGTGATCATCGTGCTGTGCATCGCGCTGCTGGCCACGGTGCTGCGCGATGACGCCGCGGCGCAGACATCCGAGCCCGGCTCCGCGCCGCGCAGCGAGGACCAGGTCATCGCCGACGCCATGCTGTCCCTCAAGGTCAAGCAGGATGAAGCGGTGCGGCACGAGGACGGACAGGACGAATCCGGAACGGACGCGCAGCCGAGCGAGAAGGCCGCGATGGATGACACCGCGCCTGCCACGGACGCACAGTGATCTGAAACGCACGATGATCTGAACCGACGA
The DNA here is from genome assembly GCF_002259605.1 of Pseudoscardovia radai. Taxonomy (GTDB): domain Bacteria; phylum Actinomycetota; class Actinomycetes; order Actinomycetales; family Bifidobacteriaceae; genus Pseudoscardovia; species Pseudoscardovia radai. Next base: position 21,364 of record NZ_MWWR01000002.1, on the reverse strand, counting down.
TAACGAGGGGCTCTGGCCGATTCGGTCAGAGCCCCTCGTGTTTTCAGCGTGTGGTCCGCGTCGCCGCCACCCTTGACATTCCGCGCGCCGTCAGTACATCGTCATGATGCTGTAATACACGATGGCGATGCCAAGCCCCAGGCATAGGCCAATCGCGACGTCAAAGGCGCGCGACCGTACCTTCCAGGGGCTGTCGTCGCCGAAGAACAGGCGCACAAGCGCCGAAAGCCAGGACGTCAGCACAAGGATGCCGACACCCACCGTGATATGCCGTGTCAGCGCGGCGATGACGGCGAGCACGATACAGCCGGCGATGATCCATTCGAACCACGGCTGTCCTTCCGAGGCCTCGGACACGGCGACGTGCTCGACGTGGAATCCTTCGCGCACCTCATCGCCATCGGCGGCCCCGTCAGTCCCGGTGGTTCCAGTGGTTCCAGCGGCCCCGTTCTCGGTCTGCGCCGCATCATCGTATGCCATGGTCCTCCTGACATCGCTCGTTCGACGTGCCGAAACGCACGGTCGAAACGCATAAAGGGGCGGCGGGAAACCCCGCCGCCCCTGCGGAATGGAACTCAGTGGAAGAAGTGACGCGTGCCGGTCAGGTACATCGTCACGCCGGCCTTCTTCGCGGCCTCGATAACTTCTTCGTCGCGGATGGAGCCGCCGGGTTGCACCACGGCGGTCACGCCCGCGTCGGCCAGGATCTGGAAGCCGTCTGCGAACGGGAAGAACGCGTCGGATGCGGCGACGGAGCCCTTCGTACGGTTCGCGCCGTCGGCGAGCGTGTTGGCGCGCTCCACGGCGAGCTTGGCGGAGTCGACGCGGTTGACCTGCCCCATGCCGACGCCCACCGTCGCCTCGTCGTGTGCGATGAGGATGGCGTTGGACTTGACGGAGCGGATGGCCTTCCACGCGAATTCGAGGTCCTTGAGCGTGGCGGCATCGGCGGCCTCGCCGGAGACGAGCTGCCAGTTGGCCGGGTCGTCGCCCGGCGCGTCGATGCGGTCGGTGGTCTGCACGAGCAGGCCGCCGTCGATCTGGCGGATGGACTGGTCGAGCACCGGCTTGGTCGGCACGCGCAGGATGCGCAGGTTCTTCTTGGTCTTGAGCAACTCGAGGGCCTCGGGCTCGTAGTCCGGCGCCACGATGACCTCGGTGAAGATATGCTTGACGGCCTGCGCCATCTCCAGGGAGACGGTCGCGTTGGCGGCGATAACGCCACCGTAGGCGCTCATCGGATCGCAGGCATGGGCCTTGCGGTGCGCCTCGGCCACGGTGTCGCCGATGGCCAGGCCGCACGGGTTGGAGTGCTTAACGACGGCGACGGCGATGCGCGGCGCGAAGTCCCAGCAGGAGCGCCACGCGGAGTCAGCGTCCACGTAGTTGTTGTAGCTCATCGGCTTGCCGTGCAGGAGCTCGGCATGCGCGAAGTCGCCCGACGACAGCGGGTCGAGGTACAGTGCGGCCTCCTGGTGCGAGTTCTCGCCGTAGCGCAGCACCGTGGACTTGTCCCACGTGCGCGTGTAGGTCTGCGGGAAGAGCTCGGCATCCTTCTCGGCGGCGGCGGATTCCTCGGTCTGGAGGTCCTTGAGAGTGTCGGGCTTCGGCCAGGCCGTCCTGGCCCATTCGATGATGGTGGCGTCGTAGGAGGCGGTGTGGGCGAAGGCCTTGGCGGCGAGGTAACGGCGTTCGGCGAGGGTGAAGCCTTCGCCGTTTTCCACGCGCTCGGCGGCGAGGGCGTAGTCGTTCTTATCGGTGATGACGGCGACGGTGGCGGAGTTCTTCGCCGCGCCACGCACCATGGAGGGGCCGCCGATGTCGATCTTCTCGATGGTGTCGGCCTCGTTGGCGCCGGAACGCACGGTGTCGGCGAACGGGTACAGGTTCACCACCACCATGTCGAAGGGCTCGATGCCGAGCTCCTTGAGCTGGGCCACATGCTCCGGGTTCGTCATGTCGGCGAGGATGCCGGCGTGAACATGCGGGTCGAGCGTCTTGACGCGGCCATCGAGGCTTTCGGGGAATCCGGTGACCTTCTCCACGGGGGTGACGTCCACGCCGAGCTCCTGGAGCTTCTTCGCCGTGGAACCGGTGGACACGACGGCCGTGCCCGCCTTCTTGAAGGCCTCGGCGAGGACCTCGATGCCATCCTTGTGATAGACGGAAACCAGCGCGCGCTTGATCGGACGGCTTGTGGAATCGGTCATTCCTTGTTCTCCTTACTTTTTCTCGCCTCGCGGGAAGGCGCGGCGTGGCAGTGAGTGCCATTTCATTGTAAAAGGACGTGCGTAAAAACCACGCGGGGTGGGCGCTTCGGGCGGCGCTCAGCCCTGGGACGGGGTGCCGGCTCCGTCATTCCGATGCGCTCCGTCGGTTTCGCCAGCCTCGGGCAGGTGGAGCGAGGACTCGGAGGGGAAATCGGCGGAATCGAGCGCCTCGCGCACGGAACGGGGCTCCGCGAGGGTGTGCGATGCGCCGGAAGCCGAGACGCCGCGTCCCATACTGCGCACGGTGCGCCCTGCGCGGCGCATCGCATCGTCGTAGCCTTCGGTAAAGCCGCCGGCCACATCGGACGCAGCGGCGTCATCGTCGGAACGAGGCGCGCCGCCCTCCTCGGAGCCGAGGGCCGCGTCCGCGCCATAGGAGGCCCCGCTCCTGTCGGCGCCATCGTGCATGCCGCGCGCCGAGCGCGCGACACGCCGGCTATCCGAGGCGTGTCGTTCGGCATCGCGCTCCGCGCTGCGCGACGTGCGCACGGTGCGGGCTATCGCGTCGAGATCGGTGTCCGTCTCCAAGCGCTGCGCGGCCTCTCGGCGGGCGCGCAGCACGGTGACGAGCTCGATGATGCAGCTGACGATAACCATGAGCAGGAAGGCGCAGAAGAATCCGATGGCGGCGGGGCGCGCCAGGGCACGCGTGGACTCCGCCACGTCGGTGACACCCAGCTGTGCCAGACGCTCCGTTCCCAGCGAGCCGCAGGACAACGAGAAGGCGATGAAGCAGCCGACCACGATCCAGATGCACGACAGGCACATCGTGACGAAAGACAGAAGGATGTCGACGATGGAGCGGGGCGATGCCAGGCGCGGGCGCTTCTTCAGACGGCGGTGGAAGATGTCGATGCGCTTCTTCGACAGCATGAACGCCACGGCGATGAGGAAGGCCGCGACGGCGGGGATCGATTCCAGTGCCAGCGTCGCCGTGGCATTGGGGACCGGCTGCGGCAGGATGCCGAAGATGGGGATGGCGGGAAGCTCTCGCGCGTCGCCCTGCCACATGGTGAAGGTGGCGAAGGAACCGATACGGAAGCCCGCCCCGGCGCTCCATGACAGCGCCCACAGGCACATGTCGGGCATCCACAGAAGAGAGAGTACGAACGCGGCCCAGAACGAGGCGTTGCCCATGCCTATGAACGACGCCACGGTGCGCATGGCGTCGAAACCCACCACAAGCCACACCACGAAGGTGACGATGCCGACCGTGGCCATGACGAGGGCGAAGACGCGCACAATGCGGAACGAGAGATCCACGGTGCGCGCCAGCGGCGCGGACACACGTGTCTTGATGGCCCCGATGGCGGCGCGGTACGCCCGCGCTCCGTGCGCCAGTACAAGCACGACGAGCGCAACCACGAGGAACTTGCCCAGCGCCACGGGCCACGCGTCGGAGGCGGTGAGCGGACTGCGCCCGTACACGAACATGTCGAGCGCCACCCAGACGGCCGCGAAGCCGACGAGCGGAGCCGCCCCGTCCTTGAGACGACGGGCGAACGCATAGCCGGAGACCAGGTAGATGATGGTGGCCAGAAGCGGGATAACCGACACGTCGAGGAACTGGTAGCGCACGCCCACGCCCTGCGCCGTGAGCACCGTCGCGGCGCTGACGGGCATGATGGCGGCGGTCAGGGACGTGGTGTTCTCCATCGAGAACATGAACATGCAGGTGGCCACGACGAGCCACAGCAGGAACGTGGGCAGGAACCAGCCGAAAAGGCCCCACAGGGCCCCGCGCAGGAAGCGTGAGACCGCGGAGGGGCGCGTGCCGTCGGCGTCTGGAAGCGTCACGTCGTCCAAGGATGTCGTGACGCCGGTTGATGTGGCCGGTCCGGCGGATGTCGCGGCGCCTATGGATGACGACGCGACGCCGTCCCTGTCCTCGGTGTCGGTGGTGTCGGAGCCATGCCCGGCGGAGGGTCGTTTCGTCATATGATTCCGCGGGTCGTCAGGATCTCACGCATGATCTGGGCGGTCTGGCCGGGCGTGCGGCCGACGGGGATGCCGGCTGCCTCGAGCGCGACCTTCTTGTCGGCCGCGCTGCCCTTGCCTCCGGACACGATGGCGCCGGCGTGTCCCATCTGCTTGCCTTCGGGGGCGGTGAAGCCCGCGATGTAGGCCACAAGCGGCTTCGTCATATGGGTTTTGGCCCAGTCCGCCACCTGCTGCTCGGCGTCGCCGCCGATCTCGCCGATCATGACGACGGCCTTGGTGTTCGCATCCTGAGCATACGCCTGCACGGCCTCAAGAAGCGTGGTGCCGACGATCGGGTCGCCGCCAGCACCGAGCGCCGCAGTGAAGCCGATATCGGAGAGCTCGCCCATGAGCTGGTAGGTCAGCGTGCCGGATTTCGACACGAGGCCCAGCGGGCCGCGCTTGACGATGCCGTCCGGGATGATGCCGAGGTTCGTGCCGGTGGCGCCGTCTGTCTCGCCGAACGTGGCGAGACCGGGGCAGTTCGGGCCTACGATGCGCACGCCCTTGCGGCGCGCAAGCGACACACAGTACGCGGTGTCGGCCACCGGGATGCCCTCGGTGATGACCACAATCAGCGGGATGCCGGCCTCGATGGCCTCGATCATGGCATCCTTGGCGAAGCGCGGCGGCACGAAGACGACGGATGCCTCCGCACCCGTGGCCTCGCGGGCCTCGGCGCAATTGGCGTACACGGGAAGCGAGCGCACGACGCCCGTGGCGTCGGGAAGCTCCACCACCTGCCCGGCCTTGCGTGCGTTGACGCCGCCGAGGATATTCGTTCCGGCCTTGAGCATGCGCGCGGTATGCGTCATGCCCTGGTGGCCGGTCATGCCCTGCACGATGACGGGCGCGCCGTCCCTGACGAAAAGACTCATCGGTTCTCCCCTTCCTTGCTTGCGTCGGCCTGTGCGACGCCGCGCTTAGCGGCGTCCTGCCTCTCGGCGTCGGCGGCGATGCGCGCGGCCTCTGCCGCGGCCTTCTCCATCGTCGATTCGACGATGATGTTGCCCCGTCCGGAAGACCTGAGCGTCTCGAGGCCCTCGGCCGCGGCATTGCCGTCGAAGCGCACGATGATCGGCACCGTGGTGCCAAGCGTGTCGAGCGCCTCGAGGATACCTTCGGCCACCAGCTGGCAGGAGGTGATGCCGCCGTAGACGTTCACGAACACGTCGCGCACGGCCGGGTCGGCCAGCACGATGGAGAGACATTCGGCCATGACCTCGGCCGAGGCGCCGCCGCCGATGTCCAGGAAGTTCGCGGGCTTGATGTCGGTGCCCTGGTCCTCGGCCGCGCCGGCCACCGCGTCGAGGGAGCTCATGACGAGTCCCGCGCCGTTGCCGATGACGCCGACCTGGCCGTTCAGGTGCACGTAGTGCAGGCCGTGGGCCTGGGCGCGCTTCTCGAGCGGATCGACGCCCGTGTCGTCGGCGAAGCGCTTCCAGCCGTCATGGCGGTACGCCGCGTTGCCGTCGAGAGACACCTTGGAGTCGAGGGCGCACAGGCTCTTGCTGGACTCATCGTCGGGCGAGCCGATCTTGGCGAGCGGGTTGATCTCGACAAGCGTGGCGTCGTTCTCCTTGAACACCTCCCACATGCGCAGCAGGATCTGGGCGGCTTGCTCGTTGTCGGCGTGGTAGAAGCCGATCTTCTCGGCCATCACGCGTGCATCGTCGATCGTGAAATCCGCGTACGGGTCGATATGCAGGCGGCGCACGTTCTCAGGATGCTGGCGTGCGATCTCCTCGACCTCGGTGCCGCCCGCGGCGGTGGCGAGGACGTCGTAGTCGCGCGAGGTGCGGTCCACGGAAATCGACACATAGTACTCATGCAGGATGTTGGCCGCGGCGCACACCAGCACGCCGTGCACCTTGTGGCCGCGCACGCTCATCGGCAGGATGCGCTGGGCGAGCTCGTAGGCCTCGTCGGCGTCCCTTGCGATTTTTACGGCGCCGGCCTGGCCACGGTGGCCGATCTTCGCCTGTCCCTTGATCACGCACGGATAGCCGATCTCGTCCGCAGCCTTGCGGGCGTCCTCGGCCGTCTCGGCGTAGATGCCCTCGGGAACCGGAATGCCCTTCTCCTCGAAGAGCTGCCGTCCCTGGTACTCGTACAAATCCATTTCAACCCCTTTGCGGTTGTCTGTTGCGGCGTATCGTCGGGCGCGGGGCATGCCGCACCTCGGTTCGGGGAACGCCGTCTACCAGAGTAATGCCTGAGTGCCGCTTATGCACGCAATGCGCCCGGTCGTCGCCTTGGTCGGTGATGCGCCGCGCCATATCAGGCGGGCATCGACACCAGCGACGAGATAGGGGCGTCGCCCAGCTGGTCGCAGCCGTCGAGCCCGTCGAGGCGCATGATGAAGCTGTAGCCGCATACGGTGGCGCCCACGGATTCAATCAGCGTTTTCGCGGCGTGCGCGGTGCCGCCGGTGGCGATGAGGTCGTCCACGATGAGCACGCGCGCGCCGGGGCGGATGATGCCCTCCTCGATCTCGAGCGAGGCCGTGCCGTATTCAAGCGAGTAGTCGGCGTGCTCGACAGGCGGCGGGAGCTTGCCGGCCTTGCGCACGGCCACGAAGCCCTTGCCCAGGCGGGCGGCGAGCGGAACGCCGATGAGGAAGCCGCGCGCTTCGAGGCCGGCGATGGCGTCGATCTGGTCGGCCGGCACGGGAAGCGCCCTGTTGAGCGCCTCGAGGAGGATGCCCAGGCCCTTGGCGTCGGCAAGCAGCGGCATGTAGTCGCGGAACTTGATGCCCGCCTTGGGGAATCCGGGGATCGTGCGGAACAGCGACAGCAGGTAGTCGGTGTTCTCCTTGCCCATCACCGTGAGTTTCTCGGGGACGATATCGCTTGCCATGTTTCCTCTCTTTCGGTTCCGTCTCGGCAAGGGCGGACTGCGGCGTATGACACTGACACTGTACGCCGCGCCCGCCACAGCCGCGCCGCGGCGTTCGCAATAGCACGGCGGTTGCAATGGTGTACGGCCTTCGCGATGACGCACGTTCGCGCTGCAGCGTCCGGATGGCGGCGGAATGCAAAACCCGCACCCCATGGCGTGGCGGTGCGGGTATGGCGGCGTATATAGGGCGCCGCGAGACGGCATACGATGCCGCGGGCGTCGTGCCGCGGCTGCGGTCTTCCGGACTCAGGCCTTCGCCTGCGCGTCCTCAGTGTCGGAATCGTCGGCGGCGTTCTCCTGCGCGGCGTCGGACGGCGCGCCCTCGATGGAGGCCGGAGCGGAGGTGTCGTCGGCGGAATCGTCGGACTCTTCGGAATCCTCATCCTCGTCGGGCACGTAGGCGGGGCGCACCGGCGGCTGGATGACGGCGGCGAGACGCCAGCGGCTCAGGGAGTCCTCGGATTTGATGATGATCTCGTCATAGTCCGGAAGCACCTCCACGACCTCGCCGAGCAGGCCGGACTGGGTGGCGACCTTGTCGCCGGGCTTGAGCTGCTTGCGCCAATCCTCGCGCTCCTTGTACTGGGCCGTCTGCTTCTTGGACGCACGGCCCATGAAAACGACCATGAGGACAAGAAGGACGATCATGAAGATGTAGGTCACGGCGTTGTTATCCATGGAACCTCCTTGGGGTGATTTGCTTGGGAGTGTTGTTATTTCGAGTTGTGTTGTTGGGGGATGTTGCTTCTGGGCGATATCTTCCACGGCGAGGCGAACCCGCCCGGAAAGCAGGCTCGCCTCATGCACCGCACCACATGGTAGCGGATGGAACCGGGAATTCCGTCACGAGGCGCCGTACCGTGCGATTTCTTCACGGCACCGGGGCCGTCGGCTTCATGTGTCCCGCGCAGCCCCATCCGGGACGGGCCCGCCGTCAGAACAAGGCGTTGCCCTCGGCCGGCGGCACGAGGCCCAGATGCTCCCAGGCCTTGCGCGTGGCGACGCGACCGCGCGGCGTGCGCACGAGGAAGCCCTCGCGCACCAGATACGGTTCGCACACGGTCTCGACGGTCTCCGCCTCCTCGCCCACCATGGCGGCGAGGTTGCTCAGGCCCACGGGGCCGCCGTTGAACTGGCGGCACACGGCATTGAGCACGGCGATGTCGAGCCTGTCGAGGCCCTCGGTGTCGATCTGGTACAGTTCGAGCGCCGAGCGCACGGCATCGATGTCGATGACGTCGAGGTCGTGCACCACGCCCCAGTCGCGCACGCGGCGCAGCAGGCGGTTGGCGATACGCGGCGTGCCGCGGGAGCGCAGGGCGAGCTGTTCGGTGGCCTCGTCGGTGATCGTCACGTCGAGTACGCGCGCCGAACGGTGGATGAGCTTCTGCAACTCCTCGGCCGGGTAGAAGTCGAGATGAGCGGTGAAGCCGAAGCGGGCGCGCAGCGGCGAAGGCAGCATGCCCTCGCGCGTCGTGGCGCCGATCACCGTGAAGCGTGGCAGCGTCAGCGGGATCGACGATGCGCCCGGCCCCTTGCCCACCATGACGTCGACGCGGAAATCCTCCATGGCGATGTACATCATCTCCTCCGCGGCGCGGGGAAGACGATGGATCTCGTCGATGAAAAGCACCTCCCCTTCGTCAAGGGAGCTGAGGATGGACGCGAGGTCACCGGCGTGCTGGATGGCGGGGCCCGAGGTGATGCGCACGGGCACGCCAAGCTCATTGGCCACGATCATGGCAAGCGTCGTCTTGCCCAGTCCCGGAGGGCCGGCCAGAAGGATATGGTCCGGCGGCACGCCGCGTTTCTGCGCGGCCGTGAGGAACAGACGCATCTGTTCCTTGAGACGCGGCTGGCCGATGAAATCGTCCAGCGATGCAGGTCGCAGCTCCTCGTCCGACAGGGACTCGTTCTGCTGCGTCTGGGCGGAGACCATGCGCAGGGAGTCTTCGCTGGCGTGGTCGTTGATGCGGATATCGTCGGCCATGCTATCCCCTCCTGTCGGTGGAACGGAAGGCGAGTGTCAGGACCGCGGATTCGGTGTCGCGGTCCGCCGGCAGCGGTGTGCTCAGGCCCAGGGTCTCGATTGCCTTCTCGATGGCGGCGCGGGCCTGGGATGCGTCCTTGCCCATGCCGACCATGGCGTCGACGAGCTGGGCGACCACCGGGTCGGCGTTCTGCTCGGCGGCGGATGCGGAGGTCGCGGAGGCGTCGTCCTCGTCGAGAACGAGTTTGTTGGCCAGTTCGAGGATGATCTTCTGCGCGCCCTTCTTGCCCAGGCCCTGCGCCTTGGTCAGGGCCGTGGTGTCATGGTCGCGCACGATGCGCGCGAAATCGGTCGGGGTGAACGCCGACAGCACGCCGAGCGCCACCTTGGGCCCGATGCCGCTGACCTTGAGAAGCTGGTGGAACAGGTCGAGGGAGGATCGGGACAGGAAGCCGTACAGGCTGATGGCATCCTGCGATACGGTCATGGACGTGAGCACATGCGCCTCCTGCCCCGCGTGGATCTTCGCGAGGTCGCTCGAGGGCATGCGCACGAGGAATCCGATGCCGTGTACGTCGATGATGGTGGAGTCGGCATCGACCGACTCCACGGTTCCCGTCAGACTCGCTATCATGTCTCCTCCGTTCTTCGATGGTTTTGTGCCTCGATGATGATTGCTCCTCGATGGTTTTATGCCTTGAAGGTGCGTCGTGCATGGACGACGGTGCCGTCACACCATCACACCGTCGCAGAGCGCCGAGGCGCCTATCGCCACCCAGCATACCACACTCGAACGCGCGTTCGACAGTGCGTGTCGTGGCGTCTCACACAAGCAGCACCTCGGCAGCACATCGATGCTACATATCGCGCTTCTGCGGCCCGCGCCCGTGTTTGCTGGCCTGCACGGCCTGGGCCCACTGGCGTTGAGCCGGGGTCAGGTGCTCCTCGCGTTCGCCGCCCTGGATGGCTCCAGCCGGGCGCAGGGCGTGGCAGATGGCCTGGCCGAGAGCATCTGCCGCGTCCGCCGGTTTCGGCGGCTCATTGAGGTTGAGGATGCGCATAACCATGTACTCCACCTGCTTTTTCGGCGCGGTGCCGCTGCCGGTGATGGCGAGCTTGACCTCCGACGGCGTGTGCAGCGCCGTCGGGATGCCGCGCTGTGCGGCGGCGAGCATGGCGAGCCCGGCCACCTGGGCGGTGCCGAGCACCGTACTGCGGTTCTCCTGCGCGAAGACGCGCTCGATGGAGACGACGTCGGGCACGAAGCGCTCGATTTTCTCCACAAGGCCGTTGTAGATCTTCAGGAGGCGCAGGTCCTGAGGCGTGTCGGGGCTTGAGCGGATCACATCCACATGAACGAAAGAAAGCCGGCGCGATGCGCCGGCTTCGATGACGCCGACCCCGCACCGTGTCAGGCCGGGGTCGACTCCAAGAATCAACACGCGGGGACTCCGCTCACTCGGCGTCCTCGAGCTGCTTCATGACCTCGTCGGAGGCCGTCCAGTTCGAGTAGATGTTCTGCACATCGTCGAGGTCGTCGAGCGCGTCGATGAGGTTGCTCACCTTCTGCGCGGCCTCGAGGTCGAGCTCCACCTCGTTCTGCGGCACGAGCTCCACTTCGGCGGAATCGTAGTCGATGCCCGCGTCCTGCACGGCCTTGCGCACCGTCACCAGGTCGGACGGGGCGGTGGTCACCGTGTAGGTGTCGCCGTCGTCGGAGACATCCTCCGCGCCGGCGTCCGCGGCGATCTCGAAGAGCTTGTCGTAGTCCACGCCCTCGGACGGCACCACGATCTGGCCCTTGCGGTCGAAGTTGAAGCTCACGGAGCCGTTGGCGGCCAGGGAGCCGCCCTTCTTCGTGAGGGTGGAGCGCACGTCGGCGGCCGCACGGTTGCGGTTGTCGGTCAGGCACTGGATGATGAGGCCCACGCCGCCGGGAGCGTAGCCCTCGTACACGATCTCCTCGTAGTCGGCGCCGCCGGCTTCCTCACCGGAGCCGCGCTTGACGGCGCGCGTGATGTTGTCGGCCGGGACGGAGCTCTTCTTGGCCTTGACGATGGCATCGTACAGGGTCGGGTTTCCGTTGGGGTCGCCGCCGCCGGTGCGAGCAGCGATCTCGATGTTCTTGATGAGCTTGGCAAACAGCTTGCCGCGCTTGGCGTCGATGGCCGCCTTCTTGTTCTTCGTAGTGGCCCACTTGGAATGTCCGGACATATTGCTCCTGACTAGAACGGACGAATACATACAAACGGTGCGATTATAGGTAATTCAAGCGACAAACGCCACATCCGGCGCCCGCCAGCCGGCCTACTCCAGCCGAGAGCTGAATCGGCCGCGCCTGCGCCGCTTCGGCTTGTCGGAGCCCTCCGCGTCGTCGCCCCGGCCCTTCAGGGCGTCGGCGTACACGCGCAGCAGCTCCACGTCGACGCGGTCCCACTCGTATTTGCGGGCGCATCGTTTGCCCGCCTCGCGCAGGTCGTCGAGCACCGGCTCGTTCGCCAGCAGCCCGATGACGTTCTGCGCCAGCGACTTGCTCTGCCCCGCCAGGAACAGATTCGCGCCCTTGCCGTTCTCCGACACGGCGCGGAACGCCTCAAGGTCGCTCGCCACCACGGGACAGCCGGCCGCCATGGCCTCCACAAGCACGATGCCGAAGCTCTCGCCGCCCGTCTGCGGCGCGATATACAGCGTCAGCGACTTGTAGAAACGCGCCTTGTCCTCGTCGGAGATGCGCCCGAGGAACTCCACATGCTTGACGAGGTCGGGGCTGATGTCGTCGAGAATCTTTCGCGCGGCGTCCTCTCCGTCGCCCGCGCACAGGAAGCGCGCGTGCGGGTAGAACTTGAGGATATGGCGCATGGCCTCGGCGAACACGCGGAAGCCCTTGCGCTCCTCCCCCATGCGGCCCAGGAAGCCGATGGTCGGCGCCGACGTGGTGCCCTTCCACTCGGGGTTGGGCTGCGCCGATTCGAACAGCTTGGTCTGCACGCCGTTGGGGATGATATGCACCGGCACGGCCGGGTCGATGTAATGCTCCATGACCTCATACGACGACTTCGACACGCAGATGGCCTGGTCGATCATGCCCGTGCGGTTGTGCAGGTAATTGCTGAAGAACTCCAGGGACTTCGGGTAATGGTCGAACGACGTGTGGAACGTCGCCACGTAGGGCGGGTGCTCGAAGCCCGGGCGCAGCGCGGTATGCGGAAGGCTCGGCACCTCCGGCTCGTGAAGATGCACGATGTCGAACTGGCCCTGGCGGATCCAGCGGCGTGTGCGCAGGCCCACCGTGCCGAAGAAGCTCAGGCGCGCCACCGAACCGTTATAACGGATCGAGAAGCTCGTGCCCGTCGTCTGCACCCACAGCGGCATGTCCTTGGTGCGTCGCCCCGGCGCCAGCACCTGCACGTAATGGCCGCGCTCCATGAGTTCCTCGGCGAAATCGAGGATGTGGAACTGCACGCCGCCGGGGTATTCCATGGAATAGGGGCACACGATGCCTATGCGAAGCTTGCGCCCGTCCAACGGGTCGATGCGCATCAGCTCCTCGCTCGACAGCGAGTCGAGGTCGGGGTACTGCGCGTCAGCATTGTCCAGCAGGGTCATGCGTCGATTCTCCTTTAATCCTTCCCGCTCCCCGCCGCCGTTCCTGCGGAAACCGCTACGGCCCGGACCGGGCGCGCGCCCCGGGTGCGGTGAGCCGGACGGCGGGGCGCGCATGCACGCGTATGGATATTACGCCCCGACCGGGGCATTGTCGAACAGACGCCGGATGTCATCGGGCACGGCGCCCAGCCTCGAGCGGTCCATGTCTTCGAGGAACACGGGCTGGAGCATATGCCAGTCCTCGGGATGCTCCTCGACCAGCGGCGCCCACTGGTCCACCCACGCCTGGCTGATGGCACGCAGCGCCTCCTCGCGCTCCATGCCCTCGAAATCGGCCGGGTCCACACGTCCGGAGATGTCGATCACATACCCCCAGCGCGTATGCGCCTTCCGGCGCCTCTCGCCGTGCAGGCGCTCGCGGTACACGTTCACCGTATACAGCGGCATCTTGAGGTCAAAGCACAGGGTGGCCGGCCCGCGCGCCACGCGAATCACCGAATCGAAGGCGTGCACGAACTCGCCGTGATGGCTCAGGTCCCTGTCCGCCAGAAGCGGCACCAGACGATGCTCCTGGCCGCGCAGAACGTCCTTGAGCTTGTCGGTCAGGCCCGGCGTATGCGTGGTGAGAATCGAGATGCCCGCGCGCTCGCGGATTTCGATGAAGGCGCGCAGCAGGTCCTCGTTGGACAGCTTTTCCGCCACGGTGGTGACAGGCATGAGGTGGTCGCGAGACCAGAAGCCCGCGTAGTCCCAGTTGCCTTGGTGCCCCAGGGCCGCGGGCACGGAGCCCTTCGCGGCGTCCTCGCGGATGGCATCGAGGAAGTGCCCCGTGCCGCGCACCCTCGCGGCAAGTGTGGCGTCGTCGCGCGCCTCGAGCGTCATGGCCTCGGAGAAATACGTGAAATACGAGCGCATGCCGCGCCTCGCCACGCGCCTGACCTCGCGCCTGGCGGGGCGGCGCCCATCGCGGGCCGCGAGCACATGCGCGATGTTGCGCTCGAGTTGCCTCTCCCCTCCTATGCCGAACAGCCACATGACGTTAGCCGCGAGAAGGAACAGCGCGCGCACAAGGCCTTCGGGAAGGGACGAGGCGTGTCGCGCGACGAAGACAAGGAGTTTGTCGACCATATGGGACCTTTGGACCTTTCTGCGGATGGGGCGGCATCGTGAGAAAACGCCTCCCGACGGCAAGGCCATCGGAAGGCGTGGGGAACGTGACGGGGCGGCCGCCTTCGTATGAGGCGCCGCCCCGCCGTCGGTCATGCGGGGATCCGGTTGCTGGGATCGGCCATGGCCAGCTTGTGGATGGTGTGCATGCGCTGCCAGACCGTCACGACGCCCAGCAGGGCGAGGACGGCCATGAAGCAGGCGAGCACCTGGATGGGCAAGCCGCATCCCGCGAGGAACATGCCCACGAGGATGATGACGAGGCGGTCCGAGCGCGTGGCGATGCCGTTCTTGGCCTCGTAGCCCACGGCCTCGCCGCGTGCCCTGGCGTAGGACGTGACGAACGACGTCATGATGCCCACGAGTGTGCAGTAGAACGTGATCTGCGGCCACAGGGTCATGAAATCGTCGCGTTGCGTCAGGTACACGATGATCGCGACGAGAACCGCCCAGTCGGCGACGCGGTCGAGCGTCGAGTCGAGGAACGCGCCGAACTTGGTGCCGCCGCCCTCGAGCTGCGCCACCGAGCCGTCGAGGGAGTCGAACATGACGAGCACCGCGATGACGATGGAGCCGACGAGCAGGTTGCCCGTCACACCGGTCACGATCGCGGCGAGCACCGTTCCCGCGGCGCCGATGATCGTCACGGCGTTGGCGGTGATGCCGAGGGCGTGCAGCCCCCGGGCGATGGGCGCGATGAGGTGCTTCCAGGGCTTTCGCAGTTTCTCAAACATGGGGTCAGTCCTCGTCTTCCTCGTGGTCTTGCGTCGGCGCGCCCTCAAGGGGCAGGCCATGGGACGGCGCGAGCTTCTCGAAAGCGGCGGCGTAGGCCTCGCGCTGCTCGTGAAGCAGAATCGGCATCGTGCGCGTCTGGGCGACGATCGGCATGAAGTTCGAATCGCCGTTCCAGCGGGGAACGATGTGCTGGTGCAGGTGGGTGGCGACGCCGGCGCCCGCGACCTCGCCCTGGTTGATGCCCAGGTTCCAGCCGTCGGGATGCGACACCGTCTTCATGACATCCATCGCCAGCGCACTCGCCTTCTCGAACTCGAACAGCTCGTCGTCGGTAAGATCGGTCAGGAAGCTCACATGGCGGTAGGGGCAGATCATGAGATGCCCGCAATTGTAGGGGTACAGGTTCATGATGGCGAAAACATGCGTGCCACGCCAGGCGATGAGCCCGTCCTCGTCGGATTTCCTCGGGCCCGCGCAGAACGGACATTCCGTGTTTTTCGGCTTCTTGGCGGCGCCGTCATCGGCGGACCCGCGCAGCACATACGACATGCGCTGCGGGGTCCACAGACGCTGGTAGCCGTCCTCACGGGGCGGGAACTGCTCGGGGTCGTCGACCCGCACGTCCCCGCCGCAATCGTGGTTCTGGCTCATGCTCGGCGGCTCACTCGTAGGCCGGGGCCTTGATGGCGGCCTCGAAATCATCGGCCGTGTTCACCTGCATATGCGAGGCGATGGCGGCCTTGATCTGCTCGACGGCCTCGTCCACCGGCACGCCGTTCTTCTGGCTGCCGTCGCGGAAGCGGAAGCTCACCGCGTTGTTCGCGGTGTCTTCCTCGCCGGCGATGAGGATGAACGGAGCCTTGGACTTGGAGGCATTGCGGATTTTCTTGCCGAAGCGATCATCGGAATCGTCGAGCTCGCAGCGCACGAAGTTGTACGTGAGCTTGTCGATAACGCCCTTGAGGTGCTCGGCCGCGTTATCGGTGACCGGCACGCCCAGCACCTGCACCGGGGCGAGCCATGCCGGGAAGGCGCCCGCATAGTTCTCGAGCAGGATGGCGAAGAAGCGCTCGATCGAGCCGAACAGCGCGCGGTGAATCATGACGGGGCGCTGGCGCGAGCCGTCCGCCGCCACGTATTCGAGCTGGAAGCGCTCCGGCAGGTTGAAGTCGAGCTGGATGGTCGACACCTGCCACGTGCGGCCGATGGCGTCCCTGGCCTGCACGGAGATCTTCGGGCCGTAGAACGCGGCGCCGCCCGGATCGTCCACGAGCTCGAGGCCGGATTCCTTCGCCACGTCGGCAAGGGTCTGCGTGGCCTCCTCCCAGATCTCGTCGGAGCCCACGAACTTATGCTCGTCCTTGGTGGACAGCTCGAGGTAGAAGTCGTTCAGGCCGAAGTCCTTGAGCACGCTGAGCACGAAGTTCAGCACGTTGCGGATCTCGCCGCGCATCTGCTCGCGGGTGCAGTAGATATGGGAATCGTCCTGCGTCAGGCCGCGCACACGCGTCAGGCCGTGCACGACGCCGGACTTCTCGTAGCGGTACACGGTGCCGAACTCGAAGAGGCGCAGCGGCAGCTCGCGATAGGAGCGCTGGCGGGACGCGAAGATGAGGTTGTGCATCGGGCAGTTCATCGGCTTGAGGTAGTAGTCGAAGCCTTCCTTCGTCACATTGCCCTCGGCGTCGCGCTCCTCATCCACGCGCATCGGCGGGTACATGCCGTCCTTGTACCAGGACAGATGGCCGGACACCTCGTACAGGTGGCCCTTCGTGATATGCGGCGTCTGCACGAAGGAGTAGCCGCCGCGCAGATGGCGCTTGCGGGAGTATTCCTTCATGGCGTTGATGACGGCGGCGCCCTTGGGGTGGAACACCGCCAGGCCCGGGCCGATCTCATCCGGGAAGGAGAACAGGTCCATTTCCTGGCCGAGCTTGCGGTGGTCGCGCTTGGCGGCCTCCTCCATGCGGGTGGTGTAGGCCTTGAGGTCGTCCTTCGACGCCCAGGCCGTGCCGTAGATGCGCTGCAGCATGGGGTTCTTCTCGTCGCCGCGCCAGTAGGCGGAGGCGGAGCGCTGCAGCTTGAAGGCCTTGATGAAGCGCGTGTTCGGCACGTGCGGGCCGCGGCACAGGTCCTTCCAGACCACGTTGCCGTCACGGTCCACGTTGTCATAGAACGTCAGCTCGTTCTCGGCCACCTTCGTGGCGTCCTTGTCGTCAATCGTCTTCTCGGCGGCATCGATGAGCTCGAGCTTGTACGGCTGGTCGGCCTCCTCGGCGCGCGCCTCGGATTCGGTCACGATGCGGCGGCGGAAGCTCTGGCCGGACTTGATGATGCGCTGCATGCGCTTTTCGATCTCTTTGATATCGTCCGGCGTGAACGGATCCTTGACATCGAAATCGTAATAGAATCCATTCTCGATCACGGGGCCGACGCCGAACTTGACGTCGGGGCGCACTTCCTGCACGGCCTGGGCCATGACGTGGGTGGCGGAGTGGCGCATGATCGCCAGGCCGTCGTCGGAGCTCAGCGCGATGCCTTCGACAACGTCGCCGTCCTTGAGCGGGGTATACAGATCGCGCAGCTCGCCGTTGAGACGCACGGCGATGATGTCTTTGTTCTCGGAGAAGAGCTCGGTGCCCGTGACAGTGGATTCCACCTCCTTGCGTTCGCCATCGACAGTGATCGAGATCATGGAGGTCTGTTCCATTGGTGTGTGTCCTTTGCTATCGGGACCCGCGGTACAAGGTGCGGGCCGGGACTGAAGTTACGTAGACACAATAAGTACCTCGGGCCCCGAATGCAAATGGGGCGGGCGAATTCTGGCTGAACTCGCCCGCCCCGTGGGTTGCGTGGCGGTTGGTGCGTGGCACGGCTGGCCGTGCACGGGGGTCTCATTGCCTGAGGTACACATAGAAATAGTTGGGACCGGTCAGATCCTTGTTCAGATCCGAGACATCCGGCACCAACACGGTTTTCTCGAGAAGACCCGAATCATCCGTGATGTCGGATACCTGGTTGCACGTGAGATTGCCTTGCCCCGCCTCCATCTGGTTCCATTGGTCGGCGGTGCAGACGGGGGCTTCGGTCACCTTCCGCCCGGTCAGCCAGACCTGCCCCTTCTGCCCCTGCGAGATCGCGGATTTCACCGATGCATCCGACGGGCCGCTGAACGTCACATCGTACGTTTGGTCATCCACTTTCTGGATATCCGTGATAGTGCCCGTGTAATTCGCTCCCGGGTCGCATGGCTGGCTGTAGACGGTGAAGCTTTCGGAATACGACCCGTCGGAATTGAGGGTCAGCGTTGTGGTTCCGCAATCCGCGCCGCCAACGCCACTGGGGATTTCACTTGTGAAGGTGAAGTACGGGAACTGGTAGTTGTATGTACCCGCGATGGCCTCGAATGCGGTCTGGCGTTCGGCGGCTGCCTGGTCGGCTTGTTGCTGGTCGGAGCTCTTGGAGTCCGGGACGCTGGGGTCGCCGATCTGGTCGTCGGGGATCTGCGGGAAGGAGGCGAGGTTGTTCGGGTCCGTCGGGTTTTCGACGAGGTAGTAGGCGCTCTGGGCGGAGGGTGCGGGCTTGACGGCGTAGCGGGCATGGTTCCCCAGGAACGCGATGCTCGGATTCACGTTGGTCGTCATGTCCACCGACGCCAGGTCCGGGAATACGTCGTGCTTGTACTGTCGGCGCTGCTGGTCGGTGTACAGCGACGGGTCGCGCGCGATCAGATACGGCGTGTCGGAGTCCGGCTCGCCCTGCGAGGCGGCCTGGCTCATGGCGTCGGTGTCGAAATACCCCATGTCCTCCACGGCCTTGATGTCCGCGCCGACCGGCACGTACACGTACCACGCGTCATCCATCTGGTAACCCGGGTCATCGACCGTGTCGGCGTTCTGGCCGTCGGCCAACGAATGGTAGTCCTGGACTTGGCCGTTCACGCACACCTGCCAGCTGTCTCCGCCGGACATGGTCTCGCGCTTCCAGTACTTCCAGTCGCCGTCGGTCCCGCAATAGCCATAGGCGATCTGCCGCGAGGAGACCAGTTCGAAGGTGCCGGTGTCGCCGAACAGGAGCGGGCTGTCATCCCAAGACGCCGCTTTGTCCGTTCCGGCGCCGGTGGCCTTCAGGTCGCCCATGCACGTGCCTTGGGCAATGTAGCAGGGGTCGAGCCCGATGGGATAGCCGTAGTTGGAATCAGGATCGAGCTGGCTCGACGTCAAGAAGCAATAGTCGCTGTCAGGGCACGCCTGCGTGAGGGTGATGCAGCCGGATCCGTCCGTCTTGCAATACAGTCCCGCCGCCTTCATCGTATTCGCGTAAATGGCACGGGCAGGATCCGACGACGCGAGTGCCTTATCGCGGTCCGTCGCCACGGTCTGCGAGTCGACGCCGTAGTAGAGGGTGACGCTGGTCCCGGCTGCCGCGGCGGTGCCGAGGGCGGGGTCGCTGGCGACGACCTTGCCCACGTTCGCCTTGGTGCCGAACTTCGCCTTGCGGGTCACCGTGTACCCGCGGGACTCGAGGTCGGCCTCAACCGCGTCCGGGTCCTGGCCGTAGTAGTCGACGGGGATGCCGGTGTCGCTCTGCGTGGCGACCGCCACCGTGATGCCCTTGTCGGTGTCGGTGACGGGCTGCCCGTCGGCCGGGTACGTGGCGACGACGGTGCCCGGGGTCGCGGCGGACGGGTCCGTGGAACCTGCGTCCGTGCCGGTGGAACCGGAGTCCGTGCCGGCGGAGCTGAAGGACGAGCCGGGCACGCTGGTGACGACGGCCCTGTAGGTGACGGGCACGTTCATGCCGGCCAGCGTCTGCTTGCTGTCCGCGGCCTGGGTGCCGACGGTGCCGGAGGGCACGCCGGGGCCGAGGGACTCCACGATGTCGATGAGGCCGCCGTGCCTGAGCTGCTGGCCCTCGGACACGTTCGAGAACGCGAGGAACGCTCCCGCGCTCTTGCCGGAGTACTGCTGGCTGCGCGTGGTCTGGAAGCCCTCGGACCTGAGCTCCTGTTCCACCTGGTCGGCGGTCAGGGAGTCGACGGTCGCGCCCTGTTTGCCGGCCAGCTGGTCGAGAGACGGCACGGGAACGCTCTGCCACGGCAGCATGCCACGCATCCCCAGGAACGTTGCCGTGCCCGCCACAAGCACAAGAACAACCACGAGAATGGCCGCCACAATGCGCCGCGTTTTATGACCGCCTGCACCGACTGCCGAGGCGGCGGCCGTCGCGGCAGCGCCCATTGTAGTGCCGGACTCCGCCGGGTTCATCGGAGCCGTTGGCATGGTCTGTGCCGGCTGAGCCATCTGGGCAGGCTGGGTCATCTGGAACTGTGCCGCCGGAGCTTGTGATATTGGCATCTGTGACGCTGGCACCTGTGGCGCCGACGCAGCCTGGGCGCCGGCGACGGGCGTCGGCATGCCGGTCGGTGCAGCCGAGGGCGCACCAGGCACCATCGGCTGGGCTGCGGCAGCCACTGGCGTGCCGCAATTCGTGCAGAATTTCTGGCCCGGATCGACCGGCGCCCCACATGACGGACAGTTCATCTCTCCCCCGTTTCAGGCTCTCTTATGTCTGGCTCTCTCGCGCCGACGATGCGGCCATGTGCGGCAACAACCCCGACACTCCCACCATACGACGAAGACACGCTGGGAACATGTCTTTCGCATATCCGGCGTGCCTTCGCATCCGGCACACTGCACCGATTACCGCGTCAGCCCGTCGCATCACTCCATTTTGTACATGCAGTCTTCAAATGTATGCACGCTTTGCATAGTCGGTTCATCTTGCAGTTCGGTGAGGAAAGGAACGTCCCGCGGATTCGACGGATATCCTTCGTTCACCCAATCCTCCTTGCCCGGGTCGAGATAGATCGTCACTGTATAGGACGGCACCGCGTGCGCGAGATCACAGTCCTCGAACGCCGCCGGATGGGCAACGCCATCATCGCCGATGCATTTCCAATAGGACATCGGAGCTTCCAGAAGAACGGTGCCTTCCGCTCCCTGTGCATCCGTTCCGAGCTGCTGGCTTCCCCGCTGCTCCTCCATGGCATTACCCGTGCCGGATATCATGCCCGTCTCTGTAATCGTCACGCAACGATTCGGGAATTGTGGACTGTCATAGCTGCAATACGTGCCGGCGACGGGCGTGAAATCACCCTGTTGGATGGACGCCACGGCTTCTTCCGAGGTATATCGCTTCTGTGGGGTCGCAGTAGATTCCTGCGGTGACGGCGAATCGCCGGAGGCGGAGCTCGGCGATTCGGAAGGCTCCGGAGACGATTCGGAATCCGACGATGCCATACCGTCGATATTCGCTTCCGCAAAAACACCGAGCCGTTGTGGAGCAAGCGGATTCTCGACAAGATAGTAGGCGCTCTGGCCGGACGGGGCGGGCTTGACGGCGTAGCGGGCATGGTTCCCCAGGAACGCGATGCTCGGATTGACGCTGGTCGTCATGTCCACCGACGCCAGGTCCGGGAACACGTCGTGCTTGTACTGTCGGCGCTGCTGGTCGGTGTACAGGCCCGGGTCGCGCGCGATCAGATACGGCGTGCCGGAGTCCGGCTCGCCCTGCGAGGCGGCCTGGCTCATGGCGTCGGCGTCGAAATACCCCATGTCCTCCACGGCCTTGATGTCCGCGCCGACCGGCACGTACACATACCACGCGTCATCCATCTGGTAACCCGGGTCATCGAGTGAACTGTCAACACCAG
>NZ_MWWR01000019.1 GCF_002259605.1 Pseudoscardovia radai | reverse complement strand
AGGTCTGCGTGGACGGGCAGATTCGCCAAGACCCTGGTGTTGACAGTTCACTCGATGACCCGGGTTACCAGATGGATGACGCGTGGTATGTGTACGTGCCGGTCGGCGCGGACATCAAGGCCGTGGAGGACATGGGGTATTTCGACGCCGACGCCATGAGCCAGGCCGCCTCGCAGGGCGAGCCGGACTCCGGCACGCCGTATCTGATCGCGCGCGACCCGGGCCTGTACACCGACCAGCAGCGCCGACAGTACAAGCACGACGTGTTCCCGGACCTGGCGTCGGTGGACATGACGACCAACGTCAACCCGAGCATCGCGTTCCTGGGGAACCATGCCCGCTACGCCGTCAAGCCCGCACCCTCCGCCCAGAGCACCTACTACCTCGTCGAAAACCCGACGGACCCGAACAACCTCGCCTCCTTCCCGCAGATCCCCGACAACCAGATTGAAAACCCAAGCGTCCCGGACTCCAAGAGCTCCTACCAGCAACAAGCCGACCAAGCGGCCGCCGAGGAAGCCGCACGCCAACAGCAGGAGGCTGCCGAACGCCAAGCCGCATTGAACGCCGTTGCGGGAGATTACCGTCAATTCATCGTTCCCCACACGCTAACCGCAGGGGATGCCATGGTCGGGTGCTATCCAATGCACACGGTGAAGCTGAACAGCGATGGCACCTACACGGAACGATCGGCCACGTGTGCGGACTACACCACATATTCAGGCTCGATAACTTCCATCAGCGCCGTGGACGACCACACCTACAACCTGACACTCACTCCCACTGCGACAGGGGAAAGCACAATGGGAACCAACCCCCTGCCCTCCTTGGGAAACGTACAAGTCTGGCTGGCAGGGCGAACCGTAACCGAATATCCCATCTGTACGCAAGAACAGATGACCAATCTGGATTCCTATCCATCCCTCGAATGCCACACGATATCCGAAATCGTAGATGACAGCGGACATCTTGAAAAGAACGCCGCCATCGCTTCTGATTCGATTTCCTACCAAGAGTAGAGAAATAGGAACAGAATAAGCATTCGCCGTTTCGCATGTTGACGCCGCTGCCGCTTGGTAGCGGCGTCTTCGTAGAATAAGGCCGAACCGAGAACACGATGGGGCCGTTTTCAGGCTTCATCATCTGAGAGAAGCAGGGATATCCATGAATTGTCCGCAATGCGGGGAGCCAATCGCCCCGGAGCTGAAATTCTGCACGAACTGCGGCGCACCGGTGTCGCAGGCGGCGCCCGCAGCAAACGCAGCGCCGATGCCAGCGCCGGCGTCCACATCGCCGTCACCCACAGCACCGGCGTCCACCACACCGACGCCTACGAGCACCGTGGCGCAACCGCCGGCTGCCGACGCCGAGATGCCCAGCGTGGCATCCGCTACGTCCAGCGCACCAGCCACACCCGCCGCGGCAACCATGGCAACCGCCGTCGCGCAGCCGCATCGTCGACACACCAAGCGCATTGTGGCCGCTATCGTCGTGGTCGTTCTCGTGCTTGTGGCCGGCACCGCCACGTTCCTGGGCATGCATCGCATGCTGCCGTGGCAAAGCATCCCCGTCCCCACCCTCGACCAGCTCGCCAGCAAGCAGGGCACCTCCGTCGACTCCCTGACCGCGGATCAGGTGGAACAGGAGCTCAAGTCCGAGGGCTTCCAGACCAGCCGCAGCCAGCAGTACTCCGGCAAGAGCGCCGGGGCGTTCCTCGCGTTCTCCAACGTGTCCGAGGGCCAGCAGCTCAAGCACGGATCCCTCATCGACATCATCGAATCCCTCGGCCCCGGCGTACCCCAGGGCACCGTCGGCACCCAGGCCACGGACAGCAAGCAGGCGCTGGCCGACATGAACGTGCCCGTCACCTACAAGGCCGTCGTCACCAGCGTTCCCGGCTCGTCCTTCAGCCCCGCCGGCACGGACTCCGGTTCCACCGGCACGGACGCAGGTTCCACCAGCTCGTCCGCCGCGACCCCGGGTACCGTCGTCGCCACGTACCCGGCCGACGGCCAGCCCGTCACCGACACCGACAAGGGCATCACGGTGGCCGTCGCCACGCAGAGCGACACCGGCATCCCCATCGACTACTACGGCCAGGACCCCGACGCCGTGCAGGCCGACCTCGAGTCCCGCGGCTACACGGTGACGCGCAAGGCCAAGTTCTCCACGAAGGCGAACGTGGGCAAGGTCGTCGCCAGCGACCCCGCGCTGGGAACCGCGGCCGCCACCGGAGCCAAGGTCACGCTGTACTACGGCGTCGACTCGTCCAGCACGCACGACGTCTTCACCAACATCTACCAGCCCACCACGGGGGCCAGCGACGGTCCGGAAGCCGCACAAGGCACGTACTGCCGCAAGGACGGCAACTGCATCACCCTCAGCAAGGACTGCAGCGGCTCCTACTGCGAGCTGTACTCCAGCCAGGCGCCCAAGTCCAGCAGCACCACGGGCGCCAGCACCGCGCTCCAGACATGCTTCGGAGCGCAGGCATCATGCCTGCCGAGCACCAAGGACGAGTGGCAGACAATCACCAGCACATATTCCTACCAGGCCCAGGACCTCATCTATGGATCGACCGGCACCTTCGAGCTGACGACGGACCGCCAGCTCCGCGACGCCACATGCGAAACGGACTGGGATACGCAGATCGGAGGGTCGGGCCCCGGCGACACCGTGACCCGCTGCGTCGATGACAAGCTCCAGACCTATTCCTCCTCCCAGTCCCAGATTCCGGCGGACAACCCCTCCTACCAGATGGATGACGTGTGGTATGTCTACGTGCCCGTCGGAGCGGATATCGCCTCGGTGGCGAAAGCCGGCTACTTCGATGCCGACGCCATGAACGAGGCGGCCTCGCAGGGCGACCCGAACGCCGATACGCCGTATCTCGTCGCGCGCGACCCGAGCCTGTACGACGAAACGAAGATCCACATGGCGGACGTGACGAACCTCGACGAATACAAGCAGGGTCCGTTCGTCCCGTTCCTCGGCAACTCGTCCCGTCTCACGGTCAAGCCCGCCCCGTCCGACCAGAGCGCCTACTACCTCGTCGAGAACCCGGTGGATCCGAACAACCTCGGCGCCTTCCCCGAGACGGATATCGACGATCTGAACTCGTCGGACGAAAGCACTTCGGAGCCGTCCGAGTCCGCGCAGCCGTCGCCGTCCGCGACAAGCAGCGAATCGTCCGCCTCACCGAGCGCGTCGCCGAGCGCAACACCGAAAACCTACACGCCCGACGAGGTCAAGGCCGCCGTGGGGTCGGGAGACTTCACCCCCATCGCCGGAACCTACTGCGCCAAGTATTCCCAGACGCCCGGTTCGTGCTATACGATTGACGCCTCCGGCAACATCACGCTGAGCGACGACTACGACAACCGCGGCACCGAGCAGCTGAAGACAACCGTCGACGACTGGCAGGACATGAGCGGCAACAGCACCATGCTGTATCTCTCGGGGCTCGATTCCTACGGCGGGTGCAAGACGAGCAGCGGCGTGGACCATTCGAATTTCGATTGCTCCAATGCGAATACGGTGTGGCCGTACCAGATCCTCTACTGCCCCGACCCCGCTGCCATCGACTGGACTTCGCTGGGGGCCATGTCGACGCCGAAGGAGAACGTGCCGTTCGTCCGTCCGGCGCCCCAGGGGGCAAGCCAGGACTACACCAATTGGGGCGACTACTTCAACTACGCCTATTACAAGGTGAGCTGACCACACAGTTCACCGCACGGTGAGCTCACTCCACGGTGGTTCGACGGCGGTCTGACCATGGCCTGCCGCCGTCCCCGTTCCCGCATCATTGACGCCGCTGCCTTCCGGTAGCGGCGTCTTCGTAGAATAAGGCCGTATCGAGAACACGATGGGGCCGTTTGGGGGCGTCATCATCTGAGAGAAGTGGGGAAATCCATGTATTGTCCGCAATGCGGGGAGAAAGTCGCTCCCGATCTGACATTCTGCACGAACTGCGGCACCCTTATGCCACAGGCCGCGCCCACCCACGCCGCGTTCTCTCCGGCGCCCGGGGCACCTGCCCCGGCGCCCGGGGCAACCACTCCGACCGCTGCCGCCGCCACCGTCGTGAAGCCGCATCGTCGGTACACCGTGCGCATCGTGGCGGCCGTCATCGTCGCCCTTCTCGTCATCCTGGCCGGAACCGCAGCCGTCCTCGGCACGCGCGGCCTCCTGCCGTGGCAGAAGGCGCCGGTCCCCACCCTCGATCAGGTGGCGGGCAAGCAAGGCGCCACCGTCGACTCCCTGACCGCCAACCAAGTGGAGGCCGAGCTCAGGTCCGAGGGCTTCCAGACCAGCCGCAGCCAGCAGTACTCGGGCAAAAGCGCAGGCGCGTTCCTGTCTTTCTCGAATGTCAAGGAGGGGCAGGTGATCCACCGCGGAGACACCATCGGCATCGTCGAGTCCCTCGGCCCCGGCGTGCCCTCCGGCACCGTCGGCACCAACGCCACCGACAGCGAACAGACCCTGACGGATATGAACGTGCCGGTCACTTACCGCGCCGTGTACACGAGCGGCGCGTCGGTCACGCTTCCTGCGAGCGCCTCCACCGCCTCCAGCTCCGCCTCCGACGCATCCTCCGCCTCTGGTCAGACGGTGACGCTGTCAGACGGCGTCATCGCCGGAACCTACCCGGCGGACGGGCAGCCCGTGACGGACGCGAAGTCCGGCATCACCGTGGCTGTCGCCACCACCCAGGGCTCGGGCATCCCCGTGGACTACTACGGGCAGGATCCGAGCACCGTGCAGTCCGATCTCGAATCGCGCGGGTACACGGTGGCGCTCAAGGCGAAGTTCAGCACGAAGGCGAACGTGGGCAAGGTGGTGGCCTCGTACCCGGCGCTCGGCACCGCCGACGTGCCGACGAGCGAAAGCGTGATCCTGTTCTACGGCGTCGATTCGTCGAGTACCAAGGATGTGTTCACCGACCCGAACGTCTTCTCCGAAACGCCTGAGGAAACCGACCCGACCACGCTGAGCAACAAGGCGGGGTATTTCGGCATCGATGGCGTGGAGGCCGCGTACGGCGTGTATTGCAAGAAGGACGGTTCGGACTGCAAGACGCTGGGCAACCGCTTCTCCAGCATGGAGGATTACCACGGGTATCTGAGCGACAGCGGAACCGACGCAAAGTACGCCGTGACGTACCAGCGCAGCGACCTGCCGGCGCTGTTCGTCTGCGCCTCCGTGCAGACGAACTACCCGTGCCTGGGCGAGGAGCAGTACGGAACCGGCGACGACCTCAAGCCCCTTGTCTACGGTGACACCGGCGCGTTCGAGATCACCGAGTACCGCCAGCTGTCGACGGTGTCGTGCAACGGACGCGGCACGTGGAACAAGGACCTCGCGTATTACGACTGGCGGAACAAGTTCCTCACCACATACATGACCACACCGCTCTTTCCGTCGCCATCGCTGGACGCCTCCTGCCCCTCGTCCGGCACTTTCGACATGAACGACGATTGGTACGTGTATGTGCCGGTCGGCGCGGACATCCAGGCGGTGGAGGATGCCGGCTACTTCGATTCCGCCGCCCTCCAGCAGGCCAAGGGCGAGCAGGCGCCCGACGATTCGACGCCGTATATCGTTGTCCGGGATTCCTCGCAGTATGACTCGACGAGCGACCCGCTGTCGAACTACTCACAGAGCTCCTCCGACTCCGTGGCGTGGTATTTCAAGAGCCCCTTCGTGGAGTTCCTCGGCAATCCAAACCGCGTGGGCATGAAGCCGGCTCCGAGCGACAGCTCCGTGTACTACTTGGTGGAGGATCCCTTCTCCCCGTCCCTTCTCGACTCCTACCCCGCCATGGATTCGGCCGACGCGCTGCCTCAGGGCGGCGACCAGTCACAGGATATGTCGAGGCTCGCCGGCTCCTATATGGCGTCCGGCGGCGCCGGTGCTGCGTACCGGGGAATCATCGTCGCCCAGAACGGCACCGTGCGCAGGTATTCCAGTGACTGGAACGGGGAAGGCGGCGAATCGTACGGCCTGTACACCGGCATGACGGTCAGGGACATCCGGCTCGTCGGCGACACCACGGATACGCTGAACGTCACGGGCACCGATTCCTCCGGGAACACGACGGCGCGCCTCGCCCCGAGCCAGGCCTCGCTCGGCCTGCCGACGGGATACGCGTCGGTGGATGCCTTCGGAGGCGAGGGCGGTGTCATGGTGGTTTCCGGCTCCCCGTATCTGCCCTATGGGCGTTCCGCGGATTACACGCCGGAATGGGGAACCGACACCACGCAGGACCTGACCTTCTACCCCGAGGGGACATCCGTGAGCGTGCTGGGATCGGACAGGCTCAGCACGCTCGGGATGCTCGTCCTCGGCGGGACGGACCTCAGCTCCGCCGCATCGCTGCCATACCCGTGCCTGCTCACAAGCGACGGCGACGGGTACTGCAGAGTGAAATAACCGCTTGCGAGGCGCATGCGGCTCATATGCAGAAGGCCGGGAAGGGGCGTCACGGTCCCCTCCCGGCCTTTCATCGTATGGTGCCATCGTATGCCCTACGGCATCCCCGACGGCACCGCACGCACGGCGCCGTCAGTCCACCCAGTCCTCGACCTTCGCGGCCTTCGCCGGGTCATACGTATCGGGCTCCACCACGATGTCGAGCGTGTAATACGGAATCGCGGCACGCAGCTGCTCCTCGAGACGGTTGATGGCGATGGTGTCGTCGAGCTCCGTCTCGTTGCGGAACTGCACCTTGAGCAGCACGAGGATGCGCTTCTCCGACAGGTGCAGCGCGGCCGGGTCCGCGAGCACGCGCTCGACGTCCTCGTTCGCCGCCAGCACCTCGTTGATGATGCGGTAGGTGTGCTCGCTCGCACCTTCACCGATCAGCAGCGACGCCACCTGCCAGCCGAGGAACAGCGCGCCCACGATCAGCAGGACGCCGATGCTGGTGCCGCCGATCGCGTCCCAGATCTCGTCGCCCGTGAGGATGGCCGCGAGCGTACCGAGGAAGGCGAGCGCCAGGCCGATCACCGCGAGGGAATCCTCGGCGAGCACGACGGCGAGGTCGCTGGACTTCGTGCCCTTCCAGAACTTGATGAGGCTGAAACGGCCCGGGTCATGCGTCTCGTGGAAGCGTTCCTTGGCCTCCTTGATGCCGTTGTGCAGGCTCCAGCCCTCGATGGCGGCGCAGATAAGGGTCACGATGAGCACGATGCCCATCTTTTGCGCGTCCACCGCGTGCGCCTCGGGGCCGCCGGTGGCCACGGCGCGGATCTTCGCGATGGATTCGCTGGCGGAGTACACGCCGCCGATGGCGAACAGGGACACGGCGACGACGAAGGACGCAAGGTACCGGGCGCGCGACCAGCCGAGCGGATGCGTGCGGCTCGGCGGACGGTGCGAGAGCTTGTTGCCGATGATGAGCATGAGCTCGTTGCCGCTGTCCGCGAGGCTGTGCACGCTTTCCGACAGCATCGAGGCCGAATGCGTGATCATGTAGACCACGAACTTCACGACGGCGACCATGACGTTCGCCAGAAGCGCAGCGATGACGGCGATGCCTATCTTCGTGCTGTGCTTCTCGGTGCCGTCGGGCGCGAGGTCGTGGTTCATCGCGGCGTTGCCGGCGGTCTGGCGGCGCGCTGCGTCCTTGTTTTGGTCTTGTGACATGTGTTCCTTTCCAGAAATCAATGAAACATTCGAAAAGCCTTCGACCAAGCTTTCGCCCCTGGGCATTCGTCCCCTCGGCAACAGCACGGGTCGGCAAAAGCACGGGGTAACCCATATAGATTATCCGTATGGGTTACCCCGTGGGGCTGGGAATTCCGTCACTGCGCGGTCACTGCGCCCCGTCGCCGGGTTCGAGCGCTCGCACCGTCATGATCGGCGTGTCGGCCACCGAGCAGCCCGTGTAGTCGCTGGTCGTGATTGGCAGCGAGTCGGTCTGGTCCGGCGGGTACACGAGGATCTCGTCGGCCTGCGTCGGCCCGCACGCGGATTCGTCGAACGCGCCCGCGTTCGTGATGCGCAGCTGGCTGTGCGCGGAGTCGCCGGGCTTGAGCGTGATCGTGGTGGGCGTGACCGAATCGTCGCGCTCGGCAGCCGCGCCAATCTGCTGGCCTCCCGCGCGCAGCGACACGCCCGGATAGCCGTAGACCGTGCAATCCGCGCTTCCCGTGTTCGTGAGAACGAGGTACGGGTAGGAGCTGCCCGCACCGCCGCCGTCGCCCTGCGTGAGCGTGGCCGACAGCGAGGATGCCGCGCAGGTGGACGATGCAGCGGCGGCGCTCGCCGAGGCGCTTTGTGAAGCAGACGCCGTCTCGTCGGACGAGGATGAGGCGCTGCTCTCGGATGCGCTGGGGCTGGCTGACGATGATTCGGTCGTCGATGCCGTGTTGGACGGCGAGGCGCCGGACGTGCCGCCGCAGGCCGCGGTGCCCGCGAGCATGGCGCAGGCGGCGATGACGGCGCACGCGCGTGCCAGGATCGGCCGGACGGCGGCGGCGGATCGGGTGCCTGCCGGTTGGGCGGAAATGCTGGAACGATGGGACATCTGGCGCGTCCCGCACGCTTTCTCTTCTCTCAACATATATCTATTCTAGCCTCGTCCCATCTGCGTCCCGCCCATTTTGGCGTTCGACGGATGCGGGAACACCCGTTTAAGGCGGTTTTAGGGTTCCAACAGACGATTTTCCCCGCCAAAATGCCGTTAGACGGGTGCGACGGCACCCGTCTAAGACGATTTCGGGCCGTGAGCGGGCGTTTCGGGGTCAAAATGGCGCTAAGCGGGTGCGACGGCACCCGCCGAAGGCGATTTCGACGGGCGTGCGGAAGCGGGATCCGCTTCCTTCTAACAATGTGATGGCTTGCGGACAGAAATCGTGCCTTGAAGGCCAAAAATCGTCGAAAAATGTCCGCAAGTCATCCCACTGTTTCCCCGCCATACCCATCCCACGGTTCCCGGGCAACCTCACAGCAAATCGGTGGAGGATTCCACCGTGGTGGCGGCGGTGAAGAGAGTGCGCCCCTCACGCACGGAGCGCAGCACGTCGCAGCGCTGGTACACGGCGTCGAACACACTGTCAGCGTCAAGCACCACGAAATTCGCCGGCCTGCCGGCCTCAAGACCGTAGGAATCGCGCATGCCGAGCGTGGTCGCACCGTTCACGGTGAGGAACTTCATGGCGTCGTCGATCTCCGGGAAGCTCATCATCTGGGCCACGTGGAGCACGTAGTCGAGGATGATCATCATATTGCCGTTGCCCAGCGGATACCACGGATCCTGCATGGAGTCCTGCCCCAGAGAAACATTGATGCCCGCATCGGTGAGCTCCTTGACGCGCGTGATGCCGCGGCGCTTGGGGAAGGTGTCCTGACGGCCCTGCAGATAGAGGTTCTCGGTGGGCGCGCAGGCGAAGTTCACATGAGCGGCTTTGAGCAGCTTGGTCAGGTGGAAGAAGTACGCGTTGTCGGCGGACCCGAGGGAGCATGTGTGGCTCGCGGTGGTGCGCTCGCCGATGCCGGCGCGGTACGCGAGCGCGGCGAGCAGCTCCACGTAGCGTGAATTCGGATCGTCGGTTTCGTCGCAGTGCACGTCGATGAGTCGATCGTATTTCGAGGCCAGCTCGACCACCGTGTGCATGGAGCGTTCGCCGAATTCGCGGCACTGTTCGAAATGCGGGATGCCGCCCACGCAGTCGGCGCCCATGCGCAGGCCTTCCTCCACGAGGTCGGCGCCGCTCTCGCCATGGGGCCCCACGTACGAGTACATGCCTTCCTGCGGGAACGAGACGATCTGGATAGTCACCGTATCCTTGAGCTCCTCCTTGAGCTCAAGGAGTGCCTTGAGGGATGTGAGATTGGGGTCCGTGACATCGGCATGGGAGCGGATGAACTGGACGCCGTGGCGCAGCTCCATGCCGATGGCGGTGCGGGCGCGCGTCTTGATGTCATCGATGGTGAGGTCGGACTTGGTGTCGCTCCAGCGCTGGATGCCTTCGAACAGCGTGCCGCTTTCGTTGACGGCTCCGGGCTTGCGTGCGGTGAACACGTAATCTAGGTGCAGATGGGTGTCGCAGAAAGGCGGGGTCACGAGTTTGCCGCCAAGGTCCACGACGTCAAGCCCGGTCGTGTCATACCCCTGGGCGGGCAGGCTGGCTGCCAGCCCTTCCCCGATGGCGGCGAAGCGTCCGTCCTCGACAAGGATGTCCTGCAACGACGCCGTCTGCGCGGCGGTGCTGCCGGATTCCCCGGTTGCGATATGTGCGTTGGTGAACAGGGTTCGTGTCATGGTTGTCCTCCTTACGCTCCGGTTCCTCCGGGCTTTTGCTCTACGGCGGCGCGGGCCGTCCGCGACGATTGCGGCGTTCCGCGGCCGCACGGCAGAGTGCCGGCGCCGCGCGACGAAACGCAACATACATGACGTAGTGTCTGGGCAATGGTTTTCCGCCCAGTTACGCCACGATGGCGCAACGTGTTACGACGATTGGACACTCTGTATGGTCATGATGGTTCGCGATGCTCTGTCCGACGACATTTTCCGCACAGCGCGGGCACAGATCCTCTCAGGCGACGACGAGGCCTTGGACAAACGCGTGCGATGGGTGTACACGAACGAACGGGCGGATATCGCCACGTTCCTGTCAGGCGGCGAGATGCTGGTCATCGAGGGGAACGCGCTGCAGGCGATAGGCCGGCGCGGCGACACGGCTCTGCCCACGTATATTGACGATCTGTGCGATGCGGGGGTCAGTGCGCTCGTCATCGAGCTGGTGCAGGGCGTCACTGAGGTTCCGTCATCCATGCTGGAGCACGCCGAGGCACGTGGTTTCATTGTGGTGGGGCTGTTCGCCCGTGTGCCGTTCGTGAATATCTGCGAGCGCATCAATACGCGCATTGTGCAGGATGAGATCAGCGTCCGCATGCAGGCGGACAGCGTGTCGGCCGCACTGCATGAGGCGTTGGCGAGCGCGCGCACCCCTTCGGCCCTGGCATCGGCATTGTCGGGGGTCTTCCGGGAGAACGTGGCCATTTTCGACCCGCTGGGCGACCTGGTCGCGTCATGCACGCCAGCCGGACCGAAGAACGGCGGCTCCTCCCGGGTACTGGAAGTGGATTCGGACGGCATGTGCCTGGGCACGATCGAGATCTCCAATACACGGGGTGCCCTCTCGGATGAGGTGGCGCGGGAGGTGTGCCGGTCGGCCGCCGCACTCCTGTCGGGATTGAGAGGCACCGACATGGGCGTGAACCTGCTCAACCTCGTCATGGCCGGCCCCGCAGACGACCTGGCGGCCACGCCCGACGAGACACGGGACACGGCGGCCGCCCTGTCGGCTCTCGGAGTGGACGCATCGTATGCCTTCTACCCTTTCGCCGTACGGCTGCGCTCCCCCGTCGGCCAGCTCGACGCCGTGTTGCGCGTACTGGACGATTTCGAAACCGACGACGCGTGCATCGTCTGCGAAGTGTTGCATGGCGACGTGCTTCTCGGTTTTCTCGGCGGACGCGATGCGATGGCCGATCCGATTGGGTTCCTGCGCTCATGCCACGATGTGATGGAAAGATGCGCAACCGAATCCGGCGCGAAAGTGGATGTGGTGCGCCTCGTGGATTCCGCCGAGGCACTGGTGACTGCATTCGGCGCGCTCGCGGCCATGCCACCGATCGAGGAACGCGGGACGTCCAATGGCTGCGTGAGGTCGTATTACGAAGACGCCCTCCGGTGTCTGATGCTCTCGGACGACGTGAGACGCGGAGTACAGACCATGTCACGCCGTTGTCTCGGGGAATCCGCGATGAACGACCAGCAGCTCATGGACACTCTGTGCGCCTGCTTCGATGCCGCATCCAGTAAAAGCGCCGCGGCGGATCTGCTCGGCATCCGCCGGCAGACCCTGTACGGCCGTCTTGACAGACTGTGCCGCATATCCGGCTGTGATATCGACGACGCACAGACATGGGCGGTTGTCACGACCTGCGCCAAGATGCTGTCTTCCCTCCCGACGCGTCACCTTCCATCGTGATGTCCAAGCAATAAGCATCCAACGCGGTATGACACCATGTCCAGTCTCGCGGAAAACCGATTAACAACGCGTTCATGACGCGGCAAATCCGTGCGGCCACAGTAAGGGTCATCAGGCGCGGGACGTCACGAACGGCCCAGATGCCTCGAGTCTTTCCGGTCCACGGAACGCGCAGCTTCCATCCCCTTCGCGTTCCTGTCCCGCACACTGCATCGAATAGCCCGAACGAAAGAGACCGACATGACAACCGCACTCAATGGCACGGCCTTCGTCACGAAGGACGAAGGCACAGAAGCCGACGAACAGCAGGAGATGGTCCGCAAGGTCGCCGTCTCCTCCTTCCTCGGCAACTTCATCGAATGGTTCGACTACGCGTCGTACTCCTATTTCGCCACGGTCATCGCCGTGGTGTTCTTCTCCAACTCCAACCACACGGTCGCACTCCTCGAGACCTTCGCGGTTTTCGCGCTGTCCTTCGTACTGCGCCCGATCGGCGCCCTGTTCTGGGGAAGCTTCGGCGACCGCCACGGCCGCAAGGCGGCGCTGTCGCTGTCCGTGCTTCTGATGAGCGGCGCGTCGTTCCTCATCGGATGCCTGCCCGGATACGCCACGATTGGAATCGCGGCACCTGCGCTGCTCCTGCTGCTGCGCATGGTCCAGGGCTTCTCCGCCTCCGGCGAATATGCGGGCGCCGCCACGTTCCTCGGCGAATACGCGCCGACGAAGAAGCGCGGCATCTACTGCTCGCTGATTCCGGCATCCACCGCCATCGGCCTGCTGTGCGGATCCCTCATGGCGACGGTCATGACAAGCGTGCTGAGCTCCGAGGCCATGGCATCCTGGGGCTGGCGCGTGCCGTTCCTCCTTGCCGGCCCGCTCGGACTCATCGTGCATTATATCCGCACGCAGCTCGCGGATTCGCCGGTGTATAACCGCATGACCGAGGCCCTCGCCTCCGCCGAAAAGAAGACGGGCAAAGGCCAGTCGCCGCTGCGCATGCTCTTCACATACCACCGCCGCGAGCTTCTCATCAGCTTCGGCGCCTCCATGCTCAACGCCGTCGGCTTCTACACCGTGCTCACCTACCTGCCGAACTACCTGACGGAAACCGTGAACATGGACGCCACCCAGGCCAACACCATCACGACCATCTGCCTTGTGCTCTACGTAGGCCTCGTGTTCCTCATGGGACATGTGTCGGATCGCGTGGGCCGCAAGAAGATGCTCATCGCCGCATGCGTCGCCTTCATTGCGCTCACCGTGCCCGCGTTCATGATTCTCAACACCGGCCTGTTCCTGCCCGTGCTTCTCGTGGAGCTCGCCATGTGCGCCACCCTCACGGCGAACGACGGCACGCTGTCGAGCTACCTGACGGAGACATTCCCCACCGACGTGCGCTTCACCGGCTTCGCCTTCTCCTTCAACATGGCGAACGCCATCTTCGGCGGCACCGCGTCGTTCATCGCCACGTGGCTCATCTACGTCAGCGGCTCCGCTCTCGCCCCGGCTTGGTACATGGTCGCCATCGCGGCTATCGCACTTGTCGCCATGATCATGTCGCACGAGAACGCCGACAAGGATCTCGAACATATCTGAATGTCGATTCACCGCGGTGGGCGATCCATCCGACCGGGCGGACCGTCCACCGCAATCGTGTGCCCCTGGGGCACGGAAAGGAAAACACCATGACTACCACGACATACCGCATGGACCAGATGACATGGCCCGAATTCGCCGCGCGCACGGACAGGCCCGTCATTCTCCCGATTGGCTCGACCGAGCAACACAGCCAGCACCTGCCGATGGGGGTGGACGCCCGCATCGCCGAGCATATCTCCGAGGACCTCGCCGCGGCGCTCGACGGAACCGTCATGCCGACGCTGTGCTACGGCTACAAATCCAAGCCGCTGTCCGGAGGCGGTCCGCTGTTTCCAGGAACCATCGACCTCAACGGAGTGACTGTCATCAACCTCGTGCATGATGTCCTGAGCGAAATCATCGCGGACGGCTTCACGAAAATCGTGGTGATGAACGGGCATTTCGAAAACGAGCCCTTCGTCATCGAAGCCATCGACCTCGTGACGCGAGAGACGGGCGGGAAGGCCACGATCGTGGAGTCCAACTGGTGGGATCCCCTGACTCCGGACGTGGTCGAGAAGGTGTTCGAGGGACTTGATTTCCCGGGCTGGGCGTTGGAACACGCCGCCATCACCGAGACCTCGCTGATGCTTCACTACGAACCGCAGCTCGTGCACATGGACCGCATGGTGTACAAGCAGAAGGTGGAGCCGAAGGCGTATGTGCGGTACCCCGTGCGCAAGGGCGACGTTCCGGACTACGGCGGGCTCGCCGACGCGACGGGTTCGAGCGCGGAACGCGGCAGGCTCATCGCCGAAGGCTGCGTGAGCGAAATGGTGAAGATCTGTGCTGAAGAGTTCGGCACGGAGCGGTAACCCATCGTCGCCCCTCCACACCGCACCAGTATCTTCTCCAGTAATTCTCCCCCAATAACACCCTCCCCCACTAACAATGTGATGGCTTGCGGACAGAAATCATACGATTTCGCCCTTCGGAGCCCGTTCCGTGCCCGTTTCCCATCACATTGTTACGGAGGGTGACGGCGCCTGGCTGCGCTCCCGCCCATTTTGGCGTTCGGCGGGTGCGACGGCACCCGCTTAAAACGATTTCGGAGGGTTCGGGGTCGGTTCGGTGGTCAAAATGGCGTTAGGCGGGTGCGACGGCACCCGCCTAACGCCATTTCGATGGGTATGCGGAGACTGGGTCGTTTCCTTTTTAACAGTGGTACGGTGTACGGACGAATCGGGGTAAAACGACCGCAAAATCGTGGAATTCTGTCTGCAAGCCGTACCAGCGTTATGTAAGCACGCACCTCCTCACGCTGCGTCGATGCGTTGGGAGAGGGGAACGGAGAGGGAGTCGGCGTCGGAGAAGTCGCGCAGGTAGGAGGCGAACGCGGACTGGAGCCCGTCGAGCTGCTCGAAGGCGCGCTGGGTGGACGCGGCGAACTGGCGGTGGATCGCGTCGCGGCGCCGCCCGTTCATATAGAGCGTGATCCCGCCGAGCGCGGCCACCACCACGCCGGCCAGGATGGCGGGCGGCGCGACGAACGCCATGCCCACGCCCAGCGCCACGCCAAGCACGATAAGCACCACCGCGAAGGTGTTCGACACGCGCGAGACCGCGTCCGCCTCAAGCTGCGCGTAGTGCTGCCCCACCGCCTGTTTGGCCGGTGTCGCGTCCTGCATCGGCATCTGCGTGGTGAAATCGTCGATCGTCACGGTCTGCACGGGCCTGACGAGGCTCGTATAGCGGTCGCGGTACAGCCCGCAC
Source organism: Pseudoscardovia radai (assembly GCF_002259605.1). Lineage (GTDB taxonomy): Bacteria > Actinomycetota > Actinomycetes > Actinomycetales > Bifidobacteriaceae > Pseudoscardovia > Pseudoscardovia radai. The sequence goes on along the minus strand of NZ_MWWR01000019.1, from coordinate 69,832 downwards.
GCCTCGAGCTCCAGCGGCTTGGTGGCCACGAACATATTGCGCACCATCTGCGGGTTGACTTCCTCGCTCGAGCGATCTCCGTAGACCCAGTCGATCATGTCGCCCACGATGTTAAGCTCGGCGTTCTCGAACGCCTTCTCCTTGGCGAAGCGCCCGCGCGCCTCGTCCACATCGCCCTTGCACTCGATGATGAGCTCGTTGCGGCGAATCTCGTCGTAGGTGTCGCGCTCCTGCTTGCCGGGCTCCTGCGCAATGCCGTCGATATAGTCCTTGAGGAACAGGTTGCGCTGCTCGACGGGCACCGTGAGGGTGCGGTCCACGAATTCGAGAATCGCCTGCTGCCCCCGGGCCATGCTCATGGCGAGCGAGAGGTCCTTCCAGCCGGGCACATGGCTGACGATGGCGTCATACGGGAACGGTTGCGTGCCGGCGATGCCCTGCCATTTGTCGGCGATGCGGCCGACGGCCTGTGCGCGGGTGTCGCCGTGCCTGGCGAGGTCTTCGTCGATAAGGGAGTTGACGTAGTTCGTCACGATCTGCCGCGTGCGGTCCGACACTTTGTCGGACAGGGCGCGCGACATCATGGAGACGAACAGGAGGAGCAACGATTGCTCCGATCCGCGCAGCGCCGGGCCCTGCGGTGCCGTGGGCGCCGGCTGCGACGATTGCGACGATGCACCCGTCGTCTGAGCGCCGGAAACCGCACCGCCCTGCGCGCCCGTCGGCTTCACCGCGGCATCCAACCGACCGCCGGCGAGATACGCCAGCCATTTGAGCGCGGCGAGCTCGCGCTGGTCGCTCATGCCGGGCGTGAAGCTTTTCTCAGACGCCAGACGCAGGTTGAACACCATGAAGAAGGCGGCTGTCTTGCGGTCGTCGAGGCGCATGGCGTTGCGCAGCGCCTTCTCGGCGCCCTCGCGGTCGTCGTCGCACCACGCCACGATGGCGAGCATGGCGCTGGTCAGCCAGAAATCCGGGTCCTTGAGCTGCTCGCGCTGCACGGCCTTGTCGATGACGTCCATGGAAATCATGGAGAAATCGAGGTCGTCCATCATGCCCTGCACGATTTTGCGTACCTGGCGGTAGACCGCGAAATCGTAGTACTTTCGGTCGTTGCACTTGCGGATGGCCTTGTTGGCCTGCTCCATGGCCTTGAGGCGGCCGTAGAGCTCGCCGATCTCATTCTGCGTCTGCAGCGCGCGCCGCATGTCGGCGTCGGACGTCGTCATGCGCTGCATGACGACGCCCAGCTCGCCGTCGATGCGCTGGCGCTCCAGGAGCAGGGCGTCATTCGTATCCTGCGCCGCCCGGTACAGATGGTTCAGCTCGGCCTGGAGCTCCGCGCGCTCGGCCTCGAGCTCGGCATAGCGTGACTGCAGATAGCTCAGTTCGCTCTCAAGACTCATGTCTACTCCTGTCCCCCGGTGGGAATTGACGGCGCTGCAACAGTTGACGGCGCTGCAAGGGTTGGCGCCGATCCACAGGTCGGCGCCCCGCCTTCGCCGGACGCAGGCCTGGCATTGCGCGCGCCCCATTCGCGAATCTTCCCGATCGCCTCGGGATCGATCGGCGCGGCCTGCCGCATGGCCTGCGCAAGGCGCGCCTCGACGGCCGTCGGGTCGGCGGCGACGCCGGCGCCCTCGGGCCCGCCGAACCAGCAGCCCTCGGCCACGTCCTTGACGCACTGCTCGATATCCGAATACGAGAATCCGGCGCATTCGTCGGCCAGACGGCCCAGCGCGGCGTCGTCCAGCGGCGTGCCGAGGCACGAGGCCACGTAGGCGCCGATGGCATCGTGGCGTTCGGCGCGTGTGGGAAGGTCGACGAAGAAGGTTTCGGAGAAGCGTCCCTTGCGGAACAGCTCCGGCGGCATATCCGCCACATTGTTGGCGGTCGCCACGAGGAACACCTTGGCGTCGGACTCTTGGAGCCAGAAAAGGAACTGCCCCAGCACCCTGTTGGCCACGTCGCTTTCGCCCGAGCGCACCGACAGCGCCTTGTCGATCTCGTCGATCCACAGCACGCACGGCGCCACGTTGTCGATGTAGTCGAGCGCCTCCTGCATGCGCCGCTCGGTCTCGCCTACGTATTTGTCATACACGGAGCCGAGGTCGAAGCGGAACAGCGGCAGGCGCCATTCGTGCGCCACCATGCGCGCGGAATACGATTTTCCGCATCCGGGCACGCCCATGAGAAGGATGCCGCGCGGGGGCTCCAGATGGTGCGCGTCGAGTTGCTCGCGGCTGGCGAAGAACACGCGGCGCTTGCGTTCGAGCCACGATCGCAGCCCCGCGAGCCCGACCACCAGCATAGGCTGCGAGCAATCCACGGGCATGACGTTCGGAACCGACGTGAACAGACGGTCCTTGCGGGCGCTGACCGAATCGATGGACGAGTCGCCAAGGCGGCCCTGTGCCACGAGCGAGGCACGCAGAAGATTCGTGATCTGCATTTCGCTCAGGCCGCGCAGCATCACCGACAGATGCGCCGTGGAGTCAGGCCCCAATCGCACATCTTCGGGGTTGCGCGAGGCGAAATCCGTAATCAGCGCGCAGCGTTCCTCGAAGGTCGGGGTGCCCAGGTCAACCACCATGCCCATGCCGGCGAGGCGCTGCCACACGTCGTCCGCAGTCACCACGATCAGCGTGTTGTGGGTTTCCTGCGCGAGGTAGGCGGTGGAGACGAGTTCGCGTGTGTACAGGGTGTCCTGGTCCATGCGGCGCGTGTCGGCCAGGAGGAAGGCCGTGCGGCGCGTGCGCAGGAAGGTTTCGCGCACGAAAGGCAGCGGGTCGGAGTGCACGTCGTGCGGGGCGGCGTCCTGGCTCAGGCGCACGACCTGCCGCGAGTCGCTGTAGCTCCACGCGTTGAGGTTGCTGCGTCCCACGATGTCGGCAAGTGCGCGCTCCACGCGGTGGCGTTCGGCGGTGCGCACGATGACGAGCGGGCACAGCGAGCGCATATACACCTCGAGGCGGCGCGTAAGCTCGGCGAAATCCGAGGACGACGACCGTTGGGGCGTCTCAGGAGTTGCGGCCATCGGGGCCGGTGCCGCGTCATTCATGGGATCCTCCACCCTTGTTGTTTGCATTATCATCGGCCATCACATCGTCGATCATGCGGCGGATGCGCAGGCGGCCGTATGCGAGGTTCTCCTCCGCCAGCGCTCCGTCCGGAGCGACGGGCGCGTCGATCACCCTGCGGTACCCGTTGCGCAGCGTCTCGCGTAGTCGCGAGCACTCCTGTGTCGGCAGACCACGAACATCGTCGAAGAACAGAAGCGACTCGCAGGAGCGCACATAGCGTTCCGCCAGCAGCGCCAGCGAATCGGTGTCACGCGCGTCGGACGCGTCCCACAGGAAGCGCCGCGTCGTCTCCGTCAGGCGCGCAGTACAGAAGCGTTCGATAAGCGTCATCACCGCGCCGGCGAAAGCCGGGTCATCGACGCTTCCGCGTCGCAGCACCACGATGGCACCGCTCTCCCAGCCTGCGCCGGCCTCAGTGTTTCCGCTGCTGTCGCCGCTCTCGCTTGTGCGGTGGTCCGCGCTCTCGCCCGCCTCGTCGCCACCGAGCAGGGCCAGTGCGGCGCGCCAGGACGCGAAGTCATGCGGCGGGTTGAAGGGCACTGGTACATCGCACGGCGGCAACGCGCCATCCAATGTAGCCGGACCACACAGGATGGCATCCGGCTCCGAGGCGTCTGAGCGGGAGCGCCGTCTGCCGAAAAGCGAGGCGAGCGAACGCAGGGAGAACATGGCGGACCGCTTAATCCAGGTACTGCGCCGGGGGCTCAAGGCTCCAAGTGGGAAGCTTCTTCTCGGCCTCGCGCAGCGCCTCGTTCTTCGCTTTCGCCGGGCCGGGCTGGCTTGTGGAGTCCAACCCCATGATGGAGCTGAACAGGTCCTCCGGCGTGGCGTTGGGATCGGCCTGCGGCTCTGCCTGCTGCGCGTCGCCCACCTGGGCTCCGAAGGCGTCCGGATTCGCCTGCGGGTCCGTCGGTGCGTCGACGCCGGAGCCGGCCGTGCCCGGATCGGCCGAAGGGTCCGACTGCGGCATGGCCGGCGCGGGCTGCGCGGGCTCCTGCTCCACCGGCATCGGCTGCTGCGGTGCCTGGGGCTGCTGCGCTGGTGCGGGCTGCGGGGCCTGCAGCGGCTGGCCCGTGAACGGATCGAAGTTCATCGTCGGGTCCACATTGCTCATGGTCTGTCTCCTTTTGCGTCGTGTTTATGCGTCGTCATGTTTATGCGTCGCGTGCATCGTGTTTAGAAATTATGCTGCAGCCGCGCCTTCACCTCGTCGCGCACCCTGCCGCAGTCAAGCGTGTACTGGTGGAGCATCGCCGCCTCATTGGAGGCCGTCGCCACCGAGTTCACGCTGGATGCCACGATCTGGTCAAAGGTCTTCGACTTCGACAGGATGTTCCACACGATGAAGAGGGTCGCCGCCAGAGAGCCGATCAGCGTGAACGGCGAGAGGAACGCCAGGCCGATGCACACGATGCCGATGACGCCGGCCACGATATTGGGCTTGTTGAAGAACACGATGGATGTGCGGTGGTCGCGCACGAAAGCGGAGACCTCGCCGCACAGCGCCTGCCCGTTCGAGCCCGTCTGGTCGATGGTGCCGGTCCACGTGAGCCCCGGCTGGATCTGCAACTCCAGTGCGTAGGCGTCGGGCCTGGCCTGGCGCAGCGCGTCATCGTATTCGTCGATGGCCGACAGCAGCCATCGCTTCGTGCGCGACAGCGCGAAGCGGCGCACGTGCACGTCGATCTGGCTGCTCGAGCGGTACAGCACCCAGTCGAGGAAGGTGCGGCCGATATTCGAGCCCTTCTGGCGCTGCTCGAGCATGGTCTTGTACTGGGTTTGCGCGGCCTGCGTGTCGCCGTCGTTCTTCACCACGAACTCGTAGTACGCCTTCTGGTCGCGCACCTCGCGCTCGTCGCGGTCGTAGTTGGAGATGAGATCGGAGAGCACCTTGTCGATGCGCGCCTTGAAGTTCCCGTCGGTCTGTTCCACGGCGGGCACATCGAGCTCATTGACCATCTGGAGCAGCAGCGCGTAGCGCGAGTAACCGTCGTGCATGGCCTGCGCCTGCGCCACGTTGGAGCACACCTGCTGCAGCGCCGGGTACTGGAACTGCTTCGACGGCCTGCGCTCCTCGATGTAGCGGCGGTACGAGCCGACGAACTCCTTGCGGGACGCCTCGTCGGCGGCCACCTGGGCTATCCAGTCGTCGATGCGGCGGGAGACCTCGTCCTGCATCTTCTTGTCGCGGCCGAAGGCGCCGGCCAGGTAGGCCTGGAGCATGACGGCGCTTTCGAGCGGCAGGTCGGCGGGGTCGAGCGCGGACAGGTAGATGCCGAACCATTCGCGCGCGGCGGGGATGCGGTCGAAGCGCAGGTTGAGCAGCGTGAAGAACAGCGTGGCCTTGATCTTGTCTCGGTGCATGCATTCCGAGACGGCGTTCGCGGCGAGCTCCGGGTAATCGTTGACCCACGCGGCCAGCGCGATAAGCGCATACGACAGCCAGTAGCGCGAATTCGACACCCACAGCTCCTGCGAGAGCTCGTCGATGGTTTTGCCGCGCACGAGGTTGATGTCGTAGTCGCGCACGATGCCGATGACGGTGCGGCGCACCTCCTCGTAGCCGCCGAACTGCTCGCGGGCTATCTGGTCGAGGCGCATGATGTTCTCGGAGGCGAGGCCCATCTCCTCGCTCATCGTCATGTTCTTCTTGAATTCCTCCACCTCCGCGGCAACCTGCGCCGTGGTGGTCTGGATATTCGTGGAGACGCCGTCGATGGCGGTGATGTGCTGGTCGACATGGCTGCGGAAGGTGTCGACGGTTTGCTGGAGTTCGTCGATGGACGATTGCCCTAGGTTCATGGTTCCTCCTCAGGCCTGCGTCGGATATGCGGATTGTACGGGCTGCGTGGACTGGACGGGCTGCGCCGGCTGCGGCGGTGCCATGGGCTGCGGTGGAGCCATCGGCTGTGCAACGGCCATCGGCTGCGGCGGCGCCATCGGCTGGCCCTCCTGCCCCGTCGGCTGCGTGCGCCTGGCGTCGGGGCCGAGCAGGATGTCGAGCGCCGCGTCGAGATCGGCAAACTGCGCGTCCGCCTGCTGGTAGGCGCGGCGCCACGTGCCGAGCTCCGCCAGCGTGTTCGAGATGATCTCGATGTCCTTGAGCCGGCGGTGCTCCACGCGGTCGCGCAGAGACACGATGCGAAGCCACGTGCCCATGCCGCCGAAGACGAGTTCGAGCGCCCCGATGACGATGACGGGTACAAGCGGCGCCAGGATCGACAGGAGCAGCAGCGCCACGCCGATCACGGTGATGGCGATGAGCAGGCGCACATAGGTGTCTTTGAGGTACATGGACGTGCGGTTCTTCTCGAAGTACGCCGCGAAGCTCTGCACGGCCTGGTCGCGTTCGTATTCGGCGAACTCGCCTTTCCAACCGTCCACGTCGATCTCGTAGCGCTCCCGAACCTCGCCGCGGTAGCCGGCGGCGAAATCGTCCATTCCCTGGCGGATGCCGCCGCCCACCTGCTCGATGGCCCAGCGCCGCGCCTGGGGCAGGATGCGGCGGTCGTCCTCGGCGAACGCCCAGCGCAGCAGCAGGTCGGCGTAGGACGTGCCGCGATCCTTCGGGTAGCGCTCGTCATAGGCCTTCTGCGCCTGCGCCACGTCGCCACGGGCCTTGACGATGAGCTCGTTGCGGCGGATGCGCCGGTACAGCTCCTCCTCCGGCTCGTCCATGGAGTTGATGACGTTATAGATGGAGTCCTCGAGCTTCTCCGCGGTGTTGCCGCGCGCGGGCCGAATTTTCGAGAGGGCGTCGTAGTCCTGCGCCGCCACTTCGTTCTTCTCGGCGTCCGAGAGGATGCGCTTGAGGTCGGGCACGGCCGGGCAGTACTGCGCGAGGTAGTAGAAGTCGAATTCCGTCACATGCGCGCGAGCACGCATGTCCTCGCAGGTTCTGCGCGCCACGCGCGAGTCGAAGGTCGGGTCGGAGTCCCTCAGCTGGTGGTTGAGGTCCTTCATGCGGCGCCTGAGCGAGGCGGCGAGGGTGGCGTCCGCGTCGAACGCGCCACTCAGCTGCGCCTCGAGCAGGTACTGGAATTCGTCACCCACATCGTTGACCTGCACGAAGCGCAGGTAGAAGTCGTACCATTGCGCTGCCGGCTTGGTGCGGCCGAAGCGCAGGCACACGAAGAGGAAGAACAGCGAGGCCTTGGTCTGGGAAAGCTGCAGCGCACGGTCACGCGCGCGTTCCGCCGCCTCACGCTCGTCGGTCCACCACAGCATCACGGCCATCGTGGCGTAGGCGAGCCAGTAATCGGTGTTCTTCAGGTATTCCTTCTCCACGATTTTCCGCGCCGTATCCTGCACGATCAGATGCGAGTCCACGGCCATGACGGAGCCCAGGGAGACGCGGCGCAGCCTGTTGTAGAAGCCGAACTGCTCGTAGTAGCGGGCCGTGTCATGCGTCAGGGCGCGCGTGGCCTGCGCCTCGCTGCGGTACCGGAAGTAGCGGCGCGAGACGTTGTCGATGGCCATATGTACGTCGCGCGTGTCGACGGCGTTTCCGTTCAGACGGCCGTTAAGACCCTTGAGGTCGCCTGTGACCAGCCGCGACATGTCCGCGGCCCGGCCGCGCAATTCGTTCAGGGCCGCCACGGCGTAGTCGATCTCGCCGTTGAGCTCCTGGATATCCCACTGGCAGGAGCTGATCTGGCTCCGCAGGTGGGCGATCTGCGCCTCGAGGACAGCGCTGTCGTCGTCATCATCGTAAGCGGACATCTCGTCCTCCTTCCCCTTGAGTGTGGTGCTGTTGTGGTTGTGTACCTGTGTGGTTATGTTCTAGCGGTGTGGTTGTGCCGGTGTGGTGTGACTCCAATGCCTTCCGGCATCGGAGCGCGGGCCTACTGGAACATGCCTATCCCCTCGCAGAAGGCGGCCGTGGACTGCGGCACCGTCACCTGCCCGGAGCGCACGAGTTTGCGGAAGCGCGTCGGTGTGCCGGCGAAGGTGACGTCGCAGTTGAGCTGGGACGTCACCGGCTGCAGCGCGGCGATGACGCTCTGCGCCGTGTCGGGCCCGTCGGTGCTGGCCAGAAGGTAGCACTGTAGGAGCGGGGCGATGAGAAGCGCGCCCGTCGGCTGCGTATAGACCTGCACCGGGGCGTCGGCGTCCAGCACGGTGCCGTGCAGCATGTGGGCGAACATATCGCCTTTGCCCGGGAAGTCGGGCGTGGCGAAGAGGAACGACATGGCGTTGCCGGGGCTCACCTGCAGTCCGGGTACCACGAGGCCCTGCGCGGTGGTGGGGTTGAAGGGCTCTGAGGCATTGGGCTTCAGGGTGAGCGTCAGGTATTCGTCGAGTGCGTGGGGCGAGGCCTGAACGCCGGAGCCGACGGCCTGGAAACCGGCCGAGCCCATGCTGCCGCCGATGGAGTCGATGATGCCCGCCTCGGCAAGGACGCGCAGCACGGCGAGGGCGGTGTCGGAATCGTCCGGATGCGTGTGCTCGTAGTCCGAGGCGGCCGTGCGAATCACCGGCGCGGAGCCGAGCGTGCCGAGGAACGAGGCGAGCACCTGCGGCTTGGCGGTTCCATCGATGGTGGACTCGCCTAGGTATGTGCGCACCGTGAAGGGGCTGGGACCATCCGGCAGCGTGGCGGCGATGGCCGCGAGAAGCGTGGGCTTGGCGGCCGCCGGATCCACTGCGGCGGACGACTCCTGCGCGGGCGCCGATTCCTGCGCCGCTGCCGAATCCGCGGTGTCGGACGATTCCTGCGCCGCGTCCTTCGCGGCATCCGCGACGCCTTTCGCGGCATCCGCGGCGGGGAGCTTGAGCAGAATATCGTCAAAAACGCTTTGGCGGCGGCGTGGTTCGAGGCCCGCGTCGCACAACGTCTTCCAGCCCGACACGCGGTCGGCCACCGAAAGGTCAGCGCGCTCCATGAAGGCGAGGGCGTCGTCGGCGCGCAGATCCACAAAGTAACCCGCCGCGGCGAGCGCCGCGAGGCACGTGCCCATCACGTCCACGGGTTCGTTCGCCTGAAGGGCACGCGTCAGCTGGGCGACGTCATCGTCGGTCAGTACGCCTCCGGGAAGCTTCTCGAAAATCGTGGAGCAGGACTTAGGCCCCGCCTCGCCCAGCAGCTTCGCCATCGCCTCGCCGGTCGGCGCGACGCCGTGAGCCGTGCAGCGCTGAAGAACCGCCACCTTCGTGTCAGGGGCGTCGTCGGAACTGCGCAGATACGCGGACGCCGCCTCGCGCGCGGCCTGCGCGTCGACGCCTTTGCCCAGCAGGAGCTCGGCGTCCTGGGCCTTGCCCTCGCGGTCGGGGTATTCGGTCAGGAGGCGCGCGAACACGGCGTTCGCGTCGATGACGGCCGGGGACGTGAGCGTGTCATCCAGCTTGTCCCAGTCCTTCTGCTCGAAGGCGCGCGTGATAAGCATCATGGCGGCCTCGCTCGAATGCAGGTCGGAGGAATGGATGCCGTTTTCGAGGTAGGAGGCGCGCGCATCGTCATGGAAGGCGGTGAACACGCCGGCCAGCAGGGTACGCGCGTCGGCGGATTCGATGGCGTCGTAGAAATCGGCCTCGTCGCCGTGGGTCGAGGGGTCGAAGCCCTTGCCGAGCTTGGCGTAGGCCCCGCTCACCTTCGACAGCTCAGCCTTCGCCGCGTTGGGATCGGTGCGCCCCAGAACGCGCACGCGCGTGAACGCTGCCGCCAGCTGCGCCACGACGGTGCCCGCGTAGGACGGGTCGATTTTGAGGCAGTCGTTGAGGTTGTCCTCCACGGTGTCCCATTTGTCAAGGCTGCCGCCGAGCGACGCGACGCTGTTCAGCGCCTGGAGCGCGGCGTTGCGCACGGACAGGTTGCCGTCGTAGCTTTCGCTGCGCTCGTACGTGTTGCCGCAGTACATGCAGATGTAGCAGCACCGCGCCTGGTCGAGCACGAGGTCGCCGCCGCAGGTCTCGCAGACACGCTGCTTGAATGAGATGGCCATCGCTTCTCCTTGGATTCCTAAGCGCCGGCGGCATCATGGCCGGCGCGTCTCCCGCGTATCGCCGCCCGCCCTCACTTAATGGCCAGCAGCTGGTTGGCGCGGTCCGTGTAGCGCAACTCCAGATCGCGACACAGCGCGGCCGTGGTCATCCAGTCGCCTGCCGCCACGCACTGGCGCAGCTGCGCGGTTTCGTCGCTGATCTGGCGCTCCATCTGCATGATCATGGGGTTCTGATGGGAGAAGGCGTCGGAGTAGCGCACGGTCTCCACGAGATGCTGCAGCTGGCTCACCACCTCCTGCGGCGCGCCCTTGCTCTGCGCCAGACGCATGGTGCCGTCCACATCGGTGACGCGGAAGGTCCACGTCACCTGCTGCTGGCGGCGCTCCTCGCGCTGGCCCAGGCTCGCGCTCTGCGTGAAGTAGCCCACGATCATGGCGATGAGGAACACGGCCAGGATGATGAGCTCGATGCAGAAGGCGATGCCCGCGCCCAGGACCCGCTGGGCCGCGAGCAGGATGGCGCCGACCACGACCTGCACGATGAAGTAGCGCGAGGCGAAGGCGATGAGCGGCAGGCCAAAGAACAGGGCCTCGGCGTTCGGACGCTTCACCGCGAAAGCGGGCGTGGCGAAGGCGAGGATGAAGGCGATCACCGTGAAGATGATGCCGATGACGCCCGCCGGGTGCAGCTCCCTGACGAAGGTGATGAGCACGGCCGCGTACACGAGGAAGATGATGCCGCCGATGGCGCAGATGGCGATGTTGAGCTTGCGCTGCGCGTCGATGTCTTTGTTGTTGTTCATGGTGTCCCCTTGGGTCTGTGGGTTATGCGTGGGTATGCCTTGTGTGGCTTATGTGCCCGAGCCGTCACGCGGCGAGCGTCAGTTCAGCTGGGTGCCGCAGAACGGGCACATCTTCCAGCCCGGCTGGGTCTCCTGGCCGCAGTTCGGGCAGGTGGGCTTGACGAGCTGGGTGCCGCAGAACGGGCACATCTTCCAGCCCGGCTGCACCGGCTGGCTGCAGTTCGGGCACGTCGCCGCGGCCGGCTGCTGCTGGTTCGGCTGGTTCGGCGCGGGCTGTTGGTTGGACGTGGCCTGGTTCGGTGCCGCTTGCTGCGCCGGCGGGTTCATCGTCTGCCCGTTCGCGCCAGCCGCACCATTCGGCGCACCCTGACCGTTTGCACCGGGCTGCTGGCCCATCGTATTGCCTGCCGCAGCAGCGGCAGCAGCAGCCGCGGGATTGTTCACCGCCGCGTTCTGGGGGAAGCCCGCAGCGCCGGCCTGCGCGCCGGCACCCTGCGTAGCGCCGTTCTGCATGGGCACGCCGCCCATGTTGTTCATCGCCTGGCTCATGCTGTTCATCGGATTCGTGATGTTGTTGCCGATCATGGAGTTGAACGGCTGCGTCATCGGACCCGAGAGGTTCAGTCCCAGCATGCCGCCCATGAAGGTGCCGGGCGTGCCCTGGTTGCCCGCAAGCGTCTGGAGCGTGTCCATCTGGCGCTGCTCCTGCCACGTGAAGCCCTGGATCGCACGCGATGCGGCCGCAGCCTGCGCATCCGTGATGGTGCGCATGGCCTTGCTGCGGGCCTCCTTGAACTCCTGCGTGTCGTCCTGGTCGGTGGTGATGGTCTCCATGAAGAACTGCGTGAGCTTCAGGCCATACTCCGCGAACTTCTCGGACAGCGGCTTCTCGATGGCCTCGCTCAGCTCGAGCAGATGCGCATTCGCCGTGAAAATATCGACTCCCGACGTGGCAAAGAACTTCGCCACCGTGTCGGACACGCGCGCGGAGATGATGCCGCGCATGTTCTTGAGCACCTGGTCGGAGCCGAAGTTCGTGACGAAACCGGAGAACTTCTCCATGAGCTTCTTCACGTCGATCGGCGTGTCACCCACGCAATAGCTGAGGTTTCCGTGCAGGCGCAGGTTCAGCAGGAGACCGTAGACCGGGTCCATCACCTGCAGCTTGCTGTCGGTGCCCCACAGCATGTCCATCGTCTGGACCTTGTTGATGAAGTACACCTTGCACGGGAAGGCCGTCTTGCCGCCCGTGAACATCTGCTGGATCTTCTCAAGGAACGGGTAGTTCTGCGTCTCGAGCGTGTGCGGGCCGGGGCCGAACACCTCGGTGAGGCCCTCGATGAGCAGCACCGCGTAGTGGTTCTCGTCGACGATGAGCTGGCTGCCGTAGTGGAAGTCCGTGTACGGGCTCTGCCACACGACGGCGCTCGGATTGCCCTCGAACTGGATGACGTCGAAAACGGCCATATGTCTTTCTCCTGACTTGGTGGCTGTATCCCTCTGGTGTCTGCGCGGCCGCCGGCTCCGTCCCGGACGCCGGCTGCGGTGCGTGGCGCGCGGCGCGGGCATCAGCGCGTATCAACGCGTTGGCGCGTAACAGCGCGTTGGCGCGACGGGCATACGATATGGCAGGACGCGACGCGGCGTTGACGCGAGCCCCGGAACATATTGCACCCCCGTCGAGCTACTTCGCTCACATACTATCACCGAACCATCACAGCGCGTCCGAACACGGCGCGCACCATCCCGCCCTGGAACGGTGGTACGGGTTCCGGACCACAGCACCGGTTTTCTCGCCAACGGTCGCCTTCACTGGTCACCCCAGTGCCAGCGAAGGCCACCGTTGCCGCGCACCAGGGCGCAGGCGCGTCACGCGTACACGGGGGCGAGGGGGATGTCGTACACGGCGGGCTCGGTGACATCGGAAACCGTGCGGCGGATCGTGGCATTCGTGCCGTGCGCGCTCACATAGATCGCGCGATTCGTCAGGTCGTAGCCCGACCAGTACTGCGTGCTGTCGCGGTACGTGCCGGACGGGTCGGATTTCTCGATGCCGCGCGGCACCACCACGCTGGCGAACACGTCGCGCAGGGCCCCGATGCCCTCGGCGCTGTCGAAATCGTCGATATACCTCGAGAGAAACGCGGCGCGCACGAAACGCGACGTGGACGTGTAGTCGCCGGGGATACCGAGCAGGCCCGAGCCGTACCCGATCTGGCGTAATAGCACGCCGCTGCCGGATGTGGTCTCGCCAAGCTGCGTGTGGCCGGCGTTGAAGCCCTGCAGCTGCACGTAGTTGCGCAGATTCGTGACCTGCCAGTCGTAGGTGGGCGAGTTCGTGAGCACACCGATGCTGTCAAGGACCGTGAAGCGGCCGTCGTGCAGAGGTTCGAGCACCACCGAGTCGCCGGAGGCATCGGTGAAGATGAAATGCGACGGCACCCGCGAGAAGGGGCCGGCGTCGGCAAGCGGCGCGAAATCCACATCGGCGCAGGCGTATTCGTCGGCGTGGTCGCGCACTTCGCGCACCGTGGCGTAGCGCGACAGGAAATACGATACGACCTCCTCGGTGAGCAGCGGCGTGCGGCCGTCGGCGCGGATGGCGTCGACCGGCGCCCAGGTCTGCTCGTCGAGCGCGTTGAGTTCCCCCGCGAGGCCGGCCTCGTTCACGCCGTCGAACAGCGCGACGGTGCCGCGCGGCGCCACTCCCCCGAAGGCGTAGCGTGCGGTCCACGATTCGATCTGCCCGTCCACGGTGGCGCCCGCCGGCCAGATGCCGACGACGGGGTGCAGCGGATCCGCCTCTTTGAAGATGTCGGTGATGAAATCAAGCGTGCGGCCGAAGAAGTAGTCGCCCTGGCGCGATTTGATGGTTATTGCCGTGCACATGTCTCCTCCTTGTCTCGTAACGTACGAGACCCGCGGACCTGCAAGCCAAGCACATCCGCGGGATGAATCTGATTGCGAGAATATGCACACGGCGCCGCCGAATCGCGGCCCCGCTATCGTCTTTCGCTCGCACCACCTATAAGCGTTGGCGATATCCGCCCGCCGGCGACATTGCCGCGATGTCACCGAATCCGTTGTAAGTCGGTTGGTTATTGTGAACCGACCGGCTTGCATGTCCCGGTTGCCCGGGGCAGCTCCAAGTCTCATGCCGGACGGGTCCGGTCGCTTGGTTCGCGTTTCACAGGGGTCCGCGTTGCCCGACGCTTGGCGTCGGCCCGTCTTACGTCCCCTCCGCGCGCGTTTAGGGTCTCCGGGGCACTCCCGGCGACCGGGGGATTCCAATCCCTGAGATTGACGGCCGCGTTCAGGTCACGGTCGGCCACGTACCCGCACCCGTCGCACCTGTAGGTGCGCTCCCCGAGGGCCAGCTTGGCTTTCACCGACCCGCAGTTGGAGCATCTCTTCGAGCTCGGGTACCATCGGTCCACGATGACGAGCCTGGCGCCCGTGCGCCTGCACTTGTATCCGAGCTGGCGGCGCAGCTCGTGGAAGCCCGCGTCCGCCACCGCCATCGCGAGACGATGGTTGGCCATCATGCCCTGCACGTTCAAATCCTCGATATGGATTTCCGAATAGGACGAGGGCAGGCGCGTGGTGAGCTTGTGCATGGCGTCGCGCCTGACGTCGGCCACCCGCCCGTGGAGCCGCGCGACCCTCCGGCGCTGTCTCTCCCGCCTCCCGGAGCCTTTCGTCATCCGGCCCAGGCGGCGCTGCGCCTTCTTCAAACGGCGCATGGCGTGTCCCAGCGGCTTCCCGTTCCCCACCACGGTGCCGTCCGACAGGGTGGCCAGCGTCTTGATTCCCAGGTCCACGCCCACGGTCCCCTTTTTCGGCGGCACGGGCGCGGGCTTCGCGGGCGGCTCCTCCACCGTGAGCGACGCATACCAGCGTCCGGACCGCTCGCTGACGGTCATGCGCAGGACGCGCCTCCCGCCCACGCGGGCGGTCACGTCCTCCATGCAGTGGACGCGCCCGATACGCGGCAGCCTCAACGCGCGCGGATCCCCCGGAACAAGGCCGAACGAGCCCGTCGTATACGCGAACGCCGGACGGGACGCGCGACGCGACTTGAACCGCGGGAACCCGACTCTCCGTCCCTTGCGTCTGCCGTGCCTGGAGTCCGACCAGTTTTTCAGCGCCCCGGCAAGGCACTCCAGGCCGTACGAGTAGCATTCCTTGCTGTTCTCGGCCCACCACGGGGCGATCGAATCCTTCGCCCCGTTCCACCACCTGCGCAGCGCGTACATGCCCCACTCGGGCCTCCCCCCGGCGTCGAGCAGCTCCCTGACATGCGCCAGACCCGCGTTATAGGCGGTGCGCGCCCCGCCCGCGTGGCTTCTCAGCAGCCCGGCCTGCCGCGGCGTGGGGTCGAGCGCCACCCGCACCGCCGCGCACCCGCCCGCCACACTCCGCCTACGCATCCTCGGCCGCCTTCAAAGCCGCCGCCGCCTTGTCCTTCGCGGCCCGGCGCCCGTACAGGCGCGCGCACAACGAGACGAGGACCTCCGTCACGTCCCCCACCAAGTCGTCGTCAAACTCCGTATCGTCCACCACGACCAGGCGTCGCCCCGCCGCCTTCAGCGCGCTTTCCACGAGTCCCGCGTTCACGCGGGCGAGCCTGTCGCGGTGTTCCACGATGAGCGTGGTCACCGTGGGGTCGGAGAGCAGACGGCTGAGCTTGCGCCGCCCGTCGTCCATGCCGCCGCCGACTTCCATGACCGTTTCCGGGGAGTCCACGCCGAGGCCGACGGCGAACGCCTTCAGGCGGTCGGCCTGACGTTGCAGGTCGGCCTTCCGGTCGTCGGAGCCGACGCGCGCGTAGCACACGGTGCGCCCCTCGCGCACGGTGTCCGCGGGCTTCTCGTAGCGCGGGTCGTGTATCAGCCACATGCCCGTCGGGGTTTTCTCCACCGGCACGGGCATGGTGCCGTCCCGGCACCACTTCCATACGGTATACGGGTTCAGGCCCTCCCGTTCCGCCCATTCACGAACTTGCATGGGATTAACGATACCATAAGGAAACCAAGAAAAAACACGAAATAAGCCACCAGCCTAACCCCCCCCAATACACCACCCTCCACAAACCACCCTCAAATTTCGTCCGCAGCCCGGCGTCACAGCGCCGCGGCGGTCGGATCCTCGTCGAGCTCCTTGCGCAGCTTGGCGATCTCCTTCTGCACGTCATCAAGGTGCTTCGCCGTACTGTAATACGGAGTGTCACGGCGACCCTGCGCGAGGTCGCGGTAATGGATCACCTCAAGCTTCTCGTAGTACCCGAGCGCCTTGAGCGGACTGCGCTTGACGCCCCTGCCGTCACGGTAGGCCAGGGCGAGCCGGCGGTACAGCGACTCCTTGTTCGCCTCGAACCACGAATTCGATTCCTCGTCCTCCGCCATCGTCACGGCATGGAGGATCTCGAGATACGCCCGCACGGCAACACGCTCGTTGCGCGGCACGCCGTACCCGTTGAAGAACATATCCGCCATCTTGTAGCGCGCCTCGGGATCCGACGGTTCCGCCAGATACACCACGTTGTAGCAGTCGCACGCCTTCTCCCTGTCGCGCTCGGTGCCGTGCCCATACTGATAGCAGTATCCGAGATTGAGCATGGCGCGTACTCCGCCGCGTGACGCGGCGCGCTCGTAGTATTCGAAGGCCCTGCGGTAGTCCTGCTCCCCCAGCGTGCCATCGTAGTAATACGAGCCGAGCAGCGTCATGGCCGTGGTCGGGTCCACCTGCATCTGCGGCAGGTCCTCGCCGTTGGGCGCCGTGCGGATAACCTCCTCGAGGGCCCCGCGCACGAAGCTCGACGCGCGCCGGCCGATCACGCTCCCCGAGCCGGTCATGATCCTCTTCGCCGTGTCGACGAAGAACTGCTGCACCACGGCCCATTCCGGCATGTCGGCCTGCTCGGCGATCTGCTTCTCAATGGACTGCAGCTCGTCGACGGTCACCTCGCCGAGTTTGTCATACTGCAGAGACTCCTCGAAGGACATCTCCTCGTCATCATCTGAATCATCCATGTCAATCCCATCCCTTTCACTTCGTTGTTTGATGTTTGCCGGTGTATTCCGCGCGGCTCCCCTCGCGGCTGGCGACCCCCCTCGCCTTCCAAATCCCACGTCCGTTGTAAAATTCGAATGTAGTCACACTCTACTACGTTATGCAAGGCAAGGCAAATCGTTGGAATTGCAAGGCTTTCCCACGATTTGCCCACACACGCCCCTCGCACAACCTACTGCGTCAACCGCGCGATCTTCGTCGCCGAGTTATCCCCCGCGTGGACGTCGCTCGGCGTCTTGGCCAGCGTGAACCGATACCGCGCGTCGCCGCAGTACTCGAGTATGTAATGCCGATCGCCGCGGATCACCTTGTACCCCAGGTCATCCAGCGTCGCCTCGAGCTGCGCCGTCATCCCGCGGTACCCCACCAGCGCGCGCCGCAGCTCCTCGCGCCGCTGCTCGTGCAGGCCCTCGTAATCGTTCGACTCCAGCACGTCGCTCAGCACATCCACCTTGCGCCAGCTCTGCTTGCTGTCGCCGTGCCCGCAGCCGTCCAGCTCATGCTTCACCGCCTCGAGCACGTAGTCGCGCATCTCGCGGTCGAAGAGGTCGTGCTCGCCGCCCGCATACACCAGCGGCGTCGATACCGCGCCGTTCGCAAACCGACGCGCCATCCGCTCGTTCTCGTCCCGAAGGCCCTCCACCTGCTGCGTCAGCTGCCTCACGCGGCGGCGCAGCTGTTCCACCAGCTCGTTCTGGCGGTCCGCCCTCTCGCGCTCTTGCTCGAGCAGCTCCTTCTGCTGCGCCAGGGATTCGTCAGCGTTGTCTATCAGCTCCTGCTGCTCCGCCTCAGCCTTCGCCAGCAGCTTGCGCCGCTCGTCGTCGTCGCGGCGCGTTTCCTGGTTGATCCGGCGCAGTTTCTCGTCTTTCTCCGCGTTCTGCCGCTTCTGCTCGTCAAGCTCACCCTCCTGGCGGCTCACGCGTTCGGAGAGGCGGTCGAGCTTGTCACGGCTTTCGGCAAGGTCGGCGCTCAGGCGTGAGGTCGCGTCCCTCTGCTGGCGCAGCTTCTCGCTCGACGCATCCAGCCGGCGCCGGGCCTGTTCGAGCTCGTTCGAGGCAGAATCGTACTGCTTTTCGAGCCTCTCGGTGGACGTCTGCGCAATCAGCGCGTTGACGCCGTCCCACGTGAATTCGTCGAACACATCCTCCTGCCGCAGGACGGCGAAGATGCGGCGGCGCACCGTATCGGCTAGGAATCCGCCGCGAACGTCATCCGCCACATGGCGCGGAACGGGGCGCTCCTCCACCTCGTAGCCGGTATCGCCGCGCGGCCACAGAATCGTCAGCGCGCCGTCGGTTGCAAGCTGTTCGCCGCACACCTGCGCCACCGCGGCGTCCATATCGTGGGACTCCTCCGTGAACACATGCGCCACGCCCTTGAGCTGCGAGGCGAGCAGATCCGCGTTCACCGCCAGGTCGCCGTCGGCGGTGCGCGAGACGTAGACGAGCGGCAGGCGCGTGGCGTGGCGCCCCTGCACGATGCCGCCGAACATGTCGAGCGTGTCGGCGGTGACGGCGGTCGGGCGCTTGCGGATCGGCATCTCGCCGTCGGGCTCGAGGTAGCCGCCGTCGATGAGGAACGAGATGAACCACGGCGTGGAGAAATCGCGGTCGAAATCCATCGTGCCACTGCGGAAAGTGCGGCTCAGCTGGATCTGCAGGCTGCGCTGCGAGAGGTTGAGGATATAGTCGGTCTGCCAGTGGATGCCCTTGTCGACTTTCTCCTGGCGGATGGCGACGATATGCGATTTCCTCAGCCTCGCGCGGATGGCGGCAAGCTGGGTGGCGCCCACATCGGCGCCTCGCGAAGAGGAGGCCTGACCGCGGCCTTTCTTGCCACCCTTCCTGTTCTTGCGGTTCTTCTGGCTTTTCGAACCGGCGTGCTTGCCGACCGCCTCCTGCAGGCTGACGATGGTGCGCGGGTTGCGACGACGAGCCTCCTTGTAACTTTCGAGCCATGCGGCGGGGAAGTTGCGGTCGAGCGAATCATCGCCGTATTCGCAGATGGTCAGCGACAGATCCGGCGTTCCGTAGCGCGCGGTGCGCACGCCCGGCTTCCAATCGATGCCGCGGACGCGGTTGAAGTCGTACTGGTTCTCCTGGTTGCAGCGGATGGCCAGCTCGATGAACGCGTCGGCGTCCAGCTTTTCGTTCGCTTCCAGGAATGCGGAAAACAGCAGCATGCGAATCCCCCTTCGGTATGTGCGGTGCGCGGGTTGTGACGCGCGGACGCTGGCGTGTGGTGCACGGCGCGTTCGCTTGCGGCGCGCGGCGCGGGTACTGGTGTGGCGCGGCGTGCGGGCTCGCGGCAGCGGTGCCGCGGGCGCGCACAAGCACCACGATTCAGTCTACGCCACGTGATGGTGGCCATTGACATCCCTCCGCCGGCATCGGGCGTCGCTCCATAACACTGTGATGCTTTGCGGACATTTTCGAGGTGTTCGATGCTGGTTTTTACACGATTTTTGTCCGTAAGCCATCACACTGTTACAGAATAGAGTCGGGCTCCATTCGTGCTTCACACAATCACTAGACTGCGGACATATACGTCAGATACGGCAGCATCACACACACCAGCGATGCCGTCACCCCGGCGAACTCTACAAAAAAGAATGCCCATCCGTTCGGATCTTTCTCCTGCTTCTCGCCGTCCTTGATCTTTTTATACGGTGCCACTGCGGATCCCGCAAGCAGGCACACGGCAGATACCAGCACCAACCCGAAATTCAACCGATGAGGTGCATCGAACTGCACTCCGTTCATCCTCAACTCCCACAGCGCCCCCGATGACATATGGAATTCCACATATGAGCCGACGGCATTAGACGTGAACGAATAAATCAGGAGAACCAGAATTACTCCGACGACAAAACACAAGATCATCGCAGACATAGGAGATACGAAGTGCTCGAAATACATGAACGTCAGATACAGCACGATGAAAGCCAGCAGAACGCCGATTGACATAACGATTGCCATGCCCCTGTAGTTATGCATCACCGCCGTGCCGAAAGGCTGGCCAATCGTGGCGGGATGGGATTCCACCTCCTGGCGCTGACTGCTGGCGAACTGCCCAAAGATCACGTTCCCTGCGACCAATGCAAGAACCATGACTGCCAGCGAAACGAACGACACTCCACGGGTCAGCTCCCTCGTCAGAACGGTAAGAGCTTTTCGTTCCTTCTTCGGCGAATCCGAATCCGAGGAACCACTGTTGGAGGAGTTCCTGCTCGAACCCGAGCCGGAATTCGAACCGCCGTACGGCGATTCAGATGACGTATACCTCTTGTTATGCGAATTGTTATCAGCCACGATTAACCCTTTCTGCTTTCCTTACGTGCTTCACGTAGCCTCGTATCGTCTGCGATGCCGCCGCTGCGAAATGCTCTTCCAATGCACCCGCACGGCATACCGCACTCACTTCCTGCCGAACCTGCGAGCCAGGGATCCAAAGAACCCTCGGTTCGCCTGGTCATGCTGACTTATGCCGGGCAATATTCGAATCATCAGCGTCTTCAACTCCTGGTTCGGAAGATTCCGTCCCATGTATTTGACAAATATCTCCGCCAGTCGCTTGTATTGCCGGCTCTGCTTCCCGTCATCGCTGGGGACATACTTCTCCAACACCGATGATTTAACCCCCGCATCGATCAGACAACGCGTCACGTCATTGACAAAAGACACCTCATCGATGCCCAGACCACGCGCCTCGGGATATCCAATCTCTTCGGGGTAACGAATCAGCAGATAGTCGACGAGCACCAGCAGCATGGCGGTGTCAACATTTCCGGCACGGATGATGTCATTCAGCACGAAGCGCGTCAATGCACCGGTGAACGGCATCGGCAGTGCGTGAAGCTGCAATCGCAAGAACATGCCGTCCGCTGTCACGTATTCCGCGAGCGACGACGCCATCTCCTGCACATACCTGTGTTGTTCCGCTTCCTGCAACACCTGCATGGGCAGCGTTCCTCCCTGACGGGTGGCGGTCTCGGTCCATTGCCGCGCTCTAAGAGCGTCGGATTTGGACCACAGCACACCGATCGAATGAATCGTCAGCTGCTGGGCTGCCAGCAAAAAGCGCCCAGGGACCGGAACCGACAGCATGCCATAGAGCCGGTCAAGCCGATCGATCTCGTCGCGGGCCTTTTCGACGTTCACGATGGGGATGCCGGATGTCAGGCCGGCGAGGGCATCGATTCGCCATTGCGGCGACACCACAGGCATCTTGGCGAGCTGTTCGAACACCGCGACGCTCTGCGCCCACGAAAGCGAAGAGACGCATCCCTCCCAGCACCAATCAACGAGAGCCTGGCCATAAGCTGCACCGAATCCTGCGGGGAGCGCTGGCAGAATCGTGGCAAGAAGATGCGCGAAGCCCACCATGTCATTCTCGGAACGGTTGCCCATCTCCTGAAGGAATCGAAAAGCATCCTCGCTCAGCCCACTGCCAACAAGGGACTGGAGAATCTCCGTCTTCCGCCGGTCATCACCTGAGAACAGCATGTCGGCGATCTGGCGAATCACGTACTCGCGAAGCTCCTGTGACGCGGAAGGATGCTGCAGAATCAGCAGGTCAAGCATAAGAGCGAGAGACGAATCGCCGCCCCATTGCCGACCGAGTTGCGAAGCCACATCCATGCCCGTCGAAGGCAGGGATGCCGCGACGATAGCGTCGGTGAGTTTTCGAACCGCGGCCGACGATTGCGGCGAGAATGCCGCGAGCATCTGCTTTCCTGAAGCCCCCGCAGGCAGGTTCACGCCCCGCACAACCTCAGCTGCGATAACCGAGGACGCCAACGCGGCATACTCCGACACCGACCACGGCACACCGGAACCGCTCGTCGTGACATCGAGAGAAAGGCCCGGATTCGCCGTCACCTCTGCAAAAACAGCGGAATCCAAGGATGCCGCGGCGGCTTTGGGAAGCACCCCGGCAACGTCATGTACCTGTCGGTACAGCACCTCGGATACTCCTCGCGTCGTCAGAAGTGCGGCGAGAATATCGCGAACCTCTTGGAATGCATATCCCCGGAGCTTGTCGTCTCCGGAGATGAGCTCCGCCACGCATTCAACGATGGCTTCTCTCGTCTCATCAGGAAGCTCGTCTTCACGCAGCGTCGACAGACAGGTATCAAAGAGAACGCGTCGCTGGTCGGCCGTTCCGTAATTGCTGAGGAACCGTCCGCAATCCTTGATTTCGGTTTCATCGCAATCGGCCAGCGTCATCGCTCCGGAATCAAGCTGGCACGCCAGATATGCGGAGGCAACACCCTTTCCTGACGCGGTATATGAGGTCCTTCCTAGAAAATCATGGAAAACCCTCATACTGTCAGGCGAATACTGCATGGCGGTCGCGACGAATTCAGCAAACAACGCAATCGTTTCGTCATCGTCCTCCCCCTCGAGCACCGGCATCACGCCGTTGTCCGGATCGAAGACAAAATCATACGGAAAGGCGTCAAGCGTCTCCGCCATACCGTCGACCGCCCTGATGACATCGGCGGAGGATTGGGAAGGCGCGTATTCGTAGAAAGAGAACCCCCAGTCCAGGGCCTGTTTCACAGGAAGAGCGTATTCGAGAGCAGAAACCCACACTGTGAAGTTCTCCGCCGA
Source organism: Pseudoscardovia radai (assembly GCF_002259605.1). Classification (GTDB taxonomy): domain Bacteria; phylum Actinomycetota; class Actinomycetes; order Actinomycetales; family Bifidobacteriaceae; genus Pseudoscardovia; species Pseudoscardovia radai. The sequence goes on along the minus strand of NZ_MWWR01000019.1, from coordinate 47,318 downwards.
ATCACGAATGATGATGCTTCGCACCGCGCCGTTCTTCGCCCTGACGAGCAGACATCTGAGCATCAGGGCGAAGAGTCCCGCATTATCGCCCTCCGAGAGGAAGCTCCTGACGGATTCCAGGGAGATCTCGCCATTTTTCTCAACGTTGACCTCGGGCAGATACTCCGGCCTGACATCCGAACGGACCCGATTCTCGTCAATCCACGTCACGAACGACGGCGAGTCGATGAAAACGCACGGATATTCGGTTATCGATTCCACCGGCACAAGAAGCGCGTGGCTTAGGAAGTTGCCGCCGCGCACGGATCCTTCGGGATAATCGCGCCCGATGTACGAGCAGATCGCCATGCCGTACAGCCCGTCGGGCCCGTCGAGTCTTCCGAAGCATTCGCGTCTCGGGAACAGTGTCTGTGCCTCCTGCGCTGTCGGCAAGGCGGGGAGCCCTGGCAGACGGGGCGGCTGGTACGATTGCAGGGTCCCTATCGCGTCCCCAGCGTCGAGCCATTCCTTGGTCTGCGGCGAATACGAGTAGTTCTGGAATCCCGACGATCCCCCGTCGATTCCCCGCCTGCAGGATGTATAGATTATCTGCTGCGCCTTCATAACATTCCTACGCTTTCGTCCACTGTCTCTTTCGGTATTCGCACGGTGCTTCGGTATTCACACCATGCGGTCACAGAATCCCGCGCTCATGCAGGATCCACAGCATGGCGTCTTCGATCCTTCGGGGAGCCGGCGGCTGGATCATGCCGTTCTCCGGCTGGCGGCCGAGGGCCGAGAACGCGAAGCAGGAGGTATGCGAAAAGTTCTGGTCCAGAACGGCAAGGAAATCGGCCTCGCCCCACGAACTGAGCAGCCCCCTCATCTCGCCGTCCACCGCCAGCCGATCGTTGTCATCGAAATGGCGGAACTGGACATGCGGCGACGGCTTCGTAATTTGAGAACCGCGCGGAAGCATATTGTTCTCCTCGAGCGCGTCGAGTTTGGAAAACGCTACCGCCACCGGGATGTCGATTTTCTGATTCTCCTTAAGCCCTTTCCCGACGCGGATGCAGTTCGCGGCACGAACGAGGACCTCTGCTTGCAGGCTGTCGTTATCGGTGTCGTTGGCGCCGATGGAACCTGCCACTTTCGACATGTCTCCGATCCGCCCAAGCACATTCGCGTTCGCCAGCGGGTCGATGAGGAAGATGATGCCCGCGGCGTGCTCCAGGTAGTTGGCGACGACATTCAGCGCCGTCTGATCCACCCAATCCTCGCCTGCGGAATCGAAGAAGACCAGTGTCTGGATCTTCATCTTCTTCATCATGCCGCCGGATTGCATCTTGAGCATTCCCAAGATGGGGCGATCGTCCTTTCCTCGGCCGCTTCCCGTCGTAACATGGCGCTGGGTCTGCGGAATCGGAGTGTGGTCTATATATAGGCTGCGTTCGAACCGGTCTCGGTACTGCCTCTGGTCCTCGTCGCCGTACAGCTGGAACGTTCCGCCGAAAGGCAGGAACATATGCTTGATCATCTCGTGGATGAGCACGCCGATATAGGTGCTCTTGCCGGAGCCTCGCGTTCCGACAAGAGCCACGATGATCTGCTCGTCCGTATCAATCGTCCGCGGCAGCTCATTGTGGCATGACGGGCACACCCTTGTGTGGCTCGTATGGTTGCATTTGTCGCACACGGCGCTGTCGGGCATCGACCACCACTTCGCCAAGGGCCCTTTCACAGCCTTCGCACGGAAATGGTGAGGCCTGAGCTGGGCCTTGACCCCCGCCCACCGGGAATACTCGTTGTCCTGCTCCGGCGTGCATGCGAAACGCTGCTCGCATGCGAATTCGACATCGTTCATGTCATGCTGCTCAAAACAGAAGGGGCAGACATACTGTTTCCTCATCGTTACCTACCAATCTCCGGGCTTGCTCCCGGCTCGCGTTCAAGATCGATCCTGTCGTAATCCGCCTCGTTGACGAAAAACAGCTTGTACTGAAGGCCACGTTCGAGAATCCGGGGCGGAATCTCGAATTCGGCGCCTCCTGGGGCGTTCTGCGGAGGAACGGATACGGCAACAATCCCTTGGTTGCGGAATACAGGCGCCGCGTATGACATAACGCGCAGTTCGCACGCCGGAATCACGCAGTTGGCGCTCAGAACGAGCTTCGCCGAATGCAGCTTGCCAAGGAACGATTTCGAATCCACCCGGTACCTGATCTTCTGGCTCTTCGTGAAACCGAACGTCGCCATGCTCCCTGCGGAATAAGACATGGCGTCGCCTGATCCGAACTGCGCGTACAGCGCAAAGTAGTAGAGCGCCCCAGGATTCAGTCCTTCCACGAGAATGCCCTTGTGCATGTCGTACAGATTCCTGTTCACGATCTGGCGGGCGCAACCCCTTTCCTCGGCGGACATGGGATACCTGTCGGTGCGCCATACGAGAACGACGTGTTCGCAATCCGCCGGCCAGTCAAACATCACGAAGGCGTTGGCGCCTGTCGGAACGATGTTCCTGATGACAACCGCCTGTTTTCTCGTCACGACGGTCCGGGCCCCCATGATGGCGGAGTTTCCGTTGACCGTGGCGGCGAAAACGTGATAGATGCCATCGTCGGGAAGCGCAAAGACACCCATCCCAGGACGCGTGACCATCACCTGCAGTGGCATGCACCTCTCGTTCATGTCTCGGACGGGAACGATGCTTTCCTTGGGAAAGCTCGGCTTCTGCGCACTGTAATAGAACCTCACCTCCCCCTGCTCGGGCTGGTCCCATTCCATGACGAAGGAGCCATCCGGCTGCAGCTGGGGGAACAGATAGGTGACCGGCTCGGGCGGAGCGCTGGAGATGCCCGACACCGACACACCTCTGGAATAGAAGGTCTTGCCCGTGTCTCGGTCATGGTAACGAAGGAAAATGGTGTAATAGTACGTGATTCCATTCGTCAATCCCGAATCCTGCAGACCTTCGAGAACGACATTCGCGACCATCGTGCCGTCGCCGGGACGCACAGGGGCATGATCGGAACTGCGCCATGCCTCCACTTCGGCATTCGCGGGCACGCCCGACCACGCGATGCGGATCGACGAATCGTCGCTCGTCAACTTCACACCGCATACGTCGAACAGCACCGACACAGGGCCGATTGCGACCACATCAGAGCAACGAGGCCCCAGCTGGGACACCACAGCGTAGTAGTAGGGCACGTTGGGCTCGAGGGCATCGTCCCTGAAATCCGTGGCCGGGATATTCTCGGCAAGGATATCCCCATCGGACGGCCCGATGGGGCGCGAGTACTTCTTGCGCACAACGGTATAGGTTCCCGTTTCCCCAGGCTTCGCACTCCACCGCAGCACCACACGTCTGCCGTCCGGAGACACACTCGCTGCCAGATTCGTGACGGAGTCCAGACGGTACGTCGCCATCGCGGACAACAGCCCCGGGTAATCACGGCAGGCCTGCCATGCATGGGCAAGGGAGCTACGCTTCTGAGCACCCTCGCCGGCTTGGCTCATGAACATCTCGGCCGTTTCGATACCTGACGAGATGAGCTCTTCCGTCTGGATGTCCTGGTAGCCCTTCGCCCGGCTTTTCAAGAGACCGTATAGTTTGCGCGCTTCGATCATGCGATGGTCGGAAACGGCCTGTTTCAGTCTCTCGAGATCCGGCCCGAAGGTCTTGCGTCTCGATGCGAGGTCGTTCCTCGCATCAGAGATTCCGGGAAGGTCCTTCCACAGTCTGCCAGCATCGTCAAGCAAGGCGGATGCCTCGCTGAAGCGAAGCGCTTCGAGGAGCCTCTGCGCTTCATCGCACAGCGATGAAGCCTGTGCAAGTTGGCCATAGTTGTAGGAACAGTTGGTGCAGAATTTCGTATCGGCACGATTGATGGTCCCGCACTGGGGGCAAGGCATGGTGAGCCTGCCGCCGCATGAAGTGCAGAAAGCGATGTCGTGCGAGACAAGGGCCCCGCACCATGGGCAGAATTCGAGTGTCTGCTCATGTGGGTCATCATGGCTCGCCGCGGCATAGGCGATGCCGACTTGCGTGCAGTACCCGGACAGGTAGCCGGTCGCCTCGGCTAGCGTCAACTTGCTCCCATAGCGGGAGGCGATCTCAACGATGCGCCTGGCGTATTGGTCGCCGAGCGACATATCTAGCCGATGCGTCACCGAGCATGCCAGCTTGACTTCTTCGAACAGCTTCTGGATGGACTGGTAGCTGACGTATTCGTCGTATTCCTTGCGCGAGGCATCCGTTTTGAAAACCTCCGCGCACAGTTGGTACAGCTTCTTGTGGTCGCTCACCTCGGCGGATGCCTTGCTCGGCAGCTTCTTGCGGTCTTCCTCCGCCCATGCTCTCCATTGCGCGGTCGACGTACCCTTCAGCTTGGAGACATGGCGTCCGCCAACCTCGCGCCCGCCGACGGAATGGGGATTCTCTCCGCCAAGCAGATCGTAGAGCGAGGAATAGCCGTTCGCGGCGAGCGCCGACTCATGCGTATGGAAACGGGACCATCCCTTCGGTTTGGACAGCTCATGCTGCTGCGGCGTCTCGTCCTTGCGAATCTGGGTTTCCTTGGGAACAAGCGCGCGAGCTTCGCTAGCGGGGATGGAAACACCCAGCTTCTTCTGCACGATTTCCGCAGTTTTCTCAATCTCGCCATCGAGAACATACCCCTTGATGGCGAAGATGCGCAGCTCGTCTCTGAATGATTTCTCTACGATACGCCTAGCTTCGTCCCAGGCCTTCCGCCGTTCCTCGCGGGTCTCCAACCGTTTCTGGGCATCCTTGGCCAATTCCTGATTACGGCTCGCCGCGGAGGCCTTCGCAGCGTTCTTCAACGCATCATGCGACCACTGTGCCTTCTTGCCCTTGATGGCGGCATCGATTGTTTTCCGAACGGCCGGATCATTATCGGAGGTGCCGACAAGATCATTGTGGAAATCGAAAATCCCAAAAAGAAGATAGGGATTCTTCAGCTTGTCCATACTCATTTCCGTTTCTCTATGTTCCGCTTCCGCCACAGCATGACGGCGGCGGATACATGTGTGTCGAACGAGACGCAGGCCGGCCGACAAACGGCGATGCCGCGAACCGCTCCGCGCCGGCTGCTCCCGGGTTTCCAGAAGACACGCGAACCCGCCAGCCGCAATACCTGCCGACCGGGGCTTGGAGAACTTCTGCACCCCGGCCGGCAGATCAGCGGCTGTGTCTCACTCCGACGCTAGGGCGGTGCTGGCCACGCGCTTCTTGGTCTCCTCGACTTCCTTCTGGCTGAGGACATTCTCGGCATGCCACTGCGCATCGACGGTCCTACCCGAGGTCTCGTCCTTGGCGTGCAGCGACACGGTTCCGTCCTCCGTCAGTTCCAGAGTGACGGAGATTTCGGAATCCTTAGGAGTATGGGGATTCAGCGTCAACTCGGCATTGCCAAGGAAACGATCCTCATCCACGGCATACTTGTCGACCTTGTCCGGCGTCTGGTACACGGCAAGCTCAACATAATCCTGGTCATCCTCAAGAGTCATGAAGCCTCTTGTGGAGTTCGCCGGCAACTCATCATCCTTCATAATGACGTTGTAGATGTACTTCTTCCCATCCGCGGGATCAACCGCCCTAACACCGAAACTCTTTGTGGAGACCGACACCACCTTGATCGGAGCCGTGCCGCCGCCCAGCATCGGCAGGGCGGATCCGCCGCCGCCCAGCATCGGCAGGGCACGCTTCTCACCGGTTTCCTGATCGACGGCATAATCATTGCCCTGCTCGTCCGTCTGCCTGACCTCACCTTCGCGCAGCTTCGACTGCTCATCAGCCTGGAGCATGGCATAGATGGCGGCACCCTTGGCGACGGCCTCGTCAGGGTCGAAGATCTTCGGTTCGATGCCGAAATGCTCCCTGACGCCGTTCTGAATCTGGGGCATCTTGGTCGATCCGCCGACGAGCAGAATCTGGTCGATGGAGATGCCCTGCTCCTTGGCGGTCGCGACAGCCTTGTCTGCAAGCTCGAGGGCGCTCTCGGCAAGGTAGCTTGTGGCTTCGTCGAATTCCTCACGCGTGACCTTGACTTGGGCACGAGAGCCGTTGAAATTCAGAACCTGCTTAGCCTCCTGACGGTTGGTCAGCGCCTGCTTGGCCTTCTCCGCCTTGATAGCGAGGTCCTGTAGGAATTCCTCGTTGTCATCGTCCTCGAGGGGATTGCCCGGGTAGCCGGAGGCCTCGATGAATTTGTCGACGAGAAGCTGGCTCATGACAGCGTCCCACTTCTTTCCACCGAGGTCGTGGTCGCCTTCCGTGGTGATGACGCGAATGGTTCCGTTATTGATGTTCATGATGGTGATATCGAAGGTGCCGCCTCCCAGATCGTAGACCATCACGTTCTGGTTCGAATCGGACCGCGTGACGCCATAGCAGATGGCCGCGGCCGTCGGCTCCTCGATGACGGCGAGCACATTGAGGCCGGCGATCTCCCCGGCCTGCTTGGTGGCGGTGCGTTCCGCCTCGCCGAAGTACGCGGGGCAGGTGATGATGACGTTCTTGACCTCGTCATCGAGCTGCTGGCTCGCGTAGCGGGCAAGCTCCTTGAGAATGTAGGAGGACACCTCCACCGGGGAGATGTCACGACCATCGATCTGGATGGCGATATCGGTCTTGCCCATGAGCTGCTTGACGAAAGCGATTGTCCTTTCCGGGGACATCACGGCGGAGTCCTTGGCCTGCTGGCCGACCACGACGGTGCCGTCGTCATCCCACTGTACAACCGACGGAGTGGTGTCCGAATTCGTGTCGACGTTCTTGATGACGTACGGCAGGCCGTCCTCGCCCTGATAGGCGATGCAGGAGTATGTGGTACCCAGATCGATACCGTAGACGTATTTCGACATTGCTTGTCCTTTCATATGCCGATGATTAGCTGGTTTTTCAAATCATGATGGGCGCGAAGAGTCGCGGCGTATCGGGATTCCCGTACGCCTACTCTTGCGGGGAGTCCTGCACAGGCTGGGCCGTGGCATCGGCAGCGGGCCGCGGGCGCAACTTGCACACCACGACCTTCTCCTTGTACAGAACGTTCGCCCCCAGGGCATAGCCCGGTGCAAGGGAGCGCAGGACGGTGCCTTTCCTGGCGGCATCGTCGACATCCTCGTATTTCACGGCACGCTGGCGAGTAGCCACGAAACGCTCGCCCGGTTCGGTCTCGATGCGTTCCACATCGTTTTTCTCGAGCACGTACTCAAGGGATTCCTCGACCCCTTCAAGGGCTTCGACCGCCTTCTCACCGCCATCGATGGACTCGTAGCTCTGCTTCGACTTCCGTATGTCGTCAAGGGCGTCGACGATGTCGTAGAGAACCGGACGGAGCAGATCCTGCTTGAGCCCATCCCTCAGCTCCTGCAATTCGGCATGCTGACGGGTGATGATCGTCTCCTTCGCCTCGTCGTACTGCATGCGCTGGCGGAACTGTTCCTGAAGACCGGCCAGAGATTGCGAGACGGCGCTGATCGATTCGGCGAACTCGGCGCGGAAAGCCTCCATCGCCTGGACCTGAGCCGCGAGCGCCTTGGATGTCTCGTCAGCGGCATCCGAGTCCTCGCTGGGCACTGCAGACGCAACACCTGCATTCGTGGGAACAACGGCAGGAACAGTCTCGGGATGTGGAATGCCGGCATCGGCGGCATTGTTGCCGGCTTCACCGCCTGCGGCATCCGGCACAGGAGCTGGCTGTCCGAACGCCGGCACCGCATTGTCGGGAGCCACCGGCTGCTGGACGCCGGTCGGTGCCTGAGCCGGGGCGCCGGCCGCCGCACGTGCACTCTGTGCTCCCGCTTGCGCTCCTGCTTGCGCAAAATTCTGTGCAAAGTCCCATCCGAACCGCGTGTTTTCCCGATCCTCGTCATCTCGCGGAGGAAGAGGAACGGGAACGCCCTGCTGGCCGTTCGGAGGCACGATCGGCTGTTCTTCCATGTGTGTTCCTTTCTGGTTGTACATTGCTGTTCATCCATTGCATTGCGACGCCGTTCGCATATGCTGCGCGAGGTGACGCAGCATATGCGCAATCTCATACCTGCGTTCTGTTGATCTGTCCGACGAGATTGTCGTAGATGCCCGGATACGGCTGAATCACCGGAAGCTTCGCCTTGGAGAACTTTCTGCAGTTCAGGGCCTGAGCGAGTTTCGGATCGCTTTGGTCGATGATCCAATCCATGACCAGGTCCACGTTCCGCGGCATGAAAGGCCCTGTACCCGCTCCTGCGGTATGACCGATGGCGCTGACGGAGAAGTAGCGGCAATGAGCGAAATTCGCATCAAGATTGGCAACGAAGCTCATCTCATCCATATCGGCGAAGAACTGACGGCACAGAAAATCCATCGTGTCGCAATCATCGGCGAACTGATTCCGCACGGCACTCGCCTGCATGAGTCGGACCGCGGTCTGCCCGATTCGTGTCTCGAGAGCGGGCGCCTCATCGACCTTGTTAAGAACGACGGCAAGCGGTATGCGCACCTTGGAACCAGACCTCGCGATATTCGTTACCTCGTTGACGGTATTGTTCAAGGCATCGAGAACATTCTGCAATGGAGCCGTGCTCGCGGCACCCCAATCGCCAAGGGAGAGCTGGCCGCCGAAGCGTGCCTGCGCCTGTCCCACCGTCATGGGGTCGATGACGAGGATGATTCCGTCGCAGTGCTCATACTGGCGCTGCTGTTCATGGACGTTATTGTCAACGAATGTCTCGCCGGCGATATCGTACATCTGCAGCAAGCGCCTGGGTTTCAGATCTTTGCCTTGGATGAAAATGCTCGTGGCGAAGGCGCTCGACCGATCGTTCGTGGTCACCGTGGCAGTTTTCGCCACCACTCCATTCGCGTAATCGCTGGCCATCCGGTCGATTTGCATCACTTTGTCCGCATTCTCGTTATCGAATTGGATCGTCAGGTCATTGGCGGATGCACGATTGCGCATCAGGCCATTGACGTAGGCGGTGATCAACGCCGTCTTGCCGGATGACGCACCGCCCACCACTGGAACACAAATCGTACGGCTTCCGGCGCCGGCAACAAGCTCCTTGTGGCCGGACTTCAAACATTCCGGGCAAACACCGGTCAGATTCCTTCGGGGGTCCTTCGCAACGAGAACGCTTGAGGCAAGCTTCATTCCACAAGTGCAGGTGTGGTGCAGCGCTCCATATTTGTTCGGGAACAGAAGTGCATGCATGGCGCCACAGCTCGGGCACACATAGACCGGCCTTTTGAAACGGGAATGGCAACGGTCGCATACAAGGGAGACTCGACGCAGCCTCAGGCTCAGGTCGTCAATCAACCTGGCAATACCCAGCCCGATGATGCCGAAGAACTGCATGGCGAAAGATACCACCACATGCGGCAGCAACATGAAGAGACAGAAAACCACACCGGCAATCACCAGGACCGCCGAGTAGCAAATCCAGAAGATATACTGGACGATCCATCGGAGAATCCAGCCGAAAGGAGTTCGACCTTTGGCTTTGTCCGGATTATTGTCGGATACCGCAAAACTCCAGGTCATGCCGGCTATCTTCGAACGGATGGAGTCGAGTGTTTTCGCGACCACCTTCCGGATATCCTCATAGCATGGCCCGCAGTAATATGCCGTCTCGGAATTCTCGACCGACCACAGTTTCACGGTCTTGGTCTGGGCTTTCTCAGTCATAGCTTCACCTCTGCGCTTTCACTTGACGGGGCCTGAGAGCAGGAACGACATGAGTTCGGAAAACTGATGAGCTGCCTGCGGCGGAACGAGCAACACGATGGCGACGATGACGGCGACGGACAGAATGGTCGACGCAATGCCGACCACGATACCGGCCGATTTTCCGAATCGCGCCTCGTACACTTCGTTGATGACGTGGTAATAGCCCTTGATAACGCTCCAAAGCCCCGCCAGAAGTGCCAAAATCGCAATCACCGCTACCCCGTAGCGCACGATGACGGAGATTCCTGTGCCGGCGGCATGGAAGGTTACTCCAAGTGCGGGAAGGAGCGTGTTGCTGAAGAACGGCACGAGAATGTGGTTGATAAACTCGCAAAGAAGCCAAATTCCGATAATCACCAATATTGCGGTCCACATATTTCTCTCCCTTCGATTTTCTGTTAGGTATCACTTACTGAACGTTGGACAATCCGTTCGGGAACCGTGCGTCGATGACGGACGGCGCGACGCGCCGGAACAGGACCTTCCGTGCCGGCGCCCCATGATCGGACACGAACGCCTGTGCAATCACCGGCTTCCCGGCAAAGCCGACACCGGAGGAACCAGTCGCACCCATCACCGTCGCGATCGTCTCCGGCGAAGAAACGTGGAAGCACACATGAATCTGCGCCGCATCCACGAAATAGGCCGGCAGGGATACTGTCGACGGACGCTGGGTCATAAGGATGACGCAGACGCCCATTCGCTGCCCGTCCTTGAGAATCGTCCGCAGATATCTGTCGATGTCATCCAGTTCCTGCGGCCTATCGGCGGGTGATGCGCCGGAATCCAGGTCTTGGAACCCGAACAGATTCGAGCTTTCGTGAATGGTGAGAATTTCCAGTTTTTCGCCACCGTGAGAATCGTCTTCCCAGAATGACTGCAGGCCTTTCTTCCGCAGCCGCGACTTGCGAGCGGAAAGCGAGACATACGCGCTTTCAATTTCTCCAGCCACAACATCCAGCCCGTCAATCAGCCTGGAATAGGAATGGCAGGAGTTTTCGAAACAACTGAAGCACGATGAGTTCTGTCCATTGCAGTCGACTATCCGCACTTCCGCCTGGGATGATGCGAGAAGCGACGCGACGACGGATTGCATGCGCATGACGGAACCGGAGCCTTGCTCACCCGCCACAACAACACCCGACACGTTGCGGAAAGACAGAGGCACGCTCTGGCCATCAGCGTCCCGAAGGATGTCAAGGTCGGCCCCGTTTCTGAACTCAGCAAAATCGTCGAGGTCAGCGGCTTTCCAGGATGCGGCATTGCTCTCGCGCTTCGGCGTCGAGTTCGAGCTGGAATGCGTGTTCCTGCCGTTCTTCCACCGGTTCGAGGCATCGCCGCCTTTCTTCGACGGTGCCGGCTTGATACCTGCGAGGCGATCCCATGTTGGGGCGGGCCATTCGGCCACGGGCATGGGCGAATCCAACAGGGACAACGCGCCGTCGTAGCCTTTGACGAGCGTCGCGAGATAGCCTTCCTCGGCTGTTTTCGTCGGATCGAACGTGCAATACGACGAATCATGCTGGCCACGCTCGATGAGCATGTCTTTGAACTGTCCGTATCCCATGGCGGGGATATTGCCCGGCCAGTAGATATCGGGGTCGAGGGTCGCCTCCCCCAGTTCGCCGGGGACAAGAACCACGAAGGACTCCACCGTGCACCGGCTGCCTTCGGAAGCGAGGTATTCGGAAAGGTTCTTCTGCGCAAAGGCCATGTTCGCGCTGAAGATATACGGTTCATGGGCCACCACACGCGCCTTCTGGTACATGCAGAACATCGCCTTGCCAGGTATAAGCGAGTGATACTCGAGCCCGGCCCTGTAGTTCTTAACATCAACGAGAAGAATGTGATCGCCGAACTTCAGGACGCAGTCGATGTCATTGCCCATGTCATTGCGGGTTCCATCTTCCTCGGGATTCCACAGCGACCAGAAAGAAACGCAATGGTCGAGGAAATGGTCCCACGAAAGCAGTTTCGCAAAGATGAGCTCGCCTGTCGCTCCGGAATGCACTTCCTTCTTTCCGAACTGGCTCTGGTGCAATCCGGATCCCGGCATGCCATAGATCCTGGCGCCGTCGACATCATGGCGCCATGTTTCCGCATAGGCCGCCTTGACCTCTCGTGATGCCTTGGGAACGAGCCCATCATCGATGACGGGCGAATACGAGTCATCGTGCTGGAGACCGTACTGCTCGATGGCGTCGTGCCATCCTTCGCTGATGTCATCATCCGTCGGCTTGCGAACGGCATCCCAGAACTCTTCGCCAGCGTCATCGCTGCACGGAGCGTAGGGGATTACGGCGTCAGAGGAATACCCCCCCCCGAAGCCTGATGGCGTCATCATTTTAGAGAACGCATCGCGGAATAGCCCCATTGCCATACCCCCCTATGCCCTTCAGGCTGCTCCTTCAACACAGCCACTTCCATACAGGCGTGCGCCTGTCTTCCTGAAGAAAGAATAGACGCAATCCGTTTCCATCTCAAATCGGCACGATTCCGACTGGATTTAGGCCAATTCTGCACCATATTTCCACACCAATCCCACATGTGCCTTCCGGCAGAATGAGGGCATGAGAGACGCTGGAGGAAAACAAGGCACCTTGTCACTCAAGGTGCGCCCCAGTGCGTGCAGGCCCGTCTCGGAATCGTTCCAAGACGGGCCTGCACGCAATCAGCCTTTTCATACACAGACTGCGATCGGGTTATCTGATGAATTCCTCAAACCGCTTCGCAGACGCACGCATCTCCTTGGCGGTCTCGCTGTTAGAGCACATCAGCTCGATGTGCAGCCCCATGTCAGAAGTCACTGCCACATGGCCGTATTCGCAAACCGGAACCTGTTTGTTGTCTTTGAATCGCCGGTCAGGAGTCCCGTTCTTATTCACCCGGAGCCACGTCTGGTCCACGACTTTCGCGTCGCTGGGAACCTGATCGGTTTCCACAAACTCGATTGTGTCAAAGTCCATGTCTGCGTCCTCGTAGCTGATGGCGCCCACATTCGTCCTGCTGACGACGAGAATCTTGTCAGGCAGGAAATAGACCCGCTGCTTGCGAAGCCGCAAACCGAACGGGCGGACGTTGGACTCCACGAAGAATGGCATCGCGCTGGTCGCCCTGACCGGGATCCTCTTGAGCGCATGCGACGCCCCGCCTCTCGCCTTGCCGTCCAGATCGCTCTCAGACACCGCCTGCCAGAACTTCTTGTTGTTGTTCAGACTCATCCAGATTGCGGAAAGGTCGTCATAGGCAGCACGCGCCTCGTCATCGAACGAGTACTCCATCGGGACCTTCATCGTCAGGCGAACGACGACCTTGAGCACAACACCCACGATTGCCGTGACGATGAAAACGGGATACGCAGCAAGGATGACCGTCGCAATCAGCCAAGTGCTGAGATAGTCGAGCCTCAATGCCTTCTTCATCTGACCGAGCAGCTCCTCGTATTCAGCCGGCTGATAGTCGGCCGCGTTCACGCTCTCGGTGCTGGTGGCGTTCTCCGTGAGCACCTGCTGGTTCGGGTACGTGCGCTGGGATCGGCTCGCCGTGTTCGAGCCGCGGGCACGACCCGATTTGTTCGAGCGCTTCTTCCCGCTTTCCGAAACGTACGAGAACCCGGTGCCAGGTATGAAGAACGTCTTTCGCTTCGATCCCCTGGCCGTTTTCGTGTAGCGGAAGCCTTTCGTGCCCCAGCTGTATCCGATGCCGCTTTTGCTGACGTTCACCCGGAATCCTCCGCCCAGATTGAAGCTTTTCCGAAAACGTATTCCCATGGTGCACCCTTCTCCCCTGCTGTTTTTGTGGTGGCGGGACCGCCTATTCGAGACAGTACCATGCCATGACGAACTTAATCACCGCGGAGTCAGTAGGGGTCAGTGGGCTCCAGCGGACGTCAATGGTGGAATAACCGCGAAATCGATATGGCCGCCGCATCCGATTCGGCACTGCCACAATAACAATGTGATGCTTTGCGGACATTTTCGAGGTGTTCGATGCGGTTTTTACACGATTTTTGTCCGCAGGCCATCACACTGTTACAGAATGGAGTCGAACTCCATTCTCGTGTACCGCTCAGCCCCTGCATGCGACCCCACCGCTATCACATCTTCGCCACACCGACGGTGCAGCGTGGAGTTACAATCCCAGGGTGAAGAAGGACCAGCGACGGGCTCTTTGCACAGGACACATTGCACACCAAGGAGAAGAACCAATGGAATTCGCCGAAAGCTTGGGGCAACTCGCCGCCAAGGTCCACGATCTGAAGGACGGCATCGAGACGGAAGAGGCCACGAAGAACGCCTTCATCATGCCGTTTATCGGACAGGTGCTTGGCTACGACGTCTTCAATCCGAACGAGGTCATCCCCGAGTTCACCGCCGACGTCGGCGTGAAAAAGGGCGAGAAGATCGACTATGCCCTGGTGCAGGACGGCCAGGTTCAGATCCTCATCGAATGCAAGAAGATCGGGCAGCCGCTGAGCCTCGAGAATGCCAGCCAGCTCTACCGCTATTTCGCCTGCACGAAGGCACGCATCGGCGTGCTCACGAACGGTCAGGTGTGGAACTTCTACATGGACATCGACGAGCCCAACAAGATGGATTCCAAGCCCTTCCTCGTCCTGGATCTGCTCGACATCGATGACACGGTGCTCCCCGCCCTTCAGAAGCTGACGAAGCCAGCCTTCGACCTCGACTCCATCGCCAGCAGCGCGGAGGAGCTGAAGTATGTGGGTGCGCTCAAGCGTGCGGTTGCCGCGGAGTTCGCCGAGCCGACCGACGATTTCGTCAAGCTGCTGGCGGGTCACGTCTACGATGGCTCCTTCTATGCGTCGGTCATGGACAAGTTCCGCCCGCTCGTGGCCAAGGCGATTAAGCAGTTCCTCTCCGACCAGGTCAATGACAGGCTCAAGACGGCACTTGGCGCTGATGACATCCGCATCGTGAGCGATTCCGATGCCGAAGGCGAAAACCCCACGGACTCGGACGATGCCGATACCGAGAACGAAACCGACGACGGCATCGTCACCACCGAGGAGGAGATCGCAGCCTACCGCATCGTCAAGGCCATCGCATGCAGCGACGTCGATCCCGCTCGCATCACGATGCGAGATGCGAAATCGTATTGCTCCATCTTCCTTGACGATAACAACCGCAAGCCCGTCTGCCGACTGTTCTTCAACACCCGCCAGAAATACCTCGGGCTCTTTGACGAGAACAAGAACTGCACGCGCGAGCCGATTGAGAATCTCAACGACATCTACCGGTTCGCCGACCCGATTCGCGACGAAGTTCGCCGCCTCGTGGCGAAGGACTGAGGTGACAAACCGACAGGCCCCATCATAAACGACCAGCCTAGATGAATGAAGTCTCGCGACAATCACCGCCGTGGCGGGAACCTCGCGAGACTTCATTTGGTTTTCATCTTCACTCGAATTCCCCCGGTGCAAGAGAATTGAGAAACTCCTGCAGCCTTTCCGTCTGGGGATGGTCAATCACCTGCTGGGGTGCCCCCTGCTCCACGATTTTCCCGCCGTCCATGAAGATAACCGAGTCTGACACCGCGCGGGCGAATCGAATCTCATGCGTCACCACGATCATCGTCACGCCACGCGCCGCGATATCCTTCATTGTCTTCAGAACCTCATTGACGCGTTCCGGATCCAGCGCGGACGTCGGTTCATCGAACAGAATCACCGAGGGGTTCAGCGCGAGCGCCCGTGCGATGGAGACACGTTGCTGCTGCCCTCCCGAGAGGTTGTTGGGGTATCTGTCTTCGAATCCCGCCATGCCCACTGCCTCGAGCGCATTCCTAGCGATCTCTTCCGCCTCTTTGCCATTCTTGCGCTGGACCACGGTGAGGCCTTCGGTCACGTTGCGCAGCACCGTCTTGTTCTTGAACAGGTTGTAGTGCTGGAACACCATGGCTGTGTGCCTGCGCTGCGCGAGAGCATCACGGAACCGCGGCTTGCCCTTCCCGTAATCAAGCGAGACGCCACCGACCGATATCACACCCGAGTCGGGCCGTTCAAGCGCGTTGATGCAGCGGAGCATCGTGGTCTTGCCTGAGCCGGAAGGTCCCAGGATGCTGAGAACCTGCCCTTGTGACACATCGAAGGACACGTCTTTGATGACTTCCACGTTCCCGAAGGATTTTTTCAGCCCGTTGACGGATACCACGGGGGCATCCGCTGGCGTTGTTCCGGCTGCCGCGCTCAACTCTGTCATAATGGCCTGCCTTTTGTTCGATTGATGGTTTGTGGCGTCGAAGCCGCTTCAGATGTTCACGGCGGCACCCTTGCGGATGAAATGCAGACGGCAGCGGGGTTCGCCGTCGGCGATGGTGCGTTCCAGACGGAACTCCAGCTGGGGGAAGGATTTTGCGAATTCGTGGTCCCCCGCCATGGCAATCTCGCACAGTCGTGCGATTTGATCCGGCGTCTTGCCCTGGCGGACCCATGCGGTGACGTACGGGCAGTAGTGGAAGTCGATGATGAGCTCGTCATCGGTTTTCTTCACGGTCTCCATCTCGTAGATCTGACGGTTGTGGTCGGTGCCGAACAGATCGGTGAATTCCTTGAACGACGTCGGGTCGTGCATCGTCTTGCGGAATTCCTTGGCGTTGTCTGCGCCGTAGTCGGCGATGGCATCGTATGCGAACTGGTCGTCGAGACCATGCTTGGCCGCCTCGTCGACCATGCGGGAGATGGTGGTGGCGCGCCTTTCGGAGATTTCGCGCGCCGCGTCAACAGTTGCGCCTCGAAGGGTCGGGATGTTGTTTTCGTATGCCATGATGGCCTCCTTATTACAAAATTACGAACGATTGCTGTGTTGCAACGCGCCGCCGCTGGGCGATGCAAGGTAACGCCCCGCCGAACGGTAGAGTCTGCCCGACGCCCATTCGATGCACGCGCACACGATCCAGTAGATGACGGCTGCATCAATGTAGGCTTCGAGGAATTGGTAGCCGTCCGAGGCGCTGAGTCGCGCCGTCGTGAGCATCTCCGTGACATTCACGATGGACGCGAGGCTTGTGCCCTTGAGCAGCCAGATGAAGTAATTCGTCATGTTCGGCAGGGAGATGACGGCAATCTGGGGAGCCACGATCCGGCGCAGCGCCTGGAAGCGCGTCATTCCGCAGGCGTACGCGGATTCCCATTGGCCTTTGTCGACCGCGCGGGCGGAGGATATGACCACGTCCGTGATGTATGCGCCGAAATTCAAGGCCAGCGCCAGAACCGCCGCTCCGAAATACGGCAGGTGACGCGGATCGTACGCACGGCCGGTGAGCCCGTCGAACCACTTGACCACATACGGAACCGCGTAATAGCAGAACAGCAGCTGCACGACGAGCGGAATACCTTTGATGAAGGTATTGATGACGAGCGTGACCTTGTCGAGCACCGGAATCTTCGCCAGCTGCGCTCCTCCGCAAATCAGAGCGAAAACCAACGCCCACAGCATGGAATCCAGCGACAACAGCAACGTACTAGGCAAGGCAGCGAAAACCGTCGGAAAGTCGGACAGCATGAAATCGGTGTCGAGGTTCATCGTGCAGCCTCCTCATAGCGCGAGATGCGGCGCGTCGCAAGATTGAACACGACCTCGAGCACGGCGCACATCACGAAATACACCACGGCGGCCGTTCCGAGAATCCACAGCTGCCCCACTCCGGACCTCAGGGAGATCATGCGATTGGCATAGCCCATGATCTCGACCGCACCGATTGTGTACGCCACCGATGTGTCCTTGAGCATGTCGATCTCAAGGTTTTTGATGTTGAGCAAAGCAACCTTGAGGGTCTGCGGTGCGATGACATGGATAAAGTTCTGCGCCCGGTTGAATCCGATGCTCAGCCCCGCCTCCACTTGGCCACGGTCGAGCGCCAGGTAGCCCCCGCGCAGGGTCTCCGCCATGAAGCATGACAGGTTCAGTGTGGTGGCGATGATGAAGTACACGCCTGCGGTCCAGTCGCTCACGTCATAGCCGATCGCCCAGATGAGCTTGGGCAAGCCGAAGAACACGATGTAAATCTGCACGATTCCGGGCGTGCCGCGGAAGAAAGAGATGCTGACTGTGCAAATCCAGTACAGGGGATTGCGCCGGCTCGACACCCGCGCCCAGCACAACAAGGCGCCGAGAAATAACGCGAGTACCGACGGAAGGAACCAGTACAGCAGTGTCTGCGGAATATGCGCCACGATGCCCGGGAATACCTTCGCCACTATCTGCGAGGGAGTTTCCATGTTCACCTCCTGTCAGTCTGACGAAGGCGCGGGCGGTGTATGCGCTCGTCCGCGCCTTCATCCGTTTCAGGACAGCAATCCCAGCTTCTTCGCAATCTGGTAGTTGTCTTGGTTGAACCATTTGTTGCTCAGGTCGGAGAACGTGCCATCCGAGATCAGAGCGTTGATCTGTGTATCGATGTCGTTCTTGAGGTTCGTCTGGTTGTCCTTGTTGTACAGGATGACGGTACCGGCGCCATCGACCACGTCGGTGACCTTCATCTCATACCCCAGCGAGTCCTTGACACCGTCGTACTGGTCCTTCGACAGATACACGGCCGCATACGTGCCGTCATGCACGGAGTTGATCATGTCCGGGAACGTCTCCTGATTGGAGACGGTGGGAACGTCGATCTTCACATCCGGGTGGCGCTGAAGCCAGTTCTGGAGCGCCACATAGCGCCCGTCGGTGGGCACGATGGGGGCGATGGTCTTGCCATTGAGGTCTTCGAGGGAGTTGATGGAGCTGTCTTGAGGAACGATGAGGTTCATGAAGTAGTAGTTGTAAGGCGTGGACAGCTGGTATTCCTCCGCGCGGGCCGGTGTTTCGAAGAAAGCTCCGATGAGCGCGTCATACTTGCCCTGCTTGACGCCGACGAGTGCGGTGTCATAATCCTGCACCTGGTAGGTGAAGGTGTAGTTGTCGAGCTTGTCATCGATGGCCTTGAGCACATCGAGGTCAAAACCGGCGGGATCGCCGTTCTCGTCCGCATACGAATACGGCTTGTCATTGCTTTCAAGCACGAAGTTGATGGTGGTCACGCCATTGTTGGACGATGCGGCGGACTGGGAATCGGACACCTTGGTGCAACCGGCGAACGCAAAAGCGCTGACACCGACGAGGATTGCGGCTGCGGCGGTGGAGACGGCCTTATGGTAGAAGCTCACTATCCATCCTTCTCTCGAATCTGTTCTGGAGGCTCCTCAAGAAGGCATGGCGGGAAGACAACATGACGATAACCCGGCCACGCTCGAAGCACAATGGAGCAGCTGGCCTTGCCGCCTTTCGGGGAACCGTCAATGAATGTACCCGCGCCGCATTCAAAGAAACGCGCACTCGTTCTCCAAGTATCTTCGATGAAGCCATCAGACTTTCCGATAACAAATTTCGCCGATGATGGCTTATAAGTGGGGCTTATGGGGTTACGGATTGCTGCATCCAAGCCATCGCCGTATTACACTATTCATGAGACTGTCGCTTGAAGTGCGCGACAATGGCGTCAACGAAGCGAAGAAGGGATTCAATGAAGACGAAGATGGAATTCATCGAGAAGCCGCAGGCGGAACTCGCCTTCGAGGATGAGCTCATCGATTACTTGCAGCATCTCGGTGGCACGAAGCAGTGGGAATACCGACCGGAAATCAAGACGATTCCGCAACTGTGGGATAACTTCCGCACAATCCTCGAGCGCAACAACGCGGACAAACTGCAGGGCAAGCCGCTGAGCGACCAGGAATTCGCGCAGGTTCAAAAGGAGATCTGCGCCCTTACCTCCCCGTTCAAGGCTGGGCAGTGGATCTACGGAGTCAACGGCGTGACCCAGGTGCAGATTCAACGTGACGATTCCAACGGCGGAGCACCCACATACCTCACCGTCTTCGACCAGGACCAGGTAGGCGCAGGTAACACCACGTATCAAATCGTCAACCAAATCAAGCGCGAGCACGTCCAGGCCGGCGCGCCCAACTGCCGTTTCGACACCACTCTCCTCATCAACGGCCTGCCGATCATCCAGATCGAGGAGAAGGCTTCGAGCCATGACCCCAAGGAAGCCATGAACCAGATGCAGCAGTACGCCAGCTGGGACATGTACGGCGATATCTTCTCCACCTTGCAGATTCTCGTCGAAATGACACCCACCGACGTCCACTACATGGCGAACACCGATGCCGACTCCTTCAACAACGCGTTCGCGTTCCGCTGGCAGCATGAGAAAGACAGCTCCCCTGTCTACGATTGGAAGGAGTTCTGCAATCTGTTCCTGTCCATCCCCCAGGCTCACCGGATGGCCACGAACTATATGATTCTCGACAATTCCCCCAAGCACAACAAGCTCATCGTCATGCGCCCCTACCAGGTGTATGCCGCGAAGCGTGTTCTGGAGAAGCTTCGAAACCACACCTTCGGTACCGACGCACAGGAAGTGGGCTATGTGTGGCACACCACCGGCTCAGGCAAAACCATCAGCAGCTTCAAGACAGCATGGCTCGCAGCGCGCCTGCCCAACGTCGACAAGGTCGTGTTCGTCGTGGACCGCAGGGCGCTGACGAAGCAGACCTTCGAGGACTACCAGGCCTACGACCCCGATTATGACCCGGAATCCACCTCCGACAAGAAGGCCGGTATCATCACAGACACCGCCAATGTGCGCGATCTCAAGCGCAAGCTGTCGAGCACCTCCACCAAGGACTCGATTATCGTCACGTCCATCCAGAAGCTCGCGAAGCTCTCCTCGAGCGCATCATTCCCCCGTCAAGACAAGAAGAACACTGTGTTCATCGTCGACGAGGCGCACCGCTCCACGAACGGCGAGATGATCCGCGTGATCAAGAACAAGTTCCCCCGTTCCGCATGGGTCGGCTACACAGGAACCCCTGCCTTCGAGGGAGACCTGACCTACAAGGCGTTCGGCCCGCTCATCCACGCATACACCATTCGCGAAGCCATCGCAGACAAGAACGTGCTGGGCTTTAAGGTGGACTTCGAACATACGCTTCCCGACGATGAGATTCGCGAGAAGGTGCTCCCCGCCATTCTCGCCGAGCACAATCCGAACCTCAGCGAAGGCGAGATCGATGATCAAATCGCCCGCATGTCCAGCGACGAAGCCGAACGCCTCGTCGATTCGGGCGTCTATGACTCGAATCCGCACCATATCGAGAAGGTGGTGGAAGACATCGTCACCAAGTGGCGCAACCGTTCGAAAGAGTTCCGCTACAACGCCATCCTCACCACCCACGTGCGCGGGGGTGGATCCTCGATCCCGATGGCGCTCGCATACTACGAGGAGTTCAAGAAGGCAAACGCCAAGCTGGTCGAAGAAGGCAAGCAACCGATCAAGGTCGCGGTGACGTTCTCGTGGTCCACTGACAATGGCGATAATCAGTAT
The DNA here is from genome assembly GCF_002259605.1 of Pseudoscardovia radai. Lineage (GTDB taxonomy): Bacteria > Actinomycetota > Actinomycetes > Actinomycetales > Bifidobacteriaceae > Pseudoscardovia > Pseudoscardovia radai. The sequence continues at coordinate 26,217 of NZ_MWWR01000019.1, read as the reverse complement.
GCGAACAACCTTGGGCTGCGTACCGCAATTAAGGACTACGACCAGACCTTCGGCACCAGCTGGTGCCAGGACGACCTCAACGTCGATGGCTATTTCAACGATGTGATGGAAAGGCTCGCCGACAAGCAGCGTGAGGGTGAGAAACTCGACCTCGCCATCGTGGTGGATCAGCTTCTGACGGGATACGATGCCCCCAAGCTCAACACCCTGTACGTCGACCGAGTTCTCGCCGGCGCGAACCTCATCCAGGCATATTCGCGCACGAACCGCGTGGAGGATTCAGAGGCCAAGCCCTTCGGCCGCATCGTCAACTACCGCTACCCCACCATCTCCAAGAAGCTGATGGACGAGGCCATCAGCAAGTATGCGAATCGTGATTCCGCCAACGTCCAGGAAAAGCTGCCGATTGATCCCGACGACCTGTCTTCGGTTCTCGCGGAGCCGTATGATGAGGCCGTCGAGAAGACGAAGAAGATCGTTGACGAGATCCGCGAGCTGACGGATGGCTTTGCCCGCACGCCGCAGAGCGAAGAAACACAAGCCCACATCCACCAGCTTGTCCAGGAGCTCAATGACAACGTGGGCAGGCTCAAGCAGTACGACGAATTCGACTACGACAATCCGGACAAGTTGTATGACGACCTTGGCATCAACCAGAAGGAATACGAGTGGAGCGTCACAACGCTTTACATCGATACCACGCCGGCCGATCCCGCCAATCCGGTTAACCCCGCAGACCCTGAAGACAAACCGCTGCTCGACATGGACTCGCTTCACTTCAGGGTCGAGCACATCTCCGATGTACGAGTGAACTTCGACTACATCGCGAAACTCCTCGCCGACCTCATCAACGCCGTTCACGAGGGTTCCGACGACGTGGAGAAAAAGTACACTGTGCTCAAAGACCATGCCAACGCCATGGAAAACCGCAAGCAGGCCAGCCGGATCATCCGAACGGCGGATGCCGCGAAGAGCCGCGAGCTCGAAGAGACGCAGAATCTCACCTACCCCGTCAAGCCGGAACACGTCCTCAACATCGTGGACAAGTACACCGAGGCAAGCCAGCGCCGCCAGATTCTTAATTTCAGAAAGAAGTGGGGTCTGCTTGAAGTGACTACTGCGCGAGAGCTCATCGAGAAAATCATCAGGCGCCATACCAAGGGAGCGTCCGACCTTAACCAGGGAAGCGAATTCGAGCGTCTGTACAAGGGCGCGATCATGAGCGACGGAGTGGCCTGCTACTACCAGAGCGACGCCGAGGATCCCGAGATCCGCGAGATGTCCCGACTGCAGTACCGCAACAAACTGCACGAAGCTCTCCAGAACTTCGCCGACCAGATGACCAAGTACTGACCGCCGGCCAATAACCGCAAGAGCACTCATTAAGAACAGGAACAGACATGACAGAGCAGAACGAACCCGAACATATCTCCGACGAGCAGCGCGCGAAGAACCTCACGTCACAGCTGTGGGCGATGGCGAACGCACTGCGTGGAAAGATGGATGCCAGCGAGTTCCGCGACTACATTCTCGGCTTCATCTTCTACCGCTATCTCTCCGCCAAGCAGGAGCGTTTCCTGAAGAATTCAGGGCTCCTGACCGTGGAGGACGACGAAGACATCAATGACGCCTATGCGCGCGACGTCGAGCAGGAGGGGCTGGATGAATGGCACCAGGCCCTTTCCGAGGAACTCGGCTACGCCATCGATCCGGAAGACACGTGGGCGACTCTCGTCCGCAAGGTCAAGGACCAGCAGGTGCGCCCCGAGGACTTCGGCAACATCTTCGACCACTTCAAGCAGAACGCACAGCTCAATGCCGACGCCAGCCGCGACTTCCGTGACGTGTTTGACGACATCAACCTCATGAACTCGTCTCTGGGCAACTCAACCGCTGCGCGCACGAAGGCGCTGGCGGACCTGGTGGAACGCATCGACGAGGTGAACTTCCTGGATGAATCCGGGCACGACATCCTGGGCAACGTCTACGAGTACCTCATCGCACAGTTCGCCGGCAACAGCGGCAAAAAGGCAGGCGAGTTCTACACCCCGCACGAAGTGTCGCGTGTGCTGGCCGGTCTCGTCACCTATGTGCCGGAGGATTCGAGCGACACGGAGAAGGCTGCGGTGCATGCTCCCGGCGTGGATTTTGACGTCTATGACCCCACGTGCGGATCGGGGTCGCTCCTGCTCACGGTGCAGGGCGAGCTGAGGAAGGCGAACAACGGTGAGCTGCCCGCCGACAAGCATGTGCATTTCTACGGACAGGAACTCAACCGCACCACATACAACCTCGCGCGCATGAACCTCATGATGCACGACGTGGACTACCAGTGGATGGATCTGCGCAACGCCGACACCCTCGAGCAGGATTGGCCGGACGGCATCGACAGCAATGGAATCGACCATCCGCGCTCCTTCGATGCGGTGGTGGCTAACCCGCCGTATTCGCAGCATTGGGACAACGCGGAATCCAAGCTGAAGGATCCCCGTTTCAAGGACTTCGGCAAGCTCGCACCCAAGTCCAAGGCCGACTACGCCTTCGTGGAACATTGCCTCTACCATCTCAAGCCCACCGGGCGCATGGCCATTGTGCTCCCCCACGGCGTGCTGTTCCGCGGCGCCGCCGAAGGCACCATCCGCCGCGCCATCATCGACAAGAACTACCTCGATGCCGTGATCGGCATGCCGAGCAACCTGTTCTACTCCACGTCGATTCCGACCGTCGTGCTGGTATTCCGCAAAGACAGGACGACGAACGACATCCTCTTCATCGACGCCTCCCAAAATTTCGAGAAGGGCAAGAACCAGAACCGCCTGCGCGACGAAGACATCCAGAAGGTCATCGACACCTATGCCGCCCGCAAAGACGTGGACAAGTACGCTCATGTGGCGACGCTTGAAGAAATCAAGGAGAACGACTACAACCTGAACATCCCCCGTTACGTTGATACTTTCGAAGAAGAAGCGCCCATCGATCTCGACGAAGTCAACCGCGAGCTCGAGAGCAATGCCAAGGAGATGGAACGCCTCCAGAAGGAGCTCCAGGCCATGATCGACCAACTCGTGCCCACGTCAGCGATGAACAGCGATGGGTCGAAGCAGGCCGGCAAGGAAGCAACATCGGAGGCGCAGGAATGACCGAATTCCATGATTTGCCACAAGACGAGCAACGCCGACTGATTTACCCGGAAATCATCCGCGTCGTTCGTCTGCTGGGCGGACGCGCAACGCGTGCCCAGATTCGTGAGGAATTGAAGAATTCCTCACGCGTCATTGATGTAGAGACGATCACTGCGGAGAAGGACTCCCCGAACCGGCCCGGCGAGACGTTCCGCCCCTTCGACTTCCCCTTCTACATGAGTATCAAGGATCTGGTCTTCACTGGGTACCTGTCTGACGAAGACAGGCATACGGTTGCCCTGACGGATAAGGGCCGTGAAGTGGACATGAATTCATGGGATCTCACGAAGGAAGTGTTCAAGCCAGCTCGCGCGGAGTGGAACCGCCGTGCGAAACGCAACAAGCAATTGCGTGAAGCCAACTCGGAGAATTCCGTGCAACCTGTCGAGACAGAAGCACCTGTGCCTACCGTGGAACAGGCGGAAGACACGGGTGACGCCATCGAACAAACTGAGATGTCGCTTCCCGAATCCGAAGACCCTGAAACCGAGTTCCAATCTAGGCTGCACAACGCGCTCATGGGCCTGACGCCGATACGGTTTGAGGAATTCGCCCGCGAGCTGGTGAAGGAAATGGGCGTCACCATTGACCCTGATCTCGGTATCAAAGCAACGGGTGATGGCGGAATCGACGGCTTCGGCTACGTGACTGGCGACGATTTTCGGACCACTCGCGTTGCCATCCAGGCGAAGCGTTGGCAGGGAACGGTGTCCAGCCCGGAGATTGACCGATTCCGTGGCGCAATGGACAAGTTCAACGCCGAATACGGTATCTTCATCACCACGTCCGACTTTTCGCAAGACGCCGTCCGCGCATCTCGCTCCTACACACGGATGGTCACGCTGATCAATGGCACGAAAATCGCCGAACTCGTCAGGCGCTACCATCTGCACACCCAGGAAGTCACGGCATGGGTGCTTGATGACGATTTCTTCCATCCCGACCGGGTTTAGCACACCCAAGAATGTGCATTGATTTTCACGAACACGAGGTAATAATGGCCAAGAAGAACAGCAAGAAAACGGTGCCAGAACTGCGTTTCCGCGGCTTCACTGACCCTTGGGAGCAGCGACAGTTGGGGGAGGTGGTCGTTCGGCGATCAGCGCAGGCAATTTCCACGGAGGATATGCCATCTGTTGAATATGAAGATGTGGAAGCTGGTAGAGGTGCTCTTGCAAGGGACTTCACCTCCAAAGAAGGGAAGAGAGGTATTTGTTTCGAACCTGGTGACGTTCTGTACGGGAAGCTGCGCCCGTATCTTGGCAATCGGCTGAAGCCTGGTTTTCGTGGCGTTGCCGTTGGTGATTGGTGGGTTCTTGCACCTTCGAGTGTTGCCAGCTCTTTCTTGTTCTCCCTCATTCAGAGCCCCAGGTTTATTACGATTGCCAACCAGTCCTCCGGTTCCAAAATGCCCCGTGCGGATTGGGAATTGGTCGGTTCCGCTGCCTTCGGAATTCCGTCTCTCCCCGAGCAACGCCGCATCGGCGTCTTCTTCTCGACCCTCGACAGCCTTATCGCCGCCGCCGAGCGACAGGAGACCCTCCTCAAGCAGAAGAAACAAGCCTACCTGCAGCTCATGTTCCCGCGCGAGGGTGAAACACAGCCACGGCTGAGGTTCAGTGGATTCAGCGAAGACTGGGAGCAGCGACGGTCTTCGGAACAGTTTGTCCCTGTCAAGGAGAATGGCCATTCTGATCTCCCGGTATTGTCGGCGACGCAAAGCGAAGGCATGGTTTACCGAGACGACCAAAGCAGAGACATTAAATTCAAAACGGATAACCTGAGTTCGTACAAGCTGGTCCGAGCTGGAGATTTCGTCATCAGCCTCAGGTCATTCCAAGGCGGATTCGAACTGTCCGACAAGACTGGGATCGTCAGCCCCGCATACACGGTGTTTACCCATGCGGAATGCTCCAGCCAGGACAATGCTTATTGGAAGCAGTACTTCAAGAGAAAGTCCTTCATAGAATCACTCAAGACTGTGACTTTCGGCATCAGGGACGGCAAAACGATCAGTTTTTCTGACTTCTCCTCGCTCAAATGCATCTTCCCCTCCTTGCCCGAGCAGCGCCGCATCGGCGAGTTCTTCACCACCCTCGACAACCTTATCGCCGCCACCGAGGAGCGGACAAGAGCTTTGAAAGAGATGAAGTCCGCGTACCTGCAACGCATGTTCGTATGATGGTTTGCCCCGCGGCGCGGGGCAAACCATAGCCCGAGTCTCAGCGTTTACAGCGTGCTGAGGAACTGCATCACCTTGTCGTTGTCCTGCGACTCAAGTTCCTTGATGATGTGCAGGTACGTGGTTTGTGTCGTCGTCATGTTCGAATGCCCCAGCCGCTTGGCGACCGATGCGACGGAAACCCCGGCGTAGAGCAGCAGCGAGGCGTGCGTGTGACGCAACCCGTGCACGGAAATCACAGGAATGTTGTTCTTCTTGCACAGGACTGCAAGTCGGTCGTTGATGGTTGCGTTGAAGACCCGCTCGCCTTCCGCAATGAACAGGGGCGATTCCCGGTCCCGCCCTTCGCACAGCTGCTTCATCTGCATGCACAGCATCCAGTCGAGCCGCACGAGCCGGTTGCTCGATGCGTTCTTGGTCGGGGCGAAACCACCGTCTGGGCTTTTGTAGTTCCATGTCTTCGACACCCGCAGCGTCTGGTGATGGAAGTCGAAGTCAGCGGGTGTCACACCCAACGCCTCAGCGAAACGCAGTCCTGTCTTTGCAATCAGCATGAGCATCGAATCCGTCGGATGATCCGTATCCACGGTAAGATCCGCAAGAAGCGTCGCCAGTTCATGCTGGTTGAGGAACTTGGGTTTGCGCTCAGCTTTGTCCTTTCCTTTGATGACTGCCTTGCGGGTCGGGTCTCGCCTTATGACGCCGTCCTCCACAGCATCTAGGACTGCAGCGCGCACCTGATGATGAAAGTCCATTACCGTCTGCCGCTCGTGGTCGGCGGCGTACTGGTTCAGGATGCGCTGGTACTCGAGACGGGTCAAGTCGGCGAGCGTCGTCTCCGGCGCCAGCAATTCCAACTGACGCTGGGTCATGAGGTATTTACGCAAAGTGACTTGCGTGACAGCGCCCTTCTTATACGTGTTCACCCATTCCGAGAAGAAACGCGACAGGAGTTGGTTTCGGTACATAGTTCAATCCTTTCCGGCCCGCGGTATGTTGCTAAGTTCAGCGCAGACCGAAAAGGAACGATAGATGTCGGACGTTCACGCGAACATTCGCTGCAAATAAGAGCCTTTCAACTCTCGGAGATGCTTAGTTCGCTCCTCGGCGGCGGCGATAAGAGATTCGAGGGTGGAGAAGAATTTGCCGATATGGCGCTGCTCGGGGAGAGAGGGAACTCGGATTCTTTCCGTAAAGAAATCATCGAGGACAAGTTCGTTCATCATGGTGCCGCGCTTTGTACTGCGAACAAGAATGCGCTTCATCACGTTCTCGTCGTGCAGATAGCACGACCAGAAATCCAGATCGCACGATTGCCGCCACCGGGCAGTCGGTCTAATCGCTGTAAAGCGAGGCGACATTATCCCATCTCCGATGGTGTTCACAACGAACCTGCCGAACGCAAATTCATTCGATGTATGTCCCTCGAAGGCTGCATCGCCGATACGAAGAACCTTATACGTTGTCAGGGATTCCTCCGCCGCTCCGTTACCAAAAGCGTTGAAAGTCATGGAAGAGACGGAGAGAGTCTTTCCTGCATCAAACTGATTCCCGTTACGCTCGGTGTTCTTCTCATAGAGCTTGCCTAGTTGCAATGACTCCCATTCACCGCTGAACCCATTGAACCTCAGCCGGGGCCGGGTTTCTCCTTCCTGTGGGAACATGAGCTGCAGGTAGGCTTGTTTCTTCTGCCGGAGGAGGGCCTCCTGTCGCTCGGCGGCGGCGATAAGGCTGTCGAGAGTGGAGAAGAACTCGCCGATGCGGCGCTGTTCGGCGAGTGAGGGGATTCGTAGCGGAGCTTTCGCCAAAGAACTGCCGCTGATTTCAATGAAGGTGGAGCCCGCAGCATGCTTCTTGGCATAACGGGAGATGTATGGCCCTAGGGCATACAGGAAATTCGAATCCACGTTATTGCTCGGCACAAGTGACTGGAACCCCTGGTTCGTTGCAGAAGGGCGGCTTATGAATGCCATTAGGCCGATGCTGGCTCGCGAGGTGAAGAGAATGCTTCCTGCGGGAAGTAGACGGGCGGACGAATGTACCAGACCTTCAAGGGTGATCTTCCTCGCTGACGTCTCGACTGACCTTCTCTCGCCGATTTCGCTGGGTGTATACCAATCGATGTCGCCATCCCAGTAATCGGCATTTGACGAATCAGGCGTACCACCGCCGACAATCTGCACCACCTCCCCCAACTGTCGCTGCTCCCAAGGATGAGAATCCGTTCCAAGCTCTCCCGTTTGACAGGAAATTTGAGAAATGTTTGTGCTGTATCGATTGGTTTGAGTTGCTACCACGGTGCATCACTATGAGTAGCACGCTGCAGAGAATAATGTCAGGCCACACGATTGGAAAACGAGTTTGCACCATGTCGAGCATTGCTGAGTGGTGAACATACAATGACTATCTCCACTGGCTGCTGCAGGCATTTCTGCCTCCTCTTCTGCCTGCCGCCACGCCTGGGAGCAGCGACAGTTGGGAGAGTCTTTCAACATACTTCGAAATAACACGCTTCCCCGAGCTAATTTGCACAATGATTGCTATGGAATTCTAGACATCCACTACGGTGATGTGCTTATTCGTTATGGAGCGGTTATCGATGTTTCTGAATTACAAGGACCATCGATTCATATCGACGACAACTGCTTCTTGGGTGACCGTCTGGCAGATGGAGACATCGTCATGGCAGACACCGCTGAAGACACCACTGCTGGGAAATGCGTTGAAATTCAACACTTGATGAATCATGAAGTCGTCGCCGGTTTACATACCTTTCCGCTACGCCCGATTGTGCCAAAGAGCTGTGGCTACTGGGGTCAGTATCTTAACTCGCTCAGATTCCGCAATCAGCTGTTCCCTTTGATGCAGGGAACAAAAGTAATTTCGCTATCTCGTGCGGCGGTGAGCTCCGTAGCTGTGCACTACCCCTCGCAACCCGAGCAACGCCTCATCGGACAGTTCTTCAAAACCCTCGACTCCCTTATCGCCGCCGCCGAGCGACAGGAGGGCCTCCTCAAGCAGAAGAAACAAGCCTGTCTCCAGCTCATGTTCCCCCAGGAAGGCAAGACCGAACCGCGTTTGAGGTTCAGCGCTTTCAACGATACATGGAAGCGCATAGCGCTGGCATCGGTACTGAAAATCAATGAGGAGCGCAACAATACTTCCGAATTCGGCTTCGACAGAACTATCTCAGTGTCAACGATGCATTTCAAACCCGAAGGCAATGGCGCAGCCCATGCTTCCCTCGAGACATACCGGGTACTGCGAGTAGGCGATGTCGCATTCGAGGGGAACCGCCATAAGGAATACCCGTATGGGCACGTGGTGATTAACGATATAGGTGATGGGCTGATGTCATCGCGGTTCCGTAGTTTCCGGCCAACACGTCCGATCTGCGTTCCTTTCTGGAAATACCTGCTCCAAAATCGCTATATAATGACGCCTTTGCTGTTGCGCTCAACGATGAGAGGGACTCTCATGAACGAACTCGTGGTCGACGATTTCCTTAGGCAACGGATTCCGATGCCATCTCTCCACGAGCAATTGAAAATTGGTGATTTCTTCGAAAAGTTGGATCGTTTGGTAGAAAATGCCGAAGGCAGAATCGTGCAACTTCGAAAGATGAAATCCTCTTATTTGCAGAAGTTGTTCATATAAAGTCAGGAGCCGCTTGTGGTCTGAGAAGGCATAGCCTTCTCAGACCACAAGCGGCTCAATCATACGAACATTCTTTGCAGATATGCGGCTTTTGCCATTTGCAAGGATTCAATCTGTTGCTCGACTGCGGAAATGATTTTGTCAAAGGTTGAGAAAAACTGTCCTATCAGTCGTTGCTCGGGGAGTTTGGGGATACGCAAAGGGGCTTTCGCCAGAGAGCTTCCACTGATTTCAATGAACGTAGACCCCGCGGCATGCTTCTTGGCATAACGGGAGATGCGCGGACCCAAAGCATACAGAAAATCAGGATCAACCTCACCGTTCGGAATCAGCGATTGGAATCCTTGATTCGTGGCAGAGGGATGGGATATGAACGCCATCAGACCAATACTGGCTCGTGAGGTAAAAAGAATACTTCCTGCGGGAAGCAATCGAGCAGACGAATGGTTCAGACCTTCACGGGTTATCTTCCTCGTCGACGCCTGGGCAATCCTGCTCTCACCGATTTCACTTGGGATATACCAATCGATGTCACCATCCCAATAATCGGCATTTGAAGAATCGGGTGTGCCACCGCCAACGATCTCCGCCACCTCACCCAGCTGTCGTTGCTGCCATTGTCCGTTGAATCCGCTGAACCTCAGTCGCGGCTGTGCTTCTCCTTCCTGTGGGAACATGAGCTGCAGGTAGGCTTGTTTCTTCTGCTTGAGGAGGCCCTCCTGTCGCTCGGCGGCGGCGATAAGGGAATCAAGGGTTGAGAAGAACCGACCGATCTTTTGCTGTTCGGATAAAGAGGGTACAGCGAAGACCTCCTTGAGGAAGTCGGAGACGACGATTTCATGCATCATCGTCGACCGCTTCGTGCTCCGGGCGAGGATCCGCTTCATGAGGAACTCATCATGTATCGCCTCTTTCCAGAAAGCGAGATCATACCTACGCCCTGGAAGAGGCCTGAGCACCACGAAGACATGGGAAACGATGCCGTCGCCTAAGTCATTCTCGACGAACCTGCCGAAAGCGAATTCATTCGATGTATGCCCTTCGAAAGCGATGTCCCCGACCCTCATCACGTTGTACGTCCGCATGTAATCGTCGGTGGAGTTGGAGGATTCACGGGACGCGTACCGCATTCCCGCCACCGAGATGATGTCCCTGACTGAGAAAGCACCATTGTTCTTCTCTCGCGACGGGGCATACAACTCACCCAACTGTCGCTGCTCCCAGGCGACACATACCCCTTCGTCAACCCCTCAGATCACCCCGCCTCATGCTCACGTCTCTCCCGTCAACCCGTGGCGCGACGCTCGGTCATCCATGTTGTGCAGATCGAGACCGGTTATGTCTTCGAAATGGTGGTAGCGTTCGAGCATCTTGTGACATCGATAGAAGCACGCAACGACGGTTTCGGAGATGCCTCCGCACCTGAGAAAAGCCGTCGCACCTCGTACGCCCTCGCTCCACACAACGCCCGCTCCCCTGCGCCTACTCGCCCCCGGAGAGATTCTTCCGCATCTGATGGTATGCACCGTGCTCGCGCAGGTAATCGCGCAGGTACGGGAGTTTGAAATCCACATAGCCATACGACGATTGGTAGATGATGTCCTCCTTGATGAGCTGCGTGCGGTACACGTTGGCGTATCCCAGGTCGCGTTCCAGTCTTTTCGCGATGTCGCCGGTAGCCGAGGGGCCGTCATCCTGGGCCATGGCCAGCAGGTAGTCCCTGCCCATGGCGCTCAAGCCGTCCAGCGCAGGGCCATGCACCATGTCTCCGAGTTTGATCTTCGCCTGCTTGTCGCCATCGGCCACGTCCAGGCCGGGAATGGTCACCCGATCCCGACACCCATTCAGCATGCGAATGCTCAGCAGTCTACATCAAAGTTATAAAGGATATAAAAGATATAAAAAGTTATAAAACGGCTTCTTTCCAAGCTTTTCGGAGCGTTACCTTGCATCGTTGCGCAGGGATTACACATGAAACGGGGCAGGGTCGAAACCCTGCCCCGCGCAACTCACTCCTCCGTGTACCCGAAATGCTTCCGCACCTTCTTATACGTCATCTTGTCGTTCGGGGTATACGCCACCACGGGAAGGGCCTTCATCCCCTTCTCCCAGTAACCATCGGAGGCATCCGGCACGGACTTCTTCCACTTGACGCGGATGAACACCTCCCGGTCGGGATCGAGTTTGAGCTTGGCGTCCTCGTCAATCCACGGCGCATCGGCGACGGGGACGGTTTCGCCATCCACATCCACCGTGAAATCCTTCATCGGCACGGCGGACGAGAGGCATTCGCCGATTCCCACGAAGCCGGATCCACCGATGTAGCAATACACCACATCGCCCACCTGCACGTTGTAGATGGTGTGGCCTCTACCGTTGAGGGACGCCGAGAGGAAGCCATATTTCACGGCATCGGGCCAGCTTCGGTCGGAGTATGTCACCGTGAATTCCTGATGCTTCTCGTTCTTGAAGAGCTCCTGTTCGTCCTCGTCAGACCAGCCTCCCGCAAGGTCCTTGATTGCCTCGGGGTTCCAGATATCGTTCGCCATGCTCAGATACGATTCCGCCCTCTCGGCAATGCTCTCCTTGGTGAACTGCGGGAAGGAGTGCAGGCCATACTCCTTGGCAACCGGCATGAACTGAGGATTGTTGCGATACGCGTTGTCATTCAATGACTGGGCCAGGATGTTGTCTCCTTCATACCGGAGAACCTTCTCGCTATAGTTCATGTCCTTGTAGCTTCGGTTCTTGTCACGCGTCAGGATGATCAGATTGCCGATTCCGTTCCGCGTCTCCTCGAAGTCCTGCTCGCTGTCGAAACTATCCTTGTAGTCCTCGTACACATCAGGCAGGATATGCTCAATGTCAAAAGTGTTGCCCCCGCTCTCGCGGTCGACGTACTCATCGAAATGAGACTTATTCCCCATCCGCACGTTCACATACGATGTGAAGCGCGCAAGAATATGCAGCATGTAGCCGGAGGAGAACTGGTTCAGGCCGAACCGTGTGATTCCCTCGAGCGATACATCCATACGGCGCAGCGTCCGCACATAGACCATGCCGATCGTCTTGCAATCGGCGTTCCGGATGCCCTGCATGACGTGGAAGAGCAAGGATTTGTTCGTGCTCCAGTTCGGCCTCTTGAAATTCAGGATGCGGGTTGTTGCGAAATCATCGACGAACTTCGCCGTCATCCGGATTTTTCTGTCGATGACATCCTTGGAATCGTCAGGCTTTACGGCAGCGATGACGAGCATCGTCTGATACGCAAGGTTCCTGTTCGCGTTGTAGAAAACCTCTTCGAACCCTTCGGTAAGGTTCTCCCCGTACTCCTTCATGCGCAGATACAGCTCGGTGACCCGCGTCATATCCCTGGAGACGAACTCTTTGAAGTCCTCCTTGGTCGCGAGCCCCATGCCCTTGTGCGCGTTGTCTCGCACCCAGGTGTGGAATCCATCGCCAAGGAGCTCATAATCCTTGTCTTTGGAACCCTTCTCCTTTTCACGCATCGTCGTGGCATACTTGGCGCGGAGCCATGTGGAGATGAAATCAACGTCCTGCGTGTTGACCATACCGCTTGTGTCGTAGGCGTATGCTTTCTTGATACTGTTGATGTTGCTCTGCCACTGGCGGTTCGCCTCATCGCGGTCAGACTCATCCATCTGCTGGATGATGTATGCCTTCATCATCTCCGCGCTGTTGAGGCTCAGGCCGCGGTCGTTCATGGTAAGGAAGATGGTGTGCGCCTCGTCCTCGCCCGTGTCGATCTCGAGCAGGAGGACCTTCTCGATCAGCCAATTGATGAAGAACGGGAGCGCGTTGCCCTTGAGCTCGTCGGGAAAATACTCCTCAATGTCGTGGTAGCGCTCAATAAGGTTCCTGGAACTCTCGTTGTCGGCTTCGAAATTGGTGTTCCCCTTCAACAACGCATTCATGCAGTCGACGCGGTCCTCCACGTCGATGTTGAAACTCCTCGTGCCGAACTGCACGGAATAGACCATGTCTTGAATCGGAACCCTATCCTCTTCGGGAATCGTCTGCTTCTGAAGATGGTCCAGGTATATCAGAAGCAGCGTGAGCGAGGTCAGGCGCTGCTGCCCGTCGATGATTTGCTTCACATCGCCGACGGTGCAGATGATGCAGCCCATGTAATAAAAGCCGTAATTCATGACATCATGCAGGGAGTTATGAGCTTCCGGATCGTAGAATTCCTCGAACGCCCCCGCGAAATCGTCAATCATCTGCTCGATCTGCTTGCGTCCCCACCGATATTCACGCTGGAAATAGTCCACGGTGAAATGCTGCTTGTCGAGGATTTTTCTCAGTGTATCGGTTTTATCAATCTTCTGCATCATGGTATTGGGTCCCCTCAATTATTCTTGCGTTCTTGATTTCACAGCCCCGAAAGGCCGGCGTCATCACCAGCCGAACGGTGCATGTATCTCATGTTACCAGCGCATACGATGGGCCCGCTACGACGATTCACCGCCGGCGCGGGCCCATCATCGGACGCCGTCACTCACTCCCAGTCGTCATCATCGTCGTCGTCCCAATCCTCGGAATCGTCGGACGAGGTGGCGCCGCCGATCGCGCGGCCGCTGCTCGCGCCGGCGCTACCGCCGAAGCCAGTACCACCCCGCGCGCCTGCACCCGCGCCAGCACCGCCGCTCTCAGTACCAACCTTCGAATAATCCCAATCGCGCGATTTCGAGAGCGTGTAGAACACGGGTATGAGGATGAGCACGCCGAACACGATGCCGGTGACGGCCCCGGCCGCCGTGGTCTGCGCGTAGAACGCGTCGAGGTCGTGGTCGTGGTAGCGTTCGCCCACCATGTCGAGCACGCCCTTGATGTACACGGCGTCGATGAATTGCGTGATGGCGACAGCGACGGTGGGGCCGATGGTGTCGAAGAACGTCTGCCTCTTCCTTTTCGCGTCATCCACGAACCCCCATGCGACGGCCATGCCGATTCCGGCTATGAACAGTCCGAACGCGAGCACGAACGTGGCCGGGATGATGTTGTTGAAGATGGTGTTGATGAACGTCGCCAGCGCCTGTCCGGGCGCACTGGTGCAGATGATGGAGAAGATGACGAGGGCGATGACGAACGCCGTCATCATAAGTGTGCCAATGGCTCCAAGAATCCCCATAATGAATCCCTTCTTTCTTATCCTGATATCCTTATCCGCCCCGCCGTCGTCGGCCGGGCATGTGGTTTTGCAACCCCCAGGCGCATATTTTAGGAGCGTTCGGCAGGCGCCGCAAATCGAAGCGGGAGTAGGGCTTGCGAGGTGCGGGCGCGCGTTTCCGATCCACGATTGGCCCGGTCATCACGATTCCGCCGGCGCGAATGGCGCTTGCGGATCGCGGCCGTGCCCTGCGCCGTGCACGGCCGCGGTTCGGGGATTTGACATCGTATGTTAAACGACTTAACATCGCAAAAACGCTATGTTAAATCGTTTAACATGGCTTGGAAAGCCGCGCGCCGGGAAGCGACCGCAGCAACAAACGACACAGGAGGACGACCATGAGCGAACCGGAAAGCGGCCTGAACCCATCCGAAAACGGCCTGAGCCCGTTGGAGGAATCAACCCAACGGCACATCGAGGAGGCGATCACCGGCGGCATGCTGCGCGGCATGAGGGAATTCGCCGGCATCACCCAGACCGAGCTCGCCCGGCAGATCGGCGTCACCCTCGTCACGGTCAGCCGCTGGGAATCGCCCTCCCGGCCCGACCAGAAGCCGTCGCTCGATGCGTTCAATTTCGTCAGCGGCACCGCCCTTGCGCAGGAGGGGGCCATCGGGACCGCGTCGAAATGGATTGAGAGATTCTACCTGCCCGGCCAGAAGGTCATCCTCACCTTGCACCGCCCCGACGACCCCAACTACCCCGCCGACATGCCGGAGGGCCTCGAGACCCCGTCGCGATCCAACGCGGCGACCCTGCGTCTGGGCGAGGTGCTCATCCGCGACGGACGCGAGGTGCGCTTCGCATACCCGGACGAGAACGATGAGACGATCGACCAGTGGATGGACCCGCCGGAGGTTGATTAAGGGTCGGTGTTGCGGCGAGGCGGGCGGGCGCAGAAAAATGTCGCCGTACATGCATTCATCAGAACACCATTGACAAAGCCACCTACGCCCTTTCGCAACTTCAGCGGAAACCCATTGGGATGACGTTCCCGTGGAGTTTCCTCCAGAGCCCGGCGAAGACTTCGTGATATCGGCATTCGATAACCCGGTGGCGGTATTCCTTGTATCGTCTGGGAATGACCTTGATGCCATGGGTCTCTTCGGGGATGCCGTCGAGCAGGGAATCGAAACGTTCGAAATCCCAGCGTTCCATGAACCAGTCGAGTGCTCGGATGCACTCGGGCGTGGCGCCGCATTCCATGAATTCCAAGGGCAGGATCGGCTTCCCCGAATCCTGCGCGAAGCACGACCTCACGTCCCTGGCGTCGTTTTCCACCGCCTGCGGGTCGGAAAGGACCCTCTCGATCGCGGCCTCCGTCCGTTTTCTGTTGAACGAATCCGCGTTGTCGAACACCGGGGCCAGGGCGGAGCGAGTGCCCGGCGCCACGAGGATCCCCCAGTTCGTGTTATCCCTGTCTATGTTCCGGATGAAAGCGTCGGTGACGAACATCCGCCAGAACCTTTCCTTTCCGCCGGGTATCTCGCGCAATTCCGGAAGACGGTCGATGCCCATAAGGACATCGGAGAGAACCATGCCCGACCCCGCGGAGGGAGATTCCACGAAGCCTTCCTCATCATCCGACAGCGTGTTCCTCAAGTCGTGGAAACTCACGAGCCTCCTGCCCGGCATAGTGAAATCCTTGCACGCGCAGACTATCCCGCCGTCGCGGACGCCCAGCACCGTCTTCTGGACCGGGACCCCCAGCATCTCGTAGACATGGGATCCGAGCCATTCGGAAATCGGCGCCGTGTTTATTGACGGGACGTCCCCTGCAGCCCCGACGTGCAAGCTGGGGAACTTGGCAATCCAGTACTCACCGTTCCAGACGACGCCTTCCTTGCGCCCGCCGTTTCCGCCGTAGTAAAGGCCCGACCGGCCGCACGCCTCAAAATCCTGAATGTCGACTCTCATAAGACCACATTATCCGCATCCATGATTCCGTGAGACAAACCCGTTGTCCTGTTGGCAGGTAACCGCTGTGGGGAACGACCCATGTCGTTGAGCATGCGACTGTTCCCCGTTGGATTTCAGGACGTTCGGCATGAAGACGCACGGCGGAGAAAGTCGGCGAAATCCCAGACATTCGCGGCTCCGGTCACGAGGCACTGAATAGCCTTGTAAATCTCGTTCACAAGCCTGTCTTGCGAGTCCGGCACCGCAATCTCAATCCCTTCTTGGTCAAGCAGGGAGAAACATGCGATGACCGTGGTTCTTTTGTTTCCATCGGCGAAGATATGATCTTTGGCGAAGTGTTGCGCGAAGGTCGCAACCTGAACGAACACATCCGGGAAACGGTCGGAGGGGGTTTGGTCGAAGACCGTTGCGAAGCATGAATACGCAACGGAGACGATCTTGCCGCGGATAACCCCCCTCCTTTTCCGAGGACACGACACGGGACAGATCCAGTCCTTTCCCACGGACCACTTCCGCATGAATCTGCATGAGCGAATCAGCCAGCCCCTGTATCTCCTCGTCGCCCAGAGTCATCGCGAGGACGGTCACGAGTCCTCCAACAGCCTCAGCGTGTTCCCGTACCGGTTTTCGACACGTTTCACAGACGCGGCGAACGTCCGCCTGGGGTCGAAGCCTTTGATATCAGACGATTCGAGGATCAAATCCGGGGTGATCATGGTGTCCCGGCCCTGAGCCCACGCCTTGGACCATGCGCCGTCGCCCCGATGCGAAAGACGGACGAGGTCATAGGCGGACAGCCAACCGTAATCCTTCCATGTATTCTCCATGATCCTGGCCTCGTCGGGAGCCAGATCGGGGACGGGCGTCGCCGGAGCGGGAATCGCGTTGCGACCGTAGCGCTTGTAGGCGCGGTAGACGCCCGGGCAGACCGGACCATACCGCCATGCCTCGATCGGATCGTCGAACAGCGTCTTGTGGGCGTTCCGCAGGGATTCGACCTGCGCATAGAAGCAGAGCTTGTTCAAAGACAGATTGGTAAGGCGGGTTTCCGCATCATGGTGTGACACGAGCCAGGCTGCGATGTCAAGTGAAGTCGTCACCATGTCCCCTCCTTGGTGCAATCGAATTTCCTTTGTATGAATAAGCATACAGTAACATTCATCCGTTTCCCGTGGGCGCGGTGGCCCCAAGGCCACCACAGAGGGAAGTTCATCGTAAGGACGGGATTGCACTGGAACCGTTTGAAGGCATCCCCCCTTCAGGCGGCTTGGCTAGACTTGGCACCAGAACCACCCGCATGCGATATGCACGCGAAAGGAACGCGCATGCCCAGCGAAGAACTTTCCAAGAGGATCAAATGCCTACCCGACGTGCTGGGCTCGCTCGCCGCGGACCCCGGCATAGAGAACAGTATCCGCAGCGCCGACGCTTCGAGGGATGCGCTCGAGTCGCTCTACCCTCTTGACGGCGTCGAGAAATCCGCACTCGAGGATTACCGGAAGGACTGGCTGTCACGATATGTGTACAACTCGAACGCCATGGAGGGGTCGACCCTTTCCCTCCCGGACACCGAGCTTGTTCTTGATGGAGAGTTCCTCCCCACCGATGGTCCGGCACGATATGTATTCGCCGCGAAGGGATGCGCCGACGGCATGGAAACCGTACGACGCTTCGCGAAGGAGAACCGTCCCCTTGACACAAACGCCATACTGACGCTGCATCAGATCACCGCTCTTGACGTCCAGCCGGCCCTTCGGGGCACTTTCCGGCCGTACGGTTACGCCGTGCGCATCCGCGACACCCGCGTCAAGACAGCCGACCCGTTGGAAATCTGGGATGACGTGGACGCTCTTGTCAGCACCATCAATACCTGCAACGCCCATCCCATTCTTCGAGCGTCAGGATTCCATGCGATGTTCGAGAACATCCACCCGTTCGCGGACGGGAACGGGAGGACAGGACGGCAGATTCTCAACTGGATGCTCCTGCGCGCAGGCTACGCTCCAATCTGTATTCGGCACGATACGGGACGGGAATACATGAATTGCTTGGAACGATGGCAGGTATACGACGATCCGGCCCCTCTCATTTCAATCATTTCGAAATACATCGTCCACGAGCACGATTCCATCGGAGACATCATCAAAGGCATCCGGGAATCCGCCGAGGACGAACCAGGACTCCCCGGCTGATGGACGGCCGCTGTCTCAGAGGATCTCATAAGGTGAAAGACGATTCCTGCCGGTCGTGGGGAGCGCCATGCATTCCACGATGGCACGGTCCACTCATGTGGACGACCCCGCGCCTGTTGAATCAACTCTCCGTTCAGGCGTTCCGGAGTTAGCGCCTGGCAACGGGGCGAATCCCTTCAAGCTCCGTTGCCAAGCTTTGTCTCAGCGCCCGCATGTCGATGTCGTTCTGAAGGGTCAGGAAGTACCCATCGGATACTCCGAAGAGCCGTCCGAGCCGGATGCTCATCTCCGCGGCGACATGCCGTCTGCCGTCGAGGATGTCCCGGATTCGGCTTACGGGTACGTGGATCGCGGTGGCCGTCGCCTCTGCCGTCAACCCGTAGGGTTTGAGGAACTCCTCTTCGAGGATTTCGCCCATCGTAGGGGTTGGGATTATTTCTTCCATAGCATCCTCCTGGCTGTTTCGATTCGTACGTCCGCGGCGTTTCCGTCTTGGTAGATGGTCCGATACTCAGAGAGTAGGGATCGGTGTACCCGTCCCCCACTCGCCGCATCAGTACCCGAACATCCGCAGCCACGCGACACCGCCGCTTTCGCTCCGCCGCGCCTCCACATCGTTGATGAATGCCGCCACAGTATCCCGCAGAACAACACATCCGGACGGCGAACCATCGAGCACGGCGCACACCGTCCCGCACGTATCGGGCATCCCGGCGCCGCAATACATGCCATGGTCGCCGACTATGTACAGCCTGCCCTTCGCACGCGTCACGGAGACATTGACGAGGTTATGCTTCCCGACCGCCCACCGCGCCGCGCCTTGATTGACGCACCCCGCACCGAGCACGAAGAACACAACGGGCGCCTCCTGACCCTGGTAGCTGCTCACGGTCTGCACACCGATGTCTCCGAGGTCAGCTTCCTTCAGATCGCGCCTGAGACCTTCGACGCAATTGCGGAAAGGCGTGAGCACGACGATGTCGTCCTTCATCAATCCGGTGATCTGCGCATCACGCAGCAGCTCACGAATCGCGACGATTACGAAACGTCCCTCGGCCGGAATGTAGTTCTTAAGAGAGCCCATCGCACCACCCCCGGATTCGTATCCGCCGAACATGCCGGGCGAGACATCGAACCACGCCGCATAGCAGGTTGTCGACGGCACCGGGTGCGCATTCCGCGTCAACTGCCCGGCTGCCAACTCCCCGGCATCTATCCGTGCATCGCCGGGACTCACCATGCGCCCATGGTATGAGAGACTGTTGCTGATATCGATCACGGGGTGCCCACACCGGTGGTTCACACACAGGGGTATGCCAATCCGGCGGGATCCGGATCGGCCATCATAGCTGAAATAGGTGCCACATTGATCGGCTATGGTCTGCACGGATTCACTCAGGGTCGCGTCGGCATCCGAAGGAATCTCGATTCGGCCATCGAAGCAAGAGCAATCGTTGAAAAAGCGGTATCTGAGGCTACCATCAATGGGGGTCTCCAGCTTGTCGATGGGCTCCAGCTGGGCGGGATCACCGACCACAATCACCTTCTTGGCTCGGTTGATCGCCCCGAACGCGGATTCCGGAAGGGCCTGGCCCGCCTCATCTATAGCGAGAACTCCGATCGAACCGCTTCCGATCATCCTCCTGACGCTGGCGAACGTGGTGCCGATAACGGGAACGCACAGCGTCAGCATGCTCCACGATGTCGCCCACTTTTGAAGATCCGGAGCCTTCTGACTACTTCCCTTCCAATCGACGCTTTTCCAATAAGAATCATCGAAGAAATCGAGCATGTTGTTAATCTCGCGCACATGCTGCTTCAAGAACCGATGCCGCAGGCGAACCGCCTTGACGAAGAGCTTCCTCTGCGCGTGCTCGAACGCCTCGCACAACCACGGTGTCGAACCGTGCAGCGCGGGGTAATCTCCCTGCGAGAAATCTGGAACCGTAATGGAGCTCGGATCGAGATTCACCCGTTGGCTGGCCTCCTGCATAGACACAAGCCGCTGCCGCACAGAGACAAACGCACTCTCAAGAGACCCACTTGCATCACCCAACCTTTGGCATTCCTGACCCCACGCCGTCGCCTGATTCCGGATCCAATCCAGCTGCTGCCTATGCGAATACACTGCCGCGTTGAAATCATTCACCACCGCGTTGTAACGCAAGGCGGCGCGCTGGCTGAAGCGAGCTATGAAACGCGTCCATCCCGGATACTCGATTCCATGCCGACGCGCGTACTCGTCGAAGTAACAGAGGGCAGCCGCGTTCTGCATCTCCTGCGCATAGGTTGCATTCCACGAATTGTATTGCTCCGTGCTGTTGGCAAACTGATTCCGCACTTCAACGCACCGGCGCTGTACCTCCTCCTGCTGCTGGCCAAGCGTCTCACCATTGCAGTAGTAGTCAAGGGCAAGCCTGAGATCCTCCGCCTCTTGCCAAGCCGCTTGGAATTCCCGGAGAGCTTTAAGATCATTGAAAGCACTGTTCCGCTCGGCTTCAGCACTGTTCCGCTCGGCTTCCAGCTCTTCGGCCATGTGACGAACCTTCTCCAGCAACATGTATACGTTCTCTTTTCGGCCTCCTTGGAACGCCACCAGGATGGCATCGCCATTGGCAAGATTCGGGAACCCGAGCTCCATCAGCTCATTCCGGAATTCCTCATCAACGCCCGCGATCTTCGTCAGGCCGTCGATCACATTGGCCACGGCGCTGTTGTTGTTGCTTGCGAATACGACGGAGTATCTCGCCAATCGTTGCAGATTCTCTTCACCCAGATGGCCTTTCGCGGTGCCGCGAGCCATCATGTCGGCCATGCACGCCGCCTGCTCGACGATATACGATGCTGCAATGTCTCGCAGAAGCGTGGTTTTCCCGGTTCCCGGGGGTCCGTTGACCGCCTGGATCCGCGCACCGGCGTTCTCACAATCGAGCTGCGTCGTCGTCGCATTCAGGGCAAGGCTTTGCATGAAGTTCAGATGCCGGCCCCGCGGCGAGGGGAACCGCCCCAGCGGCATCTTCGAGGGGTCCGACAATTCGACCACGGAATTGACGTCGAAGAACGACACCCCGTTGGAAGCATCACCCGAATACAGGTTGCCGGCGCCCAGCGGAATCTGCTGTTTCCCATACAGCTGCCATGCCCTTTGGAGATACGCGGCACCGTTTGCGGAAAGCCGTGGCATCGCAGCCCGGCCTTCCGCATGTTCGCATTCATAGAGATCCTTGAGATAGAACGAATCCGGATCGCGCCCCGACAAGCGGAAACAGATGAAGGCGTCACCATCGTTCGTGGGAAGACCGGCGGAGTATCTCACAAGCTGGCACATGACATCGTTGAGATGTGCGCCCACACCCGAACCGTCTATGTCCTCGCCCTGAATCAGCCGGAAGCGTTCCGCAAACGCGTTCTGGAGGCTTGCCTGTTCCGATATGACGTTCTTGGGAGTCAGCGCCTCTCCCTTGCCAAGGCAGCACTGAGCGGCCCAGGTCCAGCTTGTGGATAGCTTTGAAGCGAACTGATTGGGATGTTGCAGTATCTTGCTGACCCGATAGTCATCGGTGAGCTCAAGTTGCACGGCATAGCAATATCGCCATGCCTGGGGCGTCGAACCTGACGGATGCTGTGTTTTCGTGAGTTTTTCGACAATCGGAAACAAATTGATGCAACCCAGATAGAGCGTCACAACATTGTTCGTGTATTGCGTATTACCCCTCGATTGCCCGCTCTTTTTCGGTTGGAGCCCTCGACTGCGGAAAAACTGAGCAAAATCCGATCCGCCATTCTTGCACATATTCACAGGAAGCCGATAGACGCCGTTCTTGTTCCTTGATGCTTCCTGGAAATCGTTGGAAAAATCAAGGGCTCCATCGGAGCACAGCTCCCTCCAGATCCAGTAATCCAGCACCCGCCGCGAATTCTGATCCACGGAATACGCCGGGCCACGCTGCGTCAAGCTCATCTCTCACTCCTTGTCTCGCTTTTCACGACGGCCCACTGCCGTGCATCGCATGCGCTTACATCATATGGCCACACATCGTATGTCAAACGGGAGGGCCCGCGCGTATGCAACGGGCCCTCCCGCGGGACTCTTTCGAATCATCGAAATACCGAATCAGACCTTACGCATCACAGGGCGCCGAGATTGGCGTAGCTGAGGTTCGCATAGCTGAGGTCGGCACCGCTCAGATCAACACCGCGGAAATCCGCGCCACTCAGGTCGAGCCCGTGGAGATCCGCACCGTGGAGATCCGCACCCGCCAGGTGCGTCTTGTTCTCCACCACCAGCTCGCGCAGGGTCTTCGTATCATCCTGAACGATCACGTTCCCCAGACGGTCCTTGATAACTGCCATGTTGTGTCCTTTCCTATCATTCGAACGCACTCCCCCAATTGCAGAGCGCGCGACGGCTGTGCCGGCAACGATGCCTTGCAGACCCCCATGGCCGCTGAACACGTCCGTCTCAATCATCATACCGCCACGACACGCCGCTCAAAACCATCTCCGGTATTTTCCACGATTTTGCGAGACGATTTTCCCGCGCCGCACCGCGCACCAATCGGCAGCCGATTTGCGTTTCCCACGATTTGCTCGATAGTCGATTGGATAGAGAAGGGAACCGACATGAGCACGAACACCAATACTCCCGTCGCCCCTGACCCGGCAAAGAAGTCGAAGAAGAAGCGCACGGCCATCATCGGCGCGTGCGCCGTCATCGCACTTGTGGCCGCGGGCGCGGGCATCGGCATCCACGCCCATAGGACCGGCACGGCACAGGCCGAGGCCGAGGACGCCCGGCAGACGGCGTACACGGCGTGCCAGCAAGCCAGCGACGGAGCGCGCGCATCCCTCGACGCCTACCAGAAGGCCATCGCGGACAGCGAGGACACGACGAAAATCGATCCCGCGACCCTTGCGGATAGCACGACGCTGGACACGCTCAACACGGCACGAACAAGCCCCGCAAGCAAGCCCGCCGCATGCGACACGACGATGGACAAGGACACGCTCGGCACGCTCACCCAAGCGTGGAAGGACGCGGGAAACACGTGGGACAAGGCCACCGGCGACGTCACGGCGGCCGCGCAAGCCGTCACCGACAGCCAGACCAAGAAAACCCTCGATGACGCGAACACCGCGCTCGACCAGCAGCTCACGGACGGGCGCGCCCTCCTCGGCAGTTCGGATGGTCAGGTGGCGGACGCGCAGACCCGCTTCGACCTGACCGACGCCATCAACCAAGGGCAGGCGCTCAGGGATTCGAACAGCACGGACGCGAACGCCATCAACGCGGCCGCCGGAGCCATCTACAACGCGAGCGTGAAGGTCAACGACAGCATCGGCAGGAAGCAGGCCGACGACGCGGCCGCCGCCCAAGCCGCCGCACAAGCAGAGGCCCAGCGACAGGCACAGGCGCAGGCACAGGCAAGCAAGACGACACGCTCCACCACGTCGGGCACGACCCGCACCACCACAGGAGGCTCCACCACGACGGGAACCGCAAGCTCCGGTTCTCTGCCTCCCTCAAATGCACACAATGCCCAGCCGGACGAAAGCTTCTTTTTCTCATTCGGAGGCGGGTGCACAAGCGACTGCGGTACCTACGACGGGTGGAACCACAACACCTACTGACAGACGGGCGGGTGTGGTCTATGCCGGGTCGCGCCCGCCCATCGTTCGCATCGTTGATTACTCTGGTCCCAGAACCCCAAAGCCTAAGGACCTTCCTCCATGCCCACGCACTCCCCCGACGCCCACGCCCCCGATGCCAACGCCACCCGCACCGCCACAATCATCGGCCTGCTCGCCATCGTGCTGTGGGGCTTCATGGCAGGGCTCGTGCGGCTCGTCGCAGATTCCTTCGGGCCCACGCTCGGCTCAGCGCTTATCTATACGGTCGGCGGCGTGCTGCTGCTCATCACGCGCCGCCCGGAGCCGCTCTCCCGCGCTCCGCGGCGCTACCTGCTGCTCGGCGGCCTCATGTTCGTGGCGTATGAGGCGTCCATCTCGCTGTCGATCGGCCTGGCATCCACATCGAGGTGGTGACGTTTTCTTGGACTTTTGACTGGAGGGCGTCATGGCTAGTTATACGCGGGAGCAGAGGCTCAGGGCGTGTGAGTTGTATGAGCGGCTGGACCGGAGCGCGACGGCCGTGGTGCGGGAGCTGGGGTATCCGGCGAGCCGGCATTCGGTGCGCGCGTGGTACCGCCGGTACGCGTCGGAGAGGTACGGGGGCGTGCCGGGCAGGGTCGCGCCCGCGAGGGTGCCGGCGCCGGCGGGCGGGTATCCCGAGGGGCTCAGGCGCGCGGCGGTGGAGCATTTCCTGACGCATGGCCGGTGTGTGCAGCGCACGTGCCGGTGCCTGGGGTATCCGTCTCCCGGGACGCTGCGCAAGTGGGTGGACCGGGCCGATCCGTCGCGGCGGGTTCCCGCGGCGGGCGGCGTGCCGGTGGCGCCGGCGGCGGGGTCCGTGAGAGGATTGGAGGGCCGGGACCCCGGCGGACTGGAGGAGCCGACCATGGATGACGTGACGGGGCGCGCCGTGCGCGCCGGCGCGGCCGACGCCGCGCGGACGGGAGGGGCCGGAGGGCCCGCGGCCAAGGCCGCGGGAAAGCCTGCCGGGAAGGCGGCGGGAAAGCCTGCCGCCAAGGCCGCGGGGAAGACCGCCGCCAAGGCGGCGGGAAAGCCTGCCGGGAAGGCGGCGGGAAAGGCCTCCGGCAAGCCGGCCGCCAGGGCCGGGGAGGCGGTCTCGGCGGCGGACGTGGAGGAGCTGCTCCGGGTCATCGCGTCCCTGCGCGAGCAGGCCGACTCCCTGCGCCGGGAGGCGGACGAGCTGCGGGGCGAGACGGAGTCCCTGCGCGACGAGGCGGAGTCCCTGCGCGGCAAGGCGCGGGAACGCTGCCGGGAGCTCAGGGACCTCGAGATCGACCTCGAGATCCGCCGGGGCACGATCGAGCTGTTGGGAAAAGAGCCGGGCGCAGACCCTGACAACCTGTCGAACCGGGAAAGGTCCCTCCTCGCGGACCGGGTCGCCGAACGCACCGGCGAGCCCGTCGGCTCCCTGCTGGCGCGCGTGGGCGTCGCGCGCAGCACGTACTACTACCACAGGCGCGTCAGGGAGCTGCCCGACAGGGACGGGCCCCTGCTGGACGAGATACGCGACGTATTCGAGGCCAGCGGCCGGCGCTACGGGTACCGGCGCGTGTGGGCGGCGCTGCGCCTCAGGGGCACGGTCGTGTCGGCCAGGCGGGTCATGCGCCTGATGACCGGCAACGGTCTGGTGCCCCCGTTCAAGAGCTCGCGCCGCTACTCCTCGTACAAGGGCGAGCTGTCCGACGCGCCCGCGAACATCGTCAACCGTGACTTCCACGCGGACGCGCCCAACAGGCTGTGGGTCACGGACATCACCGAGTTCTCCATCCCCGCGGGCAAGGTCTACCTGTCGCCGGTCATCGACTGCTACGACGGCATGCCCGTGGCATGGACGATCGGGACGAGCCCGAACTCGGCCCTGTCCAACGGCATGCTGCGCAAGGCATGCGCCGCGCTCAAACCGGGCGAGAGACCCGTGATCCACTCGGACCGGGGATGCCACTACCGGTGGGACGGGTGGATCTCGATCTGCGAGGAGAACGGGCTGGTGCGCTCGATGAGCGCGAAGGGCTGCAGCCCCGACAACGCGGCGGCCGAGGGCTTCTTCGGACGCCTCAAGCAGGAGTTCTTCCACAAGCGCTCCTTCGCGGGCGTCTCCCTGCGGGAGTTCATCCGCAGGCTCGACGAGTACATGACGTGGTACCGCGACGAACGCATCAAGACCGAGTTCGGCACCAGCATCACCGCGCGGCGACGCGAGCTCGGACTCATGGCATAATGAAAACCAACGACAACGCAGTC
>NZ_MWWR01000018.1 GCF_002259605.1 Pseudoscardovia radai | reverse complement strand
TAACCACAGGGGTTTCGGATGCTCCCGCATCCGGAACCCCTTTTGCATGCGGGCAGACGTCGGGCGGTTGTCAGCCGCGCNAGCCCAAAATCACGTTCGGCGGGTGCCACCACACCCGCCCAAGCCCAAAACACCCCACAAAACCACCCGAACGAGCCCAAAATCACGTTCGGCGGGTGCCACCACACCCGCCCAAGCCCAAAACACCCCACAAAACCACCCGAACCAGCCCAAAATCACGTTCGGCGGGTGCCACCACACCCGCCCAAGCCCAAAACGGGCAGGACAATCGTCAAAACCAACCCAAAATGGCGTTAGGCGGGTGCCACCACACCCGCCGAAGCCCAAAACGGGCAGGACAATCGTCAAAACCAACCCAAAATGGCGTTAGGCGGGTGCCACCACACCCACCTAACGCCATTTTCTTACCGTCGCGCAACCCTGCCCCGCGCGGCCAAAGCCTGCTCCCCTACTCGGCGGATTCCTGTCCGTCGGCGAGGGCAGCGGCCGAGCGCGCATCGGTGGCAAGCTGGGCGGCGAGCGCGGCGGCGCTGTCGAAACGCTGCTGCGGGCGCAGGAATCCGCAGAATTCCACACACATCCGGTGGCCGTACAGATCGAGCTCCTCGTCGGTGCAGGCGTAGGCCTCCACCACACGATCGGCGGGCGCACCATCGCGGTCGAAGGTCTCCTTCGTGCCGATGGAAATCGCGGCCGGCCAGCGGCGGATCTCCTGGCGCGGCGTCACACCGTCGGCGTGGGCGGCAGCAGCACCAGCGCCATCAGCGCCAGCGCCGGCCTCAGCCTCGGCCTGCCCCGCCTCTCCAAAGTCAACAAGCCACCCGGCGTACACGCCGTCAACCGGCACATACCCGTCCACCGGATTGCCCAGATTCGCGGTCGGGAACCCGAGCGTACGCCCGCGCTGCTCGCCATGCACCACCGTGCCCTCCACGGCATGCGGACGCCCGAGCACCTCGGCCGCATCGTGCACACGGCCGTTGCCCAGCAGATACCGCACATTCGACGAGCTCCACACCCGCGCCTCGCGCGCATGATGGCGCTTGCTCCACGTGCGGCGCTCCGCCTTGTTCATGCCCTCGAGCGGATCGTGCGGCTCGCCCGCCTCGGTCGGTGCCTGCGGCGTCCACTGGAACGGCAGTCGCGTGGCTCCGGGGCCGGCGTTGTCCACCACATCGAGTTCGAAAACGCCCGTGGCGAGCGCAAGGTTGCGAATCGCCTTGAGGTCGCCGGCCTGCTTCGCGCCCATACGCGCGTCGGAGCCGAGCACCAGCGTGCGCATGCCCACCTTGCCGACCATCTGCCCCAGGAAGGAGATGTAGGAAACGGCCGCGAAGGCCATCGTGTAGCGCACCACGAAAACGCGGTCGATGCCGGTGCGCTCGATGAGCTCGAGACGACGGTCGACGGGCATCAGCGCGTCGGGGTCGTGGAAGTCGTCGGGCGTGTCGGCGCCGTCGTGCTGCTGCGCGTAGGCGTGCGCCGCGGCGGGGCGCGGATCGAGCAGAATGGCCACGCTGAT
The DNA here is from genome assembly GCF_002259605.1 of Pseudoscardovia radai. Classification (GTDB taxonomy): domain Bacteria; phylum Actinomycetota; class Actinomycetes; order Actinomycetales; family Bifidobacteriaceae; genus Pseudoscardovia; species Pseudoscardovia radai. The sequence goes on along the minus strand of NZ_MWWR01000018.1, from coordinate 103,209 downwards.
GGCACCCAGCTCGTGCGCCTTCTCGACGGCGCGCTCAAGCACGGCCTGGTGGCCGCGATGCATGCCGTCGAACGCACCGATGGTGAGCACGCCCTTCTTGCCGTCGGGCAGCGCGGGCCACTGCACCGCGCCCTTGGTGTCAGGAATGAGCCAGTCGATGGTCATCGGTTTCCTCCGTTCGGCCGCGCGGTCGGCGCGGTGCATGCTGTGGATTTGACGATTGTACGATTGCCGCATCCGGCGATGTCAGTGAAAGACGACGGACGGCTTGAGCTGTGTGCGCGTCCGCCGTTCCACGAGCGCCACAAGACGCTCCCCGCCGGGGCTGCTCGGATCGGCGCAGATGGCGGCGGTCGGCCCGTCCACCACGCCGTCGATCAGGCGGCCGTGCTCGAGGTAGCCGGCCTGCGCATGGGTGACCTCGATACTGGGCATGCCGCGGCGCGCGGCGTCGGCGGGTGTCAGGGCTCGCGCCAGAAGCGCGTCGCGGTCGGTGATGTCGAGCACGGCGCGCGGGCGCGTGACGGTCTGCCCGTCGCGGTTGACGAAGGTGTGGTCCTCCACATGCGCGGTGACGACGGCCGGGTCGTCCACGCGGAAGCTGCCGACGCGCGTGCGGCGCAGACGCGTCAGATGCCCACCGACTCCGAGGTCGGCGCCCATGTCGCGTCCGAGCGCGCGGATATATGTTCCCGTCGAGCAGGTGACGCGCGCGTCGACGGCGATTGTCGGGGCCTCGGTGCGGCGGATGTCGAGGATATCGAAGGCGGAGACGGTGACGGACTGCGCCTCGAGCTTGACGACGTCGCCGTTGCGGGCGAGGTCGTAGGCCTTCTGCCCGTGGATTTTCTTGGCCGAGAAGGCGCTGGGCACCTGGCGGATGTCGCCGGTCAGGCGCGCGGCGGCGGCGCGGATGTCATCGTCGGTCAGACGATGGATCCGCTCCGCCACGGCCTGCGCCTCGTCTGCGGTACGCGGCAGCGGGTCGCCGTCGGCGTCGTCGGTGGTCGTACCCTGGCCCAGGAGAATCGTGGTTTCGTATGTTTTGTCATGGCCCACGATGTAGCTGAGCAGGCGCGTGACGCAGCCGAAGCCGATGACGAGCACGCCCGTGGCCATGGGGTCGAGGGTGCCGGCGTGGCCGACGCGCTTCATATGGAGGGCGGCACGGACCGCGGCCACAAGGTCATGGCTCGTGACGCCCTGGGGCTTGTCGATGACGAGAAGCCCGGAGACCTCCCCGCTCATCGCGCGGAGTCGCCGTCCCCGGCGGACGCGTCATCGGCGGTGTCATCGTCATCGTCGATATCCTCATCATCGTCAGGGAAATCGACGTCGGAATCGTCGTACTCGCCGTCGTCATCGTAGTCGCCGTAGCCAGCGCCATAAGCGCCATCCACGCCCTCGGAATCGTCGGAATCCGCGGAATCCGCGCCCTTCCGCTCGTCATCGTGACGATACGGATCGGCGTCTCCGGCGTACGTGGCGTTCTCGCGCAGCTTCGCCAGCTCCTGGTCGCGCTTGAGGGCGACCGTCAGCACATCCTCCACCTCGGTGGCCTCGGCGGGCACCTCGTCGTAGATGAACTGGAGCTGGGGCGTCAGCCTCAGGCCGGCCTTGCGGCCCACCATCGAACGCAGACGCCCGGCGGACTGCTGCAGCGCCTGCTTGGCGCGCTTGCGCTGGCCGCGCTCATGCCCGTCGTCGCCCAGATACGTCCAGTAGATGCGGGCGATCTGCAGATCGTTCGTCACGCGCACCTCGGTGATCGTGACGTGCGCAAGGCGCGGGTCGCGCAGGTCCCTCTGGAGGGCCGTCGCGACCACGCGCTGGATGAGGCCTGCCACGCGCACGGCGCGGGGGTTCGTTCCTGCCATGGGTTACTTACGCTCGACTTCCTGCATCTCGAAGGTCTCGATGACGTCGCCGATCTGGATGTCGTTGAAGTCACCCAGGTTGATGCCGCACTCGTAGCCTTCCTCGACCTGCGTGACGTCGTCCTTGAAACGACGCAGCGAGGAGATCTCGAGGTCGTTGATGGTGACGACGCCGTCGCGCATGATGCGGCACTTGGTGCCGCGCTTGACGACACCGTCCTGCACCATGACGCCGGCGATGTTGCCGAACTTGGACGAGCGGAAGATCTCGCGGATCTCCGAGTGGGAGGTGACGACCTCCTCGTACTCCGGCTTGAGCATACCCTTGAGGGCGGCCTCGACATCCTCGATCGCCTTGTAGATAACCGAGTAGTACTTGATCTCGACGCCTTCGCGCTCCGCGAGGTCCGCCACCTGGCGGTTCGGGCGCACGTTGAAGCCGATGATAACGGCCTTGTCGACGCTCGCGAGGTTGACGTCGTTCTGCGTGATGGCACCGACGCCGCGGTGGATCACCTGGATGCCGACCTCGTCGGAGACCTCGATCTTCATAAGCGAATCCTCGAGGGCCTCGACCGAACCGGACGAGTCGCCCTTGATGACCACGTTGAGCATGTCGATCTCGGACTTGGCGAACTGCTCCTTGAACTCCTCGAGGGAGACGACCTTGCGGCGCTTGGCCAGCTGGGCCGCGCGCTCGGAGGCGGCGCGCTTCTCCGCGATCTGGCGGGCGGCGCGGTCGTCGGGCGCGACGAGGAAGAGGTCGCCGGCGGTCGGGACGGAGGTCAGGCCGAGCACGGACACCGGACGGGACGGCAGGGCCTCGGTGAGCGAGTTGCCGTTCTCGTCGAGCATGGCGCGCACGCGGCCGTAGCTGGTGCCCGCCACGATGGCGTCGCCCACATGCAGGGTGCCCTGCTGGACGAGCACGGTGGCGACGGCGCCGCGACCCTTGTCAAGGCGGGCCTCGACGGTGGCGCCGCGGGCCGGCATATTCGGGTTCGCGCGCAGGTCGAGCGTGGCGTCGGCCGTGAGCAGCACGGCTTCGAGGAGCTTGTCGATGTTGATGTTCTTCTTCGCGGAGATGTCCACGAACATCGTGTCGCCGCCGTACTCCTCCGGCACGAGGCCGAACTCGGTGAGCTGGCCACGCACCTTCTCGGGGTTCGCGCCAGGCACATCGATCTTGTTGACGGCCACCACGATCGGCACGTTCGCGGCCTGGGCGTGGTTGATCGCCTCGACGGTCTGCGGCATGACGCCGTCATCCGCGGCCACCACGAGGATCGCGACATCCGTCAGTTCGGCGCCGCGGGCACGCATGGCCGTGAAGGCCTCGTGACCCGGGGTATCGAGGAACGTGATCTTGCGCTCTTCGTCGTTGAGCTTCACCGACACCTGGTAGGCGCCGATGCGCTGCGTGATACCGCCGGCCTCCTTGAGGGAGACGTTCGTCTTGCGGATGGTGTCGAGCAGGCGGGTCTTGCCGTGGTCGACGTGGCCCATGACGGTCACGACCGGCGGACGCGGCACGAGCTCGTCGTCGTCCATGTTCTTCTCGTCGTCGAGGTCGATGTCGAACTGCTGGAGCAGCTCCTTGTCTTCCTCTTCGGCGGACACGATCTTGATGTTCCAGCCGATTTCCTCGCCGAGAATCTGGAAGGTGTCCTCGTTCAGCGACTGCGTGGCCGTGGCCATCTCGCCCAGATGGAACAGGACGGTGACAAGCGACGCCGGGCTGACGTTGATCTTCTCGGCAAGGTCGGACAGAGACGCGCCCTGGCGCAGGCGAATCGTCTGGCCGTGTCCGGACGGAATGCGCACGCCTCCGATAACCGGTGCCTTCATCTCCTCGTATTCGTGCTGCTTGGCACGGCGCGCGTTCTTGCGCGCCCTCGAGGAGCGGCCTCCCTGATGTCCGAAAGCACCCGCCGCGCCGCCGCGGCCGCGCCCCGGACGCCCAGTGGCGTGGCCGCGGTTCTGCGGGCCGTTGTCATGCTGCGGGGCCGAGGTGCCGCCGCCGAAACGACCGCCGGTATGCTGCGCACCGGCGCCCTGCGGACGGTTGTGTCCCCAGCGCCCTGCGCCCTGGCCGGCTCCGCGTCCGCCGCGGTTCGCGCCCGGGCGGCCGTTGCGGTTGCGGCCGTTGTTCACGGTCGGACGGGCCATCGGATGCGGACGCGGGATGTCGCCCGGCGTCGGCACATGCATGCCCTGTTTGCTCATGAAGGGGTTGTTGCCCGGACGCGGCGTCTTCTCGGACGACGCTCCCTGGCGCGGACGCGGCGCGGCGCCCGGCTTCGGCGCGGCGCCGCCATTGGCGGCGGGGCCGTTGCCGCGCTGTGCGCTGCGCGGGGTGGGACGGGAGGAACCGCCGCGCTGCTCGTGCGCGTCGCGCGGACCGCCGTGGCGTTCGCGCGATTCACGATGCTCGCGCTGCTCCTGGGACTTCCTCTCCTTCTCCTCCAGCTCGCGCTGCATACGGCGCGCGGCGTCCTGGATACGCGGGTCCTTGCTCTGCAGGCCCTGGCGGATGGCCTCCTCCTGCTTGCTGAGGGCCTCGGTGCGCGGGGTCGCGCGGTTCTCACGATTCTCGCGATTTTCAGAACGGGAATCGGATCGTGCGTCGGAACGCCCGGCCGGGGCTCCCTTACGACGGTTCTGCCCGGGCTTCGGAGCCTGATGGGCCGATGCGCCCGGCTTCGGGGCTGCCGGCTTGGGCTTGCCCGGTGCGGAGGACTTCGGCGCGGCGGGCTTGGCCGACGTCGATTCCTTCTTGCTCCTGTTCTCGTCGCTCGCGGCGAATGCCGCCTTGAGCTTCCTCACGACCGGCGCTTCCACCGTCGATGACGAGGACTTGACGAATTCTCCCATGTCCTTGAGCTTCTCAAGAACGGTTTTGCTGTCCACGCCGAATTGCTTTGCCAACTCGTACACGCGTGCTTTAGGCACCAATTACTCCTAACTGCGCCGCGTGCCCGTCGGCGCGCAACGCTATCTGATGAGGGCGAACATATCCTGTCTCATCGTGCGACCATGATTGTGTTACCTCGTCTCAGTCGGGGCGGGGCCCAATGCGCCCAGCCCACACATCAGTTCAAAAGAATACATGATGCCATGGATGAGACACGGCCTTCTTCGCTGTGAGACGAGGGCGGCGTCATCGTTGATTTTCCAACGCTCCTTTTGACCTCGGCAGCGCGGCGGGGAGCATGGGTGTGGCGCGCGGCGGCGGCGCGCGAATGTGGCGCCGCCAAGGCAGCGGTGCGAACGCTCGATATCGGTGCGAACACACGATTTCCCCGGCAACGGTGCCCCTCACTGGTTGCCCCTGTGCCAGCGAGACCAACCGTTAACGAATCGATTGTTGGAAATGCTGGCCTTCTCTCCCAACAGTCGCCCTCACTGGTCACCCCACTGCCAGTGAGACCAACCGTTAACGAATCGATTGTTGGAAATGCTGGCCTTCTCTCCCAACAGTCGCCCTCACTGGTCGCCCCACTGCCAATGAGACCAACCGTTAACGAATCAATCGTTGAAAACACACGATTTCCCCGACAACAGTCACCCTCACTGGTCGCCCCACTGCCAGTGAGAGCCACCGTTAGCGGAACATTCACCGAAGGCGGCCCACGGTGACGCAAGGGAAAAGACCGAGGCATGCGAAACGGCCGTCGTGGGAAACGACGGCCGTTCATCGTATGTCTTGCGCCAACTCGCATGTCTTGCGCCCAGCGTTCTTGCGCTCAGCATTCATGCGCAGCGTTCGCGCGGAAGCACTCGCCTACTCGGCGTCCGCAGCACCCGCACCTGCATCCGCAGCAGTACCCGCGTCGGAGCCCTGCGCATCGGCGGACTGATCGGCGAGCTGCTCCTGGGCCTTGAGCATGGCCTGGTGCTTCTCCTCGGATTCGATGCCGATCTTCCAGCCGGTGAGCTTCGCGGCAAGACGGGCGTTCTGGCCTTCCTTGCCGATGGCGAGGCTCAGCTGGTCATCGTGGATGAAGGCGATGGCGGTCTGGTTCTTCTCGCTGACCACCTGCACGCCCACGGCATGCGCCGGCGACAGCGCGGCGGCGACGAACTTGGCCGGGTCATCGGACCAATCGACGATATCGATCTTCTCGTTGCCGAGATTCTCCATAACGGCGCGCACACGGGAGCCACCGGGGCCGATAAGGGCGCCCTTCGGGTTCACGCCCGGCGTGTTCGCGCGCACGGCGATCTTCGTGCGGGCGCCGGCCTCGCGCGCAATCGCCATGATCGACACCGCGCCCGACACGAGCTCCGGCACCTCGCGCTCGAACAGACGGCGCACCAGCTCCGGATGCGAACGAGACACGATGATCTCGGGCCCGCGCACGCCGCGCGAGACGTTCACCACATACACGCGCAGACGCTCGCCGTGGCGGTAGCGCTCGCCAGGAACCTGCTCGCGACGCGGCAGAAGCGCCTCGACGTCGCCGATGGCGATATGCACATTGTTGGGGTCCTTGGCATCCTGCTGCACAGTGCCGGTGATGAGCTTGCCCTTCTGGCCGGCGAAGGCGCCGAACACCTTGTTATCGGCGGCCTGGCGGAAGAGCTGGGAGATCGTCTGGCGCGCGGTGGCGGCGGCGAGGCGGCCGAAATCGGTCGGGGTATCGTCGTATTCCTCGCCCAGCTCCGGCTCCGGATAGGGGTCGTCCTCGGTGGGCTCGCGCGGAATCTCGTCCTGCGCCCAAATCGTCACGGTGCCGGCACGATCGTCGATATCGACGCGCGCATGCTTGGCGGCGTGCGGCGTCTTGAGATACGCGAGTCGGAAAGCCTCCGCGAGGGCGGCGTCGAGAGTTTCGGCATCAATTCCTTGCTCCGCCGCAAGCCTATGCATTCCAGCCAAGTCGAGTTCCATGCCTTAAGACCTCCATATGCAGTTATTCGACGGGATGCACTGCGCTTCCCATCTTCGCGTGAATATCATACGTGAGCATATCGGCGCAATGCAAACACTCGCTGGCCAATTGCCGGGATTTCGCAGTATGCGAGCAGAGCGCGCGAAATGACGGGGTGCGGTCTCGCGGCGTGCGGTCTCGCGACGCGGCATGCGGTCTCGCCATGCAGGTCCCGCCACGCGTCATCGGGCGGCCGCTATACACTGAACGCATGAATTCGAATGCCCAGGGGTTCCGCATCGCTTCCCGTTCCTTCCGCTCTGCTTCCTTCTCCGCCGGTCCGTCCGAATCGGAGGCGGCGCGCAAGGCGCATGTGGACGCATCATCCGCCACGCGCGCATCGTGGCGGCGCAGGGTTCCGGCGGCGGCAGCGGCGGCGCTTATGGCATTCTCCTTCTCCACGATGGCCCCGACGTCGGCAGCCGCCGAGGAAACCGACGCCTCCTATTCCGACGCCACGACGTGCGCGGGCAGCTATGAGATCGCATCGTCGATGTACGGGCAGATTTCGTGGGTTCCCAGCGCCCGCCAACGCTTCCTTGCGGCCGTGGGCGCGCAGAAGTTCTGGACGCAGGCGGCGGCCCTCTGCCCCGCCGCGGTATTCCCCGAGGCGACGGCGAAGTCGGCCCTCGCCGCGAAAACCGCGCGCGACCTCGCCGACGAGGTGGGCCTGGCCGACATGCTTCCCACGTATGTCGACGATCTGAGCCCGCTGCTGGCTGCTGTGCGCGAAGCCTGCGGATACCAGTCGGATCTTGCGTTCTCCGCCGACGGCAGCGATGCATCGCCGTCCTCGTCATCGTCAACCGCTTCGCAATCGTCGAACGGCATCTGCTCCGCGGACTCCCGCGATGTCACAGGCCTCACCGCCAGCGAATTCGGCGGCCTGGCGGTAGCCGAGGACCGCGTCACCTACGTGGCGACCGCGCTCTACGCACGCACGCAAAACACCGCGTGGCAGCAGGTCAGCGCGCAGCACCGCTCGCTGTCATCGAATTTCGCGGCGATGGCGAAGGCCATGAACGGCACGGATCCGCGCGCCGGGGTCTACGATTCCCAGGCCGTGCGCACGCTCGGCGACACCACCACCGACCCGATCACCGGCGCCGAGCTGCCGACGACGGTGGTGCTGGCCTATGACGCGGCGGTCGAGGAACTGTCGGCGTTCGGAACGCAGTCCGACGATAATACCGCCACCGGTGCCGACGGAACCCTTACCCTGACCGGCTCCGACCTCTCCCAGAGCATCGGTGACGCGAATACGGATCCGGCAGCTGGATTCGACACGCCGTGGGCAAGGCGCCGCGCCGTCAGCGAATACATCGCGAACTCGCTGCTTACCGCCTTCGAGAACGGAGAGCCCGCCGACGAGCACTATCTCCTCGGCTAAAAGGTGACCCCGTACCCGTCATCATCCGTCATCTCAATACCAAGGTGATGGCTTGCGAGCAGAATCCGGCCTTCCCCACCCCATAATCGCCGATTCTTGTCCGAGACCCATCACAGTATTCATGAAAGGGTATGCAAAAGGCCCGGTGCTTTCGCACCGGGCCTTTCCGCTAGCTACGAGATCTGCAAGCAGTCGTCAGGGACGAACTACTCGATGACCTTGGTGACACGGCCGGAGCCGACCGTGTGGCCACCCTCGCGGACAGCGAAGGTCAGGCCGTTCTCCATGGCGACGGGCTGGATCAGCTCGACGGAGAACGTGGCGTGATCGCCAGGCTGGACCATCTCGACGCCTTCCGGCAGCGTGATGACGCCGGTGACGTCGGTGGTGCGGAAGTAGAACTGCGGACGGTAGTTGGAGAAGAACGGCGAGTGACGGCCACCCTCGTCCTTGGTGAGGACGTAGACCTCAGCCTCGAACTTGTGGTGAGGGGTCACGGAGCCGGGCTTGGCAACGACCTGGCCACGCTCGACCTGGTCGCGGTTGATGCCACGGAGCAGCAGACCGGTGTTGTCGCCAGCCTCAGCGCTATCCATCGTCTTGTGGAAGGTCTCGATGGAGGTCACGGTGGTCTTCTGGGTCGGACGGAGGCCGACGATCTCGACTTCGCTGTTGACGGGCAGCTGGCCACGCTCGACACGGCCGGTCACGACGGTGCCACGGCCGGAAATCGTGAAGACGTCCTCGATCGGCATCAGGAACGGCTTGTCGAGGTCGTGAACCGGGGTCGGGATGTACTCGTCGACGGCATCCATGAGGTCCTTGACGGTCTGGACCCACTTCTCGTGATCCGGAGCATCGTCATGGAGAGCGCCGTAAGCGGAGGTACGGATGACCGGGCAATCGCGATCGAAGCCGTTCTCCTCGAGGAGGTCGCGGACCTCTTCCTCGACGAGCTCGATGAGCTCCTCATCGTCGACCATATCGCACTTGTTCAGAGCGACCAGGATGCGCGGCACGCCCACCTGGCGAGCGAGCAGCACGTGCTCGCGGGTCTGAGCCATCGGGCCATCGGTGGCGGCGACAACGAGAATGGCGCCATCCATCTGAGCAGCGCCGGTGATCATGTTCTTCACGAAGTCGGCGTGGCCAGGGCAGTCCACGTGAGCGTAATGACGCTTGGCGGTCTGGTACTCGATGTGGGCGATGTTGATGGTGATACCGCGGTCCTTCTCTTCAGGAGCGGAATCGATCTGGTCGAAGTCGTACTCCGGGTTGAGGTCGGGGTACTCCTCATGCAGAACCTTGGAGATAGCGGCGGTCAGGGTCGTCTTGCCGTGATCGACGTGACCGATCGTACCGATGTTAACGTGCGGCTTGGTGCGCTCGTACTTGGCCTTTGCCATATTTATGTCCTCCTGGACGTGTAGTAGTTAGCCCCTGATTCCGAAGGAGTCTCCGAAAATGACAGGCACCCGCTACATATTACTTGTTTTTGGGGTTTTGCGCCACTTCGTGTCCCGCCCCAAACCTATCGAACACGATGGTATAGGAAACGTGGGACACAGAGGCGGCGTTTCGCGCTGGGCGTGATGCGCCGGTGGTGTCGGGTGGGCGGAGCGACGCGGCCCCGCCCACCCGACAGCCGTCGGCTACTCGCCGCGCTGGGCCTTGATGATCTCGTCGGCGACGGCCTTCGGGACCTCGGCGTAGGAATCCATCTGCATGGTGAACATGGCGCGGCCCTGCGTCTTGCCACGCAGGTCGCCGATGTAACCGAACATCTCGGACAGCGGCACCTTGGCGTCGATGACCTTGACGCCGGTGGCGTCGGTCATGGACTGGATGGAGCCACGACGAGAGTTCAGGTCGCCCATGACGTCGCCCATGTACTCTTCCGGCGTACGGACCTCGACGGCCATGATCGGCTCGAGGATAACCGGCTTCGCCTTGACGGCGGCTTCCTTGAAGCACATGGAGCCGGCGATCTTGAACGCCATTTCCGAAGAGTCGACGGGGTGCATCTGGCCATCGGTGAGCTCGGCCTTGACGCCGACCACCGGGAAGCCGGCGAGGACGCCGGACTGCATGGCCTCCTCCACGCCGGCCTGGACCGACGGGATGAACTCCTGGGAGATGTGGCCGCCGGTGACCTTGTCGACGAAGACGAGGTCCTTGCCGGCCTCCTCCTCGTTGTTCGGGTCGATCGGCATGAAGTTCATGAGGACCTTTGCGAACTGGCCGGAACCACCGGTCTGCTTCTTGTGCGTGTAGCCCTCGTTCATGACGGCCTTGCGGATGGTCTCGCGGTAAGCGACCTGCGGCTTGCCCACGTTGCACTCGACGTGGAACTCGCGGCGCATACGGTCGACGATGATGTCGAGCTGGAGCTCGCCCATGCCGGCGATCAGGGTCTGGCCGGACTCCTCGTCCGTCGTCACCTGGAAGGTCGGATCCTCGTCGGAGAGGCGGGCAAGCGCGTTGCCCATCTTCTCCTGGTCGTTCTTCGTCTTCGGCTCCACGGCCACCTGGATAACCGGGTCCGGGAACGTCAGAGACTCGAGCGCGATCGGGGCGCTTTCGTCGCACAGCGTGTCGCCGGTGGTGACGTTCTTGAGGCCGATGAAGGCGTAGATGTTGCCGGCGAGAGCCTGGTCGACCGGGAGCTCCTTATCGGCGTTCATCTCGAAGAGCTTGCCGATGCGCTCCTTCTTGCCCTTGGTGGAGTCGAGCACGGTGTCGCCGGGCTTGCACTTGCCGGAGTACACGCGCACGTACACGAGCTTGCCGTAGAACGGGTGAGCCGCGATCTTGAAGGCCAGCGCGGAGAAGTGCTCGTCCTCGCTCGGCTTGCGATCGATCTCGACGGACTCGTCCTTGGGGTCGTAGCCGACGATGGCCGGAACGTCCACCGGGGACGGCAGGTAGTCCACGACGGCGTCGAGCATGGGCTGAACGCCCTTGTCCTTGAACGCGGAGCCGCAGAACACCGGGTAGGCCTCGGAGGCGATGGTCAGCTTGCGGACGGCCTTGCGGATCTCGTCCTCGGTGATCTCCTCGCCGCCGAAGTACTTCTCCATCAGCGCGTCGTCGGTCTCGGCCACGGTCTCGAGGAGCTCGTCGCGGTACTTGTCGGCGGTCTCCTTGAGATCCTCCGGAATCTCGGTGGTGTCGTAGTGGGCGCCCAGATCCTGGGTGTCGTGCCACACGTAGGCAACCATGCGGACGAGATCCACCACGCCGGTGAAGTCGTTCTCGGCACCGATCGGGATCTGCATAACGATCGGCTTGGCGCCGAGCTTCTGCTTGATTGTGTCGACCGAGTAGAAGAAGTTCGCGCCGAGCTTATCCATCTTGTTGACGAAGCAGATACGCGGCACGTTGTACTTATCGGCCTGACGCCACACCGTCTCGGACTGCGGCTCCACGCCTTCCTTCGCGTCGAACACCGTCACGGCGCCGTCGAGGACGCGCAGGGAGCGCTCGACCTCGGCGGTGAAGTCCACGTGGCCCGGGGTATCGATGATGTTGATCTTGAACTTATCGTCCGGGTCATGCGACTGGCGGCTCCAGTAGCAGGTGGTGGCCGCGGACGTAATCGTGATGCCGCGTTCCTTCTCCTGCGCCATCCAATCCATCGTGGAAGCGCCATCGTGCGTCTCACCGATCTTGTAGTTCTTGCCGGTGTAGTACAGGATGCGCTCGGTGGTGGTGGTCTTACCGGCATCGATGTGGGCCATGATGCCGATATTACGGATCTTGCTGAGGTCTTCAGCCATTTCTATTCCTTAGCTTTCGTTCAACGAATGTGGAATTTACCAACGGTAGTGGGCGAAGGCCTTGTTGGCCTCGGCCATCTTGTGGGTGTCCTCGCGACGCTTCACGGAAGCACCCAGGCCGTTGGAGGCATCAAGAATCTCATTGGCGAGGCGCTCGGCCATCGTCTTCTCGCGACGGGCGCGGGAGAAATCAGTGAGCCAACGCAGCGACAGGGTGTTGGCGCGGTTCGGCTTCACCTCGACCGGCACCTGGTAGGTGGCGCCGCCGACACGGCGGGAACGCACCTCGAGGGACGGACGAATGTTGTCGAGAGCACGCTTGAGGACGGCGACCGGCTCCTGGTCGGTCTTCTCCTTCACGATATCAAGCGCGGAGTACACAATGGCCTCGGCCTTGCTCTTCTTGCCGTCGAGCAGGATCTTGTTGATGAGCTGTGCGACAACCGTCGAACCGTAGATCGGATCGGGCTGGAGCTCGTGCTTCTTTGCGGGTCCCTTACGTGACATTTTGCTTACTTCGCCTTCTTTGCGCCATACAGGGAACGACCCTGCTTACGGTCCTTAACGCCCTGGGTATCGAGAGCGCCACGCACGATGTGGTAGCGCACGCCCGGGAGATCCTTCACACGGCCACCGCGCACCAGCACGATGGAGTGCTCCTGGAGGTTGTGGCCCTCGCCCGGAATGTAGGCGGTGACTTCCACACCGGAGCTCAGGCGCACACGAGCGACCTTACGCAGAGCCGAGTTCGGCTTCTTCGGGGTGGTGGTGTAAACACGGGTGCACACGCCGCGACGCAGCGGAGAGCCCTTGAGAGCCAAAGTCTTGGACTTCTTCGGCTTCGGCTTACGTCCCTTGCGGACGAGCTGTTCAATGGTAGGCAACTTACTATCTCCGATATCAAATCGATGGTCTTCACGTGGGGGCCGCCACACTGCGGCTACCGCACGGTTGTTTAACACCCGATATCGGATAGCCCTGGTCCACCGGCCCGATGGCCCGCGATCCTCGTCCGCGGCATTGCTGCCGGGATTCCACGCATCACGGGATGTCCCGCTCGAACGCCCCCATAACATAGGGACCGTTAACGGCACACACGAAGAGAAATTATATCACAGGGGCGGACAGGCAACACGCCGGGCGATAATTCGCCGCGCGGCCTGACTCAAAGTCGCGGGCACGCCCAGTGGCCCGGCACCCCGTTCCGCCCCGTCCCTACTCCGACGCCACGGCGTCGAGCACGGGAACCTCGAGCGCACGCCGGGCCGGAGCCAGGCTGGCGAGAATGCCGACCGCAATCGAGCACACGAGGAACAGCGCCAGCTGCAGCCACGGAATAGACAGCACCGACAGGCCCATCGCCGAATAACAGCCGCGGATCTCGGCGCCCGCCGCAACGCCCGCCACCAGGCCGAGCACCGTGCCCATGATGGAGATCAGCGTCGATTCGATGGCGATCATGCCACGCACCTGCCTGTCGCTGGTGCCGATGGCGCGCAGCACGCCGATCTCGCGGGTGCGTTCGCTGATCGAAAGCATCAGCGTATTGACGATGCCGAAGATCGCGATGACGAGGGACAGCGCGAGCAGCGCGTACATGCCGAGCATGACCTGGTCGACCATCGAGGAGGTGGCGGATTTGTATTCGTCGTGGGACATGACGGAAATCGTGTAGTAGGGCCGCGCGATACTCTCGAGTTCGCCCCGCGCGGCGGCGGTATCCGTTCCGTCGCGGAAAGTGACGAAGGCGCTCGGCTTGATCAGGGCGTCGCTGAGCCCCAGCTCGTCCGCCTGCGTGGCGTCGATCCAGATATTCGAGCTCCACGGCACGCCTTTGGCAATGGCGTCGATGGTGTAGGTGGCGGTTCTCGACGATTGCCGCGCCGCCTGCTGTGCCTCCTGTGCCTGCTGTTGCGCCTCCTGTGCCTGCTGTTGCGCCTGTTGCGCGGCGGCGGCCATCGTCACGCCATCGGAGGTCAGCTCGATTGTGTCACCCACATGCCAGCCGTATTTCGACGCGGTGGTCTCGCCCACCACCACGCGGGTGGAATCGTCGAGCGTGCCATAGAAATCGCCCTCCCAGCTGTCGGGCGCGATAACGGTGTCGGCGAAGCCGCGGTCGGTGACGAACACCGGCATGGGGTCGGGCACGCCGCTCACCTTCACGCCCATGGCGACGCTGGTGGTCTCGACGTCGGCCACATCGTCGAGCTGCCGGATCTGCTCGAGCGCCGGTTCGGGAATACGCGTGCTGTTCGCCACAAGCACGTAGTCGGCCTGGAGGTTGTTGTCGACGATATCGCTGACCGACGCCTTGACCGACGATGTGACGACGCCGATGCAGCCCACGATTGCGAGCGCCACGAACAGCGCGGCCGCCGTGTTCGCGGTGCGGCGCCTCTGGCGCGAGAGATTGCGCACCGCCAGGCGGCCGGTGACGCGGAAGGCATGCGCGGGAAGCCATCCGAGTACGGCGCCGAAGGGCCGTACAAGGGCGGGCGCGAGCATGATGACGCCGACCACGAGCAGCCCGGCGCCCACTCCCAGCGGCCAGCCGACGCCGATGCCGTTGAGTGCCGGCCAGGGCGTGGGACCTGCGGCGGTGTCGGAGGTATGGGCGATGGCGAGCGCGAACCACCAGCACAGGCCGCCGAGCAGCGCAAGCACGATGCCGCCGATGGCGCGCCGTGTGACGGGAGGCTCCGGGTTCGTGGTCTCGTTCATGGCCTGAATCGGCGGGGCGAGGGCGGCGCGGCGCGCGGGAAGCGTGGCGCCGAGCAGCGAGACGGCGATGCCGACGGCGAAGGCGAGCAGGATGATGGGCACGGTGGGCGCGGCGGAGGCGGTGAACGGCGTGCCCTGCGCGGCGAGTATGGCCACGATGGCCTCGACGATGCCCCAGCCGAGCACCACGCCGATGCCCGATCCGACGAGGCCGAGCAGCAGCGCCTGGATGATGACGGTGGCGAAGACCTGCCCCGGCGAGACGCCGATGGATCGCAGCAGCGCGTATCCGCGCATGGAGTCGCGCACGATCATGGTGAAGGTGTTGGCGATGATGAACGATCCGACGAACAGCGCGAGCACCGCGAAGATGAGGATCAGCGGCTGGATGAAGCCAAGCTGTTTGCTGTATGACTTGTTGAGCTCGTCGCGGTGGCTCTGACCGGTGACGGCTGTGGCCTGCGAGTCGGCGGGAAGCGCGGCGTTGATGGCGTCCGCGAGGTCCTGCTGCTGTTTCTCGGTGAGGGCGGCGCCTCCGTTGGCGCTGCCGTAGACCTTGATGCGCGGGATGGTGTCGGTGGAGGTTCCCTGCGCCTGCAGTTCGGAGATGACGACGTCGGGATCGAGGCCGAGGACGAGGGCGCCGGCCTGGGAATCGTCGAGGTCGAAGATGCCGGTGACGGTCACGTCCTGCACGCCGGCGGAGGGGTACACGATTTTCGCCTGGCTTCCGTAGGCCAGGCCCGCGGAGCTGGCGGTGTCGCTGGAGAGGGCGACCTCGTGCTCGCCGTGCGGGTAGCCGCCCTGCACGAAATGGGCGGAGCGCCACCGGTACTCCTCGGACATGGCGTTGGCGGATGTTCCGGTCATGGAGCTGGCGGCCACGCCGTCGGAGTTGACGAGCACGACGCCGTCGAGGGACCGGGCGGGCACGGCCGTCTGCACACCATCGACAGCGGAAATCGTGCTGACAAGGGAGACATCGATGTTGTTGCGGCTGTCCGTATCGTCGTCGGATGACGAGGACGAAGACGATGCCGCCGGCTCCGCGGAGGCGGAGGAATCGTCGGAATCCTCGGTCACCAGGCCCTGCACGTAGACGTCGCCGTCGGCGTTCGTGGAGGTCATCTTGCGCACCTGTCCGTCGAGCAGACCGCGGAAGCAGAAGGAGCCGAGCACGAAGGCCACGCCGAGGGCGATGGCGACGATGGACATGACGAAGCGCGAGGCGTGCGCCCTGGCGTCGCGCACGCCGATGGTGACGACAGGGCTCATGCGCGGGCCTCGCTGTCGTCTGCGGCGGCGCCGGAGTCCTTCTCCCCCTCGTCCGAGAACACGTCGAGGATCTCGTCGTAGCCCGGATGGTCCATGTCGCGCACGATGGAGCCGTCGGCGAGCACCAGCACGCGGTCGGCGTAGCTGGCGGCGCGCGGGTCGTGCGTGACCATGACGATGGTCTGGCCGTGGTCGTGCACGGAGTCGCGCAGGAAGCCGAGCACCTGCGCGCTGGACTTGGAGTCGAGGTTGCCGGTGGGCTCATCGGCGAAGATAACCGAGGGACGGGCCATGATGGCGCGGGCGCAGGCGACGCGCTGTTGCTGGCCGCCCGACAGCTGGCTGGGACGATGGTCGAGGCGGTTGCGCAGCCCCACCACGTCCACCACCTCGTCGAACCACTCGCGGTCGATGGGGCGCTTGGAGATCTCGAGCGGCAGCAGGATGTTCTCCTCGGCCGACAGCGTGGGCACGAGGTTGAAGGACTGGAAGATGAAGCCGATGCGCGTGCGCCTCAGTTCGGTCAGCTCGCGCTGGTTCATGGCGCTGACCTCGAGCCCTTCCACGAAAACCCGTCCGGATGTGGGTTTGTCAAGGCCGGCCATGCAGTGCATCAGCGTGGATTTGCCGGAGCCCGACGGCCCCATGATCGCGGTCATGCGCCCGCGCTGGAAATCCACCGACACATGGTCAAGCGCCACGACCTGCGAGCCGGAGGCCACGTCGCCGTAGGTCTTGACGAGGTCGATGGCGCGCGCCACGATGGCGTTGTCTGACGCCTGCGCATCATTCATCCGCACCATCCTCCCCGGTGGTGTCGGCATCGTCGACGGTGGATTCGATATCCGCGTCGTCCGTATCATCGACGTCGCCAACATCGTCGACGTCATCGGCGTCGTCATCGTCGTAGACCTCGAATTCGCCGGTTTCCTCACCGTAATCGTCGTCGCGCAGGCTGTCGAGGTCCTCGCCGTCGCGCCACGCCCTGGCATAGCGCACGGCCTCGCGCTCGTCGTCGGTCAGGCCGCCGTCGTTCAGCCTTTCGGACGCCACGCGCAGGAAATCGTCGATAATGCCCTCCTGGTCGGGAAGCGCGGACATGCCGGGAACAGGCTCGCCGTCCTCGTCAATAAGCACGATAAGCAGCTGGCTGATGTCCTCGAACTGCTCATCGCTCATCTGCCCGATGCGCAGCATGTCGATGGCGCCGCTGCGTTCGAAGCACTGCGGCGCCGAATACGCGGCCATGACGGTGTTGCGCCAGCCTTCCTCAAGAAGCCAGTCGCGGATCTCCTGCGTGTCGGGATGCATGACGTTCACGCAATGGATGCGGCCCCAGCCGTTGACGCGCTGCGCGAGGGCGAAGATATCCTCGTTCGCGTCCTCCCAGTACGTCATGGATGGCAGCACGAACAGCGTGAACTCGTCGCTCAGGGCGAACATGCACAGAAGGTCGCGCACGACGTCGCTCAGATCGAAGCTCTGAAGGATGATCAGGCCGATCTTCACCGTCTCGACATCGCTCGAATAGCACAGCAGGACGAGCG
The DNA here is from genome assembly GCF_002259605.1 of Pseudoscardovia radai. GTDB lineage: Bacteria > Actinomycetota > Actinomycetes > Actinomycetales > Bifidobacteriaceae > Pseudoscardovia > Pseudoscardovia radai. Next base: position 85,683 of record NZ_MWWR01000018.1, on the reverse strand, counting down.
CGAACTCGAAGACGTTGCGCAGATTGACTCCGGCGTCGCCGAATTCCGCGAGGGTGTCGGCGATGGTGTCGGAGAGCATGATGGACACCGATTCGCCCAGGGCGTCGTTCAGCGAGACGATGGCTTTGTCGAAGTCGCGGTCGGAGGCCTGGCGCAGCATGCGGCGGACCAGGCGCGTCGCGTTGTCGCTGGTTTTCGGGAATCCGAACTGGTACAGCATCAGCGCGTCGCGCGTGCCGTCGGGAAGGTCGGCCTCCTGGCCGAGTGCCTCGATCTCCTCCGGGGAGCGCGGCAGGGTGAAGTCGAGCGGAAGGCAGCCGTCCTCGTCGAGCGAGCCGGCGATGACCTCGAGCAACGGGCGCGCGCCTTCGTAGGTGGCGTCGAACGCCTCCTCGCCGTCGTTCAGAAGGTCATAGTCGTCGGCGGCGGAATCGTTGAGATTGCCGCCGGCGCCATGGGAGCCGCCGGTGTGAACGAACGCGGATTCGGCGTCGCTCAGCGCATCGAGCAGCTCGTCGATCCCGGGCAGCTCCTCGCGCAGTCTCTCGAGGTCCTCGTCGATGTCGGAATCATCATCGTCTGAATCATCATCGGCATCGATGTCATCATCATCGGCATCGTCGTCCGCGCCATCGTCCCCCTGCACGGCACCATCGTCGAAATCGTCGGCGTCATCGTCGTCGTAGTCGATGTCGTCGTCGACGAAGGAGCCGGCCACATGGCCGCTATCCTCGTCATCGCGATCGTCGCGCTCATCGTCGTCGCGCTCATCGTGGCGAAGGACGCGCCCCTTCTCGGTCTCGTCGGCCTCGTCCGACGGATCGGCGGGATAATCGGAATCCTGTATCTGCGGCATGGTGTGCCTCTTTCCGTTGCGGCTACTGCCCTTTCGATTCTACGGCACGCGATGCACGAATGAGGGAGTGTCGCGGCGGGCGCGGCACCGTGGCGTGTGGCCTGCGGCATCCATTCGCCGGCACGCTGCCGCAGGCACGCTGCAGGCACGAACTACACGCTACGGCCGACAAGCAACTCGGCGTCGATCGTGATGCGCGGCACCTCGAGGCCCTCGAGCCGTGCGTCGTCGAGCGCGAAGGTGAGCGGGGTCATGCCCAGCAGCGTGTGCATGCGGTCGGACGGCACGTCGAGCGTGCGCGTGGCGCGGATGCGCGCGAGGGGTTCGAGGCGGCTGCGGAAGATGGAGACCACGTCGCTTTCCGAATGGTCGGCCTCACCCAGGCGTTCGCGCAGCTCGCGCAGATGGTCGGGGCCGGGGATGGCCTTGATCACGATGCCGCCGGGGCGCAGCACGCGGCGGAACTCCGCGTAGTTGGCGGGGGTGAAGATATTGAGCACGCAGTCGAGCGCCGCGTCGGCGATGGGAAGGTTTGCCACATCGCAGACGGCCCACAGCTGCGGGCCTCCGCCTGTCGCGGCGAGGCGAACCGCGTCCTTGGCGATGTCGGCGCCAATCATCGTGGCGTCGACGCCCGCGCCCGTAAGCGCCTCGCCGATGCCGCGCGCGTAATAGCCCTCACCGCAGCCGGCGTCGAGAATCACAGGCGCGTCGGGCAGCAGGCCGTCGGCGCGCAGCGCCTCGAGACGCTCCACGATGGTCTGGCGCACATGCGCGTAGTAGCCCCATTGCAGGAATTCGCGGCGGCTGGCGAAGAACGCGGCGTCATAGCCGGCGAGCGGCTTCTGGCCGGGGATGAAGTTCACGAGTCCCCTGCGGGCGATATCGAAGGTATGCCCGGCGGCGCAGCGCAGGCACGATCCGTCAACGACCAGCGCAGTGCCGGGCTGTGCAGTGTCGGACTGCGAGGTGTCAGCCTGTGCGCCGTCAGCCATCGCGGCATCGGCCTGCGCGGCGTCAGCCTGCGCGCGGCGGGCGCAGACCGGACAGCGGAACAACCCTGCGGCGCGCTCGTATTTGGCGATTCCCGCCATGCTCATCGTGTATCTCCTTGCTTGCTCTGCTCCGTGGCGTATGTGATGTGCTCCATACGGATTCGACCGGCATCCGGGTCGGCGACCTCTTGTGGCGGTATGGCGCCGGTGAATCGTCAGCCCAGAAGCGCGGCCACCGCCGACGCGGTCTGCAGGCTGTCGGGCGCCATCGCCGGCTGCGTCGGGACGCTGGCGAACATCATCGCGACGATGGCGAGGAAAACGGCCGCGAGCACGAAGCACTCCCACGCATAGCGCGACCGCGGCCCGCACTGGTAGTCCCAGGGATTCGACGCATCGAGCCACAGGTGGTACCGGCGTCCGCGATGAAACAGGCGGTACAGCGTGCGCGAGAAGTAGAGGTCGCGCGCGGGCGTGCAGTACATCTCACCGCGGTACTCGTATTCGAAAACGGGTTCGTACAACGGCAGCTCGCGACCCGCGGAGTCCTTGGCGCTGCGCCCCTCCACCGCGTTCGAACCAAGATAGACGCCCACGGTATGCACCGTGCGGCGGCCTTGCGCGCGCAGATGGTAGGCGCCGATCGCCGCAAGCGCGACGAAGCCCACGACCGTCGTACCGATCATGCCCTCGCGCAGGGCGAGCCTGTGGAACACCAGGAAGGCGACCAGGACGGCGACCGCGATGACGGACAGCACCCGCCGTGCAGTGCGCGCGGTTTCGCCCTCGGCATCGTTGACGTTGTTCAGCGTCGAGATGGCCATGAGGAACACGAGGGCGACGAGCAGCAGTTGGTAAAACACCGTTCCACTCTATCGTGGCCGGCCTATCCCCCGCCCGCCCCGTTCGCTCCCCGCGCATCCCGGGCATCCCGCGTCAGGGTGGGTCTCCGGATGCCGAGGGTGCACAATCGTGCGCCCTCGACCGGGATTACACCTCTCAACACCACCCAAACCCCACCTAACCGATGCCGAGGGTGCAATCCCGTGCACCCTCGACCGGGATTACCCCGCCGAAAGCAGCCAGGAAGCACGGTAACCGGCACCGAAGGAGCACAATCGCGCACCCTCGACCGAGGTTAGGGGGCCAAAGACAGTGCAGAACAGGGATAAAAGATGCCGAGGGTGCAATCCCGTGCACCCTCGATGGAGACCGTGGCCCAATCGTGACAACGCCCGCCGTCTCCCCCGGCACGCCTCTGGAACAGCGGTACGGGTTTCGGAGAAAACAGAGGCTCCAAGCCCCAAAATCGTCGGAAAATGTCCGCAAGCCGCACCACGGTTGCGAGAGAAGAGAGAGAGAAAAGAAAAAGGAAGGTAGAAAAAACGGAAAAGGCCCGGACCAAAAGGTCCGGACCTTGCCGGGGTGGGCGACGCGGCTCGAACGCGCGACCTCCTGAACCACAATCAGGGGCTCTACCAACTGAGCTACGCCCACCATCGCCTCATCCGACAGCTTGTAACAGCGGCCTGATGCTGGCATCCATCGCGCTGTGACTGTGAAGGTCAATCGCGCAACAGAGGAAACTATACACGATTTTCCGCTTCCGTGTTCCGCGTGTCGCGAATTCGCCAGGATTGCCCGGCGCACACCCAAAACACCCCGACCATCACCGCGAAATCCCCGGAACCGCAGGCTTCCCGGTCCCCGGACCGACGATCTCGAGGCGCGCGGGACGCGGGTGCCCCGCGTACCAGGCGCGGTCATCGGCGATCGCCTCGCGCTCCATGTCCACGAACGCCGCCACCGACGAACGCAGCGAATGCGTGCGCGCCACATATCGCGCGTACTCACCGCCCATGCGGGAACGCTCCTGCGGATGGTCGATCCACCAGTCGATGCGGTCCGCGAGCGCCCGCTCGTCGCCGACGGGGAACAGCGAGCGGCCGTCGAGCGCGAAATCCTTGGCGGCGGACAGCGGCGAGTCGGCGATAACGGGCACAAGCCCGCAGGCAAGCGCCTCGAGCACGCTGACACCTTCGAGGTCGGCGATGGACGGATGCACGAGCAGGTCGGCGGAGCGCAGCAGCCCGGGCATGTCTTCATGCCGGTGGAACCCGATGTCGGCGGGTCGGGCGAGGCAGCGCGCGGCCTCGCGGCGCAGGCTGCGATCAAGCGGCCCGGTGCCGGCGATGACGAGCTCGACGTCGGCGCGGTGGCGGCACAGGCCGAGCGCACGGATCAGCGTGGCATGGTCCTTCTCGCTGGCGAGGCGCCCCGAGGCCAGGACGCGGAACGGCCGCCCCTCCCCCGGCTGCCACGGCCGGGCGCTCGCCTCACCGAGACGCGGCGCGAACGCGGGATCATATCCGTTGGAGATCACATGAAGGTCGTTGCGGTACCCGTGCGCGCGCAGCAGGTCAGCGGTCATGCGCGTGGGCACGTGCACATGCCGCACGTCGCGGTACATCCAGCGGCGGAACAGCCGGTACAGCAGCGCGTCGGCGCCGGGCACGTACCGCAGCGGACCCGCCGAGTACAGCACGTTCTCGGGCTGCAGGTGGAAGGCGCAGCTGACGGGGATGCGCATGCGCCGCGCCACGCGCAGGGCGGCGCGTTCGAAGGGGAACGGAAGATACAGATGCACGATGTCCGCGCCGCGGAAGGCGCTGGCGAACAGCGCGTCGTCGGGCACGCCGAAGCTCATCTGCTGGCGCGCGGCGATAGGCGTGACGATGGGTATGGAGGCGGCGCGGGCCGGCCATTCGCCGCCGACGCCCACGATGCGCGCGACGTGGCCCAGGGCGCGCAGCTCGCGTGCGAACTGCAGGGCGGAGTTGGAGGTGCCATTGCCTTCGTTGCCTGCGGAATCCACGACGAGCACGACGGTAAGCGGCTCCCCGCCGCCTGTGGCCGGCCGGACGAATCGTGGATTCCCGCCGTCGGACGGGGCGCCTGGTGTCTGGGATGTCTTCATGGAGGTCATCACGGCGCCATTGTAGGCAGACGATGGCGCCGCCCGCGGGAGGACGGCGACACGGCCCGGGCGCGTCGGCCGCCGATGACACAATGAGGGCATGCCTATTGAATCAGGGAATCGTCCATCCGCCGCGTCCGACAGCACGGCGACCGCCTCCGCCGCGCGTCCGGCGGACTTCACCCTCGGCACCCCGCTGGGAGCGCACCCCACGCGCGTACTGCTGCTGGGGTCCGGCGAACTCGGCAAGGAAATCGCGATCGAGCTCATGCGCCTCGGCGCCTACGTGTGCGCCGCGGATTCGTATCCGGGCGCACCGGCCATGCAGGTGGCGCACGACTGCCGCGTCTTCGACATGACCGACCCGGCGAGCCTCGACGCGACCATCGCCGAGATTCGCCCCGACATCATCGTGCCCGAGGTGGAGGCCATCGCCACCCAGGAGCTGGAGAAAGCCGTCGACGCCGGCATCGACGTGGTGCCCAGCTGCCAGATCGCCGCCATCTGCATGAACCGCGAGAGCCTGCGCGTGCTCGCCCACGAGACGCTCGGCCTGCCCACCACGCCGTACCGTTTCGCCGATTCCCTCGACGAACTCAAGGCCGGCGCCGAGGCCCTGGGATACCCGTGCGTCGTCAAGCCCATCATGAGCTCCTCCGGCCACGGCCAGTCCGTGGTGCGCGACCCCGCCGCCATCGAGGCCGCGTGGCATGAGGCGCAGGTCGGCCGTCGCGCCGCCGCCGGCCACGAGGACCAGGTGTCGCGCGTCATCGTCGAGGCCCTCGCACCGCTCGACTACGAGCTGACCGTGCTCACCGTGAGCTCCAGCGCCGGAATCGTGACCTGCCGCCCGATCGGCCACGTGCAGGTGGACGGCGATTACCGCGAGTCCTGGCAGCCGGCGCGCGTCCCCGACGACATCCTCGCCCAGGCGCAGAACATCGCCCGCCGCATCGTCGGCGGCCTGACCGACATCGCCCACGACCACGGCGAACGAGGCTGGGGCGTGTTCGGCGTCGAGATCTTCGTGCTGACCGACGGCCGCGTGTTGTTCAATGAGGTCTCCCCCCGCCCGCATGACACAGGCATGGTCACGATGGCCTCGCAGTATCTCAGTGAATTCGCGCTTCACGCACGCGCGGTGCTGGGCATCCCGGTCACCGACGGCAGCGTGGCGCTCTCGCACGACGGCGTGTGCGCCAGCCGCGCCATCGTGGTGTCCGGAACGGGCCAGGTGGAGTTCAGCCACCTTCCGGCCGCCCTCGCCCAGCCCGGCACCGACCTGCGCCTGTTCGGCAAGCCCGGCGTCACGGGCGGCCACCGCCGCATGGGCGTGGTGCTCGCGACCGGCTCGGATGTGGACGATGCTCGCACCCGCACCCGGGCCACGCTCGACACGCTGGGCGTCACGGTGACCGACGCGGACTGACGGCACCGGGACTGACGGCACCGGGAGGGAACATTCCCGGGCGCCGCATCCGACGTTCCGGCACCCCGCATTCCCGCGCCCGCCCCGGCCTTCGCACGGGCCCCGGCGGGCGCGCGGACACGCGGCCCGTTGTAGCCGCGTCTTGGTATATTGTGAACCGTTCGAGGAACTCCTGCTCCTTTGCATTCACAACTTTCATCCCCTACGAAAGGCAATGATGGAGAAACTGGGCAAGCTCTACGAGGGCAAGGCTAAGAAGCTGTACGCAACGAACGACCCCGACGTGCTGTGGGTCGAATACATGAACCAGGCCACGGCCGGAAACGGCGCGAAGAAGGCGCAGATCCAGGGCAAGGGCGAGCTCAACAACCGCATCACCACCCTGATCTTCAAGCTCCTCGACAAGCGCGGCATCCCCAGCCACTTCATCAAGCAGATCTCCGACAACGAGCAGCTCGTGCGCAAGATGACGATGTTCCCCCTCGAGATCATCATGCGCAACGTGGCCGCCGGCTCCTTCTCCAAGCGCTACGGCGTGGCGGAGGGTTCCGAGCTCAAGCAGCCGATCCTCGAGTTCTGCTACAAGAGCGACGAGCTGGGCGACCCCTTCGTGAACGATGACGACATCCTGGCCCTGGGCCTCGCCACGCGCGAGCAGCTCGAGCTCATCTCCGCCAAGACGCGCGAGATCAACCTCGCCCTCATCGACATCTTCAAGGCCATCGGCGTGCACCTCATCGACTTCAAGATCGAGATGGGCACCACGAGCGACGGCACGATTCTGCTGGCCGACGAGATCACGCCCGACACCTGCCGCCTGTGGAACGCCAATGCCGACGGCAGCATCGAGCACCTCGACAAGGACCTCTTCCGCCGCGACCTGGGCAACATCATCCCGGCCTACGAGGATATCTGCGGCCGCCTCGAGGACCTCGCCAAGTCCAAGGGCATCGACTGACCGATGGGCATCCCGGCGCAATGGTACGGCTCGCACGCACCATTGCGCCGCTTTCATTTTCGCCGCCCGCTGTGCCGGCGCGGCGTGAGCGCAATCCGGCAATCGTTTCCCGCCACCCAACACCACCCCACCATTTGAGAACCCCATATGTGAGAAAGGAATCCCGTGGTTTTTCGCGTCTATGTGGAAAAGAAGCACGGCTTCGACGTCCAGGCGCAGCAGCTCGCCACCGAGCTGCGCACGATCCTCGGCATCGACGGCCTGACCGACCTGAGGCTTATCAATCGCTATGACGTCGAGGGCATCTCCGAGGAGCTGTTCCGCTCCTGCGTGCCCACCGTCTTCAGCGAGCCGCAGACCGATATCGCGACCGACGACATGCCTGCCGTCGCCGACGGCGCCACCGTGTTCGCCACCGAGTACCTGCCCGGCCAGTTCGACCAGCGCGCCGACTCCGCGAGCGAATGCATCCAGCTCATCAGCCAGGGCGAGCGCCCGGCCGTGCGCTCCGCCATCGTCTACGTACTCGAGGGCACGCTGTCCGACGCCGACATCCAGGCTATCAAATCGTATGTCATCAACCCCGTCGAGGCGCGCGAGGCGAGCCTCGAACCGCGCACGACGCTGCGCCAGAACGTGCCGCAGCCGGGCAAGGTCGAGACGATCGACGGCTTCCGCGACTACACCGACGAGCAGCTCCAGGAGTTCATCGACGACCGCGGCCTGGCCATGGACCTCGCGGACGCGCAGTTCTGCCGCGCGTATTTCCGCGACGAGGAGCACCGCGACCCCACCATCACCGAGATCAAGGTGATCGACACCTATTGGTCCGACCACTGCCGCCACACCACCTTCGGCACGCGCCTCGACAGCGTCGACATCGACGACGCCGTGGTGAAGGCCGCGTTCGACAAATACCTCGAGATCCGCCACGAGCTGGGCCGCGATGCCAAGCCCGTGTGCCTCATGGACATGGGCACCATCGGCGCGAAGTACCTCAAGGCCAAGGGCATCCTGAAGAACCTCGACGAATCCGAGGAGATCAACGCCTGCACCGTCAAGGTCACGGTGGATGTGGACGGCGAGGACCAGGACTGGCTGTTCCTGTTCAAGAACGAGACGCATAACCACCCCACCGAGATCGAGCCCTTCGGCGGCGCCGCCACCTGCATCGGCGGCTGCATCCGCGACCCGCTGTCGGGCCGCAGCTACGTGTACCAGGCCATGCGCGTGACCGGCGCGGCCGACCCGCGCACGCCGATCTCGCAGACGCTCGAGGGCAAGCTGCCCCAGCGCCGCATCGTGACGAAGGCCGCCGCGGGCTACAGCTCCTACGGCAACCAGATCGGCCTGGCAACCGGCCAGGTCAACGAGATCTACCATCCGGGCTACGTGGCCAAGCGCATGGAGGTGGGCGCCGTGGTGGGCGCCACGCCGGCGGACCACGTGCGCCGCGAGGAGCCGCAGCCGGGCGACGTCATCATCCTGCTGGGCGGCCGCACGGGCCGTGACGGCATCGGCGGCGCGACCGGCGCCTCGAAGTCGCATAACGTCGAGTCCCTCGAACAGGACGGCGCCGAGGTGCAGAAGGGCAACGCGCCCGTCGAACGCAAGCTGCAGCGTCTGTTCCGCCGCGGCGACGCGACGCGCCTGATCAAGCGCTGCAACGATTTCGGCGCCGGCGGCGTGTCCGTGGCCGTGGGCGAGCTGGCCGACGGCCTGTTCGTGGACCTCAACAAGGTTCCCAAGAAGTACGAGGGCCTCGACGGCACCGAGCTGGCGATCTCCGAATCGCAGGAGCGCATGGCCGTGGCCGTGGCCGCCGACGACGTGGACGAGTTCCTCGGCTACGCGCACGAGGAGAACCTCGAGGCCACGCCGATCGCGACGGTGACCGAGGAGAAACGCGTGCGCATGGTGTGGGACGGCGACGACATCGTGGATCTTTCCCGCGCCTTCCTCGCCTCCAACGGCGCGCCGAAGCACCAGAGCGTGCACGTCGAGGCCGCGCAGGCCTACGCCACGCCGTGGACCTCCGGCACACTCGCCGAGCGCATGCACAGCCTTGTCACCGACCTCAATGTGTGCTCGAACAAGGGCCTGTCGGAGCGCTTCGACTCCACCATCGGCGCCGCCACGGTGCTTATGCCCTTCGGCGGCAGGCGCCAGCTGACGCCGTCCATGGCCATGGTCGCGAAGTTCCCCGTCGACGGCGAGACGACCACCGCCTCCGCCATGGCGTGGGGCTTCAACCCGTACATCATGGAGAAGAACCAGTTCACGGGCGCCTACCTGTCGATCGTCGAGGCCGTCAGCAAGCTCGTCGCCGCCGGTTTCCGCCGCGAGGACGCCTATCTGTCGCTCCAGGAGTACTTCGAGAAGCTGCGCGACGTGCCGGAGCGCTGGGGCAAGCCCACCGCGGCCGTGCTCGGCGCCCTCATGGCGCAGATCGACCTGGGCGTCGGTGCGATCGGCGGCAAGGACTCCATGTCGGGCTCCTTCGAGAACCTCGACGTGCCGCCGTCCCTCATCGCCTTCGCCGTGGCCGTGGGCCCCGCCTCGCGCGCCGTCTCGCCCGAGTTCAAGGGCGCCGGCCATCGCATCGCCTGCATCACGCCGATGTACAAGGACGACAAGCTCACGCCGACCGCCGACGGCCTCAAGCAGGCCATGGCCGCGGTCGAGAAGCTCGTGGCCGACGGCTCCGCGCTCGCCATCTCCACGCCGGGCTACGGCTGCGCGGCCGAGGCGCTGTTCAAGATGACGCTCGGCAACGCCATTGGCCTGAAGCTGCAGCCCGAGGTGAGCGTCGACGCCCTGTTCGCGCCGCTGTACGGCACCTTCTTCGTGGAGCTGGCGGATGATGCCGAGCTGCCGAAGCCGACGATGGACATGTTCTGCTCCGTGATCGGCGAGACCACCGAGGCCTATGAGTTCCAGGCCGCCGGCGAGACGCTCGACCTGGCCGACGTGCAGGAGGCCTGGGAAGGCGGCATCGAGTCCGTGTTCCCGTACCGTGCCAAGGGCGAGGCCGTGGAGACCGTCTCCTCCGACGCCCCCACCACCCGCCGCACGGCCCCGGCCCTCGCGCAGGGCGCCAAGCCGCATGTGGTGATCCCCGTGTTCCCGGGCAACAACTGCGAATACGATTCCGCGCGCGCCTTCCGCCGCGCCGGCGCCGACGTGACGACGCTTATCGTCAACAACCTCACGCCGCAGGCCGTCGCCGAATCCACGCAGCAGCTCGTCGACGAGATCCGCCGCAGCCAGATCGTCATGATCCCCGGCGGCTTCTCCGGCGGCGACGAGCCGGACGGCTCCGCGAAGTTCATCACGGCCTTCTTCCGTTCCCCCGCCGTCACCGACGCGGTGCGCGACCTGCTGAAGAACCGCGACGGCCTCATGCTGGGCATCTGCAACGGCTTCCAGGCGCTGATCAAGCTCGGCCTCGTGCCGTTCGGCGACATCGTGCCGATGACCGACGCCTGCCCGACGCTGACCTTCAACACCATCGGCCGCCACCAGAGCCGCCTCGTGCGTACGCGCGTGAGCTCGGTGAAGTCGCCGTGGCTGGCGAAGACCTCCGTGGGCGACGTGCATACGATCGCCATCTCGCACGGCGAGGGCCGCTTCGTGGCCTCCGACGACGTGCTCGCCTCGCTCAAGGCGAACGGGCAGATCGCCACGCAGTACGTGGGCGAGGACGGCGTGCCGAGCATGGACCTCGACGTGAACCCGAACGGCTCGCTGCTCTCCATCGAGGGCATCACGAGCCCCGACGGCCGCGTGCTGGGCAAGATGGGTCACTCCGAGCGCATCGGCCGCGACGTGTACGCGAACGTGCCGGGCAATAAGTTCCAGCCGCTGTTCGAAGGCGGCGTGGAGTACTTCACCGCGTAAGCGCGTCAGGCGCGTCAGGGCATGAAACAAGGGGCGGGCGCCGCGTGGCGTCCGCCCCTTCGTTATTCGGGATTGGTGGTGGGGGTTGTTGGCGGGGTTGCCCGCAGCGCTCCCGGGACAGGTCTATTAGTTCGTGGCGCTTGCGGAGTCGGTGGCGCTTGCGGAGTCCGCGGAGATAACGCCGAGGGAGACGAGAACGGCGTTGGAGCTCTCCACGTATTCGACGGTCAGCGTGTATCCGTTGCGGTCGGCGAAGGACGTCGCCGCGTCCAGGGTCGCCTGCGCCGTCCACCCGGCGTCCGTGCATTGCGCGATGTAGGAATCGTAGGTGGCGCGCGACGGTGCCATGATCGTGAACTGCAGCGAATTCGCCGTCTCCGTCAGACCGTAGTAGCGCATGCCGTCCCCGGGCTCGGGAATCTGCGCCGACAGGTCGTCGTCCGGCCAACCGCCCATCGTGTACTGGTCGATCTGCTGCGCCGAGTCGCTGACGAAATCGTAGACGAAGCGGTCGATGCGCTGCACGCCGTCGTCGACGACGAAGGCCGTGATCTGCGCGGGTTCGTACAGCTGCATGTCGGCGGTGGACGTCAGCGTATGCCCGCCGAGCGAGCAGACGCCGGTCGCGAGGGACGCGCCGTCGTCGGCGTCATGGCTGGTGGAGCATTCGACGGTCCACCCCGTCAATTCGTCGTCGGCGATGCTGGCGGTGAAACCTCCGGGCAGTGAGGACAGGATCGCGCGCACGTCATCGGCAGTGGCCGTGCTTTTCAGCGAGTACGACGCGTCGAAGCCGATGACGGTGCCGCCCATCGCATTCGTGTATTGCACGTCGGGGCCTGCGTCGGAATCGGACAGAGTCCATGTGATGCTCTGGCCCGAGCCGAAGTCGGCGGTGCCGCCCATGCCGCTGGCGTCGAGGGTATGCGTCGCCTCCACGCGCGTGCGGGCGGCGTCGGTGGCGGAGGAGGCTGCGTCGCTCGGCGTCACCCAGCCGGTGGAGGTCATCGGCGTCGACGTCGGTTTGCGTCCGACGATGACGATGGCGGCGATGATGGCGGCGACGATCAGCAGGGCGATGGCGACGCCCGCGGCTTCGGCAAGCACGATGCGACGCGGCGTCCGCTCCTTCGCGCCGTTGGCCCCGGAGCCTTTTCCGGAGCCTTTTCCGGAGTCCTTGGATGCCACGGATTTCCCGGATTCCTTGGTTGCACGGGCCTGCTGTGCGTCGCCACGGTTCTTGTCGGAGCGAACGGCCATGTTCTGTCCTTTCTTCACTTTGCCGGCGCCTGCGGTTTCGGCGCATGCGATGCGTCGCGGCTCTCTCCCGAATGCCGCGCCCTCCGGCGCCGCCGGCGCCATCGTGTCCCAGTCTACCGTCGGGTGCCGCGCCCTCCGACGCTTCCACACCTCCCGGCGCCGCGCCTCCTTGCTTCCTACAAGGCGAGGAACACGATGGCGACGATCAGCGCCACCGTCAGCACGATGCCCGTGATGAGCTCGGGGCGTGATTCCTCGCGATGCAGGTCGTGGATGGCGAGGGCGCCGGCGAGCGCCGTGCCCGCAACGGGAGGAAGGCTGAGCAGGACGGCGACGACGCCAGGCATCGAATGGGTGGCGATGGCGATAACAAGGTAGACGAGCAGCACGATGGCGCCGCATGCAAAGGCCAGGGCGCCGCGCGGCGTGGCGCCCAGCGCGATGCCGAGCGAATCCATCCAGCGGTTCACGGTGCGGGCCGCGCCGTTGCGCTCGGGCAGCGGCGAATCCATGGCATCGAAATACCCGGTCAGGCGCGTCCACGGCGAGCGGGATGAGGTATCCGCCTCGGTGCCGGCCCCGGTATCCGCAGCCGAGTCCATGCCGGCATCCGACCCGATGCCATCATCCGGTTCGGAACCGGAGACATCCCGTGATGCCGGTGCCGGGCCTCCGCCAGGACCGATGACATCGGACCAGGCTGGCACGGCACCCGATCCGGCGGAACGGGGCTCCGGTACCTGTGTGGCGGGACGGGGCTCCGCCATCCGCGCCTCGGCCAGTGTCTCGGTCTGTGCCCCATCCGACGAAGGCGACAGCGAGGACGAAGGCACGGGCGGAGGCACGGTGGGACCGGCCGAGGATGCGCCATCCGTCGGCTCATCCACCGGTTGGCCCATCGGCTCATCCGTCGGCAGCGGAGTCGTCCGCACAACCGGTCGGGCGGCGCCGCTCCCATGCGGAAGAACCGATGTAGAGCCGACCACGGCGCCTTCCTCGGCGGATGCGCCGGAGACAAGGGGCTCGGTGGGTATATGGTCGGCTTTCTCATCGGCACCCGACACAATGCGACGTCCGCGAGCATGGTCGGCGTCCTTCGATGCCGACCGCCGGTTCGCAAAACGGCGTTTCAACAGTCCCAGGGTGCGTGGCCCCACGCCACCCGATGCGCGTCCGGACGATTCGCGGTCGTTCCGATCAGCGCCCGCCGGCTCCCCATAGCCTTCTTCGCGCACGGACGTTCCATCCGGCCGCTCTCCCCGGCCGGTGCCGGCAGCACCGACCGGAACCGGGCGAATATGCTTCTTGCGCGGTTCCAGGGACGGCGGCAGGTCCACCGTGGCCTGGGACGCGGCGGCGGAACGCACGGCAGCCGCGGATTCCAACGCATCCGATGCCAGCCCGTCGACGATGGCGGCGTGGGACGGCCGGGCCGATTCGATCACATGGGCCTCGCGCAGAACCGCAAGCAGCCCTGCGAACAGCGCTTCTATGTCGCGCGTCCCGTCGTCAGGCGCACCAGATCCCGTTCCCGGCACCGGCGTGATATGCACCGACGTCCCGCGCACCCCTCGGTCGGAGACGGCGGCGTCGAATTCCGCGCCGCCGTTATTCGCGCGGCATCGCACGGTCATCGTCGTGTCATCGGTGGCCAGGAGACGGAAGTATCCGTTATTGCGCAGCATTGCGACGAGCGTGGCGTACACGGCCGCGGCCCGCGCCCGGTAGACACGCGTTGTCTCGAACTCATCGTCATTCTCAGTCGGCATGGTTCCTCCTGCGTTACAGCGTATAGCATGCAGTCTGGAAACAACCGGAATGCCACGATTTTTCACCCAACGCTATCGCTCGCACATCCCACCGCCATCCGCATGGCATAGTCTTCATCTACCGGTCATCGTCATCCTCCTCGTCTTCCCGGTGTTTTCGTGAGGTGATGACGGCGACCACAGCGCAGGCGATGACGCTCGCGGCGGCAAAGCTCCACGGCACAAGCCATCGCAAGGATCCGCTCGTCGCGCCACCGACCGCGGGCCCCGGCGCGGGGCGTGACAGACGCGCGCCGGGGATGACGATACGCGTCATATTCCCCGCCCTGTCCCGTGATTCGACGATCACATCGTGCCCGGCGCCATCATCGGGCACTTCGATGGCCTGTCCGTCAGCGGACGCGCCGTTCCACTGGCCGGCCGCCACTCCATCGATGGTGAGACTTGTAGAGTCGAGCTCCATATTGTCCCTTACATGGATGATGCCGTGCTCCGGTCCGTCACCGGCCACGCCGGCGAGGGAATCGTATCCCGCACCGCCAAGACCCGTGAGGCGAAGGCGCGGAGCCGTGGAGTCGATGGCGAACTGGAGATCCGCGCCACCGTTGCGGTCGACGGAGGATCCGTCCATGAGATTCGTGGAATGGTTCCCGGCCGCGTCGATGGATGACACCATGACGCGGTAGTACCCGTCCGCGGCGAAGACCTCTCGCGGAATCGTGTATGTGGTGCGACTCCATCCCCGCTCCTGTTGTGTCTGCGTCTCGTAGTCGCCGCCGCCCAGGGTACGCACCGCGGTGTCATGGGCCACGGCGACGGACGATGCGCCCACAAGTCCCGAGACATTGATCTCATGCACCGTCACGGGCCCTGCCTCGCGCAGGTACCCGCCGCGCATGTCGCGCGTCCCGTCGTCGAAGGCGTAGGTGGATCCGAAGCGGTTGACGGAGAATGTCACGCGCCGGGTGGCGACGTGTCCCGCCATGTCACGCGCCGTGACATCGAGGTCATAGACATCGTCGCTCGCCGGAATATGCGCGAACCCGTCCATGCGCACGCTTGCGCCGTCCGAGGGGCGCGAAGCCACCAGGCCGCACCGTGTGCCCGTGAGCGTCCACTCGATGCCGCCATCGGGATTCGCATCATGCATATCGATGCCGGGCGCCACATCGCCGGCGTAGGCATGGCCGTCGTCCACGCCGGTCACGCTCACATCCGGCGGCGTGGTATCGATGACGAATTCACCAAGGTCCAGGCTGTCAGCGGCGTGGCCCGCTGCATCCGTACCATCCACACGCACCGTATAGGTGCCGTCCTGATCCAACCGGACGAGGGCATCCCATGCGTCGGGCCGGGATCCGTCGGCGCACCACAGACTCGCCTGCTCGACCGGCTTTCCGTCCCGGGTAATGGTGATGCGTCCCACCCCCGGCGTGGTGTTGCGCTCCACGCAGCGGATGGCGAGGGTACGTGCGGAGGCATAGTACCGTCCGTTCACCGCGGGCACGTCCCCGGCATCCACGGTGAACACGGGCGCCGTGGTATCCACAATGAAGCGGTCGGCGGCCGTGACCTCGCCATGGAACGGGTCTCCCATCCGTGCCGAAACGCTCCATTCGCCATCCTCCCGTGCCGTCGCCGACACGATATTCTCGCCCGGTGCGCAGGATACGGACGGGGAACCGCCAGAATCCGTCGGCGCCCGACCGATATCGGGGCCGCCGGCAGGGCGATCCGTTCCCGTCAGGTTCCCCTCTGCCGAGCACGGTCTGGCATCGGATGCGGCGAGGGAGATCCTTTCCCGCCCGGTCGCCCCAATCGCATCGATGTCGACGATGACCCGCCCCGGATCTTGGCTGCGGATGACATCGAGGAAAGGGTCGGAGACAATCACGCGGATCTCACGGGACGATGCGCAGTAGAGTCCGTCCACAAGTTCACATCCCGCGTTTTCGAAGCGGACCGATGGCTTCCCCTCGTCGACGGCGAGGCCCTCGACGCGTTCCAAGGCCCCGTTGGCGTCGCCGAGGGACGGAATCACGGCCGCGTTCCCAGCCCGGTCGCGTACGGTGAGTGAGAATTCGGCGGGATCGTACCGCGCGGAGGATGCCGTGACCGTGGCAAGGAGGCACTCACCTGCCGCGTGTCCACACGCATGGCCATCGCGCAGACCCACGTCAAGCCCTTCGGACGATGCGGCCGCGGTGTCAAGCACGGCCGCGGAAGGATCGATGCCGCTTCCCGAGTCCGTGATGCCGCTCACGCCGATGCCCACGCCGGGGCGGGCCACAAGCCATGCGCCGAGCGGTCTCGCGTCACCGATGACGACGACCTCGCCGACGGCCGGCGCCGTCCAATCCGCCAGGAACTCGCACGGGGCATGCCCCGGCGACGCCGCATGGCATGCGTGCACGGCCTGTTCCGGCTCGGCCAGACCGGAGTATGACGCGTCATACCGGTAGACGCCTTCCACCGCGCGCAATCCGGGAACCGCGAGCGCCGAGGTCAGCGGATCGGAGGCGTGCGGTCCGAGAGGGGCTCGGGGCAGGATGCGCCATGCGGCGCTCCATGAATCGCCGCGGCGCGTCCAATCCAGCGGTGCCTGTGCTTCCGGTGCCTGTGCTCCGGCGCCGGACTCCCCTGCCCCCGGCAAGCCGAAGTCCAAGGCGTCCGACTCCGAAACCGACGTAATGCTCCCGCCGCCGATGACGACGGATTCGCCGGCGATATGCCGAGCGAGCGGAAACCACCGGTCGGTGACGGTCAGCATCAGACAGGGAGCGCCCGGAATGTAATACGCCGGATCCGACGACGCGCCCATGCCGCCGCCCGCGTCCTCCGTTCCCAGTCCGACGCTCAGTCCACGCCCTGGTGTGGTGTGGTTATCCACCACAACGGCGTCGTAGTCCGCGGTGTCGTATTCCACGGTGTTGTTCTGACCAAGTATGTCGTTCTGGTCCGGTGCGGCGTCTCCGCCCGATTCGATTCCCGGCGTGCGCGGCGCCGTCGCCAGAGCCTCGGGCAGCGTTATGGAGTGCGCTGCGACATCATCCGCTCCCGCCTGCATGCGGATGCGGATATCGGCGAATGTGTACAGGCCTTCCCCATCGATGACGAACCGGACGGCGCCCGACACGTCGGGGGTCGCCCGCAGCGTCTGTGCTTCGCCGAGAACGGCACCGTCGAGATCCACCGGTGCGGGAACCATCAGCTCGACTTCGGTCTGTGGCGCGCCGCTCTCCGCCACGTCACTCTCCGCGGTGTCGTCATCGTCTTCTCCCGTAGTCTCATCTTTTTCTGTGACGCAGGAAGCCGACGCGCCGGCATCAAGCGGCGCGACTCCCAGAGAGATGGCAAAATACGCCTTGGCATCCGCCATACTCCACATCGCCAGACGACGACCGCCGTATTCCGTCACTCCCCGTGACGCTCCCCCGCCGTCGATTCGGGCATACGTCAGCATCGGATGGGGCGCAGCACCGCACGCCATCCCTTTCGAGGCGTCGGCCGGACCGTTCGCCAAGCCGTCAGTATCCGACGGTGTTCCGGATGGCGCCGGAGCCATCTCGGTCGGCGTGGCATGGGAAGATGCCTCGCCATCATCCGCATGCGAACCGGGCAGGAACAGCCCGGTGAGCAGTAGGCAGGCACCCGCTGCGACGAGAGCGAGCGCCGCCGCGAGCAGTCTGCGGTGCGCTGCCGCAGCATCGGCCGAAGCATGGCGTGGCCGTCGGATCCGCGCGACGATGCGGCCGCCTGGATCCGTCCGCCGCGGCGGCGGGGTGTCGCCGCCCGAAGGGCGCCGTGCGCTTCGACGACTCGTGTGTCTCAGGTACTTCATGGTCTTTCTCCTTTGCGTGAGATGCGGTTATGAGCGAATGTGGTTATGCATGTCTTGTGGCTGTCAGCGAATGTGGCTGCGCAGATGCCTGATTCGAGGCAGGAACCGCGAACGATATGCCGGGCGGATCCCGGGCAGGCGACATCAGCGTTCCATCTGAGATCAGCGTCCTGTCCGAAATCAGCGTCTGATCAGACACCAGCGTCCGGTCAGACACAACCGCGTTATCCGGTGCAACGATGCGATCCGCTATGACAGTGCTATCCGACAAGACGGTGGGGTCCGGCTCCGCAGTGCAAGCCAGCTCCGCAGTGCAATCCGGCTCCGCAATGGCAGGGGCATCCCTCGCGACATCGACGGCGTCGCCCCGCATTCGCCCGACAAGGTTCTCCCCATAGGCCAGGTTCTCCCGATGGGCAGCGTTCTCCCTATGGGCCAGACGGAAGCCCTCCATTTCGCGACGGGCGGCGCGCCCGGACAGAATCGCACCGACGCGGGGCATATCCCATCGCACGAAAATCACAGCCGCGCCAATCGCCGCGCAGACCCCGAGTCCGGCCGCCACCCAGGCGGCGATATCCCATTGCATGGCGTTCATGACGCACCTCCGCGTGCGTTCCCAGCACCTGCATTCCCTGCGACTTGGTCTGCGGCCACGCCATATCCCGCAGGATCGTCAAAGGCCTCCTGTGCGGCGGCGAGCGCCTCGTCGCCACGATCGAGAATCGTCTGCCGCCGCGCCCCGCGCTCCGTGGTGATGGGTTCCACGCGGCGCGCCACATCTTCGGCACGCCGCGCCAGGGACTCCATGCGTTCGAAGCCGATGCCGTCACGCCGGAAATGCCTCGGATAGATGCACAGCGAGGACAGGGCGAGGTCGGATGCCTCGAGCGCGATGACGTCATTGCCCGCCTCGCCGCCCGCGATATCGACAAGCTCCTCGAGGTCGGCGAAGAACTCGCCGTAGAGCCCGCCGTCTGTTCCCTCGTTGATGCGCGGGACGATGGTGGTGACGAAATCGGCGATATCCGCATAGACACGGGCGCAGGGCGCATCCGGGAAGGACGCGTAGCCCGCGGCCTCGCGCATCCACGGCGCGGCTGCGGCGATCGCATCGTGGCGTATGCCGCCTGCGGCGGAACCCGCCGAGCCGTCCCACGCGCCTCCCGCACCATCTTCGGCAGCGGAATCACCGGCAACGGAATCGTAGTAATGCCAGTACAGGATGCCGATGTCATAGCACAGGCGTGGCCAGGACTCATTCGAGCGCAGCGCCTCGCCGTTCTCGATCACATACAGCGCGAGCATGGCTTCCTCGACCGAGTCGAGCACGCCGTCCGTTTTCGCCAGACGGATCAGACCCTCGTAGGGTTCGACCCTGTCCGGGCGCAGGGCGATGGCACGCAGATAGCAGTTCTGCGCCTCCGCGATGTCGGTGCTGCGTTCCGCGCTGGCCATCCACCGGCCCCAGTCTCGCTCGCGGGTACGGTCCGCCATCGCCGCGCAGCACGGCGACGCCCCGAGCGACAGCGCCGAGAAAGCCGCCACCGACCGGAACAACCGGCGCCGACGCACCAAAACCCTGCGCCGCCCGTCATCGTCACCGACGTGATCGAGCGCATACGCGAGGTCGGCGCATGAGGCGTAGCGATGCGACGGATCCCTGCTCATGCAGCGGCGGATCGTCTCCCGCAGACGCGGCGGGCATGACCAGGGGAACGCCTGCCGGCCGCGCCCGGGATGCCGTCCGCTGAGCAGCGCGTACATCGTCGCGCCGATTCCGTAGATATCAGCCCGCTCATCCACATCGGCGGGCGCATCGAACTGCTCGGGCGCGCTGAACCCCGGCGTTCCCACGCCGCGAGCGCCACCCGCGCCATCGCCCGCACCGCCGTCACCGCCGCCTTCGCCACCCGAGCCGCCCGTCACCATGGCAATGCCGAAATCGACGAGACGGATCCTCCCTTCGGGTGTGAGCATGATATTGCCCGGCTTGACGTCGCGGTACACCACGGCCGGCGCGCGCCCGTGCAGATACCCGATGACGTCGCACAGCTGCAGGCCCCAGTCCACCACCCGCTCGGGCGGCCGCGGCCCCTCGTCCCGCAGGATGTCGCGCAGCGTGCGCCCCTCCACGTAGTCCATAACCACATAGAGACGCGATTCCTCGTGAACAAGGTCCACGATGCGCGGAATGCCCGGGTGGTCGAAGCGTTTCATGAGCTCCGCCTCGGTGAGGAAGCTCTCGCGGATCCGCGCGTCGTAGACGGCCTCCGCACGGATCTGTTTGACCGCCCACAGTTTGTTCAGCGTCAGGTCGGCGGCCACCCAGACAAGCGACATGCCACCACGCCCCACGACGTCAAGCAGCCGGTAGCGCCCGGCGACCGCGGACGCGAACGGGTTATGCGGCGGCGCGCCCGGCACTGTTGCGCCCGGCACGATGGACGGACGCTGCGTCGGACATGATGCGATGGCGGGATGCGACGCGACCCCGCGGAATGACCCGGCCATGCCAGGCTCCTTCCGTGCGTGCCTGCCTACCGCGTCATTCCGTGGAGTCCCACGTCGCTTGTACACCCTTCCCGTCGGCATCGCGCCCTCGCGCGCCGGGTCCGGCAATCCCCTCCGCGCCCATGCGGCGCGGCCTTCGAATGCCACCAGTCTATCGGAAGCGCGCGGGATCTCCTATGCCCGGAGCGAACATCGTGCGACGATTCCCCGCCCTCCGCATGCTTTCCGGCGTGCCGCGGCGTGTCCCGCGCCGCCGCGTCCCGCCCGAGCAGCGCCGCCGACCTCCCCACACGCCCCGCCCTCGATGTATCCGGCGATTGCTAAGGTATCTAGGTGACCGGTCACCGAGCCCGCCCGCACGGAACCGCCCAGCACGGCGCTCCGCCCGACGCGGCGAGGCGATGACGAACCACGTCACGCATCAACAGCGATTGACAAGCGATGGACAAGCGATACCAATTGGACGACACCAACAACGTGAAGGAGTGCGTGGATGTCTGCTGAGCTCGAGGGTCTGCATGAGGAATGTGGCGTTTTCGGCGTATGGGGGCATCCCGACGCCGCGCGCCTGACGTATTTCGGCCTGCATGCGCTTCAGCACCGTGGCCAGGAGGGCGCCGGCATCGTGTCGAGCGGCGACCACCACCTGACCGGATACCGTGGCCTGGGCCTGCTCAGCCAGGTCTTCGAGGACGAGCGCCAGCTCGAGCGCCTGACCGGAGACAAGGCCATCGGCCATGTGCGCTACGCTACAAGCGGCTCCGGCTCCCTGAGCAACATCCAGCCCTTCATCTTCCGCTTCCATGACGGCGACGTGGCCCTGTGCCACAACGGCAACCTCACGAACTGCCCCAGCCTGCGCCGCAAGCTCGAGGACGACGGCGCGATCTTCCACTCCAACTCCGACACCGAGGTGCTTATGCACCTCATCCGCCGCTCCAAGAAGCCCACCTTCATCGAGAAGCTCAAGGAATCCCTCAACATCGTGCATGGCGGCTTCGCCTACCTCCTGCTCACCGACGACGCGATGATCGGCGCGCTCGACCCCAACGGCTTCCGCCCGCTGTCCATCGGCCGCATGAAGAACGGCGCCTACGTCCTCGCTTCCGAGACCTGCGCGCTCGACACGGTCGGCGCCGAGTTCATCCGCGACGTCGAGCCCGGCGAGATCGTCATCGTCGACGATTCGGGCTACCGCATCGAGAAATACACCGAGCACACGCAGAAGGCCGTCTGCTCGATGGAGTTCATCTACTTCGCCCGCCCCGATTCCAACATCGACGGCATCAACGTGCATTCCACCCGCAAGCGCGCCGGCGCCCGCCTCGCCCAGGAGGCGCCTGTCGACGCCGACATGGTGGTGGCCGTGCCGAACTCCTCGCTCTCGGCCGCCTCCGGCTACTCCGAGGCCAGCGGCATTCCCAACGAGATGGGCCTGGTCAAGAACCAGTACGTGGCCCGCACGTTCATCCAGCCCACGCAGGAGCTGCGCGAGCAGGGCGTGCGCATGAAGCTGTCGGCCGTGCGCGGCGTCGTCAAGGGCAAGCGCGTCATCGTGATCGACGATTCCATCGTGCGCGGCACCACGTCGCGCCGCATCGTGCAGCTTCTGCGCGAGGCCGGCGCCTCCGAGGTGCATATGCGCATCGCCTCCCCGCCGCTGCGCTACCCGTGCTACTACGGCATCGACATCTCGCGCACCTCCGAGCTCATCGCCGCGCATAAGTCGGTCGAGGAGATCCGCGAGTACATCGGCGCCGATTCGCTGGCGTTCCTCTCACTCGAAGGCCTGGTGGAAACGATCGGCATGAAGGCCGACGCGCCCTACGGCGGCCTGTGCGTCGCGTATTTCAACGGCGACTACCCCACGAGCCTCGACGATTACGAGCAGGAATTCCTCGCCTCGATCTCCGCCGAAGACCGCGCCCGCCTGACGCGCTTCGCCCGCGAAGACAGCCACTACGTCGGCAACGAGTACAGCACCACCGCGTTCACCACCGCGCAGCACGCGCTGCAGGACGCTGAGGAGGGCACCCACACCGACTCGAGGATCTCGGTCGCCGAGTAGGCGCTGGTAGGCGCGGCGAGGGGCCGCCCGTAAACACGGCCCCCACAGCACAGCCCCATAGACAAGTAGACTAGGGAAACGCAAGGTTTCCGTTACAGCCGCGCACAGCCGCGGAAGGAACAACAGGAGAAGCAATGCCCACAGCATATGAGAACGCCGGCGTGAGCGTCGAGGCCGGATACGAGGTCGTCAAGCGCATCAAGTCCCATGTCGCCCGCACGAACCGTCCGGGCGTCATGGGAGGAATCGGCGGCTTCGGCGGCCTTTTCGACCTCGCCTCGCTCGGCTACAAGGAGCCGGTGCTGATTTCCGGCACGGACGGCGTGGGCACCAAGCTCATGGTCGCGAAGATGGTCGGCAAGCATGACACGATCGGCATCGACTGCGTGGCCATGTGCGTCAACGACATCGCCGCGTGCGGCGCCGAGCCCCTGTTCTTCCTCGACTACATCGCCTGCGGCAAGAACGACCCGGCCCTGCTCGAGCAGGTCGTCTCCGGCGTGGCCGACGGCTGCGTGCAGTCCGACGCCGCGCTCGTGGGCGGCGAGACGGCCGAGATGCCGGGCATGTACGATCCCGACGAATACGACCTCGCCGGCTTCACGGTGGGCGTCGTGGAGAAAGGCAAGATCGTGGACGGCTCGGGCATCAAGGAAGGCGACGTGCTCGTCGGCCTGCCGTCGACCGGCGTCCACTCCAACGGCTTCTCCCTCGTGCGCAAGGCCCTGTTCGAGCAGGCCGGCTATGCGATCAACGCCAAACTCCCCGAGCTGGGCGACAAGACGCTCGGCGAGACGCTTCTGGAGCCTACGAAGATCTACGTCAAGACCCTGAAGCCTCTGTTCAAGGCGGGCGTTGTCAAGGGCGTGGCGCATATCACGGGCGGCGGCTTCATCGAGAACATCCCTCGCATGATTCCCGAGGGCCTGGCCGCGTCCATCACACTGGGCGCGTGGCCCGTCCTGCCGATCTTCGACGTCATCGAGAAGGCCGGCTCCGTCGACCACATGGAGATGTACAACATCTTCAACATGGGCATCGGCATGGTTCTCGCCATCGACCCCGCCCGTCTCGACGAAACGATGTCCCTGCTCTCCGAGCACGACGAGAAGGCCTACGTCATCGGCTCGATCGTCAAGCAGGCAGGCGACGACAGGGTCGTCTTCACCACCAAGTAAACCGTCACAGCACATGCCGCGGCGGCCATGACACCGACCGGCGGCATACGGATGTCGGGGTCGGCCGAACCGTTCGGGGCCCCGGGAAAGGCACAAAATGGGTCTCAAGGTTCTGGTCATCGGTTCCGGTGCGCGCGAGCACGTCATCGCCCACACGTTCCTCAAGGGCGCGAGCGTCGACGAGGTGTTCGTCGCGCCGGGCAACCCCGGCATGGCCGCGGACGGCATCACCACGGTCCGTCTGTCGCAGCAGAATCAGGCCGCTCTTATCGATTTCGCGAAGCAGAACGGCGTCGACTTTGTCTTCGTCGGCCCCGAGGCCCCGCTGATCGACGGAATCGTGGATGCCTTCGAGGCTGCGGGCATCAAGGCCTTCGGCCCGTCCAAGGCCGCCGCCCAGATCGAGGGTTCCAAGACCTTCGCGAAGGAGCTCATGGCGCGCCACAACGTGCCGACCGCCACCTACCGCTCCTTCTCCTCGCTCGAGGAAGCCAAAGCCTATGTGGCCGAGCAGGGTGCGCCGATCGTAGTCAAGGCCGACGGCCTGGCCGCCGGCAAGGGCGTGACCGTCGCGATGGACCTCGACACCGCCTACCAGGCCCTCGACGATATCTTCGTCGGCCACCGCTTCGGCGCCGCCGGCTCCTCCGTCGTCATCGAGCAGTTCCTGGAGGGCCAGGAGTTCTCGCTGATGAGCTTCGTGCGCGGCAACGAGTTCTGGGCCATGCCGATCTCGCAGGACCACAAGCGCGCCTACGACGGCGACAAGGGCCCGAACACGGGCGGCATGGGCGCCTACTCCCCCGTCCCGCAGATTCCGCAGTCCGTGGTGGACGAGGCCATCGAGACCATCGTGCGCCCCGTCACCCAGGCCATGGTGGATGAGGGCTATCCGTTCACGGGCATCCTGTACGCGGGCCTCATCGCCACGGCCGACGGCCCGAAGGTGATCGAGTTCAACGCACGATTCGGCGACCCCGAGACCGAGGTCGTGCTCCCCAAGCTCACGAGCGACCTGGGCGAGGCCATCAAGGTGATTCTCGACGGCGGCACGCCGACCTTCACGTGGGACGAGCACCGCACCACGCTCGGCGTCGTGCTTGCGTCGAACGGCTACCCCGTCAAGCCGCAGACCGGCTTCGCGGTGCCGAGGTTCGACCTGTCGGGCGACCCGGACGCGCATGTGTATTACGCGGGCGTCGCGAGCACCGAGGACGGTCTGGTGTCCGACGGCGGCCGCGTGCTGCTTGTCGAGACCGTGGGCGATTCCATCGCGGATGCGCAGAAGAAGGTCTACAAGATCATGGACGCCGCGCAGACCACCGGCTACTTCTACCGCCACGATATCGGCGCCAAGGGCCTTCCTGCCGAGCGCGCCGCGGCGGAGGCGGCTGCACAGACGGCCCGGACCACCGCCTGACGGCAACCGAACGCCATCCCGCAGCATGGGGCGGCGGCACCACGATGGGGCCGCCGCCCTTTGTCATTCCGGGGTGCGCGTTCCGGGGTGCCTGTCCCTCTGCGAACTTCCGCCACGCTTGCGCTGTTCGCCCCATCGTGTACACTAACCATTATTGAGAACGTTTCTCACTTTACGTTTCGGATTCGCAGGAATTTTCAGCGCGGGCCACAGGCCGCGCAGACAAGGAGACCTATGCTTCGTCGTCACAGGATCATCGCGGCCCTCACGGCCGGTGCGGTCATCGCCGTCCCCCTCGCCGGATGCGGCTCGTCGTCATCGTCGTCCGGCGACGCTTCGTCATCCGATGGCTCCAAGGTCAGCGTCGTCGCCAGCATCTCGCAGTGGGGCTCCGTGGCCGCCAAGATCGGCGGGGACGATGTGTCCGTCACATCCGTCGTGACCAGTTCCAGCGGCACCACCTCGCACGAATACGAGCCCACCACCCAGGACGTGGCGAACCTGACGGGCGCCGACATCGCCATCGTGAACGGCGCCGGCTACGATTCGTGGGCCGTCAACGCCCTGGCCGACGACACCGACACCACGGTGATCAACGTGGCCGACCTCATGAACGTGCAGGAGGGAGCGAACCCGCATCTGTGGTTCTCCGTCGACGCCATCGACAAAACCGCCTCCGCCGTGCTCGACGCGCTGAAGGCCAGCGATTCCGCGCATTCCTCCGACTATGACACGAACTACGCCGCATGGACGAAGGCCTACGATTCGCTCAAGCAATCCCTCGACATCGTCAAGCAGGAGACGAACGGCCGCACCTACGTCGCCACCGAAAGCGTGGCGCAGTATCTGCTCGACGACCTCGGCATGATCGACAAGACGCCCGAGGGCTTCAAGAACGCCACGGCCAATGAAAGCGAGCCCTCCGCGCAGGACATCGACGAGATGACGCAGATCGTGCAGAACAAGCAGGTGGACGTGCTGGTGGTCAACGATTCCGAGACAAGCGACATCGCGACGAATCTCGATTCCGCGGGCCAGAATTCGAAGATCAGCATCTTCCACGTGACCGAATCGATGCCCTCCGAGGTGTCGAATGTGCTCGACTGGATCAATATGCTCGCCGCGTCGCTGATGATGACGATTCCGTCGAGCTCCAGCGCGAGCGCCTCTGCAAGCGCGAGCGAGTAACGGCCGCCTGCCGCGCCAAGCGCTCTGCGCCGCGCGGCATGGCAACACGATGGCGCCGCCGCGCCACGGCATATGCGCATACGATGGCGCCGGCTTCCCCGTTCGGGAGGGCCGGCGCCATCGTTGTTTTTGCAATCGTTTTACTCGCCGCGGTCCTTTGTCTCCGCTTTCCTCTGCGGCCTCGCCTTCTCCTTGGCCTCGGCGAGCGCCTCGCGGCGCAGATCCCCGCGCCGCGCCTGGCAGTCGGAGCACAGGCCGAAGACCTCGAGCACATGGCGGGAGATCGTGAAGCCGTTCTCCTTGGCAATCGAACGCATCCACTCGCCGTCGGGCGGCTCTATCTCCACCGTTTTCCCGCAGCCTTCGCACACGAGGTGATGGTGGTGCTTCGGCGTTTCGTCGCACAGGCGGTACATCTGGCGCCCGCCCATGGAGATGGTGTCGGCGGAGCCGGACTGCGCCAGGGAGTTGAGCTGGCGGTAGACCGTGGCCAGGCCAATCGGCCGGCCCTTCTCGCGCAGCAGCGCATACAGGTCGGAGGCCGAGACGAAATCGTTCGCCTCGCGCATCGCCTGGATGATGGCGTCCTTCTGCTCGGTGTGGCGGCTTTTCCCCGCAGCCATATCCTCCCTCGCTTTCTCGTCGGTGGCGTGTCTGCGCTCGCCTGTCGCCGGTTGGCGTCTTCGATCGGCGCGTATCGGCCGGCGCGCCCGTCCCCTCGTCGAACGGACGAGCCCGGCACATCGTTACGCGCGCAGGTCGTCCCAGCAGCCCGTGGCCTCGAGCGCGGCCGCCGTCGCCGCCGTATCGTCGGTCAGAACCGTGATATGGCCCATCTTGCGGTCATGGCGCACCTCGGACTTGCCGTAATCATGCGTGAACCACTCGGGATGCGAGCCGATGAGCGCGCGCGTCGGCGCCACATGCTGGCCGAGCACGTTCACCATGACGGCGGGGCTCAGCAGGCGCGGCTCGGGCAGCGGCCATCCGGCGATGCCGCGGATATGCGCCTCGAACTGGTCGATGGAGCACGCCTCGATGGTGTAATGCCCGGAGTTATGCGGGCGCGGTGCGAGCTCGTTGACGAGCACGCCTCCGTCCTTGAGCACGAACAGCTCGATGGCGAGCGTTCCGGCGAGGCCGAAGCCCTCGGCCAGGCGCAGCGCAAGGTCGCGTGCCTCGCGGGAGAGCCGGGAGTCCGGGTCCACGGCGTGTTCGGCCGGGGCGATCGTCATATGCAGGATGTTGTTGCGGTGCACGTTGCGCACCACCGGGAAGGTGACGAACTGCTCGCCATTGCCGCTCACGAGAATGGAAGCCTCGTAGGCGAAGTCGACGAAGCCCTCGAGGATCGACGGGGCGAAGGCCTGGGTGGCGGCGGTGTTGGCGGCGGTTTCGGCGGAGTCAGCCGCTGGCGCGGGGCCCCACGGCCTCGTCGTCGCCACGATGTCGATGTCCTCGGGCGTGCGCAGCACGAACTGGCCGTGGCCATCGTATCCGCCGCGCGTCGTCTTGAGCACGGCGGGCAGGCCGAGCTCGGCGACCGCCGCGCGCAGGTCGTCGATGCTGTTGACCGGGCGCCACGGAGCGGTGCCGATGCCGTGACTGTTGATGAAGGTTTTCTCCTGGATGCGGTCCTGCGTCACGCGCAGGAGGTCGGTTCCCTGCGGGATCTCGGTGATGTCGCGCACGGTGTCGAGCGCGTCGGCGTCCACGTTCTCGAATTCGTAGGTCAGCGCGTCGCTGCGTTCGGCGAGGCGGCGGATGGCCGCGTCATCGTCGTAATCCGCCACGATCTGCCAGTCTCCCACCTGCGCGGCCGGGCAGTCGGGCGTCGGGTCGAGCACGCCGATGCGGAAGCCCATGTATTTCGCGGACAGGGCCATCATCTGGCCGAGCTGCCCTCCTCCCACGATTCCGATGGTGGATCCGGGTTGCAGCATCTTCAGCTTGCTCATCGCGCTTCCTTTGTCGGCTCGCCCGGCCCGCGCGGGCGAGCCGGTCTGTCTGAGGTCGGTATCGGGTCTTGTGTCTTGCGGGGTCTGGGCCCCTGTGTCCGGGGCCTGTGTCTGGGCCCTGCAGTGTCTTGCGGCATGCGGCACCGGGAACGGCGTCCGCTGTCGCGCACCTATCTTACCCACCGCGCCGCGGTGAACGCGCCTCTGTGAGCAAGACGACACTTCCGGCGACGGATGGCGAATGGGGTCGGACCACATTGCGGCGGCGCCATCGTATGCCTTTCCGCCGCAAAAAGCGGAGCGGAGGCATCGTATGCCCTCGCGGCGCGCAGGGCACGACGCCGGAAACCCAAGCGCGGCCTTCCGACGCCTTTCGCGCCAGATTTCAGACGAGCTCCTCGTTCGACTTCGCGACCTTCTCCTTGAGCTCGTTGCGGTAATCAGCAAGGGCCTGAGCAAGGCGCTCGTCGGTGGTCGACAGAATCTGGACCGCGAGCAGACCCGCGTTCGTGGCGCCGGAGTTGCCGACCGCGGTGGTGGCGACGGGGATGCCGCCGGGCATCTGCACGATGGACAGAAGCGAATCCCAGCCGGACAGCGCGTGGGAGCGCACGGGGACGCCGATAACCGGAAGCGTGGTCTGCGCGGCGATCATGCCCGGCAGATGCGCGGCGCCACCCGCGCCGGCGATGATGACATGCAGTCCATTGCTGCGCGCGCCATGGGCGAAGTCGGCCATGAGTTCGGGCGTGCGGTGGGCGGAGATCACCTGCTTCATATACGGCACCTCGAAACGATCGAGAATCTCGCAGGCGTGCTTCATGGTCTCCCAATCGCTCGACGAGCCCATGACGACGGCAACAAGCGGCTTGTTCTCAGGCATTTTTCCTCCATCGCCGGTCCCGCATCCTTTGCGGGTCACGACTTTCCCAGTCTACGCGACGGGTGGGATTGCGGGGAGCGGCGGCTTCGACGTCGGTGCCGGGTTGGATGACGGCGGCGACGCGCGACGACGGGGCGCACGATGACGAATCCGCGTGCTGTGAGTACAATGCCATGTGGAGCGATGACCGCTCCGCCGCCCCAGTAGCTCAGTTGGATAGAGCAACGTCCTTCTAAGTCGGAGGTCGCCGGTTCGAATCCGGCCTGGGGCACCCGACTCCCCCGCCCGCCCACGCCCTCGCGCCGGCGGGCGGTTTACGGCGAACAATCCTCACCACGAACGCCCAATCGTAGGAGAAAACCGGCACTCCGAACCAAACCAAGCCTTCATGGCGAACAATCCTCACCACGAACCGCCCGCCGAGCGCCAAAGCACCCACCGGAACGGAAAACCACCCCTCATGGCGAACAATCCTCACCACGAACGCCTAATCGTAGGAGAAAACCGGCACTCCAAGCCAAACCAAGCCTTCATGGCGAAGAATCCTCACCACGAACCAACAATTCCGACACAAACCAGCCAGCCCGAACCAAAACCAACCCTTCATGGCGAAGGATCCTCACCACGAGCCGCCCACCGAGCGCCAAAACACACTCGGCCCCGGCAACGCCACAAAATCATCAGCGTTCCGGCGCCTTCGCCGCTTCCGCCTTTCGCCGCCACCGGTCGGCTATCCGATGCAGCGGCAACGGATCGCGCACCGGAACCTTCGTCCGGCAACGCCGCTCCATCCGCTCGGCAACGGCCTTGGCAATCTCCATTCTCCTCGCATCATTCGCCAAATCCGGTCGGAAAACACCGAGTCGAAGCCATTGAGCATTGTCAAGCGCACGGATACGCGCCTGGTCATACTCCCAATTGTCCGCATGCTGTCTTCCGTCGTATTCAACCGCTACCTTGACCTCCGGATAGGCGAGATCCAGATAGAAACAGCGCTGCTTCCCGTCCGCCCCGGTACACGTCACCTGATGGTTCACTTCCGGACACGGCAATCCATGACTGACCAGCGCCAAGCGCAATTGCGACTCCATGAAGGAATCCGTATTCGCCCGCATCAGCCACAAGGCGCGCCGGCAATTACGGAATCCCACGGGAGCCCGCCTTTTCCGCGTAGCGAGTTCGGCTTCGATGTCATCGCACAATGTCCTGAAAATGCTGGGTTGCAACACGCGAATCTGGTCACTGCGACGCATCATGGCATCTCCAAGCAGCACAAGGTCATGCAGATCGAGGAAACGAGCCGCCATCAGCCAGGTGGTGCCCGGCGCCACGCATTCGACGCCGTCTCGCGTCACCGTCTGCAAGGCATATGACCACTCGGTGCACCTGACCCCGTTGATTCGCCGGCGTTCCGACCGGGACGTGGCCACAACAGAGAGATCCTGCGAATCAAAGGAACTCGGTACATCGATGCATTGGAGTTTCAGCGCAGTGTCCAACGCGAACACCAGGGGCTTCGCCACATGCTGCTGCAACTCCTTGCAACGCGCGAGGGTTTCGCCACGGACTTTGATGAGACGGACCTCGTCGGTCTCGAACGTATAATGTTGCGATTTCCTGAGCAATCGAGATTGAATGAGTTCTGTCATACGGTCACGATATGGAATCGCGAATCCGACACTCCGCGCCTCCGCCCATTGTGGACAACCGTCGCAACAACACGCCGCACTCGCGCAACTTGTGGATAATTCCAGTAGCTCTTCTGTTCGGTTCATGAATATCCACGATGTTCCCGTCTCCGAAAGCGAACCGGACTCTGCGCACGTCATCCCGCCCATCGCCCCATTCTTGCGATTGCCCTTTCATGGCGAAGAATCCTCGCCACGAGCGCCCAATCGTAGGAGAAAACCGGCACTCCAGGCCAAACCAAACCTTCATGGCAAACAATCCTCGCCACGAACCACCCGCCAAGCGCCAAAACACCCGCCGAGACAAAAAATCACCTCTCATGGCGAACAATCCTCGCCACGAACCAACAATTCCGACACAAACCAGCCAGCCCGAACCAAAACCAACCCTCGTGGCGAAGAATCCTCGCCACGAACCGCCCGCCGAGCGCCAAAACACCCGCCGAGACGAAAAATCATCTTTCATGGCGAACAATCCTCGCCACGAACCGCCATTCCCGACGCAAAACCACCCACCCACACCAAAACCAACCCTTCATGGCGAAGAATCCTCACCACGAAGTCACTCGCGCCCGCGCAGCGCCGCCCGCGCCGCTCACCGCCCCCGCGTCACCGGACGCTGGAGTTGAAGACGAAGTCCTGGATCTGCTTGCGGTTCTGCTCAATGCGGGAGATCTCGCCCAGGAGCCGGAACTTCTCGTCACCTTCGGGGAGCATCTTCATGCGCGAGCGGATCTGGGCGATGCGGCGCATGCAGTCGGCGTCGAGAAGGTTGACCAGCAGCTGCCTGGCGTAGCTGGCCTCCTGCTGGCTGGGCGACCGCAGCGGAGCCACGCCCTCCTGCGCGGCGTCGGCCGCCTGCGGATCCACCGACAGCGGCAGCGGCATGGCCGCCAGCTCCTGCACCACCGGCGCGAGCTCGGGCCCGGCCGCCTGCACGAGGGAGCCGACCCACGCGCTCTGGGTCATCTGCGCGTCGGGCGCCGGCAGCCCGCCCGCCACCTCAAGCGCCTGGAACAGGCTGCGAAACACGGGGGTGAGGAAGCATCGCTCGGTGATGTTGCCGAACTGCGTGGGGTCGAACGCGCGCGGAATCTGCACCACCACGCCCATGAACTGCTGCTCGGTCATGAACACGGTGTCGTCCACACGCCAGTAGTGCTGGTTCTCGGCGTTGGAGCGCGCCACGGCGTACCGCTGCGCGGCATCGAGCTGAGCCTGGCGCTGCGACATCGGCTGCCGCTGCGGCGGCTGCGCGTAGATGTCCTCGTCGCGCACGCCCAGACGCGCCCGCTCGCGGATCACGGCGGCGTTGAGGTCATCAATGGGCACGCCGATATGCCCCGCGGTCTGACGCGTGTACTGGTGTTGCAGCGAAACGTCGCGAATCTGCGCGATGATCGGCGCCACGGCCCGCTCGGCGCCCACCTTGCCGGCGGCGTACTGCGTGTCGAAGCGGTCCACCACCGTGTCGATCACGAAATCGTAGAGCGGACGCGCGTCGGCGATCAGGCTGCGCACGGCGTCCTCCCCGTCCTGGATGCGCAGGTCGCACGGGTCGAGCCCGTCATGCGCCACGGCGACGAAGGCCTGCGTGAGGAACTGCCCGTCGAGGCCGAAGGCGTGCAGCGCGGCCTTCTGCCCCGCCGAATCGCCGTCGAAGGTGAACACAATGCGCGAGCGGCGCATGGGCCCCACCAGATGCAGCCCGCCGAGCTTCTCGTCGGCGATGAGGCGGCGCGCGATCTTCGCATGCTCCTCGCCGAACGCGGTGCCGCAGGTCGCCACGGCCGTGGTCACGCCCGACAGATGGCACGCCATGACATCGGTGTAGCCTTCCACGATCACGATCTGGTGCGTCTTGCGGATGGACTCCTTGGCCATGTCGATGCCGTACAGCACCTGGTTCTTGTGGTACAGCTTCGTGTCCGGCGTGTTGATGTACTTGGCGCCGATGCGGTCGTCGTCGAACAGCTTGCGCGCGCCGAAGCCAAGCGTGCGCCCCGTCGTGTCTCGGATCGGCCAGGTCACGCGGCCGCGGAAGTAGTCGTAGGGCCCGTTCGTGCCCATGCGCGCCAGCCCCGCGCCGACCATCTCGTCGATCGTGAAGCCTTTCGACGACAGGTACCGCACGAGCTCGGACCCGCCGCGCGGCGCGTATCCGCAGCCGAAGCGCTCGCAGTCGGCGCGCTGGAACTTGCGCCCGTCGAGCAGCTGGCGCGCCTTGAGCGCGTCCTTGCTGGTGAGCTGGGAGACGAAGAATTTCTGCGCCTCGGCGCATGCCTCGAGCAGCCGGCTGCGCGTAACGCCCGCGTTCGGCTTGCGCTTGCCGGTGGAGCGGTCCTCGTAATGCAGTTCGTAGTGGTAGCGGTCCGCCACGATTTCGAGGGCCTCGCGGAAGTCGACGCCCTCCCTCTCCTGCACGTAGTCGAAGACGTCGCCGCTCTTGCCGCAGCCGAAGCAGTGCCAGAAGCCGTTCGAGGGGTTGACGAAGAAGCTCGGTGTCTTCTCGTCGTGGAACGGGCACAGGCCCGTGTACTGCGAACCGCTGGATTTCAGCGTCACGTCGTCGGAGACGATGTCATACAGGTTCGCCATGTCGCGGACCTTCTCGATATCCTCCTTGACCACGAACCCGGCCATGCGTCCTCCTTCTTATGTCGGCGTGCGGTGCGGCGCGCGTCAGGGAAAATACACGATGGCGCCGCCGCGCAAGCCATCCCGTACGGATAGCTTACCCACAGGCGCGGCGAGGCGGGACTCTCTCGCAGCAGGCGAACGCCGCGCGACCACGCGCTTGACCCGCGCCGCGCGACCCGTGCCGCGCCCTACCCGCACAGCGTGTCGTGCAGATCCACAGCGCGGATGTCGGTCAGACTCGCCACCTGATCCACGGCCACACGCAGACGCGCGCCGTCATCTCCGGCGCGGCGCCAATCGTCGAGGAAAACGGGGGCGAGCGCGGGATGCGGCTGGGGCGAACGCTCCATGAACACGTCGACGAGGTCGGCGATGATACGCCGCTGGCGTTCATGCAGCGGCTCGGCGGCGCGCGGCGCCATCACGAAATGCACGGCCACGCCCTTGAGCGCCATGATCTCGTACGCGGTGCCCTCCGGAATGACGAGCGAGGCGCCGTAGCGCGTCAGCGGACCGGGTCCGTGCGTATCGCGCGTGGCACGTTCGACGGCGCCGGCGAAACGCCCGATGAGGTCGGACGTCAGGTTCTTCAGCCGCGCGAGACTGCGGCGCGAGCCGTCGAAACCGCCGGCGAACACGCCGTCGTCGCGCAGGCGCCCCACGGCGTCCTCGAGCAGGCCAGGGTCCCAGGCCGGCCCGTACCATGCCCGCGTCTCGTCGATGACGGCCTCCACGATGCGCGGATCGGCCATGGACGCGGGCTCGAAGGCGCCGATGACGATGGCATCCTCCACATCGTGGACGGAATAGGCGATGTCGTCCGACAGATCCATGACCTGCGCCTCGACCGACAGCCGTTCGCCGGGCGCCCCGCGGCGCAGCCAGGCGAAGACCTCGCGCTCCTCGGGGTAGACGCAGAACTTGCGCGTGCCGCGCTCGCGGGCCCGTGCGAGGTCCCACGGGTACTTGACGGCGGCGTCAAGGCAGGCGCGAGTGAGGTTGAGGCCGGCCGAGCGCCCGTCGGCGCGGAACACCTTGGGTTCCAGTCGCGTGAGCAGGCGCAGGGTCTGCGCGTTGCCCTCGAATCCGCCGATCGGGTCGGCGATGCGGGCCAGCTCGGCCTCGCCATTGTGCCCGAACGGCGGGTGGCCGAGGTCATGCGCGAGGCAGGCGCAGTCGACCACGTCGGGGTCGCAGCCCAGCACGGTGGCGATCTGCCGGCCGATCTGCGCCACCTCGAGGGTATGGGTCAGGCGCGTGCGGGCGAAATCGTCGGTTCCGGCCACCAGAACCTGCGTTTTGGCGCCGAGGCGGCGCAGGGCGCTGGAATGCGTCAGGCGCGCCCGGTCGCGCTGAAAGGCGGTGCGCTGCTGGGATTTCCTCGATTCGGGAACCCATCGCTCCATGTCGTCGATGGCATAGCCGCGGCCGGCGGGGATCACCTCGCCGTCGCGTCCGATCATGCCTTCGAACGCGTCGGTGAACGCCGACGCGTGCATGGGCGCACCGCCCGCGGTCACAGGACGCTCTCCGGGTCGAGCATCGCGCGGTCGGCCTCGGGCAGCACGTCGGCGTTGAGATACAGGCGCGGGATGCGGTTGCGCAGGCAGGTGAAGATCTCGTAGCTGATGGTGTCGGCGGCGCGCGCCCAGTCGTCGGCGGTCGGCTCGGCGTAGACCTCGCCGCGGCCGGGGCCGAACAGCACCACGGTGTCGCCTTCGCGCACGCCCAGTTCGCTGGCCTTGCCGCGCAGGTCGAGCACGCACTGGTCCATGCACACGCGACCCGAGACACGCACGATGCGCGGTCCGTCGACGGTCATGAGGCGCACGGGGCCGCCCAGATGCACGATTCCCTTGGCACCGGCGGTGTTGAAGCCGGAGGCCGAGCGATGGATGCCGTCGGCGTATCCCACGGGCATGACGGCGGTGGAGGTGTCTTCCTCGGCGAGGTAGGTGCGACCGTAGGAGATGCCGTGGCCGGCCTCGACGTCCTTGACGGTGCCCAGCTGCGCCTGCAGCGTCATGGCAGGCGTGAGGCCCCAGTCGGAGGGCTCGCCCATGTCGGGGTCGGGCTCGTAGCCGTACAGGCCCACGCCGGGGCGGGTGAGCTCGAAGTGGATCTCCGGACGGTTCAACGTGGCGGCGGTGTTGGCGAGGTGGCGGATGCGCGGCGGAATGCCGGCCTTCTCCATGCGTGCGGTGAAGGCCTTGAAGTTCTCGACCTGGGCGTCGGTGGCGGCGACGAATTCCTCGTTCGACGGCATATCCGCCACGGCGAGGTGGCTCCACTGCCCCACGATGTCAAGGACGCCCTCGGAGGCGTAACGGGTGAGCTTGGCGAGCGCGGCGTCGAAGATCTGCGGCGTGAAGCCGTTGCGGCCGAAGCCGGAGTCGACCTTGACGTGCACGCGCGCGGGACGGCCGATGGTGCGGGCCGCCGCGGCGACGGCGTCGATGCCGTCGAGGGAGCCGACGGAGATGTCGATGTCGTTCTCGATGAGCTCGCCGAAAGGCGCCTCGGCGCCGTTGTACAGCCAGGTGAGGATATGCGCGCGGTCCGGGCCGATGCCGGCCTTGCGCAGCACGAGCGCCTCGTGCGACTGCGCCGTTCCCAGCCATGTGGCGCCGCCGGCGAGGGCCGCGAGCGCCGCGGGCACCAGGCCGTGACCGTAGGCGTCCGCCTTGACGACGCCCATGACGGCGGTGCCGGAGTTCGGGCCGCCGACCACATCGACCAGATGCGCCATGTTGTCGCGCAACGCCTTGAGGTCGACGATCGCCTGCGCCGGATACCTCCTGAGTGCGCGCTCGTAATTCCGTTGTCCTTGCTCACCAGAGATGCGCCACTGCGGCGCCGCGTTCAAAGTCATGTCTCTATTGTGCCGCGCCGTGCATGATGCTTATGTGAAACACGCCCGATTTTGAACTTTTCCCGAAGGAATTTTCCGGATTCCCTGACAGCCGATGCCGGGCGTGTCGAAATTGAACCCGAATACATCACGATTTTGAACTCCGATTTTGAACTATCGTCTGCCATTGAACTGCGCAGCAGAGCCATCGTTGAACTTCCCTTTTGAACTCCTTGCCGGGCTCCCTGCCGAGCTCCGCGTTCCGCCGCAGGAAGCACAAACGGCGGCGGGAAACCCGCCGCCGCGCAGACCATATGCCGGACCTTCCCGGCCACATGTCGGACGCACCGGACACACCGGGCGCTCGCGCGCACCGGACGCATCGCATGCGTTCCGGACACGCCGAACGCGTCAGACGACCTGCGAACGGTCCCAGGCGTCGGCGCTGATGCCCTCGTCAAGGATCTTCTTGGCCCACTCCTTGGCCGTGAACAACGAATGGTCGCGGTAGTTGCCGCAGCTCTTGATGTCATGCGCCGGGACATCGTCCCACGTGGCCTTGTACGCAATGAACTCGAGCGACTCCTTGAGCGCGACGGCCACGTCGTGCGGCGTGGGACGGCCCCATGCCAGCAGGTGGAAGCCCGTGCGGCAGCCGAACGGGGAGCAGTCGATGTAGCCGGGGATGCGTTCGCGCAGCGTCACGGCGATCGTGTGCTCGATCGTATGCAGGCCGCCGGTGGGGATGGCGTTCTCGTTCGGCTGCACGAGGCGCAGGTCGAAGTTCGAGATCTCGTCGCCCTTCGGCCCCTGCTCCACGTCGATGAGGCGCACGTACGGCGCCTTGACCGTGGTGTGGTCGAGGGTGAAGCTCTCGGGAACCGGCTTGTTATCGGCCTGGTTCGTCTGCGCGGTATCCGTGCCCTGGGCCATGTGTTCTCCTTTCCGGGCGGCCGCATGCCGCCCGCATGAATTCGGTGGAATCGTTTCTGTGTCCATTATTCCGCCCGGCGCGGCCTGCCACGCCGGAAGGCTATCGGGAATCGCTATAACCCGTGCCGCTGCCCCGCGCCGCCATCAGCCCCGTGCCGCCGGCTCCTCGCGGTGCCGCCGCCCGCGCCATCGTCAGCCCCGCACCATCGTCAGCCTTTGTCGGCCATGTAGCCGCGAATGGCCTCCATGAAGCGCTCGCCGTAGGCCTCGAGCTTGCGTTCGCCCACGCCGTTGATGGCGAGGAACGCGTCGGCGTCGGTCGGCTTGAGCTCGGCCATCTCGCGCAGGGAGCGGTCGTTGAACACCATATACGGCGGCTTGCCGCTTTCCTTCGCGATGGCGGAGCGCAGCTCGCGCAACCGGTCGAACAGCTCCGGGTCGCTGAGTTTCGCAGTCTCGACGCGCGAGGAGGCGCCGTACATCCCGCCGTCGCGCCAGCCGGAGCCCGAACCGCGTCCGGAGCCGCCGGAGCCGGTATGCGCGGCCTCGCGCTTGATCTCGTAGTGGAAGTCCCCGCGCGCCGCATCGTCCGCGCGCGGCCCGAACACGAGCACGGGATACGCGCCGTTGCTCATATGCACCGCCAGATACCCGTCGGCCACCATCTGCGCGATCACGTCCTTGACGAAAGGCAGCGAGCTCGACCGCAGCGCCCCGTAGGACGGCGCCCGGTCGTAGCCGCGCTTCGCCACGGCCTCGGACTGCGCGCCGTGCAACACCGACGCCACCGTGCCCTTGCCCACCCGCTGGCCCAGGTCCTGCACGCACCGCATGACCTGCACCGCCTCGCGCGTCACGTCGACCGATTCGAATTCGCCGTCGCAGTTCGAGCAGTTGCCGCATTCGCGCGGCGCCGTCTCGCCGAAATACCCGAGCAGCGAGGCGCGCAGGCAGCCGGTGGTGCCGCAGTAGCCGATCATGGCGTTGAGCAGGTCGTGCCGTGACGTGCGCAGCATCTGGCGGTCGGCGTCGGGCATGTCACCCTCGCGGTCGGTGTTGTCGATCTGGCGCGTGCGGAACGACACATCTCCGTCGTTCCATAGCAGCATGCAGCGTCCGGGGTCGCCGTCGCGGCCGGCGCGGCCCGCCTCCTGGTAGTATTCCTCGATGCTCGAAGGCATGTTGTGGTGCAGCACGTAGCGCACGTCGGGCTTGTCGATGCCCATGCCGAAGGCGTTCGTCGCCACGATGACGCGGATGTCGTCGTCGATGAAGGCGTCCTGCACGGCGCTGCGGCGCTCGTCGGGAAGACCCGCGTGGTAGGCGGCCGCATTGATGCCGGCCTGCGCGAGGGCGTCGGCGAGTTCCTCGGTTTCACGGCGCGAGGCGCAGTACACGATTCCCGACTGGTCGGCGTGGTCACGGGCGAAGGAGACGATCCAGTCGTCCTTGGCGCGGCGGGGCAGCTTCTTCGTGCCGAACCACAGGTTCGGACGGTCGAAGGAGGTCTTGAACTGCGCGGGGTCGCGCAGACCGAGGGCGCTGACGATATCCTCGCGCACATGCTCGGTGGCGGTGGCCGTGAAGGCCGCGACGACGGCGCGGGGCGTGCAGGTCTCGAGGAAGTCGCGGATCTGCCGGTACTCGGGGCGGAAATCGTGGCCCCACTGGCTGACGCAATGCGCCTCGTCGACGGCGACCAAGGCCACGGGCGTGGCGGCGATGAGTTCGCGGAAGTCGCGGCGCACGAGGCGCTCGGGCGCGCAGTAGAGCAGGGTGACGCGGTGATGCGCGATGTCGGCCATGACGCGCGCCTCGTCCTCGGGGGCGAGGGAGGAATTGAGGTAGCTGGCGCTGACGCCGACGGCCTGGAGCGCCGAGACCTGGTCTCTCATCAACGATTTCAGCGGCGAGATAACGATGCTCATGCCGATGCCGGGGCCGCCCATGACCCCGGCGAGCATCAGCGCCGGGATCTGGTAGCACAGGGATTTTCCGGCGCCGGTCGGCATGATGGCCACGGTGTCATGGCGTCCGAGGATCGAGGAGATGACGTCCTCCTGGCCGGAGCGGAAGGAATCGTAGCCGTAGACGCGCTTGAGCACGCGCCGGGCCTTGTCGATGCCGCCGACCCGGCTTTCGCGCGGCGGCGCCGCGGTCTGCCGCGCGTTCCCGGCCTGCGGTGTGGTCTGCCCGTCCATGCACGTCCCTTCCGTCATCGGCGCACGGCCGTCGCCGGCATACGGCGCGGCGCCTTACTTCGTTGCGGCGGCGAGGGCCTGGTCGAGGTCTGCGATGAGGTCGTTGACGTCCTCGATGCCCACGGAGATGCGCACGAGGTTGTCGGGCACCTCGTTGCTCGTGCCGGACACGGAGGCGTGCGTCATGGCGGCCGGATGCTCGATCAGGGATTCGACGCCGCCCAGCGACTCGGCCAGCGTGAACAGGCGCGTGGACTCGGCGAATTTCAGCGCCGCCGCCTTGCCGCCGCTCAGCTGCACGGAAATCATACCGCCGAAGCCGCCGTGCATCTGGCGTGCCGCGATGTCATGGCCCGGATGCGATTCGAGACCCGGGTACCACACCTGCTCGATGCCCTCGCCCTTGTTCTTGAGCTCCTCGAGGTGCCGGGCGATGGCCAGGGCGTTCTCGGAGTGACGCTGCATGCGCAGCGGCAGGGTCTTCAGGCCGCGGATCTGGATCCAGGAGTCGAACGGGGACGGCACGGCGCCGGCGGAGTTCTGCAGGAACGCGAACTTCTCGGCCAGTTCGTCATCGTTGAGCACCAGAGCGCCGCCCACCACGTCGGAGTGGCCGCCGATGTACTTGGTGGTGGAGTACGCCACCACGTCGGCGCCCAGCTCGAGCGGATGCTGCAGGGCGGGCGAGGCGAAGGTGTTGTCGACCACGACGGTCATGCCGTGCTCGTGGGCGATGGCCGCGGTCGCCGCGATGTCGGTGACGGCAAGCAGCGGGTTGGACGGCGTCTCGATCCAGATCAGGGCGAAGCTTTCGGAGTTCAGCGCCTTGTTCACGGCGGCGAGGTCGGACACGTCGACGGTGGTGATGTTCACGCCCCACGGAACGAACACCTTCGAGAGGAGGCGGTAGGTGCCGCCGTACACATCGTTGCCCAGCATGACGCGGTCTCCCGGCCTGAGCACGGAGCGCAGCAGCACATCGATGGCGGCCAGGCCCGAGGAGAACGCGAGCGCGTGCTTCGCACCCTCGATGGCGGCGAGCTGCTCGTCGAACACGTTGCGCGTGGGGTTGATGGAGCGGCTGTAGTCATAGCCGTTGACCGGCTGGCCCACATGCGGCTGCTTGAAGGTGCTCGTCATGTAGATCGGCGGCACGACGGCGCCCGTCGTGGGATCCGGCTCCTGGCCGGCGTGGATGGCGCGGGTTGCGATGGCGTCCTGGGAGAAATCGGTGGTCATGGTCTGTCCTTACGTGTGTTGTTGTACGTCTGCGATGGTTGTCGCGCTATGGGGGTTGCGCTATGGAATACGATGCGATGGCGTGCGAGCCGTCACTTCGCCGCCGCCCGGGCGTTCGCGTCCGCCAGCACCTGAGCGATCGTGTTGTCGATGGTCCGCTGCGAGTCGTCGTCGCCGAGCGCGGCCTTCTCGTCGTTGAGGATCTTGCCGAAGCCGTTGGCCTCCAGCCACTGGTCGTTGAAAATCGTCGACATGTAGCTGCGGCCGGAATCAGGAAGGAGCACGACCACGAGGTCGTCCTTCGTCAGCTTCTCCGCCTTCGCCATCTTCAGTGCGCCGGCCACGGCCATGCCGCTGGAGCCGCCCACGAGCAGGCCCTCCTCGCGCGACAGGCGGCGGGACATGGCGAAGGCCTCGAGGTCGGAGACATGGTAGAAGCCGTCGACGAGCGAGGGGTCATAGATGCCCGGGTAGAAGTCCTCGCCGACGCCCTCCACCTTGTAGCCGTGCACATCCTGCGGATTCGAGAAGATCGAGCCGTCCGGATCGGCGCCGATGGCGCGTACCGCGCCGTTCGACACCTCCTTGAGGTATTTGCTCGTGCCCATCATCGTGCCGCAGGTGCCCATGCCTGCCACGAAATGCGTGACCTTGCCGTCGGTGTCGCGCCAGATCTCCGGGCCGGTGGTGCGATAGTGGCTTTCGGGGCCGTTGGAGTTGAAGTACTGGTTGGGCTTGAAGCCGCCGGGGATGAGTTCGGCGAGGCGGTCGGAAACGTTGTAGTAGGAACGCGGGTCGTCGGGCTCGACGTTCGGGGTCACCACCACGGTGGCGCCGTAGGAGCGCAGCACCGCGCGCTTGTCTTCGTTCACCTTCTCGGGCACCACGAATACCGCATGGTATCCGCGCTGCTGGGCGACGAGCGCGAGGCCGACGCCCGTGTTGCCGCTCGTGGGTTCCACGATGGTACCGCCGGGTTGAAGCTTGCCCTCGCGCTCCGCCGCGTCGATGATGCGCTCCGCGATGCGGTCCTTGCTCGAGCCGCCGGGGTTGAAGTACTCCACCTTCACCACGATGCGGGCATCGATGCCCTCCGTGACCTTGTGCAGCTCGACGAGCGGGGTGTTGCCGATGAGATCCGTGACCTTCTGTGCGATCTTCATGATATGTGCCTTACCTGTTTTCCTGGTTCAAGTTTATGGTCTGTGACGGGTGGTGCGAAGCGCGACATGCAATCCGCGATCCGCGCCCATCGGCGGTCCCCAAGGCCCGACGATGATGGAGTCCGTTCGCCGTGCGTGTAAGGCTGGCAGTCGCCGCGCATATAAGAGTGCCTGAATTCCGAATTCCGCCTCGGATGGGTGCGGATTCGCTGTCAGGAGATGAAACCCGATCGGGTAAGACATCGTTCAATTCTGGTATGCGTCACGCGACGCACAGCCACCGGCTGGCGTCGTTAGCGACAACAACACGAGAAATTGAACTTCATAATTGCGACTATACCACATGATTCCCGCCCCCGTTAACATATCCGAAACCAAGGCTATCGATCCGGAGAGAATCGCGCGGAAAGAGGTGGACCGCTACATCGTGGCGGCGGCGACGAGGGTGCGGGTGTAGGGGTCGCGCGGCGCGGTGAGCACGGCGTCCACCGTTCCGGATTCCACGATGCGCCCATCGTGCATCACGAGCACGCGGTCGGCGATCATGCGCACGATTCCCAGATCGTGCAGCACCACGACCATGGCCATCGACGGATCCGCGGCACGGATGGCACGGAAGGTATCCAATATCTGGATGCGCGAGGTCACGTCGATGGCGCTCATCGGCTCATCGGCGAGCAGGATGCGCGGCCTCGTGACCAGCGCCCGGGCGATCGCCGCGCGCTGCGCCTGACCGCCGGAAAGATCCTGCGGGTACCGTTCGCCGAACAGCGTGGGGTCGAGCCCCACGGAGCGCAACGCCCCGTCCGCGCGCGCCAAGGCATCGGTGCGCCCGATGCCGCGCGCCGTCAGGGGTTCGGCGACGCTGCGCCGGATGCGCCAGCGCGGGTCGAGGGAGGCGAAGGGGTCCTGGAACACGATGCCGCTGCCAAGGCGCAGTTCCCGTCGCGCATCGGCGGTTGCGACATCTCGCCGCGGCACGCCGTGCCGCAGCGTACCAGGCCGCGGCACACCACGATGGCGCCGGGTCGCATCCACGGATTCGCCGCGGAACAGCACGTCGCCCGAGTCCGGCGACAGAAGGCCGAAGGCGATACGGGTGACGGTTGTTTTTCCTGAACCGGATTCGCCGATGACGGCAAGCGACTCGCCGGCCGCCACCGCGAAGCTCACATCGTCCACGGCGCGCGGCGCATCGTGCGACGTGGCATGCCCGACGCCACGCCCACCGGAGAAAGTCTTCACGACATGCCGCACCTCGAGCACCGGCACGCCGACGCCATGCGATGCCGCATCCTCATGCACCGATCCCATCAGGCCTCCTCTCCCCCGCGCAGCGACAGCGCGGTCGCCGCCTCGACAAGCGACTGCGTCACGGCATGCCGCGCATCATGCAGCAGAGCCTCCGTGGCGCCCTCCTCCACGATCCGCCCGGCCTCCATCACGTAGCAGCGCGTGGTGGCGCGCTTGAGAACCGCGAAATCGTGGGTGATGAACAGAAGCGACGAACCGAGGTCATCGACAAGCGATACCAGCAGGTCCACGATGCGACGCTGCACGACGGCGTCGAGCGCCGTGGTCGGCTCGTCCGCGATGATGAGGCGCGGCGACGTGACGAGCGCGGCCGCGATGGCAACGCGCTGGCGCTGTCCGCCCGACAGCTCGTGCGGGTACGCCGATTCCAGGCGCTCCGGCAGCTCCACCGCGCGCATCTGACGCAGCACACGTTCGCGGATCTCGTCGCGATCCAACTCGTAGTGCAAACGCAGCGGCAGCGCAATGGACTGCCCCACGGTGCGCACGGGGTTCAACGCGGCGGCGGGGTTCTGGAACACGGCGCCCGTATAGCTTCCACGCATCGACGCAGCGATGTTCTCATCGGCGCCGATCATCTGCGTGTCGCCAAGCAGAACGGACCCGCCGGCCGTCAGATGCGGCGGCAGGATTCCGAGGATGGCGCGCGACACCATGGATTTGCCCGAGCCCGACGGCCCGACGAGGCCGACGCGCTCGCCATCGTCGACGCGCAGATCGACGCCGCGTACGATGGGCCGTGCAGGCGCGCGCCGGCCGCGTGCCGCGACATCGACGGTCAGGTCATGCACGATGAGGCTCATGGGATTCCCCTTCCTGTGCAGGCATCCGCTCCCCTGTGAGCTCCTGCTCCCTTGTGGATGATTCGGCGGCGGCCATGTCGGATGCGGACCGGTCATCGTCCGCCGCGCCATCGCGCCGCAGATCGGCGTTGACAACGGGGTCGGCGCAGTCGCGCAGCGCGTCGCCCAGGAGGTTGAGCGCCACCACGACCATCGTGATGATCAGTCCCGGCCAGATGACGGTGAGCGGATACACGCTGATGAGCTTTGCGCAATTGGCGAGGCTGCGCCCCCAAGATGGCACGCCGGCGGGAATGCCGATGCCGAGGTATGTCAGGCCGGATTCCGCAAGAATCGCGGTTCCGGCCGACAGGCTCAGCTGCACAGCCATGGTCGGCGCGATGGCGGGCACCACGTGTCCGAAGAACACGCGCGCCTCCCCCACGCCATAACTGCGCGCCGCCTCGACG
The DNA here is from genome assembly GCF_002259605.1 of Pseudoscardovia radai. Classification (GTDB taxonomy): domain Bacteria; phylum Actinomycetota; class Actinomycetes; order Actinomycetales; family Bifidobacteriaceae; genus Pseudoscardovia; species Pseudoscardovia radai. The sequence goes on along the minus strand of NZ_MWWR01000018.1, from coordinate 41,208 downwards.
TACTGCGACGTGGCCGCGAGCTGGGCGACGGGCCGGGTGACGCGCACGATGCTCAGCGAATACGCGAAGGTGCAGGCCACCACGATGACGGCGATCGACGTCCCCAGCGGCACCGACACAAGCATGGCGACGAGCACGGTGGGCACGGCGATCAGAGTGTCGACGCACACCATCCAGGCGCGCGACCCGCGCCCCGCGCCCGCGCGGCGTCCGACGGAGGCCCAGATGCCCAGGAGCCCGAACACGGCCGTGCACAGCACCACAAGCACGACCACCTCGAGTTCGGTGAGCGAGCCGCGCATCAGCCAGCTGAGCAAATCATGCCCGGCACCATCGGTGCCCATCGGGTGCGCTGCGCTCGGCGCCGCCCACGCGTTGCGTCCGCTGGCTTCGAGCAGCGGATGCGGCGTCCAGACAAGCGACACGAGGCTGACCGCAAGCCACAGTCCGATCACGACAAGCGCATAGGCGCCGTCCGCGCGATGCCATAGCGACGACAGCACGATGCGTGCGCCGCGGAGGCGTCCGCGCGGGGCGCGGGGCGCGAAGCCGCGGTTCGAAGGGGATGTCGTGTTCCCTGTCATCGTGTTCCCTCCTTCCGAGCACCATCCGTACCATCGGCAACGCCATCCGCGCCATCCGCGCCGCCGGACGCCGCGGCCTTGAGACGCGGGTCAAGCGCGTGGTGCACGAGGTCGACCACAAGACCCATGAACAGGAAGAACGCGGTGAGGACGAGGAGCTCCGACTGCACGGCAAGCAGGTCGCGGTTGCCCAGGTCGTCCATGAGCAGCGTCGCGAGGCCCGGCAGCGCGAAGAGGTTCTCCACCACGATGACGCCGGTCAGCATGCCGGCGAAGGTGAGGCCGGCGACCGACACGATCTGCGGCGCGGCCAGACGCAGCCCCACCGTGCGCACGGCCTGCGCGCGCGTCATGCCGCACGCCATGGCCTGCGCGAGGTAGTCGGAGTCGCGCACCTCGAGCAACGCCGAGCGCGTGTAGCGCATGAATTCGGCGCCCGCGATGATGCCCACCGACAACGCGGGCAGCGCAAGCGACGACAGCGCGCGCCCGAAGGCGTGCCAGCCGCGCACCGGGAAGCCCTGCGACGGCAGCACACCAAGAAGCCCGACGCCGCGCCCGAGAAGCATGATGAGCAGGAGTCCGCCCCACAGCGCGGGAATGGACCCTGCCACGATGGCCGCGATCTGCAGGCCGCGCCGCACGCGCGCGGAACGGGACGTCACCGACAGCACACCGAGCGGCAGACCGATGGCAAGCGCCACGGCGAGCCCCATCAGGGCCAGCGGCAGCGTGACCTGGAGCCGGTCGGCTATCTCGCCGGCCACCGAGGCGCCGCTGAGCTGTGCGGTGCCAAGGTCTCCGTGCAGGATGCCGCTGAGCCAGTTCCAGTACTGGACCGGATACGGTTGGTCGAGCCCGAGCTGCTGGCGGATGCGCGCCACCTGTTCGGGCGTGGAGCTCGTGCCGCCGACGACCATCGCGAGGTCGCCCGGAAGGATCCGCAGGCAGACGAAGATCGCCGCGGATTGCACGATGAGCGCGACGACGAAGGCCGCGCATCGTTTGAGGACGAATGTCATGGTGCTCCTTCCGGGCGCGGTGCGGCGCCGGGAATATCGTATGCCGCGGCTACCCTGCCCCGCGCGGCGCTGTTTGCACAACCCCGCGCGGCACAGCCTCACGCGGCTGCCCCTGCCCTATGCGCCGGACCTTAGCCCTGCAGCAGCGAGATCTGCCACAGCGGCAGGTACGCCTGGTTCATGTTTACCGGGAAGCCCTGCACCTTGCCGCTCCACACGCTCACCACGCGGAAGTTGAACAGCCAGTCGGCGGCGGCGTCCTCGGAGACCTGGCGCGCGGCTTGGGCGAGCAGGCTGTCGGTTTCGCTCTCGTCGGTGGACGCGAGCGCCTTCGTGTAGTCCTCCTGCACCTGCGCGTTGTCGTAGCCGTAGTAGTAGTCGGGATTCGCCCACTGGCCGAAGTCGTGGCTTTCGTTATGGTCGACGAGCGACAGGTCGTAATCGTGGTTCGTGTACACGTCCGACAGCCACGTGCTGAACTCCACCTGGTTGACGGTGAGCTCGATGCCCGCGTCGGCGAGCTGGCTCGTCAGCGCGTCGCCGATCTCGCTGGAGTAGATGTTCGCGTAGGTCAGCGTGATCTTGAGCGGGTTGTCGGCGCCGTAGCCGGCTTCGGACAGGAGCTCCTTGGCCTTGTCGACGTCATGCGGGTACAGGTCGGCGAGGTCCTCGTAGCCGGGGTCGAGGCTCGGGATCGGGCCGCCGAGCGCCGTGTCCACGCCACCGCGCGCGGCGATGATGTCGTCCTCGTCGATGGCGTAGCGGATGGCCTGGCGCACGCGGATGTCGTTAAGCGGCGAGCGCGCGTTGTTGAAGGCGAGCACCATCTTGTCGGTGTCGTCGCCGGCCTCGACGTTGAAGCCCTCGTCCTTGAGCGGGGAGACCTGCGTGTAGTCGAAGCCGGAGAGGGTCTGGATGTCGCCGGAGCGGATGGCGTTGATGGCGGCGTTCGCGTCGCTGTAGTACTTGATGGTGACTGTGCCGATCTGCGCCTTGTTCGCGCCCCAGTAGTCCTTGTTGGCGGTCAGCTGCGCGGAATCGTTGGCGGTGAACTTCTCGAGCAGGTACGGGCCGGAGCCGATGGCCTGCGTCTTGGCGTCATAGCTGGCGTCCTGGTCGAACACGAGGCCGGCGCGGCCAGTGAGGTTCCACAGCAGCTGCGAATACGGGGCCGACAGCGTCAGGCGCACGGTGTCGGAGTCCACGGCCTCGACGGACTCGTAGTTGGCGATGGCGTCGTAGTCCTTGTACTGGTTGTTTTCGAGCTCGCTGATGGACCATGCCACGTCATCGGCGTCCAGGGCGTCGCCGTTCGAGAAGGTGATGCCGGAGTTGAGGTGGAAGGTGTAGACCGTGCCGTCGTCGGAGACGTCCCAGCTCGAGGCGAGGCCGGGCTGTACCGCGTTGTTCTCGTCGCGCGAGACGAGTGGTTCGTACACGTTGCCGATGAGCAGCTGGTCGAGCGACGAGCCCGACTGCGTGCGGATGTCGAGGTTCGTCGGCGACAGGACCATGCCGATGGTGATCTCGGCGTCGTCGACGGGGACGGTGGCGGCTGCGTTGGCGTTGGGGTTGGTGCCGGAGTTGACGTTGGTGCCTCGGCGCGCGATGAGGAACACCGCCACGACCGCGATGACGACCACCAGCGCCACGATGGCGATGATGCGGTTGCGGCGGGTGACGGAGGCGGTGGTGGTTGCGGAGGTTGCGGATGCGCCGGCGGTGCCGGCGCCGGCGGGTTTCTTGGTCTTCTTGGCCTTCGCGCTGAGGCTTGCGTCGAGCGAGCCGGTGGCGGGTTTCGACGATGCCGCGGGTGTCTGCGTGCCGCCCTGCTTCTGCGCGGTCGCCGACGATGCGGTGTCTGATGATTCTGCGGTCGATGATTCTGCGGTCGATGGGGTGGCCGACGATTCCGACTTGTTGTCTGTGCTCATATTCTCTCTATTCCCGGCGCATGCGCCGATCCTTATGCGTCGCCGCGCCTTCTGCGTGAACACCGATACAAGCTGTATGCAGTCTCGTCCGGTTCTTGTTCACAGGCGTCGCCGCGCTGTCAGTCAGGACGAGCCACACTATACGCTTCCGACCGGATGAACGCCTCCCGACGCCCACTCCGCATCCAGAGCGCATCATCGTGCACCCTCGACCACGATTACCTCAGCCAACACACCCCTCCGCTGCCCTAACCACCACCGAGGGAGCACAACCCTGCACCCTCAACCGGAGTTAGGGCCCAGGAAAGAGCCAACCGGACAAGTAACCGCCACCGAGGGCGCACCATCGTGCACCCTCAACCCCAATTACCCCAGCCAAAACACCCCTCCACCACTCTAACTGCCACCGAGGGAGCACAACCGTGCACCCTCGACCGGGATTAGGGCTGCGGATTGGGGAAATCGGATAGGTAACCGCCACCGAAGGAGCACTCCCGTGCACCCTCGACCGGGATTAGGGCTGCGGATTGGGGAAATCGGACAGGCAACCGCCACCGAAGGAGCACTCCCGTGCACCCTCGACCCCAATTACCCCAACGAAAACGCCCCTCCGCTGCCCTAACCGCCATCGAAGGCGCACAACCTTGCACCCTCGACCCCAACTACCCCAACCAACACGGCCTCACGCCACCCTAACTGCCACCGAAGGAGCACAACCGTGCACCCTCGACCGGGATTAGGGCTGCGGATTGGGGAAATCGGACAGGTAACCGCCACCGAAGGAGCACAACCGTGCACCCTCGACCGGGATTAGAGCCCGGAAAAGAGGAAATCGGATAGGCAACCGCCACCGAAGGAGCACTCCCGTGCACCCTCGACCGGAGTTAGGGCCTAGGAAAGAGCCAATCGGACAGGCAACCGCCACCGAGGGAGCACAACCCTGCACCCTCAACCCCAATTACCTCCACCAACACAGCCCCACACCGCCATAACCGCCACCGAGGGAGCACCATCATGCACCCTCGACCCGGGTTAAGGCACCAAATCGGGGAAACCGGACATGCAACCGCCACCGAGGGAGCACTTTTGTGCACCCTCGACCCCAACTACAACCCACACAGCCGCCGACACCGCGCCTAACCGCCATCAAAGAAGCACAACCGTGCACCCTCGACCGGGATTAGGGCTGCGGATTGGGGGAATCGGACAAGTAACCGCCACCGAAGGCGCACAACCGTGCACCCTCGACCGGGAATAGGGCATCAGAATAGGGAAACCGGACAGGTAACCGCCCCAGAAGCAACCGCCACCGAAGGAGCGCACCCTCGACACCGCGCTACTCGCGGCGGCGGGGACGCTGCTTCTGGCGCTTGTAGATGAGGTTCATCCCACGGAAGATGAGGTCCGGGTCGAAAACGTCAATCGCGTCGGTCTGCCCTTTGAACAGGTTGGAGAATCCGCCGGTCGCCACCACGGTGAACGGCGCGCCGATCTGCTCGTGGCACACCTCCACGGTTTTCTCCAGCCCGCCGAGCGCCGCGTAATACAGCCCCGACTGGATCGACGCCACCGTGTTCGTGGCCATGATGCCGCACGCGGGGCGCGCAATCTCCACGTTCGGCAACTGCGCCGTGTCGCCCGCAAGCGCATGCGCGGAGGTCTGCATGCCCGGCGCGATGACGCACATGCGGATGTTGGCGTCGGCGTCGATGTAGTTGAAGGTGGTCGCCGTGCCCATATCGATGACGAGGCTCGCGCCATCGTAAAGGTAATACGACGCCACGCAGTTGACGATGCAGTCGGTCCCCATGGTCTTGGGGTCGTCGATGCGCAGGTTCACGCCGGTTTTGACGCCCGGCCCTACGATCATCGGGTCGATGCCGAAGAAGTTCACGATGCTCGCGCGGAACGAGTGCATGACCTGCGGCACGACGGAGCAGATGATGACGCCGTCGACGTCCTTGGTCTTGTACCCACTCATGGCGAGGAACTGCACAAGCATGAGGCCGTATTCGTCGGCCGTGTGCGTGGACTGGGTGGAGATGCGGTAGGTGGCGACGATTTCGTCATCCTCGATGAATCCCAGGACGATATTCGTATTGCCGATGTCCACTGCGACGATCATGTGTCCTCCCTGCTTCGGATGCTGCAACTACGGCGGTTGCGACTGCGGCGCGAGGCGGCGCGGCTGCGCGACTGGCGCGCTCCGTGCGACGCGGCTGGTGCGGGCCCGGCTCGAGCGCGCATACGCTGCCCGGTCGGCATACGCTCAGTGTAGGCGAATGCGACGATGTTGCGGCGGCGAGCGAAGGAAAGCGACGATGGCGCGACGCCGGCCCCGCCGCATCGCAACACCTCACACCGCGAGGGGAATGCGGCTGCGGAAAACCCGGGGCGTTCCGTCGCGCGGGTCGGAGAAGCGCAGCTCGCGCGCAACGAGCTGAAGGGGCGGCGCGGCGGAATCGTCAAGGTCTCCCCGACCAGGATCCAGCACGCGCGGATACATATCGTCGCCGAGAATCGGCAGCCCCAGCGCGGCCATGTGCACGCGCAACTGGTGCGTTTTCCCGGTCCGCGGCTCCAAGCGATACGCCCGCAATCCCAGGGGCGCGAGCGCCACCCGCTCCCCTGTCTCGTCACGCCGACGCACGGCGGTCTGGTCGTCGCACAGACCGATGACGCTCACCGCATTCGTCTCGCCCGGCTCCTCGAAGGCCTGGAGCACACCGCGCAGCTTCGTGATATGCGAGCGACGCATCAACGGGAACGCGCGCGGCGGGTCAAGCGGCGTCACGATTCCCACAGGCCCGAGGCGCACGCCGGGGATGTCGGCGATCGACGGCACGCGCCGCGCCTGCGCCACGATGTCGCGCACAGGCGGAAGAACCGGCTCGTGCGGTGATCTTCCTCGTCTCGGCGACGCCATCGTGGACCCTTCGCTTTCCGCCGCCTCGCGCACGCCGCCGACCGCGCCGCGCCGCTGCAGGCGCACGGGCGCGCAGGGCGCGATGCACTCGTACACCTTGCGCACGCGGCGCTCCTGGAACAGCGTCTGGAACGCGCCGCGCAGCGCAGGCGTGCGCACGAAAACCACAACGCCCGCCGTGGCGCGGTCGAGGCGGTGCGCGGGCACGATGGCATCGTCGCCGTACATCTCGCGCAGGCGCATCAGCGCGGTGTGGCGGTACCACATGCCGCGCGGCATGGTGGGCAGCAGGTGAGGCTTGTCCAGAACGACGATATCGGCATCCTCATAGAGAATGCCGATATCGTCGGGAACGTCAGGTTCGCTCACCACCCAGCGGTGATGGCCGGAGGTCACTTGCCTTCGGCCTCGCCGGCGGCCGCGTCGGCAGCCTTGGGATCGGCGCCGGGCTTCTTCATGGCCGGCGGGGTGAGCGGGCGCAGCGCGTCTCCGTTCGGATCGTACACGCGCGAGCGCGAACGCGAGACGCTGACGGGGGCCGCGGCGGGATCGGCGGCGGAGCGGATGGGCACCACGATGTCGACGGTGCCGTCGTCCTGCTGTTCCTCCGTCACGACGTTTGGAAGCGGCTTGGGCGGAACCGGGGCCGGAGCGGGTTCGGGCGCAGGCTGCTGCGCCTGGGGCTGCGCGACGGCGCCCGCGGCATCAGACGTGCCAAACTGCGCGGCATCCGGGGCGAAGGAACCGGGCACGAAGCGCTCGGCCGCACCGAACGGGGCGCCGTCCTGCGAGGCGGCATACGGAGCGCCGGCACCCGGGGCGGGGATCACATAGCGCTCGTGCGTGAACGTGCGGATCTGGGAGCCGGGGATGGACACGCGGCCGGAGCCGCCCTTGCCGGGCAGCGTGCGAATCGTGGACGAGAACACATCCACCACCTGCGAACCGGGCACGGACACGCGGCCCGAACCACCCTTGCGCACGGCGGGCGCCGCCGGCTTGGCGGGAGCGGGCGCGGCCTTCGGGGCCTGGGCGCCGGGCACCGCGATGCGGCCCGAACCGCCCTTGGCCGCCTTCGCGGCCTGCGCGCCCGGAACGGCGATGCGACCGGAGCCGCCCTTGGGAGCCTGCGAGCCAGGAACGGCAATGCGGCCCGAGCCACCCTTGGGAGCCTGCGAGCCAGGAACGGCAATGCGGCCAGAACCACCCTTCGGCGCCTGGGAACCCGGAACTGCAATGCGGCCGGAACCGCCCTTCGCGGCCTTCGGGGCCTGCGAGCCGGGCACCGCGATGCGGCCGGAGCCGGATGCCACGGCGGAGGCGGAGGGAGCGGCGGTTTCCTCGAGCGCGGACGCAGGACGCGCCTGCGAGCCGGGGATCACGATGCGGCCGGATCCGGCCCACGCGACGACGGTCGGGCGGGCGGGCGTACCGAAGTCCGGGACCACGCGACCGTCAGACGGAGGGTTTGCGGCGCCGCCGTCCTGCGGTGCGGCGGGCCAGCCGGCGGGCGCACCGCCCTGGCCGGGCTTACCGAACTGGCCGGCGGCGGGTTCGGGCTCCGCAGGCGCGAACAGCGCGCGGTACTTGCGCTCGATCTCGCCGGTCGGATCGATGATGGCGCGGATGCGCGCGTACGTTCCCTCGTTGGGGTTGGCAATCGTCTCGTATGCAAGCGGCAGGCAGGAGACGACGTCGGAGGCGTTGATCGGACCGCCGTTGGTGGTGACCATGAACGGGAGGAGTCCCATGGCGCACACGGCCATGGCATCGTGTGCCGCGAGCGCGCCCGCGAGGCCATGCAGCGCGACGCCCGTCGCCGCGGCCTGCGCGAGGGTGAGCTCACCCGCGTCGATGCGTGCGGCGTTCTGCGCCACGATGGTGCCGATGACGCCGGCGAGCACGTCGCCCGTGCCGGCGGTGGCGAGCCAATGCGTGCCCTGCGTGTATTCGAGCAGGTCGCCCGGGCGGTTGGCGGTGGCGATGACGGTGTCGGAGCCCTTGAGCACGCATACGCAGCCGAGGCGGTCGGCAAGGATCTGCGCCCAGATGCGGGGAGACGATTCGACCTCGCCGTGGTGCACGTCGTAGCCCAGTGCGCGTGCGAGCGCGGCGGCCTCGCCGGAATGCGGCGTGATGACGGTGCGCGCGATAACCGGCGAATCCGGCGCGGACTTCGCGGCGGTGTAGAACGCACCGAGGGCGCCGGCGTCCATGACGATGAACGGCATGGCGCCGTCACGGCCGCGGTCCTTGGTGACGAGGGAGCCGGGCAGCAGCGACAGGATAAGCGTGCGGCGGCCCGATTCGGCGATGGCGCTGTCCATGCCCGAGCCCACGACCCAGGCGTTCGCCGTTCCCTCGCCGAACACGACCTCGGGATGCGCGGCAAGGATCGCGTCCTCGCAGCGGCGCGGACCCACGTAGCGCACGTAGCCGGCGCCCGTCTGAGTGGCGGCCGACACGCCGAGCAGCGCGGCACCCGGGTATCGCTCCGATCCCGTGACGAAAGCAACCACGCCACGCGTGTACTTGGAATCCTTCAGTCCCGGGACGTGGAGAACTGTTCCAGCACATTGCAAATCCCACTGCATAAACTGTCTCTCCCTCTCCATTCATTGGTGCAGCGCTTATGCGCATACATGCATACAGTTTAGGAATCTGTTTCCTACCCTACCCCCTCTCCACGTCAAGAAGATGACGCGTTCATCTCAAATTCACACCGTGGTGTGCGACACCACCCTTCCGTCCGCCCGCCGTACTCCCGAAGCGCGCTATTCATCGTATGGGATCGCCGGGGCGACGCGCCAAGTTCACTATGTGGGCCGTTTCCCATTCTGCGACCCTTCCCAATCCCCTGTCCTCTCCTACCCGCCACCGAAGGCGCAACATCGTGCACCCTCGACCCCGATTAGGTCAGGAAAAGCCGGGATCGGGCAAGGTACCCGCCACCCAAGGTGCAACATCATGTACCCTCGACCGCAATAACCCTTCCCCACCACCCTTTTTCCCCGCCCAACCCACGCCGAGGGAGCACAATCGTGCACCCTCAACCACGATTACCCTTCCCCACCACCCCTTCTCCCCACCCAACCCACGCCGAGGGTGCAATTCCGTGCACCCTCGACCCCAATTAGGCCAGGAAAAGCCGGGATCGGGCAAGGTAACCGGCACCCAAGGTGCAACATCGTGCACCCTCAACCCCAAATACCCCGCCTTGACAGCCCTTTTCCTCCTCTAACCGCCACCGAAGGAGCAATTCCCTGCACCCTCGACCCCAGATACCCCACCCCAACAGCCCTCTTCCCTACTCAACCCGCGCTAGGGAGCACAATCATGCACCCTCGACCCCGATTAGGGCGGTATCGGCCAGAGAAAGACGGGATAACCCGCGTCGAAGGTGCAAAATCGTACACCCTCGAACGGGAATAGGTGGGGAAAGCCGGAATTAAGCGGGGTAACCGGCACCCAGGGTGCAATTCCGTGCACCCTCGACCACCGTTAGCGCAAAAAAGCTGAGGAAATGTGAGGCAATCAGCACCGAGGGTGCAAGATTGTGCACCCTCGACCCCAAATACCTCGCCTTGACAGCCCTTTTCCTCCTCTAACCGCCACCGAAGGAGCAATTCCCGCACCCTCGACCGCAATAACCCTTCCCCGCCACCCCTTCTCCCCACCCAACCCACGCCGAGGGTGCAAAATCGTGCACCCTCGACCGGGGATAGGGAGGAATCGACCAAGGAAAGATGGGCTAACCCGCACCGAAGGCGCAACATCGTGCACCTTCGACCCCGATTAGGCAGGGAAAAGCCGGGATTGTGCAGAGTAATTGGGGTCGAGGGTGCAATTCCGTGCACCCTCGACCCCGATTAGGCCAGGCCGTCGCGCCGCCCCGCCGTCGCGCCAGCGCGCCCCAGCCCCTCTCGACTACTCCACGGTCACCGATTTGGCGAGATTGCGCGGCTTGTCGACGTCGTAATGCTTGAGCATCGCCATGTCCATGGCGAACAGCTGCAGCGGCACCACATCCACGAGCGGGCTCATCAGCGTCGGGCACTCGGGACGCCAGAACACCACGTCGGCCTTCTGCGCCACGTCCTCGTCGCCCTCCTCGGCCACGGCAATCGTGAAGGCACCGCGCGCCTGCACCTCCTCGATGGCGCTCATCACCTTTGCGTGCAGAATGTTGCGCCCGCGCGCCGGCGGCACGATCACCACCACCGGCTCGCCCTCGTCCACCAGCGCAATCGGCCCGTGCTTGAGCTCGCCCGCGGCGAATCCCTCGGTAAAGGTGTACGCGATCTCCTTGAGCTTGAGCGCGCCCTCGAGCGCAATCGGGTACCCCACGTGCCGGCCCAGGAAGAGGAAGGAATGGGCGTCGACCATGCGCCGCGCGGTGTCGTGGATCGTCTGCGGCTGCGTGTCGAGCACCCACTGGATCTTCTCGGGCATCTGCGACAGCGCCTCAAGCGTGTTGCCGATCTCGTCGCGGTACATGGTGCCTTTGGTCTGCGCCAGGTACAGGCCGAGCAGGTAGGCGGCGGTGATCTGCGCAAGGAAGGCCTTCGTAGAGGCGACGGCGATCTCCGGGCCGGCGTGCGTGTACAGCACGGCGTCGGATTCGCGCGGGATGGAGCTGCCCTGCGTGTTGCAGATGGCGAGCACCTTCGAGCCCTGCTCGCGCGCGTGGCGCAGCGCCATCAGCGTATCCATGGTCTCGCCGGACTGCGAGATGGCGACGACGAGCGTGCGCGGCGTGAGGATCGGGTCGCGGTAGCGGAATTCGCTGGCGAGTTCCACCTCGACCGGGATGCGCACCCAGTGCTCGATCGCGTATTTGGCCACGATTCCCGCGTACGATGCGGTTCCGCAGGCCACCACGATGATTTTGTCGATGGACTTGAACGCGTTCTCGTCGATATGCAGCTCGTCGAGGTTGAGCCGCCCGTCGAGGTCCACGCGCCCGAGCAGCGTGTTGCGCACGGCCTCCGGGTCCTCGTGGATCTCCTTGTCCATGAACGAATCCCAGCCGCCCTTCTCGGAGGCGGAGGCGTCCCAGTCCACGGTGAACGGCTTGGCCTCGACGGGGTTGCCGTCGAAATCGGTGACGGTCACGCTGCCGGCGCTGATGCACACGGCCTCGTCCTGGCCGAGCTCGAGCGCGTTCTTGGTGTAGGCCACGAACGCGGCGACGTCGGAGCCCAGGAAGTTCTCGCCGTCGCCGAGGCCCACGACGAGCGGCGAATCGTGGCGCGAACCGACCACGATATCGGGCTGGCGCACGTCAACCGCAAGCAGCGTGAAGGCGCCGGACAACATGCGCGAGACGCGGCGCAGCGCCTCGAAGAGGTCGGGCGTGCCGGTTTCGTCGATGACCTGGTTGGCGATTTTCCCGAGCAGCTTGGCGGCGACCTCGGTGTCGGTGCCGGAGCTGAAGGAGTAGCCCTCGGCCTGCAGCTCGAACTTGAGCTGCGCGGCGTTCTCGATGATGCCGTTGTGGATCAGCGCGATCTTGCCGTCCTGCGAGATATGCGGGTGTGCGTTGACGTCGCTCGGCGCGCCGTTCGTGGCCCAGCGCGTGTGGCCGATGCCGACGGTCGCGTCGGGCATGGGGCTGCGCTGCGTCTCCTTGACGAGGTTGTCGAGGCGCCCCGCCTTCTTCCTGAAGACCACGGTGTCCATGCCGGGCGCGGCAAGCGCGACGCCGGCGGAATCGTATCCGCGGTATTCCAGACGCTTGAGGCCCTGCAGGCACACTTCCAAAGGCTTTGCATTGGCGGGAGCGGGTCCCGCGTATCCTACGATTCCGCACATGCTTGCGATTGTATAGGACATCCGTGGCGACACGGCGCGATCGGTGCCGTGAACGCGCCGAACCTCCACGCCCCGCGCGTGTCGGCAGCGGGTCCGGGGCTTGGGGAAACACGATTTTCCCTGCCTGCACAGGAACGCCCGCCCAGAAACACGATTTCCCCGCCGGAAAACACGATGCCGCCGGTTCCACAACGGAACCGACGGCATTCGCAAAGGCGTCGCGCCCGGCCAGAACGCGCCCTCTCTTAAAGCACGGACGCGAGGAAGGACCGGAAGCGCGGGCTTTCCGGATTGTCGATGATCTCCGGGCCGCCCTTCTCGACCACCACGCCGCCGTCCATAAACACCACCTGGTCGGCTACCTCGCGCGCGAAGGCGATCTCATGGGTCACCACGACCATCGTCATGCCATCGTCCGCCAGGCCGCGGATGACATTGAGCACCTCGCCCACGAGCTCGGGGTCGAGGGCCGAGGTCGGCTCGTCGAACAGCATGATGTCGGGGTGCATGGCGATGGCGCGGGCGATGGCCACGCGCTGTTGCTGGCCGCCGGAGAGCTCCGACGGGTAATGCCCCAGGCGGTTCTGCATGCCCACGCGCGTGAGGTCCTTGACCGCCTCGGCCTTGGCGTCGGCCTTAGACATGCCCTTGACGTGCACGGGCGCCTCCATGACGTTCTCGAGCACGGTTTTGTGCGGGAACAGGTTGAAGCGCTGGAACACCATGCCGATGCGGGAGCGCTGCTCGGCGATCTCGTGGTCGCTCATGCGGCGCAGGCGGTCCTGCCCGCGGTGCATCTCGTGCTTGTAGCCCTGGAGCTGGCCGTCCACGTAGATCTCGCCGCCGGAGACGGTCTCGAGCTGGTTGATCATGCGCAGCAGCGTGGACTTGCCCGAGCCGGAGGGCCCGAGGATCACGGTGACGGTGCCGGGCATCACGGTCAGGCTCACGCCCTTGAGCACATGCAGCGAGCCGAAGGCCTTGTGCACCTCGCGGATGTCGATGGCCGGACGGGCGGCATCGTTGGTCTTAGCGTTCTTCGCGATTGTCTCAGTCTTCTCAGTCATTCGTCTGTCCTCCCCCTACGCGTTGAGGCCGATCATCTGCACGTCCTGGCGGTCCTCGGCACTGGCCTTGGTGCGCTTCGTCTCGGTGGCGTCGGCCGGGTCGAACTGCTCCACGCCGCCGCGGATGTCAAAGCCCTTGCCGAAATGCTTCTCGAGCTTGGACTGCACCACCATGAGGATGGACGTGATGACGAGGTACCAGATGGCCGCCACAAGCAGCAGCGGGATCGGCTTGTACACGCGGTTCGCGAGCGTGGTCGTGACGTACTGCAGCTCCAGCGTGAACGGCACGGCCAGCACAAGCGAGGTGGTCTTGAGCATGCCGATGACCTCGTTGCCGGTGGGCGGGATGATGATGCGCATGGCCTGCGGCAGGATGATGCGGCGCATGATGAGGCTCGGCTTCATGCCGAGGGCCTCTGCCGCCTCGCGCTGGCCGGGGTCGACGGCCTCGAGGCCCGCGCGCACGATTTCCGCCAGATACGCGGCCTCGTTAAGCGCCAGGCCGATGATGGCCGCGCGGCTGGCCGTGAACACGTCGGCCGTGTTCCAGCTCCAGAACTCGGGGCCGAACGGGATGCCGAGGCTCAGCTTCGGCATGAGCACGGAGATCAGGCCCCAGAACACGAGCTGCGTGTACACAGGGGTTCCGCGGAAGAACCAGATGTAGAACCAGCTGACGCCGCGCAGCACGGGGTTCGACGATTTGCGCATGATGGCGAGCGCCACGGCGAGCACGATGGCGATGACCATCGACGCCACCGTGAGGATCAGCGTCCAGCCCACGCCGCTGAGCACATGCTCGTTGAACAGATACGTCCACACGACGTTCCACTCGAAGTTCTCGTTCGTGACGAGCATGTGGATGAACTGCGCCGCGAGGATCGCGACGATGACGGCCGCCACGATGGGCCCCGGGCGGCGCTGTGGCAAGGCGTCGATCTTGTTGGGGATATCGGGTTCCTGTTGCTTGCTCTTCTTCATTCTATTCCACCTCGGGGTTGATCTCGGATGTCTCGATGGCGCCGGACTCCACGCCCCATGCCTCGAGGATCCTCATATACGTGCCGTCGTCTATAAGCTGCTGCATGGCCTGGCGGAGAGCCTCGGCCGTGGCCGTGTCATCCTTCGCCACCACGATGCCCTGCGGCGCCACACCGTGCATACCGCCGATCGTCTCGAGCTTGTCGCCCGTCTGACGCACCGCGTAGTCGCCGACCGTAGAATCCACGTCCATCACGTCGGCTTTGCCGGAGACCACGGCCGTTGCCACGGAGGTCTGCCCCGCGTACGGCTGGATGTCGATGGACGGCTGGCCCGCCGCCACGCATTCCTCGTTGATCTCGGTGACCTCGTCCTCCTCGGCCGTGGCCGTCTGCACGGCCACCTTGCGTCCGCACAGGCCGTACTGCGCCGTGGGATCGATGCCCGTGGGGTTGCCCTTCTGCACCACGTAGACCATGCCGGCCGTGTAGATGCTCACGAAGTTGACGCTTTTCTCACGTTCGGCGGTGATGGTGAATCCCGACATGCCGATGTCGTATTTGCTTCCCACGGCGGGGATGATCGAATCGAACGACGACGACTGCACCTCCACCTCGAGCCCAAGCACGGCGCCCAGGGCCTTCGCGAGGTCCATCTCGTACCCGATGGCCGTCTTGTTGTCTTCGGTGAGGAACTCGGCGGGCGGGAACGTCGTCTCGCTTCCGATCGTCAGCACCCCGTCGCCAGCGACGGATTCGGGAAGCAAAGCGGCGATCTCATCGTTCTTCGTCACATTCGACAGGTCGATCGATTTCGCCTGGTCGTCCAGACCGTCCGACGTTCCGCACGCGGCGCAGCCGAACAGGGCCAGTGCCGCGGCAAGAACGGCCGCGGCGACGCGCTTGGCAGGTTTTGCGCGCATGTCACTCCTTCTCATGCCGCGTGGTGCGGCACGGCGCTGAATGCGCCATGCGTCGCCGCGCGGCTTCTTCTATGCGAGGCCGACCGCCTCAGCGTATGCCCCTCAGGTTACGGGCGCGCATGGCGCGCAGGGCGTCGCGCTTGTCCTGCGCCTCGCGCAGACTCTGGCGCTTGTCGTATTCCTTCTTGCCGCGGGCGAGGGCGATCGTGGCCTTGACGCGGCCGTCCTCGTTGAAATGCAGGTCGAGCGGAACGATGGTGTAGCCCTTGGCTTCGATCTGGCGCGAAAGCTTGGCTATCTGCTGCGCGTGCAGCAGGAGCTTGCGCTTGCGCTTGGGCGCGTGGTTCGTCCACGTGCCGTTGAGGTATTCGGGGATGTTGGCGTTCTCGAGCCACACCTCGCCGCGGCGATCAATGGAGACGAACGCCTCCGCGAGCGATGCGCGGCCTTCCCTCAGGCTCTTGACCTCGGTTCCGGTCAGCGCCAGGCCCGCCTCGTAGGTGTCCTCGATCTCGTAATCGTGGCGCGCGCGACGGTTGGTGACGATATTCGCCTCGTTTTTCTTCTGTGATGCCATTGCGTTCACCTCCTCGGTGGTTGGGTTTCATACGATTCCGAAGCGCGGGCAACGCCACGCGACGCGGAACCATACGATACGCCGGGCGGATCCCGGCGCAGCACCTTGCCACAATAGCAAAACGCCGCCCCGGACGGGGGCGGCGTTCATGGACCGCGGACGCGGAAGGCCGAATCTGCAGGTCCTGCACCGGATAATCGGTCCGGTGACCGGGATCAATGCACGTACCAGTACTGTCCCGGGTTGCTCAGCGTGCGGTAATGCGCGGCATAGAGAACGCCAAGCCAGTTGCTTTCCGAAATGAGGATGGAGCCGGAGTACACGGCCTCGACCACACCTACATGGCCATAGGTGCCGTCGGCACCGGCCTGTCCGGGCAGGAACGAGATGGCGGCGCCCACCTGCGGCGTGTGGTCGACGCGTAGACCGTAACGCGGCGCGGTCTGCCACCATTGGCCGCCGTTGCCGAGGAAGCTCGGCGTGCCGATGCCCATCTGCCTGCGGCGCTCGTAGGCATACCACGTGCACTGGCCCGCGGCGTAGCGGTTGCCCACGTCGCCGTTGCTCGTGCCCTGGCCGCCGCTGGAACCGCCGGAGTTGGAGCTGCCCGAATTGGAAGGGCCGGGGTTCGACGGGGCAGGGTTCGACGGGGCGGGGTTCGACGACCCGGAGTTCGTGTTGCGGCCGGGGTTGGAATTCGAGGCACCGGAGTTCGACGACGCATTGCTGCCGGACGGCGTCGTGGAGCCCTGCGGGCCGCCCGATACCTGCGAGGCGGCGGCGGCCTGCTGCGCGGCGTACTGACGGTTGAACGAATCGATCTGGGACTCGAGCAGCACGGTCTGGGCGGCCTGCTGCGCGGCCTGGGTCTGCAGCGAGGAGACCTGCGACTCGAGCGACGCGCGCTCTTCCTCGCCCTGCTGGCGCAGCGCGTCAAGCGCATCACGCTCGGCCTGGGCCTCGGTGGCGGCCTGCTGCGCGGCCTGTGCCTTCTGGTCGGCCTCCACCTTGAGCTGCTCGACCTCCTGCTCGATGGCGGCGAGACGCTCGGAGCGGTTCTGCGACGTGCTCAGGCTGTTGGCGGCGTCGGACGCGGCGTTGGCCTCGGTACGGCTCAGCGCATCCTGAGACTGCATGGAGCTGATGAAGTCGGAGGTGGATGTGGAGTTCGTCACCACGCCCATGATGGCGGAACTCGATGATCCGTGCATGGATTCGCGGGCGGTCTGCGCCACGGCGGCGCGGGCGTCGTCATAATCGGCGCCGGTCTGTTCGATCTGCTGCTGCAGGTCGGCTGCGTCCTTCTGGGCGGCTTCGAGGCGGCTCTGCGCGCTGTCGGCCTCCTGCTGCGCGGTGGCGGCGTCGGTGTTGGCCTGCGTCACCTTGGCTTGCGCGGCGGGGATCTGATCGTTCGTCAGGCTGTCCAGCGCCACGATTTTGTCGGCGAGATCCTGCTGGACGCCGGCCAGCTGAGCCCTCAGCTCGGCTTCGCGCTGCTGGCTCGACGTAGCGTCGGCCTGGGCCTGGGCGATCTGGCTTTTGTCGACCGCCTGGGCGGCCGGCGCGGGCATCATCATGCCCATCGGAACGCACAGCGCCGCGGCAACAGCCATGGACGTCACGATACGCAGGTGTCGTGCTTTCCTCATGTATTGTCCTTCCTGTCCCGTCGGCACACGTCTGCGCCGACGGCTCGTTTGGTACATCACACCATAGCAGATGTCTCTGGGAGCGGGGCTCGCCGGGCATCACACCTTCAGGTAGCGGCGCAGCGAAATCGACGACGACAGCGCCGACAGCACCACCGAGCCGATGATGAGGAACGGCGAGAGCACCAGCACGTCGCGCACCGTGATGAACGGCATCCACGTGATCGAGTTCGCGAGCCAGTTCGTCACGAAGGTATGCACGATGGCGCCGAGCGCCACGCACGACAGCACCGATCCCAGCAGCGAGGCGAACACTCCCTCGAGCACGAACGGCAATCGTATGGTCCAGTTCGACGCGCCCACCAGGCGCATGATCTCGACCTCCTCCTTGCGCGACTCCGCGGACATGCGAATCGTCATAGCCGTCAGCATGACGGCGACCACCACCATGACCACGGCCAGCGCCAGAGACACGGCGGTCAGACGGTTGAGCACCGAGAACACGGGCTCGAAGATCTGCCGCTCGTCGACCACCTCCTCCACGCCTTCGCGGCCCGAGAGCACTTCGGAGACGACCTCGTACTTCGACGGGTCGGAGAGCTTGAGCCACAGGGAGTCCTGCATGTCGTCGGCGGTCAGCGTGCGGCCCTGGTACACGCCGTTGGGGTACTGCTTGAGGAACTGGTCCTGGTAGAACTGCTCCTTGCTCATGAACGTGACCTGCGAGACCTGGTCCGCCAGCTCGTTCTGAATCACCTGCTGCAGGTCGTTGATCTGCTGGGTGGTGGCAGCGGTTCCGGCGGAGCAGTTCGCCGACTGGCTCGTGCCGTCAGGGCACAGCCACACGACCACCTCGACCTTGTCATACCAATCGCCCTTCGCCTTCGACACCTGCTGCTGGAGCAGCGAGGATGCGCCGATGAAAAGGAAGGAGATGAAGGTCACAAGCAGCACGGAGACGATCATCGTGCCGTTGCGCTTGAGACCTGCCCAGGTCTCGGACATCACGAAACGGAAATGCATGTCAGTTCGTCCCTTCTTCGGAGCGGGGGTCGGTGGTACGAGGATCGGTGGCGCGCGGGTCGGCGGTACGGGCGGCCGGCGGAGCCGGCGGCGCGGGCGGCGGCGGGACGGGGAGCCCGGCGGTGCGGGCGGTTTCCTTGGCGGTGCCGCGCACGAGCTCGGCCAGCGAGTCGACATGCGAGGCGTCGGTCGGCTCCGACGGCGCGGGCGGCGCGACGGCGGATGCGGTTGCAGCGGTTGCGGCGGCGGTTTGTGCGGCAGCGGCAGACAATTCCTCCGTCTGCGTTCCGGCCGCCTGCTCATCCCGCGCGATGGCCATCGTATCGGCGGAGCGCGTATCGGCGGAGCTCGGACGGAACTTCGCATCCGCGGCGTCACCGTCGGCTGCCTTCGCGGCGGCCGGGCTCTGGGCGCCCTTATCCGCGCCCTGCGGCGCGTCGAAATCATCGACAAGCTCGTGCTTGCGCAGCTCTTCGAGCGGCAGGCCCTTGCCCCATGTCAGTGTGTCTTCGATGTTCTCGAAGGCCTTGCCGTACACGCCGGTGCTGCCCGAATGGATGGTCTGCTCGAGCGTCTCGATGTCGCGGTCGGCGGCGGATTTCGGATCCGTCAGGCGAACGGTCTCGCGCTCGGCGCGCCTCGAGGCCTTGGAGTCCTCGGATGCGGGCGTGCCGGCGCCATCGTCGAGGGCGGCGTCGCGCTCGGCCTGCGCATCCGGGAAGTAGCGGGCGGAATCGTATTTGCCGTTGAGCTCGTCGCGCACGAGGCGGCCTTCGTTGAGCTCGAGCACGCGGCGGCCCATCGAGTTCACGATTTCCTCGTTATGCGTGGCCATGACCACCGTGGTGCCCGTCAGGTTGATGGCGTTGAACACGCGCATGATGCCAACCGACGTGGTCGGGTCGAGGTTGCCGGTGGGCTCGTCGGCGAGGATGATCTTCGGCTGGTTCACGTAGGCGCGGGCGATGGAGACGCGCTGCATCTCGCCGCCGGACAGCTCGTTCGGGCGTTTGTCGGCCTTCGACTCGAGGCCCACGTCCTTCAGCGCGCGGTCCACGCGCGGGCCGATCTGCGAGCGCCGCATGCCGATGACCTCGAGGGCGAAGGCCACGTTCTCGCGCACCGTCTTGTTCATGAGCAGCTTGTAGTCCTGGAACACGAAGCCGATCTCGCGGCGGTACTCCGGCACCCTGCGGTTCGGGAGGCGGCGCAGGTCGTGGCCCGCCACGCGAATCTCGCCGGACGTGGCCGACTCCTCGCGCAGGAGCAGGCTGAGGAACGTGGACTTGCCCGCGCCGGACGCGCCCACGAGGAACACGAAGTCGCCGCGGTCGATGGAGACCGTCACGTCGTCAAGGGCCGGGCGGGGCGAGCCCTTGTATCTTTTCGTCACATGCTCGAGGCTGATCAATGCCATGGTTACGCTCTTTCTGATTCCTGGCGTGGATGCCTGTGCCGGAGGGGCCGGGGTGTGCCGGATGGGCCGGAGGTGTCGCCGGGCCGGTTATCGGTCCCGGCGAACCGGGGATGAATTATCGGAAATCGTCGAACGGGAAATCGTCGAAAACCGACGGGGCCATCGTATGCCTTCCCGGCGCCCCGCCCGCCTTCACGCCACGCGGCCTACTCGGCCTGCGCGGCCTCCTCCTTCGCCTTGCGGCGTTCCTGGTGGCGCCAGCGGATGCCGGCGTCGATGAACGCGTCGATGTCGCCGTCGAAAACGCCCTGGGTGTCGGACGTCTCGTAGCCCGTGCGCAGGTCCTTGACCATCTGGTAGGGGTGCAGCACGTAGGAGCGCATCTGGTCGCCCCAGCTGGCCTTGATGTCGCCGGCGAGCTCCTTCTTGCGCTTGGCCTCCTCCTCATGCTTGAGGACGAGAAGGCGCGACTGGAGGACGGCCATGGCGGCGGCGCGGTTCTGGATCTGGCTGCGTTCGTCCTGCATCGACACGACGAGGCCAGTGGGAAGGTGGGTGATGCGCACCGCGGAATACGTGGTGTTCACGCCCTGGCCGCCGGGGCCGTGCGCCTGGAAGGTGTCGACGCGGATGTCGGAGTCGGGGATGTCGATGTGGTCGGTCGCGGCGACGAGCGGGAGCACCTCGACGGCGGCGAAGCTCGTCTGGCGGCGGCCCTGGTTGTCGAACGGCGAGATGCGCACGAGGCGGTGGGTGCCGCCCTCGACCGACAGGCGGCCGTAGGCGTACGGCTCGTCGACCTGGAACGTGGCGGACTTGATGCCCGCCTCCTCGGCGTAGGAGGTGTCGAGGATCTTGGTCTTGTAGCCGTGGCGCTCGGCCCAGCGCAGGTACATGCGCAGGAGCATCTGCGCCCAGTCGGCCGCGTCGACGCCGCCGGCGCCGGAGCGGATCGTGACGACGGCGGCGCGTTCATCGTATTCGCCGTCCATCAGCGTCTGGATCTCCATGTCGGCGAGGTCCTTGTTGAGCTGCTTGAGCGATTCGATGGCCTCGTTGCAGGTGTCCTTGTCGTCTTCCTCGGAGCCGAGCTCGTACAGCGTCTCGACGTCCTCGATCCTGCGCTGCGCGTTGGTGAGGCGCTTGAGCTGGGATTCCGCCGCGGAGAACCGGCTCGTCACGCGCTGGGCGTTCTCCTGGTCATCCCACAGCCCCGGCGCGCTCGCCTCCGCCGCGAGGGCCTTGACGGACTTGGCCAGTGCGTCCATGTCGACGGCCTTGGCGATCATGTCGAATTTCGCCTTGGTCTCGTTCAAATCCTGAGTAAAGTCATAGTCTGCCACGTCTCTATACCATACAGGGAACCGCCTACCATGCACGCGGAGCGGGGTTCCATCACGATTTCCCCACCTCGCCCGCCGTCGGCCGGTCTCGTCGGCGCCTCCCATCGACCTAACCGCCACCGAAGGCGCACAACACTGCACCCTCGACCCCGATTACCCCACCGCCAAACCCCAATCGGCACCCCAACCCCCCACCGAAGGCGCACCATCGCGCACCCTCAACCCCGATTACCCCCACCATCGGCGCCTCCCGGCACACTAACCGCCACCGAAGGCGCACCATCGTGCACCCTCAACACCAATCACCCCATCCCAGAGTCTCTTCCACCCACCTATCCGCCACCGAAGGCGCACCATCGTGCACCCTCAACCCCGATTAACCTCCCCACCAGCGCCTTCCATCGCCCTAACTCCCACCGAGGGTGCACAACCGTGCACCCTCGACCAGAGTTAGGCGGGGCAAGACCGGGTTCAAGAAGGGTAACCTGCACCGAGGGAGCACAATCGTGCACCCTCGACCGTCGAAGGACGGGAAACTCAGCACAAGTACAGAAAGCCGACAAACAGAAACGCCATCATCCGCGCGCGGACGGTCGCGGCCGCGAAACAACGCCCGTAATATACTCACGATTAAGCGAACAAGCCGCGGTGCGACGCCGGCAGAACCGACGCCGACGGCGCAGAACTAACGCCGACGGCGCAGAGCCGCCGACGCCTACGCCACCAACGGCGCAGAACTAATACCAACGGCACAGAAAAACGGCACAGAAAAGGAGACATTATGGCAGATGAACGCATCGCATGGGGATGGGGCCTCGCCAGCATCGACGCGGCGGGCAAGACGCTCGACGTGTGGTACCCAGAGCTCACCCTGGGCGCGGCGCCGTCCGAAGCCGACCGCCCGAACCACAACTTCGGCGCGCTGGTGCATGAAGAGGCCGACGCGCGCGGGGTGCGTCGCGTGCCGGTGTTCACGGTGAGCGACCTCGACGCCGCCCCGGCCGACGCCGCCGACGCCTACCTGCGCCTGCACCTGCTGAGCATGCGCATGGCCAAGCCGAACACGCTGAACCTCGAGGGCATCTTCGGCGTGCTCACCAACGTGGTGTGGACCGACTACGGCCCGTTCGCCATCGAGGACTTCGCACTGCGCAAGATCGACGTGCAGGCCGCCGCGGGCAAGGCCTTCGCGGGCGCGCCGGCGCCGAACGTGGAGGTCATGCTCGTCGACAAAATGCCGCGCATGGTCGACTACGTGGTCCCCACCGGCGTGCGCATCGGCAACGCCGACCGCGTGCGTCTCGGCGCGTATCTGTCGGAGGGCACGACCGTCATGCACGAGGGCTTCGTCAACTTCAACGCCGGCACGCTCGGCGTGTCGATGGTCGAGGGCCGCATCTCGCAGGGCGTCGTGGTCGGCAACGGCTCCGACATCGGCGGCGGCGCGTCGATCATGGGCACGCTGTCGGGCGGCGGCAAGCTGCGCAACTCGATCGGCGAGCATTCGCTGCTCGGCGCGAACGCGGGCATCGGCATCTCGCTGGGCAACAACTGCGTGGTCGAGGCCGGCCTGTACGTGACCGCCGGCACGAAGGTGACGATCTGGGACAAGGCGAAGGCCGCGGCCGGCGAGCCGCTCGAGGTGGTCAAGGGCGCGGATCTGAGCGGCAAGGACAACATCCTCTTCATCCGCAACTCCGTGTCTGGCCGCATCGAGGCGCGCTATCGCAAGACCGGCATCGAGCTGAACGAGAACCTGCATAAGAACTAGGCTGCGAGGCTCGGGCCGGGTTTGAGCTGGAGTCTGGGCCTGGGTTTGGGCTGGGGCTGCCGTTCAGACAGCGGTCGCGGCACTGACGGTGCGTGCGGTACCTGAGTGAATACCGCACGCACCGTTTTTCTTTTCCACGATTCTCCCGCTGTCATCCCGCCCCGCCGGCCGCCGCACTCCCACCCGGTGACATAACCGCCAGGCGCCACCCGGAGCCTTAACCGCCACCGAAGGTGCAGTCCCGCGCACCCTCAACCCCAATTACCCCACCGCCAGGCGCCCCCCATAGCCCTAACCGCCACCGAAGGTGCAGTCCCGTGCACCCTCGACCGTTCGCCCCGACCCGCCAGGCGCACCGGAGAATCGATCGCCTCCCCCAAACGCGGAAACCGGCGCCGGGGCCCATCATCGTGATGGACCGCCGACGCCGGTTCAGGTCAGCGATGCCGTGTGCGGCGGGAAAATCGTAATGTCAGCCGCCGCCCCAGCACCCGCGCCTTACTCGGCGAGCGCCGCCTTGAGCGACTCCTCGAAGATCTCGAGGCCACGCTTGGTCTGCTCGTCGGTCATGACGAGCGGCGCGAGGAAGCGCACGACGTTGCTTGCGGTGCCCGCGGACTCCATGAGCAGGCCGCGCTGCAGCGCCTCCTGGATGAGGCGCGCGACGAGCTCGGTCGCCGGCTCCTTGGTCTCGCGGTCCTTGACGAACTCCACGCCGATCATGGCGCCGAGGCCACGAATATCGCCGATGACGGAGTACTTCTTCGCCATGGTCTGGAAGCCCTCGGTCACCATCTCGCCGATGTGGCGGGCCTTGGCCGGGAAGTCCTCTTCCTTGTAGATCTTCATCGCGGCGATGCCGGATGCGCAGGACAGCGGGTTGCCGCAGAAGGTGCCGCCGATCGTGCCGGCCGGCGCGGCGTCCATGACCTCGTCGCGACCCGTGATGGCGGAGATCGGCATGCCGCCGGCCAGCGACTTCGCGGTGGTCACGATATCCGGAGCGGCGCCCGCCTCGGCCCAGTACTCGGATGCGAAGTACTTGCCGGTGCGGCAGTTGCCGCACTGAACCTCATCTGCGATGAGCAGGATGCCGTTCTCGTCGCAGATCTTGCGCACGGCCTTGACCCATTCGATCGGCGCGGGGATGAAGCCGCCCTCGCCCTGCAGCGGCTCGACGAGCAGGCAGGCGACTTCCTTCGCCGGGATGCCCTGGTCGAACACCTTGTTCAGGCCGTCGACGAAGTACTGGATGGCCTCCTCCTCGGAGTAACCCTTCGGAGCGCGGTACAGATACGGATACGGCGCGCGGGCGATGTCGGCCGGGAACGGGCCCATGCCGCGGGAGTAGGCCTTCTTTGCGGTGAGGGCCATGGTGAGGTTGGTGCGGCCGTGGAATGCACCGGAGAAGCAGATGACACCCTGGCGACCGGTGTAGGCCTTGGCGATCTTGATGGCGTTCTCATCGCACTCGGCGCCGGAGTTGGCGAAGTAGGTCTTCTTGTGCTCGCCGCGACACGGAATCGTCTCGTTCAGACCCTCGGCCAGCTCCACGTAACCCTCATGGCCGATTACGTTGAAGATGGTGTGGAAGTACTTGGTCGCCTGGTCCTGCACGGCCTTGACGAGCTCCGGGCGGGAGTAGCCGATGTTGAGCACGCCGACGCCGCCGACCCAATCAAGGAACTTGTTGCCGTCGATGTCCTCGAACATGGCGCCCTCGCCACGCTTGATGCAGATCGGATACGTCGAAGAGCACAGGCCGGCGGGCACATTCTCGTTGCGCTTCTTCAGGAACTCCTGGGTCTTGGGTCCCGGAACGCTTTCAGTGATAATCTGAGGCATCTCTTCAGCCAATGTCATCGCTGTATCTCCTTGATTTGTGATTTCGCAACCACGGTGGCGCGATCCTTCGGATTTCGTCGCCGTTTTTCTGACAAGCACATTGTTACCACCCGCGCATTGCCCTCCCTGCGCCTCCCCGAAACGGTGTCGTTTCCTTGCCGAAACAGGCGTGAATTACCCGAAACATTTGTGTCGTAACGGCGCGGAGGCGTGCGCGCGGCGGCGGCTTCGAAGGACCCCCGGAAGGCGCCTGTTCGCAAGGCTTTCCGCTGTACCGGCGGCTGCGCGGAAGGCATACGATTTTCCCGTTCTCCCCCGCGTGCGCGCGGTTCGCGCCGGGTGCCGGGCGTCCGCTGTGTGAACGCCGCCGCGGATACACGATTCTGCGATGTTCGTATGCGGCGCTGTTTTCCAGCGGAGTTCGACGATTTCCTGATGGTGGCGGTCAATGCACAGGCGCTTCCCGCGTCTAACCGCCACCGAGGGAGCAGAATCACGCACCCTCAACCGCAATTACCCCGCCCAAAGCCACACCCAGGCAACCCATCCGCCACCGAGGGCACAATCCCGTGCACCCTCAAGCGCAGATAGCCTCCCCCAACACCCCGCTTCCCGCCCCCCAATCCCCGCCGAGGGAGCAGAATTGTGCACCCTCAACCGTAGTTAGGAGCGAGTGGAGCGGGTTTGAGGAGGGTAATCCCCGCCGAGGGTGCGCAATCGTGCACCCTCGACCGCGGTTAGGCGGAGTGAGAGCGGGTTTGAGGAGGGTAATCCCCGCCGAGGGTGCAATCCCGTGCACCCTCGACAGCGGTTAGGGGCATCCAGGCCGGGATCCGGAGAGGTAACCGGCGCCACACGCCAGCCCCGCCCCACACCGCCTACAGCTTCAGCTCGAAGCCGTAGCAGCTTTTCTCGAAACCGTAGCCTTCGTAGAAGCGATGCGCGGCGGTGCGCGGCAGGCCGGAGTCGAGGGTCACGGCGCGGCATCCGCGGGCCCGCGCCAGCTCGAGGGCATGGTCGAGCATCATGGTGCCGTAGCCTTTGCCGCGCTCGCGCTCATCCACAATCAGGCTCGAGACGTAGCACGTCAGGCCGCACATCCAGAAGGTCTGGAAATAGTCGCCGTGGCACATGCCCACATAACGCCCGCCATCGTCGAGCAGAAAGAACGCAAAGCTCTCCCCGTCGGCGAGCACGCGGTCATACACCTCGCGCGTGGGGCCGGCCTCGTAGTCGTTGTAGTCCCACAGCGCGCGGATGAAGCGCAGCGCCTCGGGAAAATCGTTCGGTTCCGCTGCTTTGATACGCATTCGGTTCTCCTTTGTTCCGAAGAAATACGATTTCGCCACCGTCACGATGCCACCGTCACGATGCCACCGCGCACAAAGCGGCGACCGCCACACGACGAACGCAGATGCATCGTCGCGCGACGGCCGCCGCCTCATTCGGTCAACCGGTCACCGCAGCCGCAGCCACGGCCACAACCCGCAGCCACCGGTCAACCGCTCACAGCGCCTTGCGGTACAGCTCGGAGATATCCTCCGCGCCGATCTCGGTGCGCGTGTTGTCGATATTGGCCTGGGAGACCTTCATGGCGTTCTCCGTGAGCCACGGGATGTCCGACTCGCTGATGCCCAGCTCGCTGAGCGTCACCTCGAGCCCGATCTTGCGCTCGAAGCCACGGATCTTCTCGGCGCAGTCCTCCGCGGTGTAACCGCCCATGAGGCGCGCCAGCCTGCCGAACTTGAAGCGGTCGCCCTGCCACGTGGCCTCCACCACGGTCGGCGCGATGGCCGCCAGGCCCCTGCCGTGCGTCACGTTCTTGAGTCCGGAAACCGGGTGCTCCATGGCGTGCGTCAGGGTGATGCCGGCCGTGCCGATCACAAGGCCGCCGATCGTGGCCGCCTGCGACATGTTCTCCCAGTCCTTGAGAGTGCCCGTGCCGGCGACGAGGCGCGGCAGGCTGTCGAGGATAAGCGGGATGGCGTACAGGGCGAGCGCATCGGTGAACGGCTGCGCGTTCTTGGCCGTGTAGGCCTCGAAGCAGTGGCAGAAGGCGTCGAAGCCGACCGCCGCAAGCTGGCCCTTGGGCATGGTCATCATGGCCTCGGGGTCCACGATGGAGCGCTTGGCCATGATGGCCGGGCACCTGAGCGACTTCTTGTCGCCGTTCTCCGGATTCGTGAGCACCGCGAAGCCGTTGGCCTCGGAGCCGGAGCCGCAGGTGGTGGGGATGAGCACAAGCGGCAGCGCCACATCGCTGGACTTGCGCCCGTAGATGTAATCGTTGACGTCGCCATCGTTCTTCGCCATGAACGCGATGCCCTTGGCGCAGTCCATCACCGAGCCGCCGCCCAGGCCGACGACCATGTCATAGCCGCCGTCCTTCGCAACGCGGGCGCCCTCCTCGACCGTCGTCGTCAGCGGGTTGGCCGACGCCTTGTCGAACAGGCCGGTCGCGATGCCCGCGGCCTTGAGCGAATCGTTGACCTTGTCATACACGCCGGTTTTCTTGGCGCTGGAATGGCCGGTCACGATAAGCGCCTTGGACCCGAGCGGCTTGGCCAGCTCGCCGGTTTTCGCCAGCGTGCCGGCGCCGAAGGTGAGGTTGACCGGCGCATAGTAGCTGAACGTGCGGGCCACGGGCTCGCCGGCGGTGGCGGCGGCCGATGTGACGGCCGACACCGCGGCGCTGACCTCGGCCTGGTCAATCGTGGAAACCTTGCCCTTGGCCTTGGCTGCAGCCGCAGCCGCAGCACCAGCACCAGCGCCCTTCGCGGCTTCGCCCGCCGCGATGGATGCGGCGGCGGAGCGCTCACGGGCGTAGTCCTTGTCAAGCTCGTCGTTCGCAACCTCGACGAGCGTGCCGAACTTCTTGCCATAGCGCGCCTTGCACGCGAAGTAGAAGATCACGCCGAGCAGCGCCCAACCGCCGACGAACGCCCACTCGGTCGGCACCAGGGCCGCCGCGCTGCCGGGGATGCAGTACATGATCACCATGAAGCCGGACATGGCGATGGCCATGAAGCCCACGAACTTGTAGTGCTTGACCTTGTACGGACGCGGCATGTCCGGCGCCTTCCTGCGCAGGATCACGAAGGAGATCGCCACCATGCAGTAGGCCACGCAGCAGGCGAGGTTGCCGGCGTCGACGATCCACACGAGCATCTTGCGGCCGAGCAGCGGCGCGAGGCAGCTGAGCAGGCCGATGAGGCCGATGGACACCCACGGGGTCTTGTACTTGGCGGAGAGCTTGCCGAACACCGGCGGGATCATGTAGGACTCGGCCATGGAGTACATGGCGCGGCTGCCGCCGATCATGAAGGAGTTCCACGATGTCAGGACGCCGCACAGGCCGCCGATGATCAGCACCTTCGCCATGACGTCGGTGTGGAACGCGCGGGCCATGGCGTCGGCGGTCACGAGGCCGCTGCCGGAGCTCTCGGACTGCGCGATGGCGTCGGGGCTGAGCACGTAGCCGACGGCGAAGATGATGAGCACGTAGAACGCCACGGCGAGGAGGATCGACAGAAGGAGCATCTTCGCGATCTTCTTCAGCGGCACGTTGATCTCCTCGGCCGCCTGCGGGATCACGTCGAAGCCGATGAAGTAGAACGGGGTCATCATGGCCACGCGCAGGATGTTGCCGAGCACGCTGCCCGTGTTGTCGCCCACGAAGACCTGGCCATCGAGGTTGGACGGGCTGCCGCTGATCACCGAGCCGACGACGAGCAGGATGCCCGCGCCGCCGATGATGCAGGTGAGCACGGTCTGCACGATGGCCGCCGTCTTGGCGCCACGGATGTTGATATACGTGATGAAGATGGCCATGATGATGGCCACGGCGAGCCACGACGCGTAGATGTCGAAGCCCGCGACCGTATACAGGTAGCCCTGCAGGAAGCTCGGGAACAGGTAGGTGACGATCGTCGGCAGGGCGCACGCCTCGAAGCACACGACGCTCACGTAGCCGAGGATGATGGCCCACGTGCACACGAACGATCCGGTCGGGCCCATGGCGCGGTAGCTGAACACGTGCTCGCCGCCGCAGTCCGGCATGGCGGGCGTGAGCTCCGCGTAGGTCAGGCCGATGAAGAAGATCATGATGCCGCCCAGGCCGAAGCCGAGCATGGCGCCGATCACGCCGCCGCGGTCGATCCAGTCGCCGCTCGAGACCACCCAGGCCCATCCGATCATGGCGCCGAAGGCGATGACGAGGATATCCCAGACGTTAAAGACCTTGTCGAAGTCCGATTCCTTTTTGTCAGTCATGTTCTCACTCCCCTTCCGTCATTCGCCCAGCATCTCGACGAGCGTCAGCAGATATTTCGCCGTCTTGTCCCACCCCAGCAGGCTGGTGTCGAGCAGCAGGTCGCGCTGTGAGCGGTCGCCGCGGTGGGTTCCCGTGATGTACTTGTGGCGCGAGTGGTTGAGCTCGTCGTTGTACTCCACGATTTCCTTGGCCTTCTTCGCGTCGACGTGGTCCTGCTCCATGATGGATTCGATGCGCACGTCCTTCGGCGCGTAGAGGAACACGTCGAGAACATCGTCGCGGCCGCGCAGCAGGTAGTTGGCGGAGCGGCCGATGATAACGCACGACGATTTCTCGGCAAGGTCGTTGATGACCTCGGATTGGGTGAAGATGACGCGGTTGCTGAGGTTCGCGTAGCGCGGGCCGAGCGATGTCTCGAACGCGTACTGGACGTTCGTCTTCTGATCCGCCTGTTCGACGAGGCCGCGGCTGACGCCCAGCTGGTTGACGACCTTGTCGACGAGGTCGCGGTCGTAGTATTCGATGCCGAGCGCATCCGCGAGCATCTTGCCGATCTGCGGGCCGCCGGCGCCGTATTCGCATCCGATGGTGATGATGATGTGGTCGGGGTTGAACTTCATCGTGTCGCCTCCCTGACGGAGCCGGCGTTTCGTCGGCCGGCGCCGGCGGGACAGCCGTCCTGCGCCGCGGCCTCGTTGACTGCGAATCTCATACGAACCTCTTTCTGTTGCCGTCGCGTGCGAAGGGAACGATGGGGCGGCGGGTGGCGCGCGTGCGCGCGGCTGCGCGATGCGCGGGTGCAGCGCGTGTCGCGGTGCGCGTGGCTGCACATGACGGTGCCACGTATGTGGCGTGGCGTCACATGCCGTGATCGTCGGGGAAATCGTGGAAACCCGGAACGCACGAAGCCACCACTTCCTGGCTTCCTGCTTCCCGAGCCCATGCGACGACTGCCGCCCGAGCGCCTGATGGGAGTGGCGCGCGGGCATCCGACCTGCCGATTCCGTACATTCCCCGGGGCGTCGCACGTCCTGGATGTACGTTCAGACTCCGCGTATCCGATGCGGTCTTGTGGACCGGTGAAGGACCTGTGAAATCTGTCTTTTGTTATAAAAGCGAAAGATTTCGTGTGGTTGCGCTCCATTCATGCGCCGATTACGCGCGCGGAACATACCCGTAACATTCGCGCCGGGGCATGTGGGAGAATCCGTTGCACCGTGCAGCGACGCGAGGCGAGGCGGAAGGCGGTGCGTGAGGCGGTTCGGAAGGCCGAATGAAAAAACGATGGAAGGGTGTCGGAAAGGCGTGCGAAAACTTTGGCATACGATTCCCCCACGATTGAAGCAGCGCGCACCACTCCGCGCATCGTTCCACATGCCGGACACCGCGCTCAATCGAGCACCGCGGCCCGCTCCGTGGCCGGCTCCAATCACGCGCCCCCTCCCCCAATAACAATGTGATGCCTTACGGACAAAAACGGACCCGCAAAGGCGCAAAATCCCCCGAAAATGTCCGCAACCCATCACATTGTTCGTGAATGGGCAGGGCACCCGGCTCGCAATCCCCTCCCCACCGTCTCCGCCCGGGACAAACCGCCTTAAACGGGTGCCACCACACCCGCCTA
The DNA here is from genome assembly GCF_002259605.1 of Pseudoscardovia radai. Taxonomy (GTDB): domain Bacteria; phylum Actinomycetota; class Actinomycetes; order Actinomycetales; family Bifidobacteriaceae; genus Pseudoscardovia; species Pseudoscardovia radai. The sequence goes on along the minus strand of NZ_MWWR01000018.1, from coordinate 10,433 downwards.
ACAGCATCTCAGCAGGAAAATCGTCAATAACTAACCCAAAACCGCCTTAAACGGGTGCCACCACACCCGCCGAACGCCATTCCGGCCACCCAACCGAACCCAACCCACGAAAAACGCCTTAGGCGTGCGCTGTCGCACACACCTAAGGCGCCCACGCGAACCCCGCAGCTACGCGCGTTCGGAGATGGGAACGTAGTCGCGCACGGGAACGCCGGTGTAGACCTGGCGCGGACGGCCGATCTTGGTCATCGGGTCGTTGAGCATCTCGCGGTACTGCGCAATCCAGCCCGGGATGCGCCCGAGCGCGAACAGCGTGGTGAACATCGAGGGATCGAACCCGATGGCGCGGTAGATGAGGCCCGTGTAGAAATCCACGTTCGGGTACAGGTGCCTCGAGACGAAGTACTCGTCGTTGAGCGCAATATCCTCCAGCTCGAGCGCGATGTCGAACAGCTGCTCGTCCACGCCGCCGGTATGCGAAGCACCCGGCCGGTTCATGATCTTCTCGAGGTAGCTCTTCGCAATGGCCGCGCGCGGGTCGTACGACTTGTACACGCGGTGCCCGAGCCCGGAAATGCGGCGCTTCTCGGCCTTGGCATCATCGACGAAGCGGCGCACGGTCTTGCCCGAGTCGCGAATCTCGGCGAGCTGGCGCAGCACGGCCTCGTTCGCCCCACCGTGCAGCGGCCCGGACAGCGCATTGATGCCGGCGGCGACGGCCGCGTACAGGTTGGCGTGCGCCGACCCGGCGATGCGCACGACGGACGTGGAGCAGTTCTGCTCGTGGTCCGCGTGGATGATGAACAGCTTGTCGAGCGCGTCCACGTACAGCGGGTCGGATTCGAACTTCTGGTACGGCATCGAGAAGCACATGCGCAGGAAGTCGTCGACGTAGCCCTGCGAGACATCCGCGTACAGCAGCGGCTGGTCGCGACGGCGGCGCAGGATCAGCGAGACGATGGTGCGCGTCTTGGCCATGATGATGGCCGACGCCTCGTCGAGCTGGTCGGGATCGTTGATGTCGGTGGTGTCCGGGTAATACGCGGCAAGCGCGTTGACCGCGGAGGCAAGGACGCTCATGGGATGCGCGTTGCGCGGGAAGGATCCGATGAAGGTGCGGAATTCCTCGCCGATGATCGTGCGGCGCAGGATGGACGACCGGAAGGCGTCGTACTGCTCCTGCGTCGGCAGCTCGCCGGAGCGCAGCAGGTACGCGACCTCGAGGAAGTTCGAATGCTCGCACAGCTGCTCGATCGGGTATCCCCGGTAGCGCAGGATGGAGTTCGCGCCGTCGATGAAGGTGATCTTCGACTCGCACTGCGCGGTGGTCAGGAACCCCGGGTCGAGGGTCACCCATTTGTCGTTGCGCAAGCTGGAGACGACGATGCCGTTGGCACCGCTCGTTGCCTCGACAAGCGGCAGCGTGTACTTCTCGGAGTCGATCTCGAGTTTGGCTTCCGCCATGATTCCTCCTTCGGCGAAGCGCCCGCCTGCGCTTCGCTATGCGTTGTGTCCCTTAAATATACGATGGCGACGGCCGCAAGGCTTACGAATGGCTCACGATGGCTGCGATGGGCCCGCAACATGGACCCACGATGGACTCGCAACATGGACTCACAACATGGACCCTCAACGTGGGCTCACGTCATGGGCCCACGACGGGTCCACACCGCCGTCGCCCCCGCCCTACTTGCGCAGCGCCTCGGGCAGCGCCGGGTCGAATCCCTCGCGCCTCGTCAGAATGATCGGATCGCCGTCGGTGATGGCGATCGTGTGCTCGGTGTGGGCGCCGCGCGAACCGTCTGCGGAGCGCAGGGTCCAGCCGTCCTTCGGATCCTGGTAGATCTCGTCGGTTCCGCGCATAAGCCACGGCTCGATGGCGATGACGAGGCCCGGGCGCAGCTTGTAGCCGTGATGGGCGCGGCCATCGTTGACCACGAACGGGTCGCCGTGCATGAGGTGGCCCACGCCGTGGCCGCCGAACTCCATGTTCACGCTGTAGCCGTTCTCGTGCGCCACCTCGCCGATGGCGGCGGAGATGTCGCCGATGCGGTTGCCCGCATACGCCTGGCCGATGCCGGCCTTGAGGCATTCCTCGGTGGTCTTGATGATGCGCTCGTCCTCGGGATCGGCCTTGCCGACCACGAAGCTGATGGCGGAGTCGCCCACCCAGCCGTCGACGCTCACCGCAAGGTCGAGCGAGACGAGGTCGCCGTCCTTGAGGTCGTAATCGTAGGGAACGCCGTGCAGCACCGCGTCGTTCACCGACACGCAGATCCAATGCTTGAACGGACCCGTGCCGAAGTCGGGCGCGTAGTCGACGTAGCACGATTCCGCCCCCTGGCGGTCCGCGATGCGCTGGTGCACGTATTCGTCAATCTCCAGCAGATTCGTGCCGACCTTCGTGCTCTCGCGCAGGTGCGACAGGATGTCACCGACGAACTTCCCCGCGGGACGCATCTGCTTGATCTCTTCCTGGGTCTTCAGCTCGATCACTGTTTTCTTCTTCCTTTCGGATTCGCGGTGGCCGCGCGGCGCCGGGTACGTTCGACCGTCCGGCGCCGGGCCCCGCTCCAAGGCTTCTGCGGCGCCCCATGCTGACCGGTGCGCCGCTCATAGGCCAAGGATACCGCGCCGGCGGCCGTTGCGGCGCATAACGCCCACCGCGGCCTGCGCGGCGGGCACGGCGCTCTACGCGATAACCTGTCGGATGCCCAGAAGAATGAGGATGATGCCTCCGAGAACGCCGGCGCCTTTCTTCCACTTCTCCCCCAGCTTGCCACCCAACAGCAGGCCGAGGACGCATGACAGCGCGGTCATGGCAAAGATGGCGATGACATACGATGCCATCGGCGTGCGCCCGAGGCCGAGCGTCGCACCGATGCCGAGGGAGTCGATGCTCTCGGCCACGGCGAGCGTGAGAAGCACCTTCCACGCGAAGGTGGAGCGCACGCGCAGCGATGCGGCCTCCCGCTCCCCGCTGAGCTGCTCCACGATGCGCTCGTCGGCGGCCGCGTCGGCGGCGTTCCCCGTCTTCCTGTCCGCGTATTCGCGCATCTCGGCGGCGAGTTTGCGGTCGAGGTCCTCGGATTCGAGCTGAGTCTGCTCGGATTCCGCGCGCTCGTCCACCTCATCCTCGTCCTCGTCCTCGAGGGCCTCATGAATCATCCACGCGCCGATTCCCGCCAGAAGCACGCACACCACCCAGGACGTGCCGCCGACGAAGGGCGCCGCCGCGTCACCGATCAGCGAACCGAGCCACAGGAACAGCGTCTGCATGCCGGCGAACGCCGCGGCCGTGCGCACGTAGCCCCGCTCGGGAACATGCCCCGCGCGCAGGCCCAGCGACATCGACATGGCGAAGGTGTCCATCGACACCGACAGCGCCAGCAGCCACACATAAGCACTGAGCAAACCTTCCATCGTCCTCCTCCGTCCGCTTCTGCGTTGTTGTCTCCACGATTGTGGTTTTCACGATTGCGCCCGCGATGCCCCGGCGGAATCAGGCCACGGCCATCCCGCACGCGAACCGCGGCCATACCACAATACCCGCGCCCCGCGAACTCCCGACCGCCCCGCAGCCGCGAAACAGCCCGCACGGCGCCGTCCTTCGCGCTCGGCGCAATCACTGCCGTATGGGACGAAAACGACGGCGAATGAACGGGCCACGGGCTAGGCTGGTGTCATGACAACATCAGCCATGACCCCCTCGCGCACTCCCGGTTCCGGGGAGAGCGCAGCACAGACCTCCGGCATCGATGCCAGCGCTTTCTCATCGGTTATCGCGCCGACCTCCGATTTCTACCGCTACGTCAACGGCCCGTGGATCGACGCCTACGCGCTTCCCGCCGACCACGCACGCTACGGATCGTTCAACAAGCTCAGCGAGGACGCCGAGGCGCAGCTGCGCGAGATCCTCGAGGACCCCGACGCGCCGTGCACGCTGTCCCGCACCGTCTACGACGCCTTCCTCGACACCGCCGCGCTCGAAGAGGCAGGCATCTCACCCATCGTCGACGACCTGCACGCCATCGACAACGCGCCGAGCAAGGCCGCGCTGCACGCGGTGCTCGGCGGTCTGTCCGTTTCCGGCGGCCCCGGCATGATCGGCGTCGCCATCTACTCCGACCCGGGCAACGCGGGCACGAACGTGGTGCATCTGTTCCAGGGGGGCCTCGGCCTGCCGGACGAAGGCTACTACCGCGAGGAGCGCTTCGCCCCGGTGCGCTCCAGCTACGTGTCGATGGTGGCGCAGATGCTGCATCTCGCCGGCTACGCACCCAGCCCCGCCGAGGCCATGGACGACGCCAGGCGCTTCCTCGCCGTCGAGACCCGCATCGCCGCGAACCACTGGGACAACGTCAGCTCCCGCGACGAAGACAAGACGTACAACCCCTATGACGCCGACAGGCTGCTCTCCGAACTCGACGGCTTCGACATCGACCCGTGGCTCGACGCCTGGCAGAAGGCCTACGATGCCTCCGCCGCCGCGAGCGCCATGCCGCTGGACCTGCGCGCCGTGCTCTCCCACACCATCGTGCACCAGCCGAGCTTCATCACCGGCATCGCCGCGTTCTGGCGCGAGGCCACGCTCGACGACCTCAAGCTGTGGGCCCGCGTCCACGAGCTCATCGGGTGGTCCACGTACCTGAACAAGGCCTTCGACCAGGCGCATTTCGACTTCTACGGCAAAACCCTGCACGGTACCACGGAGCAGCGCGAGCGCTGGCGCCGCGCCGTGGGCCTCGTCGACGGCGTGTGCGGAGAGGACGTGGGACGCGAGTACGTGCGCCGCCACTTCCCCGCATCATCGAAGAAGCGCGTCGAGCGGCTCGTGGCCAACCTCATCGACGCCTACCGCGCCTCGATCCAGGCCAGCGACTGGCTGGGCGAGGAGACGAAGGGCAAGGCGCTGGAGAAGCTCGACAAATTCGAGCCGAAGATCGGGTACACGAACCATTGGCGCGACTATTCGGCCTTCGGCGTCGCCGACGGCGATTCGCTCGTCGACATCATGCGCGCCGCGAACCGCTACGAGAACGGCTACGAGCTGAGCAAGGCCGGCACGCCCGTCGACAAGGACGAGTGGCTTATGACGCCGCAGACCGTCAACGCGTACTACGAGCCGACTCTGAACGTCATCGTGTTCCCCGCGGCCATCCTGCAGCCGCCGTTCTTCGACCCCGAGGCCGAGGACGCCGCGAACTACGGCGGCATCGGCGCGGTGATCGGCCACGAGATCGGCCACGGCTTCGACGACCAGGGCAGCAAATACGACGGCGACGGACGCCTGCACGATTGGTGGACGGCGCAGGACCGCGCGAATTTCGATCAGCGCACGCATACGCTGATCGAGCAATACGATTCGTTCGTTCCGCTGCAGCTGCGCGAGAAATACGAGGAGGAGGGCAGGCCCGACGATGCGCCGCATGTGAACGGCGCGTTGACGATCGGCGAGAACATCGGTGACCTGGGCGGCGTGAACATCGCGCTCAAGGCGTATGCGCTGTCGCTCGGCGCGGCGGACGGCGGCCTGGATTCCGTGCGCGCGGCCCTCTCCCACGCCCCGGTGATGGACGGGTTCACGGGCCTGCAGCGTTTCTTCCTGAGCTACGCGCAGATCTGGCGCACCAAGATCCGCAACGAGCTGGCCGAGCAGTTCCTCCAGATCGACCCGCATTCCCCCGCCGAGTTCCGCGTCAACGGAATCGTGCGCAACGTGGACCTCTTCCATGAGGCCTTCGGCACCGCGCCGGGCGACGCCATGTGGCTCGACCCCGACCGCCGCGTGAGAATCTGGTAGAGCCGGGCACCGCCCGAACGGTCTGAGGCGGCGGGAAGCCCACCGCCTCAGACGCGCAGGCCACCGGGAGGGCACCACCGGGAAGGCACGCGCGGCGCCTAGGGCTCCTAGGACTGCGACCGGTTACGCGATGCTGACATCGGCATGGAAAGCCCCGAGGCGAATCGAATCGCCGGGGATAACCACCACCTTGACGTTCGGCTTGAGCTCGATGCTCATACCCCTGTGAATCAACCATGTGCCGTTGGAAGAGCCCAGGTCCATGACCCATGCGCGGTTCTTGCTGGTCGTGCCGAATTCGAAATGCTGGCGGGAAATCTCGTGCGAGTCGTCACGAAGCACGATATGCCCGGTGTAGTCGGCTCCCTTCTCGGGCTTCACACGGCCGACGACGTTGCGCCCCGCGAACGAAGCGACGCGTCCGTTGGAAAAACGAAGCACCAGCTTCGGCTGTGCCGCATTCACGAATGGCATCCTCGGGGTCACCTGAGTCATGACTGTCCTTCCTTTTCGGAGCCCTCGCTCCTCCCCATTGTCGAAACGCTCACCACGCGCATCCGTCCCGCCTTGCGCCGGAACGACGCAGAAGACCGGGCGATTGTGCATCGCTGCGTTCCATCTTACAGTCCTTGGTGCCGGGAAGGCTCACGGCGGCCATTATCGGGGAAGATCCGCCCCGGCTCCGCTCGATACCAAGCCGAGGCCAGGGGTGGGCCAAACCGGAAGCCAGGCGTAACGAAAACGGGCACCGCCTCCGCCGCATCCTGCAGCGGAACGATGCCCGACGCGCGCATGCCCTGCATGCCGTCGCACACATCCCTGCGAACACCCACCGGAGCCACGCTCGGCATCCCCTACACTCCCGCGATGTTGCGCATGAGACAGCACGATCCGAAACGGATCCACTCGCCAGATACGATACCCCCCCCCCACAGAAAACCGCCCAGGGATTCGCATCTCCAGCGTTTCCTTCTTTCCGCGGTTAATGAATAATCGCCGTGCAGCCATGCCCCATGCGCGCAGCGGCCGTTGCGACTTCACTCATTCAAGGCCTGTGCAAGCTGGTTGTCCAGCTCATCGGATCCGGTCGTCACGGTTTGGAGAAAAGTGATATCGTTCATTGCTCCTCCTCGGCATCGGATGTTCCGGATGTTCCGCCGCGCATGTCACGCAGGCATTGCGTGGCGTGCCTCGCATACTGCTCCGCTTGCATGCCAAGCAGGTCGAAGGCGAGAAGCACGGCATACGATGGACACGGACCAGTGCACCACCTCCATGACCCTACGTGATCTTCGCGCCGAGGAACGCCTGTGGAAATACGACCTCGAGAACCTTCGCTACTCCAGCACCCTTCCGACAGAGTATTCCGAGCATTGATCGGATGAGCGAGGCGGATGAGCGAGGCCACGACGTACAGAGGTGCACGACATACATGACGCCGCCAATTGCGGCCGAGGGTACATGATTGTGCACCCTCGGTGCGGATTGCCTCATCCGCCGACGGCTCCCTCTGCCCTATTGGCGGTCGAGGGTGCAAAATCATGCACCCTCGAAGGCGATTACCCACTCAAAACAGCCCCGCACCCACCCTTTCCGCCGCCGAGGGTGCAACATCGTGCACCCTCGGTGCGGATTAGGTAGGGAAAAGCCACAATTGAGCAAGGTAACCGCCGCTGAGGGTGCAAAATCGTGCACCCTCGACCCCGATTAGGTAAGGAAAGACCGAGATCGGGCGAGCCAACCCCGCCGAAGGCGCACGGAATCACACCTTCGACCGCGGTGCAGCGGGACTCATGGGGCGATGCGCGGCGCGAACTCCGGGTCGAAGCGCGACAACAGCCTCTTATCGGTGATCCGCGGCCTTTCCAAGGCATACGACGCATCCGTCACGACCTCGCCTCGGTAATCCATCAGATGCAGATAACAGCCAATGACGACGGCAGCCACCGCAAGATCGTCGCCATCGACCGTACCCGGGGCGTCACCGATGAAAATCCGGTACCTGTACAGGTTGTTGAGAACATAACTCGGCACACGCACCTCCGCCACCTGGATGTCGCCCACATACACGCAGTAGGCAACGCACCACCCCTGGGGAAGCTCCGGCGGCGCGGCGGGATACACACTGTACGTGACCCCGGCGCAACGCATGCGCGCAATCCGGTACCTGGTCGGAATGAGATTCAGCAATGCCTTCTTCTGGTGCTCGCGGACGCGCGCGAGATAAACCTCGCCCTTCGCGGCGCCGTCCACCTGCACCGCGCAGACATCCGTCGGCATCTCCGCGTCGTTGCGCTCGTAGTCATGGGCGTGCGTGGGGGCCATGCGTATGGCGTGGCGCCGGAAGCCGATCGACCATTCCGGCAGATCCACCGAATCGCCCGCCCGCAGACCGGTGATCGGCGACTTCATCTTCGCGTCACCGACCACGCCCTCCTTGCCGACGATGGCGAACGCGCCCCCGTAAAGAAACTTCGACGTCTGGATTAGGTCGAAAATCATGCGGCACCGTCCGCGGACGTGCCACCCGGCACATCCCGCCCGTCTCCGCCCCCGGGCAGTGCGACCGGTCCCGCCGCAGGCACCGATGCCGGCGGCGTCGGCACGGAGGAATCCGTCCCGGAGGGATCCGTCTTCAGATAGGCATAGTCCGGATCATAGGGATTGTAGCCGTCAAGCGAATCAAGACCGACGTCACCCCTTCGCAAAAGCGGGTCATGACTCACAAGAGTATCGAGATACGGCATGACCTGCCTATCCACGCGCCGGTGATAAAGATAATGATTCTGGAAGAACGTCATCACCGACCAAGGGAAAGAGAACAGGAAAAATACAAGGGTAATGAACAGACATCCCATGATCCGCTCCTATCAGGCGTGCGCTTGGTAGGTGAGGGCGTAGACCAGATAGATTACCGTCAACACAAAGATAGTGATGCCGATGGCAGCCAAGATTTTCCCCAACCCGGGGCTAAAAGAAGAACTATTGCCGTTAAAGAAAACGAAGCCAAGGAGCAGGAGCCAACACAACAACATGACCGGACCGCACCAGTACAGGGCCGACGAACCGAAACGGTACTTATCCCTGCTGCCGATCAGGGCAAGCGTAACCTCCCTGTCACTGGCCGGGAAAACATAGCTGTCTTTGATGAGATATCCGCGGGTCCACCACCAGCCGCAATACACACCAAGGGCAATGCCTATGACGATGCCAGCAATCACCTCTACCAGCAACAGCGACCCCTTGAAGCTCACCACTATGATAAAAAGCAGGAGACAATAAAGGAGCGCGCCACGAAGGGCGCGCACACTCCTGCGCTGTTCCCTGTGCTCCGCATTGTGATAGGCCGTCAGGGACGAAATCCGTCCGTGCCTCTCGTCATCCACGGTGGCGAGGGGCACCACCTTCCCCTCGGCATCGACGGTGCCCGGCGGATAAGGAACCGCCTTGACGTACATCCCACGCCGGGGATCCCAGAACACAGGCACCGTCCTCTTCAGATTCCCCACGTACTTGCAAGAAGCCCAGTCCCTGAATGTGTAGATCATCTTCGCCTGCCACCTCACGAGAACGGATTCATATTCTTCGCCACCGCGGCGGATCTCCATCATCGAGCACACGGGGCAAGGAGAATTATAGACTCTGCGAATCCCGGATCCACGGCACTCTGGGATTCGACTCCGGCAAAACCGGCGCAGACGTCCCGAGAACGCGGCGTCAGGACTCCAATCTCGACCGTTCTCCGGCCAATCGACGCAATCTATCCAGAAACACAAGAAGGAGGTGGAGGGAGGCTAGGGGTTCAGAGCCTGCTCTATTCCATCTCGCAGTTCGGAATCCAGCTCATCACTGCTTGATTTCACGGTTCTGAGAAACTCGATGTATTTGCCCGTCTGGTATTCGTATTTGTTCTTTTTGTCGCTCAGGGCGTGGTTGAAAGAGTCCAGCGAATCGCAGATTTCCGAATTGCCGATAGTCTCTCGGGTCGTCATGATGTCCGACCCCTCCCCATTGGAGATACTCATCGTGTCCTTGATACCGAGGTGGTGACGTTTTCTTGGACTTTTGACTGGAGGGCGTCATGGCTAGTTATACGCGGGAGCAGAGGCTCAGGGCGTGTGAGTTGTATGAGCGGCTGGACCGGAGCGCGACGGCCGTGGTGCGGGAGCTGGGGTATCCGGCGAGCCGGCATTCGGTGCGCGCGTGGTACCGCCGGTACGCGTCGGAGAGGTACGGGGGCGTGCCGGGCAGGGTCGCGCCCGCGAGGGTGCCGGCGCCGGCGGGCGGGTATCCCGAGGGGCTCAGGCGCGCGGCGGTGGAGCATTTCCTGACGCATGGCCGGTGCGTGCAGCGCACGTGCCGGTGCCTGGGGTATCCGTCTCCCGGGACGCTGCGCAAGTGGGTGGACCGTGCGGATCCGTCGCGGCGGGTTCCCGCGGCGGGCGGCGTGCCGGTGGCGCCGGCGGCGGGGTCCGTGAGAGGATTGGAGGGCCGGGACCCCGGCGGACTGGAGGAGCCGACCATGGATGACGTGACGGGGCGCGCCGTGCGCGCCGGCGCGGCCGACGCCGCGCGGACGGGAGGGGCCGGAGGGCCCGCCGCCAAGGCCGCGGGGAAGGCGGCGGGAAAG
>NZ_MWWR01000017.1 GCF_002259605.1 Pseudoscardovia radai | reverse complement strand
CGTTCCTTGCTGAGAATTAGCATCCTTCCTTTTTGATAAACTTGAAGGAACTGGAGATCGAAGGAAGGGCCTGCTGAGAATTAGCATCCTTCCTTTTTGATAAACTTGTATGGGCGCGTGTAGCGTCGGCGGAAAAGCTGAGAATTAGCATCCTTCCTTTTTGATAAACTTGGGGCGGATGGATCGATGGACTCCAACCGGCTGAGAATTAGCATCCTTCCTTTTTGATAAACTTGTAGGACGGAGTAGACAAATGGCAGACAAGCTGAGAATTAGCATCCTTCCTTTTTGATAAACTTGGCCCCGTATTCTTATCGACGGCAACCGTGCTGAGAATTAGCATCCTTCCTTTTTGATAAACTTGGCGACGCTCATCGGGATGGCGAAGAGAGGCTGAGAATTAGCATCCTTCCTTTTTGATAAACTTGTTCAACGTCGCGCATGGACGGCCGCCTGGCTGAGAATTAGCATCCTTCCTTTTTGATAAACTTGGAGCAATGAGTGACTATTATGACTGGAAGCTGAGAATTAGCATCCTTCCTTTTTGATAAACTTGGCCCGCCGATGATTGTGCGCAGCGCATAGCTGAGAATTAGCATCCTTCCTTTTTGATAAACTTGAGAGTTCATCAAAAAGGAAGGAATCCCAACGTTTCCAGGTGTTTTTACGATCAAAAAAGCGTAAGAGCACCTGGGGCAGTTGGGCCATCATTCGGATTCCCAATCTGCGAATCATAAGAGTGGAACGACTGAGTCCACTGGTGATCGCTTAGATTCAGAATCCTGACTTTTCCCTTCGCAGGAATGTTCTTCTTGATGAATTCAATGCTTGATCGATTCCCACCAAGTGTCGGTGTATATCTCGCATAGACAGAAAACTGCACCATCATGAAACCTTGGTCGAGTAGCAAATCCCTGAACTGAGTAGCAGCTCGTCTCTCCATCTTGGTTTCAACAGGCAAGTCAAACATCACCACACACCACATGCCGCCACTCTCCTCATCCTTCTTCATTGTTATTCTCCCCAAACACTGGCACTCTCAGCAGGTCGCATTTACCCTCGCAATACAAACCATATTGCTGAGCAAAATCATTCAACGAGCTAGGCACCGTGAGGCCTCCAGCCGTATACTGTCCATTGACAGCCTCCACGATTCGTTGCTTTGCTTCCTGATCTAGAGTGAAAATACCCATTTGCGCCACACAGCAATCGACCACAGGTCTATAAGGCTCTATGAGATCATCCGCCAGGCAGAAGTAATTCGAGCGATTGTGATGATTCACACCAAAAGTCGGGTCAAGCCCTGCTGCAAGAATCGCTCGAATCACAAATCCACGGAGAATAGCGTATCCATAATCCAGCAAAGCATTCTTGCCAATGCCGCTTCCCGGTTGCCTGCTGAATTCTTCTTCAGGTGTGAATAAATTCTGCCAGTATTCGCGTGCAGCCATCCCCTCGACGTTCGATACATCGCCGGTTCTGACGTGGTGAGACATCTGGAGAAGCGCTCCGCCACGTGGACGTCCGCACATTTCAAGGCATCGAGCCTGGCCGCGGATTTTCGCTTTCACGATGCGTTTCCAAGCATTTTTCTGACGCGGCACGGTCATTTCGACCTGAGCCCAATGTCGAATCACAACGCGAGAAGGAGTTGCGCCCCAGCTATCAAGCGCACCAACAGGCACGCCTTTCCAGTCGCAAACGAGGACACTCACCCCTTCTTGAGCCAATCGACTTAACAGTGCTGTAGAAATATTTGCCCGCAGTCCAAGCAAGAGAACAGCGGTCTGCGCCAAAGGAATCTCAACAGGTTCCTTATCTCTGGCACAGACCACCATGCGCCCGCGTTCATATCGAAGCTGACCTTCGACGTTGATGCAGTCGATAACACGCCAAGCGCTCTCCATTCTCAATGCCTCCTAGGCCTCTTCGGAACTCAGGATCCGCCACGAAACAGGCATGCCGGAGCGTGATTTCCATCGCGGTTCGCCCAATGAATTGCGGCGAATCACTTGAGGACAGGTAGAAAATACTGTATCGACAGACGGCAACCATCCTGGACGAACGAGTATCTTTTGAATATCCGCCGGAATATCAACTCCGAGCACGTCCTCAAGTTTAGGCAAGCCCTCACCCGCAAAATGCAGAGGACGCAAACGAAGTCTTGATCCCGAATAAAAACCATCCACGCTCCATTTTTCAATCAGCGAATGGTTGCCCGGCAGCTCGTTAAAGAAAGCCACGCACGTAGCTATTTGGCCTTTTAGCTCGCGGTCCATCGGAATATCAATCTCATCCCCGATAACAAGATTTCCAAGATACTCAGCTCGCCCATCAAGCACCGCTTGCGCAGTTCGTGGCTCCGCGTATCGCATAGAGATGGATTGAGGCGGCAGCGGGTAACTGAACAAATCATCATGCCTGGCATGCACAAGATCAGCTTGGAACACTCGAATCATGCCATAAAACCACTTCTTGACACCCTTGGAATTCAACGTGTAGCAACGGTAGACCCGTGCATGATGAATGGCGTTACCAATGTCGGCAGAACCCCCTTGAACCGCTATTTGAGCAGAATCGTCCTTGAAAAACTCGACTACGTCATCTGGCCCGTAGACGGTACCATTGACTGTGATATGCCTCTGTTTATTCTCTGGAAGACCATCTGTCGGAGAATAATCTGCACATCCGGTCAATGCACAATAAAGCGCTGGGGTTGCCGCACGATTAACTGTTTCTTTGCCAATCGCACTGCCAAGAGGAACCTTAAGCAAGGGCTTAATCGTGGCATCATGTGCTATGGAATTGCCCAATGAATAGCGTTGCCAATGCGTCACCGGAATGCGATCCGCATCCAAAGCGTCATTGATCAATGCAAAAAGACGCTCGCCATTGTTCAACCACTGCCGATATTTCTCAGTGGGCTTGGCAGGCCACTGCTTCCAATCAACTTCGTCTTCTTCAATGCGACCAATGTATCGCTGGCTGTCACGGATATTCATCCGTTCAGCCAATGTCTGGGCTGCGGCAGGAGTCATCATCGCGATAACGGAAGCATCGACAGCATGATGTCTTCTATCAAGACGCGTCTTCCCATGCCCACCGACGAAGTGGAAATCTCCACCAGCCTGGAAGCGCATCACATTACGCGCTTCGGATGTGATACGCCCTTGGTAGACGGCCACTTGCACCTTCGACTCAATCTCATGGCTGGAAGCGCCTCCATTGAAATGCCAATCGATGCGACGATGCAGCTCATCAGCCATCCAAGCAACCGATTCGATAGACCGGTTATCAATGGGATCGTCGGCGACTGTTTGTTTCAAGCGCATAATCATCGACTTCTTGAAGGCCGTTGCCTGCCGTCCCCTCAAGCTCTTTGATTCCTTAAAGAAGTCATTGACGCGAGCAACTGCTTTCTCAAGACTCACGCCTCGCTGCACAGCCGCCGGGGTCTGGCACCAAACCGCAAACGGCACATTGCCCTTCTGCCGATTGCACGTAATGCAAACCGCCGCAAAATTATCACGTGTGTTCGTGGATCCAGGTCCTTTACGAGGAACTATATGGTCCATCTCACAATTAGTAAACTCTATTGGCGTACCGCAATATAGACATTTCCCTCCCTGACGCGTAATGGCTTCAATACGACGAATATCAGACTCATGGGGTTCGCTAAGATTCATTTCTCGGCGCAGTGTGTCTTTGGTCTCCTGTTTCTCCAGATTTCTAGCGCTGATTGCCCTGTCATAAGCAGACTTGCTCGCAGCCAGTGTTGCAGCTGACGACAGAGCGTCGCGCACATGTTCAATCTGGATAGACACAGGATTGCCCCAACGAGACTGGCAAGCGAGAAGCCATCGATTGACAATCTTCGCGACCCGGTCCACCGACGGATTGCCCAACGGGGCGCCGATAGCCGGCTGCGGCGGGCGCCATGAATCATCTACATGGAAAACATGCTTCCTTGCATCATGCAAATCATCCTCCGTTGTCAACATCTGCTGCGTCAACGCACACAGAGTCTTGGACGAATATGCAGCACGGCCTTGCTGCATATCAATGCCATCCAGCTTTTGCAAGTCCTCGTCATTCAGCGCATCGATGAACTTCACAGCTGAGGAAAAATCTGGATCGTCCTGTTTCTTGGCGATATCGACAGTATTCGAAAGCAAAGCAACCATCGACTCACGCTCAGACTCTGTCGCCTCCGCCCACCATTCGAGGACGCGCTTCCTCAGGCCCGAATCTTTGATATCGTTGAGCTTTTCGATGATGTCAACATGCGGTGGCTTGCTCGTCACGCGATCCTCGCCATCCGAAGTAAGGCTACCCACACCTTTAAGCTGGCTCCGCTTCCACCCCATGGCAGACGCAACATCGGTCCACGTATCGTATTTCTTGTCCCGCCCGGTATCGCTCAACAGCAGCTGATACAGCTTCTGCTTCTCTTCGACCGAGAGGCGGCGCTCCACCCCGTTATCAACCAGCCTCAGGTTGGTAATCATGTTGAGCATACGATAGTGCTGGAAAGCTAAAGATGCCTTCAAAGCACGAGGCTGAGAGGGATCCAGGGGATCCTTTCCGACGCGTTTTTCCGCGGACCCCTTAGGCGACTGAGATTGAAACACCGCAAGCAATAATTCTCGGGCCACATCCTGAGGAACCGACTGCTTAGAGAGGATAAGCCGCAGCTCATAAGCATTGTCTTCTTGCATCATTTTCTCAGGGAACAACGCAAAACGGTCTTTCTTTTTCTTGGCTGTAGATTTGCGAAGGCGAATCGCTGCACTTCCCTGCCGATATTCAAGTACATCGCGCACGATTTGAGCAGGTGTCGCTTCTTCCTCGGGAAGTTGGCCATCCATCATCTGCGCAGCGTTCTCTACAAGCTTGTCGTAAAAAGCCGACGACGGCGAGTCAACAGCCAGAAGTGTGCGAGCGGACAAATATGGATTACGCCAGCCGCGATGACGAGCCATGTGACGGCAGGAAACAGCAATCGCCCGCTTTCGTGTCGCGTCATCCTCTATGAAACCGTCAGCCGCTTGGGCACGCAGAATCCACGGTTCGAAACCTTCCAAATCGTTTTCCGCGCTCACGGGGAATCCCGACTTCACGAGCAACTGATCCAGACGCTCGAGACGCTTCTTCCTGTTGCGGCGCATACGGCGAGTGCGACGCGCAATACCGGATTGCAATCGGCGGCTACCCCTGCTCTTTTCAGCACTCGGATCAACCCCACCGTCGTGAATAACGCTCTGAGCATTGAGAATCCGGACAGGATTGCCGTCTTCATTAACTTGAATGGCAGCGAGCCCCACGGAATACAAACCAACATCGATACCAATGCGATATGTCTTGGAAGACATGCTAATTCCCTTCATGAAACAGGGGCATCAACTGTGATGCCCTGATTATTCGTTGATACGAAGATTACAACGAAATTGAGATTCTCTGAAAACTACAGTAGTGCGTGTTGCCACGGGACATGCCCATGGAAAACAGTGAATCAAAAGAAAACGGGGAGAACCGAAGTTCTCCCCTACGGCAAAGCCGTTTAGCATTCAGATACAGCTACAAATTGCTGTACTTACTGAGAATTAGCAGTTTCAGTATAGCGTGTTTGAATGCAGAGACACGCCAATCTCTGCCTGGTTCCATCTAGTGACGTACCCCACCCACCACCCACCACCCGCCGTAGCGCGGACGGTGTTCCGCGAGCGTCCCGTGACACTGCTAAAAAAGGTACGGACTCATCACTTATATAAGGTGCGGCAATCCTTATATAGCGCCCCGCGCCACGCACGCCCCGCGCCACGCCGCACCCGGTAACGGCAAACCGTCCAGAAAGCAGACACACATGGCATCGAAACTGCTGCGTAAGAAAACCGTGGAGGAGCTCACCGCCTCTGCCACCCCGCTGAAACGCACAATGAAGACCTTCGACCTGACGATGCTCGGCATCGGTGCGATCATCGGCACGGGCATCTTCGTCCTCACCGGCAAGGGCGCCCTGACGGCTGGCCCGGCCCTGTGCATCTCGTTCCTGCTGGCCGCCGTCTGCTGCGGCTTCGCCGGCCTGTGCTACGCGGAGTTCGCCTCCATGGTGCCCGTCTCGGGATCGGCCTACTCCTACGCCTACGTGGCGTTCGGCGAACTCATCGCGTTCGTCATCGGCTGGGACCTCATCCTGGAATACGCCCTGCAGGCGGCCACTGTCTCGGCCGGCTGGTCGGGCTACTTCAACAAGCTGCTCGAGGGTTTCAACATCCACATCCCCACCGAGCTGACCGCCGCCTACGGCACCACGCCGGGCGTGACGACGTATTTCAACCTGCCAGGCTTCATCATCGTGCTCATCATCACCACGGTGCTCGCCATGGGCATCAACCAGACCAAGCGCACGAACGACATCATGGTCATGATCAAGCTCGCCATCATCATCCTGTTCATCGTGTGCACCGTGTGGTACGTGAACCCGGCGAACTGGCATCCGTTCTCCCCGTACGGCACCTACACCTTCCAGCCGGGCTCCACGAAGCCCATGGGCATCATCCCGGCCGCATCCATCGTGTTCTTCAGCTTCATCGGATTCGACGCCGTCTCCTCGTCCGCCGAGGAGACCGTCGAGCCGAACAAGACGCTGCCGCGCGGCATCATCTACTCGCTGGTCATCTCCACCATCCTGTACATCGCCATGACCCTCATCATGACGGGCATCGTCAAGTACACCGACTTCGAGCAGTTCGTGGACGCGCCGGTGGCCGGCGTCATCCTCGCCACGGGCCTGAACTGGCTGGCGTTCATCGTGAACCTCGGCGCGCTGATCGGCATGACCACCGTCATGCTCGTGCAGCTGTACGGCCAGACGCGCATCTGCTACGCCATGAGCCGCGACGGCCTGTTCCCGAAGTTCTTCGGCGAGGTGGACGAGAAGCACCACACGCCGTGGAAGGGCACATGGTTCTTCGGCATCCTCACCGCCGTCGCCGGCGGCCTCATCAACATCAACGTGCTGTTCGAGCTCGTGAACATCGGCACGCTCACGGCCTTCATCATCGTGTCGGCCGGCGTGCTGTGGATGCGCCACACGCAGCCGGACGCCCACCGCGGTTTCCGCGCCCCGGGCGTGCCCGTCACGCCGATCCTCGCCATCGCGTTCTGCGCCGTGCTCATCGCCGGCCTGACGTGGCAGACGTGGGTGCGCTTCGTGGTCTGGTTCGCGCTCGGCCTCGTGGTCTACTTCACGTACAGCCGCCGCCATTCCAAGCTCAACGGACGCACCATGCCGTCGTCCGTCGCCAGCGCCGACGACCCCGAGCCGCTTGTGGACTGACGCATCGGCATGACATTCCACGATTCCGGAACGCCGGCGGCGCAGCAACCGCCGGCGTCGCCGTCCCCAGACACCGGCTCGCGCACGCGCGCCGGCACTGCGCGCACCGTTGACCCCGACACCACTCGCACCGCGCGCACGCACACCGCGCGCACGCGCGTCCTGGGCGCCGCCTTCCCCCGCACCCTCCCCGTTCTCACCGGATATATATTCCTAGGTATCACCTACGGCCTGCTCATGGTGTCCAACGGATTCCCCGTCTGGCTTCCCGTGCTCACGGCCGGTCTCATCTACACGGGGTCGCTCGAGTTCCTCATGGTGCAAATCCTCACGTCGGCGTTCAACCCGCTGTCCGCCTTCGTCACGGCGCTGATGGTCGGCTCGCGGCATATCTTCTACGGCATCGCCATGCTGGGACGCTACCGCGATACCGGCCGGCGCAAACCCTACCTCATCTTCGCCACCACCGACGAGACCTTCGCCGTCAACTATTCGGCCGACATTCCGGCCGGCGTGGACGCGGCGCGCTTCTACACCGCCGTCTCCGCGCTCGACCAGGCCTACTGGATGGCCGGCTCCCTGCTGGGCGCAATGTTCGGCTCCCTGCTGACCGTGAACACAACAGGCCTCGACTTCGTCATGACCACGATGTTCATGGCGATTCTGCTCAACCAATGGCTCGCCGACTCCGCCGTCGCGCGCCGCGCCGGCATCTACGGCTTCCTGCGCTCGCATATCAGCGAGATCGTGGGCGTCCTCTGCTCGCTGGCGTGCCTGCTGGTTTTCGGACCGGACCAATTCATCGTGCCAAGCCTCGCGCTCATCCTCGTGGTGCTCACGGTGTTCCGCCGCCGCATCGCGCCGACGCTGCCGAGCGATGCGGTGGCGGTGGGAGACGGCACGAAGGACGGCTCGGAAGACGGCGAAGACGGCTCGGAAGACGATGGTAAGGAGATGACACGATGACGACGCTGCAGATGGCCGTCACAATCGGCGTATGCGTGCTCGGAACCATCATCACGCGCTTCCTGCCGTATGTGCTGTTCCCCGGCAACAGGCCGATCCCCGCCTACGTGCAGTACCTGGGCAAGGTGCTGGGGCCGGCCGTGTTCGGCCTGCTCGTGGTGTATTGCCTGCGCCATGTGAACCTGGCGGCCTGGCCCTACGGCATCCCGGAGGGCGCGGCGCTGCTCGTGACATGGGCCACGTTCATGTGGCGCCGGTCCATGATGCTGTCGATGGCGGCGGGCACGGCCGTGTACATGGCGCTGGTGCAGACCGTGTTCGCGGCCGTGTAAGCGGCACGGGCGGGCGCCGCGGCTTGGCGCCAGGGTATACGATGGTCGCATGACAGATCCGGGGGATGATATGCGGCGCGACGATGGCGGCATCGATGCCGCCCCGAGCACCGACGACTTTGACAGCACCGATTTTGGCAGCGCCGTCCGGCGCCCCGACCGCATGCGCGCCGCCGGACGCATCGTCGCCATCGTCATGATCGCACTTCTTGTAGCACTCGGCGCCATCGCCGTCACGGCGCTGCGCCGCGGCATACCCGCCGTCCTGCGCGCCGGCCGGACGGGCACGCAGGGCACGGCGCAGTCGGACTCCACGGCATCGTCTGAATCCACATGGACGGGCGCGCCCATCGCCCAGTTCCATAGCGGCCACGACGAGGACGGCGACGGCGTCGACGACCAGCAGGACATGCTCGACGGCGCCAAGGCGTATGTGGCGACGAAGCCGAGATACGCCAGCAGGTACTACGCGGGCGGTTACCCCGACGATGGCTACGGCGTGTGCACCGACGTGGTGGCGCAGGCCATGAAGGCGTCCGGCTACGACCTCATGCAGGAGGTGTCCGACGATATCGCCGCCCACCCGGGCGACTACGCCATCGACACGCCCGACGCGAACATCGACTTTCGCCGCGTGCCCACGCTCAAGGTCTTCTTCGCACATACCGCCGTGGCGCTGACGACCGACACATCGGCCATCGACGAGTGGCAGGGCGGCGACATCGTGATCTATGACAATCACATCGCCATCGTCTCGGACAAGCGCGACGCCGACGGCGTGCCGTACATCATCCACCACTACAGCCCGGACCAGGCGTCCTACGAAGAAGACGCGCTGCGCAACTGGGGCGCCATCAACGGCCACTACCGCCTGTCCGAGTAGAATGCCCGAAAGCGCGACAGGCCATGGCTGAGGACGGCGCAAGACACGGTATACGATAGATGTCCTATGACAACACGCCCCGACTCCCCTGGTTCCCGTACCTCTTGCACCGACTCGGATTCCCGGTTCCGTCGCGAGCTGCGTCGCATCGCGCTGCCCGTCACGCTGCAGTTCCTCCTGCAATCATCGTTCAGCGTCATCGACCAGATCATGATCGGCCAGCTCGGCACCGTCAGCGTCGCCGCCATCGGCATCGCGGCCAATTTCATCGGCCTGTACAACACGCTTGTCTCGTCCACGGCCGGCGCGGCGAGCATCATCCTCGCGCAGTCCATCGGCGCCCGGAACCCGCAGCAGTCCGGCAAGGCCTTCTATTCGAGCCTCGCCATCATGACCGTGGTCTCGTTTGCGTTCGCCGCCGTCTGCGGCTTCGCGCCCGCCGCCATCATGGGGCTGTACTCCTCGGACCCGGCCACGGTGGGGGCCGCCGCGCAGTACATACGCATCTACGCGCTGGGATTCATCCCGCAGGTGGTGGAGAACATCATCGCCGTGTACCTGCGCTGCACCGACGCCGCCAAGGTGCCGCTGTATGCGGGCATCGGCGCGGCCGTGACGAACACGGGCCTGAACCTCGTGCTGATCTTCGGCACCCCGCTCACGCCGGCGCTCGGCATCCGCGGCGCGGCGTGGGCGTCCACGGCCTCGCAGTTCGTGGCATGCCTGGCCGTGCTCGCGTATTTCCTCAGGGCCCGGCATGCGGGGCGCATGCCGGACGGCGCAGCGCATCCCGAATGGGAGCTGCGCCCCGGCGTGTACCGCGACCGGCAGGGTCTGCGCACCTTCGCCGCCGTGCTGACGCCGATGGTGGCCGGCGACTTCCTGTGGCAGCTGGGCAATAACGTGTACGCCTCGGTCTACGGCCACGTGGGCACGATGGCCATGGCCGCGATGACGCTGATCAATCCGCTGACCACGCTGGTGTTCGGCGCATTGGCGGGTCTCGCGCAGGCCGCGCTGCTTATGGTCGGCCGCCGCCTCGGCGAAGGCGACGCGGACGGCGCATACGCCACCGGGCGTCGCCTGCTGCGCGACGGGTTCCTCGCGTCCCTCGCCATCGGCGTCATCGTGGTTCTTCTGCGCGGACCGTATGTGTCGATTTTCGACGTGGACCCCGAGGTGCGTGACACGACGCGCGGGATCCTCATCGTGTTCGCCGTGCTGTTCCCGCTGCGCGTGGTGAACATGATCATGAGCAGCGGAATCCTCAGAAGCGGCGGCAAGACGAACTACATCATGGCCATCAGCCTTCTGGGCACCTGGTGCGTGGGCGTGCCGCTCGGCCTGCTGTCGGCGTTCGCGCTGCACTGGCCGATCGTGGTGGTGTACGCGATGGTGTCGCAGGAGGAAGCGGCGAAGTTCCTCATATCGCTGCCGCTGTTCCGCTCCAGACGGTGGATGCACCGTCTGGCCTCCGGACAGGGCGCGGATTCCATGCAGTGACGGGGCAATCGTGGATCATTGCCGATGTTCCGTGGTGTTGCCATAATGGGCGCATGACCAACAACACTCAGACAAGCCTTTCCTCCTCCGCAGTGGCCGAACTCGACCGCCGCCTCCCCGCCGCCGTGTTCTGGGACATGGACGGCACCCTCATCAATTCCGAGGTCTACTGGGCCGCCGGCGAGAAATACGTCATCGAGAAGCACGGCGGCACGTTCAGCGAGCAGGTGCCGCTGCGCGCCCGCGGCCAGTCCACGCCGAAGCTGCTGCAGATCCTGCAGGAGTACATCCCCGAGCATGTGGATTCCGAGATCCTGCGTTCGGAGATCATCGGGTACGTGATCGACCGCGAGCGCGAGAAGCCGTGCTGGGCAACCGGTGCCGTGGAGCTGCTCAACAAGCTGGCCGAAGCCGGCGTGCCGAACGTCATCGTGTCCGCATCCCCGCGCGCCATGGTCTCCAACATGGCCGAGCAGGCGCCGGAGGGCGCATTCGTCGGATACGTCTGCGGCGAGGACGGTCTGGCCCCCAAGCCGGATGCCGCCCCGTACCTGCGCGCGGCCGAAATCGTGGGCGCCGATCCCGCCGACTGCCTTGTGTTCGAGGACTCCCCCGTCGGCCTCGAGTCCGGCGGCGCCGCAGGCTGCACCGTGGTGGCGATAACCGGCTTCACGCCCGAGCAGGTTGTGTTCGACGGTCCGCAGGTGACGAATATCAAGGACTACGTCGGTCTCGAGCTCGACGATGTCGCCAACTTCATGGAGCTCGGCGCCATCGAGAAGTAAGGCATAGGATTCCCACCGAATCTCCCCATCAACAATTCTGATTTCCCCTTGTGGTCGCACCACACGGCGTTGGGTGGGTGTCCAAACACCCGCCCAAGCCCATCTCACCGGGAAAATCGTCAAAAACCAACCCGAAACCGCCTAAAGTGGGTGCCGCGGCACGCGCATAAGGCGGTTTCGAAGACAACACGCCCCTACTGGGCGGAGGCGGAAGAGGAAGCGGATGCGGAAGAGGAAGCGTTGGGATCGGCGGCTTCCTGGCGGATCACGTCGAGAGCGGCATTGAAGGCATCGGTGGTCCACGATGCCCCCGCCACAGTATCGACCGACAGCCCGCTCAGCGGCTGGCCGACGACCACGCCGCCAATCGCGGAGATGAAATCGTTCTGATGCCCTTCCGAAATCGATGTGAACGCATGGCCCGTCACAGACACGGCCGTCACGGTGTCGGAGGCGACGGTCACCGACACGTCGATGCTGTCCTCGCCCACCGGTCCGTAGGTGCTCGTCGACGCATAGGTGCCGTCGCGGTAGGTTCCGGTGTCGGCGTTGAGCTGCGCGTCACCCATCGCGGTCGGCGACGAATCCGGATCCGATGACCATCCGTCATCCCCGCCCGCGCCAGACGCGGAGCTTTCCTCAACGCCCGCGTATTCATCGTCGGCCGGCACCGCCCTGGGCTCGGCACATCCCGCGAGCGCGGGCCCCGCCAGCGCCGCCATGACGCCGAACGCCGCCATCGTTTTCACGCCGGTTCCCGCGCCGTGTCCCGCACCGCGGCGCGACGCCGTTCCGGCCATGGTCCCGCGCTGCGCCGCATCCATCGTTTCGTTATCCATGATTCCTCCGCTCCTTTACCGTTTCCATCTCGTCTCGCAGATCGGCCGCCGCGCTCACCGCGGCACCACCAACTGCACTGACACCAGCTCCGTCCACGGCCTCGCCACCGGTTTTCGCCGCCTTCGTCGGATCATCGAACCCGACCGCCGTCTCCGGCGCATGCGCACCGCTGAACGCCGGACGCCCGCCCATCTCCTCGTAGCGCCGCCGGGCCTCGTCGTCGTTCCACTTCTCCCCCGCGAGCACGCCGTGGTTGAGCATGATCTCGCGCTGGGCGCACGAGGCGACGAGCGCGTCATGCGTGACGACGATGATGGTCGTCCCCTGCTCGTGCAGGTCGCGAAGCAGCCCGAGCACGATTTTCTCGTTCGCCTCGTCGAGATTGCCTGTCGGCTCGTCGGCGAGGATGATCTCGGGGCAGTTGATGAGCGCGCGGGCGATGCACACACGCTGCTGCTCGCCGCCCGACAGCTGGCTCGGCAGATGGTGCGCGCGCTCGCCGAGGCCGACCTTGCGCAGCGCCTCCATGGCCTCGGCCTCGTCGACCACCGAGTGGTAGTACTGCGCCACCATCACGTTCTCCACGGCCGTGAGATACGGCACGAGGTAGAACTTCTGGAACACGAGGCCGATGACGTTCTTGCGCACGTCCGCCATCTGCGACTCGCCGAGGTTCGCCAGGCGCCGCCCGTCGATGCTCACGGTGCCGCGCGTGGGCGTGTCCATGCAGCCGATGATGTTCATCAGCGTGGTCTTGCCCGAGCCGGACGAGCCGACGATGGCGAGCCACTGCCCGCGCGGCACCGTCAGGCTCAGGTCATCGACGGCATGCAGGTCGCCGTAGATTTTGGAGACGTGGTCGAGTTCAAGCAGCATGCCGTTCCCCGCGGCGTCATCAAGCGGCTCCGTCTGAGTGCGATCCGTCATGTCGTTCTCCTCGTTCTCCGTATTCCGTGTGTTGTCGTTAACCATCGTGGAAGTCCTCCTATTCCTCACGCAGCACGACGGCCGGATCGATGCGCGAGGCTCGCCGCACGGGCGCGATCGATGCAAGAACCGCCACAAGCACGGCCACCGCCAGCGACAGCACGCACAGCGGCCAGCTGAAGCCGACGGTACGCTCGAAAACCTTGTCGGTGAGCACGCATGCCACCGCGTATCCCGCCGCCACGCCGAGCGCGCCGCCGGCCAGCCCGTACATGGCGGACTCGGCGTAGAACTCGGCCGACAGCGAGCGGCGTGAAGCGCCCAGGGCCTTGCGCAGCGCGATTTCGGTGCGGCGCTGAGACACGATGGACATCACCGTGGTGGCCACGCCGATCAGCGTGAGCGCGAGCACCACGAGCGACACGATCCAGAACAGCGCGTTGAGCATCGAGAGGATGCGCTCGTTCGATGCGGAGATGCGCGTGACCTTGCGCGCGCTGGCACCGAGCTCGGAGGCGCGGGAGTTGATGGAGTCCACGATGGCACCCAGGCCCGCGTCGTCGGCGGACAGCGAGAACTCGACCGCGTCCGTGCCGCGCGGGGCGGCGCCGAGCGCGTCGAGCACCGCCTCGTCGGCGTAGATCATGGAGTCCTCTTCGCCGCCGGTGTCGATGATGCCGCAGACGCGGAATGACAGGTCATCGGTGCCGAGGATATCGGACTGCGCCGTGCCTTTCGATGAGGAGTCGCCGCTCGCCGAAGCGTCCCCTGCCTCGTCCGCCCCGTGGTAGGACATCTCAAGCGTCGAGCCGACCGACAGGTTCATGAGGTCGGCGATGTCGCGCCCCACCATGACGTCATGCGCATCTCCCTGGACCGGCCAGGAGCCGTCGACGGTCCAGTGCGCATCGATGGCCTCGGTGGCCGCCGGGTCCATGCCGGCGAGCACATACGAGGCGGCGTGCACGCGCACGGTTTCGTAGCGGTACGTGGCGTGCCGCTCCGCCCCGACGGCACCGACGGCGGCGATGACGTCGTCGACGGTGCTCTGCGACATGCCGGATCCGTCGGCGGATGCATCGGTGACGACGAGATTCGCGCCATACGCCTGCATCTCCTCGGTCATCTGCCCGGGCACGGCCATGCACACGAGCACGAGGCAGAACAGCGTGGCCGAGCCGACGAACGATGCGACGACGGCCATCAGCGCCTTGGATCGGCGACGCAGCATGGCCCCCGCGAGCATGACGAGGAACATGCGCCGGTTCGCGCGAGCGCCGCGCAGCCCTTCCGCGCCGCCGCGCACAGTGTCGTGGCCCGGCGCCTTTCCGGATTCGAAATCAGCGGCCATGGAGCACCTCCGCCGGATGAAGCCTGAGTATGGATCGGATGGACGCGAGCGCCGCCACCAGCACGGTGAGCGCGATCAGCGCAGCCACAAGCACGAACACCATGGGGCGCATCGTGATGGAACTCGAGAACACGAGCCTGCCGATCAGCTGCGCCACACCTGATCCGAGCAGCGCGCCCGCAAGCAGGCCAAGCAGCGCCATGGCGCCCGTTTCGCCGAG
The DNA here is from genome assembly GCF_002259605.1 of Pseudoscardovia radai. GTDB lineage: Bacteria > Actinomycetota > Actinomycetes > Actinomycetales > Bifidobacteriaceae > Pseudoscardovia > Pseudoscardovia radai. The sequence goes on along the minus strand of NZ_MWWR01000017.1, from coordinate 70,065 downwards.
AATCAGCCGCCCGATCTCGCCGTTCTTAGCGCCAAGCGCTTTGAGAAGCGCCAGCTCGGACGAGCGTTCGCCGATGGACGAGGCCATGAGGTTCGCCACGGCGATGGTGGCGGCGATCAGCGTCAGCACGGTCATGACGATCATGACCGCCTGTGTTTTGTTCAGCACCGTGCCCTCGAGGGCCTGCACCTGCCGCACCTGCTTGGCCACGGCGCCGGGGATGACCTCCTCGATCTGGTAGGCGATCGACGATGCGTAGGCCGTGCAATACCAGGTCTCCCAGTCCTCCTGCGAGAGCTGCTGCGGGTTCTTGGCCGCGCGGCGTGCCAAATCGTTGTCGGGCGTGGTCAGCGCCTTGACCTCGATCTCGTCGGCCGCGTCCGGCAGCCCGTTGACGGCCTGGCTGACGGAACTGGGCAGGTACACGGCGTCGTCGTCATCGTCGCCGGATTCGTAGACTCCGGTCACGGTCAGCGTGCGCGGGCCCGACGGCTCGGACTGGGCCTGCACGGTGCCGCGCGTCGACACGGTGATCGTGTCCCCCACGCCCACGCCAAGGCTTTTCGCAAGCCTCGAGCCGACCATCGCCTCGTCGGCGTCGTCATGCGCCCAGCCGCCTTCCACCTTCCACCAGCTGCGCAGGGCGCTGACGCCGGTGGTGGTGCTCTCGCCGGTCGACGATTGAACCGTTTTCGAGAACCAGGTGCCGACGGTTTTGGCGGTCGTGCCGGATGCCCCGTCCGCGCCATCCGCGGTACCGTCGCCCGCGACGACGGTCATATGCATATGCAGCTCGGGGGCGAAGGCCGTGATGTTATACGACCAGAAAATCGTCTTGACGTTCACGGCGTCGCTTTCCTTCAGGAACGCCGTGGGATCCGTGGCGTCGGAGTCGCCGTACAGGTCGGCCACCACGACGTCCGACTTGGGCTTGACCGTGATGTTGCTGCCATATGTCGACAGTTCGGCGGTGAGCTTGTCGCCCACGTCGAACACGACGCCGAGCATCGCCACGCTCACCGTGGCCGACAGGCAGACGACGGCCGCGACAAGCAGGCGCTTGCCGCGCCGCCGCCGCAGGGATTGCCGGATCATTCTCAGGAAGAACACCGTGCGTCTCCTTCATCGTGTGTCATCGACATCGTGTCTCCTTCGGGCCAGCCCGGCCCCGCTGCGCGAAGCATCGCGCGCACCGTCATGAGAAATTCCCCGACAGCGCGTCGAGCGTCGTGGTCTGGATCTGGATGGCCCCGTCCTGCGAGGTGTAGTCGAAGGGAATCGGATTGCATCCGCCTTTGAAGCCGATGGTGGCGAGGTTGATGGCCACGTCGCATTTCTTGCAGATGATCTTGCCGTCCTTCTCGTAGTACCCCGCGTCGCCGCAGTTGGCGCAGGCGTCGAGCCCCACGCCGTAGGAGTTGCCGTTCTTGCGGATGATGATGAAGCGCATCACGGTGCCGTCGGCGGCGGTGTACTGGAAGCGGTGCAGGTGTCCGTCCTCCACCTGGGTGTACGGGATGGTGATGGTTCCCTCGCTTACCTGATACGGCTCGGGATCCGACAGCGTGATGACGCGTTGGGTGGCGGCCACGCCGTAGGTCAGCGCCACCGTGACGCCGACCGAGGCGACGAGGGTCCAGACGGCGCAGGCGATGGCGTGGCGACGGAACTTGCGGCGGCGGCGCACGATGGCTTCGTTCGGCTCCCCGCCGTAGGCGAGCACGCGCGGGATGCCCGGCAGGTAGCGGAAGTCACGCGGTGAGATGGGACCGGCGGGGCTCATGCGGATGCCGGACACGATGGCCGTCACGACGGCGATGAGGAACACCGCCACCTGCGCCAGGGCGAACCACGTGGCGTGGTTCACGAGAACGGCGAGCAAGCGGAAGGCGGCACCGTGCAGGCGCACGCGGCGCACGGACTGGAGCACCTTGAGCAGATCCGTCAGATGCTGCGCGAGCATGACGAGTTCGAGAAGCGCCGCGCACAGCACGAACACACCGCGCGGCACGCTGGCGTACAGGGAGCGCGCGAGCACCGCCGTGCCGACGGCCAGGCCGATTCCGAACAGGAAGCCCAGCGCACGCAGCAGCATGGCGGATGTGAACACGGGCTGGCCCGTCTCGATGAAATTCGTCAACTGCAGGATGACGCCGGGAAGCGCGCGGAACGCGGTGAGGGCGATGGCGCCCGCGGCGACGAGATTGCACGCGTCGAGCACCGCCGGGTGGTCGCGCCACCCGGCGACGGCGCGGCGCGACACGAACACAACGGCGAGCGCAAGCGCGTCGGCCACGAGGCAGGCCCATAGCGTGGGCACGGTAACGACCGTGCGCTGGTTCAGCGCGCCGGTTCCGCGCACGGCGGCGAAGACGATGGCCGCGGCGAGCCCGACGAGGAACCCGTACAGGCGCCATCGGGCGCTGCGGGGCCTGTCGCCTCCCTCATCGACGCCCAGGAGCGCCGAAAACACCATGGCGACGAGCGCCGGTGCCAGCGTGCCCTGGCATGCCTGGATGAATTGTGCCAGCATAATGCCTTCCTTGCCTGCTTCGATCTGGCCTCTTGTGAACGGGTCATGCCCTCAGGGCGGAGGTCACCACTCCACGGGCGTGTAGTCCCAGTTGGTCCACTCCACCTCGAGCGGCTCGGTCCAGAAGTGGCCGGTCACGCCGGTTTCCGAATCGGTGTGGAGCATCCAGCCGTTCTCGGCCGGCGAGTGGATGGTGAGTTTGAGCGTGTAGCTGCCCGCGTCGGTGAGCTTGACGTTGCCGCCGTAGTGCATGCCGTCGGAGGCGTTCATCTGCATGAAGGTGCCGGAGTCGGCGGTTTCGCCGGTCTCGTTGTTGACGATGGCGTATTCCACGGTGCAGTCGGGCACGAAGTCGCCGGTGGCGTAGCCGAGGTTGTTGTCGGCCAGGGCGTGGATGTCGGCCTCGAGGTGGAAGCTCGCCTCCGCCGCGCTCAGGCCCATGCCGGCGGGCTCCATGTCGACGGGCTGGAAGTACACGGCGCCGATGTTGAGCGGACCGGCCTCGATATCGTCTCCGATGGAGATCTCTTCGAAGCCGGCGCTGTCGGACGAGCTCGAGTCGTCGGCGGCCGACGCGGAGGCGGTCGTGTCGGAGGCGGTCGTGTCGGAAGCGGCGGAGCCCGAGGATGCGGAGCTTCCGCAGGCGGCGGTGCCGAAGGCGGTGAGCAGTGCGAGGGCCGCGATGGATGCGACATGCTTCTTCTTCATGGTTTTCCTTCCGTAAGGGTGATGGAGTGGGGTTATGGTGAGTTGTCGCATGGGTCGGTTCGCCCATGCACCCGGTCGCGGTAGCGGCCGGGAAGCTTGAATACGATGCCTGCGCCTGAAAGACGATGGCGAAAGAGCCGATGCACGCTAGGCGGCAGCGGGTTCAGCGGGTTCGGCGGATGCGGCATCGTCGGATGCCGCCGTGCCGTCAGCCGCGGCGCGCGCCTTCTCGAAGCGGCGCCTGCGAATCGTGGACACGGCGAACAGGGCCACCACGGCCACGAGCATGACGATCTGGAAGGCGACGGTTTCCTTGTACGGGTAGATGCCGAGGAAATCGTTGGTCGGCCAGCCAGGCACATACGTTCCGTCGAACACGTCCGCCTCGATAAGCTCGTGCAGGCCGCCGCCGGCGAACACCACCACCATGAGCCCCATGAAGGCGCTCGTGATGGCGAAGAACGGACCGATGGGGATCTTCACCGACGTGAAGCGGATGAGCAGGAACACGATGACGAGCACGACGGCCGCGGAGGCCGCGCCGACCCACACGTCATGGCTGCTGCCCGACATCATGCCCAGCAGCGCCTCGTAGAAGATCACTGTCTCGGCGCCTTCGCGGAACACGGCAAGGAAGGACAGCATGGCGAGTGACATGACGCTGCCCTTCGCCACGCTCTGCTTCGTCTTGGTCGACACATAACGGTTCCATGAGTCGACTGACGATTTGCTGAGCATCCAGTTGCCGGTGAACAGGAGCATGACCATGGCCGCGATGGCGGTCCAGCCTTCGACGAGTTCCTGGTTGGAGCCGCTCGCCCCGTACACCATGTTCAGGATCACTGCCATGATGCCGGAGGCGACAAGGCCCATGAGAATGCCGAGGTAGATGAACCTGATCGACTTCCTGTTGCCGGTTTTCACCAGGTACGCGATGACTGCGGCCACCACGAGGATGGCTTCGAGACCCTCGCGCAGGAGGATGATGAAAGCCTGGCCGAAGGCGGAGGCGAAGAAGCGGCGCCACGGGCTCACCGAGTCGGCCGCGCCGCCGTCGAGCTCGGCGGCGTCCTCCACAAGCATGGACTTGAGCGACTCCACGTCCGCCTTGGTCTGCGAAAGGCTGGCGCCCGTGGTGCCGACCATGTCCTTGCGGCAGGTTTTGAACTGGTTCTCCACCTGCGAGACACGCGAACCGCTGATGGCGTTCATGACGTTCTTCTCGAAGCCGAGCTTCTCGTAGTACTGGTAGTACGCCTCGTTCACGAGGTCGGAGCCGGCGCGGCCGTCGCCCGCCTCGGTTTTGGCATAGGCGTCGTCGAGAATCGTGACCATCTCAGAGGCCACGTCGCTCCACGTGCGGTCACCCTTGCCGTTGTTCACACGCTTCTTGTTCGCGTCGAGGGTCTCGCGCTCGGACTGGATCTGCGCAAGGCGCTGGGCGGCGTAATCGCGTGGATTCGCGACGGAGGAGTCGGCGTCGAGCGCGGCGGCGGAGGCGGAAACAGAGGCGTTCAGCTCGGCGATGTCGGAGGCGAGCTGCGCCTCGTTGCCCTGCGTATGCGTAAGCTTCGAGACTGTCTGGAACAGCTGCGTCTGGGACGTGTACGACGCTTGGTCCGTCGTCGAGATGGCGTTCGCCAGATTCGACGCGACGTAGACCTGGTTATAGGCGCGCTGGGCGGCGGAGTAGGCGCTCGAGTAGTCGGCGGCGGCGTAGTCGGCCTGCGCGTCGGCCAGTTCGGTGGCGACGCGGTCGGCGATCTGCGACCACGAGTCGGCGTCGGTGGCCGTTGTGTAAATCGTGTCGGTGCCCGAGGATGCGGCATCCGACGATGCGGCGGACGAAGAATCCGAGGATGATGTGCTGCCGGCATCGGTGCCCTGCGCGAACGCGCTAGGAACAACGGAGGTGGCGACGGCGCAGACCGATGTCAGCAGCAGCACAACCGCGGCGACGGCGTGCGCAAGACGATTCGCAGCGCCCATGCCGTCACGGACGGAACGCATCCGAAGCACACGAGGGGCACCGTGCTGGGGGCGGGCCTCGAACACCAAGGCGTCGGCGCGCGAGATCCGAACGCGCCCGGCGTCGTCGGCGATGCCGGCGGGGTGTGTGACGAAAGGCGCCCCGCTCGACAGTCCCGGCCGTGTACCGTTCCCCATGGTGCTCAACTCCTTGCTCGTATTCCGGTGGCGTCCGGCTCCATACGGCTGGGCGTCCTGCGTTCCATCCGACAAGGTACCCAAGGATTTTTCGGAAAAACAGTCTTGTTTTTTCGGATTCTTTCCATAAAATCGCGCGCATGTCGTGCGGCGCCATTGTGCGGCGCGTCGGTTTCGCGATTATGCAGCCGCTCCACAATCGGCTTGTTTGCAAGGTTTTGACCGCCGTAGCCCAGGTGCCCTTCGGCGGACGCGACGAGACGATGGCCGGCGGCGCGCCGCATGGCGTGAAAGGTAATACGATGCGACACGCCGGAGCTCCGTTCCACGATGCGGACGGCGACGCGCCGGGAAAACGCGGGGACCGAGGTGGAAAACGAATGACACAAAGGGTCTTCCCCATCGACGGCAAACGGAATACACTGCGAGTGGAGCGGCGCTCCACAGCACGGATTGCGAACGACATAGGTCGCAGCACGGATCGCGAAGGCACACATCGCAAAAGGCACAGACTACGAACGGAGGCGGGATGGCGCAGACCGACATGGCCGGGGCATCGGATGACGAAACGCGAAATCGTATGGCGCATGCCGCCGATCCGCAGATCGCCGACCCACATGACACCGACCCGCATGGAGCTGACCCCCATGGCGCCCTCCGGCGCAGGCTGCCGCATGTGGTGACGCTTCCCGAAGCCGTGGGGTGCGGCATCATCGTGAATCTTTCGCAAGCACCCGTCGCCGGCCTTCGCAGCAACCTCGCCGACCTCGTCCACGATTTCGAGCAGGCTTTCAGCCGATTCCGCCCCGATTCCACGCTGAGCCAGGCCGCGCGGCCGTTCTCCCCCGGCGAAGGGCCGCGCCGCCTGCACTTTCCTTTCCACGCCGACGCGATGTTCTCGATCTGCGATGCGCTGGCCGCGCGCACGCACGGCGCCTTCGACCCGTGCGTGGGCGAATCGCTGGTCCGGCTTGGATACGGGTACGCCTTTGAAACCAGCGGCGCGAAGGATGCGGCGGCTTCGCCACGATGGGGCATGGACGTCATCCACGAGGGCGACGAACTCGTCATACGCCGCCCGGCGAAGCTTGACTTCGGCGCCGTGGGCAAAGGCTTCCTGGTGGATCTGCTCGCCGAGCGCATCCGCAGTCTCATACCTGCATGCGAGATGACGATCAACGCAGGCGGCGATCTGTTTACCACTGTTGCGCTGACCATCGCGCTCGAGGATCCCGACGACCCCACCCGCGCAGTGGGCGTCGCTCGGATCGAGGGCGGGGCCTTCTGCGCCAGTTCGCCCAGCCGTCGCCGGTGGACCGCCGCGGATGGACTGACGCCTGTGCATCATCTGCTCGACGCGATCACGGGCCGGCCGGTGCGCGACGTGGTGGCATCGTGGACCTACGTGGCGCCAGGGCAGACGATGTACCCGACCGCGTGGGCGGACGCGCAGTCAACCGCCGCCTTCACCGGCCTCGACAACGGATTCCCCTTCGCCCGGCTCCGCGCCGACCATCGCATGGAGGCCACACCCACCTTCCCCGCACGATTCTTCACCTCCTGACCGCGCCTCGCACCCGCCCAACGCCATCCACCGCCTTCAAACCCGGCGAAACCGCCTAAAGTGGGTGTCCCCACACCCGCCGAAGCCCATCTCACCGGGAAACTCGTCAAAAACCAACCCGAAACCGCATAAAGTGGGTATCCAAACACCCGCTGAACGCCATTCCACGCCCCAAACCACCCTCAAACCCGGCAAAACCGCCTAAAGTGGGTGCCGCCACACCCGCCTAACGCCATCTCGCCAGGGAAATCGTCGAAAACCCGCCCAAAACCGCCTTAAGCGGGTGCCACCACACCCGCCTAACGCCAAAACCAACCTCCGCACGAAGGTGGGCGCCCACCACCCGGCGAACACCCGCCCGGCATCGCTCACTTCGCGCGACGGCGCGTCTTCGACATCGACTTCGCCTTGTCCTCCATCTGCTTGAGGCGCCGGTCCTCGAGCGTCTTGGCAAGCTGGAGCAGCGCCACCAGCGCGAAGCCGCCAAGGCATCCCAGGATACTGAACGAGCCCGGCGACATGGCAGGCTGCGGCACGTCGAGCGTGGTCGGACCCATCCAGATGGCATACAGGGAGCCGACCATCATGCCGAGCACGAGATACATCATCTGCGGACGGTACTTCTCGAGGCTTGTCTTGATGAGCTTCACGATGCACAGCGCGCCGGCGATGACGCCGACAACCAGCGCCAGGATGGCGGGCAGCGCGGAGAAATCAAGCCCGAACACGCGGCGCACGCCGGAGATGACGGGCATGTAGGCGCCGAAGATCAGCAGGATGGTCGAGCCGGAGATGCCGGGCAGGAACATGGCGCCGATCGTGAACGCGCCGGTAATGACGAGACGCAGCAGCATGGTCCATGTAACGGGCACGAGCGTCAGCGCGCCCACGCCGCCGACGCTGGACATCCACGCCACGGCCACCACGATGGCCGCGCCGAGCAGCGCGAAGAACACGCCGGGCATGACGTGGCGGAAGCCGTCCTTCTCCTCCATCACGATGACGGGGATGCCTCCGATGATGAATCCAAGGAACACGGAGCTCACCACATAAATCTGCGAGGCGAACAGCGACGAAAGCACGAGAATGGCGAGGATCATACCGACGATCCAGCCGCATCCCAGGCGCAGGAGGAATGTCAGCGCCTCCTTGCGCTCGTCGCGCGAGCCGAAGAACAGGTTGTGGATCGAGCCGATGAATTTGTCATAGAAACCGAGAAGGAAGGCGACGGTGCCGCCCGACACACCGGGCACGCTGTCGGCCAGGGCCATGCAGAATCCTCGGATTGCGTCTTTTATCAATGGGGGAACCTCCTGTATGCGTCCTGTATGCGCGGCGGCATCCGCGCATCGTGTTCCAGACTATCGGATGCCGCGGCGCCGGCAGCGCACGGCGGCGCGGTCTGCACATGTCGTTCATCGTTTCTCGCCCCCGTCACACCGCCGACATGTCGCCGCGCCTATCATGGAGCCACGCCACATACGCGGCACACAGACTTCCGAGGCGAAGGAGACACGATGTTCCCATCCATGCGACGCATCCGCCAGCAGATTCCCGACGAAGAGGCCATCGAGATCCTGGAAAAAGGCGAGGACGGAGTGCTCGCGCTGTCGAGCCCCGACGACTACCCCTACGCCGTGCCGGTCAATTACGTCTACGATGGCTCCGCCTATGACAACGGCCGCCTCATCTTCCACGGCGCGCTCACCGGCCACCGCATGGACTGCATCGCCCACAACCCGAAGGCATCGTTCTGCGTGGTGGGCCGCAACACGGTACTTCCGGCGGATTTCTCCACCGAATACGTCAGCGTCATCTGCTTCGGCACGATCCGCGTGATCGACGATGACGCGGCCAAGCGCCAGGCGGCGGAAACGCTCGGCGCGCATTTCTCCCCCGACAGCGTGGGCCAGGCCCTCGACGAGGAGATCGCCTCGACGTGGCGCCGCCTGTGCATGTACGAGATGGTTATCGAGCATATGACGGGCAAGGAGTCGAAAAGCGCCATGAAGCGCCGCATCGCCGCCGCCCGCGGCGAATGACGGCGTGATGCCCCGCTCGGAGCGGTGTCCCGACGGACTGCCTAGTATGGGGATTCGGCCGGCGGCCCCAGACGATTCCGCCGCCGGACAGACGCAAGGAGACCAGCGCCATGACCGATTTCGACCACGACATCCGCACCGCCGGAACGGCGACAGCCGCACCGGATCCGCGCACCAGCATCTACGGCGAGTATGCGACGTACCTGCCGCAGGTCATGGATATGGTCGTCTCCCGCATCGAGGACTTCGACCGCGCCGTTCGCGAGCGCACCGGCGAAGGCGCCTACGAGCATTTCAACCACCGCATCAAGGGCGACGCGAGCATGCGCGAGAAATGCGACCGCAAGGGCCTGCCGCAGACGCCGTTCTCCGCCCTGCACGATATCCACGATGCCATCGGCTGCCGCATCGTGTGCAGCTTCGTGGACGACGTGTACGCGCTGGCGAAGCATATCGAGGCCCAGCCGGAGTTCACGGTGCTGGAAACGAAGGACTACGTGCGCCGTCCCAAGCCGAACGGCTACCGCAGCTATCACATGATCGTCTCCGTCGAAACGCCGTTCCCCGACGTGACGCGTTCGACGCCGGGCCACTACCCCGTCGAGATCCAGCTGCGCACGATCGCCATGGACTCGTGGGCCGCGCTCGAACACCAGGTCAAGTACAAGAAGGACCTGGGCAACGCGAACGTGCAGATCATCACGCAGGAGCTCAAGCGCTGCGCCGACGAGCTCGCCTCCTGCGACCTGCAGATGCAGACGATCCGCAACCTCATCAACGAGAACCGCTGACCCCGCCGCGCCAACTCCGCCTGGCCAAGCGCGCCCGCGCATAGTGCGTGAGCTCTGGGAGAATCCCCAGCCCGGACACAGCCCCGCACGCTACTGTGGAACACGATGGGTCGAAGAACCAACCGAGGAGGGGCTCATGAGGATTCTCATCGCCGAAGACGAGAAGGAACTCGCACGCGCGGAATCGATGGTGCTCAAGGTCAACGGATACGACGTGGACGTCGCCTACGACGGCGCCGAGGCCATCAACTTCGCCGCCACGACAAGCTACGACGTCATCGTCCTTGACGTTATGATGCCGGGCATCGACGGCATCGAGGCGCTGCGGCGCATCCGCGGCATGGGCGTCACGACGCCCGTCATCATGCTCACGGCCAAGGCGGAGGTGGACGACCGCATCACCGGCCTCGACGCCGGCGCCGACGACTACCTGACCAAGCCCTTCGCCATGAAGGAGCTGCTCGCGCGCATCCGCTCGCAGGCACGCCGCGCCACCACCTTCACGCCCACCGTGCTCAGCTTCGGTGCGCTGAGCCTCAACGTGGGCGAACAGCAGATCAGCTGCGAAAGCACGATGCGCCTGTCGTCGCGCGAAACCAAGCTGCTTGAATACCTCATGCTCAACGCCGGGCATGCCCTCGACACGAAGACGATTTTCGAACACGTCTGGAAGGACGAGCCCACGGCCTCCCCCGAGCTCGTCTACGTGTACGTCTCATACCTGCGCACGAAGCTCAGGGCCGTGACCGACAGGGTGACGATCGACGGCGAGCGCGGCGGCAGCTATCGTCTCGTGACTCTGGAAACCCCGGGCATCGAGCCGGCCGACGACGCGGCGCTCGCCGCCGACCACCAGGCGGCGAGCCCCACGATGCGCTGACACGATTCGCACCGCAAAGAACAGACCGAGGAGGACCACATGGCCGACACCGAAGACGAGCGCGCGTCGAGTCGCGGCACGGACGACCCCGTGCGGCACGCCCCGGATCCCATCCGTGGGGCGCACCACAAGATGGCCAGCCGCGTCAGGGACGAACGGCGCATCGGACACAGCCAGATCGGCCAGCTGCGCCGTAAGTTCATCCGCATCTCCACGCTGGCGATCGCCATCATCCTCGTCACGATCCTTCTTATCATCAACGGAGCCATGTCGCTGTTCATCGGCATCACGCTGGACCGCTCGCTGGCGCGCATCGCCGGCGAGAACCCCGACGCCTACGTCACCGACGGCTCGGCCGACAATTCCCTGGCCGCCCAGTTCATCCCGAGCCTTCGCACCGGCACCGTGGACTACTACGTGTTCACGGTGGACGCCGACGGCAATCTCGTGCGCAGCAGCGCCCACGCCATGTCGGACCTCTCGGCGAGCGCCGAGCAGGAGCTGATGTCGCGCTTGCTCGCGCATAACCCGGACCTTCAGTCCGACCGCACCGTGAAATTCGAATACGACGGCGAGTACTTCGCCGTGCGCGTCGTCGACAAGAACGCGCAGGAGGAGGCCAAGGCGGAGGCGTCATCGTCATCGTCGCCGGATAGAGCCACGCCGACGACATCGGCTCCTTCATCGTCTTCGTCTTCCCCGGCCTCCGCCGCCTCCGGCTCTCCCACGGCATCATCCGCCACACCCTCCCCCTCCTCCTCGTCCGCCAAATCGCCAAGCGCCTACAACGCCGCATCCGACGGCTCGGGAACGGGCAGCGAACCCGGCACGGCGGATATCATCTTCCTCAACTACACGGAGATCCGCAGCTGGCAGCGCCAGCTGCGCAACCTCTCGACCGCCGTGGCCCTCCTCGCGCTGCTCGTGTTCTGGCTCATCGTGGTGAGTCTGTCTCGCCGCGCCATCGAACCGACCGTACGCACCATGGAGAACCAGAAGCGCTTCATCACCAACGCTTCGCATGAGCTCAAGACGCCCGTCGCCATCATCTCCGCCGACGCCGAGGTTCTCGAGATGATGAACGGCGAGAACGAGTGGACGCAAAGCATCATCAACCAGTCCAAGCGCCTGAACGACCTCATCTCCGCCCTCGTGCGCCTCACGAAGGCCGGCGAAAGCCAGAAATTCGAGCTCACCGACGTCGATATCTCGCAGGTGGCCTCCGACGCGGCCGCCTCGTTCCGCCCGGTCATCGAACAGCACGGCCTGACGCTCGACACGCGGATCGACGAGGGGATCGCTGCGAAGGCCGAGCCCCAGTCAATCACCGAAATCGTGAACATCCTGCTCGACAACAGCGCGAAATACTGCGACGAGGGCGGCACCGTCACGATTTCGGCCGCCTCGCGCGGAGGCCTGCGCTCGGGCGCGACGCTGACCGTGTCGAACGACTACAAGGCGGGCGAAGGCCAGGACTACAGCCGCTTCTTCGAGCGCTTCTACCGCGCCGATGAGTCGCATAACTCGAAGAAGGAGGGCTTCGGCATCGGCCTGGCGATGGCGAAGGAACTCGTGACGCGCATGAACGGCACGCTCACCGTGGGCTGGCGCGACGGACGCATCGCGTTCACGGTGGCGCTGCGCTGATGCGATGGCGCGGCGGCTGCGGTGGCTTCGGCGACGCGACGGATCCACGATGGCCCCATCGTCAGGCGCGAATATCGTCGGGCGTAGAATGAGAGCGTCGTACACGCCGGCATCGTCGCCGGCCACCTGAACTCCCGAGGAGATGGACATGTCCGTTATCAGTGTCTTCGTCGCAAGTCCGGAAGGCGGCAACGGCCGCAACGTGGTGGCGAACGGAATCGCCGCAGTCCTGGCGACCGCCTACAAAACCTTGATCTACCGCCCCGCCACGGACCCCGGCGAACGCTTCACCTCGGTTCTTCTCAACACCGTCGGCTCCGCCATCTCCGCCAAACAGGCCACCGCCACCAGCACCGCGGCCGTACGCGCCGACCAGACGCTGGCGCGCGGCGACGTCGCCCGCGGCTACCACACATTCTGCGACGCCACCCAGCCCGAGGCCTGCGTGCTCGTCGGCCGCGACGCCTCCCCCGTCGCCGACCCGGAGGCCGCCGTCATGGACGCCCGCTTCGCCGCCGACACGCAGTCCGTCGTCATGCTCGCCGTGTGTACTCTCAACCGCGACGCCGTGCAGCTGCGAGCCACCGTCAACGCCTACCAGGCGCTCTACCGCCGCGCCGGCGTGCATCTGGCCGGCGTGTTCGTCACCGGCTGCGAGCCGGCCAAGGAGGCGTCCAGCGAGGAGGCGCTGCAGGACATCGGCGTGCCGGTGTGGACCATTCCGCCCATGGACTGCCAGACCTCCCAAGAGGCCGCGGACAGCCTGCCTGTGTTCCTCAGCAAGGCCCCGACGCGCGATGTGCTCACCGCCTGCACGAAGAAGCGCGACCTGCCCGTCACCCCGTTCTTCTTCCAGAACGACCTCATCGCCCGTGCGCGCCGCCAGCACCGTACCATCGTGATTCCCGAAAGCCTCGAACCGCGCATGCTGCGCGCCTGCGACTACCTCATCGAGCGCGACGTGGCAGACATCCTCTTCGTCGGCGAGCGCGAGCAGATTCTCGCAGCCGGATCCGAACTGGGCCTCGAGCATCTCGAGATGGCGAAATTCGACTCCCTCGACGACGAGCGCCTGCTCGTGCCGATGGTCAACGAGCTCGTGCGCCTGCGCGCGAAGAAGGGCATGACGCCCGAGAAGGCGCGCGCCGCGCTCAAGGACCCCACGTATTTCGGCACGATGCTCGTGCAGCTCGACCTCGCCGACGGCCTCGTGTCGGGTTCCGTCAACTCCACCGCGAACACCGTGCGCCCCGCGCTGCAGGTGATCAAGACGGCGCCGGGAGCCTCCATCGTGTCGGGCGCGTTCCTCATGTGCCTGCCGACGCATGTGGCCGTGTTCGCCGACTGCGCCATCACGCCGAACCCGACGGCCGAGCAGCTGGCAGATATCGCCATCCAGTCGGCGCAGACCGCACGCTCCTTCGGCATCGACCCGCGCGTGGGCATGCTCTCCTACTCCACGCTCGGCTCCGGCCAGGGCCCCGATGTGGAGCTCGTGGAGGAGGCGACGCGCCTCGTGGGCGAGAAGGCGCCGGACCTGCAGGTGGTCGGGCCGATCCAGTTCGACGCGGCGTGGTCGCCCGAGGTGGCGGCCACGAAGGCGAAGGGCAACCCGGTGGCCGGGCATGTCAACGTCTTCGTGTTCCCGAACCTGTCTGCCGGCAACATCGGGTACAAGGCGGTGCAGCGCTCCTCCGGCGCCGTGGCCATCGGCCCCGTGCTGCAGGGTCTGCGCCGCCCGGTCAACGACCTCTCGCGCGGCGCCACGGTGCCCGACATCATCAACACGATCGCCCTGACCGCCGTCGTGGCGCAGGACAATCCGCATTCGCTCGGCGAGTGAGCGCGGACGGCTGTACCGTGCCGCGACTAGTCTGGCACGTGGAAAGCAGAATTTTCCGACAAATCTGATGGAGGAATCCAACAATGGCGAAAACCGCTCTTGTCATCAACTCGGGCTCCAGCTCGATCAAGTACCAGCTCGTCGACCTCGACTCCCAGGAGGGAATCGTCTCCGGCCTCGTCGAGAAGATCGGCGAGCAGGGCGACGGCCACTATGTGTACAAGTACAACGGTGAGAAGCATGAGCTCGAGGAGCCGATTCCGGATCACGAGACCGGTCTCAAGCGCGTCCTCGGCTTCTTCAAGGAGTTCGGTCCCGATCTCAAGAACGCCGGCATCGTCGCCGTCGGCCACCGCGTGGTCCAGGGCGGCTCCGTGTTCCCGAAGCCCGCTTTCGTCAACGCCAAGACCATCCAGCAGGTCAAGGACCTCGCCGTGCTCGCCCCGCTGCACAACGGCCCGGAGGCCATCGGCGCCGAAGTCATGGTCAAGCTCCTCCCGGACGTGCCGCAGGCCTTCGTGTTCGACAGCTCCTACTTCTTCCAGCTTCCTGAGGAAGCCAGCACCTACGCGCTGAACAAGGAAGTCGCCGAGCAGTACCACATCCGCCGTTACGGCGCCCACGGCACCTCCCACGAATACGTGGGCGGCCTCGTGCCCGAGCTCATCGGCAAGCCCGCCGAGGGCCTCAAGCAGATCGTGCTCCACGTGGGCAACGGCGCCTCCGCCTCCGCCCAGATCTCCGGCAAGCCGATCGACACCTCCATGGGCCTGACCCCGCTCGAGGGCCTCGTCATGGGCGGCCGCACGGGCGACATCGACCCGGCCGCGGTGTTCCACCTCATCCGCAACGCCCACATGGACGTTGACCAGCTCGACGAGCTGTTCAACAAGAAGTCCGGCCTCGCCGGCCTGTGCGGCCACTCCGATATGCGCGAAGTCCATGCGCTCGTGGCCGAGGGCGACAAGGACGCCAAGCTCGCGCTCGACGTGTACGTGCACCGCATCATCAAGTACATCGGCGACTTCACCGCCCAGATGGGCGGCGTGGACGCCATCACCTTCACCGCCGGTGTGGGCGAGAACGACGACATCGTGCGCAAGATGGTGTGCGACCGCCTGGCTCCGTTCGGCGTGAAGATCGACGAAGAGGAGAACGCCAAGCGTTCCAAGGATCCGCGCATCATCTCCACCCCGGATTCCTCCGTGTTCATCTGCGTGATTCCGACGAACGAAGAGCTCGCCATCGCGCAGAAGGTCACCGCCCTGGCCGAGGCCGGCGTGGATTCCTACGGCAACAAGGTCGGCGAGTAAGGTTTCGCCGCCTGTGCCACGACGCGGGTGGCACCGCGGTGCCGCCGCCGCTTAGCGCAAGGGGCCGGTTCCCTCCGGGGGCCGGCCCTTTCCATACCCGAAATCGTCTTCGGCGGGTGCCACCACACCCGCCGAACACCATTTCAACCACCCAGCACCCCTAAAACCACCCGAAACCGCCTTAAGCGGGTGTCCGCACACCCGCCCAACGCCATTCCGGACCGGAAACACCACCCCAGCATCCCAAAATCGTCTAAAGTGGGTGCCGCCACACCCACTGAACGCCATTCCGAGGCAAATCCCAACGATTCCCTACCCGAAACCGCCTTAAGCGGGTGCCACCACACCCGCCGAACACCATTTCAGCCTCAAAACCGCCACCCGACAGCCCGAAATTGTCTTAAGCGGGTGTCCGCACACCCGCCTAAGCGCATTTCCGCCTCCCCAGCCGTCCCGGCTCTCCCCCAACCGGCCCGAACCGTCTATCGTGGATTCGCCGCACGCCCTACCGCAGCGCCGCGAGGATCTCCTCGTGCAGCAGACCGTTCGTCGCCAGGCCGCAGCCGCCCCAGGGGCCGGGGTTGCCGTCGAGGTCGGTGAACGTGCCACCGGCCTCGGTCACGATCGGCACGAGCGCGCCCATGTCGTACAGGTCGAGCTCGGGCTCGGCGGCGGCATCGACGGCGCCCTGCGCCACAAGCATGTACTGCCAGAAATCGCCGAATCCGCGCAAGCGCCACATGGAGTCGGTCAGGTCGAGCAGCTGCTGGCGGTCGCCACGCTCCTTCCAGCCGGTCAGGCTCGACAGCGACATCGACGCGTCCTCGACTTTCGCCACATGCGAGACGTGGATGCGCACCGCCTCGTCCACCCCGGCGCCCATGTACGCGCCGCCGCCCTTGACCGCGAACCAGCGGTTGTGCAGCGCTGGCGCCGACACCACGCCCGCCACGATCTCGTCGCCTACCTGCAGACCGATAAGCGTGGCCCACACGGGCACTCCGCGCACGTAGTTCTTCGTGCCGTCGATGGGATCGAGAATCCAGCGGCGTCCGGTGGATTCGGCCTTGCCCAGCTCCTCGCCGTACACCGCGTCGCCCGGGCACCGCTCTGCGATGGTCTCGCGGATGGCGCGCTCCACGGCGCGGTCGGCGTCGGAAACCGGCGTGTTGTCGGGCTTGGATTCGACGTGCAGGTCGAGGGCGCCGAAGCGCGCGGCGCTGATGGCGTCGGCGCGGTCGGCCATGGCGAGCGCGTTCTCGAGGTCGGCGAACAGCGGGTTCGCGCTGAGCTCGGCGCGGTAGGAGCGGGTGTCGTAGATGGTTGCGGTCATGGGGTCTTCTTTCTTGTCGGTGACGGTTTCTTGTTGGTGACGGGTTTTGGTGACGGGGCGGTTGGATGCGGCGTGTCGTGGTGGTAGTACGGGCGGGCGGTCGGCGCGGCGAGTTCGGAGAATCCACGATTTTTCCGCCTCTTCGCGCCGCGTGCCACCGGCGCTCAGCGCGCAGGCTGCCCAGACTGCGCGGTCAGTGCGCGCTCTGTGCGAGCAGCGACGCCCACAGGCCGGGGAAATCGGGGATTGTCTTGCGCGTCGTGGCGACGTTTGTCACGCGCACGCCAGACACGACGAGGCCGATCATGGCGGCGAAGGTGGCCATGCGGTGGTCGGCGTAGGTCTCCATCACCTCGCCATGCAGACGGTCGAGCCCCACGGCACCGATATGCAGGCCGTCGTCGAGTTCCTCCGCCTCTCCCCCGATGCGTGTGATCTCCGTGACGAGCGCCTTGAGGCGATTCGTTTCGTGGCCGCGCAGATGCGCGATGCCGTGCAGGTCGGTGTCGGACGACGCGAGGGCTGCGATAGCCGCGAGCGACGGCGCGATTTCGCCGGCCGCCGACAGGTCGAACGATCCCAGTCCGTGCACGGCACCGCTGCGCACGCCGTCGCTGGTGACGGTCATGACCCCGTCGTCCGTGCGGCGCACGTCGGCGCCGAAATCGTGGAGGTATTCGGGCAGCAGGCCGCCCGGCTGCGTGGTGCTCGCCGGCCAGTTGGGCACGCGCACGGTGCCGCCGGCGATGAGCGCGGCGCCGAGGAACGGGGCGGCGTTCGACAGGTCGGGCTCGACCACCACGCGCTCGGGAAGCTGCACGTCGCCGGGCGTGACATGCCATGTCACGGTGCCGTCGCCGCGCTCGCCCTGGGCCATCGTGACGCCGATGCCGGAGGCCCCGAGGTCGGCCATGGTCATGCGGATATGCGGCAGGCTCGGCAGATGCGCGCCGTCGTGCGTGAGCGTGAGCGGCGCGCCGAGGCGGGCGGCGGCGAGGAGAAGGCCGGAGACGAACTGGGAGGAGCCGGAGGAGTCGATGGTGATGCTGCGGGCGGGGGCGGATGCGGGGGCGTCAGCGGTCAGTGCGGTCGGCGGCGTCAGCGTGAACGGCAGGAATCCGGGCTCGCCCTCGTACTCGATGCGAGCGCCGAGCTGCTCGAGGCCGTCCAGCACCGGCTTCATGGGGCGTTCGTATGCCTGAGTGTCACCGTCGAAGCGCACCGGGCCGTCGGCGTAGAGCGCAAGGCCGGGAACGAAGCGCATGACGGTTCCGGCGAGGCCGCAGTACACGGTCTGGCCGCCGCGGAAGGTGCCTGACGCGGGCGGCGTGACGCGCACCGTGGTGCTTTTCGCCGGGTCGACGTCGCATTCGACGCCGAGCGAGCGCAGCGCGCCCATCATGAGGTCGGTGTCGCGCGAGCGCAGGAGGCCGACGAGCGTGACCGGCCGTGATCCGAGGGCGGCGAGAATCAGGTAGCGATTCGACAACGATTTGCTTCCCGGAATTTCCACGATTGCGTCGAGCGGCCCCGCGGCCATCGGCGCCGGCCACGGATCGGGATACGACGGCGCCTTCGGCGTGGCGACCGCGGCACCGGAGGAGGCCGCGGCCGGAGACTGGGCCGGAGCGTGGGTCTGGCGCGGAGTTGCGTTCTGGTCGGGATTGTTCTCGAAATCGTTCTGTGCGGCGGTGAGCGGATTCGTCATGCCTCCCATCGTAGCGACTCCGCACTCCGGCACCCGCCGAACCGCCACCTCTCAGACAACCCGCCAAGCACCCACGACGGACCGGACCACCCGAAATCGCCTTAAACGGGTGCCACCACACCCGCCTAACGCCATTCCAGCCACCCAACGCCCCAGAACCAACCCAAAACCGCCTTAAACGGGTGCCACCACACCCGCCTAAGCACATTTCAACCGGAAAACCATCGAAAACCAACCCCAAATCGCCTTAGACGGGTGTCCTCACACCCGCCTAACGCCATTCCAGCCACCCAACACCCCGGAACCAACCCAAAACCGCCTTAAACGGGTGCCACCACACCCGCCTAAGCACATTTCAACCGGAAAACCATCGAAAACCAACCCCAAATCGCCTTAGACGGGTGTCCTCACACCCGCCTAACGCCATTCCAGCCACCCAACACCCCGGAAACCATCCTAAATCGCCTTAAGCGGGTGCCGTCACACCCGTCGAACGCCATTTTGGCCACCCACAGCCCCGACAACCCACCAAAACCACCCAAAGTGGGTGCCGTCACACCCGTCGAACGCCATTTCGGGATCCTGGAGGGCTTACGATCGCGCCCCCACCGGACCGCGAGGATCCGATAGGGGCGCGATTGGTCAAGCGGTCGTGGATTTCCCGGAGGCGGGTTTCGTCTGCTTCCTTGGCGCCGGGTTCTTCGGAGCCGGCTTCTTCTGAACTTTGGTCTTCTGAGTCTGATTCTTCTGAGCCTGATTCTTCTGAGGCTGATTCTTCTGAGGCTTGGCGATCGGCTTCTGGGCACCCGATTTCTTGGCAGCCGGTTGCTTGGGCGCGGCGGGAACGGGCTTCTTCGGAGTCGGCTTTGCCGACTGCGAAGCCGTCGCAGGCTTCGGAACCGGTGCTGCCTTCGGGATCGGTGCAGGTCTCGGGGCTTTTGCGGGTTTCGGCATCTCGGCATCGTTCGCCGTCTTGTCGGGCTCGGAACTCTTATCAGCCTTCGCCGCCTTGCCGGACTTCTCGTCCTTCCCGCCCTTCTGCTTCTTCCCGCCCTTCTTCCCGGCCTTCTCCTTCTTGTCCTTTTTCTCCTTCTTGTCGGCCTTTTCCTTCTTCTCGGCCTTCTTGGCGGCCTTCTTCTCCGCCTTCTTCCCGGCCTTGGACCCGGAATCTGCCTTCTTCTCAATCGCCTCGGAATCGTTCGCCACCGCGGCCTTCTTCGGGACGCGGCTGAGGGTAACGGCGGCGCGCGTCATGGCGGCGACGATATCATCCGGTGCCTGCTCCGCAGTGGACCCCGCGCCGTCATATGTCACGACGCGCACGGATCCGCCCTGGGGAATATCCTCGATGGTCCTTGCGTTCTCCGTGAATCCGACACCGGACACCGCACCCGTGCCAGCGTCCGAAGCGTCTGCACCTGCAGCGCCCGTCGCCGCACCAACACCCGCATGGACACCGCCGCCGTTTACGCCGTCACTGCCGCCGTCACCGCCGTCACCGCCGTCACCCTCACGCGCAACCCCCACGGCCGCGTCGAGCAACGCATTGATCGACTTGATCTTCCCGGCGTTCGCCGGGGTCAGCACATCGAGCACCGACATGCACGCGGGCACCTTGTTGTTGTTCGCGCGGCAGAATTCCGCCACCTGCAGCTTCGACGGAGTCTGCACCCCGCCCCACTTGCGCTGCCACGCGTCGATCTCGGCCTTCGAGAAATTGCCGCCCTCGCGCATCGCCTTCCACACGAATCCAGGCGTCAGGCCCTTGACATACTCCTCCTCGAGGTCGCGCCGGCTCACATACACATGTCTGGAAGACAGCTGCTCCACGGGCACGCCGAGCTTCTTCGCCACCTCCTCGGCCGCGTCCTGGTCGATGAGACGGAACATGGGCACGTTGAACCCGCGCGGCCCGAACAGCCTGTCGAACGGGATCATCTTGCCCACGCCGTCGGTCTGAACCAGAGACACTCCGAGTCGGTCGAGGTCGCGCCCCGTCAGCTCCGCCACGCGCTGCACGAGAAGCCGGTCGGTGATGCCCTCGACGAGGATGAGCTTGGTGGCGGTCAGCGGCTCGAGCCGGTCATGCGTCCACAGCTTCATGCGCACGCGCGCGTCGAAATCGAGCGCGCCGGGTTCGAGCTGGCGCGCCTCGCCGTTCTTCATGGCCACGATGCAATCGGGGTCGAAGGCGCTGACGATGTCGGCCGAATGAGTGGACACGATGCACTGTGTGTCGTTCGCGGCGAGCATCTTGGCTAGGCTGCGCTGCGAGCTGGGATGCAGGTGCAGCTCCGGCTCGTCGATGGCGAGGATGCCCGCGCCGCGCATGGCAAGCACGAACTGCGCGATGGAGCCCATCACCTCGGAGCGTTCGGAATGCATATCCCCCGTGTTGACGCGTAGGTCGACGCCCTCCATCGGGTTCGAGGAGTTCTCGGGCAGGCCGGTGTACGCGAAGCTAACGTCCTCGGGGCGCACGGTGCGCGGCGAGATCTGCGACAGCTTCTGCGCGATCTGCTCGCGCAGAAGGCGCAGCTCCGGCGACTGGTGCAGCGCGTTGTCGACGGAGCGGTACGATGCCGCGATCTTCCGCGCATCCTTGCCCAGATCCACGCTCGACACGGCGGTGTTGAGGTACGAATCGCCCGGCATGCTCAGCCCGTGCAGGCGCCGCAACTGCATATACACCTTCTCCTCGGGCGACGGCGCCGCGTACATGGGCCGGCGCTGGGAGCTCGCGAAACGCCATCGCAGTGCGCTCAGCTCGGCGTCGCGCAGCAGGCGTTCCCCGAGTATGCCGCGCGCATTGCGCTCCCACACGAGCCGCGCGGCCGTGACGCCGCCGTGCCCATCCTGGGTGACGAGCAGGCGTATCGAGACGCCACCGCATTCGAGGGCGTCGCCGAAGACACCGGCTTCCTGCGGCGTCAGGTCGTCGAGACGGCAGCGCACGATGAACGGCGCCGACTTGTCGCGCAGGTCGTCGGGACTCAGGCGCAGCGCGAGTTCCTCGGGCGCCGCGCCGAGCAGGAGGTCGAGGCATCGCATAACCGACGATTTTCCCGAGTCGTTGGGCCCGACGAGCACGAGATGGCGGCGCACCTCGATGTCGATGTCATGCATGAGCCGGCTGTGGTTCTCGATGGATAGGTGGGAGAGCTTCATCGCATTCCTTGTCTTTCGCGGACGATCCGCGCTTCCACCAATATAGACCCCCCAAAAACGTCCCCACGCGAAAGGGTGCCCCACTTGAAAGGGCGGGTTCCGGCGACCGCCGCCGGAAACGCATTCGTCGGGCTGGCGGGATTCGAACCCGCGACATCCTGCTCCCAAAGCAGGCGCGCTACCAAGCTGCGCTACAGCCCGATGCGCGGACACGCCGCGCACCTGAACCATGATAGCCGAAAATCGTGCGCTGTCGAGCCAAAACAGGATAATGAACGCGGCCCGGGGCACGCAGCCCGAGCCAGGGAGGAGGCCACAGATGAGGACGCGGATGGGGACGCATCAGCGATCGGAGACCGGAGCGCTTCTCGCCTCGATGATCAGCCTCGCCATCGGCTACACGGCCATGAACGAGTATATGTCGAAAGCCCCCGCCATCTGGCTTGTGTCGGGCCGTAAGTTCCTCGCATCCGCCGCCATCATCGCCATCTCCTCGTTCGTCATGTTCGCCATCGGCTACGCGCGCACCCCGCCGACGCCGCTCCCCCATGCCATGGCACGCCGCGCGCCAGGCGCCATCAACGTCATCCGCCGCATCATCGAGGCCGCCGCCCTGTCGACGGTGTTCGCGGCCACCACGTTCTTCACCTCCTACGCGCTGCTGTCGGCCGCGAATGTGGCGCTGGGTCGCGAGCTGTTCGAGCAGTTCACGCCGCTGATCGTAGGCTCCTTCGCCGCCGTCGCCGCCTACCTGGGCTTCATCCAGGCCTCGGCGCTCAGCGCGAAGGCCATCGCCACCATGCTCCCCCTGTTCGTCATCTCCGGCGTAACGGTGGCCGCGCTGACCAGCGACGACCCCTGGTGGTGGCATAACAACTTCTCCCAGCTGGGCGACCGCACCACCTTCGCCGCCCGCCTGTTCAACACCACGCTCATCTTCGCAGGCGTGTGCATCATCATCGTGGCGTATTTCGCCGTGTTCGAGCTCGTCACGTCGCAGTACATGGCGCTTCCCGACGATTCCGCGCCGTCCGATGCCACGGAAGGCGCTGGAAATACGGAAGGCGCCGCAGACGCGGCGCGAACACACGATTCCCCCTCCGTCACGCCGTCCGAGGCCGTGGCGGCCACGGCGGCCGACGTGACGAAAACCGATGCGGCGAAGGCCGCCGGAACGGCGGATGCGCCGCACCCAGCCAGCACGGCGCGGTCCGGATCGGACCAGACCACCCATTTCGTGGCGCGCACCGCCACGCTCGCCGTGCTGCTGTCTCTGACCGGCGTCTGCCTGATCGGCGTGGGCTGCTTCCGCTACACGCCGCATCCGGTGCTGCATAACGTGTTCGCGCGCGGCATGTGCGTGCCGATCGGTCTGCTGCTTGTTCTTCTTCCGTGGGCGATGCCGCGCATGTCACGCATCGTGTACGTGGTGTCCGACCTCATTCTCGTGGCCGACGCGGTGGCGTTGCTCGCCTGGCTGCGCGGGCAGATCACGCTGACGGCCGTCGAGGCGCTGGCGTGCCTGACGCTGTTCGCGTGGATGATCGTCTTCGCCCGCCAGATCGCCGCCATGCAGGCCGACCGCATCCAGACGCGCATCATCGCACTCGCACAAGGAAACGTGACGCAGGGAAACGTGACGCAGGGAAACGTAACGCAGGTCGCAACCCCGCAATCGTCGTAATCTTCCCCCGCGCACAGCTCACACAGCGCACGCCCACCCACGCATACGAAAACCGGCGGCAGGCACAACGCCCACCGCCGGTTTCCTATGCCGCGTACCGAGTCCGCGCCCGGCTACCCCACGCCTCAGTCCGTGCTCATCAGCACGATGAGGCTGCGCGGATCGGCCGTGATCGAGAACTTCGCCTCGTACGCCAGCTGGGGCGCGTCCGAATCCGAGGTGTCGATGAGCAGCACCCACTTGCGCGCGTAGGACTCGTCGGGCAGCGTGAACACCATCGACTCGTAGTACGCGTTGAAGATGAGCAGGAAGTCGTTGTCATCCTGATGGAAGCCGTTGATATCGGGCTCGGGAATGTCATGGCCGTTGAGGAACAGCATCAGCGACATGGCGTGCGTGTTCGCCCAATCGGCGCGGTCCATGATCTCGCCGTCCGGCCCGAACCACTCGGCCTGCGGGATCTTCGACGAGGAGTCGCCCGCGGCGCGGCCCGTGAAGAAGTGCCGCCTGTGGAGCACGGGGTGCTCGAGGCGCATATGGATGACCTTCTTCGTGAACGCGAGGAACTGCTTCTGGTATTTGTCGAAGTCCCAGTTCGTCCACGATATGGCGTTGTCCTGGCAGTAGGCGTTGTTGTTGCCGCGCTGGGTGCGCGCCACCTCGTCGCCGCCGCAGATCATCGGGATGCCCTGGCTGACCATGAGGGTGGTCATGAAATTGCGCATCTGGCGGGCGCGCAGCTCGTTGATATCGTGCATCAGCGTGGGGCCCTCCACGCCGCAGTTCCACGAGCGGTTGTCGTTGGTGCCGTCGCGGCCGCCCTCGCCGTTGGCTTCGTTGTGCTTGTTGTTGTAGCTCACGAGGTCGTTGAGGGTGAAGCCGTCATGCGCGGTGATGAAGTTGATCGACGCCACCGGCTTGCGGCCGTTCGTCTGGTACAGGTCGGAGCTGCCCATGAGGCGCGAGGCGAACTCGGGCATCGTGGACGGCTGCGAGCGCCAGAAATCGCGCACGCAGTCGCGGTAGCGGCCGTTCCATTCGCTCCACAGCGAGGGGAAGCCGCCCACCTGGTAGCCTCCGTTGCCGAGGTCCCACGGCTCGGCGATGAGCTTGACCTGGGAGAGCACCGGGTCCTGCTGCACGATGTCGAAGAAGGCCGACAGCTTGTCGACGTCCTGGAACTGACGCGCGAGGGTGGCCGCCAGATCGAAGCGGAAGCCGTCGACGTGCATTTCGGTAACCCAGTAGCGCAGGGAGTCGGTGATGAGCTGGAGGGTGTGCGGCGAGCGCATGAGAAGCGAGTTGCCGGTTCCCGTGGTGTCGAAGTAGTGGCGCAGGTCGCCTTCGACGAGACGATAGTAGCGCTTGTTGTCGATGCCCCTGAAGCTGAGCGTGGGGCCCATGTCGTTGCCTTCGGCGGTGTGGTTGTACACGACGTCGAGGATGATCTCGATGCCCGCCTTGTGGTAGGCCTTGACCATGGACTTGAATTCGTTGACCTGCTCGCCGCGCGAGCCGGAGCTCGAATAGGCGTTGTGCGGGGCGAAGTAGCCGATGGTGTTGTAGCCCCAGTAGTTGCTCAGGCCCTTTTCCTGGAGCATGGTGTCGTCGATGAACTGGTGCACCGGCATGAGCTCGAGGGCGGTGATGCCGAGGTCCTTGAGGTATTTCACGACCGACGGGTAGGCCAGGCCGGCGTAGGTGCCGCGGATCTGCGGCGGGACGTTCTCGTTGAGGTTCGTCATGCCGCGCACATGAGCCTCGTAAATCACGGAATCGTTGTACGCGATGTTCGGGTGCTGGTCGTTGCTCCAGTCGAAGAAGGGGTTGACGACGACCGACTTCATCATATGCGGCGCGGAATCCTCGCGGTTGCGGCCCTCGGGGTCCTGCGGATTGTAGATGTCGTAGGAGAACAGACTCGCGTCGGAGTCGATCATGCCGTCGATCGCCTTGGCGTAGGGGTCGAGCAGCAGCTTGCTGGGGTCGCACCGGTTGCCGTTGTCGGGGTTGTATTCGCCGTAGATGCGGTAGCCGTAGCGCTGCCCCGGCTGGATTCCCGGCAGATAGATATGCCATACGTACGAGTTCTGCTCGGTCATTTCGACGCGCGTCTCGTTGTCGTCATCGTCGAAGAGGCACAGCTCGACGCGCTCGGCGGCTTGTGAGAAGAGTGCGAAGTTGACACCCGCGCCGTCATACGTCGCCCCAAGCGGAAACATGGACCCTGGTTGAATTCGCATGCCCCCATTCTCTCACGGAGTGGCCCCATGCGATTCCTTTCGGCCCAAAACACGCCGGAAAGGCGTCCGTATGGCGGAAATCGACGTCCACAAACACGTCCACATGGTGGCGTTCGCCCGCGTTTGGTGCTATTGCGGCTGCACCGCCCCGGCACACCGGACGGATGCGCCGAACGGGTTCGCCCGCGTTTGGCGCTACAGGCGCAGCGTCCACGGATCGGTGTTCGTCGGGCTCATGGCGATCTCGACGTCGGCGCCATAGCGGGCGTGCAGCGCCTCGCGCACGTCGGGCACGGCGTAGCGGAACAGCATGCGTTCGATGGCCGAATGCGGCGTGTTGATGAACGCAGGGCGCGGCGTGGAGTCAAGCGTGCCGGCCGCTGCATCGCCCGGAGTGCCGACCGCGATGCCCTGCGAGCGCAGACGCGCCTCGTAGGCGGCCTGCTGATAGGCGTCGGTCACCGGATGGTGGCGCAGGTCGCTGGTCACGTACACGTCCACGCCCAGCGATCGCGCCGTGTCGATCAGCGAATCTCCGGAGCCGGGCAGCACGGCCACGCGGCTCACCGTCCGGTCGAGGTCGCCGGCGACGAGCACGCCCAGCTCGGTGGGAATGAGGGCGTCCCTCACACGCACGGCGAAGTCGCGCAGCGTCATGGGCTCGGGCAGATGCCCCACGCGCCCCTCCCCGACCGGCCCGCGCGCGTCGGGGTCGTCGATCGGAACCATGGCGCCCTCGTCCACGAGGCCGAAGGCGTCGAGTGCGGACTGCGCCTGCCCGCGGTAGGCCGCGTCGGCGTTCGTATGTCCCACCCACAGGCCGCATCGTGCGCCAACGAGCATATTCACGATGTCGCCGCGGAAACCCGCGCCGCCCACCGTGTGCACGGAGCGGAAGAACAGCGGGTGGTGCGTGAACAGCAGGTCGGCGCCCCAGTCCAGCGCCTCGCGCACGACGGCGTAGGTGGGGTCGACGGCGCAGTAGATACGATGCACCGGCCAGTCGAGCCCGCCGACGATCAGCCCCGGCTCATCCCAGCTCTCCGCGTATTTGAGCGGGTACAGCGTCTCCAGCACGTCCGTCACCTGCTTAAGCGTCAGCGTCTGCGTCATCGTCAATCCTCCTGTGTCATATGTCGTGATGTGTCATATGTCGTGGTGTCACGCCGCGCCCTCAGTGCGCCGCGAGCTGCCAGTCGCCGCCCACGCCCGTCGACACGTCAAGCGGCACGCTGAGCGTCACGGCGTGCTCCATCGCGTCCTTCACCAGGGCGGTGACCTGCTCCTGCTCGCCCGGCGCCAACTCCACCACGAGTTCATCGTGGATCTGCAGCATGACGCGGCTCGCCACCTTCGCGGCGCGCAGCGCCTCGTCCACGCGGATCATGGCGATTTTCATGATGTCGGCCGCGCTGCCCTGGATCGGCGCGTTGAGCGCGGCGCGTTCGGCGGCGTCGCGGCGCTGCCAGCTCTTGGAGTTGAGGTCGGGGATGTAGCGGCGGCGGCCGAACATCGTCTCCGTGTAGCCTTTCTTGCGCGCGTCGGCCACCAGCGACTCAAGGTAGTCGTGCACCTTGCCGAAGGTGGCGAAATACTTGCCCTTGAGCACGTCGGCCTCGGCCGGCGAGATGCGCAGCTGCTGGGCCAGGCCGTAGGTGCTCAGACCATAGGCCAGGCCGTAGCTCATCGCCTTGACGTGGCTGCGCTGGTCGGACGTGATCTGCTCGACCGGCACCTGGTACACCAGGCTCGCCACGTAGCGGTGGAAGTCGCGGCCGGAGCGGAACGCGTCGATCAGCGCCTCGTCGCCCGACAGATGCGCCATGATGCGCAGCTCGACCTGCGAGTAGTCGGAGCTCAGCAGCGCCACGAAGCCGTCGGCCGGCACGAACGCGCCGCGGATCTCACGGCCCTCCTTGTTGCGGTTGGGGATGTTCTGCAGGTTCGGGTTGGCCGAGCTCAGGCGGCCCGTGGCGGTGACGGCCTGCTCGAAGGTGGTGTGGATGAGCCCGTCAGACGGGTTCACGGCCTTCTGCAGCGTTTCGACGCACTGCTTGAGCTTGTTGATCTCGCGGTAGCGCAGCAGGGCCGTGATAAAGCCGGACGCGCGCTCGTCGGAGGCGTTGCGGATGGCCAGTTCGGTCAGCGAATCGCTGTCGGTCTTGAACCCGCCTTTCTTCGTGCGGCCGATGGGCTGCAGGCCCATGTCGGTGAACAGCACCTCCTGCACCTGCTTGGGACTCTGCAGGTTGATCTGGCGGCCGGCGGCGTCCCATGCGGCGCTTTCGGCCTGCTTGGCCCCGGCGGCGAAGGAATCGTACAGTTCGCCCATGCGTGCGGGGTCGACGGCGGCGCCCGTGTCCTCCATGCGGGCGAGGATGCGCGAGACCGGGTATTCGATGTCGCGCAGAAGGCCGGATTCGCGGCGTTCGTCGAGCTCGCGCACAAGGGTCTGCGCAATGGCCACGATGGCGGTGACGCGGCGCGCGGCGGCTGTGACGGCCGCGGAATCGTCGGCGGCGGGGTCGTCGAACAAAGACAGCGGCTCGGCGGCGTGCTCCTCGGGCGCGGGCAGGGCGCCGGTGGGCAGCACGCGGGCGATGACGCTTTCGAGGTCCTGCTTGGAGCCGGCGGATTCGAGGTAGGCGGCGAGCTTCGTGTCGATCCACGGCTCGGGGCATTCGAGGCCGAGTGCGGAGAAAAGATGCAGGTGTTCCTTGTACCCGTGCAGCGCGAGGGAGCCGGAGAGCTCCACGATTTTCCCTCCGATGGCCCGCGCGGTGCCTTCGTCGATGTCGGCTGTCGGCACCGACGCCACATGGGAGTCGGGCGCCATGATGGTCAGGCGGGTCGTGTGGACGGCGCCGGGCGTGGGGTCGCCGTCGATGTCGAGCGCCCACACCGCGTCGTCGTCGATGGCCAGGGCGAGGTCCGGGTCGCAGACGGGGGCGGGTTCGGCGGGCTTTGCGGCCGACTTTTTCACAGCCGACTTGCTCGCTGCCGGCTTCTTCGCGGCCGATTTGCTCACGGCCGACGCGGTGGCACCATCGCCGTGTGCCGCAGTGCGCGGGGCGAGCGCGGCGGAGCCATGCTTGGCGAGCCATGCCGGCAGCTGCGCGGCGGGAACATCGTCGATAACCGGCGTGCGCACCTCCACCGCGTCGACGGACGGCGCGTCGCTCTCACCGCCTCCGAGGTCGCTCAGGTCGAGCGTCACCTTCTTCACGGGCGCGCCGGCGGGGAACGGTTTGAGGAAATTGTCGCGCGTGCGGGCGCTGAAGCCGAGACGGTCGAACAGCTCGCCCACCGCCTGGCGGTCCGGGGGCACGATGGCGAGGTCGTCCACCGTCACGGGCAGGTCGAGGTCGCGCACCAACGCGTTGACCTTGCGGTTCAGGCGCACCTGGTCGATGCTTTCGCGCAGGGCCTCGCCCTTCTTGCCGCCGATCTCGTCGGCGTGCTCGATGATCTGCTCGAGGCCGCCGTACTGGTTGATCCACTTGGCGGCGTAGCCGTCGCCCACGCCGGGCACGCCGGGGATGTTGTCGGCCTGCTCGCCGCGCATGGCCGCGAGGTCCGGGTACTGCTGCGGCGTGACCTTGTATTTGGCGAGCACCTCCTGGGGCGTCATGTGCTTGAGGTCGCGGAAATGGTGGCCCGGGTAGAGCACGGTGACGGAGTCGTCGATGAGCTGGAAGGCGTCGCGGTCGCCGGAGAGGACGAGCGTGTCGCAGCCCGCGTCCTCGCCCATCTGCGCAAGCGTGCCGATGATGTCGTCGCCCTCATAGCCGGGTTTCTCGATCCAGCGGATCGAGAACGCGTCGAGCATCTTCTGGATCAACGGCAGCTGGCTGAGCAGCTCCTCG
This sequence comes from Pseudoscardovia radai, assembly GCF_002259605.1. GTDB lineage: Bacteria > Actinomycetota > Actinomycetes > Actinomycetales > Bifidobacteriaceae > Pseudoscardovia > Pseudoscardovia radai. Next base: position 40,576 of record NZ_MWWR01000017.1, on the reverse strand, counting down.
GGGGCCGCGTCGCGCGTGCCCTTGTACTGCGGGAGCATCTTCTGGCGGAAGGTGCCGCCCTTCATGTCGAAGGCCACGCCGATATGCGTGGGCTTCTCGTCTCGCACCACATTCGACAGCATGCGCGCGAAGCCGTAGATGGCGTTCGTCGGCTGGCCCCATGACGACGTGAAGCCCTCCACGGGCAGGGCGAAGTACGCGCGGAAGGCCAGCGAATGGCCGTCGATAACGAGCAGCCGTCGGCGCGACGCGGCGGAATCGTTGGAATTCCCTGTCTTCACGGCCCGCACGGTCTTCACGGCCTGCACGGCGGCGCCATCGTCGTTCCTGCCGCCCTTGCCCCGCGGCGCGCCCTTTGGCCGTACCGTCTTGTTATCCAGCGCCATCTGACCTCCCGATCCCATGCCTGTCGCCTGCATACACAGTCTGCGTCCCGCATCCGTCCGGCGCGGCGCCGGCGGAATGCCTGCCGCCATCATATCCGCACCTATCCGCACCGCGCGCCGGCGTGTGGCCGCGCCGCGTGACACGCCGTGACACGCCGAGGCCGCGGCCACATCGTATGCCATTCCCATGCCCGACGCGAGGAGTTACAGACACTGCCGGATGTCGAGGCAGGGCGGGTGCTATCATCGCAACAGGATTGAAAGCATCGGGACGGGGCGAAGCCGTTACCGTCCGGTTCACAGCGTTATCCGCACGAATCCGACAAGACGTCCGCACAATGAGATCCAAAGAAGGGGTCCATGAGGGCGCCCGATGCCGTGCAGGACCTGCGACAGACCGAGGAGGATCAATGAGCGCCGCTGAAGAGGAAAAGAAGGATGCACCGCGCGTCGTGGTGGCCGAGGACGAGGCCCTCAACAGGATGGATATCGTCGAATCCCTCGCGTCCGCCGGATACGAGGTCGTCGGCGAGGCCGCCAACGGCCAGGAGGCCGTCGACCTGGTCAAGAAGACGCGTCCGGACGTCGTCGTCATGGATATCAAGATGCCCGTCAAGGACGGCATCACCGCCGCGCGGGAGATCAACGAGGAGTTCATCGCCCCCGTCGTCATGCTCACCGCCTTCTCGCAGAAGGACCTCGTGGCCGAGGCCGTGGACGCGGGCGTGATGGCGTATCTCGTCAAGCCGTTCGTGCCGGGCAAGCTCTTCCCCACCATCGAGGTGGCCATGCAGCGCTGGCAGCAGATGACCGCCCTGCGCAGCCGCCTGTCCGGCATCCCCGCCACGCAGACCGAGGCGGAAGGCTCGGACGAGGAGGTCGAGAAGCTGCGCGAGCAGGTGGAGGACCTCAAGGGCCGCCTGGAGTCCCGCAAGCATGTGGATCGCGCGAAGGGCCTGCTCATGGAGCATATGGGCCTGACCGAGCAGGAGGCGTTCCGCTGGATCCAGAAGACGTCGATGGACCGCCGACTGACCATGCAGGAGGTCGCCGATGCCGTGATCTCCCAGATTGACGGAGACGGCGCCGTCGCGTAAGCGGAGTCTCCGTTGTGGTGAGTGTGCGGTGCGCATGCGTGATGTGAGCGCGGCGAGTGCTTGCGGTGTGCGCACGATAGACGCAATGTGAGCGCACGATAGACGCAGGGGCTGATTGCCAGATGGCAATCGGCCCCTTTCCTTTTTCTCCCTCCCCGACCCTCCGCAACCTTCCCATCCCCGCAACCTCGCGATAACACCATCGGTTGCCATCGACTCACCACCGAGGGTGCACCATCGTGCACCCTCGACCACGATTACCCCGCCCCAACCGCCTTCCTAGCCCACTAACCGCCCTCGAAGGCGCACCATCGTGCACCCTCGGCAGCCATTACCCCCGCCAACGCCACCCAAACCCCACCTAACCGCCACCCAAGGTGCACCATCGTGCACCCTCGACCACGATTACCCCGCCCCAAGCGTCCTCCCCGCACCCTAACCGCCACCGAGGGAACACAATCGTGCACCCTCGTGTGCAATCACGACGGCGGAAGACGCCAGTGGACAAGACCACGCCTCCCTCCCCATAACAATGTGATGGCTTTCGGACCAAAAACACGATTTTCGCGCCCAAAATCGTCGAAAAATGTCCGCAAGCCATCACAGTGTTCCCGTGGTTATCGTGAAGACCATCGCCGCCGAGGGTCACGTCCTTGACGATGCTGTTGCTGTTGCCGTCCGGGTCGTGGAGCATGACCGTCACGCTGGGGACGGTCACCTGGTTGTCCGGGCACCACGAGTCACCGCAGGAGAGGGTGACGAGGTCCGTGACCGTGTCGTCCGAATCCTTCCCGTCGCCGGTCATGTCGCCCGTGTTCGCGCTGCCATCCGTGCTGATGGTCAGGTCGAGCAGGGCCTTCCACGATTCCGCCGCGTCCGGCTGGCCGTCCACATGGACGGGGTGGGCGAGGTTGGACTGCTTGGCGTAGTCGAAATCGAACCAGTAGTTGCCCGGCAGCCACATCGGCATGCCGAGATCGGACGGCGTGAAGTCGGGCAGGACCGCCTGCCCGCCGGGAGTGCCCGCAGCGGGCACGGGCACCGTGCTCGACTTCTGTGATTCGGCCGCGGCCCGGCCGGCCTGCCCGTTGAGGGTGTAGGTCTGGCCGTCGAAGGCCTTCCAGTGCAGGGTGCTCGTCGCGGTCAGCGTCTGATCCGACGCGCAGGAGGCGGACGCGCAATGCGACTCGACCAGGTCATGCACCGCCTGCGTGCCACCGGCCTTCACCACGCCCTGACGTGACGACACCGTCCGCGCCGTCAGATCATACGTCGGCGGCTGCGGCGTGTGCTGGTCCAGGGCGATCACGATAGCGCTCACGTACTTCGGGTTATTCTCCAGCTGCGCTTTCATCAAGTCATCCACCGAATTGCTCGACACCGTCGACTTATCAGTTGTCCGATAATGATGGTTACCGTGCGTGTAGGTATAGGGTTGGACGCCGGCGTTCCAGACGCCGGTCCACCAGTTGCGGGCCGCCTGGTCGCTGCCCTCGAGGTCGCCGTGGCCGGACCCGTTGAAACGGTCGTTGCCATAGGGACTGGTGGGCGCGTAGATGACGCCGACGGCGACGATACGGCACTGGGCCTGCTCCCCGTCATACGCGGGCTTGAAGCGTTCCACGCACTTCTGGTTCGCATCGGCCTGCGCGGCCTGGATCTTCGCATACCCGTCGTACTCGCCGCCGACGCCACTGCCGTCGTTACCGACGGTGATGCCGAGGTTCTTCAAGGCGAGGACGCTCGGGTTCCGCTCGCCGTACGGGTTGTCCGCGGCAGGGCCGAACGCACCCGCAATCGGGTCGCTCGTCGTGCCGCTGTCCCCGTAAATCCACGCAATGTCCGCCGGCCAGCTCGGGCCGGACGGGCTGGCAACGCCGAGCGAACGGCCGCTGCCGCCATGCCACTCCGTCGGCTGACTGTCGTCGGCCCACACGGCCGCCGCGCCACCACTCAGGGTGGCAAGCGCGGCCACGATGGCCACGGCCTTGCGCGCCCTGGGGTGCCCGGCCTTTCCTTCCTTGTGTCGTGCTCTGGTGAATAGTGCCATAAGGATACGTATCCTTCCTCTGTCCTTTGTCCTTCAACACTTCCGACCCGCGTCCCGTCGGACGGGGCCGTCCGGACATTCGTCCGGCTCACCCATGGATGCGCGGGCACGACACGCAGGTTATATAAGCCACAGACACCAGGAAAAAACGGAAAAGGCTTCCGACCCACCCCGCGAGGAGGCAGGCCGGAAGCCTTGGAGAGAGAAGGAGCCGGGGAGAATCAGTCAGTCAATGAACGGATTAGTACCATCATAAGTTCCCCCGTACTTTGCTATGCATTCTTCTGGTGTATCTCCGCATCCGTAGTGCATGACGCGGCCGTGCGGCACATACGTGCTCGAACTCGACCCGCCGCTCGTGCCCGTGTTTCCGCTGGCGGGCGGGGCGGGCGCGGAACCGGACGCCGCGCCACCGCTCGTGGTCGAACGGCCGGTGGAACCGGACGTGCCCGTCGTGGCGCGGCTCGTGCCGGTGGTCTGGCGGCGGCCGGTGGAGGAGCCCGATACGGCGGCCTGCCGCTGCGCCTGCGCCTGCGCGGCCGCGGCGGCGGCCTGGGCGGCGGCGGCATCATCCGCCTGCTTCCTGGCGATGCTGTCGTTGACGGCCCCCATGGCCGCATCCAGGCCGGAGGAGGCCTGGTCAAACGCGTCCGGGGCGCTCGATTGGTCGTCCACGATGCCCTGCGCGGCATTGATCGCATCCGTCAGGGTGAACCTCGTCTGCGCGTCCGCCACATTCCCATCCGACGAGTCCAGGAGGGCGCGCGCCTCCTGGATCTTCCCGTTGAGCGCGTCCACGCGGTCCTGGCGTGCCTTCGCGGCCTGGGAGTCCGACACGGCCTGCGCGGCGGACTGGATGTCCTCGGCGCCCTGCGTCCATGCGGCAGCCGCCGACTTCCACGAATCCGTGAGTGCGTCGAGCGCGTCCGCGCCCAGGTCCGCGCGGCACGCGTCCGGCGACACCGCCGGCGACGTACGCGCGGAGTTCAACGCATCCAGAGTGGATGAATCGGCGAGAGTGGACGGGTCGGTGGCGGCCACCTGCTGGCTGTCCGCGACAGCGTTCTGATACGCCTCCAACGCCGTCTGCGCGTCCGACTGTGCCTTCGCGCACGCATCGTACGCGGCCTGCCGGGTCTGCTCGGCCTGCACGGCCTCCGCCTGCGCCGCGCGCACGCCATGACGCCACACGGCGAACCCCGAGCCCGCGCCCGCCACGCAGATTGCGAGCAGGGCGGCCAGCAGCACGCGGCGACGCCCACCCCGACGCCGGCCCGACACGGCTGACGCCTGCGTCTCCGTTTGGTCGGGGCCGACCGGCCCCGCACCCATACCGTTCATGTTCCCGTCCATGATGGCTCCTAACTCTCCCTAGACGCGGCCGACGGCCACGCCCGATCGATTCGCTACCATTATTATCCGTTGTAAGCATCGTACGGGCACAGCGCCGGTCAGTTGTCAAGCGCCGCCCTACGCCGGACAACGCCAGCCGATGACGACAATGGCATCACCAAGGTGTCTCCACCTCGTACTCGCTGACACCATTGCGTTCCGCAAGCATGCGTTCGCATTGCGCCCATTTCGTCTCCGACTCCTCCTCCCTGCTGTAAAGCCGGATGGTCTCGGAGTCAATCTCCTCCCGGTCGCCGTCGTCCGCGACCTCATACAACGTCGCCGTCGCCTCGTCCCAATCAGCGTCCGGGACGACACAGGGAAAACCATCATAGGGGTCGATTTCCGTCTCACTGCCGCGTTCGATTTCCGACCAGCGGATGACATACGCCTTCGTCATGGCGTCCATGAGGTTCGCCTTCTCAAGGTTCGCGCCCTCGAGGTTCGCGCCGTTGCAAGTGTGTTTGTTATCGTTGACACGACACTTGCATGGCCTCGTTACCAAGGCCAGCTCCAAGTCTCACGGCGTTCGCACGCCCGCTTGGTTCACGCTTCACGGGGGTCCGCGTTGCCCGACGCTTGGCGTCGGCCCGTCTTACATCCCCTCCACGCGCGTTTAGGGTCTCCGGGGCACTCCCGACGACCATGATGTTGATGGCCGCGTTCAAATCGCGGTCGATGACAAGCCCGCATTCATCGCAACGATAGACGCGCTCGGACAGGGACAGCTTGGCTTTCACCGTCCCGCAGTTCGAACACGTCTTCGAGCTTGGATACCACCGGTCGATGACATGAAGCTTCGCACCGGTGCGTGCGGTCTTGTAAGTAAGTTGACGGCGGAACTCGTAGAACGACACGTCCTGTATCGCTTGCGCGAGACTGTGGTTCCTGAGCATTCCCGCCACGTTCAAATCCTCGATGCTGATATCTTCATAGGTGTTGGCGAGCATCGTGGTCGTCTTGTTCAGGAAATCGTCGCGCAGATTCGCCACGCGCGCATACAGCCGCGCGACCCGCGCCTTCGCCTTGCGGGGACGGCCGGACCCCTCCTGCTTGCGGCTTAAATCCTGTTGGGCTTCCCCCAGCCGCCGGAGGTTCGATTCCAACGCACGCGGATTGTGTATCACGGTGCCGTCCGACAGGGTGGCGAACTCCTTCACGCCCACGTCGATGCCGACGCTCCCGCCCTTCGGGGGCTTCGGGACGGCACTGTCGGCACGTTCGATTTCGATTGTGAGCGCCGCATACCATGCGCCCGCCCGCTGGCTGACGGTCATGCGGACGACCTTGGCACCGCCGACGCGCTTGGCGACGTTCTCCATGCAATGCACGCGCCCTATCCTTGGGAGACGCAGCGCATGCGGGTCGCCGTCGATGAGACCGAACTCGCCCGTCGTGTATGCGAAACGCGGAACCGCCCTGCCCTTCGACTTGAAACGCGGGAACCCCATCTTGGGGCCTTTCCGCTGCCCTTTCCGGGACTCCGAGAAGTTTCTCAAGCCGTCCGCCAGTGATTTAAGTGCGTTGCTGTACGCTTCCTTGCTGTTCTCCTGCCACCACGGTTCCCCGGTCTCGGGGTTCACGGCGAGCGTCGCCTTGTTGGCGTTCCACCACTTGCGCAAGGAATAATGCGACCATTCGGGTTCCTCGCCTTTGTCAAGCATGTCCTTCACATGCGCGAGACCCGCGTTGAAGGCGAAGCGCGCCGCACCGGTATGCGACATGAGCATTCGCTCCTGCCGTGGCGTGGGGTCAAGCCTGACCTTCACAGCCTCATTCGCGGTCATCGCACACCCCCTGACGCTTTCCATGCGGTTCGCCTGTCCGTGAACCTGTGTTGTCGGTATCAATGATAGCGCACAAGACCAAACAAAAACTAAGAAATCAGACAGTAGCTGAATACCCCGCCGACATGCCGCCCCAGCAGCCGCCGGACCAAGCCCCACATCACTCCCAACCCCGCATCACCCCCATAACAATGTGATGGCTTTCGGACCAAAACTCGATTTTCGCGCCCGAAATCGTCGAAAAATGTCCGCAAGCCATCCCAATGTTGCAGAAGTTGTTGCAGAGGTTGTTCACAGATCGTTGCAGAAGCAAGATGGCCTTCGGTAGAGCCATGAGTGTATAGTTGGTCATTGTCGTGATTTCGCGAGGGCGGCAATCCCCGCGAGCGCCCGGCACGCCCCGGTATCCCAATTGGTAGAGGAAGCAGCCTCAAAATCTGCGCAGTGTGGGTTCGAGTCCCACCCGGGGCACACTTTTTCACAGCGCCGCTGCCTGCACGTTCCCGCAACAGAAAATCCCGACGCCTGCGCGAGGCGAGTCACGCTATCGACGCATGCGGACACGTTTGCCGCCAAAACAGAGCCACTATCTTGGGATCCGATGAATTATCCACGGCCGCAGCACACTGGCTGATATCGCTTGAAGCAAAGAGCAAGCAGCGGCGCAACCAGCACCACGGCGAATCACATGGCCGCGCCCTGTGCCATGCGCGACGTCTTCTCCACGCTCGTCCCCTTTTCAGGCTCGCCCCCTTCTCCATACGGGTTCCCTCTCCCAGTGGCGGGTTCCCCACTCGTTCTTTCCGTCACCCCTAACCCATGGCTCTGCCATTCCCCTGCGGTCGAACGGCGGGAGCGCGGAAGGTGCGTAAAGCGGGGGCGGCGGCAAATGGCGCAGAGGACGAACGGCGGGCGACGCTGGATGCGGGCGGCGCAGGAAGCGGCGACTTCTGCCGCCGAAGGGTACACGATTGCGCACCCTCGACCACGATTAGACACCTCTGGGGCACCATCCGAAGCCGTAACCCCCACCCAGGGTACACAATCGTGCACCCTCGACCACGGTTAGGCCCCGCCCAGGCCCCAATCGAGACGGTAACCCCCCGTCGAGGGTACGCAATCGCGCACCCTCGACCACGGTTAGGCCGACCACAAGCCCCAACCGCACCTACAACCCCCACCCAGGGTACACAATCGTGCACCCTCGACCGCGATTAGGCCCCGCCCAAGCCCCAATCGAGACGGTAACCCCCACCCAGGGCGCACTCCCGCGCACCCTCGATGCCGATAAGGCCCCGCCCAGGTGACCACCGCACCCACGACCCCCACCGAAGGAGCACTTCCGTGAAGCCTCACTCCACACCGCACCGTTTTCGTCTGCCCTGCAACTGTTAAAAACGCCGTAGGCGCCGGCACTGTGCCCCCTATCTCCTACTATGGAACCAGAGTAAGAACCACATCCGTGCACGGCACCAGGGCAGCCCTGCCGCCCCTCAACCGTGTACACACTATTTCAAAGGAGAGATAGCCATGGACAAGGACTCGATCAAGAAGAAGACCAAGAAGATCAAGCAGACCGCCAGCGACCTCATCGACCGCGCGAAAACCTATCGCCCCTTCGACCGTTGGCGCACCGCCCCCATCAAGGAGGAGAGCCGCAAGCAGGTGCTTTCCACGCATTACTTCGACGTGGACCTCGTCTCGCTCGAGGCGGAGAACATCGGTCACTTCGCGCGCTATGTGCTGCGCGAGAACGATGGCGACACCGTGGCCGTGCTCGCGATCACCGACGACGGCCGCATCCCGCTCGTCGAGCAGTACCGCATCCCGAACCACTCCTGGACGCTCGAGCTGCCCGCCGGCCACGCGGTGAAGAAGAACGAGCGCGCGCTCGACGTGGCGCGCCGCAAGCTGCGCGACGAGGCCGGCTACGAGGCGGAGTCGTTCGACCAGTTCGTGCGCTTCGTCAACACGCCGAGCTTCTCGACGCAGCACACCGTGGTCTACCGCGCCACCGGCCTCAAGGAGGTCGAGCGCACGATGATCGGCCCCGAGTCCCCGGTTTCAAACGTGCGCCTGGTGCCGGTGCAGGAGGCCTACGAGATGGTGCTCAACGGCACGATTGTGGACGCGAAGTCCGTCATCGCCATCCAGCACGAGCACATCAAGATGCTCGAAGAGGGCGTGATCTGAGTTCCGCCATCGCGCAACGCTTGGCTAACGATTGGCCCTCCACCGGCCGGATCATCGCGATCCGGCCGGTTTTGTTATGCGATTGCGTTGTAATGCGGCTGCGGGTTTGCGGCATCAGCGTCGACCCCGCACCATCCCTCCCCTATTCCGTCCCCTTCAGTCTCCTCTTTTGTATCCCTTCTAAAATCCCCAAAATTTCGCCGCCGGCCTTCCCTCTCGGGAAGGCCAGCGGAATCCACCATCCGCGTGTGGATCACAACGCGGCTAGGGTGCCGCGAATCACCGTAAGACTATTAGTCTTCAGTGTCCTCGTCCTCAGTCTCCACATCCTCGTCCACGTAGAGCTTGGCGAGGCCGCTGTCGGGGTTCACGACGATTTCGGGGTCATCGAAGTCGGCGGGCCGGCCGTCGTCATCGAAGTCGGGCTGCGGGTGCGCGGTGGGCAGGACGAGGTACGGGTGTCCGTCGGCCTCGGCCTGCGCGCGGTTGACCATCTCCCACGCCTTGTCCCATTCGTTGTACTCGTCGGCGTAGCCGGGGTAGGGTTCGATTCCGTCGGTCAGCCATGCGAGGGACTGCTCATAGGTGACGGGCTTGGAGGGTTCGAAGTATTCGGTCAGCCCCTCGGGGATGGGGACGGTGTAATCGTCCTCGTCGGAATCGTCATACATCGACTTGGCCCTGACGTGCGTCTTGCCGTAGTAGGTCGCCATGCTGTCTGCCTTCCTGTCATGCCGTGCGCCGGGGCATTGGGGCCGGGGCGCGTGGCGTTTGTTTTGTCTGTGTTGTTTTTCTGTGATTGGTCTGCATCGCACCTTGAAGGCATTGCCGCAAGGCGCTCATTCGTCGTACCATCGCCAGTGCAACACCGCCCTGACCGCGGTACACGAATGTGAGAATGCCATGCGAGGTCGTGCGAGTTTCCCCCACGCGCCACCCCGGCACATCTCCCTCATGCACCTATCATGGTAAAACCATCCGCGGAATCGTCCAAATCGTATGCCAAACCCCAGCATTCTCAACGATTTTCCCTTCCGCACCAAAGCCAATGCCCCAAAACCAGAGTTATAGGACGAAAAGTGTGCCTCTTTTCGTTTGGGCCGCCTTGATCCGGTAGGCGTGTCGTGGGTTCGGGTCCCTCCGGCTGGGACTCGGACCCCGGACGGAATGCGTGTCCGGAACCGCCGGGGCCGCGGGGAGCTCGAATTCGGTTGGGACGATTGTCGGGCGAACCCACCGGACCGCCCCGTGTGCGGGGCCGCCTCGGCACGCCCGGAAACAGGAGACGGTCTCAAACGGGACCGGACACACAATGTGTCCTGCAACCCCAAACCAACCCCAAATCGCCTAAAGCGGGTGTCGCCACACCCGCCCAACGCCATCTCAGCGGGAAAACCACCGCCAATCCAGCCGAAACCGCCCAAAGCGGGTACCGCCGCACCCGCCTAACGCCATCTCGGCGGGAAAACCGTCGAGAACCCAGCCAAAACCGTCTAAAGCGGGTATCCCCACACCCGCCCAACGCCATCGGCGGGGGCAGGGCGGGAACGACGGGTACGGCACCGGCATCAAACGGGACGGGCCGCGCCGCGTGGCATGACACCCGCGGCAACCTCCTTGACTCGCCACGCCCGAAAACAAGAGACAGCCCCGGACGAGACCAGACACACAATTCGTCCTATAACCCCAATTGGTCTTATAGCCCAAAAAGCAGAACGGCCGGACGGCGGGGTCTCCCCCGGCCATCCGGCCGCTTCATATGCGACGTGCGCTCATAGACGCACGCTCACGCGCTTACTCTTCGGAGTTGCCGACGGTGTGCACGTAGATGGAGTTCGTCTTGCCCGGGATATGCGAGCGATCGGAGCTGCCGAGCACCACGATGGTGTCGCCGTCCTCGACCTTGCCCTGCTCCTTGAGCACGGAGTCGGCGAGATCCATGAGCTGGTTGCGCAGGAGGCCGTGGTACTCGGTGGTCAGGGTGAAGGCCTCGGTGCCCCAGGAGAGCGCCAGCCAGCGGGTGGTGTACTCGTTGTTGGACAGGCCGTAGATCGGGCAGGACGGACGCTGCGCGGAGATGCGGTGCACGGTGTCGCCGGTCATGGAGAAGGCGGCGATGCACTTGGCGTTGATCGTGCGCGCGAGCTGCACGGCGGCGTCGGCCACGGCGGAGGAATCGGTCACGACCATGTCGTTGATGGCCGGGATGCGATCGAAGCCATGCTCGGTGGCGTAGTTGGAGATGCGGGCCATGGTGGCAACGGTCTCGACCGGGTAGTCACCCACGGCGGTCTCGTTGGAGGTCATGGTCGCGTCGGCGCCGTCGAGCACGGCGTTGGAGCAATCGGAGGCCTCGGCGCGGGACGGCACCGGGGAGTGAACCATGGAGCCGAGCACCTCGGTGGCCACGATAACCGGCTTGCCGTAGCGACGGGCCAGCTGGATGCATTCCTTGGTGATGAGCGGGACTTCCTCGAACGGCATCTCGACGGCCATGTCGCCACGGGCAACCATGATGCCGTCGAAGGCCTGGACGATCTCCTCGAGGTTCGCCACGGCCTGCGGCTTCTCGATCTTGGCGACGATCGGGATGCGGCGGCCTTCCTCGTCCATGATCTTATGGGCGAGGTCGATGTCGGTGGCGAAGCGCACGAAGGACATGGCGATGATGTCGGCGCCCGTGCGGATGGCCCAGCGCAGATCGGCCTGGTCCTTCTCGGTCAGGGCCGGCAGGCTCACGGCCACGCCGGGGAGGTTGATGCCCTTGTGGGAAGACACGGGGCCGGCCACGACAACCTTGGTGTACACGTCGTTGCCCTCGACCTTGGTGACCTCGAGGCGCACCTTGCCGTCATCGATGAGAATCGGATCGCCGGGATGGCAGTCGCCCGGCAGGCCCTTGAACGTGCAGGAGACGCGATCCTTGGTGCCGGTGATGTCATCGGTGGTGATCACGAACTGCTGGCCCTTCTCGAGCTGGACCTTGTCCTCGCCCTCGGCGTTCTTCTCGAACCAACCGCAGCGGATCTTCGGACCCTGGAGGTCCACGAGCACGGCCACGTTGCGGCCGGCGGCCTTCGCAGCCGCGCGGATGTTTGCGTACACGGCGTTATGTTCCTCGGTGGTGCCGTGAGAACGGTTGATGCGCGCCACATCCATGCCGGCCTTCACGAGATCGGTGAGAACTTCAAGAGAGCTGCTCGCGGGACCGATGGTGTCGACGATCTTTGCCTTACGCATAAAAACCTGCCTATTTCTATCTTGCGGAATGGGACGCATGTCCCTCAATTCACAGTTGCTCATAGTACCGATTCCGCGCGACGGCGCAAGGACCGTCACAGGTATCTCACAAACCCGATCCCCTGGTGGACGCAAGCGTCCGTGCGGTTCGTCATGGCGCGCCGCCGCTTGCGTTCCGGGAGTGTTGGTCGGAACGCGAAACGCGCGCCACGCCGTGGGGGCGTCTGGCGCGCGTCGCGTGTGTCGGGTTGCGTGAAAGTGTCTGGGCGCGCGTCGGGCGCGTGCCAGGCGCCGTGCGTCAGACAGGGGTGTGTGTCGGGCTCGGCTAGGCGCGGGACGGCCGCGCGGCGGCGGAATCGTGCTTCGCGGCGGAGGAGTCATGCGTCTGCGTGGCGGAGGAATCGTGTTCCAGCTCCTCGCCCACCTCTGCCGCGCTCACCGTGCTGCTCTCGCCGGGTGCGACGCCCGCGTCCTCGGCGCCCGTATCCGCCGCCACGCTGCGCATCTTCACCACCGAGGCGATGGTCGCGACGCCCAGGCACAGCACGATCACCACCAGCGACACCCACGTCGGGATCTCGGGAACCGACTCGATGCCCTGGCCGCCGTTGATGAACGGCAGCGTGTTGCCGTGCAGCGCCTCCATGATGAGCTTCACGCCGATGAACGCAAGCACCGCGGACAGGCCGATGGGCAGGTACACGAGCTCATTGATGAGCTTGCCGAGCAGGAAGTACAGCTGCTGCAGGCCCAGAAGCGCGAAGATATTCGACGTGAACACGATGAACGGGTCCTTCGTCAGGCCGAAGATGGCGGGGATGGAGTCGAAGGCGAACATGACGTCGGTGGTGCCGATGGCGAGGAACACGATGAGCATCGGCGTGAAGAAGCGCTTGCCGTCGATGGTGGTGCGCAGGTTCTCGCCATCGTAGTGCATGGAGATCGGCATGACCTTGCGCAGGCCTCGGATGACGGCGTTCTCGTGGTATTCCTCATCGTCGCCGTTGCCGCGCAGCAGGTTGACGGCGGTGTACAGCAGGAACGCGCCGAAGAGGAAGAACACCCACGTGAAGCGCGTCACGATGGCCGAGCCGAGCGCGATGAAGATGCCGCGCAGCACGAGGGCGATGGTGATGCCGATCGACAGCACGTAGCGCTGGAGGTTCGCGGGAACGGCGAAGTTCGACATGATGATGACGAACACGAACAGGTTGTCGATGCTCAGCGAGTATTCGGTGAGCCATCCGGAGTAGAACTCCACCGCCGGCTGCGGCCCCGCGACGAACCACATGACGGCGCCGAAAACCAGGGCCGCCGCCACGAAGAACGCGATGTGCTGCACGCATTCCTTCGTGCTGGGCACATGCGGACGGCGCCCGATGATGAGGATGTCGACGATGAAGAAGATGGCCAGGACCACATAGGTGCCGACCATGAATGCAAGCGGGGTTTCAGACATGCCTCCAGTCTACGCAACGCCCCGCACCGGCGGCGGATTGGTCTCCTACTTGTTCGCCTCGTTCATCTGACGCAGCTCCTTCTTGAGGTCGCGGATCTCGTCGCGCAGACGGGCGGCGAGCTCGAACTGCAGCTGCTCGGCGGCCGTGTGCATCTGATCCGACAGGGAGCGGATGAGGTCGGCGAGGTCCTTGGCCGGCAGGTTCGCGGCCTCGAGGTCGCGGCGCACCTGGTCGGCCTGCGCCTTGTTGCCCTCGGGCACGCCGAAATGCGAGTTGCCGGCCTTGCCCGCGTTGCGGTAGCCGCCGGCGAGAAGCGTCTGCGTGTCGACGTCCTCCTTGGCCAGCATGTCGTTGACATCGCTGATCTTCTTGCGCAGCGGCGTCGGGTCGATGCCGTGCTCCTTGTTGTACGCGATCTGGATGCGGCGGCGGCGCTCCGTCTCGTCGATGGCCTTGTGCATGGCCTCGGTCACGTCGTCGGCGTACATGATCACCGTGCCGTTCACGTTGCGCGCGGCGCGGCCGATCGTCTGGATCAGCGAGCGGTAGGAGCGCAGGAAGCCCTCCTTGTCGGCGTCGAGGATCGCCACCAGCGACACCTCCGGCAGGTCGAGGCCCTCGCGCAGCAGGTTGATGCCCACGATGACGTCGATCTGCCCCTCGCGCAGCTCGCGCAGCAGCTCCACGCGCCTGAGCGTGTCGACGTCGGAGTGGAGGTACTCCACCTTGATGTCGCGGTCGAGCAGGTACGCGGTGAGGTCCTCGGCCATCTTCTTCGTGAGCGTGGTGACGAGGACCCTCTCGTTGCGGGCCACGCGGTCCTTGATCTCGCCGAGCAAATCGTCGACCTGCCCCTCCACCGGGCGCACCTCGACCTTCGGGTCGAGCAGGCCGGTGGGGCGGATGATCTGCTCCACCACCCCGTCCGACAGGCCCAGCTCGTAGTCTCCGGGTGTGGCGGACAGGTACACGGTCTGGCCGACGCGTTCGAGGAACTCGTCCCATTTCAGCGGGCGGTTGTCCATCGCGCTCGGCAGGCGGAAGCCGTGCTCCACCAGCGTGCGCTTCCTGCTCGCGTCGCCCTCGTACATGGCGCCGATCTGCGGCACGGTGACATGCGATTCGTCGATGACGAGGAGGAAATCATCGGGGAAGAAATCGAGCAGCGTATGCGGCGGCGTGCCCGGCGCGCGCCCGTCCATGTGGCGCGAGTAGTTCTCGACGCCCGAACACGTGCCGATCTGTTCGAGCATCTCGAGATCGTAGGTGGTGCGCATGGTCAGGCGCTGCGCCTCGAGCTCCTTGCCCTGCTTGCGCAGCTCCTTCGTGCGCGCGTCGAGCTCCTCGCGGATCGAGTCGATGGCGCGGCTCATGCGTTCGGGTCCGGCGATGTAGTGGGACGCCGGGAAGATATGCACCTCGCTGACGTGCTCGATGACGTCTCCGGTCAGCGGGTGGAGCGTGGTGATGCGGTCGATCTCGTCGCCGAAGAACTCGATGCGCACGGCCAGCTCCTCGTACACGGGGATGATCTCCACCGTGTCGCCGCGCACGCGGAAGGTGCCGCGTGCGAAGGCGATGTCGTTGCGCTTGTACTGCATGCTGACGAAGGTGCGGATCAGCTCGTCGCGGTCCATCTGGTCGCCTTCGTGCAGGAACAGCATGCGGCCCGCGTATTCCTCGGGCGTGCCGAGGCCGTAGATGCAGGAGACGGTGGCCACCACCACGCAGTCTCGGCGCGTCAGGAGGTCGGCGGTGGCGCGATGGCGGAGGCGTTCGACGTCATCGTTGATATTCGAGTCCTTTTCGATATACGTGTCGGTCTGCGGAATGTAGGCCTCGGGCTGGTAGTAGTCGTAGTAGCTGACGAAGTAGTTCACCGCGTTGTCGGGCATGAGCTCGCGGAACTCGGCGCACAGCTGCGCGGCGAGCGTTTTGTTCGGCTCGAGGATCAGCGTGGGGCGCTGGAGGCGTTCGATAAGCCATGCGGTGGTGGCGGTTTTGCCGGTGCCGGTGGCGCCCATGAGCACCACGTCGTTCTCCCCGTTCTCGATGCGTTCGGCGAGTTCCGCGATGGCCTTGGGCTGGTCGCCTGCCGGCTTGTACGGCGACTTGACGACGAACGGCTTGTTCGTGCGTTCGATGCTGAATCCCATGGCTCCTCGATTCGAGTATGTGTGCGCGGCGGGCGGCGGCGCGTGGCGCTGGCGGCGCGGCGGGTCGCGCTGCCCGAAACCTTACGATGGCACCGCCGTTCGCAGCGCGTCCGTATCTCATCGCATTGTCTCACCGCGACGATATCCGCGGCTCGTCTTTAGCACAAGGCTGAACGCGCCGGGCGAATCGTCAATCGTCAGACTTTCGCGGCGGCCGCCGCGTATCGCTGCGCCCCCCGCCTACCGCTTTCGCCCGCCGTTCCCCTCGCACTCCGTGCACAGGCGCGACCACACCTCGTCCACCGCGCGGTACAGCGACACGAGGTCGGAATCGTTGGGAATCGTGATATCCGCCGACCGCCGCCGCGCCTCGTCATCGGTCTGCGACGCCATGCGCGCGCGGGCCTCGGTCTCGCTCATGCCGCGCGTCTTCATAAGCCGCTCCACGCGCAGGCCGTCCGGCGCCTCCACCGTGATGATGTGGCGGAACGTGAACGGGATGCCGCCGAGCACTTCGGTGAGCAGTGGGATGTCATGCACCACGATGCCGCCACCCGCCTCCTGCCGCGCGGCCTGCGCGTAGACGAGCGGGTGGATGATGGCGTTGAGCCGCCCGCGGTTCGCCGTATGCGCTGGGTCGGCGCCGAAGATCTGCGAGGCGACCCACGGGCGGTCGAGCGACCCGTCGTCCGCGATGGCGTGCGGGCCGAACTGCTCGCGAATCGGCGCGATGGCCGCGCCGCCCGGGCGCGTGAGCGCGTGCGAGATGGCGTCATAGTCGATGATGCGCGCGCCTAGGTGTGCGAGGCGCGCGGCAACAGTGCTCTTGCCCGCCCCGATGCCGCCCGTGAGGCCGACGCGCATATCCGGCGCGCGTCCGGCGTCGGGGTTTGGGCTGAGGTTGGTGCCAGGGCTTGCGTTGTCTCCACGATTTTCCCGCGTTCGTTCCATGCGTCCATCATCCCACGGCCTCTGCCCGCGGATGAGGCGCGCGTCGGAGCTTCATGGCGAAGAATCCTCACCACGAACACCCAGATGGCCTGGCGAACGGGCACTCGTAGAGAAAAACAACCCTCATGGCGAAGAATCCTCACCACGAACGCCCAACAGCCCCGGCGACAAGGCAATCGTAGAGAAAAACAACCCTCATGGCGAAGAATCCTCACCACGAACAACGATTTCTCCGGCCGCCACAGCGCAGCACCGCCCGCAGCACCGCGCCGCCCCACCCTCCGCACACAAAAACAGGGGCCCGGAAAACCGGGCCCCTGGGCTTAAGCGATGTTATCCGCGAACCCGGCGCGAAACCGGGTCGAAACCGCAGGGCGTCTCGCTCGGGACTCCCCGCGGAACAGAACCAGAAAGGTCTTACTTGGACTGGTGCAGCAGCTCATCGCGCAGGGCGGCGAGCTTGTCATCGGACGCAAGCGTGCCTTCGCCGGACGCCGGAGAAGAGTAGTTGGTCGGCTCTTCCTCGGCCTCGCGGGAACGGCGGGATTCGGTCTGGCCATCGGCGGCGGCGGAAGCGTCGGCGTTGGCGAGCTCCTTGGCGACGAACGCCTTGTGCTCCTCCCACAGCTCGTGAGCGGCCGCGTACTGCGACTCCCACTCCTCGCGCTGCTTCTCGTAGCCTTCCATCCACTCGTTGGTCTCCGGGTCGAAGCCCTCCGGGTACTTGTAGTTGCCGTTCTCGTCGTACTCGGCCGGCATGCCGTAGACAGCCGGATCGAAGTCCTCGGAGTTCGGATCCACGGAATCGTTGGCCTGCTTGAGAGACAGGGAGATGCGGCGACGGTCGAGATCGACGTCGATCACCTTGACGAACACCTCTTCGCCCGGCTTGACAACGGTCTCGGGGTTCTCCACGTGACGGTTGGCGAGCTCGGAGATGTGGACCAGGCCCTCGATGCCGTCGTCGACGGAGATGAACACGCCGAACTGCACGATCTTGGTGACCTTGCCCTTGACGATCTGGCCGGGAACGTGGGTGCGGGCGAAGCGGCGCCACGGATCCTCCTGCGTCGCCTTGAGCGACAGGGAGATGCGCTCGCGCTCGAGATCCACGTCGAGAACCTCGACGGTGACCTTGTCGCCGACCTTGACGACCTCGGACGGGTGGTCGATGTGCTTCCAGGAGAGCTCGGACACGTGGATGAGACCGTCCACACCGCCGAGATCGACGAACGCACCGAAGTTGACGATGGAGCTGATGACGCCCTCGCGGATCTGGCCCTTCTTGAGCTGCGAGAGGAAGGTCTCGCGCACCTCGGACTGGGTCTCCTCGAGGTACTGGCGACGGGAGAGGACCACGTTGTTGCGGTTCTTGTCGAGCTCGAGGATCTTGGCCTTGATCTTCTGGCCGATGTACGGCTGGAGGTCGCGCACGCGGCGCATCTCGACGAGGGAGGCGGGCAGGAAGCCGCGCAGACCGATGTCGACGATGAGGCCGCCCTTGACAGCCTCGATGACGGTGCCTTCGACGACGCCGTCCGCTTCCTTGATCTTCTCGACCTCGCCCCAGGCGCGCTCGTACTGCGCACGCTTCTTGGAGAGGATGAGGCGTCCTTCCTTGTCTTCCTTGGTGATGACAAGGGCCTCGACGGTGTCGCCAACCTTAACGACATCATCGGGATCGACATCCTTCTTGATGGAAAGTTCGCGCGAAGGAATCACACCTTCGGTCTTGTAGCCGATATCCAGAAGGACTTCGTCGTGATCGATCTTGACAACAGTGCCCTCGACCAGATCACCATCGTCGAAGTTCTTGATGGTGGCGTCGACTGCCTTGATGAAGTCATCCACAGAGCCGATATCGTTGATGGCGACCTGCGGGACCTCGTTCGTGTTTTCTGCCATATGGTTGGTTGTTTCTGATAGTTGGGTGGACAATACAATCGTTTTTCAGTTATTCGACCGCGGGCTCACGCGAACCGTCGCCATCGCGCGAACGACTGCGGAACGGTTCCCTGACTCGGGCGGCTGTGGCACGCGGCTTGCGCCACGCACACAGAGCAATATCCTACTCCTCGGCATCGCCAAAAACAATACCTGCGCGGCGCTCCGCCATCTCCACCACGTTGCTCAGCAGCATGGCGCGCGTCATGGGCCCCACGCCGCCCGGATTCGGCGAATACGCGGCGCACACGTCATGACAGGCGGGGGCCACGTCGCCGAGCACGCGCCAGCGTCCGGCCTGCTCGTCATACACCCGCGACACGCCGACGTCCATGAGCACGGCGTCGGGATTGATGTCTTCCGGCTTGACGAAATGCGCCTGCCCCATCGCAGCCACGATGACGTCCGCGCGGCGCATGATGTCGTGCAGGCCGCGCGTATGCGTGTGGCACAGCGTGACGGTGGCGTCGACGCCGCGGTTGGTCAGCAATAGGCCGATGGTGCGGCCGATGGTGACGCCACGGCCGAGCACGACGACGTTCCTGCCGTCGAGGCCGATGCCGTTGCGTTCCATGAGGTCGATGACGCCACGCGGCGTGCATGGCAGCGGGTAGCGCGAGTCGCCGTTCGTGTGCAGCACCATCTGGCCGAGGTTGTACGGATGCATGCCGTCGGCGTCCTTGGCGGGGTCGACCATCTCCACGATTCGCGTGGAGTCGATGCCGTCGGGAAGCGGCAGCTGCACGATGTATCCGGTGCAGGCGGGGTTCTCGTTGAGGCGGCGGACGGCGGCGGCGATATCGTCGAAGGATGCGTCGCCGGGAAGGTCCTCGCGGATGGATTCGATGCCGACCTCGGCGCAGTCGCGGTGCTTGCCGGCCACATACTTGGCCGACCCCGCGTCATCCCCCACCAGAAGCGTGCCGAGGCCGACCGGGTGGCCCGCCTCGCGCAGCCTGGCGACGCGCGCCGCCAGGTCCTTCTTGATCTGTGCCGCAGCGGCCTTGCCGTCGAGTACCAGCGCCATGTGTCTCCTTGCCGTGTTGTTGCCGTATGACCGTATACGTCATGCCGTATACGCGTGGCCATGCATAAGCCATGTCGGGCGTGCGAACGGCCGGGGGAACGACGTCCGGGCCCGCATAATCGCGCCCGGGCGTCGGCAATCCGCATGCTTTTCCGCATTTTAGGCTACCCTGAGAACAGGTTGGGGAAGCGACCAAACCGGGAAGGCGCGCGCAAGGCGCGGCTTTCCGACGATTTCCCCATGCTTCGCCGGACGATCCGGGATCCACGGATCCCGCGGATTCAACGAATCGTCCGGCGGAGGGGCTTCCCAACGGAAAGAGGAGAGGCATGTCATTGTCCAGCGCTTTGTCCCGGATCGCCGCCGCGTGCAGCTGCGCGGTCCTCCTGTCCGCCGCACTCACGGGATGCGGCCCCGCGTCCGGCACCGCATCCGGCGGGGCATCGGCATCCGAGCAGTCCGCGGCCACCCCGTCCGGCCCCATCCCCGTGGTGGCCGCCGAGAACACGTGGGGGTCGATCGCCGAGAGCATTGGCGGCGACGAGGTGAAGGTCACGTCCATCGTGGACTCCTCCGACACCGACATGACCTCCTTCGCGCCCACCGCCGACCAGAAGGCGCAGATCGCCGACGCGCAGATCGTGATCGTGGACGGCGCGGGCTACGACACCTGGGCCTCCGACCAGACGACGCGCGACCAGACCGTCATCAACGCCGCCTCCACGGTCGGCGCCACCGACGGCGACAACCCGTTCCTGTGGATGTCGTCCGACACGCGCCGCGGAGTGGCCGACGCCGTGGCCGACGCGCTGATGAAGGCGGCGCCGGATTCCAGCGACATCTTCCAGAAGAACCTCGACGAGTGGAAAGCCGCCGAGGACGAGCTCGACACCAAGATCGACGACCTCAAGTCAAAGCACAAGGACGCGCACTACCTCGCCACTGCGCCCGCGGCCTACTACCTGCTCGCCGAGGCGGGCATGACCGATGACACGCCGGACGACTGGTCGAAGTCCATGACCAAGGGCCAGACGCCGGACGAGGACCAGGTGACGGCCATGACCAAGGCGGTGACGACGGGGTCCGCGCGCCTGCTGCTCAACGATACGCAGCGCCCGACAAGCGCGACCGACACGGTTCTGGCGGCGGCCGGCACGGTGCAGGGCATGCAGGTGCTGGCGCTGACCGAGACGATGCCCCTGGCGCAGAACTCGCTGCATAAGTGGCTTTCGCAGTATGTGGACGATGTATCCGACGCGCTGGACGCCGCCCAGAAGGCGGCGAACGCGTCGGCGTCGGCGAGCGCGAGCGGGTCGGCGCCGGGTTCGACATCGGCGAGCGCAGGCGACGGTAGCGATTCGGCATCCGCGAGCGCGTCGAACTGATACGACGATTGCGCTGGCATCTTTCCGCGGCGCCACGATGGCAGGAACCATCGTGGCGCCGTTTGTTTTCCGCGCCTCCCGACCCTGCCTCCCGTCCCGGCCTCTGCCCCTCCCATCCCCGTCTCATCGCACCTCCGCCCGAACGTCCATGGGTCAGTTGAGAATGTTTCTCAATAGACAGACGCACGCCGTCGCATTCCGCACGACGCGCGCCCGGCCATCGGAGGAACCGGAGAATGACAGCACACAACGCACCAGGCGCCGCGCGCAGAGGCGGAGCCATCGTAAAGAATGCCGACGCCATCGTCGAGAATGCCGACGCCCAGCCGTGCATCGAACTGCGCGACGCCACGGTGGAGCGCGGCGGGCATGTCATCTGGTCGAACGGCACCTTCACCATCCCGCGCGGAACCGTCACGGCCATCGTGGGAGCCAACGGCGCGGGCAAAACCACGCTCATCGACGTCGAACTCGGCCTGCTCGAGCTGTCGCGCGGCAGCGTGCGCGTGCTCGGCGCGCCGGCCGGCGCCAACAACCGCCGCATCGGCTATGTACCGCAGAACTACATGGACGACCTCGATTCGAACGTGACGGTGGGCCAGTCCGTGCTCCTCGGCATGACGGGCACGCGCTTCGGCTTGCGCCGCGTGACGCGCGAGCAGCGCGCCGACGCGGCCGAGGCCATCGAATTCGTCGGCCTTGCCGGCAAGGAGCGCATGCGCCTGAGCGAGCTGTCGGGCGGCCTGCGCCAGCGCGCGGCCATCGCGCAGGCGCTCGTCGGGCATCCCGAGCTGCTGCTTCTCGACGAGCCTCTCGCCAACCTCGACCTGGCCAGCCAGAACGCGATGGTCGAGCTGTTCGCGCGGCTTAACCGCGAGTGGGGCATGACCATCCAGATCGTGTCGCACGACCTCAACATGCTGCTGCCGATCCTCACCGGAGCGGTGTACCTGCTCGACGGGCACCCCCACTACTCGGGCATGTCCGACGTGCTCGACTCCGACCTGCTCACGCATCTGTACGGCACGCGCATCGAAATCGTCACGACGCCGCAGGGCGACATGTTCGTCACGCCGAACCCGGCCGTCGAACCCGAGGGGCATGGGACCGGCACACTGGCAGCGGACGAGGCGGCGAGCTTCTTCCGCCGGCACTACCGGGACGGCAACGGGACGGATCGCGCGGACGGCGCGGCGCGCGAGGAAAGGCAGGCATGATGAATTTCACATTCAACAACGATTGGTGGGGCCTGCTCACGGGCTCGTTCATGTCGAACGCACTGGTCGCCGGACTGCTCATCGCCATCGCGGCCGGCGCCATGGGCTACTTCACCATCACCCGGCATTCGTCGTTCGCCGCCCACGCGCTCGCCGACATCGGACTGCCGGGCGCGACCGGCGCCGTGCTGCTCGGACTGCCCGTATCCTGGGGCATGGGACTGTTCTCGCTGATCGGCGCGCTGATCATCGGCGCGCTCGGCAAGCGCGCGTCGCAGCGCGAAATCGCCACCGGCACCGTACTGGCCTTCGCCACGGGCCTGGGCATGTTCTTCGCACGCATGTCGTCGGCTGCCACCAAGCAGATGCAGTCGATTCTCTTCGGCTCGATCCTGACCATCTCGCACGAGCAGCTCATCGGATTCGCCGCGTTCGACGCGGTGCTGCTCCTGGTGCTCGCCGTCATCTACCGTCCGCTGCTGTTCAGCTCCCTCAACGAGCAGGTGGCGCGCGCCAAGGGCGTGCCGGTCGGGCTCATGGGCATGCTGTACATGGCGCTGATGGCCGGTGTCATCACCGTGGCGGCGCCCGCCGTGGGCACACTGCTCGTGTTTGCGTTGGTCGTCACGCCGTCGGCCACCGCCATCATGCTCACGCGCTCCCCCATGTCCGCGATGCTGCTGTCGGGCGTGCTGTGCCTGGCGAGCATCTGGGGCGGGCTTGTGCTCGCCGCCATGTTCCCGTTCCCGCCGAGCTTCGTCATCGTCACGATCAGCACCGTGCTGTGGCTCGTGGCGCGGATCGCGACCGGGCGGACGCAGCGGTAGGCGCGCCCGGGGTGCGGCGTTACCCGCGATAGGCGAGGACGCTGGCCAGGGCGGCCGCGCCCTCGCCGCGCCCCGTGAACCCCATGCCGTCGCTGGTGGTGGCGGTGATGCGCACGGGGAAGCCGGCGGCGGCGGACATCGCGCGCGCCGCATCATCGCGATGGCGCGACACATGCGGTTCGTTTCCCACGATGGTCACGCAGCCGTTCGCGAAACGCCACCCTTCCTTCGAGCAGGCGGCGGCCACCTCCCGCAGCATGGGCGCGCCATGGAGCCCGGCCCCACGGCTGGATGCGCCGACGCCGAAAAACGATCCGATATCCCCCATGTCGCATGCCGACAGCATGGCGTCGATCAGGGCGTGGGCCGCCACATCGCCGTCGGAATCCCCCTCGAATCCGGCCACTCCGCGCGCCTCGTCATCGGTCCATCGTATGCAGGCGAGCCACAACTCGCGCTGCGGCGCTTCCTCGCAAGATGCCTCCTTGCGAGGCGCCTCCTTGCTGGGCACGGGCGCAGCGCCGTCAGCCTCGCCGAGGGCGGAATCGCCGCCACGTATGCAAAAGCGATGCGCATCGAACCCCTGCCCGATGCGCATCGCCGGAAACTCGGCGCCGCCGGCCGCAGCCGACCCGCCGATCATGGAATCGTCGCTCATTTCTTCTTCGTCGTGCGCTTCTTGGTCTTCGCGTTCTGGGCCTCGATGCGCGCAAGCGTTTCGCTCGCCGGCTCGTCCGGAGCCTTCGTGTGATGCTTCTCGTCGCCCGGCTGCGGATCGGCGAAGCCGAGGTTGACGTCGAGCAGGCGCTGCGTCTCCTCCTCGGAGAGCTTCTCCGAGAGCGAGATCTCTGCCGTAAGCACCTTGCGCGCCTTGCTCAGCATGCGCTTCTCGCCGGCGGACAGGCCGTGATCGTCGTCATCGCGCTGCGACAGGTCGCGCACCACATGCGCAATCTGCGGCAGGTCGCCCGAAGAGATGCGCTCCTGGTTGAGCTTGTAGCGCCGCGACCAGTTCGTCTTCTCCTCCTCGACCGGGGTGCGCAGGATCTCGAAGACCTTGCCCACGTCGTTGCCATCGACGATGTCACGCACGCCGATGCTTTCGACGTTCTCCTCCGGGACGAAGATAACGAGTCCATCGGTCGAGAGCACGTCGAGCTTGAGATACGTGTGGGTCTGGCCGTCCGGCGTCTTGCGGTCCTGGATATCCTCCACTCGCGCCGCGCCGTGGCGGGGATAAACAACCGTATCGCCGATATGATAAGCCATGAATGCATTCCTCCAGAGTCGCCCGATCTGTCATAGTATGCCATGCCCCCTCGACCTGCCGGCGAATACTCCCAGAGCGAACGAAACGAACGACGACGCGCATGCGTAACACGATTCCAACCCCAAATCGTCTAAAGTGGGTGCCACCACACCCACTCAACGCCATTTCGGGCCCCAAAACCGTTCCCAACCGCCCGAAACTGCCTAAAGCGGGTACCACCACACCCACTTAACGCCAAAACCAGCCCGCCAAACGCCCCAAACCCACCCAAACTGCCCAAAGTGGGTGCCGCCACACCCGCCGAACGCCACCCCCTCCCAAAACCCACCCCACCCCTCCCGCAGCGCCGCGAATCGCCAGAACAGAGGATGACTTCGTCCAAATATGGGGCCAATTTCCGGCATCGGCAGCGTTTCACGTTGCAATTTGCTCAAAGTGTCTCGTAAACTTCGTGATATGGAGAAGACAGTAATCACAGATGCGACACCGATCGAAGTCGACCACGACGCACTCGACCGTGTCAGCAACGGCGTCTATTACGACCCGCACCAGATTCTCGGCGCCCACCTCAACCCGGCGCCGAACGACCGCTACGCCACGGTCCGCGTCCTGCGCCCCATGGCGAAGGAAGTCACGATTGTGACGGTCGATGGTGTGGAATACGAGGCGAAGCATGAGTGGAACGGCGTGTTCGTGGCCGTCGTCCCCGCAGCCTCCGCCAAGGACGGCTCCCACTCGGTCCCCGACTATCGCATTCACGCGACGTACGAGGACGGGTCCGAGACGGTTCTCGACGATCCCTACCGTTACCTGCCCACCGTGGGTGACGTCGACATGTACCTGTTCGGCGAAGGCCGCCACTACCGCCTGTGGGAGGTCATGGGCGCGCATGTGCGCACCTACATCGATCCGATGGGCTCCCCCGACGGCTCGTCCGCCGATTCGATCACGGGCGTCTCGTTCGTGGTCTGGGCCCCGAACGCACACTGCGTGAGGGTTGTCGGAGACTTCAACGGATGGAGCGGACGCACCCACGCCATGCGCGAACTGGGCAACTCCGGCATCTGGGAGATCTTCATCCCGGGCCTCAAGGGCGGCGACCGATACAAGTTCGAACTGCTCAACGCGAACAACGAGTGGAAGCAGAAGGCCGACCCGTACGAGCGCCATCACCAGATCCCGCCGGAGACCGCGTCGATCGTGTCGGACTCGCACTACCAGTGGCAGGACGAGGAGTGGATGCAGCGTCGCTCCACCACCAACCCCCACACCGGTCCGCTGAGCATCTACGAGGTCCACGCCGGATCGTGGAAGCAGGGATACACCTACCGCCAGCTCGCCGATGAACTGGTGCGCTATGTCAAGGACATGGGCTTCACCCACGTCGAGTTCCTGCCGCTCGCCGAGCACCCCTTCGCCGGATCCTGGGGCTATCAGGTGACCGGCTACTACGCCCCCGACTCCCGCTTCGGCGACGTCGACGACTTCAAGTACATGGTCGACCGCTTCCACAAGGCCGGCATCGGCGTCATCATGGACTGGGTCCCCGCCCATTTCCCGAAGGACGATTTCGCCCTCGGCCGCTTCGACGGCACCCCGCTGTACGAAGATCCGGACCCGCTGCGCGGCGAGCATCCCGACTGGGGCACGTATGTGTTCAACTTCGGCCGCAACGAGGTGCGCAACTTCCTCGTGGCGAACGCCTGCTACTGGCTCGACGAGTACCATGTGGACGGCCTGCGCGTCGACGCCGTGTCGTCCATGCTGTACCTCGACTACAGCCGCGAGCCCGGCCAGTGGCGCCCGAACATCTACGGCGGCCGCGAGAACCTCGAGGCCATCGAGTTCCTCAAGGAGGCCACGGGCACGTGCTACCTCAACTACCCCGGCATCATGATGATCGCCGAGGAGTCCACCGCGTGGCCGGGCGTCACCGCCCCGACGAGCGCGAACGGCCTGGGCTTCGGCCTGAAGTGGAACATGGGCTGGATGCACGATACGCTGCAGTACCTGCAGTACCCGCCGATCGACCGCAAGTGGCACCACGACGAGATCACGTTCTCGATGGTGTACGCCTACTCCGAGCATTACGTGCTCCCGATCTCGCATGACGAGGTGGTGCACGGCAAGGGCTCCCTCATCGGCCGCATGCCGGGCAACGACTGGCAGCGCTTCGCCGGCGTGCGCGCGCTGTTCGCCTACCAGTGGACGCATCCGGGCAAGAAGCTCTCCTTCATGGGCAACGAGCTGGCGCAGTTCGGCGAGTGGAACGAGAACTGGAGCATCGACTGGGATTCCCTCAACTGGCAGGACCACCAGGGCGTGCAGCGTCTCGTGCGCGACCTCAACCGCGTCTACCGCGAGAACCCGGCGCTGTGGGAGCTCGACAACGACCCGGCCGGCTTCCAGTGGCTGACCTCGGACGACGCCGACCACAACACGCTGAGCTACATGCGCCTCGACAAGGCCGGCAACCCGCTCGTCGTGGTCGTGAACTTCTCCGGCACCGCCTGGAGCGACTACCAGGTGCCGCTGCCCCGCGGCGGCAAGTGGAAGGAGATCCTCACCACCGACGACCTCGCCTACGGCGGGTCCAACATCCACAACGATGACATCGAGGCGAACGCAGGCGAATACCATTCGCGTCCGTTCTCCACGAAGGTTACCGTTCCCGCACTCGGTGCGATATTCTTGAAGCCGGTGGAAGACTGAGTTCCTGCCGCGGGCGGTCGGAAGATCCGACGATTGACGATTCGGCGAGACGATTGCCGATTCGCCATTCGGCGGATTGACACGACGGGCGATATGCACATCGCATCGCATTCGCCCGCCCGCGGCACGGCATTCGCGGTCTTATGACTTCATGAGGATTTCAGGGCGGTCGGCGAAAGCCACCGCCCTGAAATAGAAAGACGACATTTATGAGCACTACTGCCGGGCAAGAGAATTACACGGTTCTCGTGGTGGAGGACGAACCGACGCTCGCCACGGCCATCGCCCAGCGACTGGCCGCGGAAGGCTGGACCGCGCGCGTATGCGCCGACGGTCAGAGCGCCGTGCAGACGGCCGCCCAGATCAAGCCGGATCTGGTGATCATGGACATCATGCTCCCCGTCATGGATGGACTCGAGGCGACGCGACGCATCACGGCCGCGCGCCCGGTGCCCGTCCTCATCCTGACGGCCCGCGACGACGAATCCGACAAGGTCATCGGCCTGGGCGCGGGAGCGGACGACTACATGACCAAGCCGTTCTCCATGCGCGAGCTCATCGCGCGCTGCAAGGCGCTTCTGCGCCGCGTGGAGCGTGCGAAGATCATCGCGAAGAACTCGGAGAACGAGAAGGTCCTTGACTACGGCGACCTCGTCATCGACCCCACGCAGCGCATCGTGACGCTGCACGGCGAGGAGGTGCATCTGACCCCCACCGAGTTCGACCTTCTGGCCACGCTCGCACGCAAGCCCAAGACGGTGCTGAGCCGCGAGACGCTGCTCGAAGAGGTGTGGGACTGGGTCGACGCCTCGGGCACGCGCACGGTGGACTCGCATGTCAAGGCGCTGCGCCACAAGCTCGGCCCGGAGATGATCCGCACCGTGCACGGCGTCGGCTACGCCTTCGAACCGCCGGAGGGTGCCCCAGCACGTCCCTCCGCGAAGTAGACAAACGCCAAGGCGCTCCCCCGTCGGAGCGCCTTTTTCGTACCCCGCCGCCGACGCGATACCATGTGAACGACGGCCGAATGCGGCCGAGGGCCCGACGGCCATGGGAGGAAACCGAATGCAGAGGAAAACACGCGGCGCGCGCATGCGCACGGCATCATCCGCGTCGAATATCAGTCGCCGCGGCGCCCAGCACGCCGTTCTCATCGGAACGCTGTCGTCTCTGAAGGTGGAGCTCAGCGTCCTCATCATCATCGACACGATCATCGTCTTCATCATGTCGTGGATCATGCTCAAATGCGGGCTGAGCGAATGGTTCGCCTTCCCCATCACGATGGTGGTGGCACTGGCCATCACCTACGCCTTCTCCCGCGGCCTGACGGCGCAGCTGCGCGAGATCCGCGACGCGGCCGAGGCCGTCTCGGACGGCGACTACCAGGTGCGCGTGCACGGCGCAACGCGCAGCCGCGACGAGATAGGCCAGCTGGCGCGCGCCTTCAACCTCATGGCCGAGGAGCTGGAACATTCCGACACGATGCGCCGTGACCTCATCGCGAACGTGAGCCACGAGCTGCGCACCCCCGTCTCCGCACTCCAGGCGCAGGTCGAGAACATGGCGGACGGCATCATCGAGCCGAACGAGGCGAATCTGGAAAGCATCCTTACGCAAACGCAGCGCCTGGGCGATCTCATCGCCTTCCTGCTCGATCTCTCGCGCATGGAGGCCGGCGCGGCGAGCCTCGAGATCACGACGTTCAACCTGAAGGATTTCATCGAGGAGACGACGGAGCCGCTCGAAATCGCCGACGGAGGGCATAACCACACCATCTCGATGACCGTTCCCGACGACATCGAGATGGAGGGCGACCCCGACCGTCTGCGCCAGCTTTTCACGAACATTATCTCGAACGCGCTCAAGCATTCGGCGGACGGCAGCGAGGTGCTTATCAAGGCGCGCGTCGACAAGCCGCATGACACGGTGGTGGTGAACGTCATCAACTACGGCTCGCAGATCCCCGTGTCGGCGCGCGGCGATATCTTCCGCCGCTACGTCAAGGGCAAGGGAGGGCATCCGGGCACCGAGTCCGGCGGCACGGGCCTGGGCCTGCCGATCGCGAGGTGGGCGGCGCAGTTGCACGGCGGTTCCGTGCGCGTGGTCGACGATCCGCGCGGCGCCGATTTCGAGATCACGCTGCCGAAGCACCACCACGATGACGCGGAGGGTGCGACCGATGGCAGCGCGGAGGGCGCGACACGCTGAGCGAGGCGCGTCGTTCCGCCGTTTTTACGATAGTGGTCACCTATTTCGAACGTGTGTTCTATACTGGTACATACGTTCGAAAGGAGGGGCCATGGCTGGATATGGCATCGTCAGCGCACCACGGCCGCTGGATGTGTCGCCGCACCCGGTGCCGGCGGCGCTCGAGGCGGTCCATGCGGGTTTTCCGTCCGTGGCGCAGGACTATTTCACGGGTGATTTCTCGCTGGACGAGAACCTCATCATCCACCCCGACACCACATTCGTCGTCAGCGTGGCCGGCGACTCGATGGAGGGAGCCGGCATCTTCGACGGCGACATCCTCATCGTCGACCGGTCACTGCGTCCGCGGCCCGATGACATCGTCATCGCGGCCGTCGACGGGGAGCTGACGGTTAAGCGTCTGGCGCAGGACAGGCAGGGAGGGCTGTTCCTGCATCCGGAAAACGCCGCCTACCCGGATATCCGGCTGGATCCGGGCGACGACATGACGGTGTGGGGCGTCGTCATCGGGAACTACCACTGGCAGTGCAGCCGCGCGCAGTACGGGCGTCCCGCGGTGGCTGGCACGGAGTCAAGGACGCAGGCAGCGGCACAGTCGGCGGGAAGGGACATGCCATGAGCGCCCCGACCTTCATCCTCGCCGACGCGAACAGCTTCTTCGCGTCCTGCGAATGCGTTTTCGACCCCTCGCTTATAGGACGGCCCATGGTGGTGCTGTCGAATAACGACGGCTGCGTGGTGGCGCGCAGCGCGCAGGCGAAGGCCCTGGGCATTCCCGAGGGCATCCCGTGGTTCAAGATCCGCGACCGCGCCGAGCGCGACGGCGTGGTGGCGCGCAGCTCGAACTACGAGCTGTACGCCAGTCTGTCGGCGCGCATGATGTCGGTGATGTCTGGGTTCTTCGCCCATCAGGAGATCTATTCGATCGACGAATGCTTCCTCGTAACGCGCTCCCCCGTCGACGTCGCGCTCACTAACCGCTGCCTCGCCATGCGCTCGGCCGTGCTGCACGGCGTGGGCGTGCCGGTGTCGGTCGGCATCGCCCCCACGAAAACGCTGGCCAAGATCACGAGCCACTGGGTCAAGAAGCACGACGCCCGCCATGGCGTCGACTCATGGGACGACCTCGTGCACCGTGCGGGCCATGACCCGCTGCGCGACGTGGATGTGGCCGATATCTGGGGCGTGGGCCGGCGTCTGGCCCCGCGCCTTATGAGCCGCGGCATCCTGACGGCGGCCGATCTGCGCGACTGCGACCCGGCGGCCATCCAGAGGCGGTATTCGGTGCGGCTCGAGCGCACGGTTCTCGAACTGCGCGGCACCCCGTGCATCGAGGACGAGAACAGTGCGCTTAATGGCACGCGCACGACGCAGATCATGTGCTCGCGCATGTTCTCCCACCCCGTTGCCGACGAGGCCACGATGCGCCAGGCGCTGGAGGTGTATGCGCAGAAGGCCGTGCGGCGTCTCACACGGCAGGGCAGCCTGTGCTCGACGGTGGTCGTGTTCTGCGGCACGGGGCCGACGAACGAGGACGGCACCGGGCGCACGCATATCTCCGGCCTGTGCCATCTGGACAATCCGTCGGACGACCCGGTGGTTATCTGCAAAGCCGCCTGCCAGGCCGTGCGCGGGCGCATGATCCCCGGCGAGAGATACGTGCGGGCGGGCGTCATGCTGTGCGACCTATGCGATGCCGAGGCGTACCAGCCGCTCGAGGGTTTCGAGGCGACGCGCGATACGGGGCTCGGGGATACGCTGGAACGCATCACGCATAAGTTCGGTCCTGCGCGCGTCGGCATCGGCTACAGCGGAATCCGCGGCACGGGGCGGTGGAACGATGACACGGGAGCGTCATGGACCATGAAGCGGACCATGATGTCGCGCCGGTGTACAACGCGTTGGGATGAGATGGCCGTTGTCCGCGCCTGACTGCCGGAGCCAGTCTGCCCGGCGCAGTCTGCCCGGTGCAGTCTGGCCGGTGCGGGTACCCGGAATCCGCCCGTCCGTAACCTGACTGGCGACGTCAGACGTCCTCGTCCAGGCCACGGCGGGGCACGAGGGCAAGGGCAAGGCCGGCGACGGGAATCCCGCCGGCGGCGCGGATGGCCCGGGCGCATTCGCCGAGTGTCGCGCCCGTCGTCACGATATCGTCGACAAGCAGCACGGGGCGCCCCTCGACCGTTATCTCGCACCGCCGTGGCCGCCGCAACTGCCACGGCCAACACAATCGACGCACCCGACAAGCCGCTCCCCCACCGCGCCCGTGCCCTGCGCCCGCCAGCCGGACGCGCACGGGCCGGGCAGCGATGTGGTCCCGGACACGGGCGGCGCGGTCGCGGATGCCGGAGCGCATAACGGATTTCCTCGTCACGCCGCGCATGATAAGGGCCGGGGCATAGACGGCATCGATGCCCATCCGCAGGAGTTCGTCAGCCACGGCCTGCCCCAGGGGCTGGACCTGTACACGTCCGCGCCGCCGTATGGATGACGCCGAGGATGGCGCGGGCACGACGAGCACCGTGGCCGGATCGCCCACCACAGCGCTGCAAAAAGCATCAAGCGCCAGGTCCTCGCAGCAGAAGCGCACGAGGGATCGCATGGCCTGGGCCAGAGGTCGGTCGGCCTCCACATCGCCGTGGTCCTTCCAGCTCAGGATTGCGGTGCGCACGGTCCCTTCGTACCGCGCGCACGCCCAGACGCGTCCCGTCGCCAATCCGGGAAGGGGCCGCCATTGCGGTCCGGAGAACCGCTCGGTGCACGCCGGGCACAGCACTTCGTCGGCCGCCCCGCATCCGGCGCATCCGCGCGGCATAAGGACCAGCGAGACCTCATGCACGAGCGCCCGCACCACGGCGGCCGTCTGACGGACACCCGCCGCCAGACGGGAGATGGCGGAAGAGATGGCTGAGGAAACGGAGAATCGTATGAATCGTCCCATGTGCCGAGGCTATCGGATCGGGCGCGCGCCACGCCGGCGGACAGGAGAATGTGGATAACTTCGCGGTGTTCGCCCTGCCGCACAAACGCACGCCGCGCCGACAAGACGCCGCGCCCTGCCGCCGCCTCGCTGCTTCGGCAAAATCCGCTGCTGAAAATCAGCTTCAGGAAAACCGCTTCAGGGCATCCGCTACTTCGCGAGATGCTCGCAAAGGCGCTCGATGCATTCGATCGTTTCCTCCGGCCCGTTCACGTGGATGCTCGCGGTTCCCGCCTGCACGGCCGGGTAATCGTTGCCCTCGGGGCCCATGCGGTCGCCGATATAGCAGATCTGCGGCACCTCGATGCCGAGGATCGAGGCGAGCTTGCGCACGGCATACGCCTTGTCGATGCCCTTGAGGGAGATGTCGACGCTGGTGGAGCCGCCGGCGCGCACGCTGAGATCGGGCAGGTCGCGCTGGCAGGCCTCCGCGAGCGCCTTGCGCTTGCTGCCGTCCGGATCCCACGCCTCCTTGGCGTCGACGGGCGCCTGCTGGCCGAGCGCGGAATACGTGATCTGGCTGCCGCGGTCCTCGATGCGCTCGCCCCATGTGTTTTCCTCCCAGCTGCCGAGCTCGCGGGCGCGGCGTTCGAGCGAGGCGATGGCCTCGTCGCGCTGCGCGGGCGTCAGCTCGTGGCGGAACACCGTGTGCCATTTGCCGGCCGCGGCGTCCCAACGCACGTATTGCGTGCCGCTCGTGGGCATGAGGTGGAGGTTGGAGCGGTCGGAGGCGTCGCCCACCATGGCGAGCACCTGGCTGTCGACGAGTTCCCAGCGCCCGCCGGAGATGACGGCGACGGGGATGAGATGCGTGAGGCGGGCGAAGGCGCCGGCGATGGGCCGGGCCATGGGCTGCTTGGAGCGGGCCAGCGTGCCGTCGAGGTCGAAGGCGACGGCGCGGATGCGGGCGGCCAGCTCTCCGTAGTCGATTCCATCCCATGCCATCGGCGTGAGCTCGCCCATGGACCCTCCTTTGCTGCCCCGCCGCGGCGTCAGGTGCGCTGCATGGCGGCTTGGTTGACGATATGCACCACGATAGGGCGGCGTGCGGGCCCGCCACGGCCGTGCGTGCGGGGCACGGCGGCATGACGGTGCGCGCAGCGCCCCGGTCATGGCAATTGTACGGTGTCACACGGAAATCCCGCGCATTGCCCTTGCCCGGACGAGCCGACGTTGTACGCTGTGAATCATGACATCCTCGAACATGCAGCGCCCCTCGGACTGGCAGTCGGACGGACGGCCGCATCGCCCCCATACGCCCCGGCAGACCCAGGGGGCGCAGGCATCCGAATCGTCGGATTCCCCGGCATCCGCATCCTCGCAATCGTCGGCCTCCTCGCAGCAACCGCAGCAGTCTCAGCAGCGTGCCTACGGCTTTGCGCGACCCTACGGCCCGGGCTCCACGCTGCCGTGGGAGCGGCGTTGCTACCGCAACCGCCACGGACGCGGGCAGCGCCAGCCGATGTTCGGCCTGCGCATGCCGCGCTACCGCACGAAGTCGGGTATTTTCGACGATCTGGCCGTCTCGTATCTGCGCCGCATGAAGCAGGCGTGGCCACAGCTCATGTGCAATGTGGAGTGCGCGGTCGAGGACGTGCCGCCGTCCGATCCGCTGGAGTGGGAGGACCGCGCGGTGCCGCTGTCGCGCTCGTTCCCCGCGCGGGACGGCATGCCGGCGCGCATCGTGCTGTACAGCATGCCGATCCAGTCGAGGGCGCATGACCGCATCGACCTCGAGTTCCTCATCCGCGACGAAATCGTGCTTCAGCTGGCCAATCTCAACGGCCTGCACCCCGAAGACATCGACCCGGACTGGGGCATGTAGCCGCCCGTCCGGGTCGTGGAAAATGCGCAGGCTCGGCTCACAGGCCGCCAGCCCGCGCCGTCAGCTCACAAGTCGCTGGTCGCGCGTCGATTCGATGTCATAGGACGGCGCTTCGAGCGATGTGCCGGCGATGACGGACATGCCCTGCAGCGACGCCGCATCGACGTCGGGCTGCGTCAGCGTCGCCGCCACGCCGAGTGTAGAAGGCAGCGTGGAGGCCTGGGAGGCGTCGGCGGAATCCGACACGATGATGGCGCCCACGGTGGGCGTCGCGGTCTGGGCCGTGCCGTCGCCAGAAGTGCCGTCGGTAGTCGCACCGTCACCGGAGCTCTCCCCCGCCCCGCCGGCCAGCGTCGACACGTCCACCGTCGTCGCGCCGTTCGCGGGAACCGTCACCTGATGCGTCGCCAGGGGCGCGCCGCTCGCATCGTAGCAGCTCAGCGAAGCCACCTGGTCGGACGACGACGTATTCGACAACACAAGCGTGGCGCGCGTATCCGAAGGAATCGCCAGACCCGTCACATGCGAGGTCTCCACCGCATCGCTGATGGCGAAATCGGACTGCCCGTCGCCGCTTTTCGTTCCCACCACCTGTGCGTTCAGCGCCTCACCGGCCGTGACGCGCAACGCATACGCGCCGTCGGGCACGGTGCCGAGGTCGGCGACCTTCACCTGCTGCCCCGTCAGGCTCACGGTGGTGGCGTCGCTCACGCCGTCCTTCGTCAGCCATGTGAGGGTGGCCGTCGTGTCGGATTCGGAGAACAGCGTGGCCTGCGAGTCGCCGAGGGAGGCAACGTCAGGAATGAGCAGCTGCGTGGAGGCGTCGGCCGTGGCCACGGCGTAATCGGAGCCGCGCGGCGTCAGGCCGTCCGCCGACACGGAGCGCACGACGGCGGCGATGGGGATGGCCTGGCTGTCGATGTCGACCACGAGCGCGTTCTCGCCGTTGGCGGCCGCGCCGAGGCTCACCGTGGTCTCGCCCCGGGCCGGCACCGTGACGGTGGCGGCGGTGGCCAGGCTCAGCGAGCCGGCGCGCGATGTGCCCCATGCGGTAAGCGTGACGGTGGTGGCGATGGAGCCGGGGTTGGCGAGCACGAGCTGCTCGGTCCAGCCCGAGCCGGTGGACGGCGTGATGACGCGCTGCTTCGTGGCGGTGGCGACGCATTGCGCGGCCGCCACGCCGCGCAGATCGCCTTCGGTGGCCCACGAGGCGCTCGTGCCGAACAGGCCCGTGCCGTCGGTGGCCTGGGTCAGGAACGCGTCGCCCAGCAGCGACGCCGAGTCGACGGCCTGCGAGTTCACAAGAAGCGCGCCGGCGCCCGTCCCGGCCGACAGCGGCGTGGTGGTGATGCCGTCGAGAGAAGAGGCGGCGGCCAGCTGCACATCGCCGGACGCGGCGATCACGGCCTGCGAGGAGATATTGCCCTCGCTGACCTGGAACTGGCTGTCGCCGTAGGCGGCGGTGTCGGCCAGCTGCATGCGTTCGGGGCAATACGATTGCAGTTCGCTGCGCGCGACGGTCTCGACATGCACGCCGGACTGCGCCTGCACGTCGGAGGGCGCCGTGGCGAGCGTGGCGCCGTACACGGAGGCGCCCACGAGCACGATGGCGCTCAGCACGGCGAGCGTCGCCTTCGTGGCCGTGCGCATGCGGCGCGAACGACGCGCCCTGCGGGCGTCGGCGAGGGAATCACCCTCGATCGCGGGCATCGTCTGGGTGAAATCGTATTTCGAATCGTCGAAGTGGCCTTCTCGGCGGTGCTCACTCACTGATATCCCCTCCTTGCGCCTCGCGCGAGCGGCCGAAGGGCTGCGCCACGAGGCAGTAGATCACGAGAATCGCAACAAGGCTGCAGATCCACGCCTTGCGCCAGCCGCTGGACATGACGGCGTCCTGCGCGGAGGCATCGACGCCCTGGTCCTCCTCGGCGTAGGTGGTGAAGCGCACGTAGGCGGTGCCGTCCTTGTCGATGACGGACTGCGTATTGCCGCTGGCCAGCAGGTGCGAGACAAACTGAAGGCCGCTGTCGCCGGTGGCGTCGAGCACGTACACGCCGCCGAAGCCCAGGCCTTCGAGGTCGGAGCTGGCCTGTGCGTTCGAGCCGACGAGCAGCTGCGAGACGTCGGAGGCGATGCGCGCGTCGGTGTCGTTCATGCCGTGGAGCGCCTCCTGCACGTTGACGGCGGCGGATTCGTCGACGAGGTCGCCGCGCGAGGTGTGCATGATGGAGAAGTCGACCGACGTGTCGGACGTGGCCTTCACGGTGAGCACGCGGTGTTCGGGGCTGCGCGACAGGTAGTCGGTGACGACCATCGGCAGCTGGGCATCCGAGGCACGCACGGACGCTCCGGAGATAAGCGCGGCGCCCGAGGCACCCCACGCGGCGGTGCACAGGGCGAGAAGCACGCACAGGAACACGCGCCCGATGACGGACGCGGTCCTGACGCTTTCGGCGTCGGAGCTGACGAAGCGGACGAAGGGCTCGGCGGCGGTTCCGGCGAGCATGCACGTGCACATCACAAGGCCCATGACGGCGAGGAACAGGCCGGGCAGCACGGAGCCGTGCACGGCGTCCGCGCCGTCGACGCCGATAAGCACGGCGCGCGAGACGACGGCCAGGCCGATGCCGCTGAGGACGATAACCCACATCATGCGCGAGATGCGCAGGACGGAGGGCAGGCACAGCGAGGCGATGGCGAGGATCGTGACGATGAGCAGCGCGGCCAGGCCCATCGACAGCGCCAGGCGCGGCAACACCGCGTCGGAGGCATCGTAGCCGAATTCGTGAAGCATGGCGCCCAGCAGCGACCCGGAGGATTCGCCGGCCGCCGTCGGCAGCATGATGTCTCCGAACAGCTGGCGCCAGTTGCCGTCGGCGACGCCGAGCACGGAGCGCGCGAGCGCCGGCGCGATGACGAACGCGGCGGGAAGCGGCACGAGCAGCAGCACGCTGCGGTGGGAGCGCACGAGCGCGAAGAACAGCACGAACGACACCGCGAGCGCGAACACGTACTGCGGTTCGGCGGCCACGACGAAGGCGAGGCACAGCGCGGAGAAGGCGGCGGACTGCGCGGACGGCGTGGCCTGCGCGCGCTCCTCGGTGCGGTACATGCCGACGGCCTTGAAAACGAAGGCGATGCCGGCGGGCAGGAAGATCGACACGATGAGCATGGGCAGGTTCGCGTCGGCGTACAGGCCGGACATGGCGCCGAGCGCCACCCAGGAGAGGGCGGCGAGCACGCGCACGGGGTTCGAGCGCGTCACGATGCCGGTCAGGGCCCAGAACGAGAGCGCGGACAGCGGCGCGGCGAGCAGGAGGATGCCGCAGATGGCGGCGGTGACGTGGCCCAGGCAGATGGTGGAGAACACGAGCAGGACGAGGAGGAACGGCATCGGCGCGGCGTTCGTTCCCATGCCGCCGGCGAAGCTCCATGTGCTTGTGGCGGCGCGGGCGAGGTCGGCGTAGCCGGTGCCGGTGGGCAGGAGCGTGTCGGAAACCACCTGGGCGCCGGAGAACAGGCCGCTCCAGAGGCGACCGTTGATGGCGATGCCGGCGACGAGCGCGACAAGCGTCATGCCGAAGGCCCAGCGGTGCTTGATGCGCGCCTGCTGGCGCAGGTAATCCTCGACGAGCTGGTTTGTGGGTTCGGTTGTTTTCTCGCTGACGAAGATGCGGCGGCGGGAGTTCCACGATTCGAGCTGCTCGCGGTCGGCGGCGAGAACGCTCAGGTCGCGCTGGGAGATGACGCTTTGGGCGCTGACGTTGCGGCGCACGGCGTAGAAGGAGCCGACGTCGACGAGGTTGCGCCACGGGGCGATGAATTCGCAGGCGGCGGCGAAGGGGCGCTTGTTGACGAGCAGGCGCACGAACAGGACGAGTGCGACCAGGAGGCGCCACAGCCAGACGACGACCCACCACGGGCGGGAGATGTCGGAGTACAGGTACAGGTCACGGGCGCGGCGCACGGCGGAGTAGGTGGGGACGGTGGTGCCGTCGGCGACGGGGGCGCCGGCCGCCGTGCGCACGCCCTCGTAGCGGGCGCGGCGGTGCGCGATGCGCGCGTTCGGCGCCACGATGACGCGGCCGCGCGACAGGCAGATCCTGCGGCAGAAGTCGCGCGAATCGGCGAAGGTGCCGACGTGGCGGTCGCCGCCGGAGACGCGCTCCCATTCGGTGTCTGAGACGAGGGCGCCGGCCAGCGAGACGGCGAACACGTCCTGGCGCGCGTCGTACTGCTCCTGGTCGGGCTCGCCGTCCACCACAAGGCTGGCGATGCGATGGTGCGGGGCCATGTAGTAGCCCACGTTGTGAAGGGCTGTGCCCTCCCAGTCCAGCTGCTTGGCGCCGATGACGGAGACGGTCGGCGTATTGCGGCGCACGCGCAGAAGCTCCGCCAGGCAGGTGTCGTCGGCGGGGCGGGAGTCATCGTGAAGAAGCCACATCTGATGGGCGCCGAGCGGAAGCTGCACGCGATCGAGGGCGCGGCCGACGGCGTCGGTGAAGCTCGCGGCGCCCGTCACCGACACGATATGCACGGTGATGTCGCGCACGGCGCGTGCGCGGGACCGCGAAAGGGAACGCTCGGGAAGCTCGGGCGCCGGCGGCTGCGCCGACGCGGACGACTTCGACATGGGCACGAAGCGCAGGCCGTCGGACGTCACGGCGATGCGACGCGTGTCGACGACGCCGGAGCGGTCCGCGCAATCGGCGATGATGACGGTTCCCGGGAGCACCGTCTGCCGGAACACGGCCGTCACGGTGTCTTTGAAATACCGCAGGTCGGATTCGACGGTGATGATCGCCGCCACCTCCGGGTCAACGGTCCTGTCCGACCGCAGCCCCGCGCCCATGATCGCCGAATCGATCGCCTGCCGCACGCTGCGAGCATTATCCATGAAGAGTTCCTTCGCCGTCTTGCAATTCGTATCTGCTATCTGCCGACGCACCATCGTCTGTGCAATGCAACCCATTGTAAGAGGAACGCCCGATTGCGGCGGGGCGGGCGGTTGGCGGGGCGGGCGCCGGATCTAGGCGGGGCGAGCGGCGGGCGGGCGAGCGGAGCCGGCGACACGGTTGGCGGGGCGAGCGGCTCTTCACCCCGCCGGACGAAAGCAATCGTCTGTCCTCAGGCGCGGCGCTCCTTCTTGTAGCGGCGGCGCTCGCGTTCCGACATGCCTCCCCAGATGCCGAAGCGCTCATCGTGGTCGACGGCCCATTCCAGGCACTTCTGACGCACCGCGCACTGCGCGCAGATGCGCTTGGCGTCGCGGGTGGATCCACCCTTGTCAGGGAAGAAGGCCTCGGGATCGGTCTGCGCGCACAGGGCGTCCCCTCGCCATGTGTCCTTCTGCTCGTCAGGCCCCAGAATCTCCTCGATGAGCGACTGCTCCGCCTCCTCGGTTTTGGTATGGACTCCCAGCATGATGTATTCGTCTCCCTGTCTCTGTTTTTGTTTATGTCTCTCGCGTGTTCCCGGCAGCAGCATCGCCGCCGTGAGCATTCCATCGTCTTCAAGCCTACACCCACGTAACTTATGAGGGAAAACCAGTTTCCGTGTGGCACTATCCCGCCGCGGGATCTCCTCAGGAACAATGTGATGGCTTACGGACAAAAACAGGGCCCCGGAGTCCCGCAACCGCCGAAAAATGTCCGCAACGAGGTGGTGACGTTTTCTTGGACTTTTGACTGGAGGGCGTCATGGCTAGTTATACGCGGGAGCAGAGGCTCAGGGCGTGTGAGTTGTATGAGCGGCTGGACCGGAGCGCGACGGCCGTGGTGCGGGAGCTGGGGTATCCGGCGAGCCGGCATTCGGTGCGCGCGTGGTACCGCCGGTACGCGTTGGAGAGGTACGGGGGCGTGCCGGGCAGGGTCGCGCCCGCGAGGGTGCCGGCGCCGGCGGGCGGGTATCCCGAGGGGCTCAGGCGCGCGGCGGTGGAGCATTTCCTGACGCATGGCCGGTGCGTGCAGCGCACGTGCCGGTGCCTGGGGTATCCGTCTCCCGGGACGCTGCGCAAGTGGGTGGACCGTGCGGATCCGTCGCGGCGGGTTCCCGCGGCGGGCGGCGTGCCGGTGGCGCCGGCGGCGGGGTCCGTGAGAGGATTGGAGGGCCGGGACCCCGGCGGACTGGAGGAGCCGACCATGGATGACGTGACGGGGCGCGCCGTGCGCGCCGGCGCGGCCGACGCCGCGCGGACGGGAGGGGCCGGAGGGCCCGCCGCCAAGGCCGCGGGAAAGCCTGCCGGGAAGGCGGCGGGAAAGCCTGCCGCCAAGGCCGCGGGGAAGACCGCCGCCAAGGCGGCGGGAAAGCCTGCCGGGAAGGCGGCGGGAAAGGCCTCCGGCAAGCCGGCCGCCGGGGCCGGGGAGGCGGTCTCGGCGGCGGACGTGGAGGAGCTGCTCCGGGTCATCGCGTCCCTGCGCGAGCAGGCCGACGCCCTGCGCCGGGAGGCGGACGAGCTGCGGGGCGAGAC
>NZ_MWWR01000016.1 GCF_002259605.1 Pseudoscardovia radai | reverse complement strand
CGCAATCCGCCGCGGTCCGCCGCACCGACGGTACTTTCGAAACCGTTCCGGTCGACGATGTGCGCGTCGGCGACATCGCTCGGCACCTTCCGCCGTCTTATCAGCAGACTCCACCGGCGTCACAGGAGCGGCGCCGGCCTTCTTTTTATCGGCTTCATCATCCACCGGAAGCGCGGGAAACAGCGTTCCGATACCTCTACCCAAACGCGGATGCGAACTCATGTGTTTCTCCATTTCCTACCGAAATTTACCGGGGGATGCGCTTCAGTGTCTCTTCGGAACGGCACGCAATCTCATACGCCGCCTTGCGGTACGCCACGGCACCGATGCTGCGCGGATCGTACGCGATAACGCTCTGGCCATAGCTCGGCGCTTCGGAGACGCGAACGGAACGCGGAATATCCGTGTCGAGCACGATATCGGGATAATGCTGCTTGATTTGCGAATACACTTCCTTGCTCAGAAGCGTACGACGATCCACCATCGTCACAAGCATCGTCGAAACAATCAGCGTCGGGTTCGTCGACTGCTGCACCAGGGAAATCGTCTTGATCAGCTGACCCAGACCCTCGAGCGCGTAGTACTCGGCCTGAATCGGAATCAGCACCTCCTGAACTGCGGACAGCGCGTTCAGCACCAGCAAGCCAAGGCTCGGCGGGCAATCAATCACCACATAGTCGTAGTGCTTGTCGGTGTGATCGAGATACTCACGCAGGGCATCGCGCAGCAGGAAGACACGGTTATCCATATCCGCGATCTCCAGCTCGGCGCCGCTCAGATTGATATTGCTGGGAACGATATCGATGGTCGAGAAATCTTCGCATCCCTGCATGGCGTCCTGGAACTTGGCCCGGCCTTCGATGACGTCATACACCGACACAACATCCGGGTTGTGTGCGGCGCCGAACGCCGTGGAGCCATTGCCCTGCGGATCCATATCGATGAACAGCACGCTCATGCCGGCCTCGGCCCAGGCGGCGGAAAGGTTCACGGCCGTTGTGGTTTTACCCACGCCGCCCTTCTGGTTCGCCACCGCAATATAGCGCGTGCGCGACGGATGCGGGAACTCCGTCTGGTCCAGCTTCTCCTGACTGGCCTGGTTTTGGGCCAGTTCTCCCCCGACGCCGGAAGTGGAGCCGGCAAAAATGCGTCCGAGAATCTCAGAAGTGGTTTCAATGTGATCGCCGGACGATGGCGTTTCACGTGAAACTGCAGCCATTATTCCTCCTTGGAGTGGCTCGAAACAACTATGTCAATAGTCACCGCAAGCGACATGGACACGCAAGCGCATACGCCAAATGTGGATAACGTGGAACGGTGACCTACCCGTATTCAGTCTAATGGTTCCTTGGGTCGGAAAAGCGGTATTTCAGGAAAATCGATCCGCAAATTCCGCGGCATATATATAAAGGTGCAACCACGATGTATGGTAACCGGCATGGCAAGGGATCGCGACAGCATATTCCAAGCAGGCATCAAGAGGCACAGAGCATCACCTGGTCGACGGACAACAGGACAACACGGCCCGGAAGTCCCCGGCAATTCGGAAGCAATTGCCACCCACCGTTCACCCCGTTCTCAGATTCCACCCAGTAGCCGGCGATTTACTATGGACATCAGCGAAAGTTGATCAGGTGGAAACACCTGAACCCTTCCCTCTTCTCTTGTCTTCTCTGGTGAGCCCGGTTGTAACCCCCGGGCTTTTTTCATACCGGATGATGTGTTTCTCATGATGTTTCACAAGAAACATGCGATGTTTCTTGTGAAACATCGCGGATGGCAGTTAAGGC
The DNA here is from genome assembly GCF_002259605.1 of Pseudoscardovia radai. Taxonomy (GTDB): domain Bacteria; phylum Actinomycetota; class Actinomycetes; order Actinomycetales; family Bifidobacteriaceae; genus Pseudoscardovia; species Pseudoscardovia radai. Next base: position 35,563 of record NZ_MWWR01000016.1, on the reverse strand, counting down.
AATCTCGCGTAATGTGTCTGCGCAAACATCGGATGCGAAAAGTACAGGCAAAACACGATTCCTTCGTGCGGATAGTGAACCACCAGGCGTAGCCGAGGACGGAGTCATCGCAGTGACCTCTCCCCCGCTGTCTGCATTTCGACTCCAACGAGCCACTGGCGCGTGCTGCTTGTGCCAGATAAGACATCCAGCAGACATTGGAGCGACGCTCCATTCGAAGCTAAAGCGCAAACTCCTAAGAGGGAATCCATGAACGCATCCGCCGGGATTGCGCGAGGCAGTGGCATGCATGTGCCGTGGGGTCGCTATATGAAAAGGCGGATCCAACGAATGAAACATTCCAGCCGACATTGTGGCCTGACTCCATTGTTAGATAACCGTGAATATCAAATTCAAAGACATGGGACCTATGTCGAGATTTTGCGCATGACGAATACTCATCCAGGACCACGAGAGAAGATGAGTCCAGATCCGAAGACGCGAGACAGTGGAGCGAGTCCACGCGTCGCTCAGGCAGGACAGTAGATCCCAAACAGCACTGGCGGCGAATCTGAATGTAGTATTACCACAGAAAGGGCAAGCGTGTCGTTTATGACCATAAGATGCAAACTGTCCGTTACCACAATTCAGCACCTTGAAATATACATGAGATCAGCCTTGAGCATAGAGTATGACTCCACATACGCGCAGATCATCTCGATGAGAAAACCACATGAAGCATCGGCATCCATTGCCAATATGTGTGCTCATATATGGAGCGGCACTCTATACAAGCTAGTGCGTTTCGGGTGCACAGAAACATCGGACGCAGATCCCACTCAATGATGACACTCGTGTTAAGTGAGACAACAGAGTCCCAGAACTCCACCACAACACAGCCCAGAAGTCCGCTACACTATACGGTTCACCGAAGCGATGTACATTGTAATGCGGCATAAGCACGATCTGAGCAATCGTTAGAATTTGGAGTCCAACTACACACAAGCACTCCACGTCCCGCGACATGTACATGCCATAAAATTCCACCAGGCCATCTGCGCACACCGCCTCGGCTCGAAACCATCTATGTATTGTTCTCATTCCCAATCCACCATGTCACGTGCAGCCTATGATTCGGAATGTCGTAGTCTGCACATTGAATCCGCCCCTCGCCCAGTCCCGTCAAACTGGCCGAACAGAATGGAGTCACACTACACATGTTTCGACAACGCTACAACCTAATGACCATCACGACTGCGCCGCCTTCCGGCACATCGTCCACGAACGCCGACCGACTCCAGGATGGTTCCTTCTCCTCTCGATCTGCTTTGACTTCCGCGGCTACCGAGAAACCGTTCTCATCGTCTCCACACCGTTTATCGTTCTGTTGAATCCACCACGCTTCAGTCATAGCACTGCGGCTACGTGCAGATTCCTGGAGGCGGACATGAGGTGAATCGGCATGGAGCGAAACTCTATTCACTACCTCTTCTTCGCGTCTCGGAATCGCTGCTCCATTGCCTCGGCGTGCGCAATCCGGACTTCAATAGAAGCGAAGGCTTCGTCTTCGTAGATGATTGATTCCACTACCAAGCGGTTCCGTTTCCGTTCACGGTACCGAAAGACTGCGTTATCTTTAACATCGCCCAGGCATCTTTTACAGTTTCATGGGGACCGATCGCCATCGATCTCAACCTTCTACACATCGTTGTTTTACGTGAAACCTCAATGTTTCACGTAAAACAACAAGCAGCTATATGAACTGGCTTGTGAACTCAGAAGCATAATCAAGACATCCCGCTCCGTCCCCTATCTGTTCTGGACTTCATGGATCGGGGAAGTCTACGATCTCCGAAGATAGAAGAATCGCTGCCCAACACCAGGCGTGTCCATCCTTGCACCTTACCCGACACCGAAAAGACGGCTATAGCTAAAAGCCTCACCCCCACCAAAACCGGCATTGGCTCCGTACATCGGCATCGATGTTTTACGTGAAACGCCAAGTTTCACGTAAAACATCAGTAAAACGGGTCATCAGGCCCCACGTTGCATCCGGTACGGGGGGGCTCTGGGTAATCAGCACCTCCGCGACTTGCAGCGTTTCATGTGAAACATACGTGTTTCACATGAAACTTATCGAGATTCGGCACGCGCTAGATCCGCCAATACGCATCATGTAAGGCTGTAATCACCCACTTTCGAACCACAGTTCAGACATTTGTTTCCGCGTCCTGCGAGACAGTTTTTGCAGTACGTATGGTTACAGAAGTAACAGATCTTCACACACGAATTATGAACATGCTGGCAACAGGAGTCGCACACCGATTCATTCTCAGTAACTTCGGTATCGCACACCGGGCATATTGTGTTCAATCCGGCGGTGGAAACAAAATCACCATCACCAAAGAATCCGGCCATAACAGCATGAGACTTGCGTGCTTTGCGGTTCCACTCCTTCACCGGACGCTCGGATAGCCCATGCTCCTTCATATACTTTCGATGCCGGGCGATGCGCAAAACCTGCCGTCCGTAAGAACTTTTGCTGAGTGTGGCGTTGACATGGCGAGCGATAACCCTCGATATGGGGTACGCACCAATAAGAATAAGCAGCACCGCGAGAAGTGCATATCCCCTGAAGGCACACACGGCAGCCACAATAAAACAAGCAATCCCTATCAACACACTCATAGCATCATCATAAGATCTCTGGAGCGTGGCTCCAAGTAAGAGTGCCCGTTGCAAGTCGGTTGGTTATCGTGAACCGACCGACTTACATGTCCCGGTTGCCCGGGGCAGCTCCAAGTCTCACACGGCTTTCACCGCCGCTTGGTTCGCGTTTCACTGGGGTCCGCGTTGCCCGACGCTTGGCGTCGGCCCGTCTTACGTCCCCTCCGCGCGCGTTTAGGGTCTCCGGGGCACTCCCGGCGACCGGGGGATTCCAATCCCTGAGATTGACGGCCGCGTTCAGATCGCGGTCGATGGTCAGTCCGCACGACTCGCAATGATAGACGCGCTCGGACAGGGTCAGCTTGGCTTTCACCGACCCGCAGTTGGAGCATCTTTTCGAGCTCGGGTACCATCGGTCTGCGATGACGAGTCTGGCGCCCGTGCGCCTGCACTTGTATCCGAGCTGGCGGCGCAGCTCGTGGAAGCCCGCGTCCGCCACCGCCATCGCAAGACGATGGTTGGCCATCATGCCCCGCACGTTCAAATCCTCGATATGGATTTCCGAGTAGGATGCGGCAAGGCGCGCGGTGAGCTTGTGCATGGCGTCGCGCCTGACGTCGGCCACCCGCCCGTGGAGCCGCGCGACCCTCCGGCGCTGCCTCTCCCGCCTCCCGGAGCCTTTCGTCATCCGGCCCAGGCGACGCTGCGCCTTCTTCAAACGGCGCATGGCGTGCCCGAGCGGCTTCGGGTTCCCCACCACGGTGCCGTCCGACAGGGTGGCCAGCGTCTTGATTCCCAGGTCCACGCCCACGGTCCCCCGTTTCGGGGGCGCGGGCGCGGGCTTCGCGGGCGGCTCCTCCACCGTGAGCGACGCAAACCAGCGTCCGGACCACTCGCTGACGGTCATGCGCAGGACGCGCCTCCCGCCCACGCGGGACGCCACGTCCTCCATGCAGTGGACGCGCCCGATACGCGGCAGCCTCAACGCGCGCGGGTCACCCGGAACAAGGCCGAACGAGCCCGTCGTATACGCGAACGCCGGACGGGACGCGCGACGCGACTTGAACCGGGGGAACCCGACTCTCCGCCCCTTGCGCCTGCCGTGCCGGGAGTCCGACCAGTTTTTCAGCGCCCCGGCAAGGCACTCCAGGCCGTACGAGTAGCATTCCTTGCTGTTCTCGGCCCACCACGGGGCGATCGAATCCTTCGCCCCGTTCCACCACCTGCGCAGCGCGTACATGCTCCACCCGGGCCTCCCCCCGGCGTCAAGCAGCTCCCTGACATGCGCCAGACCCGCGTTATAGACGGTGCGCGCCCCGCCCGCGTGGCTTCTCAGCAGCCCGGCCTGCCGCGGCGTGGGGTCGAGCGCCACCCGCACCGCCGCGCACCCGCCCGCCGTGTCCCGTTTACGCATCCTCGGCCGCCTTCAAAGCCGCCGCCGCCTTGCCCTTCGCGGCCCGGCGCCCGTACAGGCGCGCGCAAAACGAGACGAGGACCTCCGTCACGTCCCCCACCAAATCGTCGTCAAACTCCGTATCGTCCACCACGACCAGGCGTCGCCCCGCCGCCTTCAGCGCGCTTTCCACGAGTCCCGCGTTCACACGGGCCAGCCTGTCGCGGTGTTCCACGATGAGCGTGGTCACCGTGGGGTCGGAAAGCAGACGGTTGAGCTTGCGCCGCCCGCCGTCCATCCCGCCGCCGACTTCCATGACCGCTTCCGGCGAGTCCACGCCGAGGCCGACGGCGAACGCCTTCAGGCGGTCGGCCTGACGTTGCAGGTCGGCCTTTTGGTCGTCGGAGCCGACGCGCGCGTAGCACACGGTGCGCCCCTCGCGCACGGTGTCCGCGGGCTTCTCGTAGCGCGGGTCGTGTATCAGCCACATGCCCGTCGGGGTTTTCTCCACCGGCACGGGCATGGTGCCGTCCCGGCACCACTTCCACACGGTATACGGGTTCAGGCCCTCCCGTTCCGCCCATTCACGAACTTGCATGGGATTAACGATACCATAAGAAAGCCAAGAAAAAACACGAAATAAGCCAACAGCCTACAACCCCAGCAAGATGCACGTCGAAGAATCATTAACGCATGTCAATCGTGGAAGAAGGAAACAGTATGGAGTCAGATCACAAATACAGAGCAATAGCAAACGCAAGCCTGGTGTACGCAGCTGGAGGGGGCGAAAACTCGATCCATATCAAGCGTGGAAGTCATAAGTTCCCCGAACGCTAAGAAGGTGCGCTGCCCCAGAGAAAGCGCTGCTCCGAAAGCGTACTGTTCAGAGACCACACTGTTCAGAGACGGCACCGACCAAGGGTCGGTGCAATCAGTGGCACCCTTAAAAGCGCAAAACTGCGAACAACGGAGTTATCCACAGGCAAAAGAGCCGAATTTTCAGGTAATTACCAGAAACGCCCGGGGGAAACACTCAGGTTCGTACGGTTATATATGAATCAGTCAGCAAAGCTGACCGGGAGCTCGTCTCCCATAATTCAATCCCCTTTTTCTTCTTCATCTCTCTGCAAGCCCGGGTTTTCTCCCCCGGGCTTTTCTTTTGCAGTGTCGCAGATCGGCGCATGCCAGGTTCCTGCACAACGGAACCCCTCACATCAGTGGAGTTCAGTCACACAGGAAAAGCCACACAGCACTCGCACGCTGCGAAATCGTGAACCAGCACCACATTCCTACACGCCGACGCACGGCAGCGTCACACTGTGCACAGACTACATCACAAAACACACTCTCTCATTGTGTGGTGAACACACAACGCAACCATATCGCGCTCCATACAGAAAAGCCCCAGTGCATAGCACCACGCTACACACTGAGGCTTCAGCAAAAACACGTTTAGCGTGACGTCACACCATAGAGCGCCGAACACCACAAACGCGCAATCTATCGTTTGTCCACAATCACAACATGCGTCGGCTCAAGGCCTTCCGCCACCGGCGCCTCGTAAACCCGCGGGTTGAGTCCACCGTTCTTGCGAATCTCCTTGGCGGCCTTGTCGATCTCCGCTTGCGCGGAGCGTCCCTTCAGAGCCACGAGATGTCCGTGGGGCCGCACCAACGGAAGCGTCCACCCCGACAGCTTGGTCATGGGCGCCACGGCGCGGCAGGTCACCACATCGAAACCAGGCTTCGCAGGAACCTCCTCCGCCCTGGCACGCAGTACGGTCACATTCCCCAGCTCGAGTTCATCGGCACATTCCTGCAGCCATTCCACGCGGCGCTCCATCGGCTCGATAAGAGTCACCGGAACATTCGGAATCATGGCCGCCACAACAATGCCAGGGAAACCACCGCCGGAGCCGATATCGGCAATCGAACCCTTCTTGCGCCCCTCGACGCGGTCCTCCCCCAGCGCGTCCTTGATGAACGGCACGATGGCGGCGCTGTTGAGAATATGCCGTTCCCACAGGATCGACACATCGCGCGGGCCGATCAGCCCCTTGAGCTCACCCTCGGCCTCGAGCTTGGCATGAAAACGCTCCAGAACGGGCAGCGCATCGCCCAGCGCCTCCTGAAGAATCGGGGATCCATCGAGTTCGTCGGCCATAAGCCCTCCTCTACAACACCGGCATCCACCGCGCCGGTTCTGACAGGCGGCGTGGCTGCGGCGGTTTTCGTATCCATATCCAAGCTACCGGCCGGTTCGGATAAACACGATGAACCGACGGGAATAGCAGCGCGCCAAAGCCAAGAAGCCGAAGAAACGCGCGGAAGCGGGCGGAACCCGGAGATAATCCGAAACAGGACCCAGACATGATTAAAGGGTTGTGCCTAACTTACACTCGCCAGACACAACCCCCGAGAAATCACAATTATTCACCCGGAAGGGTGCAGATAAAGGCCTAACCTTTCGAACCTTTATCTGTAAGACATGATATTCCTTCACGCCTGACAAGTCCAACGGATACGCTGAATTCCACGTTATGAACAGATGAAAATTCTCTGCGGCAAACCATCGAAAAACAGTGGAATTGTGCCGTTTTTGTGTATATCGAACACGATTTTCGTTCGAAAACGCAACGTCAAAAATCCAAGAAACGCCTCGAATTTCAACGTGCCCACATAGTGAGACAGTCTGAAAGGTTACCGAGACGTATATCCGAGGGTGGTTGGATACAAGGAAACGATTGCTTCGTCATCGCCAACGGCATACCAGCGACGATTGCCCTACGCCACTTTGAGACAGACGCCATGCCCGCAGCGCCTCGCCGCCCCGCAATCGTTCGATATCTGTTCGACCCGCATTTCCAAGGTTGACGCCATCCCCCTCTGCCCACCGATAGCGCACAGAACGCACGGCCGAAGGCAGCGAGGCATACACAAGGCATACACAAGGGGCGGCCGAAGCCGCCCCTCTGTCATATCGCATGGCGTATCGCAGCGCGTGAAACCGCAGCGCAAAGCCGCGTCTACTCGCGATCCTCGCCCTCGCCGCGAATCTCGTCGCCCTCATCGTCGAAATCATCCGCGTCATCCGCGTCATCGGCGGCCGTGGAACGCAGGTAAATCGTGACGAAACGCTTCGGCTCGGCGCCATGGGAGCGCGACTTCAGGCCTTCCTCGCGCACGATGTCATGCACGATCTTGCGCTCGAAGGAGTTCATCGGGTCCAGGCTCACGGACTCACCGCTTTCGCGCACATCGTCGATGGCGTCGAGCACTTCCTCGCGGATATGCTTGCGCTTGCGGGTCAGATAACCGTCCACGTCGAGGATGAGACGGGAACGCTCGCCCGTCTTCTGCTGCACGGCGAGGCGCGTGAGCTGCTGCAGGGCGTTGACGACTTCGCCGTCATGGCCGATCAGATGCTTGATATCGGTGTCGTCGTCGGCAACGATCTGCACAACCGGGCGGCCATTGCGCACGCCCAGGTCGATATCACCTTCGTAATCCATGATATCGAGCAGTTCTTCCAGGTAATCCGCAGCGATGTCAGCTTCTTCATTGAGCTGATCGATGGTGCGTTCCTCGTCATCGGACATTGGGATGGTCTCCTTACTTACACATGTGAAGCACCATTCTACAGGAGGCATACGCCAAAATCGAACGCCCGCTGCAGGACCGCGGCACGCCGCGACGCGCCACCGCTGCAGGGCCGCCCCCGCCTCGGCTCACCGTTCGACGGCACCACTGCCGAACGCTATGGGAAACCCCGCGGAGGAACGCCTCCGCGGGGCCATCGTAGCAATCGTGGGAAAGATCACGTGGAATCGTGACCCTCCGGCCCGTCACTTCTTCTTCGAGCCGGAGCCCTTCTTCGCGCGGTTCTTCCTGGTCGGCTGGTAGCGCTGCGGCTTGTTCTTGCGCTCGGCGGCATCGGCCTTGGCCTTGGCGAGCTCCTCCTCCTCGATGGTGGGAAGGCCCTCGCGCTTGCGACGCGCCTGCTCGCGCTTGTAGTCGCGCTTCTCCTTGTCTTCGGCGGCGGGCGAGCCCGGCGTCGGCATATTGCGCACCTGCCAGAAGGTCTGGCACAGGGTCCACGTGTTGTTCGTCAGCCAGTAGATGAGCACGGCGAACGGGAACGCGATACCCGAGAAGATGTACATGAACGGGAAGATCAGCGCCATCATCATCTGCGTGCGGTACGTCTGGCCGGACTGCGCGGCCTTCGGCGTGTTGCGGCGGATGTTGTGGAACTGCGAGTAGAACATCGTGAAGCACATAAGCGCGATGAAGATGCCGATGGTGATCTTGCCGCCGGCGTCCACCTCGGTGAACATCGAGCTCAGGTGGATGTTGAACACGGGGGTGTCCTGGAGGGACTGCGCCGTGGCCTGATCGAACGCGCCGAAGCCCTTCTTCGAACCGTTGGCGATGTAGCGCACCGAGGAGAGCACGTAGAACATCGTCATGAAGATCGGCGACTGGATCAGCGCCGGCAGGCACGAGCCCATGGGGTTGGCGTCGTTTTCCTGGTAGAGCTTCATCGTCTCGCGGCTCATGGCCTCGCGGCTGGCCGGGTCGTTCTTGCCCTTGTATTTCTTCTGGATCTTCTGCAGCTGCGGCTGGATGGCCTGCATGCGGCGCATCGACTTCATCTGCTTGATGAACAGCGGCAGAATGCACAGCCTCACGAGGACCACCAGGAAGATGATCGACAGAACCCATGCGAATCCGGGGCCATCGGGCATTCCGAAGAAGACGAACACCTTGTGGAACATGTCCAGGATGTACGTCATGAGCCACTCAAGGGGATACAGGAGTTTGTAGAACCATCCCCAGAAACCATTGTCCAAAGTCATCGGACGGTCTCCTTCTCATCGGTGGAGCCACGTCGGGCCGCGTCATCGGGCGCGATGCCGCGCGCCGCGACGTCATCGGACGCAGCGGCGCGGGACGCAGCGCCTGCGTCGGGCGTGACTCGCGGTTCCTCGTGCGCCTTGGACCACGAGAATCTATAGAAAGGCGAAAAAACCTGAGGTACGTCGTCGATGCCGCCCCTGTTCCAGGGCTGGCAGCGCATGATGCGCAGAAAGGCCAGGAACAGGCCCTGCACGGAGCCGAAACGACGGATAGCCGTGACCGCATAGGCGGAACACGTCGGATAGTATTTGCACCTCGCCGGGAACGCGGGTGAGATAACCCGCTGATACCACCGGATCAGCCGGATGGACAAGGGATTGCGCCAGGATGTGTGCCGGGACGATTCCGATGCCGGTGCATCGGCCGCCGAGGCTGCCGAGGTTCCGCGCGAAGTCACGCGGCACCGTCCGCGGCATTCCGCGGGCCCCGTGGATTCTGCGGCGGATTCGCGAGGCGTTGCGCCGCCTTCCCGAACAGGGACTCCACTTGCTCGTCAAGGGATTGGAAGGACGCATGGGCCGCCGACGGCTTCGCCCTCATGACGATGTCGCAGCCGGACGGAAGAAGATCTTCATGCGCCCTGGCAAGAACTCGGAAACGGCGCTTGACGAGATTGCGCGTCACCGCGTGTCCGACGCTTTTGGATACAGCAAGGCCCAGCCGGATGGTGCAGGACGGGGAATCCCCCGTCTCGGCATCCGGCCGCCTGCAAAAATGCACAACGAGGTCACGGCTTGTGACCTTGGTGCGCCGCTTCAGCACGTGGACGAAATCGCGATGACTCTTCAGTCGCTCCACTTGTCGCTGAAAGCCGCCTTACGCGGACAGGGACTTGCGGCCCTTGGCGCGACGACGATTGATGGTCGCACGACCGGAACGGGTACGCATGCGCACGCGGAAGCCGTGCTTCATGTGACGACGACGATTATTCGGCTGGAATGTCCTCTTCATAGTTAGTGCTCCTGGTAACAGGCCGTGCTCTAGCACGGCGCCTCATGAGTCAAGCTCTACCAAAGTACTCTGGGGTGTGGAAATAGTCAAAAAGAACACGGGGGAAAACGATACGATTCCCCGGCTCGGCGGCGCCGATGGTGTCCGGGATAGGGCTCAGGTAGGGCTCAGGTGGGAGGATTTTGTCCACATGAGGTTGTGGACAATCGTTGGGGTGCCTGGGGCCTCGGTCAGCAAATGCCGTGCTTGGTATTTCAACGATGGCGCCGGATTCCGCTACGATGGGGAGGGCGGTAGTTATCCACAAACTACACGAATGTTATTCACAATTTCGACGGTCAACACGCGTAGATGTGGATAACTTCCGACGCAGCGTGTATAACTGTGTTTCCGTCAGAGTTTCCGCGGAGTCCGTCCGGCGTCCCCGATGCGGCCTCCCGATCCGGGATGCGCCGGATGCGGGAACCGAAGGGACCCCGACCGAATCCGACGGACGCAGACGCAGCGGGCGCCTGCGCTCCCATACTCTTTTTTGCCTACCAACACTTCCCTGGAAAGGACGGCGCCATGGCGGATATGAACGATGCCGCGACCATCTGGGCCGAGGCCAAGAGGCTACTGCTTGCCAACGCGTCCCTTTCTGAGCGGTACCGGACGTGCGTGAGCGGTCTGAAGCCCTTCGTCTGCTTCGACGACATGCTTGTTCTCGAGGCCCCCGACGAACTGACGCGCCTGACCATCGAGACGCGCGTCAACAAGGAGGTCCTGCAGGCGCTGCAGATTGCGTCGGGCAGGCGGATGACCTTCGTCATCCGCATCGCCAGCGAGGCTCCGCAGAAGCCCGCCGAGACCACGACGCCCGATGACACGAACGACGCAATCACGATTGCGTACCAGGCGCAGCAGCGCAACCATCCGAGCACGACGCAGAATATCGGCACGCCGCAGACGGCAGGCGTATCACAGACGGCAGGCGCCGATCAGAGACCCCGCCAGACGCGCGGTGCATCGCAGCATCGTCAGCCCCAGGCGGACCTGTTCGACCTGCAGGCCGCCGAAGACGCCGCCGCACGCCGTAATCCGGTCTATCCCACCTATCCGGCCGACACTGCGGCGAACCAGGCGGCGACAAACCAGACGAACATGGCGCAGCCGGTTGCCCCGATGCCTCAGACGCCTGCCATGCCGGTCTCCACTGTGCCGGTTTCTGCAGCGCCGGCTTCTGCAGCGCCGGCAAATCCGGCGAATGCAGCGACGGGCGCATCGTCTGCCTTCGCACAGGGCGCGGGCGCGAACCCCGCGGCCGGCGCCGGCTACGAATACCCGTCGTATTCCGCCACCCCGTCGTATCCCAACGCCCCGCTGCCCGTCACTGGGCCGAACGAGGCGCCGCTCCCCCAGCACGCCGATGCCTTCGCGGCGCAGCGCGCGGCCGTCACCGCCGACAGCCAGGCCACCGCGCGGCAGGCGGAAGCACAGGCCCAGGCCATCGCAGGCGCATCGAACGCAGGCGAAGCATCGAACGGCGCGGCATCGGCGAACGGCGCAACCCCTGCGGACGGAGCCCAGGGCGCCAAGCAGCAGCTGGGCATGGCCGATTCACAGACCAATCGCGACGAAGAAACGCATCTGAACAAGAAGGCGACGTTCGATACATTCGTCGCCGGCGATTCCAATCGTTTCGCGCACGCCGTGGCCGTGGCCGTGGCCGAGGCGCCGGGCAAGAACTTCAACCCGCTGTGTATCTACGGCGGCCCTGGCCTGGGCAAGACGCATCTGCTCAACGCCATTGGCAACGAGGCGCTGCGCGAGAATCCGTCTTTGCGCGTTCGATACGCCAATTCCGAAGAATTCACGAATGAATTCATCGAAGCAGTGCGAAATTCGGCGAATGACCCCAATGTGGTTGCGAATTTCAACAGGCGCTACCGCGAGGTCGACATCCTGCTCATCGACGACATCCAGTTCCTCCGCGGCGAGGAGACGATGCGCCAGTTCTTCCACACCTTCAACGCGCTGCACCAGGCGAACAAGCAGATCGTCATCGCATCCGACGTGGCGCCGAAGAACCTCAAGGGCTTCGAGCAGCGCCTTATCTCGCGCTTCGACTCGGGCCTGTCGGTGGACGTGCGCCCGCCGGACCTCGAGACGCGTATCGCGATTCTGCGCATGAAGGCGCAGAACAGCGGCATGGAGGTGCCGAACGACGTGCTCACCCTCATCGCCGAACAGGTCACCGACAACGTGCGCGAGCTCGAAGGCGCCCTGACGCGCGTGCACGCCATGGCATCGCTGAATAGGCAGCCGTTGACGCGCGCCCTCGCCGAGCAGACGCTGCAGGACTTCTTCTCCAGCGACGTGGAGATCACGCCGACCGACATCATCACCACCACGGCGCAGTATTTCCAGCTGACCTTCGACGACCTGGTGGGCACGAGCCGCACCAAGAACATCGCGATGGCGCGCCAGATCGCCATGTACATGACGCGTGAGATGACGAATCTCTCGCTCGTCGACGTGGGCGAGATCTTCGGCGGACGCGACCATTCCACGGTGATGCACGCCTGCAAGAAGATCTCCTCCGAGATGTCGGAGAAGCGCGAGGTCTACAACTACGTCAAGGAACTCACCGTGATGATCAAGCGCAAGGATTCGTCGAAGTAGCGGCACACGCGCGGGGGGGGGCGGGCGCGGCGCCTCAAAATCGTGCCTCATGGCGAAGAAAACGCGCCACGAACCCCCATCTGCCGCCCCAGACCACCCATCACAGGGAGAACCATGCCCCATGGCGAAGAATCCTCGCCACGAGCGCCGTTTTCGCCTGCCACCGCCCCGATTCCCGAGGTAAACACCCTTCATGGCGAAGAAAACGTGCCATGAAGCGGCGAAATTCGGCCCGCACGGCGGAAACGGCAGGGCATCGAACGGTTTTCGCAGGTTCGCATGAGATGTCGCATATAACGGAGGCGATTCGACGGCGAAACCATGGCCATTCAGATGGCGTTCACGATGCCCTGGCCGACGGTCGAGATCGGATAGGAAGGTGGCTCGGAGGGTCGCGACGCGTCCGAATGGCCTCCAGGAACCCCAAATTCATCCACAGAGTTATCCACAGATATAGGAAAAACCTGTGGATAAGCGGCTTGAAATGGCGGATAAGCTGCGGATAAGATGGTGGAGAACCCTTGAAATTTGGGGATAATTTGAGACCTCGTTGCGCCGGTGGAAAAACGGCTTCATCGTCCACAAGTTATCCACACTTAATTCACATTGGGGGATAACTCATCACGATTCAAATTTCGCCGGACTTGAAAGGTTGTGCACAAATCCACAGCGACTATAACGACTAATAATGCATAAATAGAGATGTTTTTAAGGATATTCATGCAGCCGATGAATAATCGGTGACTTTAAAATATGCAGAAAATATGCACGCCTTGCATATTCCAAAAAGAACCACATGCGCTGCCCTGGGCCAAAACCACAGAGGACAGCGCTGGGCGCGGCAAATGTTTTAGTAAACGTTTACCTCGACTTCTGTTTTTTCCGCAGCGCCTTTCCTTCACCGTCCGGGAAGCCTGCGGCTGCCCCTTATTGAGAATGCCCTTCTGCCTTTTCCTGCTTCCTTATTGAGAATCGACTTGCTCTCCCTGTGGTTTCTTATTGAGAATCCGACCCTCCGCATGCCTCCTCGTTCATCGCAATCCCCCACGTGTTCGAAACCCATCACATCGTTCTCGTTCCCGCAACAGTGTGATGGCTTGCGGACATTTTCCGCCAATTTCGGGCGGGAAAATCGTGTTTTGTGTCCGTAACCCATCACATTGTTAGGGAATTCGCAACAGTGTGATAGGTTGCGGACATTTTCAGACGATTCCGCGGCTCGGCTCGGCGGATTCGGGTTCCCGGTAGAATGGGAAGACCTATGCCCTCGTGCGCGAGGTGCATCGTGCCGCACCGTCGGTTGCCGGCGCCGGGGTCAAGCCGGGCGCGCGCCACCGAGCGCCATGAAGCGCCACGAGGGCGCATCCAGTGTTGGTTTTGTTGGTTTGAATGAAGGACTGCCATGAAAGTTGAAGTGAATTCCGCGGATTTCGCCAACGCGGTGAACTGGACGACGCATATCATCCCGTCGCGCCCCGCGATGCCGATTCTCGCCGGCGTCAAGATCGACGCGGCCGACGGCCTTATGAACCTGTCCGTCTTCGACTACGACGTCACCGCCCGCCACCACATCGAGGCGACCGTGGACGACCCCGGCACCATCGTGGTGCTCGGAAAGCTGCTCTCCGACATCGCCAAGAACCTGCCGGCCGAGAAAACCACCCTCGTCACCGAGGGCACGCGCCTGCTCATCCGCAGCGGAAAGGCGCGCTTCTCGCTGCAGCTCATGCCCGAATCCGACTACCCCGAGCTGCCGCAGGTGCCGCAGGTGCTCGGTCAGGTGGACGCGGAGACGTTCTCCCACGCCGTCACCCAGGCCGCCGTGTCGGTGGCGCGCGACGAGGGCCGCCCGATCCTCACGGCCATCCTCATGGAATTCGAGGGCGACAAGGTGATGATGACCTCCACCGACCGCTTCCGCCTGAGCCAGATCACCTTCTCCTGGACGCCGGCCGACCCGTCTGTGAAAGCCAAGGCGCAGGTGCGCGGCTCGCTGCTGCGCGATATCGCGCGCTTCATGGACACGACGCAGAACGTCACGCTCGACTTCGACCCCGAGACGCATAACCTCATGGGCATCGAGAACGCCGGCCGCGTGTCGACCACGCAGCTGATCGAAGGCGACTTCCCCGCCGTGCGCACGCTGTTCCGCGACGAGTATCCGATCCAGGCGGTGGTGAACCGCCAGGAGCTGCTCGACGCGCTGCACCGCGTGTCTCTCGTGACCGACGGCAACGCGACGGTCCGCTGCCACTTCGCCGAGGACGAGCTCACGCTGTCGGCGGGCGCGGCCGACGAATCGCAGGCCTCCGAAGTCATCGCCTCCGACCTGGACGGCGAGGAGATCACCGTGGCCTTCAACCCCGGCTACCTCGTGGACGGCCTCAAGGCCTTCGACGAGCCGTATGTGCGCATCAAGATGACCGATGCGCTCAAGGCCGTGGAGATCGACGGGCAGCAGGAGGCCGATTCCGACGAATCCATGGACTTCCGCTACCTGCTCGTGCCCGTGCGCTTCACCGATTGACGGATCGCGGCGACGCTTTCGCATGCATGTCACACGACTTGTGCTGGACCATTTCCGCTCCTGGACGCACTGCCTGATCGATTTCGAGCCGGGCGTCACCGTGCTGTACGGCAGGAACGGCCTGGGCAAGACGAATATCGTCGAGGCCATCGAGTTCCTGTCGACGGGAGCCTCGCACCGTGCGTCGGCGTCCGCGCCGCTGGTGGAACGCGGGCAGCGGACGGCCACGATTCGCGCGAATGTGGCGTCGGGCGGCGGTGATGGTGCTGATGTCGCCGACGCCGATGGCGATGACGGTGCGGCGAACGCCGAAGGCGACGGTACAAACCACGATTCCGCCGCCGACGTGACGACATACACCGTGACGATCCCTCTGCGCGGCGGCAACAGGGCGCGTATCAACAGCGAGGCGAGCGTGTACCTGCGCGACATCGTGGGGCGCGTGCGCACCGTCACCTTCGCGCCCGACGACCAGCTGCTCGTCTCCATGGACCCCGCGCGCCGCCGCGGATTCCTTGACTCCGCCGGTGCACAGCTCGTATCCGGCTACTACGAGGCGCTGCAGGGATTCACGCATGTGGCCAGGCAGCGCGCGCAGATCTTCCGGCAGATTGCGCAGGACCGCGCCGTCGGCCGCGATATCTCGCCGCTTCTCGCCGGCCTCGACGCATGGACGGGCGGCTTCATGGACGCCGGCATCCGCCTGACGCGCATGCGCGCCCGTGTCTGCGCCGCGCTGCAGGGCGAGTTCGCGTCGATCTACGCGGACCTCGCCGACGACGGCAGCCGCGCCACGATGCGCTACACCCCGAACTTCACCGAGGCGCTGCCCCTGCTGGCGGTCGACGGCACCGCGCAGGCGCTGGGTTCCGACGATGCGGACGATGCACCCGACGATGCACCCGACGAGGCGGCGGCCATGGACGCCGTGCGACGCGGCATCAGCGGGCATTTCCAGCGCATCTACGAGGGCGAGGTGGCGCAGGGGCGCAACCTCATCGGCCCGCACAGGGACGACATCGTGTTCGAACTCGACGGCGCCCCCGCGCGCGACTACGCGAGCAACGGCGAGATGTGGACGATCGCGCTGGCCCTGCGCATGGCGCTGTTCCGCGTGCTCGACCGCATGCCCGGCGGCTCGCCGATCCTCATCCTCGACGATGTGTTCTCCCAGCTGGATGCCACGCGCCGCGCGCGCATCGTGGATTTTGCGGCGTCCTGCGACCAGACCATCATCACGGTGGCTGCCCCCGGCGATGTGCCCGAGGGCATCGACGCGCGCCTGGTGGACGTGGCCGCGGTGAAGGAGGAATCCGATGCTTCCCCATGGTGACCGAATGCCGCAGGCCCCGCAACTGCAGGCCCCGCATCCAGCTTCGCAGCAGCCGCCCACTCAGCCGCCGCAGCAGCAGCGGCATGCGGCGGCGGATAGGTCGCGCATGCCGGTGGCGGAGGCGATGGGGCTCGACCCCACGCGCCTGCCGGCCGAGATCTTCTCGCGCTACTGCACGGAGCTTCGGAAAACCGACGAGGAACGCAATCTCAAAGCGCGCGAGAACTTCGGCAAGCCCGGACGCGACCCCGTCAAGATCACGATCGCCTTCTCGCTGCTCACGCGCGACCCCATCTGGCGCCGCGGCCTGGCCGTCGCCCAGCTCTCCCAGCACTGGAGCGACCTCGTGGGCGAGGGCATCGCGATGAACAGCACGCCCGTCTCGTTCCGCGACGGCGTGCTCACCATCAAGCCCAAGTCCACGGTGTGGGCCCAGCAGCTGCGGCTCATGGCCCCGCAGATCGCGGCCAAGCTACGTGAACGCGTGGACGGGCTCGACATCCGCGAGGTGCATGTGGCGGCGGCGAATAACATCACGTTCCGCCGCGGCAAATGGGACGTCAAAGGCCGCGGCGTGCGCGACACGTATTTCTGACACGATTTTCCGGCGCGATGCGCGGCGCGGTATGCGCGAAATGAGCGGCGCCCGAAATGGGCGGTTTCTGGGGCCTCAGAGTCCCCGGGTCCTAGTAGGATTACCCATTAGGTATATATCGTGCCGTAGAGGGCCCATTTTGGGGCTTATAGGGGCATGATTCGCGAAAACCCACACAGGCAATCGCAAGAATTCGCTAGAAAGGAAGCATTGGTGGCCGATTCCAACGACGAGCAGCCCGATGACATTTCCGATATCTCCCACACCACGGCCGACGAGGGCCGCAATCCCGAGGACGCACTGACCGAAGCCGCGGAGCATGACGAGCTCCAGGACGCGCAGCTCGACGATTCGCTCTCCCCCGACCATTACGACGCCAGCGACCTGAAGGTTCTCGAAGGCCTCGAGGCCGTGCGCGTGCGACCCGGCATGTATATCGGCTCCACCGGCCCGCGCGGCCTGCACCACCTCGTCTACGAAATCGTCGACAACTCCGTCGACGAGGCGCTGGCGGGCTACGCCACGCATATCGAGGTGACGATCCTTCCCGACAACGGCATCACCGTGGTCGACGACGGCCGCGGCATCCCGGTCGACAACGTGCCCGGCGAGAACAAGTCGGGCGTCGAGGTGGTCATGACCAAGCTCCACGCGGGCGGCAAGTTCGGAGGCGGCGGCTACGCGGTGTCCGGCGGCCTGCACGGCGTGGGCATCTCCGTGGTGAACGCGCTGTCGACGCATATGCATATCGAGGTGCGCCGCCAGGGCTACCACTGGACGCAGGACTACGTGAACCAGAAGCCCGTCGCGCCGCTCGCCAAGGGCGAGCCGATGGCCGAGGGCGAGTCCACCGGCACGTCCGTGAGCTTCTGGGCCGACCCCTCCATCTTCGAGACGACGGTCTACGATTTCGAAACCCTGCGCAGCCGCTTCCAGCAGATGGCCTTCCTGAACAAGGGCCTCAAGATCTCGCTGACCGACCTACGCCATGTGGACGAGGCGGGCGACGAGGTGGCCGGCGACGGCGACAACCCGCTCGAGGAAACCCACGAAACCGTGACGTACCAGTACGCCAACGGCATCCGCGATTACGTGGAGTACCTCGTCAAGGGCAAGCACGCCACGCCTGTCGAGAACGACGTCATCGACTTCGAAGCCGAGGACCTCACGCTGGGCATCTCCGCCGAGGTGGCCATGCAGTGGACGAGCGCCTACTCCGAGTCCGTGCACACCTTCGCGAACACCATCACGACCACCGAGGGCGGCTCCCACGAGGAAGGCTTCCGCGCGGCGCTGACGACGCTCGTCAACCGCTATGCGCGCGAGAAGAACATCCTCAAGGACAAGGACGAGAACCTCTCCGGCGACGATGTGCGCGAGGGTCTCGTGGCCGTCGTGTCGGTCAAGCTCACGAACCCACAGTTCGAGGGCCAGACCAAGACGAAGCTCGGCAACCCCGAGGCGAAGACCTTCGTCCAGCGCGTCATGACCGAGAAGCTCAGCGACTGGTTCGACTCGCATCCGACCGACGCCCGCTCCATCGTGCAGAAGGGCATCGAGGCCTCCCGCGCCCGCATCGCCGCCAAGAAGGCGCGCGAGTCGACGCGCCGCAAGTCCATCTTCGAATCCGCGGGCATGCCCGACAAACTCAAGGACTGCCAGTCCAACGACCCGTCCGAGTGCGAGCTGTTCATCGTCGAGGGCGATTCGGCAGGCGGCTCCGCCATCCAGGGGCGCAACCCCATCACGCAGGCCATCCTGCCGCTGCGAGGCAAGATCCTCAACACGGAGCGCGCCTCCATCGACCGCATGCTCAAGTCCGACACCATCGAATCGTTGATCACCGCCATCGGCGGCGGATACGGCGAGAACTTCGACGTGAACAAGGTGCGCTACCACAAGATCATCATCATGGCCGACGCCGATGTGGACGGCGCGCATATCGCGACGCTGAACCTCACGCTGTTCTTCCGCTACATGCGCCCCATGATCACGGCCGGCTACGTGTACGTGGCCATGCCGCCGCTGTACCGCATCAAGTGGACCAAGGGCCCGCACGACTTCGTGTACACCGACGCCGAGCGCGACCGCGTGCTGCGCGAGGGCAAGGCCGAGGGCAAGCAGCTGCCGAAGGGCGAGGGAATCCAGCGCTACAAGGGTCTGGGTGAGATGACGTACCAGGAGCTGTGGGAGACCACGATGGACCCCGACCACCGCATTCTCAAGCAGATCCACATCGAGGACGCGGCCCAGGCGGACGAGACCTTCTCCATGCTCATGGGCGACGATGTGGAGCCGCGCCGCCTGTTCATCCAGCGCAATGCGCACGACGCGAGGTTCATCGACGCCTGACGGCGCGTTGTCCGGTGCGCCCGGCGGAATGTGGTGTGGCCACACAATATACGCGACTTCCCATCGTGGCAGTGTGTGGTGTGGCCACAATCCACGCATGGACGCCTGGCGACGCCGGACGATAACAAACCAAGCGATGACAGTCTGAGTAAGGGATCTGAGTAAGGAATCCGAGGAAATGGCAGACGACAACACCAACAACAACGAGCCCGGCACCAATGAGCCCGACAACGAGGACCAGCTCCACGGGCTTGACAACAACAGCGAGCCGCTGAGCCCGCAGGAGGCCGACACCACCGACTACGGCCTGTTGTCCGGCCAGCGCGTGCAGCCGATCGACCTGCAGCAGGAGATGCGCGAATCGTATCTCGCCTATGCGCTGTCCGTCATCGTCGAGCGCGCCCTTCCGGACGTGCGCGACGGCATGAAGCCGGTGCACCGCCGCGTCATCTACGCGATGTACGACGGCGGCTACCGCCCCGACCGCGGCTACAACAAGTGCTCGCGCGTCGTCGGCGACGTGATGGGCAAGTACCACCCGCACGGCGACGCCGCCATCTATGACACGCTCGTGCGCATGGCGCAGCCGTGGAGCATGCGCTACCTGCTCGTGGACGGCCAGGGCAACTTCGGCTCGCCGGGCGACGACCCCGCGGCCGCCATGCGTTACACGGAGTGCCGCATGGCTCCGCTCGCGATGGAGATGGTGCGCGACATCGACAAGGACACCGTCGACTTCCAGCCCAACTACGACGGCAAGACACAGGAGCCCGTCGTGCTCCCCAGCCGCTTCCCGAACCTGCTGGTCAACGGTTCGAGCGGCATCGCCGTCGGTATGGCCACGAACATCCCGCCGCATAACATGCGCGAGGTGGCGGACGGCGTGCACTGGGCGCTCGAGCATCCGGACGCCAGCCGCGAGGAGCTGCTCGACGCGCTGATCGCGCGCATCAAGGGACCCGATTTCCCGACCGGCGCCACGATCCTGGGCCACAAGGGCATCGAGCAGGCCTACCGCACCGGCCGCGGCCTCATCACGATGCGCGCCGTGGTCAACACGGAGGAGATCCGCGGCCGCATGTGCCTCGTGGTCACCGAGCTGCCGTACCAGGTGAACCCCGACCGTCTCGTGGTCTCGATCCGCGAGGCCGTGCGCGACGGCAAGATCAGTGGCATCGCCGACATGCGCGACGAGACCTCGGGCCGCACCGGCCAGCGCCTCGTGCTCGTGCTCAAGCGCGACGCGGTGCCCAAGGTGGTGCTCAACAACCTGTACAAGCACACGCAGCTGCAGCAGACCTTCGGCGCCAACATGCTCGCACTCGTCGACGGCGTGCCGCGCACGCTGAGCCTCGACGCGTTCATCAAGCACTGGGTGGACCACCAGCTCGACGTGGTGGAGCGCCGCACCCGCTATCTCAAGCGCGAGGCCGAGGAGCGCGACCACATTCTGCAGGGCTATCTCAAGGCCCTGGACATGATCGACGAGGTCATCGCCCTCATCCGCCGCTCCCCCACCGTGGAGGCGGCGCGCGCCGGGCTCATGGACCTGCTTGACGTGGACGAGGTGCAGGCCGATGCCATCCTCGCCATGCAGCTGCGCCGCCTGGCCGCCCTCGAGCGCCAGAAGATCCTCGATGAGCACGAGGAGCTGCAGCGCAAGATCGCCGACTACAACGATATTCTCGCGAGCAAGGAGCGCCAGCGCACGATCGTGGGCGACGAGCTCGACGAAATCGTGGAAAAGTACGGCGACGAGCGCCGCACGCGCATCCTGCCGTACTCCGGCGAGGTCAACATGGAGGACCTCATCGCCGAGGAGAACGTGGTGGTCACCGTCACGCACGGCGGCTACATCAAGCGCACCAAGGTGGACGAGTACCGCGCCCAGCACCGCGGCGGCAAGGGCATCAAGGGCGCTCGTCTGCGCGAGGACGATGTGGTGGACCACTTCTTCCTTACGAGCACGCATAACTGGCTGCTGTTCTTTACGAACAAGGGCCGCGTCTACCGCCTCAAGGCCTACGAGGTGCCCGAGGGCGGGCGCGACGCCAAGGGCCAGCACGTGGCGAACCTGCTGCAGCTGGAGCCAGGCGAAAGCATCCAGCAGGTGCTGTCGATCCACGATTACGACGAGGCGCAGTATCTGGTGCTCG
Source organism: Pseudoscardovia radai (assembly GCF_002259605.1). Lineage (GTDB taxonomy): Bacteria > Actinomycetota > Actinomycetes > Actinomycetales > Bifidobacteriaceae > Pseudoscardovia > Pseudoscardovia radai. Next base: position 14,027 of record NZ_MWWR01000016.1, on the reverse strand, counting down.
CCACCCGCAGCGGCAAGGTGAAGAAGACGCGCCTGGCGGAATACGATTCGCCCCGCCAGGGCGGCCTCATCGCCATCCGTCTGCGCGAGATCGAAGGCGCCACGACCACCGACGACGAGGGCAACGAGGTGCCGGTGACCGACGAGCTGATTGGCGCGGCGCTGTGCAACGCCGACGACAACATCATCGTGGTGTCGGAGAAGGGCATGTCGGTGCGCTTCTCGGCCGATGACGAGACGCTCAGGCCCATGGGCCGCCAGACAGCCGGCGTCCAGGCCATGAAGTTCAAGGGCGCGCCGGGCGAGGACCTGCTGCTGAGCATGGACGTGGTGCCGGGAGACTCCGACTCCGACCTGCTCGTGGTGACCTCGGAGGGCTACGCCAAGCGCACGGCGCTCAGCGAATACCGCCTCCAGGGCCGCAACGGCTACGGCGTCAAGGCCATCAACATGGTGGAGGGCCGCGGCGACCTCGTGGGCGCCGTGGTGGTGAACGACTCCGACCAGATCATGGCCATCATGAAGTCCGGCAAGGTGATTCGCTCCGACGTGGCCGAGATCAACCGCACGGGGCGCAACACGCAAGGTGTCACGCTCGCCAAGCCCGACGCTGGCGATCACATCATCTCGATCGCGCGCAACGAGGAAACGGACGAGGACGATTCCGCCGAGTCCGAAGCCGCGGGCGACGCGGCGGCCTCCGTTGCTCCGACGGATGCCCTCGCGACGGATGGCGCGGTTGCTGCCGGTGCGGTGGTTGCCGACGCCGATGCAACGGCCTCCGATGCGGCCGGTACGTCTCAAGACGCTGATAATGTCGCATAACAGGTAGAGAGATGGCGTGTGCGGGCTGCCGTGCACGCCATCGCCGCAATATGCACAGGCAGATATGGAAGTGCAAGGTGAAGGCATGACTGACGAGAACATCGCGCCGAACGCGAACCAGAATCCGGGCGCGGGATACCAGGCCTCCGGCACGCGCCGAAGCTACTACACCGCCCCCGGCATGGACGACTACCAGGCCGCATCGGCGTCGTCGTCTGTCGAACCGCTGATTCCCGAAGCCGCGCCGGCCGCGCCGGCCGCGCACGCCGCACGCACCGCGGCCTCGGCCCCGCGCCGCACCGCCGCTTCGCATATCGCCGCCCCGGCCGCCTCCGCATCCGCGCCGTCCGGCCGCACGGCCGTCTCCGGCGGCTCGCAGCACCCGCAGCAGCACAGGAGCGCGTCATCGGGCGCGTCGTCGCCATCGTCTTCCTCCGCCTCCGAAGGGCACCGCCACCATAAGACGCCGCGCGCACGCCGCATGAAGCTGTCGCTGACGCGCATCGACCCGTGGTCCGCCACGAAGGTCGGATTCATGCTGTCGTTCGCGATTTCGCTGATTATCGGCGTGGCGCTGTTCGTGGCGTGGCTTGTGTTCGCCAGCTCCAACGCCATGAACTCCATCAACTCGCTGGTGTCGAGCAGCGGCCTCGATTCCGTGACGTCCAGCCTGTCGGCCATTTTCACGACCGGCCATGTGGTCAGCGTGCTCGTAATCCTCGCGGTGTTCAACATCGTGCTGTTCACGCTGCTGGCCGCCATCAACGCGTTCCTGTACAACGTCACCGCCCGCCTCGTCGGCGGCCTGCGCGTGACGCTTGGCGACGACTGAGTCTTCGGTCGGTTCGGCCTGGCTTCGGCCCGGCCGTGGCTTATCGGGCCGGTTCCCGCGTGACGGGGGCCGGCCCGATTCCGTGTTCGAGGCGGGAGGAATGAGCCCAGAGCGGAACGCTGGCGTCGCTCCGACGGCCGTGCGTGCGGTGCAATAGGCTGGAAAGTGACGGAAGGCGTCCGCGTGGCCGCGGCAGCGCGAATTCATCGCGCAACCCATCGTGGAAAGGGAGGGATATGGACGAACTGCACGATTCCGACGGCGACCCGCGCGTTTTCCTCTCGCGGTGGGGCAAGGACCTGTGGCTGCCCGGCTACCAGCAGCTCACGGCGTATTTCATGGAAACCGACGACGAAGGGCAGATCATCGCCACCTTCGTGCGCAAGAACCCCGACAGCCTGACCGCGGCGCAGCGCTGGCGCCGGTGGGTGCGCGGCACGCTGCGGCGCAAACCGGCCGCAATCCTGTACGTGCACGGGTGGAACGACCATTTCTACCGCATCCACGCCTCCGAGTTCTGGGAATCGCTCGGCGTGCGCTTCTACGCCGTCGATCTGGCGAAATTCGGGCGCAGCTACCGACCGGGGCAGACGCCCGGCTATACCGAGGACCTGCACGGGTATTTCCCGCAGCTCGACGCACTGCGCGACACCATCGTGAAGGAATGCGGCGACGACGTGCGCATCCTCGTCATCGGGCATTCGATGGGCGGGCTTATCACGTCCTTGTGGATGCACCACAGGCGGCCGCACCATGTGGCGGCCCTGATGCTCAACTCCCCGTGGCTCGAGCTGCAGCTCACGCGCTTCGGGCGTCTGCTCACCACGCCCGTGGTGCGCGGATTCCGCATGGTCGGCGGCAAAACCGTGATGCCGCTCAACGACCCCGGCTTCTACGGGCGCACGCTGTACCGGTCGCAGGGCGGGCTGTGGGATTACGAGCGCTACCAGGAGCCCGGCGTGCGGTATGTGGCGCGCGCCGGCTGGCTGAACGCCATCTACAACGCGCAGGACGAGGTGGCGCATGGGCTGGATATCCAGGTTCCCGTGCTCGTGTGCACATCCGACAAATCCATGCTGCAGACGCGGTGGGATCCCGGCATGGCGAAGGCCGACACGGTGCTCGACGTGCAGTCCGTGCGCGCGGCTGCCGTGGGGCTGGGCAAGGTGGTGACGCTGGTGCAGATCCCCGACGCGCTGCACGATATCTCCATGTCGTGCCCCGAGGCGCGGCGCCTCTACTTCCGCATCGCCGCACGCTGGGCGATGCGCTGGGCGTGGGACGATTCCTGGCTTCCGGAGCGCGTTTTGGACAAGGCGCTCGATGCCGTGGCCGCCTCGCACGGAGACGAGGGGTGGCCTGAAGGCGGCGATGGGCGCGATGGTGCCGGTGCTGGCGATGGTGCTGGCGCTGCTGGTGAGGTTGCCGAAGCGAACGCTGACGTCGGCGAGGCTGCCATCCTGCACAACGATGGTGACAACCCACAGGATGCCTCTGCACCCAGATGATGGAGGGGTGATGCCGGATATCAGGGGGCCGGCACCACCCCGCCTCAATGCCACAGGATGTTGCGGACGTTACAGGGGTGTTGCAAATACGCGCCTGGCGCTACACCTCGGCGGAGGCCGTCATCATGCGGCACATTCGCTTCAATCCTTGATCAGAGGCTGTCGGTTTCAGTGACATGGTCGGGCTCCTTTCCTTGAACGGTGCATTGCCAGGCATCCAACCTGTGGCTCCGTCGCAGAGGGCGCCGTCCCGTGCGCGCCGCCGCATCCCCCCTCCGGTTCAGGGTTCCCCGTCCCCACGGCATGCGCGGCGACAGCGGGCCCGGAAGGGCAAGCGGTGGGGAACGCGCATCGGGGGACTCCCTGAATGCGATGGCGCCATCTTCGCGCCCGCCGCGGCGAAAATCAAGCGCGCGCCTATCGAGGTTTCTTATAACTTCGGATAGCGATAACGATGCGCCGCGCGGCCGTTCGGACGATTTCCGCGATGTATCCTGACGGTACCGCATCCAATCGAAGGGCTCCTTCCATCCGTTCATACGATTACAAAGAAGGAATCCCTATGTCCACCGAAACCATCGTCGATACCATCGCCGCACAGCCAGCATCGTCCGCCGCCGCATCGAACACCATCACCGCCGCCGAGGAAGCGCGCCGCAGCTTCGCCACCCGCGCCCTGCGCGCCGGCTACGACCCCGCCGAGCACGCGAACGCGAGCAGCGTGCCGATCTACGCAACGGCCGCGTACCAGCTGCGCGACGAGGAGCACGCCACGCAGATCGCATCGTTCGAACTCGCCGACAACATCTACACGCGCATCTCCAACCCCACCACGAACGTGCTCGAACAGCGCCTCGCCGCGCTGCACGGCGTCGAGGGCGCGGTCGCCACGGCATCCGGCCTTGCGGCCGTCACGTATTCGCTTCTCAACGCGGCGCTCGGCGGCGGCCGCATCCTCACGACCTACCGCCTGTACGGCGGCACCGTCGCCACGTTCTCCGACGTGCTGCCCGACTACGGCATCGGCGTCGACATCGTGCCCAACCCCGACGACCCCGAGTCCTGGAACGCCGCCATTCTTCCCGATACCAAGGCGCTGCTCGTGGAAAGCGTGTCGAACCCGTTGTCCATCGTGGCCGACATCGAGGCGCTCGCCGCGGTGGCGCACAAGCACGGCATCATCCTCATCGTCGACAACACTCTCGCCACGCCGTACCTGGTCAATCCGTTCGAATACGGCGCCGACGTGGTGGTCTACTCCACCACGAAGGCCATCAACGGCCACGGCAACGCCATCGGCGGCGTGGTGCTCGAAAGCGGCGCCTTCGACTACGCGAACGGCAACTACCCGCAGTTCGAGCGCAAGGAATGGTTCTTCAAGTCGCGCGAACGGGTGGAGCGCAGCGTGCTCGAGATCGCCCCGACGACGCCCTTCACTTCGCGCCTGCGCGGCATCCTCGTCACGCTGCTTGGCGCCGCGCCCAGCCCCTTCGACAGCTACCTGACGCTGATCGGCCTCGAGACGCTCAAGGCGCGCCTCGCACAGGAAACCGCCAGCACCGAGCGCGTGGTGGGGTTCCTCGAGGAGCAGCGCGAGGCCGGGCGCATCACGGCCATCTACCATCCGGCGGCGCACGACTACCCGTACCGCGAGCTCGCTGACAAGTACCTGACGCGCGGCTATGACACGGTGATCGCCTTCGACGTGGACACCGAGGAGCGCAAGCGGCGCGTGCTCGACGCGCTGCGGCTGTTCAGCCTGCAAGCGAACCTGGGCGATTCGAAGTCGCTGGCGATCGACCCGTTCGTGGTCACGCACCCCGAGCTCACGCTGGACGAGCTGCGGATCGCGGGCATCACGCCGTCCACGATCCGCCTGTCGATCGGCCTCGAGGAAACCGACGATCTGATTGCCGACCTGCGCCAGGCCCTCGACTCCGCCTACGCCGCGTAGTGGGCGCTTTGCCGGCGTCTCGCCTCGCTTCCCTCTTGCCTCGCCCTGCTTCTTTCACAGGGCGAGGATGACGAGGTAGACGGCGACGCAGTGGCAGGACCAGCCGAGCAGCGTGCCGAGATGGAACATCTCGTGGTACTCGAACCAGCCGGGCACGAGAATCGGCTTGCGCAGCGCGAAGCACACGGCGCCCGCTATGTAGCACGCGCCGCCGGCTATGATCAGCCAGCACACGGCCGGTCCGCCCGCCGGCTGGTTCCACAGCAGCGGCAGCAGCACCGCCACGGCGAGGCCGAGCACGCAATAGATGATGGTGAAGAACCAGTCAGGCCCCTTCTTCCACGTCAGATGCGCCACGGTGCCGATGATGGCGGCGGCCCAGATGAACGCGAGGTACGGCCACCGGATCGAGGCGGGCAGAGCCATCGCGATCGGCGTGTTCGTGCCGGCTATCGTGAGGAAGATATTCGAGTAGTCGAGCGAGCACATGATCTCGTGCTTGCGCTTGGACCGCCAATGGACGAGGTGCAGGCACGCGGAGACGCCGAATAGCAGCATCGATGACGCCGCGTACAGCGCGCACGCGAGCTTGGGCGCCCCGGGAGGCGCCAGGCAGATGAGCGTGACCGTCGCGGCGATGCTCAGAGGGAACATCGCCGCGTGCATCCAGCCGCGCATGCGGGGGTGATGCTCGCCGAAATAGTCGGTGGGTTCGATGGCGATGCCGCGCTGGATGGCCTGGCGCTGCGCCGCGGCCACCTCCTTGCGGGCCGCCTGGCGCCTGGCGCGCGCGATGTCATAGTTCACGGCCGACGCGTAGTCCTCGTGGCGCGCGTTGCCCAGGCGGCGCATGGCGGCGAGGTCCTCGGCGCGGCGCATTCCCGCGCTTTCCTGGCGCACCGACGGCGTGGCGTGGTCAAGGTCCACGATGGCCTCGTCGGGTTGCTGTGTGCGGGGACGATGCGCCTTCTGCATGCGCTGGGTGGCGGCTTTCTTGGCTTGGTCGGCGGCGGCCTGTTTCGCGGCTTCCTTGGCCTGTCGGGCGGCTTCCTTGGCTTGTGCCTTGAGCTGGCGGGCCCGTTCCTTCTGCCGGGCCTTCCCGGCCTTGGCCTCGGCTTTCTCCTGGCGCCTGGCCTCCTTCGCCTCGGCTTTGAGTTGGCGCGCGCGGGCTTTCTTGCGCCGTTTCGCCTCCTTGGCCTCGGCTTTCTGCGCGCGTTTGGCTTCCTTTCGGGCCGCCTTGGCGTTCTGGGGCGTATCCGTCGTTGCTGCGCTCATATCGTCCTCCCCTGGCGGCGGAGATAAAACCTACCGCCGCGTAACTTACTTTATTGTAAGCACGATGCTCTCGAAAAAGACGATGCTCCCGCCCTTTCGGCGGGAGCGAACATGTTTCCGCGCGGAACCATCGTTCCAGAACCATCGTTCCGGAACCCGTACCGTGCATAACCTGCGCTTTGGGGTAACCGGGGCCCGGCGCACGTGCACCGGGCCCCGTCGTCAGCTCCGTTGTGAGCTCCGCCGATCAGAGCACGGCGTCCATGGCCTGCTTGAGGTCGGCGATGATATCGTCGGCGCTTTCGAGGCCGCAGCTCAGACGCACGAGGTCGATGCCGACGCCCGCCTCCTTGAGCTGCTCCTCGGTGAGCTGGCGGTGCGTGGTGCCCGCCGGGTACAGGATGCAGGAGCGCGAATCCGCCACATGCGTGGCGATGGACACGAGCTTGAGGTGGTCGAGCAGCGCCGACACCTTCTCGCGGCCGCCGGGCACGCCGAAGGCGATGACGCCGCACGTGCCGTTCGGCATGTACTTCTTCGCGAGCTCGTAGTACTTGTCGGTTTCGAGGCCGGGGTGGTTCACCCAGGAGATGCGCGGGTCATCGTCGAGGAATTTCGCCACCTTGTAGCCGTTCTCGCAGTGGCGCTTCATGCGCAGGGCGAGGTCCTCGAGGTTCTGGCCCAGGATCCACGCGTTGAACGGCGAGGGGATGGAGCCGAAGTCGCGCATGAGCTGCGCCACGCACTTGGTGATGAACGCGCCGCCGTTGCCGAACTCCTTGGCGTAGGTCACGCCGTGGTAGGAATCGTCGGGCGTGGTCAGGCCCGGGAACGTGTCGGCATGCGCCATCCAGTCGAAGTTGCCGGAATCCACGATGGCGCCGCCCACGCAGGAGCCGTGGCCGTCCATGTACTTGGTGGTGGAATGCGTCACGATGTCGACGCCGTACTCGAAGGGTCGGCAGTTGACGGGCGTCGGGAAGGTGTTGTCGACGATCAGCGGCACGCCGTGCCTGTGCGCGGCGGCGGCGAATTTATCGAAGTCCAGCACCATCAGCGAGGGGTTGGCGATGGATTCGCCGAACACGGCCTTGGTGTTGGGGCGGAAGGCGGCCTCGAGCTCCTCGGGCGTGCAGTCCGGGTGCACGAAGGTGCAGTCGATGCCCATACGGCGCATGGTGACGTTGATGAGGTTATAGGTGCCGCCGTAGATGGCGTTCGACGCCACGATGTGGTCGCCGGCCGAACAGATATTGAACAGCGCGAAGAAATTCGCCGCCTGGCCGGAGCTCGTCAGAAGGGCCGCGGTGCCGCCCTCGAGCTCGCAGATCTTCTTGGCCACGATGTCGTTCGTCGGGTTCGACAGACGCGTGTAGAAGTAGCCGGACTCCGAGAGGTCGAACAGGCGCGACATCTGTTCGCTGCTCGTGTACTTGAACGTGGTGGACTGCACGATCGGAGGCGTGCGGGGCTCGCCGTTCTTCGGCTGCCAGCCGCCCTGGACGCATGTGGTCTCGATGGAGCGGGATTCCTCCGCTCGCTTTTCTTCTGCCATGGGGAACTGCCTTTCGTTTGTCGCCACCGGCCAATCCGCACGGAGGCGCTGACAGCAGTCTATCGCCGGACGCGTATTGCGTGGGGCGGATGCCCGTGTGTTCGCGGGCGTACGATGCCGGAGCCGTTTTAATCGGCTCCGTCGGTGAGATAGTGATGCAGAGATGCGGTCAGCGGGGATTCAAGGCGGAGGACGGAGCGGACGATTTTCACGGGAGCCGCCGGGTTGCCGGCCGATGTGCCTCCGTTGGATGTCGCGGGAATCGTGGTGTTTTCGCAGCTGAGGATCTGCGAGACGTGCCCGACGTAGAAATAGCGTTTGTCGGATTTCGGATCGGCGCTGTCGGCCTTGCGCATGACGAACAGCGGGATGAAGCGCCGTCCCGCGCGTCCTGCTCGACTTGCGCGTTCCGCCGGCCCATCGTGCGTTTCCCCGCGCATCCAGCGGAATTCCGGCGACTGGGTGGTGCGCCGGTTCTTGCTGTACCACAGCATGTCCTGTGTGCCGAGGAAGCGGTCGGCGTACTGGCTGGCCGCGTATTTCACCATGATCGGCATGGTGCCGCTGGCGGCGTCCACGAAGTACCCGCCCACGTTCTGCGGCGTCTGCTCCTGCTGCCAGCAGCACAGGCGCATGATCTCCCACAGCGAGTAGCGGTGCTCGTACAGAAAGCCATGCTCTTGGCGGCGACCGGTGCTCCGCAGTTCGTCGTAGGCGTCGCGGCAGACGAGAAGCGAGGTGCGCAGAGTGTCGGCGAGGAAGGTAGCGAAGGTGCGGTTGTGCTCCAGAGCCTCGCGCAGGTCCGGCGACAGGCGGTACGCGCCGTCCTCGCCGCACGTGACAAGCGGCCTGGCGCCGAAGCGGGTGCGGTTGCCGCTGGAGAACACCGAGTAGTCCAGAACGCGCAGCGCCGCGTCCATCTGGTTGTCCGATAGGTCGGTGTCGGGGAAGACCGCGGCCACGCCGGCGCGCAGCTGGTCGCGCGTGAGGCCGCGGCGCGGAATCGACGATTGTTCCGATGCATCGTGCAACCGGAGCCCCTCCGGCAACGCCTCGCCGGGAAGCCGGTCGCCGAGCTCTTCTGGCAGCGCGAATCCGCACATCATGCACAGCATGACGGCCTCGTGCGGACGTGCGCCGGGGAGGATCACCGACGACGCCATTTTGAGAACCGCGTCCTGCCATGCATCCGTCGGGGCGAGGACGGTGGCGGCATCAGTGGCGTTGGCGGTGTCGTCGGCGGCGGGTTCGGAACCGTGCGCGGCGGGGGAATCGTGTTTTCTCGCGCCGGACGGGCGCGACAGGCTTTTCTCACAGCCGCGCACGAACGCCAGATACGTGTCGGGTGAGCCGCTGCGCGCCGTGAGATTCGCCAGCGCGATGGGCAGCGACGGGTCCTCGCGGTAGAAATCCATGAGCATCGGGATGGCGTTGAGCTGGAAGCGTAGATTCGTGTACGAGGCGCGCAGGCGTTTGAGATCCGAGAGGTCCGTGTGGTCGAGCGATTCCATGATGCGCCGCGTCGAGATTTCGTCGAAATGCACGCTCGAGGCACCCGGGTGATGCATGCCCGTCGTGTTCTTGCGCGCGATCTCCTTGCTGCCCGCCGCGCCGAACAGCGCGATCGGGATGAGGTAGTTGTTCGCGTAGTTGCCGATGAAATCGATGATCGTGACGCTTTCCTTATGCGGGAAACGGCGCAGGCCACGGCCCAGCTGCTGCGTGAACACGATGCTCGACTGCGTGTTGCGCAACATCACCACCTGGTTGAGCGACGGGATGTCGACGCCCTCGTTGAACACATTGACGCTGAACAGATAGTCCAGCTCCCCGCGTTCCAGGCGCCCGACGAGCTCCTCGCGCTCCTTCATGCCGGTGGACTCCGTCACCGCCGCCGTGCGGTAGCGTCGCTCCGCCTGCTGGTTCTATTCATCGTCGAGCATGCGGGACAGCCTCTCCGCCTCGTCCGTGCGCGAGCAGAACACCAGCCCCGTCACCGGCTGCGCGGGGTCGGAATAGCGCGTCAGGATCGACGCGATGTAGTGCACGCGCTCGCGGGAGGTGAGGTCGTCGAAGGAGAAGGTGGCGTTGAGCTCCGCCGCGTCCTGTGCGGATTTGCCGCCGCGGATCGACACTGCGGCGCCCGGCGTCACCGTGCCGTCCGCCGCTTCGTGCGGGCAGCCGAGGTATTCGGTGACGCCGAAATAGTGGAACGGGCACAGCAGCCCCGCGTCAAGCGCCTGCTGCAGGCGGATCTCATAGGCGATGTTATTGCCGAACAGGCTGAAGATATTGATGCCGTCGGTGCGCTCCGGCGTCGCCGTCATGCCGAGCACGAACCGGGCGCCCGTGAAATGGTCGAGTACCTTCCGGTAGGTGGCGGCGCCCGCATGGTGCACCTCGTCGAACAGGATGTAGTCGAAGGCGTCGGGGGCGAAGGAATTGAGCGTCTCGTCGCGGCTGATGGTCTGGATGGTGGCGAAGACGTAGCGGCGGTCGCCCTGCTTGGTGTCTCCCGTCAGCAGGCCGAGCTCTTTCTCGTCGCAGCCGAGCACGCGTTGGTAGGACGCGCGCGATTTCTCGAGGATCTGCTGCTGGTGCACGAGGTAGAGCATGCGGCGGGGCCGGACGTTCTTCACGTCAAACGCCGACAGATACGTTTTGCCCGTGCCCGTGGCGGAGATGATGATGGCGCGGCGCTCTCCCCTGGCGCGCAGCTCCTGCAGGCGCGCCAAGGCCTCGCGCTGCATGGAGTTAGGCGTGACGGGCGCCGAGTCGCGCTTCTTCTGCTCCGCGAGGGCCTGCTCCCTTGGCGGTTGGTGCTGCTTGAACTCGAGCTCGTACTGGTCGATCCAGGCCTGGGTGAGTTCCGTGGAATGTGCGATCTGCTCGGCGAGCTCCTCGCGCAGCTGGTGCACAAGGTCGCCGTTCTCGAAGGACGAGATGCGCAGATTCCATTCCTTCTGCGAGCTCAGCGCCCTCTCGGTCATGTTCGAGCTGCCGATAAGCACGTCGTAATACGGCCGGCCGGCCTCGGTGCGGCGCAGGAAGACGTAGCCCTTGGGGTGGAAGGGCTCGTCGGAGCCGGCGGTGGGGTCGGAGGCTGGGCCCGGCGAGGCGGTGTTGTCGGCGCTGTTGGGGGCGGGGTTGTCGGCGCTCGCGGCGGGAGAATCGTGGTGCCATATGAGCACGTCCACATCCGCTTCGGTTTTCAGCTTGAGCAGCCAGGAGAACGCCTCCGGGCTGTTGAAATACGATTTCGTCGACGTGATGATGCGCCGGTGCGCGTTCGGATGGCGCCGCCGCGCGTCAAGGCACGGCTGGTATAGGGATTTCAGGGCCTCCGTGGTGAGGAACGCCACCGAGATATCGAAGGATTCGCAGTCCGATAGCTCGCGGTCGAGCACATCGATCATGCGGTTCTCCACCGTGTTGCTGATCAGATGCGGCGAGAAGCGGCCCACCGCGCGGTTTGAGGCGCGGATATAGCCGGACGAGACGTCTTCGAGCAGCGTATGCACGTCGGCGTCCGGCGAGCCGATATGCGAGAAGTCCAGCGTGCCGGTGCTGGTGTTGGTGCTGATGTCGGTGTTGGTGTCGGCGTCGTTGCTGATGTCGGTGTCGTTGTTGTCGCGGCTATTGCGCGACGTGCCCCAGGTATCCATTGCACCCTCCCGTCCCTATGCCGGCCTGCGCCGGGGCGGGACGCGCCCTCTGCGGGCGGCCGGCGCCGACGCGATGCCGTCGTTTGGGGCCCAGGATACTGGGAATGCTCCCGCCGATCCACCCGCCTGGCGGTTCGGGATTGCGGCCGGCGGGAGAATCGTGGTGCGAACGCCGCCGTTACTCGCGCGTCAGCTGGATCTTGTCGATATCGTCGCGATGGGACGCGCGGTAGATGACGAAACGATTGCCGATGGTCTGCACGAGCTCGGCGTGGAGCTTCTCGCACAGCGTCTGCGCGGCCTCCTTCGCGTCGATGCCGATGTCGGGCAGCACCTGGCACTTGAGCAGCTCGCGCTTCTCGATGGTTTCGTCCGCCTGCTTGATGGTGGCGTCGGTGATGCCGTTCTTGCCGATGATCAGCAGCGGGCTGAGCTTCTGGCCCAGCGTGCGCAGCTGCTTGATCTGCTTCTTCGTCAGCGTCATATGTCTTCTGTCCTCTTCGGTGTGTGTCGGTGTTTCGGGGTTTCAGCGTGCGGAAGTCCGCGACAAGCGGGTCGCGACGCACGCAAAGCGTGTCACTAGGTTATCCCCAGGGCCTGATTGCGTGGGGGTGCGCCCCCCCGTAACAATGTGATGGGTTGCGGACAGAAAACACGATTTTTCGGCTCGAAAAGGCCTGATTATGTCCGTAAGTCATCACATTGTTGTGGAAATGGGAACGATGTGATGGGATTCGGACACGGATTGGGGTGTGGACCGTTAACGGTGGGCTTGGTTGGTCGCTGGCGTGCCAGTGAGAGGCACTGTTGGCAGAGTGGTTGTTGGGAATGCTGGGCTTTTTCTCCGACGGTGGGTTTCGCTGGTCGGTGCAGTGCCAGTGAGACCGACTGTTGGTGGGGGAATCGTTGGGAATGCTTGTTTGTTTCGTTAACGGTTGCTCTCGCTGGTCGCCGGCGTGCCGGTGAGGGGCACTGTTGGAAGAGAATCCGCTCATTTCCAACGTCCCCCGCTCCAACAGTGGGTCTTGCTGGTCGCTGGCGTGCCAGTGAGAGCGACTGTTGGTGGGGGAATCGTTGGGAATGCTTGTTTGTTTCGTTAACGGTTGCTCTCGCTGGTCGCTGGCGTGCCAGTGAGGGGCACTGTTGGAAAAGAATCCGCTCATTTCCAACGTCCCCCGCTCCAACAGTGGGTCTCGCTGGTTCGTGGCGTGCCAGTGAGAGGCACTGTTGACGATTTCATCGTTGGAAACACTGGGCCTTCTCTTCAACGGTTGCTCTCGCTGGTTGGCGGCGTGCCAGTGAGGGGCACTGTTGGTGGTGGAATCGTTGGAAACACTGGGCCTTCTCTTCAACGGTTGCTCTTGCTGGTCGCTGGCGTGCCAGTGAGGGGCACTGTTGGGGATTTCATCGTTGGAAACACTGGGCCTTCTCTTCAACGGTCGCTCTCGCTGGTCGGTGCAGTGCCAGTGAGAGCGACTGTTGGTGGGGGAATCGTTGGGAATGCTTGTTTGTTTCGTCAACGGTTGCTCTCGCTGGTCGCTGGCGTGCCAGTGAGAGGCACTGTTGGGTGCCGGATATGAAAAAGCCCGGCGAAAGGGAAAAGCGCCGGGCAATTCATCAGAGAGAAGGAGAGAAGAAGGGGGTTTAATTATGGCGGAACGGAGTTCCGTCGGAAGCAGTCGCTGTGCTTTGTGCTTCCGATATTGATATAACCGCCCGAACCTTGGTGAATGACGGTGACATTCTGACAAACGCATGGGAAAACCCTTCCGATTGCCGCACCGTCCCGTTTTGAACGTATCCGATGGCGCGGCGCTCGCGGAACCGGCGCGAAACCAACGCGGCGCTCGCGGCGGGATAGTGAACGTGGCCTTCCGCGAGACACGCATATGTATTACAGTGTGGCCGACAGCGGCGGTGTCAATCCGGGCGCCGTCACGGAAGCCGTCACAGAACATGGCGCCGTAGAAGAGAGTCGAAGGAGGACCATGTCGAAGTCGAAGCGAACGCAGGATCCGGGGCGTCCGGCGCCATCGGGGAAGAAGGCCGGAGAATCCACGATTGCCGAATCGTCGAACGCGGCAAAATCGTCGAAAACCCCCGCCGCCGCAACCCCCGCCGCCGACCGCGGCGACGAAGGCTACGCCAAGGCCCTCGAACCGCGCCATATCCGCATGATTGCCATCGGCGGCTCCATTGGCACCGGCCTCTTCCTCGGAACGGGCGGCCGTCTGGCCGAGGGCGGCCCGGGACTCATGATCGCCTACGCCATCTGCGGCGTGTTCGCCTTCCTTATGGTGCGCGCGCTGGGCGAGCTGGCCATCCGCCGCCCGTCGTCGGGCGCGTTCGTCTCGTACGCGCGCGAGTTCCTCGGCGAGAAAGGCGCGTATTTCACGGGCTGGATGTACTACATC
>NZ_MWWR01000015.1 GCF_002259605.1 Pseudoscardovia radai | reverse complement strand
CTGCAGCGCCCTCAGAAGGCCGTGGACGACCTCCCACCCGGTCCTGCCGTTCTCCTGCACGACGTTGTAGCCGTTCCTGCCCACGTATGTCTTGTTCAGCCATTTCTGGGTCGCGAGGACCATCTGGTCCGTCATCGCGATACTCCTTTCCGCCGGCCGCGCCGGCGTGACGATGGGATGGCCAGTCCATCCCGACACCCCCATATTGTAACCATTCGGTTTCAGTTTGTCAACTCTTGGTTATTTTATCCACCGTTCGGCCTACGCTGGCAGGCATGTCCACATACGGAGAACGATTCGCCGCGGCCCTGGCCGCGGAGCTCAGGGCGCAGAAGGGGCGCAGGAAGGCCAGCGATGACGACATCGCCGACGCCATCGGCGTGCACCGGGTCTCGGTCAGCCGCTATCTCAGCGGGGCGCGCCCCATCCCGCTGACGGTCTTCGCCGACATGTGCGACTACCTAGGCGTCGCCCCCGCGAAGGTGATAGACGAAGCCGAAAAGCACGCTCGCGGGAACGCCTAGCATGTCCGCCGCGCACGCCACGTCGGTCATCGTCGGCTCCCCGCGCAGCACCCCATCCACGTCATCCGGCATCTCCACCGATCACTCCTAACCCCGGCTCCGGCCGGAAAATTCACCTATCGCGAACACTCGTTCGACAGCCGCCATTCTAGCCCCAAGGCGACACATACACGGCACGTCAACCGACACGCGCAAGACGACAAACAACACATCTAGTGTTTCAAAAACACGACAGACCCCAAAGCAAGTCGGAAAACAGGCCCCACGCGACCAACGGCCGAAAACCAACCAAACACAACATCTAGAGACCCTCCCTCCTAGAGACCCTCCCTCCCCGAAAGAACACAACCCATCGGCGTGTCGCATAGAAGCAGCCGAACGTTGCACCATCAAAACGCCCACACCCATCTGCCAGATCAACACACCGGCCCGTCTAATTCACACCACGCGATTCACCATGAGGCGGCACCGCATTCGTCGTGTCGGTTGCCGACGACCCCCACAAAAACAGGCCCCGCTCTCCACTCCGCCCCCCCGCGAGCGGATCCGCCCGGCCCGAATCGTGTTTTCCACATCGATGTGTGCATTATCCACATTTCAGTGCGGTGCTGTTCGTTTGTGCGCGCCGCCACGAACATCGCTGTTCTCGAACGGATTTTCGAGGAAAAACGGGCGACACGCGCGGACGACCGAGGGATAACTCGGTGGACAAACATCTGAGTTATCCACATTTTTACCCACATTGTGTGGATAATCCCGCGAAACTATCCACAGCATGTGAACAATTCGGTGGATAACCTGTGGAGTACTGGAGCACAACCGCCGCCCGCGTATCCACCGCCCCAAAATCGTGCTACGCGATCCATACCGCCGAAGTGCACAATCAACCGCACATTCACCCCGTTAACCCGCCGTTCATAAAGAACAACCCCGCGCAATTCTCATACAGTTGCGCACACGCCATGTTCCTTTTGGAACACGATTTGCCCCGCCGTCGCACAATCCCCCGCCCCTTGCCCCTTCCACCGCTTCCGATCCACGATTCCCCCGCTCATCATCGTCATCGTTTCCCTTCATGGCGAAGAATCCTCACCACGAACAGCCAAACCGATCACCAACCCGCCTCCTCCAACCCAAAACCACCCTCACGGCGAACAATCCTCACCACGAACAGCCAAAACAACCAACTACCGCTCGGCCCACACGAAAAACTGCCTTCATGGTGAGCGATCACTCACACTCAACGGCCCCGACCCCCGAAAAACGCACCAAACCAGGGGCCAACCACCTTCAGTGCGAACGAACACTCGCACTCAACGCCTCCGACCCCCACCAACACCCGCCAAACCAAGGGTCAAGGCCGTTCACCGCACACGAACACTCACACTGAACGGCCCCGACCCCCGCCTCGCCCAACGCCAACACCACCCACCACCGCACACACTCACCGGCACAGCGCGCGCACGGCGCGGTACATCCCGCCGACGAGGGCGGCGCGCCAGGCGCTCCAACCGTTCTGCTTGCCCAGAAGCTCGCCGCTGGTCGCGCCGAGCGAAGAGGAATCCGCGCGCGTGAGGTCGAACAGCATATCGAGCAGCACGGCGTCATGCCCCACCGCGGCGGCGATCCGCTCGCACGCCTCGGCATCGTCGGGGCTCTGCTTCATCGCGGCCGTCGACAGCGTCAGATGCTCGCGAATCAGCACAAGCGCCATGCGCCGCACATCCTCGGGGTATCCCATGCGCTCGAGCACCATGGCCGCCTGCCGCTCGCCCTCGGCCGCATGGTCGGTCACGCCCGGTCGCTTGCCGATGTCGTGGAGGATGCCGGCGAGCAGCAGCGCGGCATGCTGCGCCTCGTCGTACTCCGCACCCTGGGGCGACTCGCCGGAAAGCCTGGAGGCGGTCTCCACCATATGCCTGTCGATGGTGTAGCGATGCACGGCCGACACGCTCGGACGGTTGCGCACGCCGAGCCATTCGGGCATCCACTTGCCCGGCACGCCCACGTAGTCGAGGCTTTCCCAGAGATCGGGGAGCTTGGCGCCGCTGCCGAGCAGGCGCAGGAACAGGCCGCGCGCCTCGTCGTCCCAGTCGCGCGCCGAAATGGGGCACTGCTCGAGCTGAAGCAGCGTGGACGGCCCGATCTGCAGCCCGTTGTCGGCGGCCGCCACGGCCACGCGCAGCTCGAGGTTCCTCGACGATGCCGGCTCCACGCCGGGCGCAAGAACCACCTCGCCCTCGAGCTCAGCGGTTCCGGGCAGCAGGATGTTGAACTTTGGCTTCTCGCGCTTGCCCTGGAAAAAGGCGAAGCGCTTATGCGTATGCGTGACGGTGTGCCGCGCGTGGGACATCGTGGAGTCCAGCGCGAAGGCGATGTGGCGGCCCAGATGCGCGAGCTTGGTCTGCAGCACCTCGATGCTCTGCGCCTCGCGCTCCGCGGGCTCGAGCGTGGGGTCGGCCAGGCCGATCATGGCGGCGACCTGCGGCTGGAAATCGGGAAGCAGCAGGTTCGTGTCATGCTTCGAGGACATCTGGATGCAGTCGCGCACGTCGAGCAGCTTCTCCACGCAGTCCTCGTAGCCCTCGCCGTGCGGCCTGTCGGCGAGCCACGATGCCACCAGCGCCGATACGAGGATGGCGTCTCGCAGCCCGCCGCGCGCCTCCTTGACGTCGGGCTGGTTGAGGTAGGCGAGGTTGCCGAATCTCTCGGATCGCTCCTCCGCCGACGCCTCGAGCTCCGACAGGCGCTTGCGCGCGGCCTTGCGCCACCGTTGCAGAATGGATTCGGCGGTCTCCCCCACCACCTGCGCATCGCCGGCGATCGGCATGACGTCGAGCCAGCCCATGGCGGCGGGCAGGTCAGAGTCGGTGACGGACTCGCACTGCTGGCGCGTGCGCACGGAGTGGTCGAGGTCGATTCCCGCGTCCCACAGCGGGTACCAGATGCGGTCGGCGATGGTGCTCACGTCGCTTTCGTCCACCTCATGCGGGTCGTAGATGATCACGAGGTCGAGGTCGGAGCACGGGCCGAGCTGGTGCCGGGCCAGCGATCCGACCGCCGCGAGCCCGATGCCGCGCGGCACATCCATGCCGTGCACCGCGTCGTCCCAGAGCTTGCGTAGCACGCCCACCACGAGCTGCGTGCGCTGTTCGCGCTTGTCCTTGCCGTTCCGGTACACGCCGTCGGCGTCGGGGCGGCCGATCGCCATCATCGAAGTCTTCACAGTGTCCGCAACGCTTGCCATCTTTCCTCGCAATCCCCGCTTCGGTGAGGCTTTCGGTAGTCGACGATTTTCCCAACGATTTTCCCGACGGTTGCGCCGGCGCCGAAACCAGCGTCGCGCCGAAACCGGCGATGCCGCCACGAAAATCGTACCGAAAATCGTCAAGAAATCGTATTTCCGAAACGGTTACAGAAAATATACGCGAATAAACGAAGGAGCCCCCGTGTTGCGCTCACGGGAGCTCCTGTGTAACGGTGCCGGACGAAAGGAACGGCGCCGGCGACGGGCAAAGCATGAGCGAAGGAGGAAATCAACGCCTTGCCCGCCACGTCTCAGAACCGTCAGATGGCGGCCGAACCGGTTTCGCCGGTACGGACTCGCGTGACGGAGTCAAGCGGGGCGACCCACACCTTGCCATCGCCGATGGTCCCGGTCTGCGCCGCCTTGACGATGACATCGACCAGGGTCGAGGCATCGGCATCGTCGGCAAGAACCTCGATGCGGATCTTCGGGATGAGGTCAACCGTGTACTCGGCGCCGCGGTACACCTCGGTGTGGCCGTGCTGGCGGCCGTAGCCGTTCGCCTCCGACACCGTGATGCCGTGCACGCCGACCGCAGCGAGGGCGGCCTTCACGTCATCGAGCTTGATGGGCTGAATGATTGCGGTGATCAGCTTCATCTCACTTCACCTCCTTGAGGATTGCAGTGGACATTCCAGCGAAATCGTAAGCACGTTCGCCCTGATCCGCCATATCGATGCCCATGACCTCGTCGCGCTCGGAGACACGCCAGCCCATGGTCTTCTCGAGGGCGAAGGCGATGATGCCGGTGATGACGGCGGAGTACACGATGGCGAGGAGCGCCACGACGAGCTGGACCGCGAGCTGACGCCAGTCGCCGCCCTCGAACAGGCCGGTGTTGGCCATGAAGAAGCCGAGCATCACGGTGCCGAGGAAGCCGCCGACGCCGTGGACGCCCACCACGTCGAGCGAATCATCGTAGCCGAGCTTGAACTTGAGGGAGCAGGCGCAGCAGGTGGCGATACCCGCGATGACGCCCATGATCATGGCGGCGAGCGGGGAGACCACATCGGCGGCCGGCGTGATGCACACGAGGCCGGCGACCATGCCCGAGGCGGCGCCGATGGCCGTGAAGTGGCCGGTGCGGATGCGCTCCGTGAAGAGCCAGCCCAGGGTTGCGGCGGAGGTGGCGGCGGTGGTGGAGACCCACGCGTAGCCGGCGGTGCCGTTCGCGGCGAAAGCGGAGCCGGCGTTGAAGCCGAACCAGCCGAACCAGAGGAGGAAGGCGCCGAGCATGACGAACGGGACGTTGTGGGGCTTGATCGGCTCCTTGCCGAAGCCCTTGCGCTTGCCGATGATGAGAACGGTCACGAGGGCCGCCGTTGCGGCGTTGATATGAACGACGGTGCCGCCTGCGAAGTCATGCGCGGCCGCGCCGATCCACTGGGAGATGGCGCCGTCGGGGGAAAGCAGGCCGCCGTTCCAGACCATATGCGCCATCGGGGCGTAGTCGAAGGTGATCCAGAGGGCCACGAAAAGCATCCACGTGCTGAACTTGACGCGCTCGGCGATGGCGCCCGTGATGAGGGCGACGGTGATCATGGCGAAGGTCACCTGGAAGGCGACGTCGATGATATGCGGGTATGTGGTGGCGTTCGTGTCGATGGACGTGTAGACGCCGTCATCGTTGACCTGGATCACATCGTGAAGCAGGAAACCCGTGCCCGGATCGCCGAAGATTCCGCCGATGTCATTGCCCGCGTAGGCAATGGACCAGCCCCAGAAAGTCCACACGACGCCGGTTACCACCAGCGCAGCCGTGGACAGCATAAGCATGTTCAGCACCGCCTTGGCGCGGACCATGCCTCCGTAGAAAAATGCGACGCCCGGCGTCATCAGGAAAACCAGGCTGGCGGATATAAGCATCCACGCGGCATTTCCAGAATCCATTAGAGCTCCTTCCCTCTAACCGAACCGATTGCAGAAACAGTCCAATAATCAGCACCTTCCGTTTCCGCTTCGAGTGCACCGTGTTACGCCCACGTTAAGGACCCGTTACCATAAACGATTCCCCGTTTCGGGCACCGTAATACAGGCGCCGCTCCCCCGCATCACGCCCCCACCCCACGGGCCGTGCCCCATTCATAACCATTCATAACCATTCATAACAATGTGATGGCTTACGGACCAAAATCGGGCTCCAGAGCCCCAAAATCGTCCGAAAATGTCCGCAAGCCATCACACTGTTACGGAAACACCCCGGCGGCTCAGTCGCCGAGGATGCCGTCGACGAAGCCGGCGGGATCGAACGGCGCGAGGTCGTCCGGCCCCTCGCCCAGGCCCACGAGCTTCACCGGCACGCCGAGCTCCTTCTGCACGGAGATGACGATGCCGCCCTTCGCGGAGCCGTCGAGCTTCGTCAGCGCCACGCCCGTGACGCCGATCGCCTCGGAGAACACCTTCGCCTGCACCATGCCGTTCTGGCCGGTGGTGGCGTCGAGCACGAGCAGCACCTCGTCCACCGGCAGCTTCTTCTCGACCACGCGGCGGATCTTGCCCAGCTCGTCCATGAGATTCGCCTTGTTCTGCAGACGGCCCGCGGTGTCGATGATGAGCACGTCGGCATCGGCGTCGATGGCCTTCTGCGCCGCGTCGAACGCAACCGACGCGGGATCGGCGCCATCGTGGTCGGCGCGCACGACCGGCACGCCCACGTGGCTGCCCCACGTCTCGAGCTGGTCGGCGGCGGCCGCGCGGAAGGTGTCGGCGGCGCCGAGCACCACGGACTTGCCCTCGGCCACGAACAGGCGCGCGAGCTTGCCGGCGGTGGTGGTTTTGCCCGTGCCGTTCACGCCCACCATGATGATGACGGACGGATGGCGCGCGTCGTCGCGCTCGGCGGCGAGGCTGCGGTCGGTGTCCTCGCCGACCTGCTCGAGCAGCATGCGGCGCAGCGTCGCGCGCACCTCGGCGGGCGTCTTGCTGCTGTTCACGCGGGCGTCGGCGCGCAGCTCGTCCACGATCTGCTCGGACGCGTCGGTGCCCACGTCGGCGAGGATCAGCGTGTCCTCGATGTCTTCCCAGTCGGTTTCGGAGAGGTTGTCTTTGGTCAGGATTGCGAAAAGCGCCTTGCCGAACGGGTTCGCGCTTTTCGACAGCCGCGCGCGCAGGCGGGTGAGTCGTGACTGCTTGCCCTCCGGCTTTTCGGCGGGGGCGGGAGCGGCGGCGGCCTCAGAGGCGGGGCCGGAGGCCTCGGTCTCGGCGGCTTCGGTCTCGGGGGTTTCGGAGGTGGCGGCCTCGGCTACCTCGGCGGTCTCGACCTCGGTTTCGGAGGTACCAGACGATTCGGAAATCGTGTTGTCAGCGCTTGCCTTCTCAGCGCTTTCCTTCTCAGCGCTTTCCTTCGCGGCGGCGGGCTTCTTCACCTTCTGCGCCGACGCCTGCGCGGCCGCGCCCTTCGTGGCCTTCGCCGACCGGTCGGCCTTCGACGTCCCCGACGCGCCCTCGACGGATGCGCGCTTCTGCGCGGCTGCCGCGGCGGCCTCCTGCGCCTTCTTCGCGGCGCGACGCCTGCCGGCCACGACGGCGATCACAATGGCCGCGATCACGACGACGGCCGCGATCACGATACCGACGATTGTCGATGTATCCATGCTTCTCTCTTTCTACCTGATGTTTGTCTACCTGGCGTTACCGCGCCCGGCGGGATTCAGCCCCTGTGGCTGCGCGACGACCGCGCCTTCTCCTTGGTGCCGTTGCGGAAGTTATGCACCTCCACCACGGACGAGGAATTGCCCACGTATACGCGGTTGTCGGGGCTTTTCACCTCTTCGTCCTCGCCCACGCCGGTCGGCGCAAACGAGATGTTGGCGCCCGCCACACGCGGCGCCCGCGACGGGTTCGAGGAATCGTCGCGCTTCTTGCGGCGCGGATTGTCCTCCTTCACCGATTGCGCGTGCGCAACGAGGAGGACGATGACGGCGACGAGGAGAACAACCATTCCCCAGATAACAAGGACCAATACCATACGTCCCAGTTTGCCCGAAGTACTGGAAAAACGCAGCCCCGCGACCGCATCCCCTCCACGAACTCCACGTTTCCGACGCCCTCCGCCACCCCGCCAGCACCCCGCCAACGCCCCGCCGCTCCCCGCCGCCGCACCGGACCGCCGCTAGACTGGGCGATATGGGAACATCGAGGATGACGGCGTTCGAGCGCCGCGAGCAGCTGATCCGCGTCGGTCGCAAACTGTTCGCCGAACGCGACATGGAAACACTGAGCGTCGAGGAGATCGCGGCCGCGGCCAAGGTGAGCAAACCGATTATCTATGAGCATTTCGGCGGCAAGGAAGGCCTGTACGCCGTGGTGGTGGACCGCGAGCTGAAAACCATGTCGGACGCGCTGGAGGATTTCTTCGCGCATCCGCCGCTCAGCGAGCGCCACACCATGGAGCTCGGCGTGCTCACCTTCCTCACCTACGTGGAGGAGCACAACGAGGGATTCCACGTGCTCCTGCGCGATTCGCCGACCACGAACCCCAACGGGTCGCTGAACACGCTGCTGACCACGGTGAGCGTACATGTGGAGAAGATGCTCGACGAAAGCTTCAAACGCGCCAAGCTGCCGACGAAAGGCGCGCCGTATTACGCGAATATGATCGTGGGCCTGACGGTGTTCAGCGCCGAGCTGTGGGCGGATAATCCGCGCATCAGCAAGGAGGAGCTGGCGTCGTATATCGTGAACATGGCCTGGTACGGCATGCGCGGCATCGACGCGAAGCCGCAGCTGTACTTCGAGGGCAAGGAGGCGAAGGCGCGGCAGGAGCGCGAGGCGCGCGAAGAGGAGAAGCAGCTCAAGCGCGAGCAGCGCCGCGAGCAGAAGGAGGCGAAGGCGCGCGCCAAGCGAGGCGACGATGGCGCCGATGACGCCGACGCTGACGGCAATGGCGACGATGGCGGCTCCGACGGCGACGACGTCACCATCGATCCGGATGTCGAGCAGGCGCTCGACGATCTCGAGTAGCCGTCACATAAGCCCGCTGGAGGCGCCGATCGAGACAAGCCAGGTGCGTAGGTCGTCGACCTCGTCGAGGCAGATCGAGTGGTCCATATTCGGATACTCGCACAGCTTGAGATACGTGTGCTCCTCGAGCCACGCCTCGAAGGCCTTGGCCTCGTAGCGCGGAATGCATGTGTCGCGCCCGCCCACGCCGTAGAACACGCTGGTGTCGAGCTCGGCGAGCTCATCGTCGTGCGGCGCGGTGCCGGGCACGATTCCGGGCGCGAGGAATCCCGACAGCGTGACGGCGGCCGCGTAGCGCGTCGGATCGACGCGCAGCAGATGCACGGCGAGCAGGCCGCCCTGCGAGAATCCGAGCGGGATGACGGCGCGGTCGTCGGGCACATGCTCATGCACCCAGGCGTCGATGCCTGTGGCGGCCGCAAAGGCATCGCGGTCGAGGTCCTCGCCGGCGGGAACGCAATCGTGGAACCACGTGGCGGCCGCCGGGTAATCGGGCATGGTCAGCGGCGACTGCAGCGCCACGCAATCGGAGAACGGAGACACATAGGCGGAGAAGAACTCCATCATGTCGGCGGCCGTGGAGCCCCAGCCGTGGATAAGCAGGAACAGCGGCCGGCCGGGGTTGCGCTGTCCGCGGTCCTGCGACCATTCGGCATGCGTCACGGTCATGGGGTCGCCGAAGCGCCCCGGAATCACCGACGATTCGCGCCCGATCAGACCCGAGGCGCCGGCGTTGCCCGCGCCCGTGCCCGTGTTGCCGGCGCCCTCGGCGGAATCATCGTATTCGTTGCTCGCAGCATCGTTCATGCCTCCATTCTAGGAAGCGCCGCCGAACGCACCACCAGAGCGCCGCGCTCCGCCTGCCGCCGCGCGTTCGCGCATAGCCGAGCACATGCCCCGTCACATCGGCCGTGGCACAATGGAGGCGGGAAGGGGAATGGCTTGCGCGCTCTGCTCCGGTCCACGATTCATCCGCCTCCCCGCACAATCGAACAGCTATGCACAACAACCGAACGACATAGAACACAATTCGCTCAGATAACCCAAAATAACCGTTCATGATCGCTCACAAGTCGTCGCATAGCGCACACCGAAAGCACACTCATGGCCACCGACCTCATATCCCTGACGATCATCCTGCTGCTGGCAACGGCGGCGCCGATCATCGCACGCCTCATACCGGGCAATATCGTTCCCGAGGTCGTGCTGCTCCTGCTCGGCGGCGCGCTGCTCGGCCAATACGGCGTCGGCGTCATCGTGGTGTCGGACTCCATCGAAATGCTCTCGCAGCTCGGCCTCGCCTTCCTGTTCCTACTCGCCGGCTACGAAATCAACCCGCAGATCCTCGGCGGCCACGTCGGCCGCTCCGGCATGATCACATGGATCGCCACCTTCGCCATCTCCATCGCGCTCGTGTTCACGGTGCCCCTGTTCGCGACGGACGGCCTGAACTCCATGGCCGTCGCCATCGCGCTGTGCACCACGGCGCTCGGCACGCTGATCCCGATCCTGTCGGAGCGCGGACTGACCGGCACCGAGGTCGGCGACGCAATCCTCGCCTATGGCACATGGGGCGAGCTGCTGCCGATTCTCGCGATGGCGCTGCTGCTGTCGACACGCGCCAAATGGCAGACGATTCTCATCCTCGGCATTTTCCTGGCGCTGTGCATCGTGCTGGCGGTGATTCCGAAACGCGCCCAAAAGGCTGGCTCCGCCCTGTTCCGGTTCCTCAAGGAGAAAGCCGGCGGCAGCTCGCAGACGGGCGTGCGCATCACGGCGCTGCTGCTTGTGGCGCTTGTCGCCGCCACGGTGGCCTTCGACCTCGACGCCGTGCTCGGTGCGTTCGCCGCGGGATTCATCCTGCGCTACATCATCCCCGACGGCAACGAGGCGCTGGAATACAAGCTCAACGCCATCGGCTACGGCTTCTTCATCCCCGTGTTCTTCGTGGTGTCGGGCGTGAAAATCGACCTCAGCGCCGTGGCCGCGGCCCCCGCGCTGCTCGTCACCTTCATCGTGCTTCTGCTGCTCGTGCGCGCCATCCCGGTGTTCATGGGCCTGAGCATCGATCCGGCCACGAAAACGATTTCCGCGCATCACCGCATCACGGTGGCGCTGTACTGCACCACGGCCCTGCCTCTGATCGTGGCCGTGACGAATATCGCCGTAAGCTCCGAGCAGATGACGCAGGGCACCGCGTCCGTGCTTGTGGCGGCCGGCGCCGTGACCGTGTTCCTCATGCCGCTGCTGGGCTCACTGACGTACAAGATCGCGGACGCGCACCCGATGACGGCGCTGCGCAAAATGGCACAGAACCCGCGCAAATCGTGGCAGATCCTGCAGGAGCACCGCGAGTACTCCAGGCTGCTCGCGCACGAGGACCACCTCGAGCGCCGCGCACGCAAGGGCATGACGGCGGCGCAGAGCGCGACGGCCTTCGGCCCGCAGATTTTCAGTTCCGACGATGATTCCGCCAAGTGGCGCGAATGGGACGAGGCGCTGCAGCAGGCGAGCGCCATGACAACGGGCGATACGGCGCAGGCCGCGGCCGCGGCAGAAACCGACGATTCCATCACCGTCACGGAGAACCTCTCCTCCGGCCCCGGCGAAGCCGAGGCGGAAGACGTGCGTCGCGGCACCACGATCAATCTCACGCATGACCGCGCCCACGATTCCGACGGCACCGAGGCCACTCACGACGCCCGCCGCGACTCCGAGCGCGAAGCCCGCGCCCGCCTGATCGCACACGATCTGCACCGTCTGGCGAGCGACCCGCGCCGCGCCGCGCTGCCGCCGATGTCCCCCGCGCATATCGCGCTCGCCAAACGTCGCATCGAGCTGGCACGCCGTGTCATCGAGGAGCGCAACAAGCGCCTGCGTGAGATGGGCGCCGACCCGGATGCCGTGACGAAGAACGCGCGCGGCGACCAGTTCCTGCTCCCGCCGTCGCAATCGTAGGGCGCAACCGACCGCCCGAAGCACTGCGCGGCCCCATATCGCGGCAATCCCGCGCCGGGGCTAGACTTGAGGCATAAAACCGCAAGTCCGCCGCCTGTCAGCCGACACAGCGCATTGTGCCGGCTCGGCCCGCGCGAAAGGGATGTTATGCTGCTCAACGATCGCGACATCTTCGCCGCACAGAAGAACGGCGAGTTCTCGCTCGATCCCTGGACCCCGAAGATGGTCCAGCCGGCGTCGATCGACGTGCGCCTCGACAAATACTTCCGCATCTTCAACAACCGCAAGTACACCTACGTGGATCCCTCCGAGGACCAGGAGGACCTCACCGAGATGTTCGAGGTGCCGGCCGGCGAGCCGTGGATTCTGCATCCGGGCGAGTTCGTGCTCGGCAGCACATGGGAGTACGTCAAGCTCGGCCCCACGCTCGCCGCGCGCCTCGAGGGCAAGAGCTCGCTGGGGCGCCTCGGCATCCTTACGCATTCCACGGCCGGCTTCATCGACCCTGGCTTCCAAGGGCATATCACGCTGGAGCTGTCGAATATCTCCCCGCTGCCCGTCAAGCTGTGGCCCGGCATGAAAATCGGGCAGATGTGCTTCTTCCAGCTCTCGAGCCCGGCGGAGCACCCCTACGGCTCCTCCGCGGCCGGCTCGCATTACCAGGGCCAGCGCGGCCCCACGCCGTCGCGCAGCTACATCAACTTCTACCGCGCCGACGTCGACCAGACCGACGAGCCCGTGCCGGCGCCCACGCGCATGGCGTAGGCGAGGCACGGGCATCGCCTCATCTGGTCCCGCCTCACGTGCGCTTGGCAGCGGCCACGGCGCGCAGCACGAGCTTGTACAGCTCGCTCGCCACGAGCACGCAGGCCGCGAGACCCACGCATTCCAGCCACTGGCGACCGGTGAGCGGCATGGTGCCGAACGCCACGTTCAACGCCGGAACATTCACCACAACCACCTGCAACGCCGTCGAGAGAGCGATGGCGGCCCACAGCCAGACGTTGCTGAACAGGCCCTTGAAGGCCGAGGCCGTGGCCGAACGCGAGGCCAGCGCGTTGAACAGTTGCGCGAACACGAGAATCGTGAAGCCCATGGTGCGCGCCAGCACGATCTGCTCCTCGTGCGAACCTCCGAGGTCGTGCCTGTCGGAGAACAGACCGCCGGGCAGCGCCATGTCCATGCCGATCAGCGTCACGGCGGCCATGATGATGCCGATGAACACGATGTCGGCCCACATGGCGCCGTTGATCACGCGGTCGGTGGTGCGGCGTGGCTTGCGGGCCATGACATCGTCCACCTCGCCGTCCACGCCCATCGCGAGCGCCGGCGCGGCATCGGTGAGCAGGTTGATCCACAAAAGCTGCACGGCGAGCAGCGGAACCGTCACGCCGGAGTCACCGGCCGCGGAGATGCCGAGCACACCGGTGAGGAGCACGCCGAAGAACACGGTGAACACCTCGCCCACGTTGGAGCTGAGCAGGTAGCGCAGGAACTTGCGGATGTTGTCGAAGATCACGCGACCCTCGCGCACGGCGGCCACGATGGTGGAGAAGTTGTCGTCGGCCAGGATCATGGCCGCGGACTCCTTGGTCACCTCGGTGCCGGTGATACCCATGGCCACGCCGATGTCGGCGGCCTTGACGGCGGGCGCGTCGTTCACGCCGTCGCCGGTCATGGCCACGATATTGCCTTGGCGCTGCAGCGAGTCGACGATGCGCAGCTTGTGCTCCGGCGCCACGCGGGCGTAGACCGACACATCGCGCGTGGTCTTGTCGAATTCCGCGTCGTCCATGGCGTCGAGCTCGTCGCCGGTCACGGCGCGGCGGTGCTCGTCGTCAACGATGCCGAGGTCGCTGGCGATGCGGGCCGCGGTCAGCGGGTGGTCGCCGGTGATCATCACCGTGCGCACGCCGGCGCGGTGGGCCTGGGCAACGGAGTCGCGCACCTCGGTGCGCGGCGGGTCGATGATGCCGACCATGCCGACCCAGATGAAGTCGCGTTCGATGGCGTCGCTCTGGTCGGCCACGTCCTGCACCTGCCCGGCGGCGTCGAGCTCGATGCCCGGCACCTGCGCGAGCGAGGTCACCTCGAGCGGCCTGTACGCCATACCGAGCGTGCGGTAGGCGTTCGACGACAGCTGCGTGATCTTGGACTGCACGCGGTCGCGGTCGGCGTCGGTGATGGGGCGGATCTGCCCGCCGTCGTAGATGCGCGTGCACTGTTCGAGCAGTACGTCGGGCGCGCCCTTCGCCACGGCGGTGAGCATGCCGGAGGCGGATTTGTCGACGAGTACGACGGTCTGCTTCTTGCGTTCGGAGGTGAAGGGGATCTCGGCCACGCGCTCGAAGCCCTGCCACGGGCGCAGCGCGTTGGTTTTGCGGGCGGCCACGATCACCGAGACCTCGGTGGGGTCGCCGATGCATTCCCACTGCGACGTGCCGTCGGCGCCGCGCTGTTCGCGCAGCTCGCCGTTGTTGGCCATGGCGCCGACGCCGAGGGTGAGGATGGCTTCGC
Organism: Pseudoscardovia radai; assembly: GCF_002259605.1. GTDB lineage: Bacteria > Actinomycetota > Actinomycetes > Actinomycetales > Bifidobacteriaceae > Pseudoscardovia > Pseudoscardovia radai. Next base: position 28,447 of record NZ_MWWR01000015.1, on the reverse strand, counting down.
TTTCCACCGGCGTGCCGTGACGCACCTCGGAGCCGTCGGGGCCCCAGGCCTGGCCGACCGGCGCGTAGCCGGTTCCGGTGAGATTCACGTGGCCGGTGGCGGTGACGACGGTTTCGACCGTCATCTGGTTGCGCGTCAGGGTACCGGTTTTGTCGGAGCAGATGACGGATGCGGAGCCGAGCGTCTCGACGGAGCTCAGGCGCTTGACGATGGCGTTGTGCTTGGCCATGCGCTGCACGCCGAGCGCAAGCACCACGGTGAGGATGGCCGCGAGGCCCTCGGGCACGGCGGCGACGGCGAGGGAGACGGCGAGCAGCAGGGAGTCGATGGCGTCCTGCGGGGTGCCGAAGCCCTCGGTGATGGCAAGCGTGAGGATCACAACGACGGCGATAACGCACACCGCGATGCCGAGCATCTTGGACACGCCGTCCATTTCCTTCTCGAGCGGCGTCTTCTCCTGCTTCGTATCGTCGAGCATGTCGGCGATCTTGCCCATCTGCGTGGCCATGCCGGTGCTGGTGACGATGGCGCGGCCGGTCCCCTGCGTCACGGAAGTGCCGTTGAACACCATATTCGTGCGGTCGCCGAGCGCCTTGACGCTGTCGAGCGGGGCCGTCTGCTTGGCGACGGGCACGGATTCGCCGGTCAGCGAGGCCTCGCCCAGGCGCAGGCTCGCGGCGGCGATAAGGCGGGCGTCGGCGGCGATTGTGTCGCCTTCGCCGATGACGAGCACGTCACCGGGCACCACGTCATCGGTGGCCACCTCGACCACCTTGCCGTCGCGCAGCACCATGGAATGCGGCGCCGTAAGCTTGGACAAGGCCGAGACGGCCGCCTCAGCCCTGTTTTCCTGCACATAGCCGAGGATGGCGTTGAGCAGCAGGATCACGACGATGACGATGCAGTCGAACGGCGCGGCCTCCGCCTCGGCGGGGTTCGTGGCGCGTTCGACGAACCAAGCGACGAGCGAGATGGCCGTCGCCGCGAGAAGAAGATAGACGAGCGGGTCCTTGAATTGGAGGAGGAATTTCTTCCATTTGGGCACCGGCGGCTTGGACTTGAGACGGTTGGGGCCGAATTTCTCCAGACGGCGCGCCGCCTCGTCGCTCGACAGGCCGGTGTCGGGATCGACGTTCAGGGCCTTCGCAACGTCGTCGACGCCGGCGACGGAGGGGTCGACGTCCGGGTTCGGACCCCCGGAGGGGATGCTTGTGGAGGGGCTGGCATCAGTCATGACAACTCCTTGGGTCTGCCGCGGAGTAGTCAACGTCGATGCATATGAATGCCCAACGCTGCGCGGATATCAACGTGTATTACCGTTTTTCATGGTATCAAAGCGATACGGGGAAATCGTGGAAAGACGCGCGGGAATCCGGCGCCGCCGCGCCACCGCATGCGACACGCGCCTGCGCGGTGTTTCGCTCCGGAAGAAAACACGATGGCGCCATCGTATGCCCTCCGCCTTTCTCGCCCACGCAGAAACCGCCAGATGCGGGGTTTTCGCTAAGATGGTTCGCATGGCACAGAAAAAAGGACCCACCAAGGGATCGGGCGGCAAGCATCGCAACGCCCTGCGCGGCCACGGCCCCACGCCGAAGGCCGAGGACCGCGTGTATCACAAGGCCCACAAGGCCAAGGTCGCGGCCGACAAGCGCCGCGCCGCAGACCCGCGTCTGGCGGCCAAGCGCCGCGCCGCCCGCTTCTCCAGCGGCGACACATCGGATCTCGTCATCGGACGCAACGCCGTCCTCGAGGCGCTCCGTTCCAACGTTCCGTCGAAGGAGCTCTATATCGCCGCGCGCATCGAGCATGATGACCGCACGCGCGAAATCGTGAAGCTTGCGGGCGCCGAGGGCATCCATCTGCTCGAGGCGGACCGCATCGAGATGGACCATATCGCGCATTCGTCGAACCACCAGGGCATCGTGCTGCGCACGCTTCCGTACGAATACGCGTCGCTGCAGACGCTTGTCGACCGCGCCGACGCCAAGGCCAAGGCCCTGTCCGGCGCCTCCCCCGAGGCCCGCAACCTGGCCAAGCCGCTGTTCATTGCGCTCGACGGCGTCACCGATCCGCAGAACCTCGGCGCGGTGATCCGCTCCGCCGCGGCATTCGGCGCGAACGGCGTGATTCTGCCGGAGCGCCGCAGCGCCTCCGTGAACGCCGCCGCGTGGAAGGTGTCGGCCGGCGCGGCCGCGCATATTCCCGTGGCGAAGGTCGTGAACCTCACGAAGGCCATCCAAAGCATGCGCGAGCGCGGCTATTACGCCGTGGGCCTCGACGGCGGCGGCACGGCCGAGGTCGGGCATACCGGCTTCGAAACCGATCCGCTTATTGTGGTGCTCGGATCGGAAGGCAAGGGCATCAGCCGCCTCGTGCGCGAGACCTGCGACGTCATCGCCGGCATCCCCATGAGCTCGATGGTCGAGTCGCTGAACGCCTCCGTTGCCGCCGGCATCGCCCTGAGCAGCGTCTATTCCGCCCGCCTCCACGCCACGGAGTAGATGGAGCAGGCACGGACTCGGTGCCGGAGCGGGCACCGAGTCCGGAATCAATCAGTGCGATTCGGAATCGCGGCCGCTGACATCCTGTGACCAGACACTGGCGTCCTGGTCGTCATCGTCGTAGTCGGCGTCGATAACCGCGCCGTTGCCGGCACCCGCGCCGCCCGCACCGGCACCGGCACCAGCACCGGCACCGGCACCATCCTTCCCGTTCTCCCCGGTGATATCGGAATTGTCGCCGTACGTCTTCTCGTCGTCGATCACGCCGGCGTCGGCATCCATGTTGATGGCGCGCATCACCTGCGTGTCGATGCGGTAATCCTTGAGGTACTGGTCGATATAGCTCTGCGTGGCCACCTGCATGGGAACATCGTGGCCCATCTTCTCGCCCAGGTACCAGCGGTGCGTCAGCACCTCGTGGAAGAACTGCGCGGGCTCGATCTGCGAGCGATACTCGGGCGGGATCATACGCACGGTGGGTTCGAACACCTCGCGCATCCAGTCCGTCGCCACGATTTCGAGGTCCTCGTTCTGACGCCACGTGCTCATGCGGTACGCCTCGAGGTCGTTGAGCAGGCGGCGCGCCTGGTTCTCCTGCACGTCGAGGCCGGTCAGGCGCAGCAGCTTGCGCGATGCGTAGCCGGCGTCCACCACGCGCGGGCGCACGTTGACCTTGCTGCCGTCCGGCGTGGTCTTGACCTCGAGCTCGTCCACGTCGAAGCCGAGCTCGTTGAGCTTGTTGACGCGCTTCTCGATGCGCCACATCTCGTCGGGCTTGAAGGTGGAGACGTCGGTCAGCGCGCTCCACAGCGAGTGATAGCGGTCCACGAGGCGGTTACCGACCTCGATCTCGTCCACGCCGCCCGGCAGCAGGTTGCCGGAGTTGAGGTCCATCAGCTCGCCGATGATGTTCATGCGCGCCAGGTCGATATCGTATTCGCGCTGGCCGTCGGTGAGCTTGGGGTACATCTCGCCGGTCTCGGCATCCACGAGGAACGCGGAGAATTCGTCGGCGTCACGCAGGAACAGCACGTTCGAGAGCGACACATCGCCCCAGTAGAAGCCGATGAGGTGCAGGCGCACCAGAAGCACGGCGAGCGCGTCGATAAGGCGCTGGGCGGTGTCGTCGCGCAGGTTGCGGGCGAACAGGGCGCGGTACGGCAGCGAGAACTTGAGGTGCTCGGTCACGAGCATGGCCTCGAGCTCCTCGCCGTCGGGCTTGTGGCGCCCGGTGACGACGGCGATCGGCTTGACCGCGGGCACGTCGAGCTTCTCGAGCTGGCGCAGCGTCTCGTACTCGCGCTCGGCCACGGGGCGCGTGATCTCCTTCATGGCGTAGATATGCCCGCCGACGCGCACGAAGCGCACGACGTGGCGGGAGATGCCTCGCGGCAGGTTGACGAGGAGGTCGTCGGGCCAGGTGGCCAGCGGCTGGTCCCACGGCAGCGTGAACATCTTGGGATCCGAGCTCGCGGAGGTGATGGTGAGGGATTTCGGCTCGGCCTCGGGATTGTTGGTCTGGTCTTCGGCATCGGAGGCCTTGACGGATGTTGCATTGACGATTCGAGGATCAATCGGTGTCATATCCATGCCTTAACGATAATTCATCCGCGTTCCGTCCGCCCGCAACACGCAGGGCCGCGTTGTGCAGAAGCTGCGCGGATGGCGCGGCGCGTGCAGTGTGCGCGGGCTCGGTGTGCGCGGCATGCAGGCGCAGGCGCAGGCGCGGGCGCGGCACAGCACGGGCGCAGGCGCAGGCGGAACACGAATACGATGGGATTTCTCGGGATTGCAAGGCTGCACGGCCGTGCCGTGCGACCGTGGGAAGAGCCGGGGAAGCTCCGACACCACGGCGAAAGGCGCAAAATGGGCCGGCCGCAGAAGCGGCCGGCCCACCTTAACCCATAAACCAGTCTGGATTAGTTGAGACGCTCTTCGGTCGACGGAGCGAAGAGATGCATCTTCGCCGGGTCGATCTGGACACGCACGACGGCGCCCGGCATCGGGAGCTGACGCGGGTTGACGCGAATCGTGGTCATCTTGTTCTGGTCAGACATCAGCGTCGCGCTCTCGGCGGCGGAGCCGTCGGTCATGATGTTGCCGTAGATGTAGCCGTCGGAACCGAGATCCTCGACGTTCACGACCTTGAGCTGGAAGGCCTCGGCCTCATCCGGGCCGACGAGGCGCGCATCCTCCGGGCGGAAGCCGAGGACGATCTTGTTGCCGTCCTCCGGCGTCAGCTTGGAGACGGCCTGCGACGGAAGCGTGATGGCGTCGTCGCCGACCATGGCCATGCCGTTGACCACCGGGTGCGTGCTGATGTTCATGGACGGGGAGCCGATGAAGCCCGCGACGAACACGTTCGCCGGGCGATCGTACAGCTCGGTCGGGGCGCCGACCTGCTGCAGGACGCCGAGCTTGATGACGGCGATGCGGTCGCCCATCGTCAGGGCCTCGGTCTGGTCGTGCGTCACGTACAGGGTCGTGACCTGGAGCTTGCGCTGCAGGGCGGCGATCTGCGTACGGGTCTGCACACGGAGCTTGGCGTCGAGGTTCGACAGCGGCTCATCCATGAGGAACACCTTCGGCTTACGCACGATGGCGCGGCCCATGGCGACGCGCTGACGCTGACCACCAGACAGAGCCTTCGGCTTGCGCTCGAGGAACTCGGTCAGGTCGAGGATCTTGGCGGCCTCTTCGACGCGCTTGTTGATCTCAGCCTTGTCGACGCCCGCGATCTTCAGGGCGAAGCCCATGTTCTCGCGAACGGTCATATGCGGGTACAGGGCGTAGTTCTGGAACACCATGGCGATGTCGCGGTCCTTGGCCTGCACATTCGTGACGTCCTTGTCGTCGATGTAGATGTGGCCCTTGTTGACCTCCTCGAGGCCGGCGAGCATGCGCAGAGTCGTGGACTTGCCGCAGCCGGAAGGACCAACGAGGACGAGGAACTCAGCGGGTTCGATGGTGAGGTTCAAGTCGTCGACGGACGGCTTGTCGTTGCCCGGGTAGATACGGGTGACGTGATCGAAAACGACCCTAGATGACATATCTGTTCCTTTCATCGGCAGGTACGTGCCGAACGATCCGAGTGGAAGGTTGGTTGTTGTCTTATTCGGTTCCGCTGTTCCAGCTTCGGAGCTTGGTCCCGAAGGTTCCGTGAGATGTACTCTCCGTTGAGCCTGAAGGTAGTATACACACAAGCCGCGTACAAATCGTGGTTTCCGGAGGATTCCTTGTGAAAACCTCCGCACAATGGACGCGTCGCGCCCCGCCGGGCGCCGCGGCAGTCCATAATGGATACCGTTCGTATCGTCACGTCCGCGCCGCCACCGCGTGCCGCGAACGCCTAGGGAAGAATCGAGTATGTCCGACATCTCCATGCTGAACCTGCAGCCGGGGCAGATCGTAGGCGGCTATATGCTCATGTCGCCCTTGGGCGGCGGCGGCATGGGCTCGGTGTGGCGCGTGCAGGACGGCGGCGGCAACGTGTTCGCCATGAAGATCCTGCGCGATTCCCTCGCCGCCACGCGCGGCGGCGTGTCGGACCACGAGCAGGAGGTGGCGCGCGAGCGTCTGCGCCGCGAGGGCGCCGCGCTGCGCCGTGTCAACCATCCGGGCGTGTGCCGCATCGTGGACATGGAGCTGGACGATTCCCTCGCCTTCATCGTGACCGAACTCATCGAAGGCATGAACCTGGCCGAGGACGTCGCCACGAACGGCCGTTACGAGCCGGTCGACCTCATGCATCTGGCGCAGCGTCTCATCGACGCGGTGGACGCCGTGCACGCGGCGGGCATCATCCACCGCGACATCAAGCCCAGCAACGTCATGATCGCCGATTCCGGCCCCGTGCTCGTGGATTTCGGCATCGCCATGGGCGAGGGCGAAAGCCATGTGACGCGCACCGGTATGGTCATGGGCACGCCGGGGTTCATCGCGCCGGAGATCATCAACGGATCGGAAGCAGACGAGGCCACGGATTGGTGGAGCGTCGCGTCGGTGCTGGCCTTCGCCGGCACGGGGCGCCCTATCTTCGGCACGAAGCCGCTGATGACGGTTCTGGAACGCGAGGCTTCGGGACACGCGAATCTGGTGGGCCTGGGGCCGCATACGACGAATGCCATGCGCTCGGCGCTGAGCCCCGACCGCATGCGTCGCTGCAGCGCGCGCGAGCTGCTGGATGCCATCGTCGCGGACGCCACGATGGGCGCGGCGCGCACGGCATCGGCCGCGGAGCCGCCGTCGTATCCGGTTCTGCCGCACAAGCATCTTTCCGACGCGGATGGCGGCGCCTCCGGCACCGCTGGTTACAAGAACACCGACACGCCTGAAGGTTCAGGCGTGTCGCGCGGCTCCAATTCTTCCCTTCCTCCGGCGGCGGGCAATTCCACCGTGCAGGAGAACGCGGGGGTGGTGCCCCCTTTTTCCGCAAGCTTTTCCACTCATGACGGGGCGCGTGGGCAATGGCGCGACGCCGCGCGCACCATGGCCATGCCCACGGGCGAGGAGGCGGAGGCCGCGCGGCGCCGCGCGGCCGACAAGGCGGAGCAGATCCAGAAGCTGCTGAACGGCGATTTTGACGATTACGATTACGGCACCAATGCCGAGACTGACGGCGACACGCCTGATAGCTCAGGCGTGTCGCGTGAAGCAGTCACTTTGTGGTCGAGCTTTGCCCGCCCCGGTTCCCCCAACGGCAGTTTCGGCGGCGCAGGATTCTCCAATTCGGCGCGCCGCGCCGACCCCGACGCCGAGACACGCGTCATGGCCCCGTTCGACCCGTCGCAGGCCGCAACGGAGGTTCTTGATCCGCCCGCGCCAACCATGCCATCGTTCGGGGCCGCGCCGCTGCGCGCGGACGCCCCCACTCCCCTCGCCCTCGAAAACCTGCGCGCAGACGGGGCCAACGAGGGCGATACGGCCGACGGCACCGGGGATGGCGAGCCCGGCCTCGCACATACGCGCCGCATCTCCGGACTCATACCTCCCCCGCCGCCTTCCGCAGACGGCTCCGACGCCGACCAATCCGCCGGACACGCCTCGGACGGAGCGGGCGAATCGACCGACGGAGCCGGAGACGACGGGGCCAGCCAGTCCGGCGACGCATCGTCGGCGGAGGCATCGTCGGACGGCGCCCCCTTCGACATGGCGCATTACATCGACGCGTGGTCGAACGCCTTCTCGCTGCACGGCACGGCGCCCGCGCTGTTCATCGGCGCCACGCTCGGCGTGCTGTCCATGCCATTCCCCGGCCTCGCCGCCATCATCGGCCCGGCGCTGCTCGTGGCGTTCACCACCGCCGGCTTCGCGCTGCACGCGCGGTTCACGCGCGAGGCCAAGCGCGGCGGCCACACCCAGCCGGCCGACAAGGCGCTCGACGTCGTGGCGGCCCCGTGGCATTTGCTCCAGGGGCTGGCCGTCAGCGCCGCGGGAATCGTATTGTTCGAAGCAATTTTCCTCACCGTCGCCGTCATGTCATGCATCGCCTCCGGGCCGGCGCTCGACGCGACCGGCAATGCCATCGGCATCCATCTGTCGGACACTGCTACGATGCCCGTCGCCATCGGCGAATCGAATACCACCGACGCGGTGTGGCTGGCCGTCGCGGGCGCCGCCGCCTGGGGCATGGGGCTTATGGGAACGCACATCGTCAAGCCGCTCAGACGTTTCACCACGATGACGCGGATCGGGCTCGGAACGCTGTGCGTGCGGCGCGGCGAAGGGGCCTCCGGCGCCGTGGATCCGCAGATCGCCGACCATTCGCATATCGCGCTCATCGTCTGGGGCGTCGTCACCGCCATCCTCGCCATCGCGGTCGCCGCGGGCATCCCCATCAGCTGGGCGCCCCTGACCGTCGCGTGAAGCGAAGCCAGCCGCGCCATCGTATTTCTTCCCCCAGCACCCACCGAACTCACAGGATGCCCTCTTAGAGGCCCTCTATTATAGTGAGGATTCGAAACCACCCACGGCGCAACACAACGGATCCGCGCCGATCGGAGCCTAGATTAAGGGATGTTATGACGACGCAAGATTCCAATAATTCCCAGCAGAACGGCGGCGACTCCGCGCCCAAGCCCGCATCCAAGCCGGGCAACAGCCGTACCCGACGCCGCGCAGCGCAGCGCGCCAAGGCCGCCGAGGCCGCGCGCCAGCGCCAGGAGCAGGAGGCCCGCGAGCGCCGCACCCGCTCGCTCATCCTCGCCGTGGCGGCGCTTATCGTCGTCGTCGCGCTTATCGCCGGGATCATCATCTGGAACAAGAACTCGTCGAAAACCACCGACACCGCCGCACAGGCCAGCGAGGAGCAGTCCGCGTACGCCACGCTGCAGGAGACGCTGAAAACCGTCCAGAACATCCCGAGCCACGCCACCGACCAGGGCGGCTTCGTGATTACGAAGAACTACGATTACCAGAAGATCGACGGCGCGCCGACCATCGAGGAATACTTCGACCCGCTGTGCCCGGGCTGCGGCTCGCTGAACCGCAAGATCGACACCGAGCTCGAGACCATGGTCAAGGCCGGGCAGATCAACCTCGAGATCCACCCGAACGGATTCCTCGACCAGCTGACCACCGACCAGTACCCGACGCGCGCCGCGGCCGCCATCGCGTATGTGGCCGAGAACGATCCGGAGCATGTGCTGGACTTCATCAAGGGCCTGTACGCCGAGGACTTCCAGCCGTCCGAAACCAACTACAAGGCCGTGTCCGACGCGGATATCCAGCAGGTGGCCACGGACGCGGGCGTGACCGCGGATGTGGCGTCGCACTGCACCGACGGCACGTATATCGAGTGGGTTGACGCGATGCACACGTACACGCCGCATCGCGCGATCACGAAGAACGTGGAGGGCAACAACAAGGGCTCCATGACTACGCCGACGATTATCATCAACGGCTATTTCTGGAACCTGGTCGAGCTCACGAGCTCCGACTACGCGCAGCTCATCCTCCAGGCGATCGGTCTGGACGAGTCCAACGTGGGCACCAACGTGATGCCGTCAATCGGCTCGGACGGTGCGCCGCTGGTGGGCGCGAATTACCTGAGCTCGAGCGATTCGGCGAGCAGCTCGAGCAGTTCGAGCAAGTAGGGCGACGCGAGGCGATGCGGGGCGGCACGGGGCGACTGACCCATGTACCGCACCGCGATTCGACGGGCTCCGGAATGCTTCGGCATCCGGAGCCCTTTGCGTATCGGCCATGCGAACCGAGGCACAGCACGATGCGGCACGGCGCGAATGGAGCGAATGGAGCGAATAGGGCCAATGGCGCAGTGTGGCGCGAGATGGCCGTGGCGTGAGTTATGCTTGATGGGTTGATGCCTCCTTAGCTCAGTTGGCCAGAGCGGCCGCCTTGTAAGCGGCAGGTCGTCAGTTCGAACCTGACAGGAGGCTCCATCGCCCGGCGATTGCCGGGCTTTTCTTTTTGCAGCGTTCCCCGCTCCCCATTCCCCGCTCCTTGTTCCCGCCGCCCGGCACTCTCTCCGGAAACAATGTGATGGCTTTCGGACAGAATTCCACGATTTTCATGCCCAAGAACCCGATTTTTGTCCGCAAACCATCACACTGTTATGAATCGCCATTCGGATCAAGCCCACCGTTCCCCGGCGACGGCCTGGGTCTCCGCTCCTTGGGCGAACCAGCCGCTGCCAGGCGCCTCCACATCCCACGTGCGCTCATCGACGATATGCGCCCAATAACATTATCGAAATCGTATCTTCTCATTGCCTTTTATGCGATTTTCGTACCTCAGCCCCTCAAGAGTACTGAATTCCACGTAAATTAGCGGCTATAGCACTTTGGATTCGTTTGTCAAATTGGAAGCGACATCGGAACCCGAATTTCTCCGAATTTTTACCCACAGCGAAAATGAGTCCGGATTTCAGACAATCGCCAAAATTCCTTTATCGGCGTGTCGCGCAGCCGCGGATATCGAACACTTCTCAGCAATCGTGATTCCAAAAACGTTTCTCACCCACGCAAACCTCAGTCAGCAGAACGCTTGAGTGAGCGTAAAGCCTTGGAATTCCAACGATATCGAACACATAACACCAGTTTACGTTATGTCAGAACAGGTGCTCATTAAAAAATCGGACACTTTCTGGACATGGAACCTACGACGCCGCAGACTTATGTTTGTCTGTGCATTTTGCTGAAAGTTTCATGAAATCCTCGATTTCACGCGCCGCATAGGGTAATATTCAAAGTGCTGGGGACGAAAACAGACACTTCCCAGCCGGTGACCACGGCGCTATTGGGATGCGCTGACATCGATAATCCAAGATTTACCCCCGAGTAAGTCCGGTCGGGCAACACCCCAATATGCCCGGGCGGAGTTAAAGGCGAACGGATCCACCCCCAATTTTCCGTTTGCCTCAGGGCGCCAGGCACATCCCCTTCTTCGCCTGGCGCCCTTTTATTTCTTCTTGAGCCCTCCGCCGGAGGCTTCCCGAAGCCTCTCGAGCGGCAATCACTGCGCGATTCGAAAAACATCTTCAAACGCTGTTTCCCTTGAATTTTCAACGATTTTCCCTTACCGACACTTCGCCCGAAACTCAGCCCCGAATCGTTTCTGACATAACATCACTCCCCCGACCGCCTATCCCGCTCCCTCGCCGGCGCCTGTCCGCGCACAGAAGCGCATCGTCTCACAATATGGAATCAAAGCACCGCTTCGCGCGCCGCCTGTCCAGCCACCCCAAACCCCACCGAATCCGCATCGGAACTCCCCTACTCCCCCGCAGGAGACAAGAAGACAGGAGAGGGGGCAGAAGAAAGAAGTGAGAAAAGAGAAGAAGGAGGAATGGAGAGGGGCAGGTATCAATTCCATAACAATGTGATGGGTTACGGACACAAACCACCACTCCCGGCCCTAAAAATCGTATTTCCTGTCCGCAAGCCATCACACTGTTATCAATTCCGCAACAATGTGATGGGTTACGGACATCTTCGCCCGCCCCGCACACTGCCCCGTCCCTATGATTTTGTGGGAATCGGGGAAGAACGCGGCCGGGTGGCGCTTCCGGAGCGCGGCAACCTAGAATATGAGCAGTTCGATACCGGTTGGAACCACAGGCGAGAAAGGATCCATCGTGTCGCCGCAACACCCGGCGGCCGCAACACCCCGGCAGCCGCAGCACCCCGAACGTCGCGGCCCCGGGGGCCCCGACACCCCCGCCGCCCCGGAGACCTCGGTAGCCACCCCTCGAAACCCCACGCAAAGGAGGTCGCATGCAGCCGTCACGACGCACGCGCCGCGCACGCGTTGCGCGAATCGCGCTCTCCGTGGTCGTCGTCTGCGCCATGCTCGCGGCCACGTTCTTCGTCCAGACCCGCAAGGCCGTCGCGCTGACGGTCAACGGCGAGACGCGGAACGTGGTCACGTACGCCACGAACGTCAACCGCCTTCTCGCCGACGAGAACATCACCGTCGCCACGCATGACATCGTCACTTCGACGCATGACGGCGCCTTGGCGAACGGAGACACGGTGACGTACTGCCAGGCCTTCGAATCCACCCTCGTCATCAACGGCGCGCAGGTGCCGTTCTGGACCTGCGCGTCCAGCGCGCAGCAGCTGCTCGACTACTTCAGCCAGAACGAGCGCGACGCCATGTCGATCAAGGTGAACGTCTCGAATATCTACAACCAGATCACGGGCGGCTTCCTGGTCAGCGACAGCGGCCCGGTGACGGTGATCGCCGACGGCAAGACCACGGTGATCCCCGAGGGCAACCACACGGCCGCCTCGCTGCTCGACGCGAGCGGCGTAACCGTGGGCCCCGACGACCTCGTGACGGTGGAAGACGACGATGGCACCACCGTGCTGCGCATCCAGCGCGTCACCTATGGCACCACCACGCAGGACGTGACGACGCCGTATTCCACGCAGTACGTCACCGATGCCTCGCTGCAGCCGGGCGAGCAGAAGGTCGAGCAGGCGGGCCAGGACGGCATCGTCACGCAGACGCTGCGCGTGACGTATATCGACGGCGTGGCGTCGAGCAGCACGGTGGTCTCGCAGACGCAGACGCAGATCGAGGTCGACGAGATCATCGGCGTGGGGCCGGCGCAGCCCGATCCGGAGCCGTCGAGTTCCGACGATTCCAGCTCCGGCAGCTCCTCCGATTCCGCGAGTTCCGACGATTCAAACGCCAGCGTGGCCCCCAGCTCGCCCGACACGCCGACGGCCACCCCCACCGAGGAACCCTCCGACACGCCGACCGAGGACCCCAGCCCGAGCGACACGCCGACCGAGGACCCGTCACCGTCCCCATCCGACGCGCCGACGCAGGATCCCACGCCCGAGCCGAGCCCGGCGCAAACCACCGACCCCGGCAACGGCAGCTCCAGCAACTCCGGCACCTCCGACAACAACAACTCCAACTCCGACAACACCAACTCCGGCACCTCCGACCCGTCGGGCACCGTGTGGCACGCGACAGTGGCGGAAGCCAAGGCCTACGCCCGCGCCGCCATGGCCGCCTACGGCTGGACGAGCGACGACGAATGGAACGCGCTCGAGAACCTGTGGACGCGCGAATCCGGCTGGCGCTGGGACGCCGACAACCCCTCGTCAAGCGCCTACGGCATCCCGCAGGCCCTGCCCGGCAGCAAAATGGGCACCGGCTGGCATGACAACGCCGCGGTGCAGATCTCGTGGGGCCTGAGCTACATTCGCCAGGTCTATGGAAGCCCAAGCAACGCATGGAGAATCTGGCAGATCAGAAAATGGTACTGATGAGCAATAGCGCTGACAATACGATGACTCCGCCCGTCCACATGGACGCGGCGGCCGATACCGACGCGGGCACCGCGTCCGCGAGCGCGACGGCGCAATCGTCGCAACCCGCCGCGGCCGCGCAACCTGCCACCCAACCCGCCCACCGCCTTCTCGGCGCGGCCGACATCCGCGAGATCGCGCAGGAGGCTGGCATCACGCCGACGAAGAAGTTCGGCCAGAACTTCGTCATCGACCCCGGCACCGTGCGCCGCATCGTGCACGAGGCCGGCGTGTCGCCCGACGGCACGGTGATGGAGGTCGGCCCCGGCCTCGGCTCGCTGACCCTGGGTCTGCTCGAAACCGGCGCACGCGTCGTGGCCGTCGAAATCGACCCGCCGCTCGCCGAGCGCCTGCCGCGCACCGTCGCCCGCTTCCAGCCCGACAACGCGCCGCATCTGACCGTCGTCACGCATGACGCGCTCACCATCGACCCGGCCGACCCCGCCTTCCGCGCCGCCACTGGGCTCGACGCATCGTCGCGCTTCCAGCTCGTGGCGAACCTGCCGTACAACGTGGCCACGCCTATCGTGCTGACGCTGCTGCAGCGTTTCCAAGGGCTCGACTCGTTCCTCGTCATGGTGCAGAAGGAGGTCGCCGACCGCCTGAGCGCCACGCCGGGCAGCAAGATCTATGGCGCGCCGTCGGTGAAGCTCGCGTGGTACGGCACCACGCGCAAGGCCGGCATCGTGGGGCGCAACGTGTTCTGGCCCGCGCCGCATGTCGATTCCGCGCTTGTGGGCTTCACGCGCGTCAGCACGCCCGAACGCCGCGACGAGGCGCTGCGCACGCGCGTTTTCTCGCTGATCGACATGGCTTTCGGGCAGCGCCGCAAAACGCTGCATGCCGCGCTACGCAAGGCGGTTCCCGGCGAGGCGTTCGCGGCCGCGGGAATCGACGGGCAGCGCCGCGGGGAAACGCTGACGATCGACGATTTCATCGCCCTCGCGCGCGCCTGCGAGGCGATCGACGATGGCCCCGCCGCACCCGCGCCGTCCGCGAACACGAACGCACCCGCGTCCGCACCACAGGAGGCACGATGAGCCGCTTCACATTCATGTACCGATGCCCGGCGAAGATCAACCTGGAGCTGCGCGTCAGGAAACGGCGGCATCCCGAATGGGGCAACCGCCACGAGCTCGACACGATCTACTGCGGCGTGGGTCTGTACGATTACGTCAGCGCCGAGGCGCGAGACGAAGGCGCCGGACTCGTACTCGTACTGCCAAACAACAAGGAGAACCCGCGCCCCGCACCGGGAAGCCCGGAATTCGAATCGAATCTCGTGATCCGCGCCGCCCGGGCGCTGGCCGAGGCCTGCCACGTCTCCCCCGATGCCATGATCCGGCTCGAGAAGAACATCCCCGTCGCCGCAGGGCTCGGCGGCGGCTCCTCGGATGCCGCCGGAACGCTGGTCGCCCTGTTCCACGCATGGGGCGAGGCCGGGAAGTTCGACGCCCCCGGCGCCATCGTGCCCGGCGGCGACATGCTTATGTCGATTGCCGCGAACCTGGGCGCCGATATCCCGTTCTTCCTCGGCAGCATCGACGAATCCGGCCTCGCGCACGGCACCGGCTACGGCGAGAAAGTGGAGTACTACCACCCGGCCAGGCCCACCTGGCCGCGCCCGGCCGACCCGGAATGGGAGAAGTGGGCTCCGAAGGCCGTGGCCCTGGCGATGTATGACGATGGCCTGAGCACGGCCGATGTGTACCGGCGCTTCGACGAAATCGGGTCAACCCCCGGCAACCGCAACGATTTGCAGCGCGCCGCGCTCGACCTGCACCCCCGCTCCGCCGATGCCATCCGCAGCGCCCAATCGGATTTCGGCATCATGAGCGCCTTCATCTCCGGCTCCGGCCCCACGGTGGCGGCACTGTGCTCGTCTATCGGCGAGGCCTGGCAGCTGGCCGAGTATTGGTCGCGATACCATATGGCGGACCGCACCGCGAGCGTGACGGCGCCGGACACCATGTGGCCGCTGCCGCTGGAGAATCCGAATTTCGAGAGGAACTACTGACATCGCCTGCCGCGAACCTCGGCGCCGCATCATCGCGGCGCCATCGTCAGGTTTTCTCGTTAGACTGAACGCGAACGCAATCGATAGAAGGTTGGGACATGGCCGGACGTATTTCCAGCAACGAGCGCGAGGCGCGCAAGCTTTTCGTGCACGACAGGCACCGCATGGCAATCACCATCGCCATCGCCATCCTCGTGCTGGCGCTTGTTATCAGCATTCCCACGGCCGCGGGCCTGTTCGACAAAACCTCGGAGGCCGAGGCGGTGCCGAACTACGGCGTCACCGCACCCTGCGTGGCCACGGGAACCGCCGCCGTCGACCCCAGCAAAATCACGGTGCGTGTGCTCAACGGCACCGATAAATCGGGCCTCGCGACGGCCGTCGCCTCCGAGCTGCAAAGCCGTGGATTCATCAACCAGGGTGTCGACAACTTCCCCGACGGCGTTATCGACCGCACCGAGATTCGCTTCGGCAAGAACGCCGTGGCCGAGGCCTACACGCTCCTGGGCCATTTCAACGACGCCATCCTGCGCATGGATGACCGTCAGGACGCGCTGATCGACGTGGTTATCGGCGAGAGTTTCTACGATTTGCTCGACACCGACCAGGTCACCACCCTTCCCGGTTCCACGCTGGAAAGCATCAAAGGCTGCGTGTCCGCCGATTCGATAACCGACCTTCCGACCGCCGTCGCCCACACCGAGGTTGCGGTGGGCAGCACCGCCGGCAGCGGCACCGCGGGTGACGCGCTTCCGAGCGACGCCCAGTCCGCCGCCGCCGAGTCCGGCGAGGACGGCTCCTCCTCCGACGCCTCCTCGAGCCAGTAAAACCCATAACACCGGTACGGCTTCCGGACAAAAATCCACGATTTTAGGGCTCAAACCGCCCGAAAATGTCCGCAAGCCGCACCACTGTCCAGGAAGCGCCGGCTCCGGCACTCAGTCCGCGCTGGCTTCGGCCTCCGCGCTGGTTCCAGCGCCCGCCGCGCCGCCTTCCTCGTTCCACCAGCGCAGGAGCTCCTCGCGGGCCGTGGCCTCGTCGACGGGGCCGTTATCAAGGCGGTAGTCGAGCATATGCTTGTACGCCTTGCCCACAAGCGGGCCGGGTTCGATTCCGAGAATCTGCATGATCTGCCCGCCGTTGAGATCGGGGCGGATCGCGTCGAAATCCTCCTGCTTCTTGAGCTCGATAACGCGCGCCTCGAGGTCGTCCATGGCGGCGGAGAACATGCGCTCCTTGTTTTTGTTCGCGGTGGTCGCGTCGGCGCGCGTCAGGCGGTTGAGCCTGTCGTACAGATGCCCCGCGTCCTTGACGTAGCGGCGCACCGCTGCGTCGGTCCAGCGCTCGTCCACATAACCGTGGAAGCGCAGGTGCATGGCCACGAGGTCGCTGACGTCCTCGACGATGTGGTGGTCGAAGCGCAGCGCCTTGAGACGCTTGCGCGTCATGCGGGCGCCGACGAGATCGTGCTGGTAGAAGCTCACCTTGCCGCCGGCTTCGAAACGTCGCGTCTTCGGCTTGCCCACGTCGTGCATGATGGCGGCGAGGCGCAGCTCGAGGTCGGGTGCGGGCACGGGGCCGTCGGCGTCGGTTTCAAGCGCCATGGCGCGCTCAAGCACCATCATGGTGTGGCCGAACACATCCTTGTGGCGGTGGTGTTCGTCGATCTCGAGGTGCAACGCCGGCAGTTCGGGAAGCACGATATCCGCCAGGCCGGAGTCCACAAGGGCCTCGAGGCCGGAGCGCGGGTCGTCGGCGAGAAGAAGCTTGGTGAGTTCGTCGCGCACGCGTTCCGCCGACACGATGCGGATGCGGTCGGCCATGCGCTCGATGGCCTCGGCGGTGTCGGGCTCGATGGTGAATCCGAGCTGCGCCACGAAGCGCACGGCGCGCATCATGCGCAGGGGGTCGTCGTCAAACGATTGCTCCGGCGAAACGGGCGTGCGCAGAACGCCTTTGTGCAGGTCGTCGGCACCGCCGAAGGGATCGACGAATTCGAGGTCGGGCACGCGCAGCGCCATGGCGTTGACGGTGAAATCACGACGCGACAGATCGCCTTCGAGGGAGTCACCGTAGTTGACCTCGGGCTTGCGCGAGTCCGGGTTGTAGGTGTCGGAGCGGTACGTCGTGACCTCGACGCTGACCTCGGTTCCGTCGGGAAGGCGACGCACCGCGCCGAGAGTGCCGAATTTGCGACCCATATCCCAGAACCCGCCGTTCCCGAAACGCCGGAGAATCGGCTCGAATTCCTCAGGACGCGCCGAAGTGCAGAAATCGAGGTCGTGGGACTTCCTGTGCAGGAGCAGATCGCGCACCGGACCGCCGACCAGCGCCAGCTCGTAGCCCTTCTCCTTGAACAGCTTTCCCAGCTCAATCGCCACAGGGGAGACATCGAATCCCACGGCTGACCTTCCTTCCTTGAATAGCTTCTCATAGCTTACCGTTACCCCATACGCACAACTTCTGGATAAAGTAGGGGGTATGACTACGCCGGGAGATGTCGCGCGAATGCTTCGCCATGCCAATTCTCGGCCGAAGTATGCCCTCGGGACGGTTCCGACGATGCAGGACGGCGTGCCCTCCCGGCTGCGCCCGCTGTACAGTTCGCAAACCCCGAGGAACCAGCAGAATCCCCAGCAGCCCACGCACGGCGACGCCAACGCCTCTCCCGGCGCGTCGCCCGCGCAGCCCGCCGCGATGGATCACGATTCCCCCGCCGCGCATTCCGCGCGTGCCGGGCACGCAAACCCCGGGCACACGACCCCGGCACCGCACGGCGCGCAACACGCCGCAAAACCCTCGCCGTCGCCGCATGCCCACGCCCTGTCGACGCGAGCGCAATCGTCTTCATCGTCGCGCTCCCCGCACCCGGTTACGCCCGCCGTCATGGCGCGCCGCCGCGGCTCGCAGACCCGCGTGTCGTCCTTCGCGGCGCTCGAAGGGCATGAGGAGCTCCCCGTCGTGCGCGAATACTCCGCCGGCGGCCTGATCTTCGACGAACTCGGCCGCGTGGCCGTCATCGCGCGTCATTCGCGTTCCGGCCACCTCGAGTGGTGCCTGCCCAAGGGGCATATCGAGAAAGGCGAGACACCCGAGCAGACGGCCGTGCGCGAAGTGCATGAGGAAACCGGCATCGAGGGCGAAATCGTCGAATCCATCGCCACCATCGACTACTGGTTCACCGGCACCACGCAGCGCATCCACAAGCTCGTGCACCATTTTGCGCTGCGCATGACGGGTGGTGAGCTGACGGTGGACGGCGACCCCGACCACGAGGCCGAGGACGTGCGCTGGATCGCCTTCGACGATCTCGACAACGTCCTGAGCTACCCGAATGAACGACGCATCGCCTCCATGTATGCGAGAAAGCGCAAGAACCGCGAATGAGGACGACAGCCTTCCGGACCATCATGGCGTTTGTCAGCTGTGTGGCCCTCGTCTGCGCCGTCATCGCCACCGGTGCCCCCTGGAGCCTGCCCGGCCTCGCCGCCCTGCAGGCCGCCCCGGCATACGCCGAGGGCTCCGAGGGCAGTGGCACCGACGGCGATAACAGCGACGGCACCAACGGCGGCATAACCGACGATTCCACCGCCTTCACCGTCGCCGACGGCGCTTCGAGCACATCGGCCTCCGACGCCACGGCATCGCTGACCATCACGGCATCCACGCCGATCGTCGGCCCGGCAGACTCCACCACGGCGCCGACCGCGTATTCGCTGACCGTCACCGTCTCGAACCCCACGGATACCGCCATCGACGCGGGCACCGTGGAGGCAAGCATGAACCCGGATGTGGCGTTCTCCACCACCGAAGACATGCAGTCGTGGGCCGAGGGCGCGCTTGGCATCTGGGCCGCGGGCGTTATCGCCACGGCCGACGTGGGCCGCCTCGAGCCCGGCGCCTCGCAGACGGTGACGCTGACGAACGGCACGTCGGAATACCCCTTCAACGAATGTTCGGGTTTCGGCGCGCGCCCGGTTCTCGTAAGCTTCGACAGCGACGATGGCGCCACGCATCTGGAGTCGCACACCTTCGTGACCTACGATGACGAATCCGCGCTGTCCGGCAGCGGCAGCAGCGACGGCAGCACCGGCGACGGCACTTCCGACGATTCCGCCGCCTCCCGCGTGACGCTTGCCATCGCGGCCCCCGTCACCGCGCAATCGTGGACGACGGACAGCGACACCCTCGCCTCCGTCACCGCCGCCCGCGAGGGCTCCGACCTCTTCTCCGTCACCTCACCGCAGCTCACGCCGCTGGCCTCCGCCGCCATCGACGCCAAGGCGAAGCATACCGAGATTTCGCTTGTCTCCGACCCGCTGTGCCTGGGCTCCGTCAGCTCCCAGGGCGCCGCCGCAAGCGCCGCGATGCAGCCGGCCGCCGCGGATATCACGGCCATGGCGCAGACCTCCTCCGATTGGTCGGCCGCGGGCATCGATTCGGACTCCGTGTCGGCCGCGAGCGCCGCGAACCTCGCTCAGTCCGGCTCCGGCTCGCAGAACGGCGCACAGTCCGGCTCCGCCGCCCCGTCCGCCTCCGGCACCGACTCCGCCCAGCCCGCGCAATCCGCCCCGCTCGAATCCATCGCGTGGCAAGGCCGCGGCTCGTGGACGGCCGCATCGCTCGGCTACGCGCATGACGCCGGCTATTCCACAGTGGTGTCGACATCCGGCAACACGGGCACCGACAGGGATTCCTACGCAGCCGTGGCATCGGCCGGCACCGCATCGGGCTCGGTGACGGTTCTGAACGCGGAATCCACGATGTCGTCGCTGCTGTCGGGGCAGGCGAGCTCCGACCAGGCGGACGGCGAAACGACGGCAAGCGGCCGCATCAACCGTCTCATCGCCCAGAGCGCTCTCGGTCTGGCGTCCGACGGCTCCGCGCTCTCGCCGCTCCGCCCCGCATCCGACGATTCGGCGAACGGCTACACGCGCCTGTTCGTGGCGCTGTCCGACGCCGCGAGCGCCACCAACGATGACCTCGACGCCATGCTGTCGGCCCTGGAGTCGGCCCACTGGGTGTCCTTCCAATCGCTTGACGATTTCATCGCCTCCGCACCGGCGGCAACCGCCTCCATTCCCACCGACACGGGCCTCGACCAGAGCGAATCCGCCTACCTCTCCTCCACCGCGACCGCCCTCGCCTCCTCCCGCACGTCGATGTCGCGCTTCTTCACCTCCGTCATCGACCCCGAGAAGGGGCAGAACACCGACCCCTCGCAAGACAATCCGCAGGCCCTGTCGCGCCAGGACGCGCAGCAGACCGCGCATATCAGCGACAACGCCCAGGTCTGGGAAACCGACCTCACCACGCTGCACACCCTCTACGGCCTGCATGCGCTCGACATCTCCATCACCGACGGTGCCGCCGCCACGAAGGACGCCGAGAACCTCGCGAGCGGCCTGTTCGCCAACGTGAGCATCCAGCAGCCCAACTCCGTGGTCATGATGAGCACCACGGCGAGCCTGCCGGTCACCATCGTCAATAACACGCCCTACCCTGTCACGGTATCGGTGGACGCGCGGTCCGGCGCCACGATTCTGTCGGTCGAAGATTCCGACAGCATCACGGTCGCCGGCCGCAGCGAACAGCAGGTCACGCTGCCGCTCACCGCATACTCCAGCGGCTCCACCTACGTGGGGCTGCGCCTGCTCGACGCCCAGGGCGCGCCGTTCAACAGCGAGCTGACGGTCACCGTCTCGAATTCGCTGCGCCTGAACGACCAGCTGGGCTACGGCATCATCGCCTTCGCCGTCCTCCTCACCATCGGTGGACTGTGGCGCCAATTCCATCGAAAGAAAGACACGGATTCATGAGTTCTTCGGTCGGACGCAACTCCGCGGTCATGGCCATGGGAACGCTGGCTTCCCGCATCACCGGTCAGATCCGCACGATTCTGCTCGCCGCCGCCGTCGGCACGACGGGCATCGCCGCGAACGCCTACCAGACGGGTTCCACGATTCCGCAGGTGCTGTTCACCGTGCTGTCGGGAGGCGTGTTCAACGCCGTGCTCGTGCCGCAGATCGTGCGCACGCTCAAAGACAAAAACGCCAAGGAGCAACTCGACAAACTCATCACCTTCGCCGTCGTGCTGCTGTTCGGCGTCACCGTGGTCATGATGGGCTGCTCGTCGTTCTTCACGGCCATCTACCTCGACTCAAGCTGGACCGGCGCCCAGCGCGCCCTCGCGAACTCATTCACGCTGTGGTGCATGCCGCAGATCTTCTTCTACGGCCTGTACACGGTGCTCGGGCAGATCCTCGCCGCGCAGAACCGCTTCGGCGCGTACGCATGGAGCTCCACCGGCGCGAACCTCATCAGCTGCGCGGGCTTCGTGGCGTTCATAGCCCTGTATGGCAACGCCTCGCGCCAGCCCATGGATTTCTGGACCTCCGACAAAATCGCGCTGCTCGCAGGCGCGTGGACGCTCGGCGTCGCGTTCCAGGCGCTGGTGCTGTTCATCCCGCTGCTGCGCGCCGGCTACCGCTGGCATTTCCGCCTCGGTGTGCGCGGCATCGGCCTGCGCTCCATGAGCTCGGTGGCCGCATGGAGCCTGGGAATCGTGCTCGTCAACCAGCTCATCGGCATCCTCACCTCCCGCATCACGAACGGCGCCCCGATGCAAGGCGGCGACCCCTACGCCATCGCCGGCAACAGCACCTACCAGAACGCGTTCACGCTGTACATCCTGCCGTACTCGCTGTTCGCCGTATCGATTGCCACGGCCATGTTCCCCCACCTCTCGGCCGACATCGCCGACAACAACCTGCGCAAGGCCGGCCGCGAGCTCTCCGAGACGCTGAGCAACCTCACGCTGATCATCACGTTCTTCACGGTGGCGTACCTGGTGGAGCCCGAGCAGATCACCAGCGCGCTGCTGCCGTCCGTCGCCCCCGCCGAGGTCGGCCTCATCCGCGTTCCGCTGATGATCCTCACCCTCGCCAGCCTGCCGAGCGCCATCTCCCTTGTGCTCGAGCGCACGTTCTACGCCTTCAAGGACGGCCGCACGCCTTTCGTCTATTCCGTGGTGCAGGCGGCGATCCAGGCCATTATCATCCTCGCGGGCGTGCATATGTTCCCGCCCGCCGACTGGGTGGCCGTCGTGTGCACCAGCACCGCGGCCTGCTACCTGCTCACGCTTCCGGTGCTGTTCATCGTCACGCGCCGCCGCTTCACCGAGGGCTTCGACGATCGCCATGTGATCATGAGCGCGAGCCGCACGTTCACGGCCGCCCTGCTGGCGATCGGCGCGGGCCTGCTGCTCAACGGCCTGTTCCGCCGCCTGGGCTGGTCGGTGCTGTCGATCGCGGGAATGTGGTCGCGCTGGCTTACGGCCATCGTGCAGGCGCTGATTATCACGCTGGCAATCGGCGCCGTGTATGCGGGCGTTCTTGCGGCACTGAAGACGCCGGAAATCGTCACCGCCCGGCGCAAGCTTCTCGCCGCGCTCTACCGCCTGTCGCGCGGGCGCCTCGGCGCTCCGACGCCGGAAGGTGCCGGCGAGGACGAGAAAGGCGTTGGCGAGGAGAACGTTGGCGAGGCCGGCGAAAGCGCCGGGAGTATCGACGATGGCTCCGCTGCATCCGACGATGCCGGTGCGAACGGCGCACCGCACACGAAGCCGCGCCGCATTGCGACGAGCGCGCCGCAGGGTTCCGCGCGGCCGCGCCGCATTGTGTCGACGATGGACCCGTCGCCGTTCTACCCCGACGACACCGCCGTGGGCATGGATATCATCCGCGACATCGATATCCAGCGCTACGAGGCCGAGCACCGCAAGGCCGGGCTGCGCGCCGATGCCGGCACGACTGCCGCCGCCGGCATGGATTCCGCGAGCGCCACCGACAACGGCATGCCGAGTTTCACGCCGCGCTCCCCCAAGCATCCGGGAGACACCGCGCATAACGGATACGCAGCCCGCGCATCGTTGGGCTCCCAGAGCACCGTGGTGCTGTACCCCCTGAGCGAGGCCCCCGGCCGCCCGTCTGGCGGCACATCCGACAACGCCACTGGCAACGCCGAACGCAATATGGAGCGTGACTCCACGGCATCGTCAGTTGCGCCGTCTTTTGCGCCGTGGTCATCCGCCACGCCGCGTCCAGCCGTTCCGCGCCCGCCGGCGCCGCCCGCGCCTCCGGCTCCCGCGGCCACGTCAGCGCCCATGCCGGTGCCCGCGCCCGCAGCCGCAACCTCGCCCGAACCGAACGGCTCGTCTGCGCATCCGGTGCAGGCGGTGTCGCTGGATATGCATTTCGGCCCTGGCGCCGGATCCGCTCCACTGGCCGACGCCACCCATGCGCGCCACGCCACCGCTCCTGCTGATGCGCCGTCGCAATCGTCGATATCCGCAGCCGCACCGCCGTCCGCCCAGGCACAGGCGGCCCAGGCGCAGGACACCGCGGCGCCATCGTATTCCCCGGCGCATAAGCCGTCGGAGCATTTCGCGGGCACGCGGTCCGACACGCGCTCCACGCAGTTCGCGCGCATCCTGCGCACGCCGTCGCCGCAGCCGCGCAACTACGACCTCACCGTGCCGCCGCTCGCCGCAACCATGCGCCCCGCGCATCTTCCCGAGCCGAAATTCCCCACGATTCCCGCGAATCTGCTCGGGAACATCGACCACGCCGCGGCGCCGGCCACCGAAAACGGCGATGACGCGACGCCTGACGCCACCGTGCCGAAGGCCGTCACCGAGAACACAACAGGCCATATCGATGCCGGCTCCGCGGCGCCTGCCAACACCGTGACGCCCGCCGACACCAACACCGAAAAGTCAAGAAACGGCAACAACCCGGCGGACCTCTGATGCTTGGAACGGCGGACGGTTACAATGGCCACAGTCATTCGCACGCGTCCGCACCATGCCCGCCAAGGGCATTCCGTCCGGAAACCCGGAAAAGTCCAGTCGAGAGTGATGGAACATGATCTTCAACATCGGCAACACCCTGCTCAGCCGCTACACGCTTGTCTCGCTTCTGCTCGACAAGCCCGGCCTCACGGCCTGGCACGCGCATGACAGCGTGCTCGCCCAGGATTGCCAGCTCTTCATCACCAACCAGAAGTCGACGGCCGAGCAGGTGCAGAACCTCGCCTCGTGGCTCGGCGGCACGCGCAACCCGCATTTCACGCAGGTGCAGCATCTGCACGCCGAGAACAGTGTGTGCGTGGTGGTCACCGACCTCGATGACGGCATGTCGCTGTCCGACTACCTCGCCACCGACGCGCCGATGAGCACCGCCGCCATGCGCACCATCATCGGCTCGGTGACGACGGCCGTCACCGAGCTGCAGGACGCAGGCTTCCAGCATCGTGCGCTCTCCTCGGAATTCGTGCGCCTCGGCCGCCAGCGCATCACCATCGCCGACCTTCCCGTCTCGCCGCTGTTCTCCTACCCGTATCTGGGCCTGTCGGCGAGCGACATCATGCAGAGCACGCAGGCCACGGTGCTGCGCCAGCTCGGCATGCTGCTGTACCAGATGATCACGCGCATGCCGTATATCCCCGGGCAGACCACGTCGAGCTCCACGCTGGACGCGTCGGGCATCGACATCCCCGACGAGTTCCGCATCCTGTGCACGCGCACGCTGGGCCTGCGCGACGACGGCGACGTGATGCCGCCGGTGCCGATTGTGACGATCGACGAGTTCCTGGCGCTGCTCGGCCCATGGAAGCCGGCGTCGTCGCTGACCGACAGGGATATGCTGCTGCCGGCAAGCGCGGTGTCGGAGTCCATCCAGGACGCGACCATCGCCACGATCAGCCGCGAGGACCTTGTGCCGATCCCGGCGTCGATCATGAACTTCGACGCCACGAAATCCGGCCACCAGAACGCACACCGCCGCGCCAACTGGAGCGAGAACCCCCTGTTCCAGCGCGACCAGGTGGAGGACCTCCCCGCCAGCGACACCGCGATGTACGACGAGTTCTCCATCAGCGACACGATGAACGATTCCAGCGTGCGCATGCCGGCCGTCAATCAGCCGATCGCCGATTCCGACACGAACGCGGGATTCGGCATGGGCGGATTCGGCGGCGGCGCTGCTGCAGGTGCCGCGGGTATGGCAGGCGCTGGTGCGGGCGCGAGCGGCGCGCGGAATGCCGCGTCCGGTTCGGTGAATGCACGCCCCACGGTTCCGCTTGATGTGTCGGCTTTCCGCAACGGTTCCGCATCCACGCAGGCGAGCACGATGGCCCTTCCCGCCGATGCGCAGATGACGGTTAACGATGCCCCCACCGCTACGGAGCCCGCGATTCTCACCCGCTCCGACGGCACTCCGGCCGCCGGCAATTCCGCCGCAGGCGCGGCGACCGCGGCATCGTCGAACGCGGCATCGTCGAACTCACCATCGTCAAACGGCGCGCAGCCGCTGGCCAACCTTGCAGCGGGGTCACACTCCACCGATGCGAACGGCGACGCCAGCGCACAATCGGGGTCCGCCGACGGCTCGGCGCGTCCGTCGATCATCCCCGCCACGCAGCCCATCGCCATCCTGCCCACCGTTCCCAATCGTTCCCTCGCGAACCTCGAGAACCGCACGACGCAGTACCAGGAGCAGCACTACCACCACCGTCCTGCGCCGCCGAGCTTCGCGCCGCAGGACGACGCCGAATCGTCCACCACCATGACCGCGATCGGCATCGATGACGAGAACGAGAATAAGGGCGGCCACCGCGCGGCCATCATCACGCTGGTCATCGTGTTCCTCGTGCTGCTGGCGCTGATCGTGTCGGTGGCGACGGGTCTGGTCAAGAACTCGTTCACGGACGACCACTCCGTGTGGCCGAGCGATCTCGCGGCTGCCGGATCGTCGACCGACGAGATGACATCCGAATCGTCGTCCACCACCCAAACCACAACCACAAGCTCCACGCCCACGAACACCACCGCCTACAAGGTGACCGGCATCAACTACCAGCAGAATCCGGCCGGACTCAAGGGCTATGCCTTCGCCGTGACGCTGTCGCAGGCGGAGCCGGTGTCGAAGATCGTCATCTCCTCGAACGCGCAGGGTGGCATGATGTCGATCTATGCGGATTCCGACTTCACCACGCCGCAGAACGGCGCGGCCGTGGCGAGCGGCGCCTTCGACGCGAGCGGAACCACCACGCTGACGCTGACGAAAACAACGACCACGCAGAAGTTCGTCATCTGGATTGACCAGGGCAACTTCCCCACCAACGGCCAGCTCTACATCAACAGCATCACCGTGTACTGATTCATCCGTTTCCCTTTGGAACATCGCCTCAGTGCCTGACACTGAGGCGATGTCTTCTCTCCTGACGCACTGTCTCCTCCCTAGAACAATGCGATGCATACTGTTCCGTTATGCGTGCAGTCACACTCACTCCATAGGGCATGCAAAAAGCCCCACCGCTCGTAGCGGTGGGGCTTTCGCTAACCCGTTGAGGTCAGGAACCGTGGATCACGGTCCTTACTCGGTCACCTTGGTGTCATCGGTATCGGTCGCATCGGTATCGGTGGTGTCCGTATCGGTGTTCTCGGTATCGGTGTCGGTGGCGTCCGTGTCGGTGGTATCCGTCGCGGACTCGGCGGGCAGGGCGTAGAACGCGGTGCCCTCGTCAACCCAGCCGCTGGACACGAGGGAGTTGACCTCGTTCTCGTCGAGGGTGAAGTGGTGCGCGCCCGTCGTGTCGTTCGGGTTGTACAGACGATGCACGGCCACGCCGAAGGACTCGTCGGCCGCATAGCCGGCCACGCCCTCCTGGAGCCAGCCGACCTTGGCGAGCTTGTCGTACTCGTTCTGGTCGGTCGTGTAATGGTGCACGCCGCCGTTCGGGTTGTACAGGC
Source organism: Pseudoscardovia radai (assembly GCF_002259605.1). GTDB lineage: Bacteria > Actinomycetota > Actinomycetes > Actinomycetales > Bifidobacteriaceae > Pseudoscardovia > Pseudoscardovia radai. The sequence continues at coordinate 1,330 of NZ_MWWR01000015.1, read as the reverse complement.
GCCAGATCGGCTTGTCCGACTTCTCCAGGTAGCGCCAGCTCGAGCCCTCCTGCTGCCAGCCGAGCGCGGCCAGCTGGTCGTACTCGTTCTGGTCGGTGGTGAACAGGTGCTCGCCGGTCACCGGGTTGTACACGCGGTACACGGTCTGCGCCGGGATCGCGGCGACGGTGAGCGTCAGCTCGGCCGTCGCGTCCGCGGCCACGCCGTTGCCGGCCTTGACCGTGAGCTTGAACTCACCGGTCTGGGTCGGGGTGCCCTGGATCTTGCCGTCCGCGTAGGTCAGGCCGGCGGGCAGGTCGCCCTCCACCGTGACCGACGGGGCCGGGGAGCCGGTCGCCGTGATGTCGGCCGAGTACGCGGTGTACTGGGTCGCGGCGGGCAGCTCGGTCGTCGTCACGGCCGCGGCCTCGTTCACCGTGAGCGTCAGCGTCTTCGACGCCGCGTCGCCGATGCCGTTCGACGCGGTCACCGTCACCGTCGCGGTGCCGGCCGCCTTCGGGGTGCCGGTGATCTGGCCGTCAGCGTAGGACAGGCCCTCGGGCAGGTCGGACACGACAACCGTCGCGGCCGGGAAGCCGGCCGTCTCGATCTTCTGGCTGTACGCCTGGCCCACGATGCCGTCGGCCAGGGACTCAGTCACGATGGACGCCGGGGCGTTCACCGTCAGCTCGAAGTCCTTCTCGACCTTCTCGCCGATGCCGTTGGACGCGGTCACCGTCACCGTCGCGGTGCCGGCGGCCTTCGGGGTGCCCGTGATCGCGTTCGACACAGCGTCGAACGCGAGGCCCTCGGGCAGGCCGGACACCTCGACCGTCGCGGCCGGGAAGCCGCTGGTCAGGATGGACTGCGTGTACGCCTGGCCCACCGTCGCGTCGGCCAGGGACCCGGTCTCGATGGACGCCGGGGCGTTCACCGTCAGCTTCAGGTCCTTGGACACGGAACCGGCCTTGTTGGAGGCCTTCACCGTCACCGTGAACGCGCCGGACTCGGCCGGGGTGCCCGCGATCTTGCCGTCCTTGTACTCAAGGCCGGCGGGCAGGCCGGAGACCGTCACGTCCGCGGCCGGGGTGCCCGTCACCGTCACGTTCGCCGAGTACTCGACGCCCGTCTGCGCCGCGGCCAGGGACTCCGTCGGGATGGCCGGCGTCTCGTCCACCGTCAGCGTCAGCGTCTTCGGCGCCGCGTCGCCGATGCCGTTGGAAGCCTTGACCGTCACCTTGTACGTGCCGGCCGTCTTCGGGGTGCCCGCGATCTTGCCGTCCTTGTAGGACAGGCCGTCGGGCAGGCCCTCGACCGTGACCGTCGCGGCCGGGAAGCCGGCCGTCTCGAT
>NZ_MWWR01000014.1 GCF_002259605.1 Pseudoscardovia radai | reverse complement strand
GCCGGCGCTACGGGTACCGGCGCGTGTGGGCGGCGCTGCGCCTCAGGGGCACGGTCGTGTCGGCCAGGCGGGTCATGCGCCTGATGACCGGCAACGGGCTGGTGCCCCCGTTCAAGAGCTCGCGCCGCTACTCCTCGTACAAGGGCGAGCTGTCCGACGCGCCCGCGAACATCGTCAACCGCGACTTCCACGCGGACGCGCCCAACAGGCTGTGGGTCACGGACATCACCGAGTTCTCCATCCCCGCGGGCAAGGTCTACCTGTCGCCGGTCATCGACTGCTACGACGGCATGCCCGTGGCATGGACGATCGGGACGAGCCCGAACTCGGCCCTGTCCAACGGCATGCTGCGCAAGGCGTGCGCCGCGCTCAAACCGGGCGAGGGACCCGTGATCCACTCGGACCGGGGATGCCACTACCGGTGGGACGGGTGGATCTCGATCTGCGAGGAGAACGGGCTGGTGCGTTCGATGAGCGCGAAGGGCTGCAGCCCCGACAACGCGGCGGCCGAGGGCTTCTTCGGACGCCTCAAGCAGGAGTTCTTCCACAAGCGCTCCTTCGCGGGCGTCTCCCTGCGGGAGTTCATCCGCAGGCTCGACGAGTACATGACGTGGTACCGCGACGAACGCATCAAGACCGAGTTCGGCACCAGCATCGCCGCGCGGCGACGCGAGCTCGGACTCATGGCATAATGAAAACCAACGACAACGCAGTCCAACAAAACAGCACCACCCCCTTGCGGACAACAATCCACGATTTTTGGGCTCTAGACCCTCGAAAATGCCCGTAAGTCGTACCGCTGTTTTCGATTCTGGAACAGTGGTACGGCTTACGGGCAGATTTTTCTTCATTCGGAATCTTCTGAGCTCAACGGTGCCTCTCGCTGGCACGGGGGTGACCAGTGAGACCGACTGTTGGGGGATGGGCCGTTGGGAATGCGTCGGTTCTGTCCCAACGGTGCCTCTCGCTGGCACGGGGGCGACCAGTGAGAGGCACCGTTGGCGGGGAGACCGAGTGTTTTCAACGCCGGTTCGTTCAACGGTTGGTCTCGCTGGCACTGAGGCGACCAGTGAGACCGACTGTTGGGGGATGGGCCGTTGGGAATGCGTCGGTTCTGTCCCAACGGTGCCTCTCACTGGCATTGAGGCGACCAGTGAAGGCCACCGTTGGCGGGGAGGCTGAGTGTTTTCAACGCTGGTCTGTTCAACGGTTGGTCTCACTGGCACGGGGGCGACCAGTGAAGGCCACCGTTGGCGGTATGCGGAATCACGAATGAATCCGATGCCCCTCTCCCCAATAACAATGTGATGGCTTGCGGACCAAAATCCACGATTTTGGGGCCAAAATCCCTCGAAAATGTCCGTAACCTATCACATTGTTCTCGAATCGACAACAGTGTGATAGGTTACGGACACGCACCCCGGCGCCGCGCTGCGCCCCGGCGCCGCGCTGCGCCCGCGGCACCCGGCGCTTACTCCGGCGCTTACTCCGCGCGGGAGCTGCGCGAGGAGGCGGCCTGGGTCAGCTGGTACGCGATCAGCAGCACCGCCACCCAGATCACGCCGGCGATGACGGCGACGAAATACGAATCCGACATGCACATAAGCACCACGATCATGAGCTGGAACGCAATGACGAAATACGGCGTCACGCGCGCGAACGGCAGCTTGAACCGCAGCGCATTGAGCGCCTCCTGGCCAGTGAGCCCCGCCAGGCGGCCCGGTCCCTTGCCCGCGGCCACGGCCTTGCGGAACTTCATCTCCGTGATCACCACCATGCCCCAGTTGATGAACGCGGCGATGGTGGCGATGCTCATCAGGTAGTTGAACGCGAACTCCGGCCACAGGAACACCACCACCACGGCGATCACCGTGATCGCGGCCGACGTGAGCACGCCCGCCACCGGCACGCCGCGCTTGTTCGTGGTGCCGAGGTATGCGGGCGCATTGCCCTGGCGCGCCAGCGAATACAGCATGCGCGAGTTCGCGTACAGGCCCGAGTTGTACACGCTCATGACGGCGGTCAGGCACACGAAGTTGAGGATGCCGGCCGCGGCGTGCACGCCCACGGAGTCGAAGATCTGCACGAAGGGGCTGGAGCTGCCGTCGATCGTGTTCCACGGCACCACGGCCATGATCACGGCCAGCGCGAACACGTAGAACGTGAGAATGCGCGCGATGATGCCGTTCGTGGCCTTCGGGATAGTGGTGGCCGGATCTTCGGTCTCGCCGGCGGTGATGCCGATGAGCTCGGTGCCGCCGAAACTGAACATCACCACGACGAGCGCCATGAGAAGGCCGGTCCACGTGCCGTCGGGCGCGCGGGAGAGCAGGCCGTGCGGGAAGAAGCCGCCGTCGATGGTGAACAGGTTCGCGAAGGACGCGCGGATGCCCGACGCCGTCGGCAGCCCAGCGATAATCACCGCGATGCCGCCGATGATCATCGCGATCACCGCCACGATTTTGATGATGGCGAACCAGAACTCGAACTCGCCGAACTTATTGACGCCCAGCAGGTTCATGCATGTGATGAGCACGAGGAAGAACGCCGCCGACACCCATTGCGGGATGGCGGGGAACCAGTAGTTGACGAAGGAGCCGACCACCGCCAGCTCCACCATCGACACGAGGATGTAGTTGAACCAGTAGTTCCAGCCCGACACGAAGCCTGCGCGCTTCGACCAGTAGCGCGTGGCGTAGTAGCTGAACGCGCCGGCGTTCGGGTCCTCCACCGACATCTCGCTCAGGGCGCGCACGATGAGGAAGATCGCGAGGCCGCCGATGAGGTAGGCGAGCAGCACGGAGGGGCCCGCGAGGCTGATGGAGTCGCTCGAACCGTAGAACAGACCGGTTCCGATGGCGCCGCCGAGCGCGATGAGCTGGATGTGACGGTTCTTGAGCGAGCGCTGCAGCGTCGACGATTGCGTGTCTGGTGCTGCGGCGTCTGTGTTCGATATGCGTGGCGTGTCGGCCATGGTCCTCTCTTTCCTCTGCACCGCGTGCCGCCCGGCTGCGGCGGCGCTTGCGGATTCGATACACGATTGCGACGACGGTTCCGGTGGCGCGGTACATGCACTGCGGTGCGCGGCATGGTGTGCGGTGCGCCGCGGTGCGTGGATTATCGTCGCCGTCCGTCTGGGATTGTACGGCGTATGGACCCACGATGCCCCCGGCCGCCCGTTCTCGCGAAGGGCGCGGCGGCGGGGGAGAACGGGAGAATCGTAGAAACGCGCCGTTGATGCGGAAAGTGAAAAAGAAAGGGCCCCGGGCGCGGTGGAATGAATGTGTGCACCCGGGGCTAGTGCCCCCCGTGGGATTCGAACCCACAACCCACGACTTAAAAGGACGCTGCTCTAACCGTTGAGCTAGAGGGGCAACGAAAAGACATTATAACACGTCCCCGCCTCTCTATTCCCCTCTATTCCCCGGAAAGTTGGAATGTTCCCGCTCATACCTCCACGCGTTCGAGGCGTTCGAGGGCGGAGCGGCGGTGCTCGTAGCGGTGGGAGAACACGGCGAAGAGAATCGCGGCGGCCGCGGTGAAGGGCGCGCCGGCCAGGCCAATCGTGTGGTAATTCATCGCGGACGCCGTCAGCGCGGCACCGCCGATCACCGAGCCCATCGCATTGCCGAAGTTATACGCCACCTGCACCGCGGCGCCGGCAATCAGCTCGCCGCCGCCCGCGCCCGCCTGCACCATGAGCAGCTGCTGCGGCGAGGAATTGAAGAACATCGAGAACGCCACAAGGAAGGTCAGCGCCGCGGTGATCGGCCGCGTGCCCGGTGCGAGGAAGACCAGCAGGAGCCCGGCCACGCCGATCGCATGCGATACCGCCGCCGTGCCGCCGGGCACCCACCGGTCGGTCAGCCTGCCGCCCGCGATCCCGCCGATCACCATGCCCAGTCCGGCGAGCACCATCAGCGCCGGCACCAGCGCGGACGGCCATCCGCCCACGGTCTGCAGCCACGGTGACACATAGCTCCACCAGCAGAACAGCCCGGTGTTGCCGCCGAACACCCCCGCGATGACGAACCACGGCCCGGGATGCTTCAGAAACGCGAACTGCCCCTTGATGCCGGCGTCCTTGATCGGCGGCACGCGCGGAATCCACGCGACGGTCAGCGCAATCGTCATCGCCGCCCACGCCGCGAGCAGCAGGAACGCGCATCGCCACGACACCGCCTCGGCGAGCAGCGTCCCCGCCGGCACGCCGAGCATATTCGCCACGGTCTGGCCCGTCACCATCATCGACACGGACCGCGCCTCCTTGCCGCGTGGCGCCAGCGTGCGCGCAATCAACGTGGCGGTGCCGAAGAACGCGCCATGCGGCAGCCCGGAGATGAAGCGCGCGGCGAGCAGCATGCCCTGGCCGGTCGACAGCGCGCTGCCGAGATTGCCGATAAGCGCGATGGCCATGAACAGCACGATGAGGTTGCGCGGCGGCACGCGGCGCCCGAACACCAGGATCAGCGTGCCCGCGCACACGCCGAATGCGTAGGCGGAGATGTAGTGGCCGGCGACGGGGATGCTCACGTTCGTGGCCGCGGCGGCCTGCGGCAGGATGCCCATCATGACGAATTCGGCCGCGCCGAGGATGAAGGCGCCCGAGGCGAGGGCGAGGAGGCTTTTCGTCAGGCTCGGGGCGGTGTGGGTCCGCGCGGCGTTGGTTCGGGTGTCGTTATCGGTTTGCGAGGGTTGCACGACCGTCCGCTCCTCAGATCTTAGGTGTTGCTGATACCCGACGATTATGCTTCACGTTCCTGAACAGGTGTGCCGGGGCGGAGTGTCGGTCATCGGCTGGAGAGAGTACACGGCGAAAAGCAAAAGAAAAGCATCGAACCGCGAAAGCGCCTGTCGGCGCAAAGGCCGCTCGCAGCGGCAAAAAATGAAGCCCGGGGCTTAAGCACGGTCCGATGCACCGATAATTGTACGGCATGCCCGGTGCGCGACACACCTTGGAATACGCGCACCGGGCATGCGCGCACTGCGGAGTGCGCGCACCGGGAACACGATGGCGCGGGTCAGTACAGCGCGCCGTCGCGCCACAGATGCGCGGCCGTGTGGAAATCCTTGGCTGTGTTATGCAGGGCGCGCGCGTTCTTCATGATGGCGCGCGGATCGTTCGCGCCGTTCGCATCGTTCGTCTCACCGCGCGCCGCGCCGGCACCCGCAACGCTCGCCGCACCAGTCGCCGCGCCGCCCTTCGCCTGCTCGGCCAGGGCCTCGGCGATAATCTGGCAGAAGGCGCTCGCGCGGTCGAGGGCCATCGCGAAGTCGCCGGTGAACGCGCCGGAGAGGATGGAATCCGCGGTGCGCGCGATGTCATCGGCGGTCGGCGCCTCGTCGATGCCCGCCACGGCGCTTGCCACGTCGTCCACGGGCTCGCCGGCGCGCCAGATGCGCGAAAGCGTGCTGTCGTTGCGGCGCATCCACGTGCGCAGCATATATAGGCGCCACAGCGTGCCGGGAAGCGTGTCGGCATCCGACCGGCTCCACAGCTCGGCCACCAGGTCCACGCCTTCGGTCTCCACCAGGTTGAGCGTGCGGCGCACCACGTCGGGATCGGCGCTGTGGTGCACGCGGTCGAGCAGCGCCTCGGCCGTCGCATGGCTCATATCGCTGAGCTGCTGCGGGTCGAGGCCGCCCGACATATGGTCGATAAGGGCCGGGTCGAGCTGGGACGGGCGTGAGAATCGTTGCGATGCGGCGAATCCGGCGCCCGCCGCGCGGACGGAGCCGAATCCGGGGGAACCGGCGGCATCAGTAGACAATGGGGCTCACTTTCTGGATATCCGTGATCCGAGGGCCGTCGGGCGTGGGGATGAGTCCCAGCGCGATGGCGTGCCCCGTGGGAAGATACGGGTTGTTTCCTGGAACGATTTTCGCGAGGGCCGGTGTCAGGCAGATCTCGCGCAGATGGTCAATCATACCGCCGATCACGGGCCGATGCATGCACACGGCGGCTGGGCGGCGGCGCGACGCGCAGGCGTCCATCGTCGCGTATAGCGCGGCCCACGCGGCGTCGGGGTCGTCGGCGAAGGCGTCCTCGGTGAGCTCGGGAACCATCGTGACGTCCTGCCCCGTCTGCGCCGCGTACATCGCAATCGTGTCGGCACAGCGCTTCCACGGCGAGCTGTACAGGTCGAGCGGCGCAAAGCACGCGATCTCGCGCGCCTCCGCGTAGGCGCTTCCGGCGCCGCGAGGTGTCAGCGGCCGCAGTCCGTCGTACGCATGCCACGATTTGCGGCCCTCCGCCTTGCCGTGGCGCATGATGACGAACGGCACGGCGAAGGCGCTGCCGTCGCGCACGCGGCGCACGAACTCGTCCACGCTCGCCTTGTCGTCGCGGCGGGTCAGGGCCTTGCGCGCGTCATGCGGCGTCATCCAGTCGATGCCGCTGATCTCGCCCTCGTCGGGGTCGGCGACCGGTCCGAAGGGCTTGCCGCGCATCTGCGCCGCGTCATCGTCGAGCGGGTGTCCGATCCAGTAGTTCACGGTTTTGCGGATGCCGCGCTTCTTGACACCCTTCGTCGATGCCTTGCCCTCGTAGGCGAGGTCGTATTCGACGGTTGTCATATGCGATTGCAGCGCGACGGGGAATCCGGTTTCCTCGCCCACTTCGCGCGTGGCCGCGTGGATCCACGATTCGTTGTTCTCGAGCTTGCCCTTCGGCCAGCTCGTGTCGCCGTAGCGCGGGCGGTGCACCGTGCATACCTCGAGGCCGGCGAGGGGGTCGTCGAGATGCTCGTCGGGGTTCTGGCTTCCTTCGTTCCAACGGTAGACGATGGCGCCTGCCGCGTTCACGACATGCTGAAGATTGGACATGATCACGCTTTCCGAATGTGTGTCGACTCCATGTTCTCATATTGTGCCGCGGTGGACTGGCGCAGTATGGCGTCACTCCACAATGGCATGCGGCCCGCATCGTCGTGCAGGAGGAGGCGGGGAGGGGCTGAGAGCGGGAATCGAGCGGGAAAATCGTATGAAGAAAGGAAAGGCGCGGCACCCGGGGAGTGCCGCGCCTGAGCGCTAGTTGTTGATCGCGCGGAGCGGACGGCGCGTGTGCTGCTTGATGAGCACCTCCTGGCAATCGATCAGCGGATTGCCGTTCTCGTCCACCGAATGCCTCACATACGTCCCGTCGGACTGCATATGCCAGCTGCTCGTGGAATCGTCCATCTGCAGGTCGACGTATTTGATCAGCGCCTCGATCTGCTCGGGTTGCGTGATGCGGATCAGCGCCTCCACGCGGCGGTCGAGGTTGCGGTGCATGAGGTCGGCCGAGCCGATCCACACCTCGGGGCCGGACTGCGGGCCCTCGCCGATCTGCGGGCCCTGCGAATTCGCGAAGGCGTAGATGCGGGAGTGCTCGAGGAAGCGGCCGAGGATCGAATGCACGCGGATGTTCTCGCTCATGCCGGGAACGCCGGGCTTGAGCGCGCAGATGCCGCGCTCCACGATGTCGATCTTCACACCCGCTTGGCTGGCGCGGTACAGGGCATCGATCGTGGCTTCGTCCACGATGGCGTTGACCTTGATCTTGATCCACGCCTCCTTGCCGGCGCGCGCCGCGTCCTCCTCGCGCTGGATGCGCTCGATAAGGCCGCTGCGCACGGTGCGCGGCGCCACGAGAAGACGATGGAAGCTCGACTTCGGCGCGTAGCCCGACAGCTGGTTGAACAGGCGCGTCAGGTCCTGGCCGACCACCGGGTCGCAGGTGAGCAGGCCGAGGTCCGTGTACAGGCGCGCGGTCTTCGGGTTGTAGTTACCCGTGCCCACGTGGCAGTAGCGGCGCAGACCGCCGTCCTCTTGGCGCACCACGAGCGAGAGCTTGCAATGCGTCTTGAGGCCCACGATGCCGTACACCACGTGCACGCCCGCGCGTTCGAGCTTGCGGGCCCACGCGATGTTGTTCTCCTCGTCGAAGCGGGCCTTGATCTCCACCAGGGCGAGCACCTGCTTGCCGGCCGTGGCCGCGTCGACGAGGGCGTCGATGATAGGCGAGTTGCCGGACGTGCGGTACAGCGTCTGCTTGATGGCGAGCACCTTCGGGTCGGCGGCGGCCTGCGCGAGGAAGGCCTGCACCGACGTGCTGAAGGAGTCGTACGGGTGGTGCAGGAGGATGTCATGCTCGCGGATGGCGGCGAAGATATCCTGCGCCTGGCTCGACTCGACGGCCGCGATCTGGCGGTTCGTGGTCGGGATGAACGGCGGGTACTTGAGGTCGGGGCGGTCGATGCGGCCGAGCTCGAACAGCACCTTGAGGTCGAGCGGCGCCGGAAGGCGGTAGACCTCGTCGGGCGTCACGCCGAGTTGCGTGGCGAGCAGCTGCGACAGGAACGGGCTCGTGGCGTCGGACAGCTCCAGGCGGATCGGCGGTCCGAAGCGGCGGCGCAGCAGTTCGCGCTCCATGGCGTTGAGCAGGTTCTCGGCATCGTCTTCCTCGACGTCGATATCCTCGTTACGGGTGAGGCGGAAGGCGCGGGCCTCCTTGATGATCATGCCCGGGAACAGCGAGTCCAGATGCGAGAGCACGAGGTTCTCCATCGTGATGAAGCCGTAACGCTCCTGGCCGTTCTCCTCGCGCGTCAGGTCATCGACCGGCACGAGGCGCGACATGTTGTCGGGGATCTTCACGCGGGCGAAATGCGTTTTGCCGCTCACCGGGTTCTCCACGAGCACGGCGAGGTTCAGCGAGCCGCCCGAGATATACGGGAACGGATGCGCGGGGTCCACGGCGAGCGGGGTGAGCACGGGGAACACCTGGGCGCGGTAGAACTTGCTCAGGCGCTCCTGCTCCGACATCGTCAGCTGGCTCCAGTTGAGCAGCACGATGCGCTCCTTGGCCAGGTCGGGCAGGATGCGCTCCGTGGTGTAATGCGCGTGCTCGTCCTGCAGACGATGCGCCTCCTCGCTGATGGCGCGCAGTTGCTGGCGCGGGCTCATGCCCGAGGCGCTCGGCACCGCGATTCCCGAATCGATGCGGCGCTTGAGGCCTGCGACGCGCACCATGAAGAACTCATCGAGGTTGGAGGCGAAGATCGCGGCGAAATTCGCGCGCTCCAGCACCGGCAGCGTGGTGTCTTCGGCGAGCTCCAGCACGCGCTTGTTGAACTTCAGCCAGCTGAGCTCGCGATCGAAGAATCGGTCGGTGGGCAGCGGCTCATAGTGACGCGAGCGGACGTCTTTCTTGTTCTCGGTTTCCGCGATGTGCTCGGCGATCTGGCTGCGCAGGATCGCCTTCGCGGGTTCGGTAAACTTCTGGGCCATATTCCTACTCTATTGCGTTTTCCGTGGCGGCGCACAGAGATGGGGCGGGTTCCGGGAAACAATTCACATCGTGTTCATTCGGGGCGGGGGCGGGGAGGTGTGGTGTGGGGTGAGGAGTCGGTTGGAGAGGTCGGTTGGAGAGGTTGGTTGGAGAGGTCGGTTGGAGAGGTCGGTTGGAGAGGTCGGTTGGAGAGGTGCGCGGGGCGCGCGGAGGTGGCATGGGCCGTTCGGTGTGAGTGTTTGTGTGCGGTGAAGGCGGTTGGCTTGGGTTTTGCGGGGTTTTGGCGGGGTCGGGGCCGTTCAGTGTGAACATTTGTGCGCGGTGAAGGCCAGCGGCATCGTTTCGTTCCCTATGCCGGGTCCCCGCTCCGTTCGTGGCGATGATTCTTCGCCATGAAGTCGTTTTTTCCCACGATTCCTCCTTCTCCGTTACGCAATGACCGTTCGAGGTGAGGATTCTTCGCCATGAAGTCGTTTTTCCGTACGATTGGCCCGATGACCGCCCGGAATGATGCCTCGTGGCGATGATTCTTCGCCATGAAGGCTTCGCGTGGCCCTCACTTTTGGAACAATGTGATGGCTTGCGGGCATTTTCGGCCTGTTTTGGGCCGTTTTCGGTGTTTTTGGTCCGAAAGCCATCACACTGTTATTGGGGAGAGGGTCTGGTATTGGGGAGAGGGTCTGGTTCCACACGTTGGCGTCATTCGCCGTCATGATTGCACGCCGAGGGTGCACGATTTTGCACCTTCGGTGGCGATTAGGGTGTGGGGAAGGCGGTTGGGGCGGGGTATTTGCTATCGAGGGTGCACGGGATTGCACCTTGGGTGGCGGTTAGGTGGGGTTTGGGTGGCGTTGATGGGGGTAATCGTGGTCGAGGGTGCACGATTCTGCTCCCTCGAGAGCGATTAGGGTGCGGGAGTGGCGGTTGTGAGGTGGTATTTCCTGTCGAGGGTGCACGGGATTGCACCTTGGGTGGCGGTTAGGTGGGGTTTGGGCGCTGTCGATGTGGGCAATCATGGTCGAGGGTGCACGATGGTGTCTCTTCGATGCGGAGTCCGGCGACGGGGAGAGGGAGGCGGAGATCCAGGCGAACTTCTGACCGGAGAACATGAAAAGGCCCTTCCTCCAGAACCTGGAGGAAGGGCCCCTCATACAAGCTCACAGCGCGGAATCTCAACACAACAACACTGTCGTGGCGGTAAGCCTTAAAAAATCCGCCCAACATTTGGTATTCATTCATCCAATTGACCTTGTGGGCTCCGCTGTTCTGTTTTGCTTGTACTTCTATTATGGCTTCATTTGGCTAGGAATCAAGCCGAAAAACGAAATCTTCACGATTAAACGAATATGGTGTTTTTCAATCGAAATGTTCGTATTCATGTGCGAATCGTGTTCGCAACGCAAAATTACTGTTCGCAATTGTGCATTTGTCTATGCCCTCGGAGTGTCGCGTGCATCGGCGTGGGCATTGGCAGCGTTGGGGAACCCAAACGACACTTTTATCTCCGCTCCGATCGATGCCACCCCCATTCTGATAATCGTCGATCATTGTCGATTGCTCGCCGACTGACTTCGGATGGCTCATCCGTCGCGGCCTGTTCCGGGCGGACAACCGAAGTTATCCACAGGGTCGATTTTTACAAGCGACCTTCGTCCACATTGCTCGGAAGCCCCGGCGTGTCGTTGGGTGTCATGGTTGGCTGAGGTCATGTTTACATCACGATCGGCGCGACAGGCGCCAGACAATACGTCAGACAACAGGGGATCGGCCAACCGCTCCGACACCCCGCGCACAAATCGTCGGGGGAATGCGCCGCCGCGCCGCGGCAGCGATGTGACCGATGCGCCGGAGCGTCCCGTCATCGTGGAATTCGACTCGGCCTCCGGCGGATGCGGGCTGAGCGTGGCGGCCGCCTGTTATGCGCTGACCCTCGCATCCTCTGGGCTGCGCTGCGCTCTCGTCGACCTCGATTTCGACGGAGGCGGTCTGGACGTGACGCTCGGGCTCGAAGGCGAGCACGGCCTGCGCTGGAGCGGCATCGATGCACCGTTGGGCCGCATTGACGGCGATGCGCTTGCGCGCGAGCTCATCGATTGGAACGGCATTGTGGTGCTGCCGGCCGATCCGTGGAACAAGGGCGCGCCATCGTGGTGGCATATCACCGCCGCGCTCGGGGCGCTCTGCGATATCTGCGACATTGTGATCGTGGATTCGGGCCGCATCAGCCTGCCGGGGCGGTTGGAGGCGGCCGGCTTCGGCGTGTCCTCGCCACGGCGGCGCCTGCACGGAGACGAGGGGGCCGCAGACTACGCTGCGCTGGCCAATCGCGCCGAGCTGCCGAATCTCGCCGCGCAGTCGAATGGGCCGCCGCCACCGCCGGGATGGGGCGGTGCCGTCGCCGCCACTGAAAGCGCCGTGCCGACGATGCGGGGTGACGCCTGGCTATGCGATCCGCGGCTCAGCGACACCCAGCTGAGCGGAACGCGCAGTTTCGCCTCTTCCAGCGAGGCCGAGGCGAGCCTCGGCGCAGTCGGGGGCGGGAAGGTGTTCCGGTCGGACGATGCCGCGGACGGCCCCATCGTGTGCGCCGTGCATATGCTCGAGCTCAGCGTGCTGGGCGCCGTGCGGGCGCGTCGCCATATCGACGAGGCGCGGCGGATGCGTCGGCTCTGCGCGCGGGGCGCGAGGGATGCGTTGTCGCGCGCGCTGACGATGCCGCCGCAGGAAATCGTGTTGTGTGCAGCTCCCGCGTCGCAGACGTCGTCGCGTGGCGCGGTGACGGTGACGGATGTGCGCGACTACTTGTCGGATGACGACATTGTGGGGCCGCTGCCCCGTGACAAACGGCTGGCGGCGCGCGTGCTGTCGGGCGAGGGCATCGAAGCGGTGCCGCGCGCGATGGGGCGCGTGCTGGGGAATGTAACGGAACTGTGGGATTGGGAGGAACCATGGCCTCAGGACTAGGACGATGGAGCGGTCTCGGCGCGGGCCGAGGCGCGACCGGCCGCACCATGCCTGACACGCGTATGCCTGACACCCGTATGCCGGGCATTGGCTTGGTCGGCGGCGCCCGGCTGGTTGATGTGGACGAAGGAGGCGAGCGGGAGGAGCCGCATCAGCGCCTGATCGGCGGCATGGTGTTCGGCCCGCTCGACGACCTCGTGCGCGAACGCGGCGTCACCGACATCGCCGTGACGCCGGACGGACGCGTGTGGGCCGACCGTGGCCACGGCATGGAGGAGCGCACGCTGACGGTCGGATTCCCGTCGCCCGCAGCGGTGCGGTCATTCGCAATGCAGCTGTGTTCGCAGATGGGCCGCAGACTCGACGATTCCTGCCCCATCTGCGACGCCGGCACATACGATGGAGTCAGACTCCACGCCGTGATGGAACCCATCGTGCCGCAAGGAGCCGCCATCAGCATCCGCCTGCCGGATGCCTCCGACCTCGACCTTGGCGCCCTCGCCTCGCGCGGCATGTTCCCGCCGCAATGGCATGCATTGCTGCGCGCCTTGGTGCGCGGCCGCGCGAGCATTCTGATCAGCGGCGGCACAGGAAGCGGCAAAACCACGCTGCTCAAGGCGTTGCTTGCCCACTGCCCGCAGGCCGAACGCATCGTGACGGTGGAGGAGACGCGCGAACTGGGGGCGCTGCATCACCTCGACTGCGTATCGCTTGTTACGCGGCAGGCGAATGTGGAGGGCAAAGGCGGCATCGGCCTGGCCGCGCTTGTCAAGGCCACCGTGCGCATGCGTCCCGACCGCATCGTGCTGGGCGAATGTCGCGGGGAGGAGGTGGCCGACCTCGTGCGTGCCTTGAATTCCGGGCATCGCGGCGGAATGGCCACGATTCACGCAGACAGTGTAGAGCGTCTCCCCGCGCGCCTCTCGGCCCTCGGTATGCTCGCGGGGATGACGCCGACGGCGCTGTCGATGATGTGCGAGGGCGCCTTCGATGTGGTGTTGCATGTGGAGCGTGACCACACGGGCGTGCGCCGCATTACGCAGATCGGGTGTCTGGCGACCGGCGCGCAAGGCTGGCTTGAGGGGCGGGTGCTGGCGCGTTGGAATGGAGTCGGACCACCCCGCTGCGAGGAAGCGTGGCAGGCGTGGGCGTCGCAATGGATGCCCGGGGATGGCTCGGGCTGAGCGCATGGTTTCGAATACGCGGTTCCATCGAAGAGGAGGTGATGATCGTGACCATGCTTGCCATGATCAGTGCGATATGCCTTGTGCTGTGCGTCGGCGCACTGCGCGACGCGGCACGCGATCGGTTGGGAGACGATGGTGCCGCGCGGCCTGGCGCTGGTGTCGGTGCGCGTAGAGGCAGATCGCGTGGAGATGGACCGCCTGCAGGCAGACCGCGTGGTGCTGCTCCGTCCGGAGGTCGGGACGGGGTCGACGGCGTCATCGGCGCGGTGAACGCGCGATTGCGCTCCGGTGCCGGGCTGCAGGAGGCTTTCGAGGAGCAGGCGGGGCATCGCTTCGCCGCATCGCATCTCACGGCGGGTCGGATCTTGACGGTTCTCGACTTCCACGCTGGGTCGGAAAGCGGCGAGGCGCGGCATCGTGCGGCGCATGGCATCGCTTGGGCCTGCGCCGTGGCTCATGACGTGGGGTGCGAGCCGACGAAAAGCCTCGAGGCGGTGGCCGCCGAGTATGCGCGTGTCAGGAATGCCGAGAATCTGCGTCGCCAGGCACTTGCCATGCCGCGGGCGACGGTGCGTGTGCTGCTGGCGCTGCCTGCGCTCACGCTGCTGCTGGGCGAGGCGATGGCGGCGCGCCCGTTGGCCTTCCTGCTGGGAAGCGCCACCGGGTATGCGGTGCTTCTTGCCGGGCTTGCGCTCCAGGGCGCGGGCGTGCTGTGGGTGCGGCGTGTGACGCAACGATTCGAACGCTGCGGTGCCGGTGCCGTGCCTTCCGCCCGTGGAGGGTGACGGGTGCGGGACGATCGCGATGAAAGGACGGAAAACACGCGGAAGGAGGGACTATGTCGTGGTGCGTGATGGCGTGCGTCGCAGCCTGCACGCTGGTCGGCGCGCTGTGGTCGCTGTCGGATATCGCCCGCTCGCGGCTGCAGGTGGCCGGGGCGTCGGATGGTGAGCTCTGCCCTGTGTGCATGCGGCGTTTTCTGCAGAACGAGGCGCGTGTGCTGAGACGATGGCGTCCTGCTGCGGTCGGGCGGTGCGCTGAGATTGACGCGCAGGCGACCCCCACCGCGCCGATTTTGTTGGAACTCCTGGCCGTGTGCATCCACTCGGGCGCATCGATTCCCCGGGCCCTCGAGGCGGTGGGCAAGGCCGTCGGCGGGCGCGTGGGCGCGGGTCTGTGCGAGGCGTCGGCACGATTGATGCGCGGCGTGGTCTGGGGCGCCGCGTGGGGAGCGGCCTTCGATGCGGCGGACGGTGGCGGGACGGACGATGGCCGAGCGGACGATGACGGGGCGCGGGCGGTCCTGCGCGCCGTCGCCCATGTGCTCGAACCATCGTGGCGGCACGGATCGTCGCCGCTGCCGCGCATCGAGACGGCGATCGAGCATGATGAGCGCGACCGCACACAAGCCATCGACGATGGCGCCGCGAAACTGTCCACGGGCGTGCTGTTGCCGATGGGACTGTGCTTCCTGCCGGCCTTCGTCGTTATCGGAATCATTCCCATCGTGGCGGGGTGGGGCGTTATTGCACTGGGATGACTCTGGTTGCGGCTCTGAATGTGGACTTCGCGGATGGGTCTGGGCGTCGGTCCGGTCAAGGAGCCGGGGTGAATCATCGTGAGCGAATGTGTGCGGGCGCATGTGCGTGTTAAAAACGCGGTGTGCGCCCGCCGGGCGGTAATCCGCCCGAGTTATCCACAGGCTCGCGTGTGCGACGTCGATTCGTCCACATTGTCGGGTCGCCCGGCGTGTCGAGGTGGCTCTCTGGAATCCTTGCAGCTATCCCCGAGGGAACCCGGCAGGAGAGGCCGGATCCATCGGAAGGCCGTCGGCTGACGGCGCTGCGACGGGGCCGCACTGCACACCATTGCCGGTGGCCGCATACGCCCGCGCCAACGAACGAACCCTGCTATGTGGCGGGGCCACACTACAAGCGAAAGGACCATCATGAGCAAGTATTTTGTGCCGCTGATCATGACCGGTGATGGCGACAAACCCGATGGCGAAGAGCATATGAGCGTCGGCGACAGGCTTTTGAAAACCTGGTGCCTGGTGATGGACGGGGATTTTCTCCGTCGCGAGGAAGGCGCCACGACGGCCGAGTACGCGGTCGTGCTCGTCGCCGCGACGAGTTTCGCCGCCGTCCTCATGGCGATTCTCAAATCGGATACCGTGCGCAATCTGCTGACGAATATCATCAGCAAGGCGCTGAGCGTCACCTAAGGCGAAGCGAGGTTGCCATGTGGAGGAGGAGCAGGCGATCGTACCGCCGGACAACATGCCGAGGCGGCGAAAGCCGCAGGTGCGGGCGGCGCCCGCAGGCCGGAGCGGTGACCGCCGAGTTCGCCGTGATCCTTCCGGCGGTCGCCGCCCTCGCCATCCTCGTCTGCGCGCTCGGCCGCGCCATCGTCCTGCGCATCGAATGCCAGGATGCCGCGCATGTTATTGCGCAGCGCATCGTGGCGCAGATGCAGGCCGATCCCGCCACCGCCGGGGAGGTGCAGCCGGCCGTGACGCAATGGGCGGAGGAGACGACGCATCGGCTCGTCAACGACGGGGCGAGCGTGTCGCTCACCGTATCCGACGATGGCGTGGATGTGCGCGTGTCGGCGCGGGTCGTGCCCGATCCGCTGCGGGTTCTGCCCGCGACGGTGACCGGGTACGCCTTCGCCTGCGTGCCTTAGGTGCGGTGAGCCCGATGACATGCGGACAAGGACCATGTGGAAAAGGTGGCGCGGAACAGCGAGGCTCGGGCAGCGTGGCGGGGCTGACCGTCATGCTCGTCATCGCCGTGATGCTGTGCGCGGTCGCGGTGGTCGGCGGCACGATGGTATCCAAATCCGTCGTGCGCACAGCGGCCGACCAGGCGGCCCTCGCGGCGGCGTATCGTCGCAGCGAGGGCGCCGACGTCACGGCATCGTGCGCCGAGGCGCGGACAGTTGCCGAACGGCACGCCGCATATCTCGAGGCCTGCTCCTTCGATGGCGAGGACGTGACGGTCACCGTGTCGCGGGGAATACTCGCGTCAGGGGCACCGCCCGGATCCGGGGCATCGATGGGCGCGCCGGGAGGCATGGCGTCGGGCGGCTTCGGATTCCGTGCGCGGGCCATGTCGCGCGCCGGTCCGATAGACTGTCCGTGACAGGACTTATGGGGGCTGTTCACGATGGCATGTCGCTCGGTAATCTGGAAGTCCATAGGTAAGGAGTGTCAGATGGCATTGGCGTTGTACCGGCGGTATCGTCCGGATACTTTTGATGGCGTTATCGGCCAGAGGCAGGTCACGGAGCCGCTGTGCCGCGCGCTCGACAACAACAGGCTCACACATGCCTATCTGTTCAGCGGCCCCCGCGGCTGCGGCAAGACGAGCTCGGCGCGTATCCTCGCCCGCTGCGTCAACTGCGTCGAAGGGCCCACGTCCCACCCGTGCGGCAAATGCGACAGCTGCCGCGAGCTGGCCGCCAATGGCCCGGGGTCGATCGACGTCATGGAGATCGACGCGGCGAGCCACAACGGCGTCGAGGACGCGCGCGACCTGCGCGACCGCGTGACCTACGGCCCGACGCGCGACCGCTACAAGATCATCATCCTCGACGAGGCGCATATGGTGACGCCGCAGAGCTTCAACGCGCTGTTGAAAACCGTGGAGGAGCCGCCGGACAACGTCATGTTCATCTTCGCCACCACGGAGCCCGACAAGGTTATCGGCACCATCCGTTCGCGCACCCATCACTATCCGTTCCGCCTCGTGCCCCCGGAGATCATGGGACCTTATCTGGAGGAGGTGTGCTCCAAGGAGTCCATCACCCCCGAGCAAGGCGTGCTGCGCCTTGTGATGCGCGCGGGCGGCGGCTCGGTGCGAGACACGCTGTCGGTGCTCGACCAGCTTATGGTCGGCGCCGACGGAGGCACCATCACCTACGATTCCGCGGTGCGGCTCCTGGGATTCACGCCCGATTCCCTGATCGGCGAGGCCATCGACGCGGTTATCGACTCGGACGGCGCCAAGCTGTACGGCATCGTTAACAAGGTGGTCGTCGGCGGATACGAGCCGAAGAAATTCGTCGACGATTTGCTGTCCCGCGTGCGCGACCTCATGGTTCTCACGCTGGCCGGCGAACAGGCGGAGTCGGTTATCAGCGACGATGTGCGCGTCGAGGACGACGCCGAGCTGCGTCGCCAGGCGTCTGCGCTGGGACTGCCGAAGCTCACGTGGATGGCCGAGACGATTAACGAGGCCCTGGAGCAGATGGCCGGCGCCATCTCCCCGCGCATGAGGCTCGAGCTGCTGGCCGCGAAGCTTCTCGTTCCTGCGGATTACGAGCCCGCGCCCGGCGCCGGTGCCCCGGCCGCCGCGCCCGGCGTCTCCGTCGGTGCGGTTCCCGGGAATCGTGGTGCAGGCAGCGCCGGACCGCGCGCTTCCGCGGCATCTGCCGGCCCTGCGAATTCCGTGGCGCCTCGCCAGGGGCAGGGCGATTCTGCCGGCGCCCGCCCGAATGCGGGCATCACCAGTTCGGATGCGCTGACATCCGCGCTGTCGCAGATGAATGCCGAAAGCGCCACGCTCGACTCCGCCCTGTCAGGCGCCGGCCGTCAGGGTGAGGGCCGCCCGGCCGCCTCCGAGGCGGCGCCCCAGCAGGCTTCCCGCCCGGCCGCGCAGCCGCAGCGTGGGGCGGCGTCCGCCGCCGCGGCCGCGCCTGCCTCTGGAGCGGCGTCTGTTGCAGACGGGAACGTGGACGAGATGTGGGATACCGCCGTCGCGTCCCTTCCGGACGACGCCAAGGTGTTCGTCGACCGCTCGCAGGTGCCGACCGTGCATCTGCACCGCGATCCGCGCAATCCGGCACGCGCCAGGCTCAACCTCACCTTCGTGCACCCCGTGGCGCAACAGGCATTCTCGCTGGCCATCTCCGGCGACAAGCCCGTGACGCGCCTGACGGCCGAGGCCGTGCAGAAAGTCTTCGGTTCCGGAACCGCCATCGCCCCGACGCCGCAGACCGCGGACGGCAAGAAATCCGTCCCGCTGTCGCGCATGCCCGAGCAAGAACAGCAGGCGGCGCGTCGCGCGGCGCTGATGTACGGCATCCAGCTTCGCGGCGGCAGTGCGCTGGGCAGCGCCTCCGATTTGCAGACACCGGCGCGCGCCACAGAAGGTCAGTCGTCCGGCTCCGGCGAGGGGCATGGGGCGGCACAGGGCTCCGGGGCGCAGGCCGGTGATTCCTCCGATGGCTCCGGTTCCGGCGATTCCGACAACTCTGACCGAGGCCACGCCGGCGCATCGGCGCCCTCCGCTGGCGGCATGCCGCATGGAACGGGCGCGTCTTCCGCGCCGGCCGGACCGCCGGCCGGATCGTCAGCCGGATCGTCGGCCGCGCAGGATGCCGTCGACCCGTGGGCGGGCCAGCCGTCACTGGCGCAGGTGCAGCCCATCGAGCCGACGCCCGAGCACCATCAGAAGCATGTCGCCGTGCCCGACGATTCCGACTCCGTCGACCCGTGGGCCACGCAGGCTCCGTCGCAGGCGCCCGCGCGGGCTGCGCAGACGGTGACCCGGGCTTCGCAGGCGGCGATGCGGGAACCGGCGCCTGCCGGCCCGGCACATGCAAGTCATGCGTCCGCGAACCCGGCGTCCGCGAGCCCGGCACTTGCCGGCCCGGCACAGCAGTCGGTGCCGCAAACGGCGGGTCAATCGTTTGAACCCGTGGGCTTCGGCACGCCTGCCGCCAGCCAAGGTGCCGCCAACCCGGGCGCCCCCGCCGCCTTCGCCGCACCCGCGCGCCCCGCGCCGCAGGCACCTCAGGCGCAACCCGGCCCCTATCCGGCGAACCCCTACCAACCCGGACCGTACCCTGACGACGCCCCCGAGGGCGGCCCCGGCTACCCTGACGACCCAGGCGACGAATACTCGCTCGACGACGCCAACTATGACGACACCCTGACCATCGACCAGATCGCCAAGATGCTGGACGCCAAGGAGATCAGGCAGGTCACGAAGGACGGTGAGAATGGCACTGTATGACGGCGCTATCCAGAACGTGATCGACGCGTTCTCCGCGCTTCCCGGCATTGGGCAGAAAGGCGCGCAGCGCATCGCGTTCTACCTGCTGTCGGCCGATGAGAAGCAGGTCGAGGCGCTCGCTGAATCCGTCACCGACCTGCGGCGCAAGGTGCGCTTCTGCGATATCTGCGGCAATGTCTGCGAATCGCGGATCTGCCCCATCTGCGCCGACCCGCGCCGCGACCCGCGCGTGCTGTGCGTGGTGCAGGAGCCCAAGGATGTCATGAGCATCGAGCGCACGCATGAGTTCCACGGGCTCTATCACGTGCTCGGCGGCGTCATCAACCCCATGGCGAACGTGCGCCCGCAGGACCTGCGCATCGTGCAGCTGCTCAGGCGCCTCGGTCCCGACGGCGCGCTGACGCTCGACGAGTCGGTGTCCGGCGCTACGCCCGGGCCGCGTCCGGCGCATGATGCTGCGGCGAGCTTTTCAGGAACGGTGACGGCCGACGATGCATCCGCTGCGGCTGGTGCGGCTGGTGCGGCTGGTGCCCCGACCGCTTCATCCGCCGCCACGGTGGCTCCGGCGGGCGGCATCTACGCGGGTATTGCGGCGCAGGAATCCGCCGCGCATGCCGTATCCGCCGACGCAACCGCATCCCGCGACGCCACCGCGTCTACCACGGATTCGACATCCGCCGTAGATTCGGCGACCGCGGCCGATCCAACAACCGCGGCAATCGAGGCGTCCGCGGCCCCGCTGCCGCATATGGTCGTGCCGCCTGTCGAGGAGGTTATCATCGCGCTCGACCCGGATATCGAGGGAGAGGCGACGACGACGTATCTCAGCGGTCTGCTCGCGCCTTTCGGCATCACGGTGTCGCGCCTGGCGAGCGGCCTGCCCGTCGGCAGCGACCTCGAATACGCGGACGAGATGACGCTCGGTCGCGCCATCGCCGGCCGCCGTCGCGTGTAGCGCGAGAGCAGTCTCCGCGGGCGTTCCATGACGGCGTTCCACATGGTGGAAAACCGCGTCGTTGCACGCCTTGCGCCAACGTAGTATCAACGCGGTTGGGTATAATGATGCCCGCACATCGAGGATTGGATTAACGTGGCTCTTATCGTTCAGAAATACGGTGGCTCCTCCGTTGCGGATACGGATTCGATCAAGCGCGTCGCGCGTCGAATCATCGAAACGAAGCGCAAGGGCAATGACGTTGCCGTGGTCGTGTCCGCCATGGGCGACACAACCGACGAACTCATCGACCAGGCCAAGGAGGTCGATTCCCAGCCGCCGGCACGCGAGCTCGATATGCTTATGACCGCCGGTGAGCGCATCTCCATGTCGCTTCTCGCGATGGCCATCCATTCCCAGGGCGAGCACGCCCACTCCTTCACCGGCTCGCAGGCCGGCTTCGTCACGGATGCCCGCTACGGCGCGGCGCATATCCGCGCCGTCAAGCCCGACCGCGTCATCAACGCGCTGCACCAGGGCGAGATCGGCATCGTCGCGGGATTCCAGGGCGTGAACTCCCTCGGCGACGCGACCACCCTCGGCCGCGGCGGTTCCGACACCTCCGCCGTGGCGCTCGCCGTGGCGCTCGGCGCCGACGTGTGCGAAATCTACACGGATGTCGACGGCGTGTTCACCGCCGATCCGCGCATCGTGCCGACCGCCCAGCGCATTCCGTCGATTTCCTACGATGCCGTCCTCGAGATGGCCGCGTCGGGGTCGAAGGTGCTGGCGCTGCGCTGCGTCGAGTACGCGCGCCGCTTCAAGATGCCGATTCATGTGCGCAGCTCGTTCTCGCACCTGCCCGGCACCATCGTGGTGGGCGACGGCGTGGACGCGAACAGCATCCCGAACATCGACTGACCGCGGCGGATCGCATCGACTGACCGCGGCGCCACATGGCGTCCCGGCATCCAAACGTTTGGCAAGACTTCCGAATTTCGAGCAAAAGGACAGACACATGACGGAAGAAGAAAGCAAGTCTATGGGAGACATCTTCCCCGACCTCAACGGCCCCGAGTCCCCGGTGATCTCCGGTGTGGCGAATGACGGCTCCGAGGCCATGATCACCCTGCGAGGCATCCCGGACCGCCCGGGCTGCGTGACCACCGTGTTCACGCTTCTCGCCGAGGCCGGCATCAACATCGACATGATCGTGCAGGCGCTCGCCGAGCATGGCGACAACGGCTCCATCTCCCAGTTCGGCGAGCCCGGCGCCACGGCTGACGTCTCCCTGACCGTGCCGGAGGCCCAGGTGCGCAAGGCGTCCGAGCTCATCCGCGCGAATAAGGACGCCATCGGCTACCAGTCCGCCGACACGAACACCGGCATCGCCAAGGTGTCGCTGATCGGCGTGGGCATGAAGACGCATTCCGGCATCACGGCCCGTTTCTTCAAGGCGCTGTCCGACAAGGGCATCAACGTGCTTATGATTTCGACCTCCGAGATCCGCATCTCCGCCGTCGTGCCGCTCGAGGACATGAAGGACGCCGTGCGCGCCGTGCACACCGCCTTCGGCCTCGACGCCGACTCCGTGGAAGCCGTCGTCTACGGCGGCACCGGCCGCTGAGTCTCCCGGCCTGCGTTGGGCCGCGGCCTGGTTGTCGCAGCCTGCTTGGCTTGAACCGCGCGCATCTGTGGAATCCTTCACGATTCCGCCGATGTGCGTGGTTTTGTTTTGTGTGCGATGGCGGCGGCTGGTAAGGGTGCGATATGGCGCGTGGTGTGGCGCACGATGCTCTTGCGGCGGATCGCGAGGTAGTCTGGAGATATGTCCCAGGCATCAGATGAAGTGTTGAAACAGCTCGATCGGCTCGTGGCTCTTGGCTACCCCGATGTCGCCGATATGTCGGCAGCCGCCTTCCGCGCATTGGCGTCTCCGCTTGTCCACGCCCTCGAGCTCAACGATGTGCTCACGGACGAGGTCCTGCTCGTCCCGACGCGCGAGCTCGTGAGCCCCGAATCGTTGATCGCGCGCACCAGCATCAACCGCCACGCCGGCTTCACCACGATGCCCCCGCGCGATATCGCCAGCTTCGAGCCCACCGAGGGATTCGAGCCGCCGGAGGGGCCGTTCTACCTCGTCGTGCAGCCGCATACCGGCACGTGCTACCTCAACCGCGAGCCCGACGTGGCGCGCAAACTCATGGAATCCGACGACCGCCTGCCCCTGACAATGGAGGAGGGGCTTGCCGTCGCCACCCAGCACACGGAATGGCTGGAGGCGAAGAACGGATTCAATCTTCTGGGGTCACGCTCCACGGATGGCCGCGTGCCGAGTATCTGGATGAGCCAGAACTCCGCGCGTCTGGGAAGCGTGTGGCCGAACTCCAAGCACACTTGGCTGGGCAACGCATACTGCATGGCCCGCGTGGGCGTGTCGCTGCTCAGCCGGTAGTGCATGGCGGGCGTTATTTCTGCCGACGGTTGCGGATGCCCGAGACGATGGCTCCGATAATCAGCGCGATGCCGACTCCGATGGCCGCGAAGGCGCCGAAGCGCTGCCAGAAATCCGGCACGGCCAGCATGTTGCCGAACACCAGCAGCGTGATCATGGCCGCCGAACAGATGGCGACGATGGCGCCCAGGACCACCGTGCCGATGCTGGCGCCCGGCTTGTCATAGACCACGACCTTGCGTTTGCCGCGGTCCCATCCCGGATAGGCGGCGTAGGGGTCGCCCGTGTGCGGCGGCTCGCCGGCGCCGGGATATCCGTTGCGCGCGGCCTCGGAGGCGTACC
This sequence comes from Pseudoscardovia radai, assembly GCF_002259605.1. Lineage (GTDB taxonomy): Bacteria > Actinomycetota > Actinomycetes > Actinomycetales > Bifidobacteriaceae > Pseudoscardovia > Pseudoscardovia radai. The sequence continues at coordinate 7,938 of NZ_MWWR01000014.1, read as the reverse complement.
CGGCCGCGGCATCGCGCTGGTCGCTGGCGGCGCGGGCGCGCAGCGGGGTGGTGGGGTCGACGTCGGGCGTCTCGTCGCTTGGCGTGGCACCGCCTCCGATGTTTTCGCCGTCGATCTCGATGGTGGGAATCGTGTCCGGCGACGTGGCGCCCGACGAGGCGGTGTTTTCCGGATGGGTGTTTTCCGGGTTGATGTCTTCCTGTGACATGACGTGTCCTTTCATAACATTGTCTGGTCCGCGATGCGCGGGGTGTTTCGTACGGGGTGTTGAGTGTGGGGAGACGTGTGCGATGACGCCTCTGTAACCCGCTTAGTTGCCGATGATGAGCTGGCCGACGAGGATCATGTGGATGTCCAGGACATTGTCGGGGTCGGCGCTCCCCGAATCCTTCGAAGCCGTGGCGGAAGTGGAGACATCGGCGGTATCCGATGCATCGGTGGTGCCGGATGTGCCGGACGTGCCGGTGGCGTCGGAATCCGAAGAGCTGTGCGGAGTGCCGAGGTTCAGTGTGATGCCGATGCCGCTGTGGTCGTCTGTGTCCTCTGGGTCGCCTGCGGCCGTTGCGTCACGGTCGTCATTCCAATCATCGGACGTTGGGTCGTACACGATGACGCCTGCATAGTATCCGCTGACGCTGGGCTCGTCATCATTCACCGAGGCCTTGCATCCGGAGGGAAGGAGGACCCTGACGGTGCTCGCGGTCGCCCACATCGGTATCGTTCCGGTGGGGCATGCGCTGCCATGGCTGTCGCTCCAGTCACGCAAGTCAATCGTGACCGTTGACATCTGGGCGTTGAGGCCTTTCTTCAAGCCGGGCAGGTCCTTGGAGGCGTAGGTGACGGTGGATGATGTCATCGTGACGCCGGCATCTCCCGGGCGTATGCCGTCGATCGGCAGCGACGTCGTGGCCGACTGTGCGCTCGTCGCCATCAGCGCGATGATGAGCATGATGACGGATAGCGGTCCCAGGGCGCCGCTTTTGTGCCCGGCAAGGCCGGCGATGATCAGCGTCAGGCCCAGGGCCAGCGTGCTGCCAGCGGCCCAGAGGGCGATGACGAACAGAAAATCCGGTGTGGAGATGCCGGAGCCACGCTCGAGAAGCAGGATGACGCCAAGCGAGACAAGGATAATGCCGGCGAAGGCGATGGCGATTGCAGGGCTGATGGGGCGATAGGAATGCACGACGCGCCGGGGTGAGCCGGCGGACGCCGCTCTGGTGTCGGCTCCGCGGTCGATGCCGTGGTCGGGCGCCGCACCCCCAACCGTGGTGCCTTGCCGTTCGCGGTATGAGCGTGAACGGGAGAAGCCGGAATGCCGGTCCGACAGGTAGAGCACGATGAGGGCGACGGCCAGCAGCAGCGCTAGCGGGATACTGATGGGCGCGAGCGCCGGCGTGCCGAGAAGGATGAACACAAGCGCCATCCAGAAGCCGCCGCTGCATTCGCCGCGTTCGATGGCCGATTCGAGAAGAATCGTGCCGTCGCGCTCGTCAGGCAGCAGCATCCATGCCAGGCCGTACAGCATCAAGCCTAGGCCGCCTGCCATTGCAAGGGCGAGCCAGATGATGCGGATGACGAGGGGATCCCAGCCAAGCCGATTCGCGATGCCGCCCGATACGCCGCCGATCCAGCGTCGGCTGCTGCGTTCGATGCCCCAGCTTCGGATCCAGTCGAAGAATCCGTGCCCCACCGGTTTGCCGTCCGGCGGGTTTTCGCGCGCCGAATCTCCGTACGGTGCTTGACCGTTCGGTGTTTCCCAGGCCGGCTGCCGTCCGGTGGTATCCGGGGTCTGCGAGGCGTTCCGGATATCCTCCGGTCCTCGGTCGCTCGGTTCCTGTGCGTTCATCTCAATCAGTCCTTCGCTCGATTGGTTCTTCGTTCTCTCCGCACGGTGTTTTCCGTATGACGGTGTTTTCCGCGTGGCGGTGTTTTCCGTGCGACGGTGTTTTCCGCGTGGCGTTGATTCCCGTGCGGTGCTAGGACTATTCCATCGCAGAACCGTGCGTTCCGCTATCAGGGTTTGCCCTGATTCAACCCTGATTTTTTCCCAGATGACCCTGAACTCGCCCTCGCGGGCGTACGCGAGGCGGTAACGTAGCGCCATAGGAGTTCGCGCGCGGAAGCGTGACGTTGGAAACGACGTCAGAAAATCGGAAATCGGAAACCAACAACCAGGAACCAACAACCCAACACCAACAACTCAAAAACAGAAGGGAGGGGAGGAACATGGTTCATCGCAGACATGACGCATCGCAGTCGCGGCGGGGCGCTTCGCCGTCCGGCCCGGCACCGGCGGATGCCGCTTCGGGCGGTTCCGCACCGCATGACGCGGCGCTGCATGGTTCGGCGCCGACTGGTTCGACACCGAGTGGTACGACGCCGCTTGGCTCGACGCCCTTGAGCCGCCTTGTCGACATGGCGTCCCGTGCCCGCACGGCATCGCGCCGTCTCAGCACCGTGAGGCTGGGTGACGTGTGCGATGTCATCGCCGTGCTTGCGGTGTTTCTGTTCCTTGTGCTGGAGCTGGCGGTCAAAAACACGATGGCGGTGTCCGGCATCGTGTGCATGTTCGTCGGCATCGCGCTGGGCTGGACGCAGATGACGCTGATCATGAACGCCGCGGATGCCGGGGAGACGCGGCCCCGTCCGCTGTACGTCGTTCTCGCCGTCGGAAGCGCCGTCATCACGGTGGCCGGTGTCGTGCTCGTGTGCCGCGTGCTCATGCCATGGGCGTATGTGGTGCGAGGCCTTCTGGGCGGTGTCATCCTCGTGGTGGCGATTGTGCTGATCATCGCGCCGTGGTGGCTGAGTCTTGTGGCGAATCTCGGGGAGGAGCGCGCCCGCGCCGCGCGGGAGGAGCTGCGGGCCGATTACGCCACGCATCTGCATGATTCCGTTCTCCAGACGCTGGCTCTGATCCAGTTGCATGCCGACGATCCTGATAAGACGCGCGCCCTGGCACGTGGCCAGGAACGCGATCTGCGCGAATGGCTCTACGGCGACCCGGGTGCCGTGCTTCATCCGGATGCCGAGACCGGCGCGAAGAGTGCGGGTTCGGGCATGGATGGCGGCGACTCGACCGGTGCATCCGCTGCGCACGCCGGAGCTGGGGGCGGCACGGATTCTGCCGCGGTTGGTACTGCGCGGAGAAGGGGAATCGTGGACGAGGCGACGCTGGATGCGCTTGCCGCACCGTCTTCCCCGCACGCCGATCCCGCGGCGCAGGCGGATACGCTGTCTCGTGCCATCAAGCGGGTTGCCGCGCAGATCGAGGATGCCCAGGAGAAGCCGATCGACGTTGTTGTGGTGGGGGACCGGCGCATGACGCCGCGCCTGCGCACGATGGTCGCGGCCATGGCCGAGGCGTTGCGCAATGCGGCGAGGCACGGGGCGCCGCCGATCTCCGTGTATGCGGAGGTTATGGATGACGCCATGGGGTTCGCCGACACAGTGGACGTGTATGTGCGCGATCACGGCGACGGCTTCGATGTGACGCATCTGCCCGAGGGGCACCGCGGTGTGCGGGATTCGATTCTCGAACGCATGCGACGCGTGTCGGGCGTCGCCACGATCGATTCGCGTCCCGGTTGGGGCACCGAGGTGCATCTGCGGCTTCGCGATGTTGTGGGCAATTCCGATGCGGCGCAGCCGGACGGCACTGCGCAGCCGGATGGCACGGCGCAGGCGGAGGGCACTGCGGCGGAAGACCAGATGACGCGACAAGACCAGACGCAACAAGAGGAGGATGCACGATGAGGAAAGGAGTGGATATGACGGATCGCAAGATGGCCGAAGCGGATGCGATAACCGATCCGGGCCAGGTTGCAGGAGCGGGTACCGGCACCGACTCCGACGCCGGAGCCGGCACCGAGCCCGATGGCGCGGCAGCGACGCCGAGGGTGCGCGTGGCCGTCGTCGACGACCACGAGATGTTCCGGCGCGGCGTTATCGATACGATTGCCGGGGAGTGCGACATCGTCGGCCAGGCCGCGGACGTGGACGGCGCCGTGCGCATGATCGACGAGACGCGGCCCGACGTCGTGCTGCTCGACGTGCATGTGCCGGGCGGCAACGGGGGAGGCGGCGCGGAGATCATCCTGCGCGCCATGCCCGGCGCTCCGTCGACGCTGTACCTCGCGCTGTCGGTGTCCGATGCCCCGGCCGATGTCGGCGCCGTCATCAGGGCCGGCGCCCGGGGCTACGTGACGAAAACAATCACCGCCGCCGATCTGCTCGCCTCGATCCAGCAGGTGGCGGAAGGGTACGCGGTGTTCAGCCCGAAGCTCGCGGGATTCGTGCTATCCGCACTGCGCCCCGATCCCGCTTCGCTCACAACGGACGGCGCAGGAGCCGGCGGAGCATCCGGCGCTGGTGCTGCGAAGGGTGGTACGGGCGCTTCGGGTGCGCGGGGCGCCGCGAGCGGGGCCGGCGTTTCCAATGGAACCGATCTCGAACTGGGCATCGCGCTCGACGCCCTCGGGGATGACGCGGAGGAGGATGTCTCGATCGATGTGCTCTCGCCCCGCGAGCAGCAGGTCATGCGCCTGATAGCGCGCGGATACTCATATAAGGAGGTCGCCGCCGAGCTGTTCATTTCGGTTAAGACGGTCGAGACCCATGTCTCGGCCGTGCTGCGCAAACTGCAGTTGTCGAATCGTGGGGAACTCGCACGATGGGCCGCCCACCGGCGCATCGTATGACCTCGCGAACCATGCGCCGCAGCCACGCGCATATCGTGTCGCAACCGCGTCGCAAAGCCGGCGCGACATGCCGCATTTCTCCGCGGGGATGCATGCGTTGCAGCCGTGGTGTCCACGCGACGTGCCGTAAGTAGTCATTTTCCGTTTCGAACGCGTAAACTAGGGCGCGATATGGCCTTTTTCGGCTCGGTTTGGCGGGAAAAGGAACGTTTTACACATCCAGCAAAGGAGGAAAGCATGGATCAGTCATCAGTGTTTGATTTGGCAGCCGAAGCCGCGGCGTCCAATGGAGGGAACAATGATCCGCTGCTGCCCCCGGCGCGATTCGTGGGCGCTCCCCAGAAGCCAAGCTCGATGCCGTACTACAAGTACGTGGCATACGACAAGCAGGTGCCGTTCGACTACCCGCAGCGCACATGGCCGACCAAGCGGCTGCACCGCGCCCCGCGCTGGTGCTCCGTCGACCTGCGCGACGGCAACCAGGCCCTCGTCAACCCGATGGATTCCGAGCGCAAGCTGCGCTTCTGGAACCTCCTCGTGTCCATGGGCTACAAGGAGATCGAGGTTGGCTTCCCGTCCGCGTCCGAGACGGATTACGACTTCATCCGCATGCTTATCGAGCGCGAGCTCATCCCGGACGACGTCACGATCGCCGTGCTCACCCAGGCGCGCGAGCACCTCATTCGCAAGACCTATGAATCGCTGCGCGGTTGCAAGCGCGCCATCGTGCATTTCTACAACTCCGTGTCCGTGCTGCAGCGCGAAGTCGTGTTCCGCAAGGACAAGGACGGCTGCAAGAAGCTCGCCACCGATGCGGCCGAGCTGTGCAAGAAGCTCGAGAGCGAGGCCGAGGGCATCGACATCTCGTACGAGTATTCCCCGGAGTCCTTTACGGGCACCGAGCCGGAGTACGCCGTCGAGGTGTGCAACGCCGTCATCGACGTCATCAAGCCGACGCCCGATCACCCGATGATCATCAATGTGCCCGCCACCGTCGAGATGACCACGCCGAACGTGTTCGCCGACGAGCTCGAGTACATGAACAACAACCTGAAGAACCGCGACTCCGTCGTGCTCTCCATCCACCCGCACAACGACTGCGGCATGGCCGTGGCCGCCACTGAGCTTGCGCTGCTCGCCGGCGTGGACCGCGTCGAGGGCTGCCTGCTCGGCAACGGCGAACGCACCGGCAACGTGGATCTCGTCACCCTGGGCCTCAACCTGCTTGTGCAGGGCATCGATCCGCAGGTCGATCTGTCGAACGTCCCCCAGATCCGCAAGACCGTGGAGTACTGCAACCAGGTCAAGATCTCCGAGCGCCATCCCTACGCCGGCAACTTCGTGTTCACGGCGTTCTCCGGCTCGCATCAGGACGCCATCAAGAAGGGCCTCGAGGCGCGTCAGGCCGCCGCGGAGCGCGCGGGCGCGGACCTCGACAAGTTCGTGTGGCTCGTGCCGTACCTGCCGATCGACCCGAAGGACATCGGCCGCTCCTACGAAGCCGTGATCCGTGTCAACTCGCAGTCCGGCAAAGGCGGCATGGCCTACCTGCTCAAGGTGAACCACGGCCTCGACCTGCCCAAGCGCCTCCAGATCGAATTCGAGAAGGTGGTGCAGCGCTACGCCGACGAGACGAAGCGCGAGGTCAAGGACGAGGATATCTGGCGCCTGTTCAAGAACGAGTACCTGCCGGTCGAGGCGAACGGTTCGACCGCCGCGGGCCACATGATGGGCGATTCCGAGGATGAATCCCTCAAGCCGTGGGGCCGCCTCAAGCTCCTCAACCTCCAGGTGAGCTCCGGCGAGGACGGCTCCGACACCGTGCTCAAGGTCAAGCTCCTCGACCGCGGCGCCGACCTGAAGAACCCGACCGAGCGCATCATCTCGGGCGTGGGCAACGGTCCGATCGCTGCATTCGTCAGCGCACTGAACGTGCTGGGCCTGACGGTTTCGGTGAATGACTACGCCGAGCACACCATGGGAACCGGCGCGGATGCCGTCGCCGCTTCCTATGTGGAGTGCGAGATCGGCGAGGAGTCGGATTGCGAGGTTATCTGGGGCGTCGGCATCGACTCCTCCACCACCACCTCCGCGCTGAAGGCAATCATCTCCGCGGTGAACCGCCACGAGCGCGCCACCGCCCCGCGCGAGGACTGATTCTCGAGCGGAAGAGCCGGCGGGCCTGCGTGCCTACGCGAGCCAGTAGGTCTGTGAACCTGTGAGAAAGGGGGATCGGGATTTCCCGGTCCCCCTTTTGCATATTTGCATACCCGAACTATTTGCATACCCGAACCCCCGAACGTGCGCCCTTCCTCCCGGAACAGTGTGATGGCTTGCGAGGTGGTGACGTTTTCTTGGACTTTTGACTGGAGGGCGTCATGGCTAGTTATACGCGGGAGCAGAGGCTCAGGGCGTGTGAGTTGTATGAGCGGCTGGACCGGAGCGCGACGGCCGTGGTGCGGGAGCTGGGGTATCCGGCGAGCCGGCATTCGGTGCGCGCGTGGTACCGCCGGTACGCGTCGGAGAGGTACGGGGGCGTGCCGGGCAGGGTCGCGCCCGCGAGGGTGCCGGCGCCGGCGGGCGGGTATCCCGAGGGGCTCAGGCGCGCGGCGGTGGAGCATTTCCTGACGCATGGCCGGTGCGTGCAGCGCACGTGCCGGTGCCTGGGGTATCCGTCTCCCGGGACGCTGCGCAAGTGGGTGGACCGTGCGGATCCGTCGCGGCGGGTTCCCGCGGCGGGCGGCGTGCCGGTGGCGCCGGCGGCGGGGTCCGTGAGAGGATTGGAGGGCCGGGACCCCGGCGGACTGGAGGAGCCGACCATGGATGACGTGACGGGGCGCGCCGTGCGCGCCGGCGCGGCCGACGCCGCGCGGACGGGAGGGGCCGGAGGGCCCGCCGCCAAGGCCGCGGGAAAGCCTGCCGCCAAGGCCGCGGGGAAGACCGCCGGGAAGGCGGCGGGAAAGCCTGCCGGGAAGGCGGCGGGAAAGGCCTCCGGCAAGCCGGCCGCCGGGGCCGGGGAGGCGGTCTCGGCGGCGGACGTGGAGGAGCTGCTCCGGGTCATCGCGTCCCTGCGCGAGCAGGCCGACGCCCTGCGCCGGGAGGCGGACGAGCTGCGGGGCGAGACGGAGTCCCTGCGCGACGAGGCGGAGTCCCTGCGCGGCAAGGCGCGGGAACGCTGCCGGGAGCTCAGGGACCTCGAGATCGACCTCGAGATCCGCCGGGGCACGATCGAGCTGTT
>NZ_MWWR01000013.1 GCF_002259605.1 Pseudoscardovia radai | reverse complement strand
CGACGCGGGCATCGAGCTCACCGTCAACCAGCGTCCGGCGCCATCGGGGAAGAAGGCCGGAGAATCCACGATTGCCGAATCGTCGAACGCGGCAAAATCGTCGAAAACCCCCGCCGCCGCAACCCCCGCCGCCGACCGCGGCGACGAAGGCTACGCCAAGGCCCTCGAACCGCGCCATATCCGCATGATTGCCATCGGCGGCTCCATTGGCACCGGCCTCTTCCTCGGAACGGGCGGCCGTCTGGCCGAGGGCGGCCCGGGACTCATGATCGCCTACGCCATCTGCGGCGTGTTCGCCTTCCTTATGGTGCGCGCGCTGGGCGAGCTGGCCATCCGCCGCCCGTCGTCGGGCGCGTTCGTCTCGTACGCGCGCGAGTTCCTCGGCGAGAAAGGCGCGTATTTCACGGGCTGGATGTACTACATCGTGTGGGTCACGGTGCTCATGGCCGACTCCACGGCCTCCGCCCTCTACCTGCAGTACTGGCCGGTTTTCCAAGGCGTGCCGCAGTGGTTGCTCGCGTTCTGCGTGCTCGCCATCGTGTTCGCCATCAACATGCTGAGCGTCAAGCTGTTCGGCGAGGCCGAGTTCTGGTTCTCCGCCATCAAGGTGCTCATGATCATCCTGTTCATCGTGCTCGGCCTCGGCGCCGCCTTCACGGGCGCGCACCTGGGCCAGTACACGGCCGGCATCCACAACATCACCGACAACGGCGGCATGTTCCCACAGGGCCTGGGCGTGGTGCTCACGCTGACGCTCGGCGTGGTGTACGCGTTCGGCGGCACCGAGATGGTGGGCGTCGCGTCCGGCGAGGCCAAGGACGCGCAGAAGGTGCTTCCGAAGGCCATCAACTCCATGATCGTGCGCATCTTCGTGTTCTACGTTGGCTCCGTGGCCGTCATGACCCTCGTCATGCCGTACACGGCGTACTCCGCCAACGAGTCGCCGTTCGTCACCTTCTTCGCGGCCCTCGGCGTGCCCTACGCGGGCGACATCATCGAGGCGGTGGTGCTGATCGCGGCTATGTCGGCGCTGAACTCCGGCCTGTATGCGAGCGGCCGCACGCTGCGCTCCCTCGCGCTCGCGGGCTCGGGCCCGAAGGTCGCGCGCCGCCTGAATTCGCACAAGGTGCCGTCGGGCGCCATTCCGCTGACGATGCTCGTGGCCATGATCGGCGTGGTGCTCAACGCCGTCGTGCCGGAGCGCGCGTTCTCGATCGTCATGAACCTCGCGGGCATCGGCGTCGCCTCGGTGTGGTGCATCATCATGGTGATTCACCTGGCGTACCTGCGCCGCATCAAGGCCACGGGTGAGAAGCGCCCCGAGTACCGCCTGCCGGGCGCGCCGGTGACGGACTGGCTGACGCTGGTGTTCTTCCTCGTGGTGGTGGTCTCGAATTTCTTCAGCGTGGAGGGACGCCAGACGATCGCCGTGTTCGCCGCGGTCTGCGTGGCGCTGGTAATCGGCTGGTTCTTCGTGCGCGGGCGCATCAAGGCCACGATGCTCGACAACATGCTGGATATCAACGATGACGCGCTCGGCGTTCCCGACGAGGAGCGCGCGGTGGAGTCGCCATCCATGGGCGACGACGAGCGCACGCCGCTGATTCGGTAGCACGTCGCGTTCTCCACGATGGCGCCGCTCCCCTGCCATCGATGACCCCTCCCGTGAAGCGTTCGATATGCCGTTCGATACTGCAAAATCGTTCGATTCCGCGATTCCTTCCATCCGTTCGCGCTTGACATGCGACGGGCATACAATGCGCGTGCGCCGGATAGGCGCATACGGTTGCTTGCCCGTCCGGCGGACGCCAGTTCGGACGGTTTCACGAAGGAGGACCCATGGGCGACGCATCGAAGGACGGGAGGCCGGGCGCAGCGCCAGGCAACGGCGGACCCGGCGGCTCCGGAATCGTGGAAACCGCCGCATCCGCATCATCCGCATCGTCCGCATCGGAGAAAGCCGACTCCGCGGCCCTGCAAGACCGCGCCGACGCCGGCTATGACAAGGCACTCAAACCCCGCCATATCCAGATGATCGCCATCGGCGGCTCCATCGGCACCGGCCTGTTCCTCGGCGCGGGCGGCCGCCTCGCGCAGGGCGGCGCCGGCCTGATCTTCGCCTACGCCATCTGCGGCCTGTTCGCGTTCCTCATGGTGCGTGCGCTGGGCGAGCTGGCCATCCGCCGCCCGTCGTCGGGCGCGTTCGTCTCGTACGCGCGCGAGTTCCTCGGCGAGAAAGGCGCGTATATCGCCGGCTGGATGTTCTTCCTCGACTGGTCCACCACGGTGATGGCCGACATTACGGCCGTGGCGCTGTATTTCCGCTACTGGAAGGCGTTCCAGGGCGTCCCGCAGTGGATCATCGCCCTGTGCGCGCTTGTGCTCGTGTTCGTCATGAACCTCATGAGCGTCAAGCTGTTCGGCGAGGCCGAGTTCTGGTTCGCCGCCATCAAGGTCACCACCATCGTGGTGTTCATGGTCGTGGCCATCGTGGCCATCTGCACCAGCGCCGACCTCGACGGCTATACCGCGGGCTTCCACAACATCACCGACTACGGCGGCCTGTTCCCGCAGGGCCTCGTCATCGTGTTCTCCCTGACGCTGGGCGTGGTCTACGCCTTCGGCGGCACCGAGATGGTGGGCGTGGCCGCGGGCGAGGCCAAGGACGCGCAGAAGGTGCTTCCGAAGGCCATCAACTCCATGATCGTGCGCATCTTCGTGTTCTACGTGGGCTCCGTGGCCCTGATGGCCGTGGTGCTGCCCTATACGGCGTATTCGTCCAACGAATCGCCGTTCGTCACTTTCTTCTCGCATCTGGGCGTGCCGCATGCGGGCGACATCATCCAGGTGGTTGTGCTCACGGCGGCGCTGTCGTCCCTGAACGCGGGCCTGTACGCCACGGGCCGCACGCTGCGCTCCCTCGCGCTGGCCGGCTCGGCGCCGAAATTCGCGCGCACGCTGAACAAGAACCACGTGCCCGCCGGCGGCATCACCATCACCGCGGCGCTTGGCGTGATCGGCGTTATTCTCAACGCGGTGCTGCCCTCCGATGCCTTCGACATCATCATGAACCTCGCGGGCATCGGCATTGCCGGCACATGGTGCTCGATTCTCGTGACGCATCTGGCCTTCCTGCGCCGTGTCAAGCGCGGCGAGGAGGAGCGCCCCGCCTTCCATATGCCGGGCGCGCCGTCCACTGACTACATCTCCATCGCGTTCTTCGCCATCGTGGTGCTGTCGAATCTCTTCGACGCCTCCGGCCGCTGGACGCTCGCGATGTTCGCGGTGGTGTGCGTGGCGCTGGTGATCGGCTGGTATGCGGTGCGCGGGCGCATCAACGGCGACATGCTCGATACGATGGTGGATATCGCCGACGATGCGCTGGACGTTCCCGACGAGGAGCGCGGCGTGGAGACGCCCGACAGGGGCGATGACGAGCGCACGCCGCTGATCGCGTGACGCGTGGCACGGCTGACGGTGCGAACGAATACGGCGGCGCGGTTTCGGAGGAGGACGAATGCGAATCCATGTGACCTATACGGGCGGAACGATCGGCATGGTCGAGTCCGCGAACGGGCTCGTTCCCGGAGCCGACCTCGAGGGCTGGCTGTACGGGCTGCTGCGCGGCGGCGACGACCTGGGCCCGGGCGACGTGACCTTCACGCAGCTCGACCCGCTGATCGACTCGTCGAATGCCACGCCCGACAGCTGGCAGACGATGGTCGACGACCTGCGCGCGCATCGTGACGACGCCGATGCCTTCGTGGTGCTGCACGGCACCGACACGATGAGCTATTCGAGCGCCGCGGTGTCCTACGCGCTGACGGGCTTCGGCAAGCCCATCGTGTTCACCGGATCGCAGCATCCGCTCGGGCGCATCGAATCCGACGCGGCCGCGAATGTGACAGGCGCCCTCAACGCCGCGCTGAGCGGCAGGGCCGAGGGCGTGAACCTCTTCTTCGGCCACCACCTGTTCGCGGGCAACCGCGTGACGAAGGTATCGAGCTGGGCCTTCGAAGGCTTTTATTCGCCGAACACGGGCCCGGTGGCGCAGTCCGGCACGCCGTGGCATTGGAACACCATCGAGCGCGAGGGTTGCGGCTGGGCCGATCCGCGGCCGTACGGGCGCCACGATGTTCCCGTGATCGACATGGCGCCGGGAATCACCGCGGAGCGCCTCGCCGCCATGCTGGAGCCCAGGCCGGAGGCCGTGCTTCTGCGCGCCTTCGGCGTGGGCAATGTGCCGAGCGACGAGCCGGGACTCACCGACGTCATCGCCGACGCCATCCGTGACGGGGTGCCTGTCATCGTGGCGTCGCAGTGCCAGCAGGGCGAGGTTATGCTCGGGCGCTATGAGACGGGCGACGCCATCGCGCGCGCCGGCGCCGTGGGCACGAGCGACATGACGCTCGAGGCGGCGTATGCCAAGATCGTGTTCCTGCTTTCGCAAGGCCTGGGCGGGGATGAGCTGGCCGAGTGGATGGGCCGCTCCATCGCCGGCGAGCTGACGCAGGAGGGCTGACGATACGATCGCCGGCCGATTCGGCTGCTTAAGCCGGATGTGGTTCGGAACATAGAAAAGCCCGACACGCCTGAACTTCGAGGCGTGTCGGGCTTATTTGCAGGCCTGTGAGGCTATGGAGCGTCACTCCTGCGCGTCGTCACTTCTGTGCGTCATCGATTTCCGCGTCATCGATTTCCGCGATGTCGTTCCTGGTCTCCCACGGAGCCGGCTCGGTGTAGGTGTCGAAGAACGACAGCGACTCGCGCATAACCTCCTTGAGCAGCACGTTCGGCAGGCTCCCCTGCTCGTGCGGGGCATCCTCGAGGCGCACCAGCGAGGCCACGCCGCCGGCTTCGCGCACGTCGAGCACGAATTTGTCTTGCGCGGGAAGAACCACCTCGACGTCCTCCGCGGACTGCAGCAGCAGGATCGGCGTGGTGATGCGGCCGATGGCGGACTGGCGGCGGATGCTCTTCGACAGGCGGATCATCTCGCGCACCCAGCCGTTCGTGGCCTCGAAGTTCTGGTAGTGCGCGTCGTCGGCGCGAAGGTCGTAGAGCCACTTGCCGCGCGCCATCGACAGGCCCGGTGTCACGAGGTCCTCGCTCCACGAGGGGAACGTGGTCTGGCCGGGAGCCGGCGCCTGGTCGCCGTGGCCGAGGCACAGCGTGTCGATGATGGCCGGCGTGATCTTCTCCGGCGGGCCGAAAACCGCGTCGATCATAGGCGCCGACAGCACGAGCGCATCCAGCGTGGACGGATACTGCTCGGCCAGCGCCACGGCGATGCCGCCGCCCATCGAATGCGCATACATGCACAGCGGACGGCCCGGCTCGAGCGGGCGCGCCACGGCCTCGCAGAACTTCTTGAGATCCACCACATAGCGGCGCCAGTCGTCGATCCACACGCGGTCGAAATCCTCAAGGTCGCGCGGGGAATAGCCGTGCCCGCGGTCCTCCATGATGGCCACGCTGTAGCCGTGCGCCAGGAAGTAGTAGGCGATCTCGTCATAGCGCTGGCAGAATTCGGTGAAGCCGTGCGCAATCACGATGGTGCCGCGCGCCTCGTCGGGGGCGTCGGCCTCGCGGTTGGCCTTGGGGAACTTGGCGTAGGAATACGTCATGTAATGAAGCTTGCCGTCATGCGATTCATACGGCTTCCCCAGCACCGTCAGACCCGGGTGCGTCGCCGGCTCCATCCACCCCTCGGTGGCGCAGGCTGCCAGGGCGGGGATCACCGTGCCCTGCATGGCGTTCGCATAATCGTTCTCGTCGATGAGTGTGACCATGTCGTCCTCGTTTCCGCGCACCGGGCGTCCGAATGAGGGGCGTCCGGGTGCGACTTTCTGTATGGACATCAGCGGGCCGTCACCACGGTGTGCTCCGGCCCTCGTCGTGCACCATGATAGGCACGTTGGATTGGGCGGAGCGAACCATGACACGCCGAAAATCCGCGGCGTGGCGTGCCGGTGGGCCGACGGTCGCGCGGTTGGCGCGACGGCGCGCCGAGGCATGCGCGGAGGCATGCGGGGCGCGGCGGGAGGCCCGTGGCATACGATGAAAGGGACGAAGGCGAGACGATGGCGCCGCGGACGGCGCGCCATGACGCAGGACGCGATAAACGGAGGACGCAATGAACAAGAAACTCGATATGTCGGTCGAACCCCGGATCGTCGAGAGCACGGATGTGTACCACGGGCCGATCTTCACCATCAGGGACCAGCACATCGCCCTGCGCGCGACGGACGGAAGCGAGGCGGTGATCCGCCGCCAGCTCATCGACCACGCGCCGGCCGTCATCATGCTGCCGCATGACGTGGAGCGCGACCTGTACCTTGTGGAGCGCGAGTACCGCGTGGGGCGCAACGCCTACGTGATGGGCCTGCCCGCCGGCATGATCGAGCCGCATGAGGACCCGCGCGTGGCCATGCTGCGCGAACTGCGCGAGGAGACGGCCGTCATCCCCGACGAATACGAGGTGATCGAGGCCGCACGCTGCTACTCCTCCGAGGGCATGACCAACGAGCTCGCCTACACCTACGTGATCGACCTCAACCGCTGGCATTCGGGCAGCCAGGACCTTGACGCCGACGAATACGTGGAATACCGCTGGGTGGATTGGGACGAGCTGGTCTCCTGCGGCGTGCGCGAGGCTCATTCCTTCATCGCCATCCAGTGCGAGCTCATCCGCCGCATGCGCATGGGGCGCGCGTAAGGCGGGCGAAAGGTCCGTCCGGAAACGAATGGGAGGGATGCTTTATATAATGACAAGGAACTAGCAAGTTCCGTGAAAGCATACGCCCATGCCCTCCCATACGGCACGTCCGCGCGAATAATGGGATTGTTCGCATGCTTCCAGACGGAGAAAGGTAACTATGAGCGTTCTCGACAAGTTTGAGAAAGGGGTCGAAAGCGCCGTCAACGGTGTTTTCAACAAGTTCGGCTCCAAGGATCTCCAGCCTGTTGATCTTTCCAGCGCCTTGGAGAAGGAGATCGACGCCCAGGCCATGTCCGTGGGCCGAGACCGCACCGTAGCACCCAACGAGTATCGCTTCGCCCTGTCGACCCCCGACTTCGACCGCATCGAGAAGTGGGGCGCCGAAACGCTTGCCAACGAGCTCGCCGCCAACCTGACGAAATACGCCAAGACCCAGAACTACGCCTTCGTCGGCCCCGTCGTGGTGGTGTTCGAAGAGGACTACGACCTTCCGCGCTCCCAGTTCCGCCTGACGAGCGAATCCGTGCAGGGCAACGCGGCCCCCGTCACCGCGAAGAACGAGACGAAGGACTGCCCCGTCCTCGAAATCAACAACCGCCAGTACATGCTTACGGCGCCCGTGACGCTCGTCGGCCGCGGCTCCGACTGCGACATCATCATCGACGACCCCGGCGTCTCCCGCCACCACCTGACCATCTCGATCACCCCGCAGGGCGTGATCATGAAGGAAGTGCTCAATTCCAAAGGGCAACCGCCGGTGAACGGCACCTACGTGGAGGGCCACCGCGTGCCCGCCGCCACGCTGCTCGACGGAAACACAATCACGATCGGCAGGACCCGCATCCTGTACTGGGCCTCGTCCGAGACGCAGGCGTAGCCTTCGACCGGAGGAGAGACAGGAGAAGGCTTGCTGCTATGACTGACCTGACATTCACGATTCTGAAATACGCATTCCTCATCTTGCTATGGGTTTTCGTATTTTTCGTCGTCAAATCGCTTGGGCGCGACGTGGGCGTTTTCAGCCCGCGCTCGTCGCGCAAGCGGCGTCAGCGCACCAACCAGGCCCAGCAGACCGTGGCCGCTCCGCCGGCTCCGCAGCCGAGAAGCACCGGTTCCGTCGAATCCCGCCGGTCCTCCGCCGTTCGTTCCCAGTCCGCCGCGACAGTGCTCGTCGTCATCGACGGACCTCTGGCCGGGACCACCGTCAGCCTGTCCTCGCGACCCATCACGCTGGGCCGTGCCCCCGACAATGCGATTATTCTTGATGATGAGTTCGTGTCGGCTCATCATGCCCGGGTGTTCTACGATCCCTCGTCCGGCAACTGGGCCGTCGAAGACATGAACAGTACGAACGGAACCGTGGTCAACGGCCAGAGAATCCACGGCGCCGTGATGCTTCCGACTGGCGTGCCCGTGCGAATAGGCGCCACGACCTTCGAATTGAGGTGATGGGGCCGCATGACTACCCGCAACACGCTTCTTCTGTATTCGACCACGGTGTCAGACACCGGGTACGTGCGCAGCAACAACCAGGATTCCTCCTTCGCCGGTGAGCGTCTCATCGCCATCTGCGATGGCATGGGAGGCCACGCAGGCGGCGACACGGCGTCGACGATCGCCGTGCGCTCCCTCGCGCATATCGAACGCGAGCCCGCGGAGCCCCAGAGCGTCGGCGAGGTGGCCGCGCTGATGGAGACCTCCGTCATCGCCGCGCATGACGCCATCGTGGGCAAGGCGAAGCGTGAGCGCAAGCTGTCGGGCATGGGAACGACCGTCACCGCCGTCACCCTCGTGGAGGACCACTGGGTGCTGGCGCATATCGGCGACTCCCGCGCCTACCTTCTGCGCAACGGCCGCATCATCCACGCCACCAAGGACCATTCCTACGTCCAGCATCTGATCGACTCGGGCCGCATCACGCCCGCGGAGGCGAAAAACCATCCGCAGCGCAACGTGGTTATGCGCGTGCTGGGCGATTTCGACATCGATCCGCGCCCCGACATCTCCGTGCGCAAGGCGCAGCCCGGCGACCGCTGGATGCTGTGCTCCGACGGCGTGTGCGGCGTGCTATCCGACTCCACGATTCGCGAAACGCTCGAAACCGTGACGAATCCGCAGGACTGCGCACAGCAGCTCGTCGGCATGGCGCTGAAAGCCGGCAGCACCGATAATTGCACGGCCGTCATCGCAGATGCGAATATTCCGCTGAGCCCCGAGGAACAGGGCCACCGTCACCAGATTCCGCTGGTGGGAGGCGCCGTAAGCGCCGACCTGCCGCCGCTTGCCGAGATCCTCGGCACGACGGTGGCGCAGGCCCCGCGCCTGCGCGACGAATACGCCAAGTCCCCCGCGCAGAAGGCGGCCGAACTCATGGCCGCCGCCCAGGAGGATGCCGCGGATCCCGCCGACGCCCAGGCCGCGGACGCGCCGCAGGGCGAGGATGGCGATTCCGTCGGATCCTACGGCGGCGCTTTTGTGGCAGACGATGGGCACCGCGAGGTGCGCTCTGCCGACACGCCTGAAGATTCAGGCGTGTCGTCGTCCGATGCCGAGACTGGGGACACCCCGAATATCGCGAGCCCGGTGTCTTTGATGCCCAACGCGGCCGAAGACCCCATGCCCGATACAAGCGAGATCCCCGTCGTCACGAAGCAGGACGGCACCGAAAGCACCGACCCGCATGATCCGGCCGTCGTGCACGCCATCCAGCGCCAGAAGGTGCAGCAGACCAAGCAGGACATCAAGCGCCGCCACGTCAGGCGCGGTGTCGTCGCCGCCATCGTCGCGGCCGTCGTGCTCGTCATCGCCGGCGGCCTGTTCGCCGCGTGGCGGTGGTCGCAGTCGCAGTACTACGTCGGCGAATCCAACGGCTACGTGGTTATCTACCAAGGTGTGAACACCGACGTCTTCGGCTACAACCTCTCGCATGTGGAGGAGCAGTCGCATATCCGCGTGGACGGGCTGTCCGAGAACTCCCAGCAGCGCCTGCAGCAGGGCGTGACGGCCGGCTCCAAGAGCGAGGCCGAGGCGCTTCTCAACGTTTTCATCACCGAAGGCCAACGCTCCACCGGCAGCGTGCCGTCGCAGTCATCGTCCTCCGCAACGCCGTCGGCCTCCGAGTCGGTTACCGTGTCGGCGCCCGTCGGCACGTCGCTTGACCCCTCCGCCGCGTCTTCCGCGGCCTCTGATTCCGCAACCTCCGATTCCTCGGCCTCCGCCTCGGGTCAGGGGGCCACGCAGTGAAAACCGCCTCCCGCATCCGCCAGATCCTGCTCCTCGTCTTTGCCGTGGGGCTCGGATTCCTGGCGATGTTCCAGATGTTCATGCGCGTCAGCGGAAACGTGCCGCGCGAGTTCATCATGCTTTTCGCGGCTCTCGTCGTCATTCTTCTCGTTTTCGTCATCGTGGCCATCCGGTTCCAGCCGCACGCCAACCTCACGCCGCTGTCCATCGTGGTGCTTCTCGCCCTGATCGGTATCACCATGATCACGCGCATCGACGAGGAGGAGATCGCCAGCGGCGAGGCGTCCGCCGTCGGCCAGAGGCAGTTCATCTGGTTCCTGCTCGGCCTGGGCCTGTGCGCGGTGGTCCTCGTGCTCGTGCAGGACTACCGCCGCTTCCGCCGGTTCTCGTATGTGTCGATGGTCATCGGCCTGCTCCTGTTGCTCTCCCCCATGGTGCCGCATCTGGGCATGACCGTGAACGGTGCGCGCATCTGGATCCACTTCGGCTCTCATACGCTGCAGCCCGCCGAATTCGCCAAGCTGTTCCTGGCCATTTTCTTCGCCTCCTACCTCTTCGACCACCGCGACCGCCTCGCCGTGGGCGGCCGGAAGATGCTCGGCATCCGCTTCCCGCGTCTCAAGGACCTCGGCCCCATCCTCGTGGTCTGGGGCGTGTCGATGGCCGTGCTCGTCGTGCAGCATGATCTGGGCACCGGCCTGATGTTCTTCGCTATGTTCGTGTGCATGCTGTACCTGGCCACCGGCCAGAAAAGCTGGCTCGTCATCGGCGTCGTGTTCTTCGCGGGCAGCGCGTACGTGGCATCGAGGATGTTCACGCATGTGGCCAGCCGCGTCACCGCGTGGCTGCACCCCTTCGACAATGACGTGTACTGGGCCGACGGCGGCTCGCAGCAGCTCGTCACCGGTGTGTTCGGGCAGTCGTCCGGAGGCCTGTTCGGCACCGGCCTGGGCCAGGGCATGCCCGGCTTGACGCCGCTGGGCAACTCCGACTTCATCTACGCCTCGCTGGGCGAGGAGCTCGGCCTTATGGGCGTCATAGCCATCCTGTGCCTGTACCTCGTGCTCGTCTCCTTCGGCATCGTCGTGGCGCTGAAGATCAAGGACGGCTTCGGCAAGCTGCTGTCCGCCGGCCTCATGTTCTCCATGGCCTTCCAGGTGTTCACCGTGGTGGGCGGCGTGACGCTGCTCATCCCGCTGACCGGCCTGACGCTGCCGTATATGGCGGCGGGCGGTTCCAGCATGGTGGCGAACCTGCTGCTCGTCACCATCGTCATCATTGTGTCGAACGGCGCGAACGCGCCGCAGGTCGACGCCTCCGACTCGCAATTCCAGCAGGAGGCGCTCGAGGTTATCCGCAACGCCCAGAAGGAGGCGGCCGCCGCGGCCGAGCGCGGCCAGGCGGCGCGGCGCCAGCAGAGGGCGGCGAATACGACGGCCGCCGTGCCTGCGCCTTCGTCGCGCCCGGAGGGCGAGCCGGAATACGATACCGAGCCCGCCATCGTGCGCACGGCGAATATGCCGCTGACCGAGGGCTACCGCGATCCCAACGCCTACCAGGGAGAGGATCCGGCGCTTCTCGACCTCGGCTTCGACTACAGCACGTATGACAATCCGGCGCCCGCCCCGTCCTCCGCGCCGCGGCATGCGGCCGCGTCGGCCGCATCGTCCGCCGCGTCCGCGGCATCCAGCCAGCCCGCATCATTCCCATCGGCGAAGAAAGGAGACGAATCCCGATGAATAAATCGTTGCGCCATCTTTTCTACGTCATCGTCGTTCTCTTCGTCCTCCTGGGACTCAGCTCGTCGATGATCCAAGCGGTTTTCGCCACCAAACTCGACGCCGACCCGCGCAACAGCCGCTCGCTGTACGCGCAGTTCAGCGTGCCGCGCGGCTCCATCCTCGCCAGCGACGGCACCGTCATCGCGCGCTCCGACGCCGTGAACGACCCCTTCAGCTACCAGCGCGTCTACACCAACGGCGCGGTGTATGCGCCCGTCACCGGCTTCTATTCCATCACCGTCAATGCGGACCGCGGCATCGAATCGTCGCGCAACTCGCTGCTGTCGGGACAGTCCAACATGCTGTGGTGGAGCAAGGCCAAGAACCTGTTCACCGGCCAGGAGAACGCGGGCGCCACGATTCGCACCACGATTTCCCCGGCGCTCCAGCAGACCGCGTATGACGCGATGCAGGGCTACGAGGGCGCCGTCGTGGCGATGGATCCCAAAACCGGCAAGATCCTCGCGATGGTGAGCACGCCGAGCTACGACCCGAACCTGCTCGCCTCGCATGACACAACCGCCGTCAACACCGCCTACCAGTCGCTTGTCGCGCAAAGCGGCAACCCGATGCTCAACAAGGCGGTGTCCGAGACGTACCCGCCCGGGTCCACGTTCAAGATCGTGGTGTCGGCGGCAGCGCTCGAATCCGGCCAGTACACCGTCGATAGCCAGATTCCGGCGGGCGCATCGTATACGCTTCCCGGCACCGACACGCAGCTGACGAACGCGCAGTCACCGGGCAACGGCACGAACGGGCAGATCTCGCTGTCCGACGCCTTCGCCTACTCGTCGAACACGGCCTTCGCGCAGCTGGGCGTCTCGCTCGGCGCCGACAAGGTGGGCTCGATGGCGCAGGCGCTCGGCTACGGCACGTCCGTCACGGTTGACGATGGCTCCGACGACACCCCGATGAAGGCCGTGGCCTCGCAGTTCCCCACCGACGTGACCGACGACAAGCTCGCGCTGCAGTCCATCGGCCAGGGCGACACGACGTCCACCGCGCTGCAGGCCTGCATGATCTCCGCCACCGTGGCGAACGGCGGCGTGGAGCGCCAGCCGATTCTCGTCGACAGCGTGCTCGGCCCCGACCTCACCACGATTTCCTCGACCAAGGTCACGACGCTGAACACGCCGTTCAGCCAGAGCACCGCCCAGGGCCTGACGCAGCTGATGACCGGCATGGTGACCAAGGACTTCCCCTCCCTGAACTTCGGCAATGTGCAGGTGGCCGCGAAAACCGGCACCGCGCAGAACGGCGAGGGCAAGATCGATGCGTGGATCACCGGCTTCGCGCCGGCGGACGACCCGCAGATCGCCATCGCCGTGGTGGTGCACAACGTCGACGATTACGGACTCAAGATCGCGGGCCCGATCATGAAGGCCGTGCTCCAGGAGGCGATTTCGCAATGAAGTTGATTCCCGGACAGATCATGCACCACCGCTACCGCCTCGAGGAACGCCTCGCGCAGGGCGGCATGGGAGAGGTGTGGCGCGGCGTCGACATCGAGCTCGACCGCCCCGTGGCCATCAAGGCGCTGCGCAGCGACCTCGAGGACCCCGACAACAACAAGCTGCGCCGTCTGCGCGCGGAGGCCCATAACTCCGCGAACCTCGCGCACCCGAATATCGCCGCGCTGTTCGACTACTACGAGAACGACGGCGTCGGCTTCCTTGTGATGGAATACGTGGACAGCCCGTCGCTGGCGCAGATCTACAAGGAGCGCGCGCCGCTTCCGGCCGTCGACCTCCTGCCGATTCTCATCCAGGTGGCGCGCGGCCTGTACGTGGCGCATTCGCATGGCGTGATCCACCGCGACGTCAAGCCTGCGAACATCATGGTCTCGCAGGACGGCGAGGTGAAAATCACCGATTTCGGCGTGAGCTATTCCACGAACCAGGCGCAGATCACGCAGGACGGCATGGTGGTGGGCACCGCCCAGTACATCTCCCCCGAGCAGGCTCAGGGCGAGCAGGCCACGCCGCAGTCCGACATCTACTCGCTCGGCGTGGTGGCCTACGAGGGCCTGTGCGGGCATCGTCCGTTCACAGGAAAAACCTCCGTCGACATCGCGGCGGCGCATGTGAACGAGCCCGTTCCCCCGCTGCCCGATTCCATCGACTGGCGCCTGCGCGAATACGTCATGGGCATGCTTGCCAAGGATCCGAAGGACAGGCCGCGCGACGCCCTCGAGGTGTCCCGCAACCTCCAGGTGATCCTCGACCATCTGTGGGACGAGCAGACCGCGAATATCCCGCCCGTGCGCGTGGCGCGCCAGAGGCCCGTCGGACGCACCGTCTACAGCGCCCCTCACGAGCCGCCGGCATGGATGGTCGACCTCACCGACCGCGCCGCCATCAAGCGCAGCCGCGAGGCGGACAGGGTCATCGACGTGCATTTCGACGCGGCCCCGAGTCCCGTCATCGACGCGGCGGCTGCGGCGGCGGCCAAATCCGCGGCCTCCACCTTCGCCTCGGCCTCGGCGGCGGAATCGGGCGCCATGCCCGCCATGCCCGAGTCCTTCGAGCCGAAGGGCATGGTCACGGGGCCCTCGTCCTCCGACATCGTCTATGTGGCGGGAAGCGGCGGCGCGTCAGGCGTGTCCTACGCCACGGGCTCCACGATGCCTCCGGTAACACCGGTATCATCGGTGGCAACGCCCGTGCCCCGTCACGGCGCGCGGAACGTGGCCGCGATCCCTCCGCAGACCGGACTGGCCGTGCACCTGCCCCCGATCGCCGATGTGGCGGCCTCGGGCGGCGTGGCGGCGGAGACCCCGGCGCATGCGGCGACCGGCACGCAATACGCAACACGCCTCGAATCCGAGGCGAGTCGCGACACGTCGGCATCCACAACATCAACATCGAATACAGCACACGAGCAGCACACGCAGCAACCTAAGGATGGTGCGCAATGAGCATGTACATTCCCCAGACGCTCGCGAACGGAAGGTACTCCGTCGGCGACCTCGTCGGGCATGGCGGCATGGCGGAGGTGCATATCGGCACCGACACCCGCCTGGGGCGTACCGTCGCCATCAAGATCATGCGCTCCGACCTGGCCACCGACCAGATCTTCCTGCGGCGCTTCCACCGCGAGGCGCTGGCCGTCGCGAAGCTCAACAACCCGAACATCGTGGCTATCTACGATTCGGGCGACGAGGAGTTCGCGGACGAGCGCGGGCAGATCGTGCGCGTCCCGTACATCGTGATGGAGTACATCAAGGGCCAGACCCTGCGCGACATCCTCAAGGTGAACGGCCCGCTCAGCGAGCACGACACCGGCCAGGTCATGATCGGCGTGCTGTCGGCGCTCGAGTACTCGCACCGCGAGGGCATCATCCACCGCGACATCAAGCCCGGCAACATCATGATCTCCGACGAGGGCATCGTGAAGGTCATGGACTTCGGCATCGCCCGGGCCCTCGACGATTCGCAGACCACGATGACGCAGTCGCAGGGCGTGGTGGGAACCGCGCAGTACCTCAGCCCCGAGCAGGCGCGCGGCGAGCAGGTGGACAGCCGATCCGACCTCTACTCCGCCGGTTGCGTGCTCTATGAGATGCTTACCGGCCGCCCGCCGTTCGTCGGCGATTCCGCGGTCGCCATCGCCTACCAGCATGTCAGCGAGACGGCCACGCCGCCGAGCGCCATCGTGCCCGGCCTTCCCAAGGAATGGGACGCCATCGTGGCCAAGGCCATGGCGAAGAACCGCACGAACCGCTACGCCACGGCCGGCGAGTTCCGCGACGACATCGTGCGCCTTATGAACGGCGGCACGCCGCTCGCCGCAGGCGTCGTCTCCCCCATCGCCACCGAGAAGCTGCAGGACACGCCGGATTACAACATCCCGCCCGTCCAGCCGACGCCGCAGAACTCCTACGCCCAGGGCAACGGCTACGCGGCCTACGACCAGCCGACGAACACCGGCTACATGCCGCCGGCCGCAACCACGGGCACCATGCAGCCCACGCGCGCCGAGGAGCTCGAGAAGCAGAGGAAGAAGAAGCACCGCACCGCCGCCATCGTGGCGTCCGTGGTGGTTGTGCTCCTTCTCGTCGCCGCCGGCGTGTGGTATTTCACCAGCCGCAACAGCAGCGCGAACCCTGAGATGGTCACGGTGCCGACGATCGACTCCACCTATTCGCGCGACCGCGCGAAAAGCGCCATCGAGGCCGCCGGCTTCGTATACAAGGAGCAGGTCGACTCGGATTCCACCGAGCCCGACGGCACCTTCACGAAGCAGGATCCGGCCGGCGGCACCCAGGCCGCGAAGGGCAGCACCGTGACGTGCTGGTTCTCCGACGGCCCGTCGTCCGTGGCCGTGCCCGACGTGTCGGGCCAGACGCAGGCGCAGGCGCAGCAGGCGCTTGAGAAGGCCGGCTTCAAGGTGGGCAATATCTACACCGAAGACAGCGCCACCGTGGCGAAAGACAAGGTGACGCGCACCGACCCGGCCGATGGCGAAAGCGCCAAGGAGGGCACGACGGTCGACCTGTACATCTCCAACGGCATGACGACGGTGCCCGACGACCTCGTGGGCTCCAGCCAGTCCGACGCGCAGTCCACGCTGAGCAAGTCCGGCTTCAGCGTGGTGGTGCAGCAGGAGAGCTCCGACAGCGTGTCGGAGGGCCTGGTGACGCGCACGTCGCCGTCCAGTGGCGAGCATGTGGAACAGGGCGCGCAGATCACGATCTACGTGTCGACCGGCCCTTCCACCGTCACGGTGCCGTCCGTGATCGGCATGACGTATGACAACGCCGCGGCCACGCTGAAGTCGATGGGCCTCGTCGCCGCGAAATCCGGCTCCTCGGGGTCGGGCTCCGTGGTCGGCTCCATGACCGTCAACGGCGAAACCGTGTCCGCAGGCGCCTCGGTGCCGGAAGGCACCACCGTGACGCTGGTGATGACCGGCGGCGGCAGCGGCGGCAGCAGCGGCAGCGATGCGTCGTCGTCGGGGTCCGCCTCGCCGTCGGGGTCCGCCTCGCCCTCCGGGTCCGCATCGTCGGAGAGCAGCGGGCAGTAGCGCAGCGTTCGCGCGCATAGGAAAGGCGCATAGGAAAGGCGGCGGCCGGGATTCCGGTCGCCGCCTTGTCGTTTCTGCGCCGCCGCGCGCGGGCTAATCGTCGATATGCGCGCTCACCTTGGGCTCGAGGCCCGCGGATTTCTCCACGGCGTTCGTCTGGCCGCAGGACGCCAGCCAGTTCGCCAGCAGGCGGTAGCCGCCGTCGGTCATCACGGATTCGGGGTGGAACTGCACGGCGTACATCGGCTTGCCCTTGACGCGCACGGCCTGGATGGTGCCGTCGTCCTCGGCCTTCGCCGTCACCTCGAGCGTGTCGGGCAGCGTGGCCGGATCGATGCACAGCGAGTGGTAGCGCGTCGCCGTCATCGGGTTCGGCACGCCGGCGAAGATCTCGTCATCCGCGTGGTCGATGGGGCTCGTCTTGCCGTGGCGGATGGTCGGGGCGTGCGTGATGGCGGCGCCGAACACCTCGGCCAGCGCCTGCAGGCCCAGGCACACGCCGAACATAGGCGTTTCCGTCTCGGCGCAGGCGCGGATCACATCCTCGCTCGCGCCCGCCTCGGACGGCTGGCCGGGGCCAGGGGAGATGAGCACGCCGTCGTACTGCGACAGGTCGAGCGTTGTCGCGTCCACGGCGTCGTTGCGCGCCACCGTCGTGGTGGCGCCGAGCGTCTGCAGGTACCCCACGATTGTGTAGACGAACGAATCGTAGTTGTCGATCACCAAGATGCGGGCGGATTCCATGCATCCTCCTTAGGTATGCGGCCGCAGCCATCGCCGTTTCTGAGCGGAATTATATGCGGTGCGCGTCACTCAAGCGGCACATAGTTCGAGGCGAGGCGCAGGTACGGGATGGTGGACGCGGCCCACGGGAACACCCATTGGAACAGCGCCGCGACCGCGGCCAGCACAAGGATGACGACGAGCACGATGCGTATGGGCAGCACGCCGGGTTGCAGGCGCACGAGCCAGACGAAAAGGCCGGTGGGGCGCCGGGCGGAGGTTGTGGAGGTTGCGGTGGGGGCGTCTGCGCCGTCTGCGCCGAAACCTCCGCCGCCCGCGCCGCCGAAGCCCGCGCCTGCGCCGGAGCCTGCGCCATCGTATGCGCCGCTTTTTCCGTGGCGCCTCAGGGCGGGCCAGCGCCAGGCGATGGCGGCGGCGAGCCAGACCACGAGGTACGCGAGCAGCAGCGCACGGCAGGTAACCGACAGGTCCCGCACCGTCGACGCGGGGATGACGCCAAGCACGCGCGTCTGCGTGCGCGTGAACAGCGTGCCGCTCGATTGGTCGGCGGCGGTGGTGATTTCCTGCGGCACGCCGTCGCTGACGCGCGACCACGACGCGAGCTGCCCGTATACGATCCAACGGTGCGTGGGGTTCTGCAGGCGCGGATGGCATGTGGTGAGCGTGATAAGGCGTTGCGTGGGCGTGGCGTTCGGCTCGTGCGGGACGGGGTCGATGACGTCGCTTTGCGTGGGCAGCACGATCTCGTGCGACGTAACCGTGTACACGTACCAGTAGTCGGCCGTGCGGATGACGATGGCGTCGCCTTCCTGGAGCTTGTCGACGTCTCCCAGCGGGTTGCCGTATCCGGCGCGGTGGCCGGCCACGGCGAAGTTGCCGACCGCGCCGGGCATGCCGCTGGTGGCGTAGTGGCCCAGGCCGCCCGTATTGAGTTGCCTGAGCTCCGTTCCCTGGATGATGGTGCGGTTCCACGTCGAGCCGAAACGCGGGATGAAGATCTGGCCGATCAGTGAGTCGGCTGCGGGCTGCGTGGTGAGCGCGGGCGCGGTGTCGGCGGACTGGGCGGGCGCGATGGCGTAGGAGCCGTCCGAGTTCGTGCGGGGCGCGCTCCATGCGGCGTCGGTGAGGGTCTGGGTCTGCGTCTGCTCGGATTCCTCGCCCGTCCACCACAGCTGCCACGCGATGTACAGGCCGCATACGATGGCGATGAGAAGCAGGAGTTCGCCGAGGGTTCCCGCCACGATATCCACGACACGCCCGGGCGTGACTCCGGCGTGTCGCCGGGGCGCTCCATGGCGCGAAGCGTGCGACACGCCTGAAGTCTGCGGCGTGTTGCGTGGTGTGGTGTTGTCCATGGTCACTCGCTTTGTGTTGTGGTCGGTGAGGCGGTCGTGGTCGGTGAGGCGACGCTGGGGTTTGCGGCGCTGGGGTTGACGCCCACGGAGGCCGATGCGTCGGACGATGCGCCGGAGGCCGATGTGCCCGGCGGGTCGGCGGACGATGCATCGGCGGAGGAATCGTTGCCCAGCGCGTTTTCGTCCGTGGGCTTCGCGTAATTCAGCGTCTGCAGCGAACTCGGCGTCTCGTCGAAAACAAGCGTATCCTCCTGCGATACCTTCCACCCGAGGCCGTCCTGCTTCACATATTCGAGGTACAGCTGGATGGTCGGGGAGCTGTCGAGAGCCGCCTTCATGCCATCGTAGGAGCCGATCGCCTGCACCGTGTACGGCGGCGAATACGTGTGGCCGTTGAGCAGCAGCACGTTGCCTACGCAGCGCACGGCCGTCGTGTTCTCCACACGCACGCCCTGGATCGTCATCGCCTCCGCTCCCCCGTGCCACAGCGCGTCGACCACGGCCTCGATATCCTGTTGGTGCACCACGTAGTCGTTTGCGTCGGCCGAACCGTCGGAATTGGCCATCGCCGCCAGCGAGTACTGGGAATCGTTGAGCTGCACGGAGATGCCTGGGCCCTCCACCTTCGGGAGCATCGTGTCGGAGCCGGTGTCCTGCACGGTCGGCGGCACGTTCCAGTCCGTGATGTTCCCGTTGAGTTCGCGCGCCGCGTCGAGTTTGACCGAGAGGTCGTGGATTTCGGATGTCAGCGCATTGGCGCGGTCCTGGCGCTTCTCGATGAGCTCGCGCGTGTTCGTGGTGGCGACGGTGTCTCGGTTGAGGTCGATGTTCGCGACGAGCATGTAGCCGGCGAAGGCCGTCACGACCACGACGGCGATGGTGGTGAGCAGGTGATGGCCGTTGCCGCCGTGGGTTGCGCGATGGCGGTGCCTGTGCGTGGTCATGTCACCTCCATCCTCCCCCGGCGGGGTGTGCGGCGCAGTGGCTGCGGACGTGCGCGGCATGCGCCTGCGCGGGCGTGCGCAGCGGGCGCCGTCATTTCCATAAATCCACTGTAATCACTACTATGTTCTAGTAGCTTAAACCGAAGGAGACTTTCCCATGGCCGATAAGGACGATAACCTCGCAACCGCCGCCGATGACGATGTGAAGGAAGACGTCAAGACCACCGATGAGGCTACCGAAGTCGAGGACGACAAGGCCGCCGAGTCCGCCGATGCCGAGGATTCCAAGGACACCAAGGACTCCGACTCCGACGACGATGACGACGCCTCCGACGACGCCAAGGAAGAGGACGAGTACGTCAAAACCGTCGACGCCCTTCTCGACGAGGACAATCGTAAGAACATGACGCCGCAGATGCGCCGCCTCCTGGACCGTGAGAAGGAAGAAAGCCGCCGCGTCGAGAAGACCATCGAGGACACCAAGACGAACCCGAAGTGGTTCGTGCCCCTGATGTGCGGCCTCATGATCCTCGGCCTGCTGTGGATCGTTGTCTACTACGCGACCGCCGCCGCCTGGCCGATTCCGAGCATCGGCAACTGGAACCTCCTCATCGGCTTCGGCATTATGCTCGTCGGCTTCGTTATGAGCATGTGGTGGAACTGATCTCTTGATTTCTGATGCGCGTGAGCGCGTATGACTGTGGGGCGCATGACGGATGTCATGCGCCCCACAGAGTCTTGTACGTTTTCGTACGGATGATTATCGTACGGAAAATCGTGGTGCCGCAGAACCAATGGCGACGCTACCGGCTGCAACGCCGAATGGCGGGGCTTGGCCGCGGCACGGAAGTCAGTGAATTCGCGACTCAGGCGGCTTCGCCTTCGGCGGTCTCGACCGCCGGGGTGTCGTCGTCATCGTCATCATCAAGACCGAGATCGACCGGCGACGAGCTGTTCTCCCACGGCTCCTCCCACGGATCGTACTCGGGATTCCTCTGCTTGTAGACGTAGAACCCGATCGCACCCGCGAGCAAAGCTCCGAAGAGGATGGCGAAAAACCTCCAGCCGTTTCCAGACTTGTTCTCCATTGAAGGCTCCTTTCACGAAAGCGCAGGCTTGCTCTTTCAAGCCGTTTCTCCCCATTCTATTCCGTCGATTGTGCACTTTGGGGAAAGAGCGCAAAACTCCTGAAAATTGAGGCGTGTCGCGTGTCTTGAGGCGCGTCGTCGGTCGGCGTGTCACGCTGCCTGGCGGGGCAGGCGGATACAGTTGACTCATGAGCTCAGGAATCCGAAACTTCTCGCCGTCGCGATCCATGCGCCGTCTGCGCTACGAATGGAAGCACGGCGGCCCCGTCGTGACGAAGGCGATCATCGCAATCTGCGTGGTCGTGTGGATCGTCGAGGAAATCGTCTATTACGCCAACTCACAGCACCTCGCGTTTTTCTCGATGGTGTACGACGCGTCGTTCGTGCCCGCCCTCGTGGCATCGAAGCCGTGGATGTTCCTCACGTCGATGTTCATGCACGCGCCCGGCCTCGATATCTGGCACATCCTGTGCAATATGATCTCCCTGTGGTATGTGGCGCAGCCGCTTGAGCGCATGCTCGGGCACTGGCAGTTCCTCGCGCTGTATCTGATCGGCGGCATCGGCGGCGGCGCCGGCGACATGCTCTACGCACGCGCCATCGACGACCCGTCCGCCTGGATTACCCCGTCGTACGGCGCGTCCGGCGCCATCTTCGGCCTGTTCGGAGCGCTGCTTGTGGTGTTCAGCCGCGCGAAGGTGGATATGCGTCCGATGATTGCAATCGTGCTTCTGAACCTGGCGCTTCCGTTCTTCGTGCCGAACGTGGCATGGCAGGCGCATGTGGGCGGCCTTGTCAGTGGCTCCGGCATGACCGCGCTGATGGTCGGCACGCCGGCCATGCGCCGTGCGATGAACTTCCTGCAGCGCACCATCATGTCGGCGGTTGTGGTGCTGGCGGTGCTGGCGGCCGTGGTGCTGGTATGCATGCATACGAGCGCGTATTCCTCCTTCCTCGCGATGCTGTAAAAACGATGGTGCGGGCGTCGGGGCGATGACGCGGGCTAGCCCATCTCCCCTCCCTCCGTTAGACTGACCACGGCATGATGTGCGGCATCGTCCCCGGCTTTTCGGGGGCTCGGGAGGCCGCGGGAAGCATTAAGAGATCGGGAAGACGATGGCTTCATGGCGACGAGAATCGGAAACGTATAGCGGGAGGGCGCGTCACGGCGCGCGTCATGCCGCGCCGGCCCGCCCCGATTCCGCGGCTCCGGCCTCCGCTGCCTCCGCCTCCGCCTCCCCATCCCCTTCATCCTCCGTGACCCCGTGGTATCTGCGCGTGCTGCGCGCCCCGGCGACGTATGTCATCATCGTGATGGGAATCGTCCGCGTCATCTTCGGCAACGCCATGGGGCTGTGGTTCATCGCGAACCAGTTTTATGACGACGCGCTGCTCATGAACTACTCCCTGCCGTCGCATTACACGACGCCCGACGTCTATTCGCTGTCGAAGGCGATGTCTTTCCCGTGGTTCATCGACCTATGCCACGAGCTCCACATCAACCTCGCCGTAGGGATCTCGCTGCTGTGGGTGGCGGCGGCGCTCGCGGCATATGGCGCGGCCTGGCTGCTGACGAACGGCAATGCATGGGTCGCCGGATTCGTCTATGTCTACGTGCTGTTCTGCCCGTCGGCTTTCGAATCGTGGTGCGGCACGAGAATCTACCGCAATGCCATCCTGGCGCCGTCGTATGCCCTCGTTTTCTCGCTTGCCATCATGCTGCTCGCCATGATCTTCGGCAACACCGCGCGGAACGCCACCGTCATCGTCGTATCCGTGCTGCTGGGGCTCGCGCTGTCTTTCACGTATTACATCGCCGACAACGGAAGCTGGATCACCTATTCGCTGGCCGTCGCCGCGGTTCTGGCCGTGATTTTCGCCATCCGCAACTTCCGGCGCCGCAAGGTCGTGGGGAATGCGGAAAATGCCGGGAACCGCGGCACCGCCGTGGCCGTCACCCGGCTCGTCGCCGCGCTTCTCGCGGTCTGCATCCCCTTCGCCACGCTCGTCGCCGCAACCGCCGCATACAAGGCCGTCAACAAGCGCTTCTTCGGCGTGGCGCAGATTAACACTCGCACCGCGGGCGAGGCCGGCGGATTCCTCAACCGCCTGTACGTCATCGATTCGCCGTGGCGGACGGACGAGATCTGGGCCCCCAACGATGCCATTCACCAGGCGATCGACGCTTCCCCCACGCTGCGCAAGTATCCGGAGCTGTGCAACGATCTGCTGCACTCGCCGTGGGAGGAGCCGTCTGCGGATCCGGACGGGACGTCCGTGCACGGCGACCTTCTGGCATGGAGCATCAAATGGGCCATGATCGCCAGCGGCACGTGGGAGTCGGAGGCGCAGTCCGAGGCGCTGTTCCATGACGTCAACGCCGAGCTGGACGCGGCATTCGCCAACGGCACGCTGAAGAAAACCGACCGCATCATGATCACCGACGGCGTGGGCGGCTTATACCCCAGTGAGCTCGATGCGGATTTCCTCGAGATATTCCGGGCCACCTGCTTCGGCAATATCCGGCTGCGCGACTACGCGCCGGGCGCACAGGCGTCGATGGCTGACAACACCGATCCCGGCCAGCTGAAGGTGGCGAATGCCGCCGCCGTGATGACGCTGCTGCCGTATGTGGATGGCACCAAGGACACGTCCGCAATGACCGAGCACAGGATTCGGATGAATTCGATTGCGACCGCGATTTTCACCGTCTACCGCGCGGTGAATCTCGCGCTGATGATTCTGGTGGCGGCGGTGGCGCTGCTGGGGCTGGTCGCCATGATTGTGCGGTGCGCCAGGAGGCGGCATATTCCTGGCATGGCGGTGCTCGCCTGGGTGGTGATGCTCGGTATGGTCGGGATCGCCGCGGCGTACAGCTTCTCCGTGGCGTGGTTCTCCCAGTACATCACGCATCCGTTCGTGCAGGGCATTGTGAATTTTTACTCTCTGGGGAACGTGGCGCTGTTCGCGATGTGTGCGATGTGTGCGATGGCCTTTGTTGCGCAGATGCTCGGCTCCCGCGGCATGTTGCGCGATGCCGTCGCGGAGGCGTGACGGGGCGGGGTGGGCGCGTCTCCTCTCTCCGTTCCCCATTCCCGTTCCTTCCCTCCTCTTATTGTTTCCGGTTTTTCCCCTCGTGCGTCTCATGTGTGCCTCGTGTGAGTGCACATGTGCGTTTGTGCGTTGTTGTTCCGACGATGTGCGCGGAGCGAGGCCGGCTGTCGTCGGATTGCCGGCGCGGCGACGCGCCCTGCGTTGTGCTTGGTCAGCCGACCGGGTGACGGAGTGCCGGAAAGCCTTGAAAACAGGCGGTTTCCGGGCGGTTGCGATGAGATGACCGAGGGGTGTGCAGCGCTCGGAGGTTTACGATTGCGCGCATGCACGCCGTGGACGCCTGGTGGGGACACCGCGGGTGCGTGTGGACAAGGGGTGCACAAAGGTGTGGATAAGTCGGTGGATAGTGTGGATAGTTTTTCCGCGCGTTCGGTGCGTGCGATTCCGTGTTATCCGCGGCGACGTGCGGTTCGCGGGGTGTTCGATATTTTCGATACACGATTCGTCCACAGTCCGAGCCGTTGCAAACGTTGGGCTCACGGGGTTTATCCACAGGTTTGTCCACTATTGTTCACTTTGATGGTGGGAAGCTGGGGATAGTTATCAAAACACACAAGTGTAAGTTGTGAACCATGGTGGATAACAGTGTGGAAAAGTGGATAATGTGCGTTAAATGAACGTTCGCGAACAGAGAAGCGACACGACGATTGTGGATAACTCCGTTCGGACGCGCTCGCGCAAGGCCAGGGGCGCGCCTGGAAACAGGAGACGGTCCCAAACAGGATCAGACACACGATTTGTCCTGCAACCCCCAACAACCCGAAATTGCCTAAAGTGGGTGCCGTCGCACCCGCCTAAGCCCATCTCGGCGGGAAAACCGCCGAGAATCCGGCCAAAATCCCGTAAAGTGGGTGTCGTCGCACCCGCCCAACGCCATCTCGGCGGGGAAACCGCCGAGAATCCAGCCGAAATCCCGTAAAGCGGGTGCCGTCGCACCCGCCTAAGCCCATTCAGACGCCCAGCCAAGGCAAAACCGACCCCAAATCGTCTAAAGCGGGTGCCGCCACGCCCGGAAACAACAGACGGTCCCGGACAGGACCAGACACACGATGTGTCCTATAACTCTGGACAACGCGGACGCCATGCGCAGGCATAACAAAAGGCGTCCCTCCTTGCGGAGGGACGCCTGGCGCTCAAAGGAAGACGCGCGCGGTCAGGCGCTCACGCGCCCGCGCCGAACACGCGCCGAAACGCCTCTTACGCCTCGTGGGCCGGCATGGCGCCGGTCATCCACACGCGGTCGAGGTAGTCCTTGATGGAGCGGTCGGAGCTGAAGTAGCCGGAGTTGGCCACGTTGAGCACGGCCATGCGGGCCCACTTCTGCTCGTCGCGGTAGGTCTCCTCGATCTTGGACTGGATATCCATGTAGGAGCGGAAATCGGCCAGCGTCATGAAGTAATCCTTCGTCAGCCAGTCGTTGACCAGATCCTTGTAGGTGTCCTTGTCGCCGTTGGAGAAGGTGCCGTCGGCAACCATGTCGATCGCCTGCTTGAGGTCCGGATCGGACTCGTAGTAGCCGCGGGACAGGCCCTTGGTGTCGTAGCCCTTGGCGTACAGGTCGGTGACCTCGTTGACATCCATGCCGAAGAGGAAGAAGTTCTCCGCGCCCACGAGGTTGCGGATCTCGACGTTCGCGCCGTCGAGCGTGCCGACGGTGAGGGCGCCGTTGAGGGCGAACTTCATGTTGCCGGTGCCGGAGGCTTCCTTGCCGGCCTGGGAAATCTGCTCATCGAGATCGGTGGCCGGGATGAGGTTCTCGGCGAGCTCGATGTTGTAGTTCCACGGGAAGTAGACGGCCAGCTTGCCCTTGACGGCCGGGTCGTTGTTGACGACGCGGGAGACGTTGTTGATGAGCTGGATGGTCTGCTTGGCCAGGTAGTAGCCCGGGGCGGCCTTGGCGCCGAAGAACACGGTGCGCGGCACGAGGTCGTCGGGGTTGATCTTGCCGGACTTGATGTTCGCGTAGGTGGAGATCACGGAAAGGATCTTCAGGGCCTGGCGCTTGTACTCGTGCAGACGCTTGATCATGGAGTTGAACATCGTGTTCGGATCCACGTCGAAGCCGTACTTGCGCTTGGCGAACGCGGCGAAGTCACGCTTGTTGGCCTTCTTGACCTCGGCGAACTTCTTCACGAACTCCGGGTCGTCGGCCAGCGGCACGAGGCCCTTGAGCATCTCGAGGTCGGAGATCCACGC
Source organism: Pseudoscardovia radai (assembly GCF_002259605.1). Taxonomy (GTDB): domain Bacteria; phylum Actinomycetota; class Actinomycetes; order Actinomycetales; family Bifidobacteriaceae; genus Pseudoscardovia; species Pseudoscardovia radai. Next base: position 37,484 of record NZ_MWWR01000013.1, on the reverse strand, counting down.
GTCGGTGCCGAGGCCCTCGGTGATGAGGTCGGACATGCGCGGGTTGGCGATCTTGACGAAGCGACGCGGCGTCACGCCGTTGGTCACGTTCGTGAACTTCTGCGGGTACAGGTCGGAGAAGTCCTTGAGGGTGACGTCCTTGAGCAGCTCGGAGTGCAGCTCGGCCACGCCGTTGACGTGCTGGCCGGCGGCGGTGGCGAGGTAAGCCATGCGCACCTTCGGCTCGTCATCGGTGGAGATGATGCGCATGCGGTCGATCTTCTCCTGGTCCGTGGTCAGGCCCTTGAGCTCCTCCACGAAGTGGCGGTCGATCTCCTCGATGATCTGCATATGGCGCGGCAGCAGCTCGGAGATGAGCTCGACCGGCCACTGCTCGAGGGCTTCCGGCAGCAGCGTGTGGCAGGTGTAGTTGAAGGTGTGGGAGGTGATGTCCCACGCGGTGTTCCAGTCGTAGCCGTAGTCGTCGAGCAGCACGCGCATGAGCTCGGCGATGCCGATCACCGGGTGGGTGTCGTTGAGCTGGAAGCAGATCTTCTGCGGGAAGGTGGTGAGATCCGGCTTGTCCTGGCCCGGGTAGAACGTGCGGATGGCGTCCTGGATGGAGGCGGCGACGAAGAAGTACTGCTGCTCGAGGCGCAGCTGCTTGCCGACCTTGGTGGAATCCTCCGGGTACAGGATCTTGGTGATGGTCTCGGCCTTGATCTGCTCGGCCACGGCCTCGGTGTACTCGGACTTGTTGAAGGTGAGCAGGTCGAGCTCGTTCTCGGCCTTGGCCGTCCACAGACGGAGCGTGTTCACACGGCCGGAGGCGTAGCCCGGAACCATGTAGTCGACCGGGATGGCGCGCACGGACCACGCCGGGGCCCACTTGCCGTCCTTGACCTCGCCGCCGAAGGACACGTGCACCTGGCGGTTGTAGTCGGTGTGGCCCCACGGGTTCTCCTTGAGCAGCCAGTAGTCCGGCGTCTCGATCTGCTTGCCGTTCTCATCGAACTTCTGCTTGAAGATGCCGTACTGGTACTGGATGCCGTAGCCGAACGCCGGCACGCCGAGGGACGCGAGGGAATCGATGAAGCAGGCGGCGAGACGGCCCAGGCCGCCGTTGCCGAGGCCCGGCTCGTACTCGGCGTCGATGACGTCCTTGGCCTCGAAGCCGAACTCCTTGACGGCCTCGTCGAACTGCTCGGTCAGACCGGAGTTCAGCAGGGCGTTCTGCAGCTGGCGGCCCATGAGGAACTCGGCGCTGAGGTAGCCGACGGCCTTCGTGTTGCCGTTGACCATATCCTGCTTGGTGGTCTCCCAGGAATCCACGAGATGCTTGCGGACGGCGGTCGCAGCAGCGACATACACGTCGTCAACGGTAGCTTCCTTCGGGGTCACGCCCTGGGTGTACTTGAGCTCGTAGCGGATCTCGTTGGCGAAGTCCGCGGCGGACATGGGGTTGTGGGGTGCAGTAGATGCTGCCATACAGGCCCTCTTTCTTGGTAATTTCAATTTCATGCACGTTATTCGCCGGATTTTGCGCGCCTCATGACTCGCCTCAGCGATAACTGAAATTGCACGCTTTCCCATAGTAATGCAAGCCCTACTCAGAAAAGCGGGGTATCGGCGCATTCGCGGCGTTTTTTATGGTCCCATCGTGTTTTTGGTCATGTTTTTACACGATGTTTCGATTCCGTTCCCGCTGCGCCGGCCTGTGCACGCGGCGAAAACGCTCCCATCGCCGCGGCATCGTGGCACAATCGGCGGTATGGCAGTGATTCACGACAGGGATGTGCTCGAGGGCAAGGAAAGCCTGGCACGATGGAACGATGCGGCGCGCGAGGCGCTCGCGCAATGCGGGGGAGCGCAGGCGCCCGCGTCGGCGCGGATGGGCGTGTCGCCCCGTCTGCCGCGCCGCACGATGGCGATGGCCGTGCGCTATTCGCTGTATGCGCTGGAGAAAATCGCGCCCGGTCCGGGCGTCGAGGTGCGCGTGGCGCCGTATGCGGCGGTGAAGGTTCTCGAAGGGCCGGCGTCGGATCCCCATAACCTGACGCCACCCGATGTGATCGAGCTGGAGCCCGCAGTGTGGCTGCGCATGGTCTGCGGCATCACGACGTGGGCGGAGGAGAAGGAGGCGGGGCATATAGCGGCCGTCGGCGAACGCGACGACCTGAGCCGCTTCCTTCCCCTCGTGGATTGAACGGGCCCGTGGATCAAGCGGGCCCGTGAATCAAGCGGGCCCGGGCGCTCAGTACTTCATGCCCATGGCCTCGCGCACCTCGTCCAGCGTCTGGTTCGCGATTTCGTTGGCGCGCTTGTTGCCGTCGTGCAGCACGTCGCGCACGTAGTCGGGGTCCTTCTCGAGCTGCGCGCGGCGCTCGCGGTGCGGGGCGAGGAAATCGTTGACCACCTTCGTCACGTACTGCTTGAGCGCGCCGGCGCCCGCCTCGCCGATTTCCTCGGCGATGTCCTCGGGCTTGCGGCCGGTGCACAGGCCGGCGGTGGTGAGCAGCGCGGAGACCTGCGGGCGGTTCACCGGGTCGAAGGTGATGCGGCGCTCGGAATCCGTCGGGCTCTTCTTGATGAGCTTCGCGGTTTCCTCCGCGGTGGCGCCGAGCATGATCGAGTTGCCATACGATTTGCTCATCTTGCGTCCGTCGAGGCCCGGAATCTCGGGCGCGTCGGAGAGGATGGCCGCCGGCTCCGGGAACACGGGGTGTTTCTTGGCGTAGCGCTTGTTGAAACGGCGCGCGATGGTGCGCGTGATCTGCACATGCGGCAGGTTGTCCTTGCCGATCGGCACCACGTTGGCCTTGCAGAACAGGATGTCGCACGCTTGGTGCACGGGGTAGGTGAGCAGCAGGCCGGTCAGCGCATGGCCGGAGGCCTCCATCTCGCTTTTCACCGTGGGGTTGCGCTCGAGCTCGGCCTCGGAGACGAGCGAGAGGAACGGCAGCATGAGCTGGTTCTCGGCCGGCACCGCGGAATGCGTGTAGATCATGGTCTTGTTCGGGTCGATGCCCGCCGCGAGGTAGTCCATCACGAGGCCCATGACGTTGTCGCCGATGTGCTCGGTGGTGTCGCGGTCGGTGATGACCTGGTAGTCGGCGATGATGATATTCGTGTTCACGCCGAGGTTCTGCATGGCCACGCGCTCCTTGATGGAGCCGAAGTAGTGGCCCAGGTGGAGGCGTCCGGTCGGGCGGTCGCCGGTGAGCATCGTGTAGGCGCCCGGGTTCGCGTGCAGTTTCCCGAGCACCTCGTCCGAGCGCTTCTTCTCGGCGAGGAACGTGTCGCTGATTTCGTTTCCTGCTGCGGTTACCGCCTGTTCTTCGGCCATGTGAGTCTCCTTGGATCGGCTTCTGCCCGGCTGGCGGATACATCACGATGGGTCACGATGGGGCCTGCGGCATGCGGGGCTTCCGTAAGGTCCCGGGCGCCCGCCGGGGTGCCCACGGGCATGCCGGGCGCGTCGGGCCATCGGACTCGCATCCGAATCGCGTGTCCGACGCATCCGTGGCGCATCCGTGGCGCATCTGTGACGCATCCGAGGGGAAGAATTTTGTTCTCATGGTAAAAGCGAAAGCCGACAACCTATTTTAGGTGGTAACCTACTGAATGATGATTTAGCAAACAACTGTGCCTTAAGGCATCTAGACTGACGTAAAGGGGGTCGGATGGGCCGCGGACGTCAGAAGGCTAAGCAGACCAAGATCGCACGTAAGCTCAAATATCTGACTACTGATACGGATTACGACAAACTCGCCGAGGAGCTCGCTCACCAGGATGAGGAGCAGCCGTCGGCTGCGGATCCGTTCGCAGACATCGTCGATTCTGAATCCGAGGGCGAGGAGTCGTCCGTCGCAGATACGGCGTCGTCCGATGAGCTCGACGAATACGCGAAGTGGGCGGAAGAGGCCGCGAGGAAGGCGGAGGAGCAGCCGAAGGCCGTGAAGCCGTTGGCGCCCCACAAGCCGTTCCCCATGCCCAAGCCCGGAGCCTTCTCCATGAAAACAGCCCCGAGCAAGCCGGGTAAGCCGGGCGGCGCGGCGTCGAAGAAATCCGCGGAGTCCGCTGCGGCGGAGACCGACGATTCGGCGAAGTGATTTTGGCTGAGAGGCGTGCGGCGCATGGCGCTGCGAGGCCATATATAACGTCTCGATAACGTCTCATGCCTGGCCGGGCGGGTGGTGGTCGCCATCCGCCCGGCTTTGTTTTCTTTCGCGCTTGTTGCATCGGGTCTCGGACAAAGGCAGCACCAGGGGCAGAGCCATCGTTTTGTTTGCAATTCCGTCCGGAACCCGATGCGAGGTTGCGTACATGCTGCGTACATGCAAAGGAGAGGCCATGGGTGATGACGGAGGCGCGGCGCCGAGGCACGCGGAGTATGCGGACTCTTCGGGATTCGCGGAGTACGGCGACGTGCATGCTCGTGCGCGTGCGACACGCCTGAATTCCGATGTGTTTCCTTATGAGGCGAATTGGCATTGGCATATGGGCGGACGCGCCGCTGTGTCCGCGCGCCGGTCGAGGATCAGCGGATGGCTTGTGCTCGGCGCGTTCGTGACCGCCATCGTTGTGTGCGTCGTTCGGTTTGTGATCAGCATCGTCAGCGACGCGCAAGCTGCGCAACGGGATGTTTCAGGGCAGGGGCTGACGCATCTTTCTAATGACGTGATCGTTGTTGTGTTCGCCGTGCTCATGGTGATCATGATGAAAAAAACAGTCGTCGAAGCTCTCCGCCTCCGATAAGAGGGAACGCGGCCGCGTGAAAGCGGTGCCTGACGGCGATGCGACCACGGTGCTTCCTGAGCGTTCCCTGATCGACTTGCGGTCGGCGCGGTGCATCGGCGACGCGTTTCCGTTGACAAGTGGGCGGATCGATGTTGCATCCGCAGTAACCCCCGCATGGCGCATTCCCGATGCCGGTCCGCTGCGGGCGGTTTCTGGGAGAATCGTCGATACCCTTGCCCTTGATGCAACGTATGCCGTGGGGTCCGGCGTGGCTAACAGGCGGGATTTCCGTGTGTATTTCGCGTTCGTGGAATGCTCCTGGGCGGACGGCGGGACGGTGCGATGCTGGTCGAACGCACTGTTGGGGGATTTTGCCCCCGGGCAGAAGGTCACTGCGTATCTGTACCGTTTCGCGCCCGATGGCAGGCGGCCGTTCTTGCGCGTTCATGATCTGGCGGATGCGTCCCAGCCCGTCAATGTGGAGGACCACCAGGCCGTTGTGTTCTCCTCTCAGCTGGAGGATTGGCGCTCAAGGACGGCGGATGACGCGGGGACTGGCGGTGCTATTGGCGCATCGCGCAGCGATTCCTATGGTCTGGCCGTGAACGGGCGGCCGTATGGTCGGACGTGGCATGAGAACGTGACGGCGGTGGGATATTGGTCTGACCGCACGGGGTATGCCAAGGGCGTGTTGGGCGCTGATGGACGGGCCACGGCATCGAAGCCGTTTCCGCGTGACGATTTGCGCATCGGCGATGGGAACGTCACGGAATTTTCTGAGTTAAGGCGGTTCCGCCGGTTCCCCGGTGTGGTGGAGGATGTTGTGGTGGTGCCATTGTTCAACCGCAGGTTCTGGTGCGGGTATGGGTACATGGCGTTGGTGCGGTTTGAACGGCGCGGGAAGGAGGAGGCGGTCTGGGCGTTCTGCGATCCGGGGCGTGATGACTCGTATCTGGGGGCCGATGAGAATGCTTTGCGTCGTCCTGCTGTGCGCGTGGGTGATTCCGTGGCGCTGTGGCGCTCGGGCGATGGTCTGTGCGTGGTCGATCCGATGGCGTGAGGTTCGGCGTGTGAGTGTGTTCTGTGTGGCGACACGCCGCGGATGTGAGGCGTGTCGCCGTATTGTTTGACGGGTCGTGTTCGGTGTATGAGATGATGGAGTGGCGCTTCGTTCGTTGGTGAGTCGTGGGCGCAGGCGGCGTCGGTCGCGAGTTGAGGAGAGGTGGCGGCATGGTTGTTTCGGGGAATGATGCCGGTGTTGCGCAGCCCCGTGATAGTGAATCGGGTCCCGCGGTTCCGGTGTACCCGTATGAGGCTGAATGGCGACCTCTGGTTGCACCGGATATGGTGCAGGTTACTGGTACGCAGTTTGGGTTGAGAGCGGTGGCGGTGGTGGTTCCTTTCGTCATCGGTTGCGCCATGGTGTTGATTTCCCGGGGGAAGCCGATGTCATGGATTGATGCCGTGGGATTTGTTCTGATGTCGATTGTTCCTACCGTTGAGATAGTGGTGTTTGTCGTGATGGCACAGCGTGGCAAAGTCAGGGGAGGGCGGGGTGCCTCGGAAGGCGATGGGGGCGTGCGGCCCCTCTCGTCCAATACGCAAGACACAGACGCGCCGGCACGAGGATGCGAAGGCGGCGAGGGATATGTTGTTCCGTCCGTAGATGAGATAAGGGATCGGGAGTTTCAAGGCGCCGGTTTTGCCTTCCCGCTCGTGAGGGAATCGTCTCCTGTGGCCGAATTTGCGCACCCCGTTGGGACGGCTTGGAAAATCCCGGGGGCTTCTGGTCTGCGTGTGGCTGGCGGGGTTGTCATATCTTCGTTGAGTCTTCCGATTGTCAAGACGGTGCGACGGTATGACGGTTATTCCGGTGATGGGGCTGTGGTGTGTGTTTACGAGGTGGAGTTCCGCGATGCGTGTGGCAAGCTGCGGAGGATGTGGACGGATGCGACACCGTCGAGGTTTGCGCCCGGGCAGAACGTCATCATCTATTATTATGCGGTGCTGCGTCCTCTCGGCAGTCCGTTCATCCGTATACACGATGTGTCCGATGCGCGATATCCGATGTGCGCGGAGGAACATCAGGTCGTGGTGTTCTCCATGGCTCTGTTCAAGTGTACGGAAGGTAGTGTGGGAAATCCGCAGGGGCCTGGTTCCTATGGTGCGTGGGCGTATGCCCAGCCATGGGGTCGTCTTTGGCGTACCCGGGTGTGTCAAATCGGGTATTCCGAGAATCGAGAAGTCAATTGTGGGGAATCCGAGCAGCGGGATTCCCGGATTCTCCCCACCCGCGTATCCGATTTCGCGGTTGGCGGAGAAAAACTTGCTTTTCCGCAGACGGAAGGGCGGGTTGGCATCGAATTGGGAAGAGGTGAAGGTGTTGTTGAGGATGTGGTGGTTGTTCCGTTGTTTAATCGTCGGTTTTGGTGTGGTTTTGGGTATATGGCGTTGGTGCGTTTTGTGCGGCGTGGGCGTGTGGGGCGTGAGTGGGCGTTTTGTGATCCGGGGCGTGCCGATTCGTATTTGGGTGATGATGCGGCGCGGCTTCGTGTGGTTCCGGTGGGTGTGGGCGATCGGGTGACGTTGTGGCGTGCGTGGGATGGCCTGTGTGTGGTGGAGCCGCGCGGGTAAGGGTGTTTTGTGTGGCGACACGCCGCGGGTGTGAGGCGTGTCGCCGTATTGTCGGATGGGTCTGGGAAGGATTCAGCGCCCATCTTGCGTTCGTGTAGTGTCGGGAGGAAATGATTCCGGTGATGTTCTGATATGCTGGCAAAGCCTGTGATGTCGCCGTAAAGGGAGCGACGTCCGCGAAAGACCAGGGAGAGGTTTTTCGTGCCGCGTGTTGTTGGCGGATGGGCGTGTAAAAGGAGAACGATATGGAAGAGAATGGGGCGTACTATGCGTCGCAATGCCGGCCGTTCATGCGGTTGCGGCGGTTCGTTGGCAAGACGGTGGGTGGTGTGGCGTGTTTCGCGTTGCTGCTTGCCTGCCTGGCGATGGTTGTTCTGACACCGATCGCACGGGCGTATGCCGGTGACGGCGGTTCCTCCGCTATTCCGCAGAACACGGTTCAGATGTGGGTTGATGTCGAGGGAGATGCGGTCCAGTCTGCCGATCTGTCGGGAACATCGCTCGGGATGGAACTTGATTTTCGGCGTTCGGCCACGGGTATGACGGCGATTGTGCCGGTTGATTCGACTCTGTGGGGGCGGCAGGCGGAGTTCAGCCTCGAATCCGACAGGGCTTTTGACGCATCCGTCGCCATCACCTGCGTGGGCGGGGGAGACGTGGTGATTGCGGAAGCGCGTATGCCGGTAAGTTTCAATGGATCCGACGGGCAGACGGTTGATGCCGTTGCCCTGGAACCTGCCTCGGGTGCGTCTGCGGACGATGGCACGCAGGCGCAGCCCTCGGATTTGTCCAGCACGGGCTCGCATGTTGCGTTCGTCGCTATGCTCGCCGTGGCGTTCCTTGCGTTGGCTTTGGTCGTTCTGGCCGTCGGCCGCCATCGTGCGTATGCGGTTGCGGAAGAGGATGAAGCGGATGCGGATGTCATGAATGATGCGGCAGAGGAAGGGGGTGTGCGATGAAGATCGTGGCGTTGAATAACAAAACCAATCGGTTCAATGACTCCGGTCGGTCGGAATCCGGACGCAAGCGTTCGGCGGCCGCTTCCGGCTTCAAGGGCTTCGTTGCCTCTGTGGTCGCACTCGCCATGGGCGCGGGCATCGGTATCAGTGCCGCGTATGCCGACGAAGCGCCGATTACCGATGTGCCGTCCGCTATAACTTGGGATGCCTCGTATCGTGTTCCCGCTGTTGATACGGTGCTTGGCAGGGGAACCCTGCCGTCCGATGGCGAGCGTTCCGTGGCGGTGAACGCCGCTTCAGGCAGCGCGGCGGTGCTTTTGCGAGTATCCGTGTTCCAGGCCGCCGTCGATGCCGATGTCACGGTCGGCGGACTGCCGGTGCTCCACGCAACCGCCGGCCATGATGTTTCCACCGCGGTTCTGGCGCCTCTTGCCGCCGACGGGACGGTGGGCATCGGCGCTTCCGCCGCCGTGGATGCGACGGTTGAAGTACTCGCGTCTTTCGGTGCGGATTCCACGACGCCCGGATCCACCGTCGCCCTGCCCACCCCGGTGACGCGAGCGGATACGTCCGTCGGACTGGCGGGTGCCTCGCTGTCCGCGGACCCCATGAGCGTGGGTCTGGTCGGCAGGGGCGGTGTGCCCGCAGACGGAGTACGGGCCGCATACGTCACGCTCGATGTCACGCTCGACCGGGCCTGTGAAGTCGTGGTCGGCGGCCAATCCCTAGCCTTGCCGGCAGGGCAAAGCATCGTGTCGACCATCGTCGTGCCGGATTCCGATGGGAATATCCAGGTCATGACGGATGGTGCGGCGGGATCCCTGCGGCTTGACGAGCGCGGATACGTTGTGGGAACCGGGGAGAACCTGTCGGCGGCGAATGTCGACGGCAGTTATCTTCCTTCGCGCAATGGCGTCGTGTGGAATGATGCGTCGACCAGTGAGGCCACTACCGGCAGCGTGTCGATGCAGCGTGCGTCTGACGCGTCGGCGGGCATCGCTCTCGTCGGGGCGACAGGCGGCGGAACGTCCAGGTCGTTCGTCGAAGTCGGGACGCCGCTCGCTGGTCGTTCCCACGGTGCCGTCGTCGATGCCGAGTCCGGCGCCTTGCCGCAGATGGAAATCGTGGAAGGCGGCGCGCAGGATGTAACGGTTTCGAATCTGGGCGCTCCGGTTACTGCGAATGTGGCGCTTCTGGGAGACCTGATTGGCGCGGCACCTGCCGATTCGGGGGATGTGACGGTGTCTTTCTCCTCCGTCAAGGACGGCGACATGCTTGATTTCAGCGAACATGCCGGTACGACCTTCTCAGGAGAGGTGGCATCCGATGCGTCCATCTCCGCCGTCGAGGTGTACGGCGATGGGCAGAAGATCGGCAATGCCGCTGTGGACTATGCGTCCGATGGAAGTGCCGAATGGTCTTTCTTCAGCGGCGCGCAGTACGGCGGCGAGGTGACGTATTCGGTTGTTGCCACGAGCCGTGACGGGGCGAGCGCGAAAGCGTCCGTGTCGGTGACGGTGGAGCTTCCCGACTCCTCCGACACCGTGACGAACGGCAAGGACGTGGTGCTGCCGGCTGGCGAGAACAGCCCGATTGTCGCCTTGGATGATTCGTCGGTCACTGTGAACAGCGAGCCCACTTTCCATGTTGGCGACATCATCGTCAGTGACATCGCGCCGAACGCGCCGCAGGGCCTTCTGCGCTGGGTCGATTCCATCGATCGCGTCGGCGACCTGTGGGTTATCGGCACGCATCAAGCTAGTTTGACGGACGAATTCTACCAGGTGAAAATCGACGGGAACTCGGTCAACGGTAGTGGCATTGGTGTCAATCCAGATGATGCGCCGAATGAATCCACAGTAAATGTGCCTACTTCCGAATCTCTACAAGGAAAGGAGGTAGTTGAGTCATCAGATATCTCGGTGACTGGTGGCAATGTCTCGAACTTGTCAGATGCGAATGGGAATCAGGAGATTGCAGATAGGCAACTTGGAATTGATGACCGGATGACGCATTTTTCAACTCAGACTGCCGAAGTCAATAATGCGGTGGGTGCTCGTCCGCAAACCGCACCCGTTTCACAAACGACTGATTGGGTTGAAGACACTGATCGTGATGCCAGGATTTACCTTGGAAAACATTCACCGTCTATCGACTTTAAAGCTTGCGGCGGCGATTGTAGCCAGGCGAAGCATGCTCAAACCACATATGTGAGAGCTGAGGGAACAGCGAAAATAGCTTTGAATGCTTCAATCGATGAAAATTTGATTGCAGGCATTGATGTCCGGGCTGAATGGGTAGGTTTCATTCCGCGAGCACGATTGGATTATTTCCGAATTGGACTTGAATTTGAATATTCATTTGATGCTTCGATAGCGGCTGCGGCAAAGTTCGAGACTCGTGTCCCGCTGACAGTTCTCAAAAAGAGCGTTACCATTTTTGTTGGTGTTGTCCCGGTGGTGATTACTGCCGGTAGTGAATTGGCGATGTCTTTTGAACTCGAAGGAGCGGTGTCGTATCAGTTCGCGACTCTTAAAGCCGGTAGAGTTCAGGTTGGCTTCATGCTGGGGCAATCTTATTCAAACGCTGCTGCTGCTGATATCTCGGCCAATGATGGTTGTACTGTCTCAGGAATAGGAAAGTCCTTGTCTTTCTCAGCAGGCCCGGAGATTACGCCGTCGTTTTTCCTCTATGAGAGTCTTGGAATAAGCGGGACCGTGCAACTCTTCTTGGTCTCTGTATTCACCCAATCTGCTGGGACAACGACAGTCGCCAGTTCATTGGACGTCGCTTTCAACGTTCAACTGAAATTTACAATACCCATCGTTGGTGAGGAGATTTCAGCGACGCCGGAACTGACCTTGGCGAAAGTTAGTTATCCAATAAGTAAAGCAGTGATTAGTGATTCTGCGGCTTGTAAAGGTCTGGTGGCAGAAGTAGATGAATCCGCAACCTCGTCAACCCCTTCGTCGGGTTCCGGCTCCGTTCTGGGCGATGGCATGGTGAAGGTCACATGGCGGGACTCGAAAACCGGTGCTTCGAAAACCGGTCAGCTTGCCAAGGGCGATTTCTTCACTGTGAGCCAGGAAGCGGTTGCTGCGCAGATGGGCATCACGGCCGGGTCGCTTGCCGGTATGAAGGGCGTTACCGTGCACACCACGCTGATGGATTACAGTGTGGCGAACGGACACTCCTTCCAGGTGCCCGATGATTCGCTTGTTGTGGAGCCGTACTACACGGATCCCGCCACGGAGGTCATCGACGGGACGACGGACGCCGACATCGTCTTCGTCATCGACACGACCGGGTCCATGTGGGATGAGATCGCCGATGTGAAGAACAACATCGAGGCACTGACGAATACGATTCACGCCGATTCGCCGACGACGCGCATCGCATACCTGACGTACAGCGATTGCTATTACGCCAATAGCGGCGTGCGTCTGGTGGTGCCGTTCACCACGGAGACAGACACCGTAGTCGACGGCATCAAGAACGCGCCGTTCGATGGCGGCGGTGCTGAGGCCGTGTACTCGGGCCTGTCGCAGGCGGCCGACATGGACTGGCGCCAGAACGTGAAGAAGTCCATCATACTGGTGGGCGATGAGCCGGCGACCGATCCCGAGCCCAATGGGCTGACGTTCGACACCACGGTGGCCAAGCTCAAGTCCAAGGACATCCAGGTCTATGCAACGGGTGAGGTATCGCATTACTCTACCGTTTCTTCGTCTGGCGTCGCTTCTGCCGGCACCGTGGCGGACCGCACGGCGTCGGATGACACCGTGGCGTTCTCCGCTGTCCATGCCGCGGGCTCCGAGAACCCGCTTGCGTTCGCGCTGGCTGCCGCGCAGGCTGCCTCGGGCGGCGACGTGGCCCTTGATGCCGGTGACGCCGCCGAGGCCCTGACCGTGGTGGACGGCGCTGCTTCCGCTGATGGCTCCTATGGCGCCCAGGCCGTGAACGACTGGGGCTATGACTGGACGAAGTTCGCCACGGAGCTTTCCGAGGCGACCGGCGGTCACTTTGTGGAGTACACGCGTGACGATTTTGTCAATCGTCTGACCGAAACGGTCGTGGACGCTGTCAAGAGGCCTGACGTGAATGTCGAGCTTGGCCACTCCGTGTATACGGGCGACCAGGCCGATTTCACCGCCACGGCGGTGACGCATCAGGAGAACGACCCGGTTGTGTCTTACGAGTGGGATTTCGGCAACGGGCAGACCATGACGACTGCTCCCGGCGCGACGGCCTCCACCGCATACGCGGCTGACGGTACGTATTCCGTGATCGTCAAGGCCGTGACGCAGTCCGGGCTTGTGGGCAGCACCGTTTACCAGCTGACCGTGGGCGCGCATCAGGCGCCGTACATGTACAACGCGCATAAGGTCGTGAGCAGGTCCGCGTCTGGCGTGTCGCCGGTGCGCTTGGATGTGCTCAACGATCCGGGCGAGGAATTCGCGTCGGTGGTGTTCTCCAACGGCTCCGACACGATTGCCGTGCCTGGCGAGGGTACGTGGACGATTGGCTGGGATGCGGAAAACGGCCTGCTCGAGGCCACGTTCACGCCTGAATCCGGGTTTGCCGGTGGCGTGACCAGCCGTGTTCCATATACGGTGACAAATAGCGGTGGTCTGAGCGGCACCGGGGAACTGTGGGTCAGATATGTCAGTTGACCTGCGACAAAGATGGATACAACCGCGACACGCCGTAAACCGGCGGCGTGTCACGGCGCGTCCGCGGCCTCCTGTGCCAGGCCTCGTCGAACTCGTATTCATATTCCGGTTCCTTCCGAAACCATGGTGCTGCGACGTTTGTCGGAACACATATCCCTGATCATGTGCTGTTCCTGATGAACTCCCGCGGACTGATAGAGTTTACGGAGCGGATCGATGACGATACATGTCGGTTGCGATGAGGACGTGGCAATCGTGACAGTTTGATCAAGGCAAGGATTGGGAGAGTGGATATGGGTGTCGAATCGGGAGGAGGTGTTCCGGAGAGCGGAACGCGCCCCCGCCCTATTCCGGGTCTTGGGGCTGCTGGGCCTTCGGATGGCCCGCGCCCGTATGTGTGCTTCTGGAAGAACCCGGATTGCGGCGCGGGACGGATGCATTCCTCACGCGATTCGTCGGCCAACGGCAATGCCTCATGCGCTCGCAGTGGCTTTCTGGCCGGTGTCATGCGTGTCGTCCTCGTGGTATGTCTGATTCTCTGCATTGTCGTTTCCTTTCTCCTGGTTCGGCAAGGTGTATCGGCGGTGGAAGATGCCGCCCGGCGTCTATGCCAGGCCTGTGTCGTGGCGTGCGCGATGGTCGGTGTGAGTGGTCTCGCCACTGGCTTCTCCCGGGATCGGGCGTTCATTGATTCGCAATTCATTCCGCATCTCACCCGCGCGTCGCTTAGGCGATGGCGCTGCCGCATTCCCTCGCTCGTCGAACGGATATGCATGGTCGTTGTGCTTGTTCTCGCCTTGTGTGGTGTGGCGTGCGTGTGCGTGAAGAGGTTCTGGGGAATCGGCGCCGCCATGGATGGAGCCGACGTGCGCATTATCGTCTACGGAATCATCAGCGCCATCGCGATTCAATTGTGCGCTGCATCGTGGCGCAGGGCGCATTCCAGGTGGCGGAACCCCGATGGGGTTGCAGATCATGGCGGAAACCATGCGGTTTTTGCCATGCATCGGCGCAAGCCGGCTAAGGCCGTCTCGGGTCTCGGCATTAGGGAACTGACCGAGGAGGAGATGGTGCACCGCATCAGGTCGTGCGAAGGCTGTGCCTTGCCTCCCGCTAGACCGAGAGGCGGGCGTGGCTCCGCTCGTATCTGGTCCGTTCCCACAGCAGGCGGATTGCATGTCGGCGAAGGTGTGGTTGTCGATTCCGTATCCGTCATTGTCACGTTGCAGCGGTGTTCGCGCCTTCGTGTTCTTCGAAGGACGCCGGAGACACGTCAGCTCGGATTCGTGCGTGTGCGGTTCAGGGATTCGGGCGGCACGGAGCGTAATGTGTGGTCCGGCCCCATCGGTTGCGGGTTCCTTGCGGGTGCGCGAGTGAATGTCTATTACTACCTTGCGGACACGGAGCATGGCGTGCGCGCCATTGTGCACGATGTCGCGGATGTCTCCTATCCAGCGTCGGTCGAATCGCATATGGTTGCGGTGCATTCCCTTGAGCTGGCCGAAATCGTGGAAACGGAGGGAGACGCCTCTTCTGCAGGCTTCGGGCGAGGCCAATGGCGCGATGCATACCAGAAGGCTGTGGCGAACATCGGCTATCAGGACGACGGGCACCCCGCGGCAGTCGGTGCAAGCGAATGGTTCGAGGACCGATCGCTTGCCGGCGTAGGGCGCGAGTACCATGCTCCCACGCCATCGTTGCTACCGGGGCTGTGTGAGCCGGGGTGGGAATTCCCTTCCGTCGTCATGCACCGGCACAAGGCTGTGGTGCGCGAGGTGCGCATCATACCCCTGTTCAATCGCTTCCGTTTCTGCGGTTACGGGTACATGGCATTGGTTGAGTTCGCCGGCGAAAGGTCCTGGGCATTCGGAGATCCCGAACGTGCATCTTCATACCTGGGGTGGAACATCGACGATGCTGCCGCTCCGGTCGTGGAGGGAATGGTCGTCACCGTATGGTCTGCATCCGAGTATTCATTCGTCGATCCCGGGGAGGGCAATCGTGAAGCCTGAAGGAAAAGAAGACGATTCACGCCACGACGGAACGACCCGGGGATTCTCCGAAGTTCCCATCGCCCAGATCTATCCTTATGAATCATCGGGACGCCCTCGTTTGGACGGTACCCTGGACGCCGCCGCCGTCGAATCCGGATGGTGTTCGTGGCAGTCCTGCTTCAGGCGGATTCTCGGCATCGTCATGTGCTGCATGCTGCCCGTGGCGGCGATTGCATGCGCTGACGCCTTGATGCGGGAAAACGGAGAACGCGTGCATGCGCTCGCGGCAATCGCTTCCAAAGCGGTGCTGTTTCTCCTTGCCGTAATAATCGTCGGGAGTGTCGCCGCAGCGGTGGCAATGGCTGGGCGTTCGTGCAGGGCGGGAGACGCCGATGCTCCAACGATGCGAGGGAGGTCTGCGGAGCGGGCTGATTTGCGCATGGGGGTTGCGACCCCGCTGGCGGTCGGCAAGCCGGGCGGATCGTGCCGTCGGTCTGCCGCTTGGCGGATTGCGGGAGCCGGGCCGTTGTGTTGTTCGCGTGCCACAATCGTGCGGGTGCTGCGCCTCCCTGCGCACGTTCGGTCCTTTTTCCTTGATGGCACGGATAACCCGGTGACGAATGCTTTCACGGCCAACTATTACGAAATCCGATTCGCTGATGCGCCGAACGGTGGCCGATGCGTCTGGTCGGATGCCATGTGGATGGATTTCGGCATCGGTGATTGCGTGACGGTCTACTGGTATGAGCGATCATGCTCCGACGGTTCGCAGCGGATTGTCATTCATGACATCGCGGATTCCCGATACGCCGCTGATCCCGCCGAACACGCCGTGCAGATGTACCATCCGCGGTGGTTCGTGAGCGAGTCTGCGCGAACGATGATTGAAGGAGAGTGGGGTCCCATCCGTTCTCTGGAATGGCGCGCCGCATATTCCTCGATGACCGAACTGCGCTATGCCCGACTTGGCGAGAGTTGGGGCGGTGTTGTTCGGGCTGCCGGAAAAGGTCGGAAGGTCAAGTTCCCCTGCTTTGACTGTACTGTGGGGCATCCCAGCCATCGAATCGGTGCCATCGAGAATTCTCCGGAACGGCGTTTCGAACCTTTCGCGGGTGTTGTTGAGGATGTGGTGGTTGTTCCGTTGTTTAATCGTCGGTTTTGGTGTGGTTTTGGGTATATGGCGTTGGTGCGTTTTTCTCGTATGGGGTCGGTGAGGCGTGAGTGGGCGTTTTGTGATCCGGGTCGTGCTGATTCGTATTTGGGGGAAGATGAGAATGCTTTGCGTCGTCCTGCTGTGCGCGTGGGTGATTCCGTGGCGCTGTGGCGTGCGTGGGATGGCCTGTGTGTGGTGGAGCCGCGCGGGTAAGGGTGTGGCGCGTGAGTGTGTTCTGTGTGGCGACACGCCGCAAACCGGCGGCGTGTCACGGCGTGTCGCGAATGCGCTGCGGCGCCGCATTCGTTGAACCGGCGTCGTGACGCGATGCGAGGCCGGGGGAATCGTAAATACTCGGCCGAATGCCCGACGCGCTGCGGGGCGCGCCTAGACGTCGTAGCGCCAACCGCGGTCGGTCAGCACTCGCGCCACCGCCAGGCCGATCGGCAGCATGAGGATTACCAGCATCGCCTCGAACGCCCACTGCACCGTGGCCTGGGTGTCGAGCTCGCCGAGGTAGAACACGGCGCGGTACATATACAGGCCGGGCACCATGATCACGATGGACGGCACCGTCAGGCAGATGCGCGGGAATCCCAGCTGCGGGGGCAGCCATCCGCGGCGCACCGACGAGCGCCAGCACGTCGCCAGCAGACCGGCCGTCAGGGCGCCGATGAACGCCGCGGCCTCCATCGGCATATTCGCGTTGACGAGCTCCAGGCGCAGCGTATCGGCGATTGCGCCGATGATGCCCGCCACGCACGCCATCTTCTGCGGGGAATTGAACAGCACGGAGAAGCCCCACACTCCGCCGAACGCCGTCAGAAGCCACAGGAGGGTGCGCACCCACACGCTCATCTGGGGCGTGTCGAAGCCCTGCGGGTCGAGGCTCACGCATCGCGCCACCGCCCACGCCGACAGCGTGGCCACGATTACGATCGCCATGAAATACGTCATGCGCTGGATGCCGGACTGGATGTCCATCTTGAAGATGTCAAGACCGCCCGTGATCAGCGGAAAACCGGGGATCACGAACAGGATCGCGCCGATATACGCGGTGTCGTGGTGCAACGCCGTGGGGTCGAAGAACGCCAGCGCCCGCAGGAAGCCGATCGACACAAATGCGGCGAGGGCGACCGACACCATGACCACGAAGAACTGGTTGATATGCCGGCGCAGCATGGTGGCGCGCAGGAACTGGCCGATGCCGGCTCCGATGAACGCGGCGAGCATGTCATATAGGCCGCCGCCGAGCAGGAAGACGAAGGATGCGCACGCGACGGCCGCGGCCAGTGCCGCGAAAGCCGGGGAATACAGCGGTTTCTTGTACTCGATGGCGTCCAGGCGCTCGTGCACCTGGCGCACCGTGACGCCGTGATACGCGCCGGTGTGCAGATGCTTCTCGCGCGCGTCGTGTCCGTAGTCGCCCGAATCGACGGAGTCCGTGCCGCCTGGGAGCATGCGGTGGGCGATATGCCCCGCTTTGTCGAGCGGGGTGCCGTTGTCGTCCACCGACGATTCGCGCGGCGGCGTCATGCGGCGCACGGTGCGGCCGGATGACGCGGGGCGGGGCGAGGTCGGTTGGGAGGCGGTCGGTTGAGGCGAGGCCGGGGAAATCGTGGATGACGCGGTGGGGGAAGCGCTCGCGGCTGCCGCCGGCGCGGGCGTACGATGCCGCCGCCCGCGCGGCAGGCGCTCCACGAGTTTTGCCGACAGGTCCTCGTCGGTCGGGTGATACGTGCCCTTCTGGCCGAGGTTCACGGAAAGCCAGTCGGCGAAATGCTCCATATACCAAATGCGCTCGGTGTTCACGCCCGTCGTCGGCAAGTCGACCACCTCGGCCATGCGGTCCTCGCCGTTCGAACACTCGGCCTCGATGTCGGTGAGCTTCACGTCCGCGCGCACATAGCAGCCCATCGACATGGCCATGCGACCCATGAGCTCGCGCACGCGGAAGCTGCCCGTGCCGCCCGACAGGTCGAGCGCGCCGGCCCGCACGATCACGCTGGTTTTGGCGGGGAGGCTCGCGTCGATCAGAGGTGTGTCGAGGTCCTCGCGGATATCGCGCATGTCGAGCGGGATGGAATGGCGGTGCTGGTCTCCGACGGAAACCGCCGCCTCCCGGACCTTGCGGTCGTGCGCGGCCTTTTTACGTGCGGAGGTGCGTTCGGGTCCGTTCCTGTGTGACCGCCAGAATGCCATGCTGCCGTCTCCTTGCCGACGTTCGTTTGCACTCCCATTGTGCCGCATCGCGCGACATGCCCGCGGGACGAGGCGGGCCGTGGTGGGTGCGGGTGTTCGTGGCGAGGTTTCTTCGCCATGAGGGGGATGGTGGTGTCGGCTTGGGGTTGTGGGGCGTGTTTTTGTTGTTCGTGGCGAAGGTTTTCGCCGTGAGGGTGGTTTGGGGGGTTTGGTGGGTGGTTTGGTGGCCTGGCGGGTGTTCGTGGTGAGGTTTCTTCGCCATGAGCCACGATTTTCCCGTTGGTGGCGGGGTTGGTGCCGGGAACGGCAGTTCGTGGTGAGGATTTTTCGCCATCAAGGTCGGTTTTCATCGGCCGGCCGATTGTGTGGGCGTCGGGGCGTTCACTGTGAGTGTTCGTGTGCACTGAAGGGGGTTGAGGTGGGTTTGGGCCGCTTGGAGTGGGGTCGGGGCCGTTCGGTGTGAGCGGATGTGTGCACTGAACGCCTTTGACCCGTGTTTGGGTTGGGTTTTCCGGGGTCGAGGCCCTTCAGCGTGAGCGATCGTGTGCGCTGAACGACCTCCGCGCCCACTCCGTGCCGTCCGCCGCCCAGATCCGCTCCGAATCTGCGAATCCGCTCGGGAAAATCGTGGATTGTAAACGAATCCTGGCCGCAAGGAGGCCGCCTCCACGATTTGCCGCCCCACCCCAAGCCCTCCGGTTCATGATGCGAACGTCGTAAACTCCCCGAAACAACCCCGTCTATAATCGTGCACGTCCATTACCCGCGGACTCTCGCGCGGCTTTGGGTTCGGAACGATCAACCTCACAGAACCTCGGAGGAGCCGAGGAAGGCTGATAGACGAACAACCGTTTGGGGTCCGCAAGGAGGTTAGATGATAGACAAAATCAAAGAATCGCGAGGCGTGGAGGCGCCGGTCACCCCGGCCGATTCCACCCTCATCTCATCGGGTACCGGAACGAAGGGCCCCGAGGAGCACGCGCTCCCGGAGGGTCTGCAGTCCGACATGGATCTGTGCCTGAAGATTCTTCGCAATGTGATCGGCGAGTATGACGAAAACCTTCTCAAGAAGTTCGATGAGCTTCTTGACGATGTGGTCGTGGCAAGCCGCGAGCATTGGGTGAGCGCCGACAAGATTTCGACCGACTCCCCCGCAGCGAAGAGCCTCGAGGCCGCCGTCGAACTCATCGACGATTCTGATCTCCATCAGAAGGAGATGCTCGCCCGCGCGTTCACCACGTATTTCCACCTCGTCAATCTGAGCGAGGAGAACTATCGTGTGCATTCCCTGCGCAAGCGCGAGTCCGGCGTCCCGAAGAACGCCGATACCGATCCGGTCAACGAACTGACGATGGCATTCCAGCAGCTGACCCGCGAGGTCGGCTACGACAAGGCCATCGAGCTTCTCAACAAGCTCGAGTTCCACCCCGTGTTCACCGCTCATCCGACCGAGGCCCGACGCAAGGCAGTCGAGGGCAAGATTCGCCGCGTGGCGGAGCTGCTCGCCGTGCGCCGCCAGCTGGGCGGAAGCGATCTGCGCGAGTGCGACCGCAAGCTCTACAACGAGATCGACGCGCTGTTCCGCACGTCCCCGATCGCGCTGAAGAAGCCGACGCCGGTCGAAGAGGCCGACACCATCATCGATATCTTCGATAACACGCTTTTTGACACGATTCCCGCCGTCTATCGCCGTTTCGACGATTGGCTCCTCGGCGACAAGGCCGGCAAGGCCAAGCCGATCTGCCCGGCGTTCGTGCACCCCGGCAGCTGGATCGGCTCCGACCGAGACGGCAACCCGAACGTGACCGCCAAGGTCAGCCGCACCGTTGCGCGCAAGTTCTACAACCACATGCTCGAGAAGCTCGAGGAAGCCACCCGCACCGTGGGCCGCAACCTCACCATGGAGAACGAAACCACTCCGGCGAGCCCCGAGCTGCTGAACCTGTGGAGCCACCAGAAGGAAATGAGCGAGACCCTGACCAACAAGGCCGAGTTCATCTCCAGCAAGGAACCGCACCGCGCCGTCATGATCGTGATCGCCGACCGCCTGGCCGCTACCCGCGACCGCAACGCCGACCTCATGTACAAGACCGCCGAGGACTTCGTGGCGGACCTGCGCATCGTGCAGGACTCGCTCGCCAAGGCGGGCGCCCTGCGCTCCGCCTACGGCCCGCTCCAGAACCTCATCTGGCAGGTCGAGACCTTCGGCTTCCACATGGTGCAGATGGAGTTCCGCCAGCACTCCGTGGTGCACAAGCGCGCGCTCGACGACATCCGCGAGCACGGCCTGCACGGCGAACGCGGCGAGCTGCAGCCGATGACCCGCGAGGTGCTCGACACCTTCCGCGCCCTCGGCGCCATCCAGAAGCGCAACGGCAAGAAGGCCGCCGGCCGCTACATCATCTCGTTCACCAAGTCCGCGCAGAACGTGCGCGACGTGTACGAGCTCAACCGCCTCGCCTTCGCCCACCCCGAGGACGCCCCGACCCTCGACGTCATCCCGCTGTTCGAGCAGCTCGAGGACCTCGAGAACTCCGTGGACGTGCTTGATGAGATCATCAAGATCCCGGAGGTGCAGCAGCGCCTCAAGGAGACCGGCGGCAAGATGGAGGTCATGCTCGGCTACTCGGATTCCTCCAAGGACGCCGGCCCGACCACCTCGATCCTCGCGCTTCACGAAACGGAAGTGCGAGTCGCCGCGTGGGCCAAGAAGCACAACATCGACCTGACGCTGTTCCACGGCCGTGGCGGCGCTGTCGGCCGTGGCGGTGGCCCTGCCAACCGCGCCGTGCTCGCGCAGCCGGTCGGCTCCGTGAACTGCCGCTTCAAGCTCACCGAGCAGGGCGAGGTCATCTTCGCCCGCTACGGCAACCCGGTGCTTGGCCTGCGCCACATCGAGTCCGTCGCGGCGGCGACGCTTCTGCAGTCCGCCCCGAGCATCAGCAAGCTCAACACCGACATGACCGAGAAGTACAAGCCGATGGCGGATAAGCTCAACGAGGCTTCGCATCAGCACTTCCTCGATCTGCTCCACACGCCGGACTTCGCGGCGTGGTTCTCGACCGTCACCCCGCTGACCGAGGTCGGCCTCCTGCCGATCGGTTCGCGTCCGGCGAAGCGTGGCCTGGGCGCCAAGTCGCTCGACGACCTGCGCACCATCCCGTGGGTGTTCTCCTGGTCCGAGGCCCGCATCAACCTGGCTGCGTGGTACGGCCTGGGCACGGCGTGCGAGAAGTTCGGCGACCTCAAGACGCTGCGCAAGGCGTACGAGGAGTGGCCGCTGTTCTCGACGTTCATCGACAACATCGAGATGTCGCTGTCCAAGACCGATGAGCGCATCGCCCGCATGTACCTGGCGCTGGGCGACCGCGAGGACCTCAACAAGAAGGTTCTCGACGAGATGCGCCTGACGCGCAAGTGGGTGCTCGACATCGTCGGTGACGATTACCCGCTGCAGCACCGCCACGTGCTCGGCCAGGCCATCCGCGTGCGTTCGCCGTACGTGGACGCGCTGTCGATCACCCAGGTGCGCATGCTGCGCGAGGTTCGCGAGCTCAGCGACAAGAAGGAAATCAGCGAATCCCAGACCGCAGGGTTCATCTACGTGATCCTCTGCACCGTGTCCGGTGTCGCTGCCGGCCTCCAGAACACCGGCTGATCCCCGGTTCTCCATGCCCGGCGTCGGGGCCTCGTGCCCCGGCCGCCGGGCTTTTTCATATGTGCGCACGATTCCGCGCGGAGGGGAACGACGGAGGAATCGTAAGATGGTAGGCATGACTTCGAAACTTTCCACCATCGACGACGACAGCGCGAACCTCATCTGGCATGACATGCTCGAGGGCAACCGTCGCTTCGCCGAGGGCAAGCAGGAACACGCCCGCCAGGACGTCGACACCCGCAAGGGCCTCGTCGACGCGCAGCATCCCAAGGCGGCGGTGCTGTCATGCGCCGATTCGCGCGTGACGCCCGAGATGATCTTCGACCAGGGCATCGGCGACCTCTTCTGCGTGCGCAGCGCCGGCAGCATCCTCGATTCCGCCGTCGTGGAATCGTTGGAATACGCCGTCAGGAAGCTCGGCGTGAAGGTGATCGTGGTGATGACGCATGAGAACTGCGGCGCCATCCAGGCCGCGATGGAAGGCGGCCACGATGACGAGCTGCCGCATCTGATGCGCGAGCTTGGCGACGCCGTCGAATGCGCGAAGGACGCGGAGCTCGACGATCCGGCCGATGTGGAGCGCATCCACGCGGCGCGCGTCATCGAGCGGCTTGTGGACCAGTCCGACGTGATCCGCCGCGCTGTGGCCGACGACCGCCTCTACATCGCCGGCGCGCGCTATGCGATGAGCACCGGCCTGGTGGAGGTGCTCAGCTTCTGAGCGGAGCCGGACGGATCCTGACGGAACCGGGCGCGTGCGTCAGTGCGCGGCGTTAGATTTGTGGTATGTCGCTTTGGCTGAACATCGTGCTCATTTTCGTCTTCATGCTTCTGGGAGGCGTGTTCTCGTGCTCCGAGATGGCGCTTGTCTCGCTGCGTGGCTCACAGATCGAGCAGATGGAGCAGGAGGATGCGCGCGGCGCCCGCGTGGCCCGCGTCGCGCGTGACCCGAACCGCTTCCTGTCCGCCGTGCAGATCGGCGTGACGCTCTCGGGCTTCCTCTCCGCGTCATTCGGCGCATCGTCCCTCGCGCCGTCTTTCACGCCGTGGGTGGTGAGCCTGGGCTGCTCGCCGTCGGTGGCGGGCACCATCGTCACCATCGTGCTGACGCTTATCATCTCGTATTTCTCCATCGTCATCTCCGAACTCACCCCGAAGCGCATCGCCTTGCAGCGCGCGGAGAAAATCGCGCGCGCCGTGGTGCCCGCCATCGACGTCTTCGCCACCATCTGCAAGCCGCTTATCTGGCTTATCGGCAAGAACACGAACCTGCTCGTGCGCCTTATGGGGCTCGACCCCAACGAGACGCAGAGCGAGGTGAGCGACGACGAGCTGCGCGTGCTCGTCAGCACGAACACCAACCTGTCGAAGGACGAGCGCGTCATTCTCGAGGATGTGTTCGGCGCCGCGGAAACCAGCGTGTCGGAGGTTATGCGCCCGCGCGCCGACGTGGTGTTCCTCGACGGCGACGACACCATCGAGAAGGCGGCGGCCTTCGTGCGCGACATGCCGTATTCGCGCTACCCCGTGATCGGCAAGGATTTCGACGATGTGCTCGGCTTCGTGCATGTGCGCGATCTGCTCGACGTGCGCGACCCCGAGGCGCACTACGTGGCCGACGTGACGCGCCAGGGCATCAAGCTGCCGGGTACGTCGCGCCTTCTGCCGAGCCTGTCGCTGCTGCGCAAAAGCGGCATCCACCTGGCCGTGGTCATCGACGAATACGGCGGCACCGACGGCATCGTGACGCTCGAAGACATGACCGAGGAGCTCGTGGGGGATATCCGCGACGAATACGATTTGCCCGAGCCTGCGTCGAACAAAACCGACAACACCTTCCGTAACGGGTACATCGATGTGGACGGCGGCATGACGCTCGAGGACTTCCACGATCTGACCGGCATCGAGCTCGAGGACGGCCCCTACGAGACGCTCGCCGGCTATATGCTCGCGCATTCGGGCGAGCTGGGCTACGTGGGCATGACGGTGCAGACCGAGTTCTCCTACGACATGGTGGTGACGGCGGTCGACGGCCGGCGCATCCAGACGATTCGCGTGCGCAAGCGCGAGGATGGCGATGCGGCTGGCGACGGCGCGGGTGACGGCGCCGGGGCGGGCGCTGGTGCGGGCGATGATGCTGGCGCTGGCGACGGCGACGGGGCTGAGCATCGCGACACGCCTCGAACCTGAGGCGTGTCGAAAATCGTAGACCTGCCTTCCCGTCATAATGCTCCCAGTGTGTGATAATGGAGGAAGTCGCAGCCTATCAAGGAACGGCGCGCTCGCGGGCGGTGAAGCCCGCGCGGGGCGGCGCACCGTGGCAGGGCGGCGATCGGCGCCTTCGGGCGTGGTCCCATACATGGAGTTGGAAACCACACAACCGCACATCCGACTCATCAAACAGCCGCGGCACCGTACTCGCCGCGGAACGGAGGGAACATAATATGGCAGTACCCATCGTCGTAGCCGTCATCGTGCTGCTGCTCATCGCGTCGTCACTGTATGTGGTGCCGCAGCAGCAGGCATACGTCATCGAACGACTTGGCAAGTTCCAATCGGTGACTTTCGCAGGCCTTCACGCCAAGATCCCGTTCTTTGACCGCATCTCGCAGAAAACCAACCTGCGCGTGCTGCAGCTCGACGTCAGGCTCGAAACCAAGACCCTCGACAACGTGTTCGTGACCGTCATCGCGTCCACGCAGTTCCGCGTCGATCCGCAGCAGGTCGCCACCGCGTACTACGAGCTGCAGGACCCGAGCGCGCAGCTGCGCAGCTACATGGAGGACGCCCTGCGCTCCGCCATCCCTATGCTGACGCTTGACGACGCCTTCGCCCGCAAGGATGACGTGGCCTCCGACGTGCAGCACACGGTCGGCGCCGAGATGAGCCGCTTCGGTTTCGCCGTGGTCAAGACGCTCATCACCTCCATCGATCCGTCCGACCAGGTCAAGCACGCCATGGACTCCATCAACGCCGCGCAGCGCGAGAAGGAAGCCACGCGCGAACGCGCCGAGGCCAACCGCATCGAGATCGAGACGCAGGCGCAGGCGGATGCCGAGAAGACGCGCCTCCAGGGCGAGGGCCAGGCGAACTACCGCCGCGAGATCGCCAGCGGTATCGTCGACCAGATCAAGAGCCTGCAGGCCGTCGGCATGAGCATCGACGACGTGAACAACGTCGTGCTGTTCAACCAGTACCTCGACGTCATGCGCGCGCTCTCCGAGTCGCGCAACGCGAAAACCGTGGTGCTGCCGGCCTCGACGCCCGGCGGCTACAGCGAGCTGTTCACCCAGATCGTGCAGGCCATGTCGGTGAGCGACGTCAACGAGTCGCAGAACCGCTATGACTCCGACAACGAGGTGCTGCGCAACCCGCATAACACGATCAACGGCTGAGGCCGGCTGAGATTGGCGCGCGCTGTTGCGCACGATTTCCGCACGATTTTCAGACAGCGGCGGCGGGATCCGGATTCCGGGTCCCGCCGCTGCTGTTTGTGCGCCGGTGCCGCGGGTGGCGTCGTGCCATCGTCACGAACCGCCGGCGTCATCGTGTTTCCGCAGCTGCAGCTGTCACGCGTAGCGCCACAGCGAATTCAGCGTGCGGGCGCGCTCGCGCCAGTCCGGCATCACGGCCGACATGCGGTTGTGGAAGCCGGCACCGTGCTTGGGCTCCCACAGATGCACCATTTCGTGCACGACCACGTATTCGATCAGCGCCTCCGGCATTTCCGCGAGCTCGAGGTTGAGCCGCATGCGCCCGGTCGCCGGCGTACACGAGCCCCAGCGCGACGTCATGGCGCGGTACGTGACCGACGTCGGCGTGCGCCCGAGCACGCGGCCCCAGCGCTTGATCATCTCGGGAACGCGCGCCTGCAGGTAGCCCCTGGCCGCCTGCAGGCGTTCGGGCGTCCATTTGCGGCGGAACAGTTCGCGCGGTGTGAGCGTCTCATCCGTTTCGTGGCCGAATGCCGCCACCTCGTTCTCGCGATGCAGCTGCGTCATGCGTTTGCGCGTCGAGCCGATCCACGACTCGTGCGCGCACACGAAGTCGCGGATCGCGGCATTCGTTGTGCGGCGCGGCGCGGAGACGGTGATGGTGCCGTCGTCCGGACGGATGCGCAGGTACATGTTCTTGATGCTTTTACGCGTGACCAGCACCGTTTCGGAGCCGACGACCAGCGTGGTGGTGGCCGGGGTCGAGGCGGGGGTCGAGGCGGGGATCGAGGTGGGAGGTGATGCGCGGTGGGGTTGCGGGGATTGGGATTCGCTGCGTGTCATGTCTCCATTCAATCACGGATGCGGCGTCGGGCGTGGGAGTGGTTGCGCGGGGCGGAGGCGCATGTGCGTGGCGGTCGGGGCGCGTGAATGGGATGGGGTAATCGTGGAAAACCGCGCCGTGGCGCGCGACACGCCGATGGCGCCTCTCTCGAATTGACGGATAGGCGATTGGGTGTAAGATATCCACTTGTGTGAAAGCACAAGGGCCCGTAGCTCAGGTGGTTAGAGCGCATCCCTGATAAGGATGAGGTCGGAGGTTCAAGTCCTCCCGGGCCCACTTTGCATATCTCAATGCACTCGGGGCTATGGCGCAGCTGGTAGCGCATCTGCTTTGCAAGCAGAGGGTCGCCGGTTCGAACCCGGCTAGCTCCACAAGCGCCCCGATTTTTCGGGGTTTTCTTTTTGCCTGGATTCCCAATGCGTTCCGATTCAATGCGCTCTGACCGATGCGTCCGGCGTGTTCGCAACGCGAAACCCTTGAGATAATGCGCGGTTGGTGCCGTGCGCTGGTTGGTGCTGTGCGTTGTGGGCGATAATCGAACAGGTTTTGTGCTGTTGTGAGTGTTGTGCGGGGTGTTTTGTGCGTGCGGCGTTTGTTTCTGTGTGAAATACGATTGACATGTGTTCGGATTTTGTCGGGTTCACGGCGTTCTGGGTGCGTTGGTTTGCGTTTCGCGTACGTTGTATGAGCTGATTTGTTCGGCTGACGTTTGTTAAACGTTCGTTAGAGCACGATTTCTGTTCGTATTTGACGTAATGAGCGATATTGAGCGGAATGTGTTTGTTTGTGAACGAACAACGATTGTGATATGTGTGCTCTTGTGAACGATTGATTGCTTCGCGATGCTGTGTTGTTGCGCCGGATGCTGACCATGTTGGACTCTGATCCGCCCCTATGCGAATGCTTTCCGGTGCGGAGCCATATTGCGCCCGCCCGTCCGACCTTCGCAGCCCCTATCGCACGTCCCACGGCTTTCGTGGCGAAGGAAGTTCGCCACGAAAGCCGTTTCGGCGGCGTTTGCCGTGCTTGGCTGGTGAAATCGTGGTTCGTGGCGAGGAAAGTTCGCCATGAGGGGTGGTTTTGACGATTTTTCCTGTGTTGGCCGCCGGATTGGGCACTCATGGCGAGGATTCTTCGCCATGAAGGCGGTTTTCCCTGCCTGGTGGTGGTCTGGGCGCCGGATTGGGTGTTCGTGGCGAAGGAAGTTCGCCGCGAAGGCCGTTTCGGCGTCGTTTGCCGTGCCCGGCCGGGGGAATCGTGGTTCGTGGCGAGGATTCTTCGCCATTTATTCGCGCTCTATTCCGTGTGCGGGGCCAAGCCGATTGCGCCAGACATCGGCTTGAGCGATGATTCTTGGGTCTGTGTCCGCCCCAAAGTCGTCCATGGTATCCAGCGTCACATCTCCGATGCGAGTGAGAAATTCCATGGCGATGCTGTCGAAAAGCCCCTGATCTGTTGGATCCTCTATTGGCCTGCCCGGAAGGGCGGTGCGGTAAAGCAAATAGCCAAGAAATGGATAAGGATTCCGAAGGGGAAAATCCTGTCCACCGTAGATCCAGAACAGTCGTTCCCAGCTCCATACATCATCAGGGGTCGGACAATCCTCACGGAGGAATCGATACCAGGAGTCGAATACGTCCTTCCAGGGATGTGTTTCGATTTCCTTCGCCGCGGTGTTCTTGCGATCCTCGCCTGGTTCGGGTGTGCCAATTTCACCCGTGTAGCGGAAGCCGAAAAGGAACTGCGCGATTTCTTTGAGTCCGTTGCTGTTATCGGTCGTGCCATTCTGTTGTTCTTTGTGAAAGTTCTCTCTCATCGTTCGTTTCCTCCACTCGCCCCATTGCTCTTCGCCCACTGTGATCGTTCGTCGAAGAGTCCGGGGTGCGTTTCGTACAGCTTGGCCAAGTAGGATTCAACCTTAGCCAATGACTTTCTTGCCGGTCGGAAGTGCCCGCTGTCAAGATTGGCGCTGACGATTTTACCTTCGCGGAAAGTAAGCATTCCTGCGCATTGGACCCGAGGCGCTAGACCGCCAACCAAAGTTGGGTGTGGAGAGCGCTTGCTGGGATTGTTCGGATTATTCCGAATTCCAGCAATCAATTTCCCGGAGATGTCAAGTACATATGGGATTTTTCCATTGAGTATCACACGGCGTCCTTTAGCGTTTTCGCAATAAAAGCGCTGTTCCACAGCAGATTCAGCTGAGACCTCGAATGCCGATGGATTTAGGAAGTAACCTGATTCTGGGGCATATATTTCGGGGTCTTTTTTGTCTTCTGCCAACATGTCGGGACACGCCGCATAGCTTTTTGCATAGGGTTGAGATTCACTGGAACCGGGTGAATAGCCTAGAGCTCCGCTTCCCATTTTTGTCGTTATCCTTTCTGTGCAGACGCGTTATCCAATCAGGGCAATTGACAATCGACGTTCCCCGTTCTGCGACGGAGAGAGTTTCGAAGAAGGAAGCTCCGCCTCCGTACACAAATACGCGACGAGGAGATAGATTTTCAATCATTGCGTCGAAACCTTCAAGAAATACTTGTTTATCTTCGTGCGATTGGAAGCAGCCGTAGCTTCCAATCGCAACGTCCGTTCTTGGCTCGACGCCTAAAGATGCGATGCGTTGAGGGAAAACATCTAGCGTAAACGTAGACCGAGATCCCCATCGAATTTGGGGAATGACGGTGAGTCCGTGTCTTTGTAAGAAGCTTCCTGTGCGACGATTCAGGTATAGATTCGCGACCTGTCTAGCTAGGGGAGCATCGCGGTACATGGAGCAATCCGGAGAGACGATGGCTCCAAAGCGCGCCAAATCATCGATGTACCCGTCTGGATGCTCTATTACGTCTCGAAAGATGAAGTCGGCCTCATTGAAGCAAACCACAGTATCTTTTTCCACGCGACGCTCGCGTTGGGAAAAAGGCACGAAAACCGGATTGGGCGGGAGCCAAGCCGGCGGTTCAATCTTCGGTATGTCAAGACAGCCGCATAAGGTCGCGCCTCGAAGCAAATACTTGTCATTGTGCTCGGGATCTAAACGGTCTGGATATCTGCTGGTCATTCTAGCCTCGTGGTTCTTTGAGTAAGCAGTCAACGAATTACATAGATGCTGGCATAAGTTCAGATCGGGCGCATATGCATGTCGAATCTTGCAAAAATGAGTCGTCGCAATGCATATTCAGAAATTGACGATGCTATCTCATTCCTATCTCGTCTCGGAAAAATACCTGTAAGGTATAGGCAATATGTCCAAAGTTAATCAAAAATAGAAATCATCGCAGTGATAGTCTATTTAGCAATATTCGAAAAATCGCGAATGATAATAAGCGATGATGAAAGTCTGGAAGCTGACAATATGGATAAATCTGTGATCGGCAATAACATCAAGAAGGCCCGTATTGCGAAACAGATGACACAAATAGAGTTGTCGGATGCTGCTCATGTTGCTCAATCGGTTATCAGTCAATACGAAAACGGGAAGAAGCTCCCCAGTCTGGAGTCTCTTGCCAGCATTGCCCGAGCTCTCGGAACTACGCTTGATTCTCTATGCGAAGGTGAGGCTATCGATATTCCCGGCGATGTGGTTGGTCCATATCCCGGTAAGGATATTGCGAATGCTGTGCTTACCCTTTGGCGAACCGAAATAATTGATATGGCTGGATTGTTGGATCCAGCCGCAGCAAGAGAAGCGTTTCAGGAGCAGTACTACGGCGGGCAATCTGTGTACGTTGTCGCGCTTAATGGTTTTCAGAAGGATCTCATCGCATTGCTGGATTTTCTGAACGAATTCCCCAAGCGACGTGACACATACCCTGATCCGAACCGATATCTCCGAGATACGTTGCAATCCACCGCGTCAATTATCAATCAGCATTGGGACGAATTCATCGAAGATCGTGAGGAAGAGTGAGGGGAGAGAAATGTGCGCGTCCGGAATTGGCTCAGAGGAAAGTTCGCCATGAGGGGTGGTTTTGACGATTTTCCCAGTGTCGGCCGCCGGATCGGGCGCTCATGGCGAGGATTCTTCGCCACGAAGGCGGTTTTCCCTGCCTGGCGGTGGTCTGGGCGCCGGATTGGGTGTTCGTGGCGAAGGAAGTTCGCTGCGAAGGGTGTTTCGGTGGCGTTTGCTGTGCCCGGCCGGGGAAATCGTGGTTCGTGGTGAGGAAAGTTCGCCATGAGGGGTGGTTTTGACGATTTTTCCTGTGTCGGCCGGTGGATTGGGTGCTCGTGGCGAGGATTCTTCGCCATGAAGGCGGTTTTCCTTGCCTGGTGGTGGTCTGGGCGCCGGATTGGGTGCTCGTGGCGAGGATTCTTCGCCATGAAGGCGGTTTTCCTTGCCTGGTGGCGGTCCGGCCGCCGGTTTTGGTGCTCGTGGCGAAGGATGTTCGCCATGAGGAGCGGTTTCGACGATTTTTCCTGCGTCGGCCGTCGGATTGGGTGCTCGCGGTGAGGAAAGTTCGCCATGAGGAGCGGTTTGGAGAATGATGGCCGACGGCAAGTAGGGAAATCGATGTTCGGTGTGAGCGGTCGTGTGCGGTGAAGGGCGTCGACCCCTCGTTTGGGTGGTCTCGGTGGGGGTCGGGGGCGTTCGGTGTGAGCGATTGTGTGCACTGAAGGTGCTTGAGTCCGGTTTGGGGCGCTTTTTCGGGGGTCAAGGCCGTTCGGTGTGAGCGATCGTGTGCACTGAACGTCCCGCCTCGCCTCGCCCGGGCCCCGCCTCTCGCCAGAACGCTCCGGCGGGCGGGATGACGGCCGGGAGAATCGTGTTTTCTCGATAGAATGTGCACGGAACGCGCGCGAAGAAGCCGGCGGGACTGACAGGAACAGCGTGATTGGAGCCTGGACACGATGACGATGAGGCGGATCCTGAGCATTGCGACCTGCGTGGTCGCGACGATGGCGATGTCGCTGCCCCTGACGGCGACCGCATATGCCGAGGATGCGGCGGCGCAGTCACAGCTTGAGGAGGTGTCCGCCCAGCTGTTGGCGGCGACATCCGCGGCGTCCACGATTCCGACGACTTCAACGATCTCCGCGGTGGCGTCGGGCGGCGCAACGACTTCCGCATCCGATGCGTCGACCGACCAGGATGCGGCGGCGCTCGCGTCATCCGATTCCCCGTCGGCGACGGATGACGTGGCCGAGGGCCTGGCGGCGGCGAATGCGAGCCACGCGAGCATGATGCTTGCGGCCTCCGCACAAGACGCGCACAACGATTCATCGGACGACGCCCTGCAGATCGACGCTCCGTCCTCGGATCCGGCGCTGGCCGAATCCGACCAGGCCGATGCCGCGGTGGAACAGGTGGCATCCCAGGCCGCGCAGAACGAGACGGCGGGAGAATCGTCGACCACCCCCGACCCCACCGATTTCGCCTCCCTCGCCGCCGACGACCCCCTGCGCGACCTACCCCAGGCCGCCTACGACTACTCGTTCGTCTCGAACGGAACGGTCACCCTGACCGGCCCCCGCCCCGGCGGCACAGCCACCGGCTCCGTGCCCGCGGGCCTCGAATCGTACTACTCGCAGGGCATCGACTGGAACCTGACCACATGCGCGGCCTTCGGCCTGACCACTCCCTATGACACCGCCACCCGCGCATCCCGCTGCGCCTACGTCTCCGTCCCGCTCGACTACAGCGACCTCGACGGCCGCAGCGTGCAGATCGGCGTCTACATGTACCCGCACGACCCCTCCGTGGAATGCTACGGCGTGCTCTTCGTCAACCCCGGCGGCCCCGGCAGCAGCGGCATGTCCATCGCCACCCACCTGCCGGGCATGCTCTCGAACGCGGTGGGCAACGCCACGGCGTGGAGTCACTATGACATCGTCGGCTTCGACCCGCGCGGCGTGGGCAATTCGCTGCCGCAGATCCGCTGCCAGTCCGACGCCGCGCAGGACGCGCAGCGCGAGGGCGGCGACGGCCTAACGAACGAGCAATACGATGCCATCGACCAGTACAACGCGCAGCAGTGCTACGCCAACACGGCCACCTCCTACGAGGGCATCACCGGCGACGATTTCATCCCGACGGTGAGCACCGACACGGTGGCGCGCGACATGGATGTGCTGCGTTCGGCCCTCGGCTGCGAGAAGGCGTCGTACCTCGGCTACAGCTACGGCACGCGCATCGGTTACTACTACGCCATGCAGTTCCCGCGCTCCGTCCACGCGATGGTGCTCGACGGCAACATGAACGTTTTCGAATTCGAAAGCGCCTGGAATAGCTCGCTCGACAAGGGGCGCTACAGCGGGTATTACACGAACCTGCGTTCGGTGACGTCGACGAGCGCGGCGAGCGCGGAAGGCGCTTCCGATGCAGCGGCGGGCGCGGCGAGTTCGCCGGCCGCGGCAGGGGCAGACGATGCGTCCGCCGCAGGAACGGACGCCGTCGCCACCTCCGGGCCCGAGCTCCAACTGACGGCGCCATCGTATGCCGGCGCCGAAAATGCGCAGATGGCGAGCTTCGAGGCCACCTTCCGCCAATTCCTCTCCTGGTGCCTGACGTCGTCGAACCTGACCGGAGGCAGCGCCTGCGCCGTCGGCGACCACGTGGACGGCACGCCCGCCGACGCGCAGATCGACGCCGCCGAGGCCGCGTACCAGCAGATCGCGCGGCAGTACTGGGGCGGCAAAGATGCGGGGCTTTCGGACGGGCGCGCGCTCTCCTTCCAGGACTTCACCACCGCCACCTGCGAGGCCATGTACTCGAGCACGCGATGGAAGGCCTTCAACATCGGCCTGCGCAATGCCAAGAACGGCAACGGTTCCTGGATGATGTACCTCGCCGACACCTATAACGAGCGCAGTTCGGGCATCGCGCATTACGACCCCGCCACGGGTGCATGGGGCACGCGCTCCGGCTACGCCAACCGCAACGCCGCGCTGTACGTGATCCAGACTCAGGACGGCAAGCAGGTCTCGCAGGGCGAATCGTCGTCGGCGTACACAAGCGCGCAGCGCGCCAGGCGCATGAAGGCGTACTACGCGGCCGCCCCGTTCGCCGATCCCGGCGCCGACGAATCGGGCGTGGCGCGCGGCCTGAGCACCGGCATCGGCATGCAGTTCTTCTTCACCAGCGGCGGCAACCTGCTGTCGAACCCCGGCTACGAGATGTCGACGCTGCCGAACGTGCTCGTCATCTCCACCACCTACGACCCCGCCACGCCGTACGTCAACGGCGTGGTCAACGCGCGCGCCCTGCGCGGCACGCTGCTCATCGTGGCGGCCGCGCGGCATTGCGAATACGGCTACAACCGCGCGGCCACGGGCATTGCGAACGAATACCTCGCCGGCCCCGACGCCTTCCAGTCCAAGGTGGACGCCGGCACCTTCGGCAGCGGCACCGTGTACGCGGGGTCCTCGAACGTAACCACGAAGGACGTGTTTTCGAACGTCATCACGGGCAGCGAATGCCAGCTCGTGTCGTTCCGCCACACGGAAAGCGTCGCGACGTCATACGATTCCCTGACCGACGGAACAAGCGGCAACAAGCGCAATGTGGAGCTCGGCGGCACGTCGGCGGACGGGAAAACCGACGCCACCGCGGAGGGCACGTACATCACGGTGAAGCGCCCCGACGCGACGGCGGATTCCGCGGAAACCGACCGCGTGACGGGCGGCAGTGCCGTGCGCGTTTTCCTCAACGATATCGACGTCGATTGCACGGCGGCGAACGCCGGGTGCACGTATCGGGCGTATCTGTATTCGGCGTCTGGCGGCGCGTCTGGCGCGAGTGACGGTGCGGGCGCGGCGGGTGGCGCTGGCGCGGGCGCGGCGGTGCAGTTGGGCGAGGCGGTCGCCGCGACATCGGGCGGCGGCGGGTATTACCTCGACCTGACGATTCCCGCCGACGCAGCCCTCGGCGCCGCGAAAATCGCGGTGTATCGCGAGAACGACTGGCTCTACGGCTGGCAGGCGATCACCATCGTGGACGCCACGACGGGCGGCGACGCGGACGCAGGGAAAACCATGTACCGCCTGTACAACCCGAACACGGGCGAGCATTTCTACACCGCCGACCTCACGGAGCGCGCGAACCTGGCAGCCGTCGGCTGGCGCGACGAGGGGCGCGCGTGGGTCGCGCCGGTTTCGGGCGACGCCGTGTACCGCCTCTACAACCCCGTTGCGGGCGGGCACCACTACACCATGTCGCGCCATGAGGCCGACACGCTCGTATCCCAGGGATGGCGCAAGGAGGGCGTCGGCTGGTATTCGGCGCCGGCAAGCACCGGAACGGCCGTGTGGCGCGTCTACAACCCGAATGGCGGCGCGCACCACTACACCACCGACGCCGCCGAGCGCTCCGAGCTGATACGGATCGGGTGGAACGACGAAGGCGTGGCCTGGTACGCGCTCGCGTCATGATGCGGGCGGTAAGGCGGCGCGGCGTGGCGACGGCGCGACGATGCGGCGCTTCGGCGCGGCGGCAAGACAAGATGCGCGAAGGAGGCTTGGCAATGGCGGACGATGCAATGATGCACGATAGGGCGATGCGCGATATGACGGTGCATGCTGATGCGGTGGCGCGTCATGATGGAGCGGTGGCGCATGACGGGGCGGCGCACGACGCGGAATGGGGCGCTATGGGGCCGGAAACCGCCCCGTATGCGCCCGTCGGCGCGACACGCCTCGGATACCCGCGTGCCGCCGCAAAGCGTCGGACAGCGGCGTTTTGCGCCCGTCGTGGCATCGGCGTGCTGTGCGCAGCCATGATGCTCGTCTGCGCTGGCCTCGCCGTGGGAACGGGCATATCCGCCAGGGCGGATGCGTCCGGGGCAGCGATGTCGGCGCCGGCGTCGGACGAGGCGGCGTCGGACGGGGCGCTGGTGGACGGGGCGGCGTCGGACGAGGCGCAGGCGCCATCGTCTGGCGATTCCGCCGCGGAATCACGCGGCATGGAAATCGTGGAAACTCGCACGGCAGCCGCAGCCGCCGGCACGGATGCCGTAGCCGCGTCCGCGCTCGCGGAAGGCGACACGCCTGAAGCCTCCGGCGCGTCATCCGCCGCCCCGTCCGCCACCCCCGTCTCCGCAGCGCTGACGCGCAGCACCACCGCCGCCGGCACCGCCCCGACCCTGCCGGCCACCGTCCCCGTCATCTGGAGCAACGGCGACACAACCGACGAACCGGTGATTTGGGATGTCTCCTCCATCAATGAGGCGCAGTACCACGGGGCGCACGGCGGCTCGAGCACCTTCGTGGTGTACGGGCAGACATACGACCTGCGCGCCGTGTGCTACGTCACCGTCACCGGCGCCACCCCCGTCGGCGCGCGTCTCGATGCCGCCTCGGTCAGCGTGCCCGTCGACGGCAACCCCTTCGAATACCTGCCCGCCACGGCCATCGTGACCTGGAGCAACGGAGATACGAGCGCCGAGCGCATCACATGGAACGGCGGGCTCCCTTTCAGCCGCTCCCTGACCGGCATCGCCGGCTCCTTCACCGCTGACGGCACCGTGCTCGGATTCGCTGTGTCGGCCTCCGTGCGCATGACGAGCCGGTACGTGATCGTGGCAAGTAATCCGACGTCGGTCAGCACCGACGCGGGCGTGGCTCCCACGCTGCCGGTCGGCGGCCAGGTGCTGTGGAGCGATTCCGGCGACTGGGAAACCGACACGGTGGACTGGGATGCCGTCGATCCGCGCGACTACCACGGCCTGCTCGACCGCGATACGTCATTCGTGATGCGCGGCACGGGGCGTGAGAGCGGGCGGTCGTTCGCCGTGACGGTGATTGTGCGGCAGGCCGTGGCGGTATCGGCGTCGTTTGATGGGGCTGCGAGTGGTGACGGTGCGGGTGCGAGTGGTGCGGGCGCGGGCGCGATCGGTGCGGGCGCGATCGGTTCGGGAACGGGCATGGTGAATGCGGTGGACCTGACGACCGTCGCCGGCACCGCACCGGAGCTGCCCGCGACGGCGACCATCTCCTGGAGCAACGGAGACCGCACCGTTGAGCGCGTGACATGGAACAGCGGATCGGCGCTCGCGGACTCCACCTACGCGCAGCCCGGTACCTTCACGGTGAGCGGCGCCGTCGCCGGACTCCTCGTCACAGCCTCCGTCACCGTCGTCGCCAGCTGAGGTGGAGGCTGAGGTCGGCGGCTGTATGTTGCGGTGCCGACCGTGCCGGTGCGCGGCTAGGCCCCTTTTCCACGATGAACGATTTCCCCCGAGGATGGAGGATCTGGGTAGCGGATGACGGAGTTCTTTGACGGTTTGGGTGTTGTGACACGCCGGGTGTTGGGTTGTTTTTGGGTGTCTGGGTGGTGTTTTTGGGTTTTGGGTTGGTTTTGGTTGGTGTTTTGGGTGGTTTGCGACACGCCGGTGGTGGTTAGTGTTTTGTAGGGGTTTGGGGGTGTTGGTTGGGGGTG
This sequence comes from Pseudoscardovia radai, assembly GCF_002259605.1. GTDB lineage: Bacteria > Actinomycetota > Actinomycetes > Actinomycetales > Bifidobacteriaceae > Pseudoscardovia > Pseudoscardovia radai. The sequence goes on along the minus strand of NZ_MWWR01000013.1, from coordinate 842 downwards.
GGTTTGCGTTGTTGGCTGGGTTCGTGTATGTTTCTTCCTTGCTGCCTCGCGGGGCGGCCGGCCGGAGGGTTCCGGCGGGTTTTCTCGCGGGTGTGGTGGTGGTTTGAGAACTCAAGAGCGTGTTTTGTGCTACTTTACAAGTCATTTGATTGCCAGCGGGGCGACGCCCTTGCGCGTTGGGCGCGTGGGTGCCGGGAGGCCGTGAGGTCGCCCTGTGATGTGGTAGTGCGGCATGGGTGTCCTTCGGGGCGTCCGTGTTGCCTGTCATTTCTTTCTTTTGTTTGATTTTGGGAGCCGTTTGGTTTCCTTTCGCGTTTTTTTTTCGTGGAGGGTTCGATTCTGGCTCAGGACGAACGCTGGCGGCGTGCTTAACACATGCAAGTCGAACGGGATCCCGCGGGCTTTGCTTGCGGGTGAGAGTGGCGAACGGGTGAGTAATGCGTGACCAACCTGCCCTGTCCCCCGGTATAGCTCCTGGAAACGGGTGGTAATGCCGGATGCTCCGCGTCCCCGCATGGGGTCGTGGGAAAGCTTTCGCGGGATGGGATGGGGTCGCGTCCTATCAGCTTGTTGGCGGGGCAGCGGCCCACCAAGGCTTCGACGGGTAGCCGGCCTGAGAGGGCGACCGGCCACATTGGGACTGAGATACGGCCCAGACTCCTACGGGAGGCAGCAGTGGGGAATATTGCACAANGGGGGGAACCCTGATGCAGCGACGCCGCGTGCGGGATGGAGGCCTTCGGGTCGTGAACCGCTTTTGTTTGGGAGCAAGCCTTCGGGTGAGTGTACCTTTCGAATAAGCACCGGCTAACTACGTGCCAGCAGCCGCGGTAATACGTAGG
>NZ_MWWR01000012.1 GCF_002259605.1 Pseudoscardovia radai | reverse complement strand
CGTCCTCGCTCCACTCGTCGCCCCTGATCGTCACAGTCTTGCTCACTTGTAGACTCCTTCCTCCGTCGGCCTGATGCTNACGNGTTCAGCGAAATCGCCCGCGGATGGGCCGTGCCTACCGCCACCGACATCGCGTTCTCCCTGGCCATCCTCGCGCTGTTCGCCAAAACGCTGCCGGGCTCCATCCGCGCGTTCCTCATGACCCTCGCCACCGTCGACGACCTGCTCGGCATCGTCGTCATCGCCGTGTGCTTCTCCTCGGTCAACGAATGGTACTGGTTCGCGGGCATCGTGGTCTGCGCCGTCATCTGGAGCCTGCTCGTGCGCATGAAGAAGGTCCTGTGGATCCTCGTGGCGATGGACGGCATCCTCGCGTGGGTCATGATGTTCGAGGCGGGCATCCATCCCACGCTCGCCGGCGTTCTCGTGGGCCTGCTCACGCCCGCGAACGTGCTGCACGGCGAAGACACCCCGCGCGCCGAACGCTACCATGACAAGCTCAACCCGTTCTCCGCGCTGCTCGCCCTGCCGATCTTCGCGCTGTTCGCCACGGGCATCCATTTCGACGACCTCGGCCCGCATATGCTCGTCTCCCCGGTCGTCATGGGCATCGCCCTCGCGCTGATCATCGGCAAGCCGTGCGGCGTCATGCTCGTGACCTGGTTCACCACGAAGGCGTGCGGCCTCAAGCTGCCGAAGGGCCTGCGCGTGCGCGACCTGTTCCCGATGGCCACGGCCTGCGGCATCGGCTTCACCGTGTCGTTCCTCATCGCCTCGCTTGCCTTCAGGGATTCCGAGTTGTCCGGCGAGGCCAGGCTCGGCGTGCTCGTCGGCTCCATCATCTCCGCCGTCATCGCCAGCATCCTGCTGTCGCGCCAGTCCAAGCGCTACATGGCCAAGGTCGAGCGGCATCGCGCCGAGGCGGCCAAGCTTTCGCAGGGCGCCGAGGAGGCGCTGCAGGATATGTCCCATGTGGACGGCGACGCCGCCTTCCCGTACGTCGAGACTTCCGCGGCGCAGGTCGCCGCCGAGGTCAAGGAGGAGGGCGACGATTCGGACGAGGGAATCTCCTGATCCGTCGCTCTGTCCGCCCGGTCGGTTGTTCGTCCGGCAGGCCGAAGGACATACGATGGCGCCGCGAGGGCGCCGAAAGGAGCGGCGCCGCATATGCGGCGCCGTTTTCCGTCCGTATGGCGACGCATTGCCAACAGTTCACCTTCCACGCCCCGTGGCGGCGGCATCGTGGCATACGATGGATGTGATACTGCAAAAAGAGAAAGAAAAGACAATGACGAGATTTCTGCGCCGCTATACCGCCGACGATGGCGGCAACGGTGGGTCCGGCCGCCCCGGGGAGGGCGCGCCCGAGACCGACGCAACCATGAACGATGCCGCTGCGCACGGCGCTCCGGGCACAGATACGGCCGGCGGAGCCATCGTGCCGAACCAGGGAACCACGGAGCCCGAATCGCCGCTCGGCGACGAATACCACCGCGGCCCCGTCACCTTCCGCGGCACCATGATCCCGCAGGACGGCACCACCAGCGGCCACCTTCTGGACGGCGAAAGCTCCACCGACTGGCTCCACATGGACCCGTGGCGCGTGCTGCGCATCCAGGCCGAATTCGTCGACGGCTTCGGCGCGCTCGCGGAACTCGGCCCCGCCATCACGATTTTCGGCTCGGCCCGCACCAAGCGCAACACCCCGGACTACATAGCCGCCGAGCGCATGGGCGCCCTCGCCGCCGAGAAGAAAGTCGCCGTCATCACCGGCGGCGGCCCCGGCATCATGGAGGCCGCCAACAGGGGAGCGGCGCTCGCGGACGGTGTGTCCGTGGGCCTCGGCATCGAGCTTCCGCACGAGCAGGGCATCAACCCGTATGTCAACCTCGGCATGAGCTTCCGTTACTTCTTCGTGCGCAAGACCATGTTCGTCAAGTATTCGAAAGGCATCATCGTCTGCCCCGGAGGCTTCGGAACGCTGGATGAGATGTTCGAATGCCTCACGCTTGTGCAGACGCACAAAACCGCCACGATGCCCGTGGTGCTTTACAACTCGGAGTACTGGCAGGGCCTGCTGGACTGGGTCAACGACACGCTGCTGTACCGGTCCATGATCTCCCCGCTGGACCCGCAGCTGTTCAAGGTGACGGACGACCCGAAGGAGGCCGTCGAGTACGCCACGAGGCTTATTCCGCCCCAGGTGTGAGTTTGCAGATGCGAGTCGCAGGTGCGATGCACACCTGCGACGGTGCGTCGGATGTGATGCCTTGGCAGTGCCGCCAGTGGTGCTGCCACGGCATGCGCGTCAGCGCAGGACGCTCAGCGACAGGCCCGTGCCGATGCCCGTCAGCGTGGTGGAGAAGCGGTCGTCGTCCGCCAGCTCCTTGCTCAGGGCGCGCAGCAGCGTCGCCTTGCGCGAGCGGTCGGCCGGGTTCGTCAGGCCTCCCGTGGAATCCGCGTTGAGGAAGCCGAGGGCATCGCTCAGAATGAGCTCGCCGCCGCGGCGCAGCAGGCGCTCCGCGTTGTCATAGGCGCAGCGGTAGTTCGTGGGATCGCCGCCCGCCACGATGATGTCGTAGTCCATCGTGTTCAGGCGCGGCAGATAGCTGTCGCCAAGGGCGGCGACGATGCGCACGCGCACCGTGGACTCCTCCTCGAGCGACTTGAACAGCGCCGTGGCCAGCTTCGTGACCTTCTGGTCCGTGTCGATGATCGTGACCTGGCCCTCGCTGCCGAGGGCGTCCGTCAGATGCAGCGCCTCGAGGATCGGCGCGCCGCCCAGCAGGATCACCGACTGCGCGCGCACGGCCTGCGCCTCGTGCGCGATGAACGCGGCCTGCGAGGCGAAGCAGGGGCGGATGCCCGCCTCCTTGAGCTTCTGGCGGGCGGTTTTCTCCAAAGCGGTTTCGGCGTGCGCCGCTTCGTCCTCGACATAACTCCAGGCGGAGGGAATGTTCTCATACACGTTCAGGCTCATACCTGTCAGCGTAGCCACGGGGCGGTGGGGGCGGGTCGGATGTCTCACATCCGGAAGCGGCGTCAGCCTTCCTGGCGCTCCGTCTGCGTGCGCTGGATGAACTGCCAGATCACCTCGCCCACGTCGATGCCCTGCGGGCAGTTGAGACCGCAGGCGCGCACCGACTGGCAGGCCGACAGGCCGTCGGATTCGCCCAGCGCCTCGAGGCGCTCCTTCGTCAGGCCGTCGCGGGAATCGTCGATGAAGCGGATCTGGTTCACGATGGCCGCGGGGCCTATGAACGCGTCGCCGCCGACGAACACGGGGCAGCTCGACTCGCAGACGCCGCACGCCAGGCAGGTCGACAGCTGTTCGATCTTCCTGAGCTCGGCGGGGGACTGGAGATATTCGAGCACGTTGATCTTGCCGTCCTTGGTTTTCAGGAGCTCGTCACGTGCCTCGAGATAGGGCTGGAGGGCGCGGATCTGGTCGAGCATCGGCTCCATGTCGACGATGAGGTCGCGCTGCACCGTGAACGCGGGAATCGGCGCGAGGTCGATAACCGGCGGGTCGGACGGGGCGGATGCTGACGCAGCTGCGTCTGTGGGAGAGACGGGCTTGGCGGACGGGGCGGAGCCGGTGCGGATGAAGCCGCCGGTCGTTGTCCGCGCCGTGGCCGCGGCCTGGGCCACCGTCGTCTTGCACAGCAGGGACGGCGTGCCGTTGATGGACACGGCGTCCGAGCCGCACATGCCGTGGCCGCACGAGTAGCGGAAGGCGAGCGTGGGGTCGATGCGGCGCTTGATATCCAGAAGGCAGTCCAGCACGGTGGTCTGCGGATTCACCGTCACCGTGTAGTCCTGCACCCAGCTGCGCCCGGTGGCCGACGCGCCGAAGGAGCCGGCGACGGGGGAGCCGCCGAGCGTCGATGCGGCGCGGCGAGACACCGGCGCCACGGTACGGCGCTGGTGTCGGTGTCGGCGGATAGGCGGGAAATCCGTGGCGTCGTCCGGCGACGGAGCCGCGGATGCGTGCGACACGCCGGAGGACGGGGCGGACGGGGCAGACGATGCGGACGGCGTTGACGGGGCGGATGCCGTGCCCGCGGCCTTCTCCTCGGCACGCCTGCGGTCGAGCTTGGCGAAAGGACTCGTGTGTGCGCGACGGGGCCGCGACGGCGTGGCGTCGGCCTGCGCATGGTGCGCGGCGTCCTGCTGCGATGCTGCGTCCCCGTGCGCCGACTTTTCCTCGGCGCGTTTGCGGTCGAGCGCGGCGAAGGGGCTTGTATGTGCGCGACGGGGCCGCGACGGGGCGGCGCCGGAGGTGCCGTTCTCCTCGGTGTTCTTCCTTGCGCCGTCGGTTCCGGTCTGGGAGGCATCGTTGGCGTCATGGTTCTTCTCGAGGCGCGCGAAGGGGCTGACATGGCGGCGTCCGGGACGGCCCGGGCGGTCGCGGCGCGCCTCGGAATCCTGGCGTGTCGCGTCTTTGATGACTGACGGGGCAGCGGATGGCGCGGCGGATGCAGGGTCGGGCAGGGGGTCGAAACGATGCACCCTGACGACGACGGTTATGGGTTCGACGTTCACGGAAATCCTTCTTCCTATCGCAATTCCTATCGCAATGCGCGTGCGGCGCGCTCTCAGTACGTGCGGGCCTGCGGGGCGAAGTCGACGATGGTCACGGGCTCCCACGTCACGTCGCCGGCGGCGGTGACATGCGAATGCCTGAGGAAGTGCTCGTCGTCGCGCTCCGGGTAATCGTCGCGCTTGAGGGAGCCGCGCGACTCCTTGCGTGCGTCGCTTGCCGCGAGCACGGTGCGGGCCACGGTCACGAGGTTGCGCGTTTCGAGGATGGCGGTCAGCTCCTGGTTGAAGCTGCGCGTGGCGCTATGCGCCGTGAGGCGCTCCGCGGCCGGGGCGATGCTGCTGTCGATGGCGGCGCGGGCGTGTGCGATGCTTTCGGCGGAGCAGTGGACGGCGCAGTTGCGCTCCATGACGGAGCCCAGCCGGGCCATGACGGCATATGGGTTGTCGGCGTTGTCGGCGGCCCCGGTCGAGGCGTGCCCGTTCGTCTCCTGGTTCGCGGCGGTGACATTCTGCGACACGCCTGTGGTCCGCGGCGTGTCGGCGGTTTGCGGGGAGCGGGGGAGCAGGGAGTCGATGATCTCGTTGCGGCGTTCCAGAAGGCGCGCCAGCGCGTCGTCGCCCGCCCCGGGTGTGGCAGAGGGCGTGGCAGAGGGGCCGGTCGCGTCGGCGGCCGCGTCCATCGTGCGGCGTGCGACGGCGACGCCGGCGCGGTGCCCGAACAGGCAGGCGTCGAGCAGGGAATTGGCGCCCAGGCGGTTCGCCCCGTGCACGCTGCCGCACGAGCATTCGCCCGCGGCGTACAGTCCGGTCACGAAGCGGCGCTCGCCGGAGGCGTACTCGTAGACGCGCCCGTCCTGGTCGATGGGGATGCCGCCCATCGTGTAATGCGCGGTCGGTTTGACCGGCACCCAGTCCGTGGCCGCATCGATGCCCGCGTAGGTGCGGATCGTGGAATACACTTCGGGGATTTTCGTCTCCAGCGTCTCGCGGCCCACGGCGGTCAGGTCGAGCCAGACGCAGTCCTTCGGGCCGTCCGGGTCCATGGGGTCGGCCACGCCGCGCCCCGCCTCGATTTCCGAGTAGATGGAGCGCGTCACCACGTCGCGCGCCGCCAGGTCGGCGTGGCCCGGCGCATAACGCGCCATGAAGGCCTCGCCCTCGCTGTTGCGCAGCACGCCGCCCTCGCCGCGGGCCGCCTCCGACAGGAGGATTCCCGTATGGGCGAGCCCCGTGGGATGGAACTGGATGAATTCGCTGTCTTCGAGGTCGAGGCCGGCACGCAGGACGAGGGCCATGCCGTCGCCGGTGAGGTCCCAGGAATTCGACGTGGTGTGGAACAGACGGCCCGCGCCGCCCGTGGCGAGGATGACGTGGGATGCGCGGATGGCATGCGTGCGCCCCGTATGCGTGTCCAGCACCACGAGGCCGTGGCATGCGGCCGCCCCTGTGGAGTCACGCTCCACATCGAGGTCGGTGACGTACCATTCCTCGGCGAACTCGACGTTCTCGGCCACGCACTGCTGCCACAGCGAGTGCAGGATCTGGTGCCCGATGCGATCGGCCGCATACGCCGTGCGGTGGATCGACGCCTTGCCGAAATCAGCCGTATGACCGCCGAAAAGGCGCTGGGCGATGCGCCCGTTCTCAAGGCGCGAGAAGGCGACGCCATCGTGTTCCAGCTCGATGACCGTCCTCGGCGCGTCCCGGGCGAGGATGCGCGCCATGTCCTGGTCGACGAGGTAGTCGCCGCCTTTCACCGTGTCGTAGTAATGCCAGTGCCAGTCGTCCTTCTCCACGTTGCCGAGCGAGGCGGCGATGCCCCCTTCGGCCGAGCCCGTGTGCGAGCGCAGGGACTGGAGCTTGGAGATGACGAGCACGTCCGGTTCACGGCCGGCGGTTGCGGTGTCGAACGTTCGCAGGAAGCCGAGGGCCGCCGACAATCCGGCGGCCCCGGCGCCCACGATGACGAGGTCATAGTTGTTTTTCACCTGGTGAGGACTCATGCCTCCGATTCTGTCACAACCCCCTGAGCTGCGCAGGCGTTCCGCGCACGGCGGACGGTGCCAGCGCCGGTGCTTGCGCGAATGCCCGCGCCGTCTGTCAGCGCGGGACGGCGAAGGTGCCGTCGGCGTTGCGCAGCAGGCGCCCGGCCAGTTCGAGGGCCCCCAGGCGGATGGCCGTGCGCCGCACGGCGAGGCCGGGATAGGGGCCCGATTCGAGCGCCTGGTGGATGGACGCGATGTCGGCGCTGCCTCCGGTGCGCCGCAGGCGACGGATGGCCGAGATGATGGCGTCGTCGAGGTCGAAGGTCTCCGGTCCGTCCTCGGGGCGTCGCGCGCGGGCCGGGCCCGCCATGGAGGCGTGCGCTCCGCCGGACGGCGCGACGGAGCCGGCGGCGCCCGCGGCGTCGAGTGCGGAATCCGGGAACAGCGCGTTCTCGCCGCCTTCCTGTGCGATGGTCGGCGCGGCGCCGTGCTGGTGCTCGTCGGGCAGAAGGTCGACGATTGACTCGGGCGCGGGAAGGAGAATCGCCTTGCCGCGGTAGATGAGCTCGTTGCATCCCGCGTTCGACGGGCGGTCCACGTCGCCGGGGATGGCCGCCACGATGCGGTTGAGGCGCAGCGCGTGCGTGGCGGTGTTGAGCGCGCCCGACCGGTAGCGCGCCTGCGTGACGAGCACGGTGTGGCTCAGCGCGGCGATAAGCCGGTTGCGCGTCAGGAAGCGCCATGCCACGGGCACCGTCTGCGGCGCGACCTCGCTGATCAGCGCCCCGCCCGAATCCACGATGGAATGGAACAGCTCGAGGTTGCACACGGGCCCCACATGGTCGAGGCCGCCCGCCATGACGGCCACCGTGCGCCCTCCTGCAGCAACCGTCTGCGCGTGGGCGACGGCATCGATGCCCATCGCCCCGCCCGATACGATGACGTGCCCTCGCTCGGCCGCGGCCCGCGCCGCCTCCCGTGTGGCGCGGGTTCCGTACCCGGTGGCCTCGCGCGAGCCGACGATTCCCAGCGGGGCGTCGCAGGCCGTAAGCGCCGCCGGATCGCCGCGCACCCACAGGCACAGGGGGTCGGGGAACTCATCGGAATTGCCCAGGTCCTCCACGCGCACCGGCCAGTGTTCGTCGCCGGGGATGAGGATCCGCAACGCGCCCCCGTCCGTCAGCGTTTCGGCGAGGTCGAGCGGCGACTCGGGTTGCGTCGCGGCGCGGTCCTGCCAGCCGCGGATATGCTGCGCCATCGCTGCCGCGCCCTTCGGAAGCCTGCCGGAGCGGGCGATGGCACCGCGCGCCCCGCCCCGGGCCGGTGCAGGCCGGGCCACGGTGTTCTGCGCCACCGTGGGATGGGCTGCTGCGTTCTGCGCCACCGTGTTGTCGTACACGCCGCCGATGGTGTCGCCGATGGCATCATCGTCTCCCAAGCCATGGCCCGCCATGGCCAGAAGATGCCGGATGGTGCGGGGCGTGGGGTCGTGCAGCTCCTTCCACACCTCGGTGGCGGGGGCGGAGCGCAGGATGGCATTCATAAGATGGTCCGCGCCGTCGCAGACGAGGGCGAGCCCCGCGCGGGCCAGCCTTTCCTCGTCGCGCCCGGTGTCCGCGGGCGGCGCGGGGGTGTGGGATATGCCGGTCATGTCTCTCCTTCGTTCGATGGCACAATCGTGTTTCTTGCCGCCGCTTACTGCCGCAGCCGTGTGCGCAGCATGATGCCCGCCGCCGTGTCGTCGGCCGTGGGAACCGTGCGCCCGCCCAGGTCGGCGAGCGTCCACGCAAGGCGCAGCGTCCTGTCGGCGCCGCGCAGGGACAGCCTTTCGGATTCCAGCGCCTTGTCGACGCACAGCCGGGCCGCGCGCGGCGTATTCGTGCGCAGCCATTCGCCCGTCGCCCGCGCATTGCACGCCCAGCCCCGGTCGGCGAAACGCTCCTGCGCCGCCAGGCGCGCCTGTGTGACGCGCTCGCGGATCGAAGCGCTGCTCTCCGGGGCCGCGCCGCTGCGGTCGAGTGAGGTGACGGGCGGCACATCCACCTGGATGTCGATGCGGTCCAGAATCGGCCCCGACAGGCGGTTCCAGTACCTCAGCCGCTCCTGCGGCTTGCAGGTGCAGCCCGTGGCGCGGCCCCAGCCATGCCCGCACGGGCACGGGTTGGCGGCCATGACGAGCTGGAAGCGCGCCGGGTACATCGTGGTGCCTTTTGCACGGGACAGGGAAACCATGCCGGTTTCCAGCGGTTCGCGTAACGATTGCAGCGCGCGCGGGGAGAATTCCGGCGCCTCGTCAAGGAAAAGCACGCCCGAATGGGCGCGCGTGATGGCGCCCGGCTGCGCGATGCCCGAGCCGCCTCCTGTCAGCGCCGCCACGGACGCCGTATGGTGCGGCGCCTCGAACGGCGGGACGGGGGAGATGCCGTATTCGGGAAGCGTTCCGCAGATGGATCGGATCTGCGCCACCTCCAGTTGCTCGGCGTCGCTCAGGGGCGGCAGGATTCCGGGAAGGCGCGAGGCGAGCATCGTCTTGCCGGTTCCCGGCGGGCCCGTCATGAGGATGTGGTGCCCGCCGGCGGCGGCCACCTCGAGCGCCCACTTGGTCTCCGGCTGGCCCAGCACCTGCTCCATGTCGACGGTGTCGTCATGTCGCGCCGGCGGTGCGTCGCCCGCCGCGGACTGCGCCAGGTCGACGGCCGTGTCCAGCGTCCACCTGGCTTCGCCGCCGCAGCGTTCGATGAACTCGCCCAGATGCCGGATGGGCACCACCGTTACGCCGCTGACAAGCCGCGCCTCGTCCACGTTTCCTTCTGGCACGTAGGCGCGCATGATGCCGTGGTCGCGCGCATGCATGAGGATCGGCAGCATGCCGTTGACGGGAAGCACGGTGCCGTCGAGGTTGAGCTCTCCCATGGCGATGGCATGCCGTGTGGACTCCTCGTCGATGGCGCGCGCCGCCTCGAGCACGGCCGCGGCGATCGCGAGGTCGTGCATGGCGCCCCGCTTGGGAAGCGAGGCGGGCGAGAGGTTCACGGTGACGCGCGTGCCGGGCCATTCGAGGCCGCAGGACGTGCATGCGGATTTGACGCGCTCGCGCGCCTCGCTCAGCGCCGTGTCGGGCAGTCCGATGAGGGAGAAGTAGGGAAGTCCGGGCGAGATGAACGCCTGGACCTGGATGGTGAAGGTGCGCAGGCCCAGAAGGCCGACGGAAAGGGCGGAACCGATATGCATCACAGCGCCCCTTCCAGATGGGTGAAGCGCAGCATGCGGTCGGGTCCTTGCGTGGGGATCTCGATGGCGACGACGTCATAGCGCAGCGTGCGCATGCCCGGCTTTTTCTCGGTGAGCCACAGGCAGGAGCTGCGGCGCATGGTCAGGCGCTTGCGGAAGGTGATGGCCTCCTGCGGCGTGCCGTGCCCGTGGCCGCGGCGCGTCTTGACCTCGACGAAGACGAGCGTGCCCGCCGGGTCGATGGCTATGACGTCGAGCTCGCCGTAACGGCAGTGCCAGTTGCGGTCGACGATGCGCCAGCCGTGCGTTTCGAGCATGCGGCAGGTGTATTCCTCGCCGAGGGCGCCGAGTTCGCGCGCGGGGACGTGCCCGTGCGCCATTCTCTGGGCGAGCGCGTCGAGGCCGAGGCCAGCGCCCGGGCGGGCGTTGGCGGGGCGGGTGTCCGCGGGTCGTTCACTGCCGGCGTTGCGACGATCGGAGGGACGGGTGTTGCGTGTTGTGTCTGGTGTGTTCTGTGTCATGGCGCCAGTCAAACATCCCGCGACACGCGACGCGGCCGATTTCGGGCAATGTGGACGAACGTCGGCGCCTTTTCGGGGCCGGAAAGGCAAAATCGTTGAAAAATGGCCGCGCTTAAGGCGCGGCCAATTGTGGATAACTCGTTTTCCGGCCTCTCTCGAGCGAGGCGGATGCCGGAAGCGGAGTCTGGATCAGCGGGAGAGCAGGGCGGTCATCTCGCCGAGCACGAGCTCGAAGCTCACGCCGCGCTCCTCGTAATGGGGCTGGTCGCGCGTCGACACCATGGCGTCGCGCACGAACTTTCCGGCGATCTGGGCCGATTCGGCCAGGCCGCGGCCCGCGAGGATCGCGCCGCACAGGGCGGAGGCGAAGGCGTCGCCCGTGCCGTGGGTCATGAACGGGAGCTTCTCGTGCGGCAGCTCGATCTTGCCGTCCGCACCGTCCTCGGCGGTGGCCACGTAGTTGCGCAGCTTGCCATCGTTGCGGTCGATGCCCTTGAGCACCACGGATTTGGCGCCGAGCGAGAGCAGCTTGTCGATGATGGAGGTCACGGTGGCGTCGTCGATGTCCTGGCCCGGGTACTCGATGCCCGTGAGGATCGAGGCCTCGGTCAGGTTCGGCATGAGCACGTCGGCGCCGTCGGCGAGCGCGCCCATCGCGTCGCACAGCTCCTGCGTGTAGGTGGGGTAGAGCTCGCCGCCGTCGCCCATCACCGGGTCGACGAGGCGCAGGACGTTCGGGTACTCGGCGTACAGGCGCTGGATGATCTCCACTTGGTCGGCGCTGCCGAGGAAGCCCGAGTACACGGCGTCGAGCTCCACGTTCTCCTGCTTCCACGCGTCGAGGTAGCCCGGGAGGATGTCGGTGGTGTCATGGAAGGTGAACACCTTGTAGCGCGTGTGGGCCGAGAACAGGCCGGTCGGCACCGGGCACACGTCGCAGCCGGCGGCCGACAGGATCGGGATGGCCGCGGTCAGCGAGCATTTGCCGTAGCCGCACATGTCGTGGACGGCGGCCACGCGGGGGATATACGAGGGATTGCGCTTGTACAGGACGGTGTCTGTCATGGTTCTCCTTGGGTTTTCGCGCCTGCGTCGCCGGAAGGCGCCTGCCCCGCTGCGCCCGTGTTGCCGGGGTGGCGGGGCCGTTCGCAGGTTCTGTCGAAACGGAAGGATAGCCGCGAATCGTGTACCCTGCGTCACGGCGTTGCGGCATGCGGAACGTCGCGGAAACACGATGCGGACACGAGGGAAAAACGAGGGAAAACACGATGTGGGCATGATGCGGACGCTGCGGGAAGCGGCATGCGGATGCGGCGGGGAAGCACCGGCCGAAGCCGGGCGGAGCCTTGCGAAAACCCTACGGGCGGCTGGGTTGTAGTCGGCCATAACTAACCGTGATAGCAAACCGCCTGTGTCGGCGTCCGCGGCGTCATATTCTGTGAACCAACGACAACACGGAAGGCGATGACGCCGGGGCGAGGCCCCGGATGCAACGACCGACCGATGCCAGACATATCCGACACGTTCCCCCAAGGAGATAACAATGGCTGAGAAGAATAACCACTACCGCTTCGAGACCCTCCAGCTCCACGTCGGCCAGGAAGAGGCCGATCCGGCCACCGATTCGCGCGCGGTCCCGATCTACGCCACCACGAGCTACGTCTTCCACAACTTCGACCATGCCGAGGCCCGCTTCGGCCTCCAGGACCCGGGCAACATCTACGGCCGCCTGACCAACACCACCGAGGGCGTGTTCGAGGACCGCATCGCCGCGCTCGAGGGCGGCACCGCCGGCCTCGCCGTCGCCTCCGGCGCCGCGGCCGTGGAATACGCGGTGCGCAACATCACGCAGACCGGCGACCACATCGTGGCCTCCAAGCATATCTACGGCGGCACCTTCAACCTGCTGCGCCACACCCTTCCGCGCGACGGCGTGACCACCACCTTCGTCGAGCCGAGCGACCCGAAGAACTTCGAGGACGCCATCCAGGACAACACGAAGCTCGTCTACATCGAGACCTTCGGCAACCCGAACGCCGACCTGGCCGACATCGAGGCCATCGCCGACATCGCGCACAAGCACAACCTGCCGCTCGTCGTCGACAATACCTTCGCCACCCCGTACCTGTTCCGCCCGCTGGAGCACGGCGCCGACATCGTGGTGGAGTCCGCCACGAAGTTCATCGGCGGCCACGGCACCACGCTCGGCGGCGTGATCGTCGAGGGCGGCAAGTTCGACTGGGCGGCCGTGCCTGGCAAGTTCCCGACGCTGACCGAGCCCGATCCCTCCTACCACAACCTCAACTTCTACGAGGCCCTCGGCCCCGTCGCCTTCGTGACCCGCGCCCGCGCCATCCTGCTGCGCGACACCGGCGCCACGCTCTCCCCGTTCGCCGCCTTCCTGCTCCTGCAGGGCACCGAGACGCTCTCGCTGCGCGTCGAGCGCCACGTGCAGAACGCCCTCAAGGTGGTCGAGTACCTGCAGACCGTCCCGGAGGTCGAGTCCGTGAGCCACCCGGCCGTGCCGGGCCGCGCCGACCATGACCTGTACGAGAGGTACTTCCCGAACGGCGGCGGCTCCATCTTCACCTTCGACATCAAGGGCGGCAAGGACGCGGCGCGCGTCTTCATCGACAACCTGCACCTGTTCTCGCTGCTCGCGAACGTGGGCGACGCCAAGTCCCTCGTCGTGCACCCGGCGTCCACCACGCACTCCCAGGAGTCCCCGGAGGAGCTCGAGGACCAGGGCATCCACCAGGGCACGATCCGCCTGTCCATCGGCCTCGAGAACATCGACGACATCATCGAGGACCTCGACGGTGGTTTCAAGGCCCTGCGCGAGTCCGGCCTCGCCAAGTAAGGCGACTTCGTAAGGAGTCCCAAGGGTTTGCGTCCGTACGGCGCAGACCCGTCCCGTGAACGCATGTGCGCCCGGTCCGTTCCAGCGGACCGGGCGCATCGTTATGCGGACGGTGCGTGCGTTCCGGGGCGTGTCCGTGCGCCGCGCATTCGTGAGCGCCGGGTGACGGGGGCGGTATATATTCGGTGTCTGTATCGGATGCCGCACGATTCGGGCGGCGGATGACCTGACGCGATTGGTCCGGCGCCGCCGTATCCGGTGCGATCGCGCCCGGCGTCAACGTCAAGAAGAGGAGCAGCATATGGCGAGCAATGCCACGGCGAACGATGACGAGGACGATGACAACGACGGGAAGACCGGGAAAGTCGCGGCGCGTCGATCCCGGGGCGCCTGGGGCTCCAGGCCCACGGCGAGTCTCATCCCGCTGATCGCCATCATGACGGCCGTGACCACCGTGTTCACGATGGTCGTGAAGATCCCGACGCTGTCGCGCGGCTATCTCAACCTGTCGGACGCGATGATCTATTTCTCGTCCTACGCCTTCGGCCCGTGGATCGGCGGCATCATCGGCGGCCTCGGCCCGGCGCTGTCCGACCTCATCTCGGGCTACCCGCAGTGGGCGGTGTTCACGCTGGTCATCGACGGCATCCAGGCCATCATCGTCGGCCTGTCGGTGCGAAAGTTCAAGCCCGTGAATATGATCATCGGCTCCGTCGCGGCGGGGCTGTGGAAGGTGCTCGGCTACTTCCTCGCGGGAATCGTGCTGTCCGGCGTCTCCGCGTCGCTGGTGGACGTGCCCGGCAACCTCGCGCAGGCGGGCGTCGGCATCGTGATCGGCATCGCGCTGTTCTCCGCGGTGCGCAAGGCGTACCCGCCGCTTGTGCGCCTCGGCAACCTCGGCGTGGGCGCCGGCTCCGCGGACGAGGACTGAAGGAGACGCCGCGTGACACGGAAGCATCCGTCGATCCGCCGGACCGCGCGACATAGCCGGAAGGGCGGTGCGTGGTGACGACGCCGCGTACCGTGATCGAAACGCAGGGCCTGGGCTGGCGCTATGACCCCTCGAGGGAGGGGCAGGCGCCGGTGCAGGCCCTGCGTGGCGTAGACCTGAGCATTGAGGCGGGCCAATTCGTCGGCCTGGTGGGCCCGACCGGGGCCGGCAAATCCACGCTGTGCATGGCGCTGACGGGCATCGTGCCCTCGCTTGCCGAAGGGCGCATGAGCGGCACCGTCCGCGTCATGGGGCGCGACACGCGCACAACCGGCGTGGTGGAGCTGTCCCGCCACGTGGGCTATGTGCAGCAGGACCCCGAATCGCAGCTGTTCTGCGCCAGCGTGGAGGACGAGATCGCCTTTCCGCTTGAAAGCCGCGGCGTCGACCCGTCCCTGATGGACGCTCTGATCGACGACGCCCTGGATGCCGTGGGGATGCGCGCCTTCCGCCGCCGTCAGCCCACGCAGCTGTCAGGCGGGCAGATGCAGCGCGTCGCCATCGCCGCCGCCCTCGTGGGCCGGCCCGACGTTCTCGTGCTCGACGAGCCGACCGCCGCGCTTGACCCGGACGGACGGCGAGAGGTGATGGAGGCGCTGGACTCCATCCGGCGGCGCGAAGCGCAGGGCGGCAGGCCGATGACGATCGTCATGGCGGAGCAGCACACCGAATGCTTCCTCGGCCGCGCCGACCGCATCGTGGCGCTTGACCGAGGTGGCGTGTTCGCCGACGGCGGCATGGAGGTTTTCGACACGATGCGCGAACCCCTGGAGCGCGCCGGCGTGGCGCAGCCCCGGGGCGCGAATCCGCGCATCGAGGTGGTGGGCGCGGCGGACGAGGGGCGCGGCGACGGGCATGATGCCGTCATCGCCCTCGACCACGTGACCTACCGGTACCCCAATGCACCGAAGGACGCGGCTCCGGCGCTTGACGACGTGAGTCTGCGGATTCCCCGTGGCGCCTTCGTGGGCCTGACGGGGCGCAACGGATCGGGCAAAACCACGCTGGTGCGGCATTTCGACGGCCTGCTGCGGCCTGGCGCCGGCACGGTGACGGTGGACGGACTCGACGTGGCGAAGCATAGCGTGGGCGCCATGGCGCGGCATGTGGGGTTCGTGTTCCAGAACCCCGACCATCAGATCTTCTGCTCCACGGTGCGTGACGAAATCGGATACGGTCCGCGCGCGCTGGGCGTGCCGCGGCAGGCGGTGACGGAGCGCACCGGGGCGCTGCTCGACGCCCTTGATCTCGCAGACGTGGCCGACGCGCCGCCCGCCACGCTGGACTACGGGGCGCGCCGCGCCGTCGCCGTCGCCTCCGTGCTGGCCATGCGCACCCCGGTGCTTGTGCTGGACGAACCGACCGCCTGCCTCGACGCGAATCTAGCGGAACGATTCCTTCGCCTCGCCGACGACGCGAATGCGCGCGGCGTGACGGTAATCATGATCAGCCACGACTTGCGCGCCATCGCGCGCCATTGCACCCACCTGCTGCGCATGGACGGCGGGCATGTGGCGCAGTGGGGCGCGATCGGAACCGGCACTGTGGGAGAGGGGGCCGTCTGATGGACTCCGACCTGTTTGTTCCCGGCGACGGATGGCTGCACCGGCGCGATCCGCGCGCCAAGATGCTGCTCAGCCTCGCCCTTCTCGTGCTGTGCTTCGTGTGGCGGCAGTGGTGGCTTATCGCGGCTGTGCTCGCGGCGGAGCACGTCATGCTCGCCACCGACGGCGTGCCGCGGCGCAGCATCGCCTGGGCATGGAAGGTGCTGGCTCCCGTCATCGTGCTTATCGTCATCCTGTGGCCGATCACCGACCCCAGCGGCGCACACGAGATCTGGCGGGCGGGATTCCTGCGCATCACGCAGGAGAACCTGCTCATGGCCGTCGTGATGGGGCTGCGCATCCCCGCGTTGGGCTTCGCCTGCTTCCTCACGCTGTTCACCACGAGCCAGCCGATGTTCGTGCGCGGCCTCGTCAGGCTCGGCGTGCCTTACAAGGCCGGCCTGACCCTGTCGACCGCCCTGCGCTACATCCCCGTGTTCTTCTCGATTTTCGGCGACGTGATGGACGCCCAGCGGGCGCGCGGCCTCGATATTGGCGGCGACGGCGGTGACGGCGGCGATGACGGGGCGGATGGCGCAGGTGGCGCGAATGACGCGGACGGTGCGCCCCGTCGTCGGCGTCGCAGGGGGCCGCTGCATCGTATGGTCGCCCGGTTCCGTTCGTATATGCCGGTGATCATCGCGGTACTGATCCGCGCCTATACGATGAGCCGCAACGTGGGCTGGGCGATGGAGACGCGCGGGCTCGGCATGCCGGGCGTCAGGCGCACCTACCGTGTGCAGGTGCGCATGGACGCCGGCGACTGGCTGCTCGTCGCCCTGACTCTCTGCGGCACCGCCGCGGCTATCGCAACGATGGTGCTGCGATAGCCGCGGCCGGCGCGTCAGTCGGCGTCGGCAAGCGCCACCACCGGCGGCACCTTCGTGGCACGGCGCGCCGGCAGCACGCTGGCCAGCAGTGCGGCGACCAGCGACAGCAGCACGATGCCGCCGTAGATCGCCCAGTTGGGGGCGAAGGCCACGCTGGTGCCGGTCAGCAGCGTCACGGCGCCGACCCAGCCGAAGAAGCCGCCCGTCACCAGGCCCGCGAGCCCGGCGCCCACCGAGATCAGCACCGACTCCCAGGCGAGCGACGCCCGCAGCTGGCCCGACGTCATGCCGATGGCGCGCAGCGTGGCGGATTCGCGCTGCCTTTCGATAACGGACAGTGACAGCGTGTTCGCCACACCGACGAGGGCGATGATGACGGCGACGCTGAGCAGCGCCAGCATCGCCTTCATGGCGATGTCGATGACGGTGTCGAACATCTTGCGGAAGATGAACGCGCCCGTCAGGTTCGAACCGTTGAAGTCGCGCGTCAGCGTCGTCAGCCGGTCGATGAGGTCGGAGGCGTCGGCGTTCTTGTCCACGCCGATCCAGATGTCGTGGCGGCCCGGGTCGATGCCCAGGGAGCGCGCCGTGCCTTCGGAGATGGCAAGCGAGCAATCGTCGTCGCCGATGGCGAAGGAGGCGGTGCGCACCGGCAGCGTGGTCTGGGCCTGCGGGATCGTCGAGACGTCGCCGCCCTCGAATGCGGTGGCGTACAGGGAGTCCTGGTCGGACCTGGTGCTTGTCACGACCATGCCCAGGCTGTCGCCGGTCCGGACGTCGGGCGTCGTGTTCGGCTTGGTGGTGTGCATCGCGTCGGAGACATACACCACGCCGTCCTCGAGATGGCGGGTGCCGAACGTGTCGGACACGACGGAGCCGATGGCGGAATCCGGAATCACGTACATCGCGGTGTAGGACTGCGCGTCGTCCGCGTCCGAGATATCCGGCACGGTGCCCTTGGCCGAGAGGGTGACGGCGTAGGCGGCGATGCCCTGGGCGTCGGAGACGCCGTCGAGGGCCTTGACCTGGCCGATCTGCGCAGGGTCGGCGGCGACCTCGGTGATGGATGCGTCGACGCTGTAGTGGCTGTCGAGCTCGCGGTTCACGGTGGCGGAGGCGCACGAGGCGCCTGTGGCGACGGTGGCGACGAGGGTGATGCCGATGAGCAGCGCGCCGCTGGTGGCGGCGATGCGGCGCGGATTCTTGCGGATGTTCGCGGCGGCGATGGTGCCCGAGGCTCCGGTGAGCGACACGAGGCGCCCCAGTCCGGACAGCAGCCACGGAATCCACGCCTGCGTCGACATGACGAGGCCGATGAACACGAGGATGCAGCCGGGCACCGCCATGAGCAGCGGGGTGGCGTAATCGTTGCTACTGGGCGAGATCCTCCCAGCCATGCGCACGGCGGACAGGCACAGCGCCAGGCCGCCGGCGAGGAGCAGCACGGAGACCACGGCGCGCGCCGCCTTGATTCCGGCCTTCTCGGTGGCGTCGATGGGGCGCAGGGCCTCCATCGGGGTCACGCTTGTGGCGAGGCGCGCGGCGCCGCTCGACGCCAGCACCGTGATCAGCGTGGCGAACACGATGGGCACGAGGATGGAGGAGGCCGACGGGATCAGCTCGATGCCCTGCACCTTGGCTGCCGCGAGGATCGCGACGATGGCGTAGGCGAGCGCGGTTCCGAGAGCCGAGTACTCGAGGCCGAGCACCACGCCTTCGGTCAGGACCGAGCGGTGCACCTGCCCTTTGCTGGCGCCGATGGTGCGCAGCAGGGCGAGGGTGCGGCGGCGCTGCGTGACGAGCACGCGGAAGGTGTTGGCGATGACGAGCGCCGCGACGAACATGGCGAGGATGGCGAACACGAGGATTGCCGCGACCACCGGGTTCACGCCGCCGCCGTTGAGTTTGCGCAGGTAGGCGTCGGCGGCGTCGGTTCGCGACGTGACCGTCACGCTCCGCAGCTTCGAGCGGATCTGGCCGATGGCATCGTTTTTCTGCGAATCGCTCATGCCGGAGTCCAGCGAGAAATACACGGCGGAGGCGGTGATGTCGCCGTGCGTGAAGGAATCGACGTCGGACTGCGGCGTGCCGATGGCAAGGAGGTTCTGGCGTTCGAGCTCCACGATGTCATCGGCGGCCAGCGTGACGGAGCCGCCGGCCAGCGAGTACTGCTCGTGCGGGTCGTCGGTCAGGCCCGTGACGCGCACGACGAGGGGCGAGACGGCGGCCGCGTCGTCGGCTGCGGCGGAGTCGACGGCGGTGGAGACGAGGCTCACGGTGCCGCCGACCGACACGCCGAGTTTGGAGGCGAGGTCGGAGTCGAGCGCGGCCTCGCCAGGCTTCGACGGCCATGAGCCGTCGGCCAGGTCGATGGGCATGATGCCCGCCTTCGTACTGACCTCGATGCCCGACGCGGAATAGCCGGACGAGGCGGCGGACGATGCCGATGACGCGGCTCCGGCGGAGGCGATGACGGGCTCCGTTCCGGAGTAGCGCACGTCCGACACGCCGTTGACGGATGCGATGTCTTCGAGCCCGGTGCTCGCCAGTGTGGGGACGTCGCCGTCCGACTGGTACGAGGGGGACGCCGGGTAGTCGGGCGTGGCGGAGTATTCGGCGTTGCCGTACTCAGCGGTGAACTGCTTGACGCTTTGCGCGTCGAGCACGTTGCCTAACAGAAGCGTGGCGCTGATGAACAGGGATGCGATGGCGATGGCGATGCCGGCGGGGACGAGGGTCCTGCGGCTGCGCTTCATCATTCCTCGGGTGATGGACCACATGGTGTGTTTGTCCTTCCTTGACGGTGCGCGGTTCACAGGCCCGCGGGGCCGGCGTTCGGGGCGGCGGCGTTCGATGCGGCGGCCTGCGCCGTGGCGCGGCGCTGCTCCATGACGAGCGCGCTCATGCCTTCCTCAGTGGGATGGTCCACGTCCGCCACGATCCTGCCGTCGGAGAAGACGATTGCGCGGTCCGCGTACGCCGCTGCGGCGGCATCGTGCGTAACCATGATGACGGTCTGGCCCGTCTCGTCCACGAGGCGGCGCAGCATGCCGAGCACCTCGGCGGAGCTGATGGAGTCCAGCGCGCCGGTCGGTTCGTCGGCGAACACCACATGCGGATGGGTGATGAGGGCGCGGGCGATGGCCACGCGCTGTTGCTGGCCGCCCGACAGCTCCGCCGGACGGTGCGACAGGCGGTCCTCGATGCCGAGGTCCGCGGCGAGCCTGTGCAGCCACTGCCGATCCGGCTTTTTGCCGGCCAGTGTCAGCGGCATGGCGATGTTCTGCTCGGCCGTGAACATGGGCAGCAGGTTGAAGCTCTGGAAGATGAAGCCGACGTTGTCGCGGCGCATCAGCGTCAGCTGCTTGTCGTCGAACGTGGTGATGTCGTTGCCGTCGAACAGAACATGGCCCGACGTAGCGCAGTCCAGGCCCGACAGCACGTGCATGAGGGTGGACTTGCCCGATCCGGACGGGCCCATGATGGCCGTGAAGCGGCCGCGTTCGAACGCCACGTTCACGTGGCGCAGCGCATGGACGGCGAAATCGCCGGTTCCGTAATCCTTCACGAGATCGATGGCCTGGATGGCCGGCCCGTTCGCCATGCCGGCGGCCGATTGGTTCAGCGATGCCAGGTTCGGCAGGGTCTGGCCTGCCGTGGGCGTCGGGGCATTGGTGGATGCGCTCATGTTTCCTCTTTCCTCCCTTGGGACGGCGTCGCCGCCCGGTGCGACGGGCGGATCGTTCCGCCCCGGTATGTCATGAATCTACCGGAGGGTGAAAGAGGCCGCCATCATCCGCGGGGATGATTTTCCGTGCAGATGGCGGCGAAGGGAGGCGAGAAGACGATGGACGGGGTGCGATGGGAGCAGGGTGCGATGGGAGCGGGGCGCGATGGGAGCGGGGCGTGGCCGCCTGCCTCAGACCAGATGGTTCTGGTAGGCGAAGACGGCGGCCTGCACGCGGTCATGGGAATTCGTCTTCTGCAGAATATGCGCCACATGCGTTTTCACCGTGGGCAGGCTGATGACCAGCTCGTCGGCGATCTCCTGGTTCGACAGCCCGCGCGCGATGCCGACCAGCACCTCGCGCTCGCGGGCGGTGAGGGAGTCGAGCTCCGGGTCGGTGTAGGCGGCGCCGGATGCGGCGGTTTGCGGTGCCGGGGCGGAGGGCGATGATGCATGGGGCGACGATGCGTGCCGGGAGACCGGCGATGCGCCCGCCTGGGCGGTCGCCGGCGTGTCCGGTGCCGTGGTGGGCGCCACATGGAGCGCCGCGCCGCCATCGTGCGAGATCATGCGCTGGATGAGGCGTTTCGTGGCCGTCGGGGCGATGATCGCATTGCCCCGACGTACGGTGCGGATCGAGGAGAGCAGCGTCTCGGGCTCGGTGTCCTTGAGCAGGAAGCCGCTGGCGCCGGCGAGAAGGGCCGACATGACGTAATCGTCGAGATCGAAGGTGGTGAGGATGATGACGCGCGTCATCCTGTCGGACGATGCGTCCGGCGCGGACACGATGCGGCGTGTCGCCTCGATGCCGTCCATACCGGGCATGCGCACGTCCATGAGCACGATGTCGGGATGCAGGTCGGCGGCCAGGCGCACCGCCTCGGCCCCGTCGCCGGCGAGCCCCACCACATGCATGTCGGGTTGCGAGTCGATGACCATGGCGAATCCGGTGCGCACAAGCTCCTGGTCGTCGGCGACGAGAACGGTGATGACGCCGTCCGCGTTCGGTCCCTGGCTCTCCATAAAACCTCCCTGCCTGCGGCGGCTTGTACCGGCCTGCGTCGTGTCGCCTGTGTTGCCGACGCCTATTCTAACCGCCGGGCATTCGGCGCCGGAGCTCTGGGGAGCGGGCTACGCTGCGCCGGGGCGGCGCAGCGGCTGGGCCGTGGGAACGGATCGGGGTGACAGCGGATCAGGCGTGGGGCAGATGTGCGTCATGCAGCTGCTCGTCCAGCGGGGCGGCGGGATGCAGCTCGTGCTTCGACAGCGCCGTGGACGGTGCGCTTCGGTCATCCTCGCCCCGCTCCGTGTCGCGCAACACGCCGAGAAGGCGCCTCATGCGGCGCAGGGCGGAGCGACCCTGCTGCGCGATGTCGGCGAAGGCGCAGCGAATGGCGTCCGGCGTGGCACGCCCGGAATCCACCACATCCAGGCCCTCGTCGACGCGCCGGCTGACGGATTCGAGCGTGGCGGAGACATCGTGCTGAATCTGCGCGCCGATGCGCGTGCGCTCCTCGGCGGCCGCCGCCTTGTCACGCGCGTCACGCTCCTGCTCGAGTGCATCCGCCCGCGCTCGGAGCAGCGTGAGGTTCTCGTCGCGGCTGCGCGACAGGTTGCCCAGGCCGATGGCAGTCAGGCAGACGATGAAAGACAGCACGGCGTAGGCAAGGCCGATCGCGATGTTCTCCTCGGATACGGGCCCCGTATGCCGCGCCGCGAACGCGAGCCCCTGCAAGGGCATGGTGCCGTCAGGTTGGAGGCCCTCGTACAGCGTCATGTCGAGGCCGACCATGACGCTGCCCGTCGCGGATAGGGCGGCGAGGCGCCAGCCGATGCCGCGCCGCCCATACAGGGTGCCGGAGAACAGAGCCGCCGTGACCGGCACGATGCACGCGGGAAGCTGCGTCGTGCCCACCAGCATGTTCACGACGCATAGGAGAAACACCAGCAGGCAGCTGCGCTCCGGCCTGCGACGGCGGTTGACCAGGGGCAGGCACGTCGCGACGGGAAGAAGGGCGATAACCGGCGCGGGCAGGACGAACGAGCCGGGGGGATTCGTACCGACGAGCGAGGCATCGAGCATCAGCGTCAGCAGGCACAGAAGCGTTGTGATGATGATATCGGCGATGCGCTCGTGACGGATCGACCACGCCGCCATGCGTTCCACGGCATTGCGCCGCGGCTGGCGGGGCGTTGGGGCTGGCGATGGAGCCGGTGCCGCGGCTGACGGGGCGGCGCTCGCGGCAGAGGTGTGGCGCGAGGCGACGGAAGTCGGGGCCGGCGACGATGCGGATGATGCGGCGGAGGCGCCGACCGGTGCGGCGGCATCATAGGGAATGACGGCCTCGACGACGAAACCCGGCGTGCCCGGGCCCTCCGTGTCGGCTCGGGGGCCGGCGTGCAGGGTGCCGCCGACCGAACGGAGACGCTCCGCCATGCCCATGAGGCCGAAACCCGGCGCGTGCCCGTCCGATGACGAGCCCGCCCCGATGCCGTCGTCGCTGATACGCAGCGTCAGCCCCGTCCTGTCCCAGCGTTCATCGACGCGGACATGCACGGTGCGCGGCGCCGTGACGGTTCCAGGCGCCTCGTCCAGTGCTTTGTGCGTCCCGTCCGGTGCCCCGGCAGCTTCGGACACGCCGGAGATATCAGGCGTGTCCCGCGTGTTGTGCGTGGCGCGTGCATCGGGTGAATCGTAGGCGGCGCCGAGCGCGTATTTGCGGACATTCGTCAGCGCCTCCTGCACCACGCGGTAGGCGCAGATCGACGCATTGCCCGACAGCAATCCGGGCCGGGGCATGCCCGAGACCACATGCGTCACGGCGGACCTCGGAATCACCTGTCCCGGAGTCGTCGGTCCCAGCGCGGCCGACTCCAGGCTTGCCTGGGCGATGAGCTCGGGTATGCGTTCGTACGACACGCCGGAGAATGCCGCGTGTTGCGAGGACGGGGCGGCGGGGGAGGCGCCCGCCCCGGTGCCGTCATGCTTGGCCCTGCCATTCTGAACCCCGTCGGGCAGTCCGTCGGTCAGGACGCCGAGAAGCTGCGCCATGTCGCTGCGCGCATGGTCGATTTCGCGCCGGATCGTAAGCATGATGCCCCGCGCCTTCCCCGGGTCGTTCGCGGCGGCGTACCGTCCGGCATCGGCCTGCACGATGATCGTCGACAGCGTATGCGCCACCACGTCATGCATGTCGCGTGCGATGCGCGCCCGCTCCCGCATCGCCGCCTCGCGCCCCGCCTGCTCCTTCTGGCTCGCCAGCACCTGGGTGCGCTCGCGCAGAAGAAGCATCGAGTCACGCGTCGTGCGACGCCAGAACGCCGCCACCATCGTGAACGCCAGCAGTACGCCGACGCCGAGGGCGTTCCCGGAGAATTGGGTGAGCAGGGCGGCGCGGCATCCCGCCATCGTGTCGATGATGGTCGCCGTGGGCTTCATGGCCGTGGAGCAGTCCAGCCCCGCCAGATCATGCACATTCGTATACGCCATGAACAGCGAGGCGACGGCGCCGATGCCGACGGATGCCAGGCACAGGGGGGGCGCCGATGTCCGGTCCCCATACACGATGGCTGTATACAGCATGACGAGGCAGAACGGGTCGAACGGAAGAATGCTCGGCCCCAGCGCGAGCTGCGCCACGCAGACGGCGGCGAAGGCCCACGCCATGCGCACGGGTGCCAGACGACGGCAGGCGGCGGGCAGAAAAAGGGCCATCGACCATGCGATGCACACGCCCGGGTCGGACATGTCGCCGAGAACCGGATTCTGCGGGGCGGGCGTCATCGATGCGATGGGCGGTGTGCAGATGGCATAGAGACCTGCGGCAAGGGCTACGTCGAAGATGACGGAGCGCCATCCGTGCGGATAGCAGGCATGGCGGGAGAGGGCGGAGACGATATGCCGCACGGTGCCCGACATTGCGGCGGGGCGGTACGGGGCGCCCGCGTGGGTTTCGTCGGACGGGACGATGCGGGACAAGGCGGCGTCGGACGGGGCGCCGGCGCTGCCTTCCGTCTGCCCGTTATCCGGCGTGCCGGGGCTCGGAACGTTCCCGGCGCCTATCCCAGTGCCCATCGTGGTCCCTCCGTCGTCTCGTCTGCGTCGCCATGCGCGGGCGCCGTCCATGGTGCCTTCCACACTAGCCGTGGCGGGCGGCGCCGGCCATCGTCCGGAAGGATGACGCGGCGCGCAGACCGCCTTATAGCCGTGCGCGACGAGGGGAGGACCATGACTCTGTTGGCGAAATACTACGTTCCGGGCCTGTGCATCGAGGACCATTCCATCGAGGTGCCGCTCGACTGGTCGGCGCCCGACGCGTCCGAGCGTCTCAGCCTGTTCTACCGCGTGGTGTGCGCGCCGGAGAACGAATCGCGCGACATGCCGCTTCTCGTCTTCCTCCAGGGCGGCCCCGGCGGCCCCGGGCCGCGCCCCCTGTCGCCTGACTCCGACGGGTGGATAGCCGAGGCGGTGCGCCATTTCCGCGTCATCCTGCCCGACCAGCGCGGAACAGGGCGCTCCAGCCGTGTGCAGGCCAGCGTCGCGCGTCGCTTCGGCACGCCGCGTGCGCTCGCGGACTACCTGCATCATTTCCTCGCCGATTCCATCATCCGTGACTTCGAGCATCTGCGCCGCACCGAGTTCGGCGGCCGGCGCTGGGTCACGCTGGGGCAGAGCTACGGCGGCTTCCTGACGCTGACCTATCTGTCGATCTTCCCCGAGGCAGTCCTCGCATCGTTCACCGCCGGCGGCATCCCCGCCATCGACGCGGGCCCCGACACCGTGTACGAGCACACGGTGCGCAAGATGATGATGAAGACACGCCGCTACTACGAGCGGTATCCCGGCGACGCTGCGCGCGTGGCCGCCGTGGCCGACGCGCTGGCCGACGGCGACGTGCGCCTGCCCAACGGGGATCCGCTGACGGTGCGCCGTCTGCAGATGCTCGGCGGCGGCATGGGCATGAAGCCCGCCCCGGAGCGCCTCCACTGGCTGTTCGACCAGGCTTTCGCGGACGGCGACGGCTCCGTTGTCTGTGCCGGCGGCATCGCGGGGGAGGACGGCGCATCGTCCGCGGCGTCTGTGTCGTCCGCATCCCGTCGCCCCACGCTCACCGACGGTTTCCTCATGAACGTGCTGTCGGAAACGGAATCGTATAACCGCCCGCTGTACTGGACGCTGCAGGAATTCATCTATCTCAACGGCGGCGCGGAGGGGCAGTGCGCCCCCGCCGACTGGGCCGCCGACCGCCAGATCGCGCGACACGCCGACATGGCGCCCGACGCGCGCCCCCTGTGCTTCATCGGCGAGGCGGCGCTGCCCGATATGTTCGCCACCGATTCGTCGCTGCGCCCCTTCCGCGACGCCGAGGAACTGATGATGCACGACACGCGCTGGGGCATGATCTACGACCTCGACCGCCTCGCCTCCAACGAGGTTCCGCTCCAGGCCGCCGTCTACCACGACGACATGTACGTGCCGTCCGAGCTGTCGCTCGCCTCGCTCGAGCATATCGGCGCGTCGCATGCGTGGGTGACGAACGAGTTCGAACACGATGGAATCCACGGCGACTCCGTGTTCCCGCGCCTTTATAATGAGGCGTTGGATCGCGGCGACCTGCGCGCCGTGTTCGCCGACCGTTATTGCTGACCGCCCGCGGGGCGGCGTCCGTCGGAAAAATCGTTGAGGAAACCGGAGAAAACATGACTGTTATCAACCCGTCCGCCGTCGTCGCCGACGGCACCGCCGCATCGAACCTCACCATCGGATTCATCGGCTTCGGCGCCATGGCGCAGGGCATCGCCACCGGCATGGTGCGCCACGGCGGCATCGACGGCGCGCAGATCGTCGCCTACGACATCAACCGCCAGACCCTCGACGCCGCCACCTCCGTGCTCGGCGCCACGGCCGCCGCCAGCGCCGCCGACGTGGTGGACGAATGCGAGGTCGTGATCCTCGCGGTCAAACCCAATGTCATCGAATCCGTCGTCGAGCCCATCAAGGCCAAGCTCGCCGAGCCGGGCACCGTCGTCATCTCCATCGCCTGGGGCTGGGACTTCGCCAAGTACGAGACGATTCTCGCGCCGGGCACGCACCATCTGTCCATCGTGCCGAATACGCCGATCGCCGTGGGCAAGGGCGTCGTGGTGGCCGAGCGCCTCAGCAACCTCACGCCTGACGAGATCGGCACGTTCACGCGCCTGTTCGAGCCCATCAGCCTCGTCGAGTTCCTCGACACGGCCACGCTGTACCAGGCGGGAACCGTGACCAGCTGCGCCCCGGCGTACGCGGCCATGTTCATCGAGGCACTGTCAGACGCGGCCGTGAAGCACGGCATCCCGCGCGCCGCCGCCTACCGCCTCGTGTCGGCCATGGTGGAGGGCACCGGCGCGCTCCAGGTGGCGACGGGGCAGATTCCCGCGGCCATGAAGGACGCCGTGTGCTCGCCCGGCGGCGCCACGATTCGCGGCGTGCAGCGCCTTGAGGAGCGCGGCTTCCGCGGCGACGTCATGAGCGCCGTCGACGCGGTGATGGGCGACTGAGAAACGGGCGATTGAGAAACGACACAGGGCGGACGCCGACCGGTATTCCGGTGGCGCCCGCCCTGTGTCGTTGGTTGGGAGGTTCCGGCTTGGGGCTCGCCGTTTAGAAATGCGGCCCCTGCGGCGTTCCGTTCGCCCACTTGCAGATCGCGCGGGTCACGCGGCGCGGCAGGATGCGCGCCGCAAGGAAGCCGGCCTTTGTCAGCGGTCCCACGTACACCGTCGTGCGCCCGCGCAGCATCGCGCGGTACCCGCGTTCCGCCACGTCGGCCGCCGACATGGGCCGGCCCATCGTCATGAAGCTGCGGCCGCTCATCTTCGCGTTCACCCCGAACGACGTGGCCGTCGGGCCAGGGCAGATGGCCGTCGCCGACACCCCCGTGCCCTTCAGCTCGCTCGACAGCGCCTCGGTGAAGCTCAGCACGAAGGCCTTCGACGCGTAGTACAGCGCCATGTTGGGCCCTGCGAACGCCGCCGCGACCGACGAGACGTTGAGGATGCGCCCGAAATGGTGCGCGCGCATCTCGTTGCCGTACAGGTACGTCAGGTGCACGAGCGTGACCATGTTCAGCTCCATGAGGTTGCGCGACCGGTACCAGTTCGAGTCGAGGAATCCGGTCAGGTCGCCGAAGCCCGCGTTGTTGATGAGGGTGTCGACCGTGTAGCCGGCGCCCTGCGTGATCGAGAACAGCTGCTGCGCGCTGTCCTCCTCCGACAGGTCCAGCGCCACGCGCACCACATGCACGCCGTAGCGCTTCTCGAGGCCGTCGGCGATGTCGCGCAGCCTGTCGTCGCTGCGCGCCACGAGGATGAGGTCCTTGCCGTGCTGCGCCAGGATCCTGGCGAATTCCTTCCCGATGCCTCCGGATGCTCCCGTGATCAGTGCATATCCCATGCCAACTCCTTTGTTCACACGATTGCGTTCTTCGATTCTATCCCGCCCAAGCGGCGAGGCGGGGAGGGGGAGCGCCCCACACTGTTCAGGAATTCGGCATCAGCAGGGTCGGCCTTGGTGAGGGGTCGGTCCTGATGAGGAGGACCGACCCATGTGATGGCGGGGTGACTGACGCACGCTTACTTCCAACGGGCGCGGTTTCCGTCGGCGGTGCACGTCACGGTTCCGCCGTTGGATGCCGTGGCCTGTTCGCCAATCCGGGATTTGCTGCAGAATTCGCCGCGTCTGATGGTTTTCCCGGTGTTGGTGTTGCTCTGCGTGCTTTGCGTCGGTTTCTGTGCGCTTTGGGTCGCTTGTTGCTGTGCCTGCTGTTGAGCTTGTTGAGCCGCCTGTTGCTGGGCCTGTTGAGCCGCCTGTTGCTGGGCCTGTTGCTCCGCTTCCCTTGATGCCTCTTCTTGCGCCGCTTGCTGCGCCGCGGCGTCGGCGGCTTGCTTTTGCTGCTCGCTGGAGGTCACGGCGTCCATCGCAGATTGGAGGGATTGCTGGGCCTGTGTGTAATCATCGGGATTCTCCGATGTGACGGCGCTCGCGGCGGTGATCGCTTGGGTGAGCGCGACTCTGGTGGATTCGTCCGCGACTTGGTTTTCCGACGACGCCAGCAGCGTATTGGCTTCGGTGAGCTTGGACTGGAGGTCCTGCTGGGCCTGCGGGAGTCTCGGGTCCTGCGTCGGGGTGGAGGACGTTGTTTCAGAAGAGCTGGCTTCGGTCGAGGGCGCGGAACTGGCGGCGGTGGATTCGGCCTGCGTCGAGGATGAAGACGCGGGTGCGGTTGCGGCGCAGCCGAGGAGAGCCACAACGCAGACGATGGTTGCGATGATGGAATTGCGCTTGTGCTGGTCGTTCTTGCGGTTCTTGATGAGGCTGACGATGCCTGTGACGATGCCGACAAGGGCGGCGATTATGCCGGATGTCTTGAGCGGTGTGAACCAGCCTATGACACCGATGACGGTGAAGACATAGGTGGCGAAAAGAATCGTCGGCATCTGTTTGACGGAATCGACGATTTTTGTGAATGTGCTATTGCCTTTCGTGGCGGTTGTCGTGCCGTCCGAGGCATGGGGAGGAAGGGCGGCTGAGGTGGTGAGTTTGGTGGTGTCAGGCTCTACTGTCGACGATTGTTGGTTCTCGGAGGTCCTAGTTGCGGATTTTCCGTCGCGTCGGAAGCGACGTGGGAATCCGGTGAATCTATGGTCTGTCATGGTGTTTTTCTCCATTCATGGGAACTCCGCTGAAAGAACGTATCAAGAGATACATCGGAATTCTAACGCGAACATGTTGGGGGCGAGAGGGGTGTGAGAAGGGAAGGGCGCGGTCTGGCCCGCGTCCGGGAGGAGCGGCATTGTCCCCGTGGGCTCTAGACTAGAAGCCATGTCTCTTACTATCGGAATCGTCGGCCTGCCGAACGTCGGCAAGTCCACCATGTTCAACGCCCTGACCCGCAACAACGTGCTTGCGGAGAACTACCCCTTCGCCACCATCGAGCCGAACACCGGCATCGTGCCCCTGCCGGACAAGCGCCTCCCGGTTCTCGCCGAGCTCGTGCACACCGAGAAGATCGTGCCCGCCACCGTCACCTTCGTCGACATCGCCGGCATCGTCAAGGGCGCCTCCGAGGGCGAGGGCCTGGGCAACAAGTTCCTCGCCAACATCCGCGAGGCCGACGCGATCTGCGAGGTCGTGCGCGCCTTCGAGGATGACGATATCGTGCATGTCAACGGCAAGGTCGATCCCGCCGACGACATCGACACCATCAACACCGAGCTGATCCTGGCCGACCTGCAGACCATCGAGAACGCGCTGCCCAAGCTGGAGAAGGACCTGCGCGGCCGCAAGATCGAGCCCGCGTACATGGATGCCGTCAAGAAGGCCCAGAAGATCCTCGAGGCGGGCGAGACCATCGACCACGCGGCCTCCGCGGGCAAGATCGACAAGGACGATGTCTACGACCTGCACCTCATGACCGCCAAGCCGTTCATCTATGTGTTCAACGTGGACGACGACGAGCTGCAGAACGACGAGCTCAAGGCGAAGCTGTCCGCAAGCGTCGCGCCGGCCCCCGCTGTGTTCCTCAACGCGCAGTTCGAATCCGACCTTACCGAACTCGACGAGGCCGATGCGCGCGAGATGCTCGCCGACGCCGGCCTCAAGGAATCCGGCCTCGACCAGCTGGCCCGCGTGGGCTTCGACATCCTCGGCCTGCAGACCTTCCTCACCGCAGGCGTCAAGGAGGTGCGCGCCTGGCAGATCCACAAGGGCTGGACGGCTCCGCAGGCCGCCGGCGTGATCCACTCCGATTTCGAGAAGGGATTCATCAAGGCCGACATCGTCTCCTATGACGATTTCGTGGCGGCGAAGGGCTCCATGACCGAGATCAAGGAGGAGGGCAAGCTCCGCCAGGAAGGCCGCGACTACGTGATGCAGGACGGCGACATCGTGGAGTTCAAGTTCAACGTCAGCAAGTGACGTCCGTCTCTGGGAGAGGAACCGTGCCGCAGGCCGTCGCACGATGTGCGACCCCGGAACGGTTCCTCTCGGGGAGGTCGCTTCCGGAACGGTGCGACGGCCTGTTGCGGACGGAAGGGGAGGGCCCATGCCAGCGCACGACATGTTCCCGTTGCTAAGGACGCTGGCGGCGGTTTACGAAACCGGCCAGTTCACGGCGGCCGCCGACGAGCTCGGCGTATCGCAGCCGACCGTCTCCGCGCGCATCGCCGCGCTCGAGGCCGAGGCCGGCGTTCCGTTGTTCGTGCGCAAGGCGAAAAGCGACGTGGAGCCCACCGCCGCAGGCACGCTTCTGTACCGCGCCGCCGCGACCATCGGCGACACATGGCGCGACGCCTGCGACGAGGCGGTCCGCGCATCCCGCACCGCCGTCCGTCTGCGCGCCTGCTTCTCCCTGACCGCCGCCTGTGTGCTCATGCCCGCCGCGCTGAAGGCGCTCGAACCGCGGCTCGAGCGGTACGACCTGACCTTCCGCGCCGTCAACTCCGATGTCATCGTGGACCTCGTGGGGCGCAAGGAGGCCGAATTCGGCGTTATCGAAAAACCCGTCATCAACGACGCCATCGACCGCGTCACGCTGTGCTCGGACGAGCTTGTGCTCGCCGGCGACCCCTCGTCGGTGTGGCTGGTGCGCGAGCAGGGCTCCGGCGTGCGCTACTACACCGACCTGTTGTGCAAAACCGAGGGCATCGTGCCCGGGCGGTCGGTGACGGTGGCAAGCAACGCGTCCATCGTCGCGGCGCTCGCGTCGGGCTTCGGCTGCTCCGTCGTCTCGCGGTCCATTGTGCCGGACGGCGTTCCGGTGCGGTCCCTGGGGCGCGAATTCGTGCGGCGTTTCTACGCGGTGACGCCGCGCACGGGCCTGTCGCGCGACCAGCGACGCGCCGCGGAGACGATGATCGCGGCGATGCGCGTCGACGAGAGGGCGTAGGGGGCGCAACGGTAGGCGCAAGACTACACGATGGCGACGCGCGATGGAGCCGCGCGATGATGACGCGCGATGATGACGCGCGATGGAGCCATCATATGGCGCCGCACGATGGAAAAATCGTATTAAAAAACCTGATGAAAAACATCGGAATGTTTTATTTGATGAATGCCAACGCGTGCTGTTGAATACGAGGCATGACACAGAACCACACACCCGCGCGACCCGACGCGCCGCATACCGACACCCTGACCCCCGCTCGCCCCGCCGATCGCCCAGCACCTCGCCCCGCCACGCGCCGTAACCCGGTGGCGGCCTTCGCCTCCGCATGGGGCCGTCGCATCCTCACCCCGCAGATGGGCATTATCGCGGCGCTGACACTCGCCGCCTCGCTGGCCGGATCGTGGCTCAAGCGCCTTCCCGTGCTGAGCCTGTTCGGCGCCCTCATCATTGCGCTTCTTATCGGTATGGCGCTCCAGGCACCTGTGCGCCGCCTGTACGTGGCGGGCTCCGAGAAACGCGGCGCCGGCGTGCGCGACGCGGCCGGCCTGATCTCCAACAAGCTGCTGCGCCTCGGCATCATCCTCCTGGGATTCAAGCTCAACCTCGCCGTGCTGTTCACGCAAGGCCTCGTATGCCTGCCCATCGCCGCCGTCGGCGTGACGCTGACGATCGTGGTCTGCTACCGCATCGCGCGGCGTCTCGGCGTGGAGCCCGACCTCGCCATCCTCGTGGCCGGCGGCACGGGCATCTGCGGGGCCGCGGCGGTGATGGGGCTGTCGGGGTCGATCACTGTTCCGCCCGAGAAGGAGCGCAGCAAGGCGGACCATCAGGTGATGGCCGTGGCGATCGTGGCCATCATGGGCACGATTTTCGCGCTCGCCGAAATCGCCCTTGGCCCCCTCATGGGCCTGACCTCCACGCAGCTGGGCGTCATGGCCGGCGCGTCGCTTCACGAAATCGCCCACGCCGTGGCGGCGGGCGACGCATTCGGCGCCGTCGACATCGCCACGATCATGAAGCTGTCGCGCGTGCTGATGCTCGTGGTCGCGGCCGGCGTCATCTCCGTGTGGTGGAACAGGCGACACGCCGAGGACGGGGTGCACCGGGGCGGCCGGGCGGGGTTCCCGTGGTTCATGCTCGGCTTCATCGGCGCGTCCGTGGCGGGCACGTATGTGCCGGGCCTGGGCGCGGCGGCGCCGACGCTTGTGTCGGTGGCGTATATCGTGCTCGGCATGGCCATGGCCGCGTTGGGACTGACGGTGAATGTGCGTGCCATCGCGAAGGAGGGGCGCGCCGCGTTCCTCGCAAGTGTCCTCACCTCGGTGCTGCTCGTGGGGTACGCCGCCCTCATGGCGTGGCTGTTCTTCTGAGCCTGGCTTGTGATTGTGAGCGAGGCGTTCGCCGCGCGGACGATGATGCGCACGGGAAAGCACAGTGCCCGGCAAGCGGGGAGCCTGCCGGGCGCTGTGCTTGTGAATGGTGCGGTTGCGTCGAATGGCGCGATTGGCGCTATTCTACGGATACCGATCCGCCGTCCGTCGAATCAGACGATGACTCGGACGACGAGGCCGATGCCGAGCTCGCCGCCTCGGACGAGGCCGACGCCATCGCGGAGGACTGCGCGGCGGAAGCTGACGCCTCGAGCGATGCCACGGCCTCGGGGGAGAGGTAGGAATCGTAGAAATCATGGAAATCGCAGTAGCGCACGTTGTTATTGCCGCCGTCGATCGATCCGTTCTGCAGGTCCGTCTTGAAGCTCTTCCATGCGTTTCCCGAATAGTATGTGAACGAGGTGTTCGTCATCGAGTACTCGGTGCCGATCATGTCGTTGACGGCGATGGTGAACGCGTACCCGTCGCGTTCCCAGCACAGTTCGTAGGCGCCGCCGTTCGCCGCGCTCGTCGGGTCGAAGTACGACGTGTCGTTCCAGTACCAGATGCCGGTCGGCATGCCGTATTTATCCAGCGCCTGGTCGAGCTCCGACGTGCCCTGGCCCGAATCCGAAGCCGAACCGGACGACGAATCGAGACCGAGGATGTCGGAGAGGGTGACGGAGGAGTTGTCGGGCGTGACCGCGAGGTCGAACAAGCCGTCGTTGAAGACGTCGGAGATGGGCGTCGTGTCGTTGTCGAGCTCGTAATGCAGGTCGATCGTGGCGTTCTTGAACGAATCGTCCATCGTCATGAAATCGACGGCCGAGGCCGAGGAGCTGGAGGAACCGTCCGTGCTGCCCGAGCTCGCCGTGGATTCGCGCGGCTTCGTGGCGCTCGACGTGAGCAGTTCGTTTCCGTCGGTCATGGCCTTCGTGCCGTTGCCGCTGGCCACGGCCACGGAGATCTCGCTGGCGTGGTCGAAGAGGTCCTTGGCCGCCAGCGGCGCGGTGAGCTGACCGAAGAACTCGAGATTGGCGTCGGTCACGTTGTACTTCGTCCAGTCGACCTGAGACAGCCACGACACGGAGGTGCTTGTGGAGGAGTCCGATGAGCTCGGCGAGGCATCCGACGACGATCCGCATGCCGCGGCAGACAGCGTCAGCGGCAGAGCGACGAGCGCCGCCACGATGCGGCGGGCGCGATGGGTGCGGGAACGGTGCGGCGCCGCGTTGCGATACGATGCGGCGTGATGGGGGAATGTCACCATGGAGGTCCTTTCTGTGCCCCGTGCGCTGTGCTGCGCTCGGGGGCGATCGACGATGCTTCTGACGATGCCGGGCTTCTGACAATGCCAGCCGGCGCGTCGCGTCCTAGAGCTGCGACGCCACGTCCTGGAAATCCTTGAACACGAGGTTGCCGCCCTGCGAATCGGTCAGTCCGGACTGCAGCTGCTCCTTCTCCCTGCCCCACGCGTTGGCGGGGTAGTAGCCGAAGCCGGCGGCATCGGCCACGGTGGAGCCGTCGCTGACGATATCCTGCACCACCACGTCGAAGGCGTAGCTGTCGCGCTCCCACACCAGATCGTAGGCACCGCCCTCGGAGGCCTTCGCCGGGTCGAACTGCGAATCGAAGTACCAGATGGAGCTCGGCGCCCCGTACTGGCGGATGATCGCGTTGAGGCGCACGGACCCTTCGTCGCTCACGCCCGCTTCGTCCTCGGTGGTGGGCTCCACGTTGATGAGGGAGTCGATGGTGCTCGACGACGTGGAGTCGAGCGAGATCTTCCACCAGCCGTCGTTGAATGCGTTCGCGACGGTGGATGTCTCGTCCTGGTAGAAGGAGAAGCCGACAGTCATCGACAGCGAGCCGAGCGTGGAGTCGAAGGTCATCGTGTCATACGTGGTGTTGGAGCTCAGCTGCGCGTCGCTGGTCGTCAGCTGGGAGGGGTCGGTGATCGTGTCGCCGTCGGTGGCGATGTTCACCGACGACGTGTGCGCGAGCAGGTCGGAGATGGCGATCGGCGCGTTCACCGCCCCGTACAGGCTCAGGTCGGTGTCGGTCGCCGGATGCGCGGACCAGTCCACCGTCGAGATCCACGATGAGCCCGATCCGGAGCTGGAGGAATCGGACGAGGACCCGGAGGCGTTGGAGGAGCCGCCGCAGGCCGCCGCGGAGAAGACGAGGGGGATGACGAGGGCGGCGGAAAGCGCCGTGCGAAGCGCCGGATGCGGATGCACTGCCATGTGTGTCCTTTCGATGGGAGAAGCGCGCCGCCTCGCGCGGGCGACGGACCGAAACCATGGTACAAGCTTAGCCGCGGATTCTGGATGCCGCATGGGTGCGGGGCCTCGACTAGTCTTATGGGTATGACCTACGAAAAATGGGAGCGTCTGTCCGAGCCGATCATGACCGGACTCTCGTTTGTTTTCCTGGCCGTCTATGCATGGACGGTTCTCGCACAGCCTTACGGCGCGTGGGCATCCGTCGGCAACGTGACGATGGACGTGATCTGGGTGGTCTTCGCCGTGAACTACGTCATCACCCTCATCCTGGCTCCGAACAAGCTGCAGTGGTTCGTCCACCATCTCTTCGATCTCGTCGTCGTCACTCTCCCCATGTTCCGCCCGCTGCGCCTTGTCTTCGCCCTCAGCCCGCTGAGGGCCCTGCGCAAGGCCAGCTCCCAGGCGTTCCGCGCACGTGTCATCATCTATACGGTGGCCGTCTCGGTTCTTGTGTTCTTCGTCGGATCCCTGGCCCTGCTCGACACCGAGCGCGGCGCCCCGACCGCATCCATCACCACGTACCCCGAGGCCATGTGGTGCACATGGGTGTCCGCCACATCCGTCGGCTACGGCGACTACTCGCCCGTCACGGCCCTGGGCCGCGTCATCGCCGGCACGCTGATGTTCTCCGGCATCATTCTCAACGGCATCATCTGTGCACTTCTGTCCTCCTGGCTCATCCAGGAGGAGTCCATCCGCAAGAACCGCGAGGACCGCCTGACCAAGGAGCGCATCGCCAAGATCAACGGCCATATGGACGAGATCTCCAAGGACCTCAGGGCTGTCAAGAAGATGCTGGAGCGCGAGGATGCCGAGAAGGTGGACGAGGCCTACCGCGAGGAGGACGAGGAGGAAGAAGAGGACGACGATGAGCTCGCCGCGCAGAAGGTCATCGGCGAGGAGTTGCGCGACGCTCGCGTGACCGACGCGCCCGATCCCGATTCCGGATACGCGCAGCTGGCCTCCGATCCCATCACGCATACGATTGTGTCGGTGCAGGCCGTGCGCCCGCTGGCGCGCGACCCCAAGGCCGACAGGCTGACGGGCGAAAAAATGCCGTTGTCACGCCATGCCGACTCCAAGCACACGGAATCCAAGTAGACGGAATCCAAGTAAGCGGCGTCGCGTGTGAAGCGCATATGGCACGGCGCCCGGTGGCGGGGGCATCGGGCGCCGATGGCGATGGAAGGGATGACGACAGGGGAATCGTCGAAACTCGTTCTCGCGCTAGTCCTGCGTCG
Source organism: Pseudoscardovia radai (assembly GCF_002259605.1). GTDB lineage: Bacteria > Actinomycetota > Actinomycetes > Actinomycetales > Bifidobacteriaceae > Pseudoscardovia > Pseudoscardovia radai. The sequence goes on along the minus strand of NZ_MWWR01000012.1, from coordinate 40,036 downwards.
CCGCGCCGTCCCGCCCGGCGCCATCCGGTTCCGTGCCGTTCGTCGCGGGCACATGTTTGCCGACGCGTTCGGACTGAGGGCGGTCGAGCAGCAGGTCTGACAGAATCAGGTCCATGCGCTCGCGTGCCATCGTCTCCACGCACGCGCGCGCGAGCCTTTCATACCCCTCCGCATTGGGATGGAACTGGTCTCCGCACCAGAACCAGGAGTGGTCGCATCCCAGCTCCTCATGCACCAGATTGATGTAATGCGCCCCGTGCCTGGTGCACACGTCGAGCGACACCTCGGCCTGCGCGTCGCACTGGCGCTCCAGTTCCTCGCGCAACGCCTTGCCAAGCGAGGGAATCGTATACAGCTGTCCGCAGGACATGACGTCCACGGCGCGCGCATGACGTTTCGCGATGTCGATGGCGTCGGCGAGATCCTCGCCCCAGTCCGACGGCTTGCGGCGGGCCATGATGTCGTTCGATCCAGCGCAGATCGTGATGATGTCGTACAGCGGCGAGGGGTCCTGGCCGTCGAGCTTGGCCAGCTGGCGGTACTTGACGCGGCGGATGGTGGCGCCGAGCTTGGCGTCGGTGCGCCACTGCACCGGATGCTTCGTCTCCTTCGAGAGGAAATACGCCTCCTGGGGGATGAGGCCCTTGCTTTGGTGGCTTGTGCCACAGCCGGCCACCATCGAGTCGCCTACCGCGAGCATTGTGATGGGCGTGGCGTCGGGATCGGCCTCGGGGGCGCAGACGGTGCCGAAGCGGTCGCCCTCGGGCTCGTGCGCGAGCTTGACATGCGTCTTAGCCCACTGCGCCTGGGTGCCTGCGACGATGCGTCTGAACGGGTTGCTCCGGGGCGCGGTGCCGCGGCCTGCGGTTCGGGTCTTCGTCGGATGCGTCATATCTCCTGTCCTTTCCTTGCGGTGCCTGGGGCGGCGGTATCTGCGGTGGCGGTCGGGTCGGTTGCGGCGGTCGTGCCGCTTGTGCCGGTGGGGGCGCCGGAATCCACGATGCCGCGGTCCGCCGTGGTGTCATCGGGGTCGATGGCGATGGCGTGCCACAGGAACGCCGCCATGCGCCGGGACCAGCCAGGCTCGATGCCGTCGTTCAACGCCGCATGCGTCACCATGCCGCCCATGGCGCAGTCTATGACGAATCCCACGTCGGTGGCGGCATCGAACACGCCGGCCTGGATGCCGTGGTCGAAATACGCCTTGATTTTCTCGCGCATCGGGGCCAGCACATTCGCCACCACGCTCTGGAAGAACGCCGTGTCGGATGTCAGGATCAGCCCGATCGCCTTGACGCCGAAGGACTCCTCGAAAATCGCGATGGCCGAGCGGATCACCGTCTCGATGCCGTCCTTCGTGAAGGGGACATCATCGAAGGGCGGGATCTGCACCACGATCATGCGCGCGATGCCCTGCAGCAGCTCGTTTCTGTTGCGGAAACGCCGATAGATCGTGGTTTTGGCCACGCCGCTGATGCGCGAGACCTCCTCGATCGTCACGGCGTTGACGCCGCGGCCCATGGCGATCGTCATCGTGGCGTCGAACAGCTTGCGGTCGGTGCGCGAACGCACGCGCTCGCGGCCGGTCACGCGGTTGTTGCGTGCGATGGCGCTGATACCGGTGCGGTTGTTGGTGCGGTCGCGGGCGCTGACGCCGGCGCTTGACCGCACCATGTGGGTGGGTGCTTCGGTCATATCAGAACAGCTTCGACGCTTCCAGACGTGCCACGACCTTCGTGTTGATCCGCTTGATCGGGCTGAGCAGAGGCCTGAGGATCATGGGGATGACGACGAAGGGCAGGAGGTAGGCGAGCGCAATCCAGAAATCGTTCTGGTAGATGCCGCAGATGGCGGCGCGCAGGGCGCGGATTGCGTAGGTGGCGGGCAGGATATGGCTGATGTCGCCGATGATCGGGTCGAGCATCTTCAGCGGGTAGCCGCCGTCGCAGCCCGAGATCTGCATGACGAGGAAGATCAGGTTGATGGCCTTGCCCACGTTGCCGAAGATGGCGACCATCGAGTAGCAGAAGAAGTTGAACACGAGGCCGATAAGCACGCAGGCGAGCACATACAGCACCGGGTGCACGAAGTTCATGCCGAGGAAGAAGATCTCGCCGAGCGACAGGAACAGGCACTGCACGATCGACAGCAGCATGAACACGCCGAAATGGCCGGCGAAGGCCTGGCGCGGCTTGATGCCCGGAAGGCCGGCAAGCGTCTCCTCGTCGGGCTCGCAGCGCAGGGTCAGCGACATGAGCATGCCGGCTATCCACAGGGCCAGCGACGTGTACAGCGGCGACAGGCCGGTGCCGAAGTTGTCGACGGCGTACACGGCGTTCGTCTGCACCGTCACCGGTGCTGCGAGCGAGGAGGCGAGGCCGTTCGCGTCGTCGCCGATCAGCGACGTGAGCTGCGACAGGTCGTTGGTGTCGATGGCGCGGCCGATCGCGTCGCTGATCGTCTTGAGAGAGGAGCTGGCCTGCGACAGGCCGTCCGAGGCCTCGCCGATCGTGGCCTTGAGGTCGTCGAGCTGCTGGGAGATCGAGCCGCTGGACTGCGAGAGCGTCGCGTAGGAGTTCTCGAGGGTCTGGTTCATGGAGCTCAGCGACGACGAGGCGTCGGACACGGTGCCGCCGATCGACGCGAGGCTCGATTTGACGGTCGAATCGTAGCTTGTCTTGAGGCCGTCGATCGCGTCCTTCGCCTCCTTGGCGGACTGCAGGATCGAGTCCTTGCTGTTCGTGGCGGCGTTCGAGGCGCTTTGCGCCTTGTCGGCGGCGGACTGGATCTCGTCATGCAGGCTCTGCAGCGTGCCGGTGATGGTGCCGTCGATGGTGGAGATGGCGTTGTCGAGAGACGAGGTGTCGATCGTCACGCCGCGGGCGGCGGCATCGGCCTTGAGCTGGTCGCGCACCTGCGTGAGGGACGATGACAGCTGGCGGTAGCTGTCGAGCTGCGACTGCACGGCGTCCGCGCGCTGCTGCAGGGCGTTGTGCAGGTCGGTGGCGTTCGTGCTCGCGTCACCCAGCACCTTGCCGAGGTCGTCGGAGACGCCGGAGAAGGCCTGCGCCGATTCGTCGATGGAGGCCGACACGGTGGAGGAAGCCGCGTCAAGCGCAGACTGGATGTCCTTGACGGACTGCACGGCGTCGGTGACGTCGGACTGCGCCGTGTCGACCTGCTGCTTGGTCATAGAGACAAGCGAATCGGAGCTCGAGATCAGCGTCTTGGAGGAGTCGACGAGTGTGCCGTAGGCGGCCACGAGGGTCGAGGCGTCCTGCGTCTGCGTGCTCAGCTCGTCGACGTGCTTTTGCAGGTTCGCGAGCAGCGTATGCGAGTCGTCGGAGTCCATGTATGTGGCGATGGAATCCACCACGCTCAGGCCGACGGTGGTGATGGTCTGCGTGAAGGCGGTGTTGATCATCGAGCTGATCTGGGTGGCGCCCTGGCCGAGGATCTTCGGGGCGACGCCGTTCTTCTTCTCGTTCTGGTAGTACGTGATGGTGGCGTGCTCCATGTGGTCGGAGAAGAAGGTCATCATGTCATGCGAGAAGTCCTCGGGGATGATGACGGCGGCGTAGTATTCGCCCGACTTGGCGCCCTCGATGGCGGAGTCGCGGTCGGTGAACTGCCAGTTGAGCTCGTCGTTGCCGCGCAGCGCGTTGACGACGTTGTCACCGATGTTGATGGTCAGCGGCGCGAGGTCGGACTTATAGCCCTCGTCGCAGTTGGCAACGGCCACCTTGAGGTTTTTGGTGTTCGAGAACGGGTCCCAGCTCGCCGAGATGTTGAACCACGCGAAGATGGCGGGGATCATGACGAGGCCGATGACGATCGTGATGGCCGCGGCGTTCGAGAAGGCGCGCTTGACGTCTCCGATGAAAAGCCTCCATGCGTTCCTCATTATGCCTCCCGCTTCGGGTCGGTGCCGGTGGTGTTCGCGGTGCCGTCGCTGTTATCCGCGATGACGTCGCCGGCTCTGGTGCCGCCGCCGTCCGGCTGCGGCGGTGTTTGCGGCGTGGGTTGCGGCTGCGCGGGTGCCTGGGGTGCGGGCGTCTGCGTGCCGTCGGTGGTGAAGCGCTGGATGAGCTGGTCGGTCAGCTGGCGGTCGCGTGCCTCGGCGCGGGCGTCGATGCGCGTGACGATGGCGTCGTTGAGCTTGGTCAGCGCCGCGGCGGTCGCGCCGCCCGTCGGGGTGTCCTGGGAGTCCTGGATGGTCTGCGCCAGCGCGATGGTTTCGGGCGAGATGTCGATCTGTTGCGTCGGCTCGTCGTCGCGCACCGGGATGTCGGTGCCGGGGACGTAGTGCGTCGGCGCCGCGGCCTGTGTGACGGGAACATCGTATGCCGTTGCCTGCGCGGCGGCGTTCGCCGCGGCACCGCCGGATGCGGCGCCGTCGTTCCGGGCGCCGGACCCGTGGCGTGGGTCGATGGTGGCGGACACGCGGCCGAACAGCGTGGAGCTGTTCGTGGCCACCATGTGGCGCAGCTCGTCGGGGGCCACGTTGAGCAGCAGCATCTGGCGCTGGTAGGAATCGCGCACAAGCTCGATGGCCAGCAGGAACACGATGATGATGGCCATCCACAGCACCCACAGCGCCAGGATCAGCGGCTTGTTATGCGAGTTGTACGCCGACAGCACGGTCAGCAGCGACGGGATGATGATGCCGGCCACAAGGGCGCCGCGTTGCAGACGCGGGTACCGCACCTCGTACCTGGCGGCGCGCAGCATGATCTGCCGGCGGTACTCGTCGTTCGCACCGAGGGCGCGCATCATCTGGTCGAGGCGGTAGCGGCGCGCCACGGTCGGCGTCTGCTCGGCCACCATCAGATGCGTGTCGAGCGCCTCCTTGTTGAACACTCGCGTCAGGTTCGTCATCACCGGGCGCACGAGCAGGCCGAAGGCGAAGGAGATGACGGCGAACACGAGCAGCAAGGCGAGGTTCGACCAGTACAGCGAGCCGTAGAAGCCGGCGATGCACTCGCGGAACATGTTGATGGCGTAGGTGAACGGCAGCATCGGGTACAGGCGCTGGAAGAAGCTCGGCATCATCTCGATCGGGTACAGGCCCGACGTGCCGGGGATCTGGATGAACGCCAGCAGCATGGCCACGCCGATGCCGATATGCGTGAAGCATACCGACAGTGTGTAGATGAGGCTCAGGAACACGAGGCCCACGAGAATCGTGGAGACCACGAGCAGCGCTGGGCTGGCGAGCTGCACGCCCATCACGATTTCGCCGATCGACACGATGAGCGCCTGGATCACCGACATCGTGCCCAGCAGCAGGTAGCGGCCGATGTAGCTTTGCCGGGCCGTCATGTTCTCGATGCCTTCGTCATCCGCGTCGAGGCGGAAGAGGATGACGAGCGCGAGGCAGCCGATCCACATGGTCAGCGCCGTGAACATCGGGGCCATGGAGGAGCCGTAGTTATTGACGGGGTAGAGACGCTCGGTTTCGATTTGCGTCGGGGACGACATGAAGTCCGAGATCTTCGTGGAATCCAGCTGCGTGGCCTTGAGGATGTTCTGCCAGGTCTGCGTCTGCGCCAGGAGGCCCGCGTCGGTGGCCGCGCCGTCGAGGCTCGTGCGCAGCGTGCCCAGCGAGTCCTTCGTGCTCGACAGCAGGTCCTGCAGCTGGCCGAGGGTGTCGTCGAGCTGGTCGAGCAGGCTGCCCACCTGGGTCACGATCTGCTTTTGCTGCGAGGCGGTCGACACCATGGTGGCCAGCGCCGAGTTGAGGCTTGTGAAGCCGGAGCCGATGGTCGGCAGCGACGAGCCGGACAGCGTGGTGGTGAGCGTGCCCAGCGAGCCGGTGGCCTTCTGCGTGTCGTCCGACAGGTTCCGCACCATCGTCGTGGTGTCGTTGACGGTGGTGGTGATGTTGTTCTGCTGGTTCTTGAGGGCGTCGAGGTTCTGCTGCGACTGCGTGTGGCGGTCGGTCAGCTTCTGGAGCTGCTGCTGCACGGCCGGGTCGTTCGCCAGGCCGGAGGCGTTGATCTGGTCGATGATGCCCTGCTCAGTGTCGAGCACGGACTGCGCGTTGCCCAGTCCGAGCCCCACCTGCGTGTTGAGTTCGGCGTAGTTGGTCTGCACGGTTCCCATGGCCACGGAGGCGGTGGATGTGGCCGTGTTGACCTTCTGCAGAGAGGCGAGCATGGGGGAGGTGAGAGACATGCTGAAGTTCATGACGGCCTGCTGCGTGGCGCCGGCCTGTGTGATGACGTCGTCGAGGGAGGCGCCCAGCGAGTCGGCCTGCTGGGAGAGCTGGTCGATCGTGCCGTGCACGTTCCGCACCTCGCTGCGTTCGCCGGAGATGTTCTGCGAGAGCTGGTCGAGTTTGGTCTGTGCGTCGCCGATCTTGGAGGAGGCGGTGTGCAGGGCGTTCGTGGCGTTGGCGTTGGCGGTGTCGAGCTTGCCGTTGGCGTCGGCCACGGCGGAGCTGAGCTTGTCGGCCACCACCTTGGAGACGGTGGCGACGAACTCGCTGTTGATCTCGGTGTCGACGGTGGTGGCGCCGGTTCCCGTGATGCGCGGTGCGACCGCGCCCTGCTTCTCGTTGACGTAGTACTCGAGCGACGGTTGCTGGAAGTCATCCGTGAGAATCGTCAGCAGGTCGGAGGAGAAATCGGCCGGGATGACGAAGGCGGCGTAGCTTTTGCCGCTTTTCACCTGGTCGAGCGCGTCGTCCTCGCTGGTGAAGGTCCAGCCCAGCTGGTCGTTGCTGTTCAGCGCTTCCACGATGGCGTTGCCGAGGTTGACGGTCCCGGTCAGGTCGCTCGAGGCGTCCTGGTCGCAGTTGGCCACGGCGACGGAGAGCTTGTCGGTGTGCTGGTAGGGGTTCCAGAAGCCGTAGATGTTGACCCATGAGTACAGGGCGGGCAGGAAGGTCAGGCCGAAGACGATGATCCACGTGGCCGGTGTCCTGGCGATCCTCCCGAGGTCTCGCCAGTAGATTCTCAAAGCGTTGCGCATGAGGTTCCTTGGTTGCTGTGTTGGCTTGCTGTGTTGGCGTGGTGCGTGGCCTTGTGGGCCGAAACGCTACGGCTGTCGTATCAATGCTACGCACATCGTAGCATTACAAGACGATGTCCTCGCCGCCCCGTCCGCGATGCCGCCGCGGACGGGGCGGCAGGGTCTACAATTCACTCAGATGCGTGCGATGGGTGCGCGCATAAGGGATGCATGGCGGCGTCAGGGACGATGCCGTCGGGAAGGAGCATCGATGGTTTCCGTGGATTACGCGCAGGGCGCATCCGTCCCGTGGGGAAACGATGATTCGGACGCGCCGCGGTATGCCGGCGACGGCGGCGCCTGGACCGCCCAGGGCGGCGGAGGTTCCGGCGACGGCAAGGGCAAGAAGAAGGACAAGTCCGATAAGTCCGGCAAGGGCAAGTCGAAGGACCGCTCCGACAAGGGCGATAGGTCGGATAAAAGCGACAAATCCGACAAGGGGCAGGGAAAATCGTGGAAGAACGATTCCCGCGCCGAACGCACGAAGGTGACGAAAACCCTCGACCGCGTGGAGCATGACGCGGGTTTCGACGAGGGGCGCAGCGCCATCCAGCGCCGCCTTGAGGTCGCCGCCGAATCCAGCGGCAAGCTGTCCGCCGTGTGGTCGCCGTCGGTCGAATCGTTGCTCCGCTTCCGCCCGGGCATGCGCGTGGCCGACATCGACGGCGCGTCATGTCCCGGATTCGACGGCACCAAGGCCGACGCCGAGCGCTTCATCGAACTGAGCGCGCACCAGATCGCCTTCTACCAGGAGCTGCTGTACGCCAACGGCGTGGACGGAGGCAAAAGGCGCATGCTCGTGGTGCTGCAGGGCATGGACGCCAGCGGCAAGGGCGGCATCGTGCGGCATGTGTTCCACCAGGGCAACCCGATGGGCATCAGCTACCACGGCTTCGGCAAGCCCACCGAGGAGGAACTCCAGCACGACTACCTGTGGCGCATCCGCCGCGAGCTGCCGAAGAACGGGTGGATCAAGGTGTTCGACCGCTCGCATTACGAAGACATCGTCATGCCGCATGTCTACGGCACGTATCCCGAGGACGTGTGGCGCGCGAGGTACGACGAGATCAACGACTTCGAGGCCTCGCTGCTCGACGACGGGTGCTCGATCATCAAGATCTTCCTCGTGGTGAGCCGCGAATGCCAGAAGAAGCATTTCCTCGGGCGTCTCGACGACCCGTGCAAGTACTGGAAGTTCGACCCCTCCGACCTCGACGCCCGCGCGCGCTGGGACGACTACATGGACGCGTGGCAGGAGGTGTTCGAGAAAACGAGCACGCGGCGCGCCCCGTGGTACCTCGTGCCGGCCGACCATCGCTGGTATTCGCGCGCCGTCGTCTCCGAGCTGCTGCGCGTCGGGCTGCGCGACATGGGTCTGAACTGGCCGCCCGCCCGTTTCGACATGGCCGAGGCGCGTCGCCGCCTCGAAGAGGAGGACCACGTCGTGATCGGCTGACGAGCGTGGGTGGGCGCGCAGTCGTCTCTCGGACCTCGAACAGTGTGATGGCTTGCGGACATTTTTGCGATGATTTTGCCTCCAAGAGGCCTGATTCTGTCCGTAAGCCATCACATTGTTATGTGTTGTTGTTATGCGTTGTTTGTGAATCGTACCGCGCGAAAAAATACGACCGTTTGGGATAAAACGCGTGAAAATGAGAAGAAACGCCCGGTGACACGACGACTTGCTACCGTTGGGGGCCATGACCAACACAGCAACAACCACGCCGGCGCAAGCCTCGCCGGCAACTGCGCGGCCCGACGAGGCCGACAGCAACGGGCGTCCGCTCGTGGAACTCCGCCACGTCGACAAGCATTTCGGTGACCTGCACGTGCTCAAGGACATCAACCTCACCGTCAGCAAGGGCGAGGTGCTCGTGGTGCTCGGCCCCTCGGGATCGGGCAAATCCACGATGTGCCGCACCATCAACCGCCTCGAGACTATCGATTCGGGCTCTATCCTCATCGACGGCACGCCGCTGCCGCAGGAAGGCCGCGAGCTGACGCGCCTGCGCGCCGAGGTCGGCATGGTGTTCCAGCAGTTCAACCTCTTCGCGAACAAAACCATCATCGACAACGTCATGCTCGCGCCCGTCAAGGTGCGCCACGTCTCCAAGCAGGACGCGCATGACGAGGCCATGGAGCTGCTCGCCCGCGTGGGCGTCGACTCCCAGGCCGAGAAGTACCCGGCCCAGCTGTCGGGCGGTCAGCAGCAGCGCGTCGCCATCGCTCGCGCCCTGGCCATGCACCCCAAGGTCATGCTGTTCGACGAGCCGACCTCCGCCCTCGACCCCGAGATGGTCAACGAGGTGCTCGACGTCATGCTCGAGCTCGCGGGGGAGGGCATGACCATGATCTGCGTGACCCACGAGATGGGCTTCGCGCGCAAGGCCGCCGACCGCGTGGTGTTCATGGCGGACGGCAAGATCCTCGAGACGGGCGCCCCCGACGATTTCTTCGAGCACCCGCGCACCGAGCGTGCGAAGGACTTCCTCTCCAAGATCATCGACCACTGACAGACCCATGGGCGCATTGCGCGCCCCCGCGCATCGTGCGCGGAAACAGAGAAGGACATCATGCACAATCAAACCAGGGGACGCGGGCCCGCCAGGCTGCTACGGCGTCTCGTCGCGCTCGTCGCGGTCGTGGCCTGCGCCCTGTCGATGGGTGCGTGCGGGTCGTCGTCATCGGGCGACGGGCACGTCATCAAGATCGGCATCAAATTCGACCAGCCGGGGGTCGGCTACAAGAAATCCGGCACGTACGAGGGCTTCGACGTGGACGTCGCGCGCTACATCGCCCACAAGCTGGGCTATCGCGACGATGAAATCGTGTGGAAGGAAGCGCCGAGCAAACAGCGCGAGGCCATGCTGCAGAACGGCGACGTCGACATGATCCTCGCCTCCTACTCCATCACCGACGAGCGCAAGAAGGCCGTGAGCTTCGCCGGCCCGTACCTCGTGGCCGGCCAGGACCTGCTCGTGCGTTCCGACAATACCGACATCACGGGTCCGCAGGACCTCAACGGCAAGCGCCTGTGCTCCGTCACCGGATCGACCTCGGCGAACACGGTGAAGAAGAAATTCGCCAACGAGGTGCAGCTCATGGAGCAGCCCAGCTACGCCGAATGCGCCACGGCACTGTTCTCGGGCATCGTGGACGCCGTGACCACCGACGACATCATTCTCGCCGGCCTGGCTGCGAACGCGCGCGGCAAGCTTAAGCTCGTCGGCGCGCCGTTCACGCAGGAGCGCTACGGCGTGGGCATCAAGAAGGGCGACACCGAGTTCGCCAAGCAGATCAACCAGGCCATCAAGGACATGATCGACGACGGCTCGTGGCAGCGCGCCATCGAGGAGAACACTGCAGGCACCGGCTATTCGCCGAACACGCAGTACAACCCGCCGGATCCGACCGAGGGGGAGGAGGACGACTGATGGACGCATTCCTCGACCTGTTCCGCGAATACGATATCCCCGGCGCCTTCTGGGTCAACATCCAGCTCACGTTCTGGGCCGCCGTCATCTCGCTCGTGCTCGGCGTGGTCCTCGTGATGATGCGCATCTGCCCGGTCTCGTCGCTGCGCGGCTTCGCCACCGCCTACGTGGAGTTCTTCAAGAACATGCCGCTGACCATCATCATGGTGTTCATGGTGCTCGGCATGTTCGGCCAGCTCAAGCTGTCGTTCTCCGACGATTTCGACATCAACTTCTTCTGGCTGGCCGTCACCGGCCTGGCCCTGTACACGGCGTCGTTCGTGTGCGAGTCACTGCGAAGCGGCATCAACACGGTGCCGCTGGGGCAGGCGGAGGCGTGCCGCGCGCTGGGGCTGTCCTTCTGGCAGTCCGCCTCGCAGGTCATCCTGCCGCAGGCCTTCCGCGGCTCCGTGGCGCCGATGGGCAACACGCTCATCGCCCTCATCAAGAACTCGACGGTCGCCGCGGCCGCCTCCGTCACCACGGAGACGTCGTCGGTCATGAGCGACATGATCGAGTTCCACGCCAGCCAGATCCTGCAGATCTTCTTCATCTTCGCCATGGGCTACGTGATCCTCATCATCCCCATCGGCCTGCTGACCACATACCTGTCCAATAGATTGGCGGTGCGCCGATGAACGAGTCATCATCCGTCCTTTTCGACCAGCCGGGGCCGCGTGGCCGCCGGCGCATCCGCGTGTTCAACGCCATCGCCAGCCTGCTGCTCGTCGCGCTCGCCGTGTTCGTCATCCTGCGCCTGCATAATCCGCCGGACGGCGAGAACCAGCTGAGCTGGGAGCTGTGGAAGCCCGCCCTCGACCGCGAGGCGTGGACCGACTTCTACCTTCCCGGCCTGTGGATGACCGTCAAGGCCGCCGTCGTGGCCGTGGTCGGCTCCGTCGTGTTCGGCATCGTGTTCGGCATCGGCCGCCTCGTGCCCAACATGCTTGTGCGCGCCGTGTCCGCCGTCATCGTGGAGTTCTTCCGCGCCGTGCCGGAGCTGCTGCTCATGGTGTTCTTCTGGCGCTGGTTCGCCTTCGCCGGCCTGTCGTCGCCCAGCTACTGGGCCGTCGTCGGCGGCCTCGTGCTGTACAACGGGTCCGTCATCGCCGAGCTCGTGCGCTCCGGCGTCGGCAACCTGCCGCACGGCCAGCGCGAGGCGGCGCTCGCCCTGGGCCTGTCTCCCATGCAGTCGCTGATGACCGTCGAGGTGCCGCAGGCGCTGTACGCCATGCTGCCCGCCGCCATCACGCAGCTCGTCGTGGTGCTCAAGGACACGGCCCTGGGCTCCATCATCATGTACACCGACCTGCTGCAGGAGTCGCGGCGTCTGGGCGCCATGTACTTCAACATTCTGCAGACCCTTGTGGTGGCCGGCGTCATATACTTCGTGCTCGACTGGCTGCTGTCGCGCCTGGCCGAGCGCATGCCGGCGCTGATGCAGGGCCGCACCTATGGCAACACGGTGACCGAGCCGACCGCGCCCATCGCGATTCTCGACGCCACGAACGCGAACCAGATCGCCGACGCGCGGCAGGGCGAGCGGCCCTACGGCGGCGCCGACCGCCAGTTCCCGGACCACTACCATGGGTCGAACGCCACCACCGACCACTGGCAGCACGCGCATTACAGCCACGGGCATGACCGCAACCATCCGGTGAACCACCCGCAGCGCCCGTTCCCCAAGCTACCGACCGACCGGCGCGACGCGGGGAAGGGAGCCGAGGGCTCCAAGGGGTCGGGCGATTCCGACGATTCCGCCGGCGTCGAGTGACGCGCGGCGGATAACGCGCGGCGGCGGATTGCGCCGTGCGGATCCATATGCGGCCGGGGGCGTTGCGCCCCGGCCGCATTTTTCGCGCGCGGTATTCGTGCGCGGTATTCGTGCACGGTGCCAGGAAATCGTGGGGGAGATTTCGCTCCGGGAGTGGTCGGCGTCCGTTGTGTAAGCTGACGATATGTCGAATAACTTCTGGGATTTCACCGGCCTGCGTTTTCCCGCGGGCTTTCAGGGCAACGGGTTCGGCGGATCGCCGTCTGACGATGACGGCGACGGCGGACATGACGGCGACGGCACCGGCAGCGGGCGCGGCCGCAAGCGCATCGGCGACGGCGACGCCGCCTCGCGCGGGGGTACGGCGCGCCGGGTGTCCGGCGTCATCGTCGCGGTCATCCTCGCCGTTGCGCTTCTTTTCGTGCTGCTCTCGCGCTTCGTCACCGAGGTCATGTGGTACTCGCAGGTGGGCTACGCCTCGGTGATCTGGACGCAGCTGGGCATCAAGGTGGGCCTGTGGGTCGCCTACGCCGTGCTCGCGTTCGGCATCACGTACTTCGCCGCATGGCGCGCCATCGGCGTGCGCCCGGACGGTCCCGACGGCGTGCATTACCGCACGGGCGACGACGGTGTGCTCGAGATGCGCGCCGGCGTGACCACGAAGACGGCCCGCCGTACGGCGCTGGTGGTGGCGCTCGTCATCGCCGTGTTCGTCGGCTCGCGCTTCTTCGTGGATTGGTCGCAGATCGTGCTGCTGTTCCACGCGCAGTCCTTCGGCGCGGCGGATCCGCAGTTCGGCATCGACAACGGCTTCTACGTGTTCGTGCTGCCCGGCCTGCGCCTCATCGTGCAGGCGCTCGTTGCCCTGGTGTTCCTGGGTCTCGTGGTGAGCATCGGCATGCATGTGGTGGTCGGCGGCATACGATTCACGATGCCGACGCGCGGACGCGGGATCTTCGACGTCACGCGCCGCGCCAGCCGCCAGATCGGCGTGTGGGTTATCCTCGGCGGCGTCATGCTCGCCGTTTCCCGCACGCTCGACGCGTTCTCGCATCTGCATGACGCGGGTTCGCGTTTCGACGGCGCGTCGTACACGACGGTGCACGCCACGATCCCCATGGACTTCGCCATGGCCGGCGTCATGCTCGTGGGCGGCATCATCATCGGCGTGTGGGTCATGACCTCCGACGCATTCCGCTCGGACGCCGTGCACACCTCGGCGCGCGAGGCCCTGCGCGCGTGGCGCACGCCCGTCATCGTCATCGCCGCCTCCCTCGTCATCGCGCTTATCGGCTCGGGCATCTACCCGGCCGTGCTCTCGCGCTTCCGCGTCAGCCCGAACGCGCAGGAGCTCGAGGCCGAGTACATCCAGCGCAACATCGACGCGACGCGCTCGGCCTTCGGCATCGACACCGTGACGCTCAGCGACTACGATGCCTCCACTCAGGGCGCGGCCGGCGCCCTGTCGGCCGACGCGGAGACCACGGCGCAGATCCGCCTGCTCGACCCGCAGATCGTCTCGCCGACCTTCAAGCAGCTGCAGCAGTCCAAGCAGTACTACTCGTTCGCCGACACACTCGCCGTCGACAAGTACTCGATCGACGGGCATAGCCAGGACACCGTCATTGCGGCGCGCGAGCTCAACCTCGCGGGCAACGACAACCGCAACTGGGTCAACGACCACACCGTGTACACGCACGGCTACGGCATCGTGGCGGCCTACGGCAACAAGATCACGGCCGACGGCCAGCCGCGCTTCTTCGAGCAGAACATCCCCACCACCGGCGAGCTGACCGACACGCAGGCCTACGAGCCGCGCATCTACTTCTCGCCGAACGCGCCGGACTACTCCATCGTGGGTTCCGACACGTCCGCCAGCTGGGAATTCGACTACCCGTCGGGCTCCAGCGGCGTGACCACCACCTTCCAGGGCGACGGCGGGCCGAAGGTGAGCAACCCGCTGACCAAGCTGCTGTACTCGATCCGCTTCGGCACCGACCAGATCTTCTTCTCGGACCGCGTGAACTCCGCCTCGCAGATCCTGTACTACCGCAATCCGTCGGAGCGCGTGAAGAAAGTGGCCCCGTACCTCACGCTCGACGGACGCGTGTACCCGGCGGTGGTGGACGGGCGCGTCAAGTGGATCGTCGACGCGTACACCACGTCGAGCGACTACCCGTACAGCCAGAGCGTGGACCTCGCCTCCGTCACCACCGATTCCGTGACGACGGAATCCTCGAGCGTCACCTCGCTGCAGTCCGAGACCGTCAACTACATGCGCAACTCCGTCAAGGCCGTCGTCGACGCCTACGACGGCAGCGTGGACCTGTACGCATGGAACCCGGATGATCCGGTGCTCAAGGCGTGGGAGGGCGTGTTCCCCAACCAGTACAAGCCGATCCGCGCCATCAGCGGCGACCTTATGAGCCACCTGCGCTATCCGGAGGGCCTGTTCAAGGTACAGCGCTCCCTGCTGGCCACCTACCATGTGACGAACGCCAGCGAGTTCTTCTCCGGCGAGGATTTCTGGCAGACGCCGACCGACCCGACGGAATCCGACGCCGAGAAGCAGCAGGGCGTGCTCCAGCCGCCGTACTATCTGACGCTCCAGACGGCGGGCATGGACCAGCCCACGTTCTCGCTGACCAGCACGTATATCCCGGCGGGCACGTCGACGCGCGAGATTCTCACCGGCTTCCTCTCCGTCGATTCCGACGCGGGAAGCGAGACGGGCGTGGTGGGCCCCAACTACGGCACGATTCGCCTGCTCGAGCTGCCGAAGAACTCGAACGTGCCTGGCCCCGGCCAAGCGCAGAACAACTTCAACGCCGACGCCGACGTGTCGAAGGAGCTCAACCTCCTGCAGCAGGGAGACACGAGCATCGATCGCGGCAATCTGCTCACGCTGCCCATCGGCGGTGGCCTCGTGTACGTGCAGCCCGTGTACGTGAAGTCCAACGGCACGACGAGCTACCCCCTGCTCAAGAAGGTGCTCGTGGCCTTCGGCGACCAGGTGGGCTTCGCCGACACGCTCGACGAGGCGCTGGACCAGGTGTTCGGCGGCGACTCGGGTGCGAGCGCCGGCGACGCGGACCAGGCCGACGGCGTGGATTCGACCGGTTCGTCCGGGTCCTCGGGCTCGTCGGGAGGTGACACGGGCTCGACGGGGCAGACGGGCCAGTCCGGCGCCTCCGACACGCCTCAGTCCTCCGGCGCGTCGGGTGCGTCGAGCGATTCGGGCACGTTGAGGAAAGCGCTTGACGACGCGAACCAGGCCATGCAGGATTCCGAGCAGGCCATGAAGAACGGCGACTGGGCGGCCTACGGCGAGGCCCAGCAGCGTCTCAAGGACGCGCTCGCCACCGCCACTGAGCAAGGGAACGCGCTCGAGGGCTCGTCGTCGGACGCCGCATCGTCCGGCGCCGCCTCAAGCCCGTCATCCTCGTCCTCGGCATCGTAAGGTCGGCCGCGCCATAGCGCGAGGCATCATGCCCGCCTATGCCGCCCCGCCTATTCAGCGCCGCCCCATGCCGTCCCATCGCAGGACGCATGGGGCGGCGCTACAATCGGGCACAGAACAGGAACACGCAACAGGCACATGGGAACGGGACCGCGGCCGACACGCCTTCGATATGGGTGGCGGCGCACCCGCGGCCGACGGGCAGGAGGTTCGGCGCATGGCGGACAACGGTACCACAGGCGGCTTCACGATTCGCGACGCGCGCGTCAGCGACATCCACGCCATCACGAGCATCTACAACGAGGCCATCCGCGACGGCATCTCCACCTCCGACGTCGACGAGCGCAGCGCCGAGCAGCGCCGCGAATGGCTCGAACGGCACGCCCCGCGCTCGCGGTATCCCGTCGTCGTGGTGCGTCTGGGCGGGCAGACCGTCGGCTTCGGTTCGCTGAGCCGCTACCGTCCGCGCGCCGGATACGACGCCATCGTGGAGATCAGCTATTACATCGGCTCCTACTGGCGCGGCCGCGGCGCCGGGCGCCTCCTCGTCTCCTGGCTGCTTGACACCGCCGCGCGCCTGGGGTACGAGAAAGCCGTCAGCTGCGTGTTCAGCCCCAATGCCGGCTCGCTCGCCCTCATGCGGTCCTTCGGCTTCACGCGTTTCGGCCTGTTGCCCGGCGCCATCCACAACGCCGGCCGCACCCTCGACGTGCAGTACTGGTATAAGGAACTGCGGCCGGTCCAGGGCGTGCAGGGGGAGCGGCCTGCGGCCGGCCGGTGTTGACGGTCTGTTATCGACCGCCCTTTTGAACGCACTATCGACGACACGCATAACGCGGCGGCCCGCCGGCCGTCCGCGCCTCCTAGGGTGGAAGGCGTCGCGCGAAACCCGCGCATACGACGCATAACGCAAACGTCTGACGCCACCGAGGAGGTGCACCCATGTCGTATTTCTCCACACAGCTCGTCCACGGGGTTCCCGTGCATGACAACGCAACCGGAGCGGTGAACCCGCCCATCTACAACTCATCGACATTCGCCTTCGAATCGGTGGACTCCATGCCCCGATGGGACTACGCACGCTCCGGAAACCCCACGCGCGAGTTCCTCGAGCGCCAGGTGGCGCAGCTCGAACACGGCGTGCGCGGCTTCGCCTTCGCCTCCGGCCTGGCCGCCATCCACGCCACGCTGTCGATCTTCAAGCCCGGCGACCGCATCGTGGTGGGAGACAACATCTACGGCGGCACCTATTCGCAGGTCAACGAGTTTTTCCACCGCTGGGGCCTGCTCTTCACGGTGGTCGACACGCAGGACCTCGACGCCGTGCGCGCAGCCCTCGCGCAGGACGATGTCAAGGCGCTGTATTTCGAAACCCTGACGAACCCGCTGCTGCGCGTCAACGACGTCGCGGCGCTTGCGGGCCTGGCGCGCGAGGCCGGCGCCATCACCATCGTCGACAACACCTTCGTCTCGCCCTATCTGCAGAACCCGCTCGATCTGGGCGCCGACATCGTGCTGCATTCCGCCACGAAGTACCTCGCCGGGCATTCCGACGTCATCGCGGGCGTCGCCGTCGTCGGCAGCGAGGAGCTCGCAGACCGCCTGTACTACGCGCAGAACCGGCTGGGCGGCGTCCTGCCGCCGCAGGAATCCGACGCCGTGCGCCGCGGCATCCAGACGCTCGCGCTGCGCATCGACCGCCAGCAGGAGAACGCCCAGCGCATCGCCGAGCATCTCGAGGCGCACCCGGGCGTCACGGCCGTGCATTACCCGGGCCTGGCCTCCGACCCCGGCCATGAGCTGGCGGCGCGCGAGCTGCGCGGATTCGGCGGCGTGCTCTCCTTTGAGGTGGACGAGGACCTCGTCGACCCGGTGGTGGTGCTTAACGCCTTCCGCCTCTTCCGCCTCGCCGTTTCGCTGGGCGCCGTCGAATCGCTCGCCGAGCTGCCCAGCCGCATGACGCATTTCGAGCTGCCGCGCGAGGAACGCCTCAAGATCGGCATCACCGACGGCCTTATCCGCCTGTCGGTGGGCATCGAGGACGTGCGCGACCTGCTGGCCGACCTCGACCGCGCGCTCGCCGCCGGCGCCGCGGGGCGCGGGGGAGATGTCAAGGGCGAGCTGGCGAATCTGCCGGCCAAGCTCGGCGTGCCCATCGTGGGCGAGCAGGAGCCCGTCGGCGCCGCCGCCTGAACGCCAGGCCTGCCGCCTTCGCCCGCCGCTGAACGCCTTCCGCACCATGCGCCGACCGCGGTAAAGTCGAGCCGTTGGAGTTATCTCGATGCCGTATCGAACGGCACCGACAGGCGCGCGCGGCGCGCGGACGAAGGCGGGGAAGCATGGCATCCGATTTCTGGCTGATCGCAGGACTGGGCAATCCGGGGAAGAAGTACGAGGGCACGCGCCACAACATGGGCTTCATGTGCGCCGACGTGCTCGCCGAAAGGTGGTCCGTGAGCTTCTCCGACCACAAAGGCCTGGCCATGCTGGGCAAAGGCGTCATGAGCCTCGGCGGCGGCACGCGCAAGTTCTTCCTTGCCAAGCCGCTGACCTATATGAACGCATCCGGCGACGCGGTGGCCTCCATCAGCGCGTATTACGAGATCCCCGCCGAGCATATCGTGGTGATCCACGATGACATGGACCTTGACTTCGGACGCATCAAGGTCAAGGCGGGCGGCTCCGCCGGCGGCCACAACGGCATCAAGTCAATCGACCGCTCGCTCGGCACGAACAAGTACGCGCGCGTGCGCCTCGGCGTGGGGCATGCCGCGCGCGGCGCCAACGCCCACCAGAACACGATCGACTGGGTGCTGGGTGGCTTCAATGGCTCGCAGCGCAAGGAGCTCGACGATTTCCTCGCCGACGGGGCGGACGCGGCCGAAACCATCATCTTCGACGGACTGAACGCCGCGCAGGAGCGTTTCAATGGCCGCTGAGCGCAAGGCCTCCCGCGCATCGAAACAGCCGCAGGTGCGACTCGATGGCTCCCTCGCCCCGCTTCTGGGGCTTCTCGACTCCGACGACGCCTACGGGCATCTCGTCACCGGACTTGCCGACTCCCTGCCCGAAGGCGTCAGCGGGGGAGAAATCCTTCCGATCGACGCGCCCGACGGTCTGCGCCCCGCCATCGTCGCGGCCCGCGCCGCCGCGGGGCAGGTCGTGCTCGTCGTGCCCTCGAGCCATGACGCGGCCGAGATCGCCGGCTCCGTGCGATCGTGGTATGACGGCCCGGCGCAGGACGTGGCCGTGCTCGAGGCGTGGGAGACGCTGCCGCACGAACGCCTGTCGCCGCGCGCCGACACCGTGGCGCAGCGCATGTCGGTGTTCTATCGCCTCGCCCACCCGCGCCAGGGAAGCGGCCTGTTTTCGCCGATCCGCATCCTCATCATGCCCGTGCGCTCCCTCATCCAGCCCATCGTGGCCGGCATCGAGGACGTCGAGCCCCTGGTGTTCCGCATCGACGACGACATGCCTTTCGACGAGGCCGAGCGCCGCCTCGTCGAGAACGCCTACACGCGCACCGACCTCGTCATGGACCGCGGCGAATTCGCCGTGCGCGGCGGAATCCTCGACGTATTCCCGCCCACGGCGCCGCATCCGGTGCGCATCGAGTTCTTCGGCGACACCATCGACTCCATCCGCGAGTTCCACGCCTCCGACCAGCGCACCTACGGCGATGATGTGCCCGTCGTATGGGCCACGCCGTGCCGCGAACTGCAGCTGACCGACGCCGTGCGCGCCCGTGCGAAAAGCCTCGTCGGCACCATCGCGAACGCCGACGACATGCTCGAGTCCATCGCCAACGCCATCCCCGTGGAGGGCATGGAGTCTCTTATGCCCGCGCTTGTCGACGATCTGCGCCCTGTTTCGCGCCTGTTCGACGAATCGTGCACCGTCATGCTGTGGGATCCCGAGCGTCTGCGCCGCGCCGCCGACGACCTGGCCCAGACCGCGAACGAATTCCTCGCGGCCAGCTGGCATGTCGCCGCCGAGGCCGCCGGCTCCGGCGCGCCCATCACCTTCGATTCGGCCAGCTTCCTGAGCTACGAGGACGCCGTCGAAGGCCTGCGTTCCCCGAAGCGCCATATCTGGCAGTTCGCCGATTTCAGCGGCGCCGACTGCCTCAGGCTCGACGCACGCCCCGCCCAGGAATACCGCGGCGAAGAGGACCGCGCCGTCGCCGGTGTGCGTGGTCTTATCGACCGGCGCATGCGCGTCGTCGTCACGGCGCCCGCGCAGGGAACCCTGTCGCGCCTCAAGCGCGCCTTCGTCGAGGACCTCGTCACCGGCGTCGACTACATCCCCTCGCGCGCCATCGACGGCTTCGTCGACGAATCCGCAGGCCTGGCCGTGCTCACCGAGCGCGACATCACGGGACGCAGCTCCGTCGCCGGCGTGCAACGCACACCGGCCCGCCGGCGCAAGGCCATCGACCTTATGGAACTCAAGGCCGGCGACTACGTGGTGCATGAGCAGCACGGCATCGGCCGCTTCCTCGGGCTCCAGAAACGCATGGTCGGCGCCGGCGCCTCCCGCGCCGAACGCGAGTACCTCGTCATCGAATACGCCCCGTCGCGCCGCGGCGCGCCCGCCGACAAGCTGTTCATCCCCACCGACCAGCTCGACCAGGTGAGCAAGTACATCGGCTCCGACGAGCCCAAGCTCAACAAGCTCGGCGGCTCCGACTGGGCGGCCACGAAAGCGCGCGCCCGCAAGCATGTCAAGGAGATCGCCGACGACCTCGTCAAGCTCTACTCGGCGCGCCAGTCCACGCCGGGCTTCGCCTTCAGCCCCGACACGCCGTGGCAGCGCGAGCTCGAGGACGCCTTCCCGTACCAGGAGACGCCCGACCAGCTGCGCACCATCGACGAGGTCAAGGCCGACATGGAGAAGCCCGTGCCGATGGACCGCCTCATCTGCGGCGACGTGGGCTTCGGCAAGACGGAGATCGCCGTGCGCGCCGCCTTCAAGGCCGTGCAGGACGGCAAGCAGGTGGCCGTGCTCGTGCCCACCACGCTTCTGGTGCAGCAGCATTACGAGACCTTCTCCCAGCGCTACGAGGGCTTCCCGGTCACCGTGGCGCAGATGAGCCGCTTCCAGAGCGCCAAGGAGATCAACGAGACCATCGACGGGCTCGCCAAGGGCACCGTCGACGTCGTGATCGGCACGCATAAGCTGCTCAATCCCGCCATCAAGTTCAAGGACCTGGGACTTGTCATCATCGACGAGGAGCAGCGCTTCGGCGTCGAGCACAAGGAGACGCTCAAGGCCCTGCGCACGAACGTGGACGTGCTGTCGCTGTCCGCCACGCCGATCCCGCGCACGCTCGAGATGGCCGTCACCGGCATCCGCGAGATGTCGACGCTCGCCACGCCGCCCGAGGACCGCCTGCCCGTGCTGACCTACGTGGGCCGCTACGAGGACGCGCAGGTCGCCGCCGCCATCAAGCGCGAGCTGCTGCGCGGAGGCCAGGTGTTCTTCGTGCACAACCGCGTGCAGGACATCTCGAAGGTGGCCGCGCATATCGCCGAGCTCGTGCCCGAGGCGCATATCGGCATCGCGCACGGCAAGATGGGGGAGAAGCAGCTGGATTCCGTCATCCGCGACTTCTGGCACCGCGACATCGACGTGCTCGTGTGCACCACGATCATTGAAACCGGCCTCGATATCTCGAACGCCAACACGTTGATCGTGGACCGCGCCGACCGCTTCGGCCTGTCGCAGCTGCACCAGCTACGAGGTCGCGTGGGCCGCGGCCGCGAGCGCGCCTACGCGTACTTCCTGTACGACCCCGAGCGTCCGATGACGCAGACCGCGCATGACCGTCTCGCCACGATCGCGCAGAACACGTCGCTCGGAGCCGGCTACGACGTGGCCATGAAGGACCTCGAGATCCGCGGCACGGGCAACCTGCTGGGCGGCGAGCAGTCCGGCCATATCGAGGGCGTCGGCTTCGACCTGTACGTGCGCATGGTGTCGGACGCCGTGGAGCACTACAAGGAGCCCGACAAGGAGGAGGAACCGAACGTCACGATCGAGCTGCCCGTGGAGGCGTCGATCCCGACCGATTACATCTCCTCCGACAAGCTGCGCCTCGACGCGTACCGCGAGATTGCGCAGGCGCGCACCGACGACGATTTCCGCGAGATCCGCGAGGAGCTGCGCGACCGTTACGGCGCGCTGCCCGAGTCGCTCGACAGTCTCTTCGCCGTCGCGCAGCTGCGCAACAGGGCGCGCGCCATGGGCATCACCGACATCATCGCGCAGGGCCGATCCGTGCGCGTGGTGGGCGCTGACCCGCGTGACTCGCAGCTCATGCGCATGATCCACATCTACCACGGCACGCAGTACCGCCCGGTGACGCACACCGTCATCGTGCCCTCGCCGTTCCAGGGGTCTTTGGGCTCCAAGCCGATGGGCTCGTCGGAGGTGCTCGCGTGGACGGAGCAGCTGCTCGACGACCTCGAGTGGGTGCCCGGCCGCCGCTCCTGACCGGTCCGCCCGGCCGCCTATCGTATTCGCCGACTTTTGCCCCCATCCGGTCGCAAAAGTCGGCGGTTATCGTCGGTCCCACCGACCGCTCGGCTTTCCACAACCGACGTCGGGCGCGCGAGGAAGTTATCCACATTTTCCCGACGCCCCTGCGTGTCGCCGGCGGAATCGATACCGTGGGCCCATGGAGTACAACACCACCGTATCCCGCTTGGTCCGCAAAGCCATCATGGCGCGACCCGCCAAGGTTTTCGAATCGAACGAGTCCAAGGCCATCCGGATGTTCAAAACCACCCTCGGGCAATGCCGCGAGGCGCAGTCGCGATGCCGGCGGCGTCTGGTCTTCGGTTTCGAAACCGCATTGAGGCTGTGCTGCGTCGACGTGCCCTCGGACGTTCCCGATCGCGGACTCGTCGCCATCGTGTCACGGGGCGCAGAGCGGCGCAATGTCAACGGCGTGACCTTCGTCATGCGCAGCCACCCGTGGAGCGTCATCGATATCGACGGGATTGCGTGCACCAGCCCTCTCGCCGCATGGATGATGTTCGCGAACAGCCTGCCCCTCGACGCGCTGGTGCGTCTCGGCGATGCCCTGGCGCGGCGCGACCGGGACCAGAAGTGGTACACGGTCGCCGCAATGGAGGCGGCGGTCGATGGCGTCGGCGCGATCCTGTCGACGCAGGAGGCGCAGAAAGGGCAGGAGGCGCAAGGGCAGGAAGGGCAGGAGGCGCAAGGGCAGGTTGGGCAGAAAGCACAGAAAAGGCGGTTGCTGCCCGCGGGAATCGAGAACAGCCGTCGCGCACTGCGCCTTATGCGTGACAACACGGATTCCTTTCCCGAAACCGATCTGCGGCTGCTGCTTCTTCGCTACGGTTTGCCGTGCCCTGCCGTCAATCCGTCCGTCAGGGTCGGGTCGGGGCGGCGGTACTTTCTTGACATGGCGTACGAAAGCCTCAGGATCGGCATTGAATACGATGGCGCCTACCACGGTTCCCAGCGCGAGGAGGACGCTGCGCGACGCAGGGAGCTGGAAGGTGCGGGGTGGATCGTTGTGTCGGTGGAGAATGCCGATGTCATCGATGCCGATGCCCAGGAACGTTTTGTGATGGGGCTCGCCGGGATCATCGAGCGGCGATTGGGGCACAAGGTCAGGTTGAGGGCGCCGTTGACCGTGAGGCAGCTCGCCGACCGCCGGCGCACCATCCACACAGATTTCGTTCCCGGCCGCTGCTGGCCCCCTCGTTGACCCGCCGGTGCGTCGATGATCGGTGCGGTTTATGGTGACTTTTGCCCCCATTTGGCCGCAAAAGTGGGTGGATAGGAGGGGGTGGCAGACGATGGCGCCGGCGGGCGGACGATGGCGCCGGCGGGCGGCTGTCGCCACCTGCGGCCAAGCTGATTGTGAAGGCGCCGGAATCGTGCGCCAAGGAGGAACGGTGAACGATCAGACACGCGGTCACGATTGGAAGAACGTCACGCCGGCGCTGACGCCGTGGGGCAAGAACACGGTCAAGCCGGAGGAGACCGGCAGGCATGTGCTTATCATGCCGGGCATCGGCTACACGGTGGACCGGCCGCTGCTGTACTGGGCAGCCCAGGCGCTCGCGCCCGAGGGCTGGTACGTGGATCGTCTCGACCTCAAGCTCACCGAAAGCGTGGAGTTTCCCGAAATGATCGACTGCATGGAGCATGTCATCGACCTGTGGCGTGCAAAGTCGCTCGAGCGCGCACGCCATGCGGGGCAGGAGGCCGACCTGCTCGTCATCACCAAGTCGCTGTCGACGCTGTCGTTCCCGCACGCCGCGCATCTGGGCCTGCGCACGGTGCTGCTCACTCCGGTGCTCAACCCGCCGCCCTTCGACGTGCACAAGTCCGTCATCCCCGCGCCGCTGCCCGGGCCCGACTATCCGGCCCCGCTGATCTGCGCGGGCACGGCCGACCCGTATTTCGACCCGGCCAAGGCCCGCCTGCTCACCGACCGCGTGCGCACTTTCGAGGATGCGAACCATTCCATCGAGGTACCCGGCGACTGGGAGCGCTCGCTCGACTATCTGCGCGGCGTGACCCGCGCCATCGTCGAATACGCCGGCTGAGGCAGCGGAGGCATCGAGACGGCGGCGACATCGTATCCGCCGCCGTTTCGCCTCGTATCGCCGTTCGCACCGCGGGGCGACGGTTTCGCCGTCGGCGCATATGGCGCGAATCATCATGTCGCTTCCAGCCAACGTCCATTTGGGGCATTATTCTTGAAAACGTCCGCACAACATTACGTTAAAGGAGTAGTTGTGGCAGTTATTGAAAGCGTTTACGCGCGCGAGATCCTCGACTCCCGTGGCAACCCGACCGTCGAAGTCATCCTCGAGACCGAGGACGGCGCCGTGGGCCGTGGCCTTGTTCCGTCCGGCGCCTCCACCGGTGCCGCCGAAGCCTGGGAGCGTCGCGATGGCGACAAGTCCCGCTACATGGGCAAGGGCACTCTGAATGCTGTCAAGGCCGTCAACGACGAGATCGCCCCGAAGGTCATCGGCATGGACGCCACCGATCAGCGCGCCCTCGACGACGTGATGATCGCCCTCGACGGCACCCCGAACAAGGGCCGCCTCGGCGCCAACGCGATCCTCGGCGTGTCCCTCGCCGCCCTCTACGCCGCCGCGGAGTCCGCGGAGCTGCCGCTGTACCGTTACATCGGCGGAACCAACGGCCACATCCTGCCTGTCCCGAACATGAACATCATGAACGGCGGCGCCCACGCCGACTTCGCCACCGACATCCAGGAGTACATGATCTCCCCGTACGGCTTCGATTCCTACCGCGAGGCCCTGCGCGCCGGCGTCGAGGTGTACCACACCCTGAAGAACGAGCTGAAGAAGGACGGCCTGGCCACCGGTCTGGGCGACGAGGGCGGCTTCGCCCCGAAGATGAAGTCCAACCGCGACTCCCTCGACTACATCATGAAGGCCATCCAGGACGCCGGCTACGAGCCGGGCAAGCAGATCGGCATCTGCCTCGACGTCGCCTCCTCCGAGTTCTACGGCAAGGGCGAGGCCGGCAAGTACCACTTCGAGGGTGGCGAGCGCGACGCCGAGTACATGCTCGACTTCTACGAGAAGCTCATCAACGATTACCCGATCGTCTCCATCGAGGATCCGTTCCAGGAAGAGGGCTGGGAAGACTGGGCCGCCATCACCAAGAAGCTCGGCGACCGCCTCCAGTTCGTCGGCGACGACCTGCTCGTGACCAACCCGGCCCGCCTCCAGAAGGCCATCGACATGGGCGCCGCGAACTCCCTGCTCGTCAAGCTCAACCAGATCGGCACCGTCACCGAGACGCTCGACGCCATCGAGCTCGCCACCGCCAACGGCTACACCTCCATGGTGTCCCACCGCTCCGGCGAGACCTCCGACACCACGATCGCCGACCTCGCGGTTGCCAAGAACACCCGCCAGATCAAGACCGGTGCCCCGGCCCGTGGCGAGCGCATCGCCAAGTACAACCGCCTGCTCGAGATTGAGGAGGAGCTCGGCTCCACCGCTCAGTACGCCGGCTACAGCGCCTTCAAGGCCTGCAAGAAGTACATGTGATCCGCTCCGGCGCCGCGCCGTGGCATGAGGGTCCGCTGACCCGCGCCCGTCGCCCGCGCCACCTGTGATCATGCGATACCCGCCCGCTCGCGCGTCGAGTGCGGCGGGTATTTTCGTAGATATGTCAAGCAAGGTTCCCCGCACAGGCACCCAGGATTCGGGGCGGAAGGACGCGCGCGGACGCTCGTCGCGCGGCGCATCGTCACAGGACGACAGGCTCATGGCGGCCAGGGAGCGCAGGCGGCGCGAGGAATCCGAGGAGAGGGACCGCGCGCGAGGCGGCTCCATGGCAAGCCTCATCATCATGCTGATCATCATCGCGCTCGCCGCGTTCCAGCTCGCGCAGGTGGCCGTCACCTATGTACAGAACAAGGCCGAGCTCGACGCCGCCCGTCAGAAGGAGGCCGAGCTCACCGCGCGCAAGGCCGATCTCGAAAGCGATATCGAGCGGTGGAACGACAACGCCTATGTGGAGGCGCAGGCGCGCTCGAGGCTCGGATTCGTGTATCCGGGCGAAAAGCCGGTGTATCTCGTGAACACGGGGCGCGACTCCACGTCATCGTCCGGAGCGTCGGGCTCCTCGTCGAAAACCGAGACGATGCCCTGGTACCGCGAGCTTATGTATTCCTTGGAGAAATCCGATTCCACCGATTCCGTGGTGACTGACGCCACGGTGGGCGGCGCGCTTGACAGCGGTTCGTCCTCCGGTTCCTCGTCGGGCGGTTCGTCCTCGACGGCGACCGATGCCACCGATCCGTCCGCCGCGGCGAGCTCGTCGGCGTCCGACGGGGCGGCTTCGACGGCGTCGGGCGGCGATGCGCCGGCCTCCGATGCCGGCGCGGCGGCCGATGCCGGCGCGGATGGCGCTGCCTCCGATGCGTCCGCGTCCGCCGATGCCGGGCAGTGACGGTACGATTCCGGAAACACGAAGATACGATACGCAGAATGGCACGCAGATACGCCGTCGGCTTTCGTCCGGCGGCATCGTAAGGAGAGGAATGTCCGAGAACACGCCCCAGAATCGTATGGACGCGCCGCGCCCGGCCGAGGCTGAGCGCCCCGCCGACACCATGGCAACCATCACGCGCTCCGACGCCACGGCCGCCGCCGCGCCGAACGCACACCACACGCCGCGCGCCGTCGACGAAACCCCGACCCCCGAGGACGCGGCCGTGGCCGTCGCCGCGCTCGACCGCATCATGGCCGACACGCCGACCGACGCCGACATCGAGGCCGTGACCCGCCAGCTGGGGCGCTACCCGCGCGGCATGGTCGCTGTCGGGCGCCGCTGCGAGGTCTGTGGCACGCCGCTCGTCACCGTCACGCGCCCGCTGGTGGAGGGGCGCATTCCGTTCCCCACCACCTTCTACCTGTGCGGCACCGCCGCCGTGCGCGCCGCCTCGCATGTCGAGGCCGCCGGCGCCATGGCCGCGTACACCGAGATGGTGCGGTCCGACGAAGCCGTGCGCGCCGCCTACCATCGCGCCCACCGCATCTATCTGGAGTTCCGCCACGAACTCGCCCGCCGCCTCGGCGACACGGAGGAGCATATCGAGGGCATCAGCGCCGGCGGCCTGCCGGTGCGCGTCAAATGCCTCCACGCGCTGATGGCGCAGAGCCTGGCCATGGGGCCGGGCGTCAATCCGATCGGCGACCTCGTGCTCGAACGCGTCGCCGACGAGTTCAGCCCCTCCGTCTGCCATTGTGACGCGGCGTAGGGATCGTGACGCGGCGTAGACCGCCGCGGCCCGGACGGGCTAGTCTTGGTGTCAGGGCGCCGGGCGATGAACGCCGCGGCGTCGGATACGGTATGCCGTCGACGATTATGCGTTGACGACATCGACGATTGTGCGTCGACGGATGCGTTGACGATTCGGCCGGCCCCGGCCGGCCATAACCGGCGGGCGCAGGCCCAGGAACAAGGAGGGACCCATGACATCGGTTACGGTGGGCGGCATCGACTGCGGTACGAATTCCATCAGGCTTATGGTCGCCACATACGACGGTGACGGCTTCACCGTGGACGTGCCGCGCATCATGCGTGTCGTGCGCCTGGGGCAGGGCATCGACGAGACGCATCGTTTCGCCGCCGACGCGCTCGAGCGCACGTACGCCGCATGTCGTGAGTTCGCCGATGTATTGCGCGAGCATCCCGTCGACGCGCTGCGCTTCGTCGCCACGTCGGCCACGCGCGACGCCGAGAACCGCGAGGACTTCGAGAACACCGTCGAGAGCATCCTCGGCGTAAGGCCGGACGTCATCCCCGGAACCGAGGAGGCGCGCCTGAGCTTCCTCGGCGCCACAAGCGTCGTCGACCAGCTGTCGGACGGGCACGCGCAGGCCCCGTATCTCGTCGTCGACCTCGGCGGTGGCTCCACCGAGGTCGTGCTCGGCGGCGTGGGAGAGCATGCCGGCGAGGTGGACGCGGCGTATTCGATGAACGTGGGCTCCGTGCGCATGACCGAACGCCATCTGGTATCCGACCCGCCCACCGAGGAGCAGATCGGGCAGGCGTCGGCCGACATCGACGCGCATATCGACACCGCCTTCGCCACGGTGCCGGCCGGCCGTGCGCGCACCATCATCGGCGTGTCCGGCACCGTCACCACCATGACGGGCCTCGCGCAGGGCCTCGCCACCTACGACCGCGATGCGGTGGACGGCGCCGTGGTGCGCATCGACGATGCCTGCGCCACCGACGACCGCATCCTGCGCATGACGCGCGCCGAGCGCGCGCAGTACCCGGTCATCCATCCGGGCCGTATCGATGTGATCGGCGGGGGAGCGTTGGTGTGGACGCGCGTCCTGCGCCGCGTGCAGCAGGCCGCCGCCGACGAGGGCCATGCCATCGACTCGTATATTGCCTCCGAGCATGGCCTGCTCGACGGCATCGTGCGCGACCTGGCGGTTCGCACCTTCGCCGGGCGCCGCGCCGCCTGAGTCTGGCGAACACGGCGTCGTGAGCGGGGCATCGTATGTCCGCGCTGCTGGCGGAACGCCGTGACGGACCGGAAACTTGAAGTACTATGGTGAACCTGTGCGAAGCTTCGCACAGGCCCCAGTGGCGGAATGGAAGACGCAGCGGACTTAAACTCCGCATCCGCAAGGAGTGTGAGTTCGAATCTCATCTGGGGCACCGGGCGGTGCCCGGCTGCGGAAACGATTGCTGGAAACAGTATGGAACAGCGAGGAGCAAGCAATGGCTGAAGATGTCATGCCCACGGTGAACGCCGAATTCGGCGCCAAGCCCGTCATCGAATTCCCCGATGCCGACGCGCCCAAGGGGCTCAAGATCAAGGAACTCGTGGCCGGCGACGGCCCCGTCGTGCGTGCGGGGGACACCGTGACCGTCGACTACTACGGCGTGGTATGGGGCAAGGACACCCCGTTCGATTCCAGCTATGACCGCGGCACGCCCGCGCAGTTCGCCATCGGCGTCGGACAGGTCATCAAGGGCTGGGACCGCGGACTCGTCGGCCGCACGCGCCGTTCGCGCCTCCTTCTGTCGATTCCGCCGGAGTACGGCTACGGCTCCCGCGGCATTCCGCAGGCGGGCATCGGCGGCGGCGACACGCTTGTGTTCGTGGTCGACATCCACTGACGCCTGCGCGCCGGGTTGCGCGCCAGCGCATAGATACTTTCCGGGATTCCGGAGGCCGCGTTCGCGGCATGGGACGCCTGTGGCCGGGAAGGCCGCAGGCGTCGAATACAACAATGAGCCGCCGGCCCGCGGGGCCGGGGCACTGACAGGGAGGTCATGATGGCCGAAGAGAAAACCGTCCTGCTTACGCAGGAGGCCTATGACAAGCTCAAGCAGGAACTCGAATGGCGCGAGGGGCCGAACCGCGAGGAGATCACCCAGAAGATCGCGGCCGCGCGTGCCGAGGGCGATCTGTCGGAGAACGGCGGATACCAGGCCGCCCGCGAGGCGCAGGGCAAGAACGAGGGGCGCATCAACGAGCTCATCGTCAAGCTGCGCAACGCCCAGATCATGCAGGCGCCGAAGGAGGGCACGGTGGGCAACGGTTCCGTCGTGACCGTCGAGATCGCCGGTAACGAGATGACGTATGTGCTCGGTTCGCGCGACATCGCCGTTGCCACCGATTACGATGTGATCAGCCCCGAGTCCCCGATCGGCGCGGCCATCAACGGCGCGAAAGTCGGCGACGAGGTGACATACTCCGCTCCGAACGGCCGCCAGATCACCGTGACGATCAAGGCCGCCAAGCCCCTCGCGGCCTGACGTCCCGCCGCATCCACGATGAACGCACGCAATGATGATGCGCGCTGACGGCGCCCGGCTCCTCGAGAGGCCGGGCGCCGTTTCATGTCCGCGACCGCATCGTACTTCATAACAATGTGGTGGGTTTCGGACAGAAAACACGATTTTTCGGCTCGAAAACGCCCGATTATGTCCGCAAGCCATCACACTGTTGCACAAAGCGGCTCGCGTTACCGTGCGCGCATAAAAAAGTAGGCAGGGCGAGCCTGCCTACTGTTCCCGGAAGGCGTCGGCCGTGACCCCGACGGGCCTGGCGGGAAGTCTTATCGCCGCACGCCATCGCGTGCGCAGCGGGAAAATCGTGTTACCTCATGGCGCACACGACCATGAAAACCGCCACCATATGGCATGCGTATCCGAGCACCGTCCCCAGATGGAAGAGCTCGTGGAAGCCGAACACGCGCGGCCAGGGGTCGGGCTTGCGCCGGGCGTAGATAACCGCGCCGACGATGTAGCAGGCGCCGCCCGCCAGGATGAGGCACACGACCGCCGGCCCTGCAAGCGGCGAGGCCCAGAACAGCCCCATGTAGCCGATGCCCGACACGCCGAACACGATGTACACGATGGTGTACAGGATGCGTGGCGCGTTGATCCACACCACGTGGATGATCATCGCGACGGCGACGCAGCACCAGATGCTGATGAGGATGATGTTGCGCCATCGCGGCTCGAGCGCGAACGCGACCGGCGTGTAGGTGCCGGCGATGAGCAGGAAGATATTCGTGTGGTCGATGCGCCGCAGCACGTCGGTGACCTTCGGCGACCAGTCGCCCAGATGGTAGATGGCCGAGTTGCCGAAAAGGATCAGCGAGCAGACCATGTACACCGCGCACGCCCATTTGAGCGACGCGAACGGCGCGAGGCAGATGAGCACGATGCCGCCGGCGAGCGCCAGCGGGGCGGCGCATAGGTGCAGCCATCCGCGCATGGCGGGCTTGGGGCGTCCGTGCACGTCAAGGCGCACCTTCTTGTAGCGGATGCCGCGCGCCTTGAGTTCGATCTTGCGTGCCTTGTACTCGCCTTTCGTGAGGATTTTCTTGGCCTTGCGCTCGGCCTTGGCGCGCTTGGCGTCGGCCTTGGCCTGGGCGCGGGCGAGCCGCTCGGTGCGCACGCGCTCCTTGGTTTCCTCGGCGGCGATGCCGGTCATGGCATCGGCCACTTCGCGTTCGGCTTCCTTGGCGAGGCGGCGCGCGTTCTCGTCGATGGCGCTTTTGGCCAGCGGCGCGTCGTCGGGGGAGGTGGCGGGTGTAGAGGCGGGCGTCGGGGAGGGGCGCTGCGCTGCGTCGTGTTTCGAAACGATGGATCCCTGCGCCGTGGCGGATGATGCGTTGGCCATCCCGACCTCCTTACCGTTGGCGTTCTACGATTTGACGTTCTGCGATTCGCGTCGGATTCGATACGGGCAGAGTCCGACGGAACCAGTGCAGGTTTCTCTTTCGTAACTTACTGTAGCGTAACCATTCCAGAATGCAAGTCGGCGGCCGCACGGCGATTGCAATCGGTGAATCGCAGGCGATGGTCGTCTGTTCGGCCGGCGGCATCGTTTCACAACCCCGGCACCGCATCAACTAGGATTGGTGCCATGGCAGATTTTTCGCAGATCATCGCAGGCAATTCCGACTTCGTCGACGCCGATCGCGAGTGGCTCCACCACCTGGTGTCGGACTGGCAGGTCATCGCCGATCTGAGCTTCGCCGACCTGATCCTCGTGGTCCGCGACGACGACGGCACATACGTGGTGGCCGACCAATGCCGTTCGTCCACGGTCGTCTCCGTGCTTATGGACGACCTCATCGGCCAGCCCATCGCCGACGAGCTCGTGCCCGCCGTCGAAAGCGCCTACTCCAATCGTGTGGTGGCGCGCCTCGACCACTACCGCATGATCGGCACCACCACCGTCTGCGACGTCTTCGCGCCCGTCATCCGCCACGACAAGGTGCTCGGCGTGGTGATCCGCGAGACGAACATGGCCACGCGCGTGGGCAACGGCCGCTACGAGCTCGAATGCATCCAGACCGGCAAGCGCCTGTTCGACATGATCCCCATGGGCCGCTTCCCCTACGAGGAGACGCTGATCTCCGAACGTCGCAGCGACCTGCGCGTCTCCGACGGCTTCTGCATCCTGTCGGGCGACGGCATCATCGAATACGCCTCGCCCAACGCCATCAGCTGCTACCGCCGCCTCGGCGTGACCGGCGAGCTCGTCGGCCGTTACCTGGCGGAGATCACCACCGACAACATCCACGAGCGCGACCGCGTGCCCGAGTCGCTGTCGTATGTGCTCAGCGGCAAAAGCGCCGCGGATTCCGAGCTCGACACGAGCCGCGCGTGCCTCGCCATGCGCTCCTTCCCGCTGTATGACGCGCGCACCGGACGCAACGGCGCGCTTGTGCTGTTCCGCGACGTCACCGAGATCCGCCGCCGCGAGGTGGAGCTGCAGACCAAGGACGCCACGATTTCCGAGATTCACCACCGCGTCAAGAACAACCTGCAGGCCGTCTCCGCGCTGCTGCGCCTCCAGGCCCGCCGCACCCAGAGCGAGGAGGTGCGACGCGAGCTGCAGGAAGCGCAGCGCCGCGTGTCCACGATCGCCGCGGTGCACGAGGGCCTGAGCCAGACCGCCGATGAAACCGTCGATTTCGACACCATCATCCCCAGCCTGCTGCGCATGAGCGTGGACGTGGCCGAGCAGCGCGGGCAGAAGATCGACATCCGCTTCGTGGGGCAGTTCGGCAGCATGCCGGCGCAGGACGCCACGCCGCTGTCGCTGGTGCTCACCGAGCTCGTGACGAACGCCGTCGAGCACGGATTCGAGGGGCGTGATTCGGGCAATATCACGATTTCCGTGGGCCGCGGCGGCAATTCGCTCGACGTGGTGGTGGAGGACGACGGCAACGGCCTGGAGTCCGAATCGGAGGACGGCAAGGCGAAGGCGTCCGGCTCGGGCCTGGGTACGCAGATCATCGAGACCTTCGTGAAAAACGATTTCGGCGGCACCATCCAGTGGCAGCCGCGCCATGGCGGTGGCACGCGCGTGATAATGAAGATGAAGCTGCGCGCCGCGCAGTGAGGGCCGCGGGCCGCGCAGGTGCGGTGAACGTCCGTGCG
Source organism: Pseudoscardovia radai (assembly GCF_002259605.1). Classification (GTDB taxonomy): domain Bacteria; phylum Actinomycetota; class Actinomycetes; order Actinomycetales; family Bifidobacteriaceae; genus Pseudoscardovia; species Pseudoscardovia radai. The sequence continues at coordinate 6,849 of NZ_MWWR01000012.1, read as the reverse complement.
GTGAGCGCCGCATAGCGAAAGCCACATGGAGGACGCGGCGGTGGAAGGGCCGCATGTGAATGCACCAGGAAAGCGAAAGGGGGCCCGCCGGTAAGGCGGACCCCCTTTCGTACGCGTGCTGTGCGCGCGTTGTGTGCGCTGTGCGCGGTTCGTTTTCAGATCTGCATCTGCAGGGCCTGGGAACGACGGGCGCGCATGGCACGGCGCTTGAGTGCGCGGCGCTCGTCCTCGGACAGGCCGCCCCACACGCCGTAATCCTGGTTGGTCTCCAGCGCGCATTTCAGGCATTGGTCGATGACCTCGCAGGTACGGCACACCTGCTTGGCCTCCTCGATCTGCTGATAGGCCGCACCCGTGTTGCCCACGGGAAAGAAGAGCTCGGGATCCTTGTCCCGGCACGCGGCCCTAGCACGCCAATCGCTTGCACTGCTCATGAATACTCCTGTCTGTTCAGTGATTTCAGCTAACCACTGATCAGCGCGATTTTCAAGAGTTCCCGACGTAATTTTCCGAAATTACGCCCATGGTGCATGTTGCGCCCCGGCTGCAGCGCTCCGAGGGGATTCCGGGCGCCGCATCACACGCCGCATCACACGCCGCCGGGCGTGTCATCGAGCGCGTCAGGAGCGTATTCATGGGCCGTTGCCTGGGCCTGGCGTGCGTCGGGCGCGAAGAACTGCACCGGGTACGCCGCCTCGTCCACCACGATGGCACGGCCCGGCGTGCGCACATCGTCGTCGGTGAGCGAGGATGCCGTCTGCGATGGCATGCCCATCATGACATTCGACGATTTATCCGCCAGAGGAAACAGGATGCGCCGCGTGCACTGCTCCGGATAACGCACATGCCGCGCCGACGAGACCGCGAAGATCACCGTCGCATCCCGGCAGGCGAGGGCCTGACGGAAATCGTCGGCCCGAGGCCCCGAGGCCAAGGGGTCGAGCACGGCGTCGGCATCATCCGCCATCCGGACCGCGAGTCCGTCGGGTGACTCGAGCAGCCACGTCCAGCACCCCGTTCCCGTTTCCACGCGCCACCCGGCCCGTCGCGCCGCCTCGGCCACGGCCAGCAGCGCCGTCGTCTTGCCACGGCCCGATGCGCCGATAATCGCGGTATTCGCGCGCATGTCCAGAAGGAAAGGCTCCAGACGGATGCCATCGTCCGCCACTCCAACCTCTAGCAGATGGCCGCACCGCGCATCCTGCCCGGCACCTGCCGCGGTTACGCCGAGGCGCAGCGCGCCGCGCATATCGATTCTGCGCGGCAGGGGAGCGGAGAACAGGCGTCGGGCCGCCCCGTCCATTCCCAGGAAGCGCGCCGCCCTCAGGCATCCATCCACGAGCCGCGGCGTACAGCCGCAGGGCGCGCACCGGAACATCGTCAGGTCCGCCCCGTCCGACGCGAAGGCGGTGCCCGGCAGACGCGGACTGATGCGTGCGGCGGCCGGGGAGCCGATCATCTCGCCCGACTGGAACGCGTCGCGCACCCGCAGACAGACATTGAGGTTCAGATTCGCCTTCATATCCGCCGTCACCTGGCCCTGCGGGCTTTGCGTGCAGATGATGAGGTTCATGCCCAGCGACCGGCCCAGCGACGCCAGCGAGATCAGGCGGTCGACGTAATCCGGGATGCGTTGGCGCAGGGCCGCGAACTCGTCCACCACCACGATGAGCCGCGGCGGCGGGTCCGGCAGCTCGTCGGTGGTGGCCACGCCGTGCTCCGCCACCAGCCGTTCCCGGCGGTGCATCTCGTTTTCCATCGCCCGCAGCGCACGCACAGCATGCGCGATATCAAGGTCCGACACACAGCCCACGCAATGTGGCAGCCGGCTCAGCTCACGGAACGCCGCGCCGCCTTTGAAATCGAGGAACACGAAATTCAGTCGCCTGGGCGGATTGCGGCATGCGAGGGCCAGGCACCACACCTCCAGAAGAATCGACTTGCCCGAGCCCGTTGTGCCCGCCACCAGCGCATGCGGCCCGGACCTCAGCAAGCCCAGCGTGAACACGCCGTCCGCGCATACGCCGATCGGCGCGTCGAAGCTCGGCGGCAGAAGCCACGCATGGACCACCGCCCGCCACGCATGCTGCGGACGGGCCACCTTGACACCCGGGAACAGCAGGGTCTCCTCGGGCGGCGGCTCGGCAACGATTGGCAGAGGCGCATCGGACGGTGCGGCCAGCGGATCGGTCAGCGGATTGGCCACAGGCTCCTCCTGACGGCGCATCGACATGATCATGGCCGCTCCCGACGCCAGGGAGCCGATAAGTCCGGGCACCACGAAGCCGAGGAACCACCAGTTGCCCATGGCGATCATCATGCCGGCCATCGCCAGCTGACTGAATACCGGGGCCAGATACGATACGGAGATAAGCAGCGACTGGGGCGAGCGCTCGCGGCGTCGCCGGCGCGGTTCGGCGGCGGTGTCATGGCCGTCGTCGCTGTCGCCGTGACTCCGTCTGCGTGGGCACTCGGGCCGCCGTGGGGTGTGTGCTGAATGTCTCATGGGGCCACGGTCCCATAACCCGATCGCGACACGCCGGGGAAGCGGACAATGTGGACGAAGGTCACACGCACAGCCGAGCCTGTGGATAACTCGCAGGCGGAAGAAAACCGCCCGTCATCAGGCGCCGGTGTAGCCTCCCACGGTTCCCGCGGGAATCGACCCGTGGCTCAGGGAATTGAACAGCTCATGGTTCTTGTCATCGTCAAGCAGCACGCATGAGCCGATGCCCGACGCGGGGTAGTACCCCGGATCCGAGTAGTACGCGGTGCCCGTCACGCCGCCCGACCCCGTGGCGTCCCGGAAGGCAAGCGCGAGCCGCGCCATCGTGAACGCGTTCGTGTTTTCGTCCACCGTCAGCGCCGACATCGCCGCATCACCCACGGCATGCAGGGAGGCGTAATTGTGGATCGCCCCGCCCTGCGTCACCTTCGTCATGATGGCGGAGATCACCTGGCGCTGGCGCTCGGCCCTGCCGATATCGCCCTGCGGATCGGAGTAACGCATGCGCGCGAAGGCGAGCGCCGTCGTGCCGTCGGCCGTGTGGCAGCCGGCCTGCCACACGAGGCCGGAATAGGCGTCGTCCACGTCATAGTCGAGGCATAGCTCCACGCCGCCCACGGCGTCCACGAGGGACGTGACGCCGGAGAAGCCGATGCGCACCACGTGGTCGATCGTCACGCCCGTGATGCCTTCCACGGTTTTCACAAGCTGCGGGTAGCCGTAGCTTTCGGCCACGGCGTTGATCTTCATGTCGGTGCCGTCGACGGTCACGTAGGAGTCGCGGGGGATCGAGATAAGCGAGGCGGCGCCGGAGCTGGGCTTCGTGAGCACGAGGATCGTATCGGTGCGGAAGCCGGGCACTTCGTCGCTGGTGCCGCCCACGGTACCATCGCGCTCGTCGGAGCCGAGCACAAGCCACGTCATGCCGGCGGTGTTCGAGTTGCCCGACAGCATGGTCTCGTGGTTGAGGGAGTTGTTGATCCATTGGATCTGCGTCCAGCCGAAGATGAGAACGGCGGCGAGCAGCGCGATGACGACCGCGGCGATGATGCGCAGCGGATGATGCGTTTTCGCGCGCGTTCGCGCGTCGTCGGGGTCGCCCGGGGTTGCAGGATTCGCCGGATTCGCGGGGGAGCTGGGAGTCCCGGGCGTCGGCGTGGCAGGCGAGGACGGGGCGGGCTGGCGCCCGGCTGCGGGATACGACGGGGCGCCGTCCGCGGAAGCTCCGTACGTTCGGCGTGACGTGGCGGGGGCATACGATGCGGGCGCGTAGGAGCGCGGGGCGGAATCCACGGCACCACGATTTTGCGAGGAGGCGGAACGGGAGGCCGCGTAGGACGACGGCTTTGCCGAGGACGCGCGGGCGGGGCGTTGACGCGATATGCCGGGTGTCGGGGCGATGGAGATGGGCAGCGGCGTGTCATACGATGACGGGGCCTGATACGACGGGGCCGCGTGGCGCGCGGATGACGCTGTCGACGGGGCGGCGGAGGACGCTCCCCGGGCCGGGCGCTCCGTGGGGGAGAAACTCGGCGGGTACGGGGCGGTGCCCTGCTGCCCCGTACCGTTCCATGCTGCACCGTTCTGTGACGGGACGCCACGGCGCGGGCTCCGGCGTGTCGGCCCGCGGTCTGAGGGTGAGAAACTCGGCGGGAACTCGGAGCCCGAATCTGCCATGCTGGTCAGTCCTTTCACATTCGGCGCGCCCCGTTTTGATGTGTCGTCCCGGCGTGTCGTCCCGGCGTGTCGCGCGGTTGCGGACGGCGTGTCGGAACGGGGCGCGCGGCCTCGTCGTCACATCAGGCTGGGGCAGAAGGTCAGCGTCATGTAGTTGTACGCGATGCCGATGGCGTAACCGGTGTCCTGGTCGCGGATGGTGCCGTCGGACGGATCCACGTAGCCATTGGTCGCCGGGTCGATGAGGGTGCCGTCAGGCTGCTCCATGAGCTGCGTCGAGGCATTGTACGTGCCGCCCAGCGACGTGTAGTAGTCGATGCGCTGCTGCGTGGTCATGGTATCCGTCGGATCGGCGGAGGCGCTGGACGAGCTCGACGAGGAGCTGGAGCTCTTGCTGGACGAGGAAGCGGAGGGGCTGGAGCTCGAGGAATCGTCCGTGTCGTCCTTGTACTGGTAGGTCTGCGTCGTGGCCGTGGAGTCGGAGGATGCCGCGGAGTCCACGGATGCGGTGGCATCGGACGACGACGAATCGGACGCCGCGGAGCTCGAGGATTCCGACGACGACGCGCTCGCCGAGGCGGAGCTCGAGGAATCGCCCGAATTCTGCAGCGGCTGGTTGGTGCGCATCTTCTCCCAGATCGCATCGGCGGAATCGGCCCACACCACGCGATTGGGGTCATCCGGCGACGTGATCACGGGAATCGTCATCGTATACATATGGTCGATGCTGAAGTTCGAGAAGGTCATGGCCAGGCCCACGAGAGTGGAGGCATTGGCCAGGCCGGAGCTCATCGACAGCGAGTCCAGCGCCGTGAGGGCGAACTGGTACAGCTGGTTCGACTGCGTGAGCATGTTCTTCTGCAGCGCCGTCTTGATAAGACGCTTGACGAGGTACTGCTGGCGCGTGGTGCGCATGATGTCGGAGCCGTCGCCCAGACCGTGGCGGGTGCGCGCGTACTGCGTGGCCTGTGTGCCGGACAGATGCTGCACGCCGGCGTCCAGGTCGAGGCCGGAGTAGGCGTCGTTCACGTCGGCGGGCAGGCAGATGTCCACGCCGCCGATCGCGTCGATCATCTGGCTCATGCCGGCGAAGTCCACCACCACGAATTCGCTGATGTCCATGCCCGTCAGCGTGTTCACGGTGTGCACGGTGCAGCTTGCGGCGGACGCGAGGTCGCCGCCCTGCTGGTACGCGGCGGCGAACACGGAGTTGAACATCACGCCGTCCGCTGCATCGAGCACAGAGCCGTTGGACATCGTGCATTTGGGTCGGTCGACGAGCGAATCGCGCGGAATGGACACGATATTGATGTAGCTGCGGTCGGCGGCGATCTGCACCACCATCGTGGTGTCGGCCTGGTGCTCATTCTCGACGTTGCCGCCGCCGAGCGCCGCGTTGGCCTCGCCGTCGCGGGTATCCTGGCCCATCACGAGGATGTTGATGGCCTGGCCGTCGTACGGATCGAGCGGGCCGGAGTCGTCGGCGACCGCGTTGCCCTGGGCGTCCAGCTTGATGAAATCGACTGCGGCTTCGCCGATGTTGCTCGTGACCTGCGTGTACAGCGCGCCCGCGAAGGTGGCGATGAACAGGAGGATGCCGATGACGAGGCAAGCGACGAAGGTGCGCGTGCCGTGCGTGATGCGGTAATGCTTCGCATGCTTGGGTGCACGACTGGGCACGTGCCTTGCAGAGTTCGCTTCGCTCCCCGCCACTTGTGTCACCAGCTGCCTTTCCTCGAGGGCGCCATATGACGCCGCGCCGTTCAGTTCGCGAATGTCGCCCCGCGCGGGGCAAACGAATTCATGATATGCGCACATATGAACCAAATAGGAAAAAGAGGCCCGGAATGGCGCGAGACGTTTACAACATCGGCCCATTTCGTAAGGCGTGGCGGAGCGTGGTGGGTGGAGCGACATGCGGGGCGGGGCAGAATCAAATTCGGTAACAGTGTGATGGGTTGGGGGGTGGTGCTGTTTTGTTGGACTGCGTTGTCGTTGGTTTTCATTATGCCATGAGTCCGAGCTCGCGTCGCCGCGCGGTGATGCTGGTGCCGAACTCGGTCTTGATGCGTTCGTCGCGGTACCACGTCATGTACTCGTCGAGCCTGCGGATGAACTCCCGCAGGGAGACGCCCGCGAAGGAGCGCTTGTGGAAGAACTCCTGCTTGAGGCGTCCGAAGAAGCCCTCGGCCGCCGCGTTGTCGGGGCTGCAGCCCTTCGCGCTCATCGAGCGCACCAGCCCGTTCTCCTCGCAGATCGAGATCCACCCGTCCCACCGGTAGTGGCATCCCCGGTCCGAGTGGATCACGGGTCTCTCGCCCGGTTTGAGCGCGGCGCATGCCTTGCGCAGCATGCCGTTGGACAGGGCCGAGTTCGGGCTCGTCCCGATCGTCCATGCCACGGGCATGCCGTCGTAGCAGTCGATGACCGGCGACAGGTAGACCTTGCCCGCGGGGATGGAGAACTCGGTGATGTCCGTGACCTACAGCCTGTTGGGCGCGTCCGCGTGGAAGTCGCGGTTGACGATGTTCGCGGGCGCGTCGGACAGCTCGCCCTTGTACGAGGAGTAGCGGCGCGAGCTCTTGAACGGGGGCACCAGCCCGTTGCCGGTCATCAGGCGCATGACCCGCCTGGCCGACACGACCGTGCCCCTGAGGCGCAGCGCC
>NZ_MWWR01000011.1 GCF_002259605.1 Pseudoscardovia radai | reverse complement strand
TTCAAGTTTATCAAAAAGGAAGGATGCTAATTCTCAGCTGGTTGGTGTCCATAGTTCTCGCCGGCCCAAGTTTATCAAAAAGGAAGGATGCTAATTCTCAGCTTTTCCGCCGACGCTACACGCGCCCATACAAGTTTATCAAAAAGGAAGGATGCTAATTCTCAGCAGGCCCTTCCTTCGATCTCCAGTTCCTTCAAGTTTATCAAAAAGGAAGGATGCTAATTCTCAGCAAGGAACGCGTCCCTGAGGCTCAGGGTCCAAGTTTATCAAAAAGGAAGGATGCTAATTCTCAGCCCCTCCGGGATCTGGAACGAGTCCGAGTCAAGTTTATCAAAAAGGAAGGATGCTAATTCTCAGCTCAAGCGCGGTAATCGACGTGGCGACCACAAGTTTATCAAAAAGGAAGGATGCTAATTCTCAGCCCGAGGACGATATACGCGAGGCCCTCAACAAGTTTATCAAAAAGGAAGGATGCTAATTCTCAGCTATCGTGAGTGGATCCAGCCGGGCAATACAAGTTTATCAAAAAGGAAGGATGCTAATTCTCAGCTTTGGATCGTGGACACTTTGCCGTTAACCAAGTTTATCAAAAAGGAAGGATGCTAATTCTCAGCGAGGAGGTCGCCGTTATTGCCGGGCTCCCAAGTTTATCAAAAAGGAAGGATGCTAATTCTCAGCCGGTTTTCCATATGCGCAGTTTGCTATTCAAGTTTATCAAAAAGGAAGGATGCTAATTCTCAGCGAGATGAGCGTGTCGGACCCGTCCTTGCCAAGTTTATCTTTATCAAAAAGGAAGGATGCTAATTCTCAGCGGATTCATTTCCCGGCACTTTATTAAGGCAAGTTTATCAAAGAAGAAGGATGCCAACGGTGAGAGGAGGATGACAGCACACTATAAACGCTGAGCTTCTGACAAAGATGCGGGCGGGGCACAAGAAGGGGCAGATGACACGAAAGCGGGAGAAGGAACTCGTGAACCTTGCTTCGTCTGAGACGGCAGCTTATTTAAATAGAAGTGCCGGGATTCATGCCATGGCTCTTCATTGAGGGGTTGACCAGAGGTACGCGCCACGATTGCTGCCATGTGTAGCGAACCGGCCATCGAGCTAGGGACATGTGCACCACCGAGCCAAGGGCATATGCCCTCCTACACTGCCCCCGCACCTATTTCCGCAGCCCCGGTGCCTTTGCCGCAAGGACCGCACACACCGCCACGAGCGGCAGGGTAGTGGGCGGGAAGCATAGCGCGAGCACGACGATCGTGAGCACCGGCTTTCGCGTGCAGGCGCTCACGAGGGCTGCGGTGATGCATGCCACCGCGATCATCGGGTCACAGCCGGTTGCCAGCGCCAGCGCATATCCTGCGCTCACCCCGCAGAAGATCATGGGGAAGAACTCGCCGCCGATCCAGCCGCCCGCCACGCAGAACGTGTGGATGAGCCACGGCGTCGCCGTGACGAAGGCCCCGCAGAGATTCACCGTGCGGACACTGGCATGACAAAACCGCCTGCGGACATTTGTAGGCATTGTCCGCAGACGGGTTCCGGCCAGTCCAAAAGGCTTCGGTTCATGGAAGGCATGTCATGCGAGGTCGGAATGGCCCTTGCAGAACCCCGCATACAGGAACGCAGCGGGATTCTGGTCATGGAAAGCCTCGACATAATCATCGAAGTCAACATCAGGACGGGCATCGTCAAGCTCATCCCAACGATCGTATGCATCGTCATCAAGCTCCATGCTGGTTTCCGCGCCACAGACAGGGCAGACACCGAACACATCATGCAGTTCACCATCGGTCATTTCAATCAGTCCCTTTCAATGCTTGTTTCCATATGTCATACCGGATGCTGCATTGCCGGAATCTGTTTCCCGGCACTTCATTGAGGGGAATCGTGCCAAATGCCGACCATATATTTTTATAATAAAACCAACAACCATAGATAAGGGGGTTACTATGAAACAACGAATCATCGATTCGGCTCGCAAAGCGGGGCCCTGGCTCAGGGATATCATCATTCCCGCCGTCGGGGCCATCGCATTCGTAGCAATGAGCGAGAATGCCTACAAGCGATGCCGTGCCACCATGGATCATGTTCGCAACAGGAAGCCGGGTCAGCCGTGAACAACGGAGCCAACCAGCGTTCCCGTTACATCATCGCCAGGGTTCATCTCCCGGCATTTCATTGAGGGCCTGTTCACGGAAAACAAAACAGGAAACATGAACGGAAACCTTCCATCCGAACGGCTGTCAATGGCGGTCATGAAAACAAGCATGCCAGGATGCGTGTTTTCATGACCGCCATTGCGTTTTTCGCCGGCATGTTCAGCCTGTTTCACAGAAGGGGGAGTGATGATGATTGCATTGGCTGTCATCATAATGATTCGATTTCATTGATGGCAGTGTTGATAAGCTCCATGCCCCGTAGATCCCGGATCCACTGTTCCGGGATGCCGTTCGTTCCGCCGATTCCATGAATCACCCCGGCGACGCTTCCCGCGATGCATGCCACGGTGTCCGTGTCATCGCCAAGCGAGCATGCGTTGAACACGGATTGCTCATAGCTGTCGGCATTGATAACAGACCATGCAGCGGCTTCCATCGTGCTCACGACATATCCTTTTCCACTGATTTCGCTTTTGTCATAATCCCCGATGTGGGCGAACCGTTCCGATACGGATCCCATGCCGTTCGCACGCATGTAACGGGCGGATTCGGCGAACGCACCAGCGGCATCCATCCCGCCGATGACAAGCCTCAGCGCATGGACCCATTGCACGCATGCATGCATCGAAACGGGATGGGCATGCGTCGTTGCGCTGATGCGCATGATCTCATCATCGGTCGCATCGGTCAACGCAAGCGGGGCGATTCGCATGAGCGAACCATTGCCGTTGCTGCGCTCGTCATCGCATCCATGCTTTTGAGCGATTGCCTGACATGTCGTCCCACCGCAATCCATGCATACGCCATCGATGGTATAGGCCCCGTCATTGACCCATTCCGCATATTTGGAAAGCATGTCAGCGGTGTTCACATTGCCGTCATTGTCCTTCAGGCTTGCAATCGTCGCAAGGGTCATGCTTGTGTCATCGGTCCACGTTCCTTTCGGCGCGCGTCCGATAAGACCGCCTCCGGTGATGGCGGCGCTTGTCCATGAAGGGGTGAACTTTCCACGGGTGAACTTTCCACGTTGGAAAGTGCTTTCGAACGGTGCTCCGTATGCATCGCCGACAGCCCCTCCGAGAATGAGCGCTTTCGCAATGCTGTCATTTGATGTGAACGAAACCATAAACCTCTCCTATCCAAGGAAGGAAATGATGAATGCAACCGTTGGCGTGTCTTCATGATAAAACGTTTCCGTCCCTGTCCGTGGACATGCCATCATCATGTCCTGTTCAGGGCTCTTCATGAAACGTTGGATATGCTCATTTTCGATGCCGTTCAAGGATTGACGTGCCCCTACACTGCCTGCATCCCTTATCTCCGCAACCCCGGTGCCTTTGCCGCAAGGACCGCGCACACCGCCACGAGCGGCAGGGTAGTGGGCGGGAAGCACAGCGCGAGCACGACGATCGTGAGCACCGGCTTTCGCGTGCAAGCGCTCACGAGGGCGGCGGTGATGCACGCCACCGCGATCATCGGGTCGCAGCCGGTTGCCAGCGCCAGCGCATAGCCCGCGCTCACCCCGCAGAAAATCATGGGGAAGAACTCGCCGCCGATCCAGCCGCCCGCCACGCACACGGCGGTCGCCGCGAGCTTCGCCACGCAGGTGAGCGCGAGGAACAGCGCCGTGGATCGCTGCCAGCTGCCCAGCAGCGCCACGGTGCCGGTCTGGCCGGAGAAAAGCACGTCGGGGAGTCCGATTGCCAGCAGCCCCAGGAATGCGCCGGCGATCACCGCGCGCGTCACATGGCGCTGCTCGCCGATGGCGGTGGCGATCGTGCTGCTCACGGCGTGGCACAGCAGCGAGAACTGCGCCAGCGCGTAGCCGATGATGAGTGCCGCCAGCGCCCACATCCAGTCGCGGGTGCTGGTGCTCAGGTAGTCGATTGGCGCGAAACGAGGCAGGGAACCGGCTGTGCCGAAACATGTGACGAAGCCCATGATGCCGAGCACGAATCCGGAGGCTGCGACCACCCACAGCACGCCCGAAGCAGGGCGGGAATATGCATAGGTGAAGGGATGGCGCTCGGCACCTTGCGCCACCGGCCCCTGCATTCCTGTGAGGCTGCGGATGGCGGCGCTCAGCGCGTGGTCGGGGTTGCGCACGGCGGCGAGCCCGGAACGGCGCAGCGCATGGATGCCTGCATACACGCCCGCGGTTACGAACCCGCATACGCCCGCCTCGGGACCAACCGCACCGCCGAACGCAATCGGAAGCACAAACAGCGCCAGCGACTTGCCGACGCTCGGCAGCCGGTAGGTGCCTGTCGCCCTGGCCTTGGCGATCACCTGCCCCAGTGTGTCCAGGCTGTAGCCGAAGCGCTGTGTCGCCCAACCGATGAGCGCCCCGCCTACGATGCCCAGCGCCACCGGGCTGATTCGCTGCAGCAGGGCAGTGGGCAGTGCATCACGCAGACGATCCCACAGCAGGCGTTGCAGCAGCTCGGAAAGCCGCAGCGTGCCGATCGTGCCGATGCCCACCACGGCGCCCACGAGGAATGCGAGCACAAGCAGGAGCGCGATGACGCCGGCAAGCGTGCCAGGGCGCAGCGGTCGATCGGCGGCCTCCATGATGCGCCTGCGGGCAGGCTTGTGTGGTTTCTGTCCGCGCCGTGCTGTGTCAGGCTTGCGCCGTGTGGCGTCGGGCCTTGTTGCATTCTCTTGGTTATTGTGCACGATGCCGCTCCGGTGTCTAGTGTTCCTCTGTCCGCTTCCTGGCCATTTCTCTGGCGCGGATAGTGCCATGATGCCTTCGTCACAATCATAAAGAACCAGCAGAATCGTGAATTATTTAAGGGACCATTAAGGAAGAACCAACGGTGCATACGGTGCATACGACGACAGCAGGGTATGATGCAAGGCTTTGTGCAGACGCGAGCCATGCAGGCAGAGTTCCGCACCCCAACATGACGGCGCGGAGCTCTGCTCCGCAGCCGCTGACACCTATAATGGCTGCAAGATGCAAGGTCGCATCGATTGCCGGCGCGGGAGCCGCGCTGAAGCGTTTCGTAGAAGGAGACACCCATGAACGAGACGACCATTCCCACTGATTCTCAGACCACTGATTCCCAGACGGCTGATTCCGCACAGGCGCAGTCAGCTACCGCACAGCACTCGGATTCCGCAGCGTCCATCCGTCGCATCACCGTGGCGGGCGCCGGCACGATGGGTTACTCGATGGCCGAGATCTTCGCGCGCAAAGGCTACGAGGTCACGTTGTGGAATCATCGCTGGCCTGCGCTCGACCGCGCGAAGACCCTCATCGCGCCTGAAGTCGCCGATTCCATCGACTACAGCGCGTCCGACCACGCGTTCGAAGACGCCGACCTCATCGTCGAAAGCATCGTGGAAGACATCGACGCCAAGCTCGCCTTCTACCGCCAGATCTCGCCCTTGGCGCGCCATGACGCCATCATCGTCACCAACACCTCCGGGCTGTCCATCAACAAGCTCGCCACCGCCGTCACCAGCCCACGGAGGTTCCTAGGCATGCACTGGTTCAACCCGCCCACGCTCATCCCGCTCATCGAGATCATCAAAAACGACGCGACCGACCCCACCGTCGCCCGCACCATCTATGACCTGGCGCTCGCCATCGGCAAGAAGCCGGCGATCGTCGAGAAAGACGTGCCCGGTTTCGCTGCCAACCGCATCCAGCTGGCCGTGGTGCGCGAAGTGTGCTCGATGGTGAGTAAGGGCATCATCTCGCCTGAAGGCGCCGACGCCGTGATGAAATACGGACTTGGCTTCCGCTGGTCGTGCCTGGGGCCGCTGGAGACGCTGGACTTCGGCGGCATCGACGTGTTCGAGCATGTCAGCGAATACCTCATGCCGGATCTGGAGGATTCCCACGAGGTGCCCGCCCTGCTCAAGCAGCATTATGAGGCAGGCGAGCTGGGCGTCAAGACCGGCAAGGGCTTCTACGATTACTCCGGCGACAAGGCCCGCCAGGCGACCGCCGAGCGCGACCGCAAGCTGCGCGCCGTGCACGACGCGCTGTATGGCGAAGACAACTGAGAGCCGCGCCGCTGACCGTCACTCGTCATCCCGCCGCCCCGTGCCCGCCGTTGTCGCAAGCCGCGGGGATAATCGGCACGAGAGGTCTGGCCGCCCGGCTTCTGCTCGGCTTGGAGCGAGCGGGTGGCGACACAGACCACAATCCAGCCCATCGAACACAGTTCAAGGAGCATTACATGACCCAAGGTCCCGTCCTTGTTGTCGATTACGGCGCCCAGTACGCCCAGCTCATCGCGCGTCGCGTGCGTGAGACCGGCGTGTACTCCGAGCTGATTCCTCATTCCAAGTCGGTGGAGGAAGTCCTCGCGAAGCACCCCAGCGCCATCATCCTGTCGGGCGGCCCGTCCTCGGTGTACGAAGACGGCGCGCCGCAGGTCGATCCCAAGCTGTTCGAAGCCGGCGTGCCGGTGCTCGGCATCTGCTACGGGTTCCAGGCAATGGCATACGCGCTCGGCGGCACCGTCGACCGCGCGGCCTTGGGCGAATACGGCCACACCGAGGCCACGATCAGCGATGCAACCGGCATCCTCGCCGGCTCGCCCGCCACGCAGAACGTGTGGATGAGCCACGGCGTCGCCGTCACGAAGGCCCCGCAGGGATTCACCGTGCAGGCCACCACACCGGGCGCGCCGGTCGCCGCCATGGCAGACGAATCCCGCAAGCTCTACGGCGTGCAGTGGCACCCCGAGGTGCGCCACACCGAGCTTGGCCAGCAGCTCATCGAAAACTTCATCCACAAGTGCGCCGGTCTGGAAAGCAACTGGTCCACCGAAGGGATCATCGACGAGCAGATCGCCAAGATTCGCGAGCAGGTGGGCGACGCCCACGTGATCTGCGGCCTGTCCGGCGGCGTGGATTCCGCCGTCGCCGCAACGCTCGTGCACAAGGCCATCGGCGATCAGCTCACCTGCGTGTTCGTCGACCACGGCATGCTGCGCAAGGGCGAGGCCGAGCAGGTCAAGCACGATTTCGTCGAAGCAACCGGCATCAAGCTCATCGCCGAAGACGCGTCCGACGACTTCCTCGCCGCGCTCAAGGGCGTCACCGAGCCCGAGCGCAAGCGCAAGATCATCGGCGAGAAGTTCATCCGCACGTTCGAGAAATCCACGCGCGAAGTCATGGCGCAGGCCGGCGAGCAGGGCGGGGAAGTGAAGTTCCTCGTGCAAGGCACGCTGTATCCGGACGTCGTCGAATCCGGCGGCGGCGACGGTGCCTCCAACATCAAGAGCCACCACAATGTCGGCGGCCTTCCCAAGGACCTCAACTTCAAGCTCATCGAGCCGCTGCGCTCGCTGTTCAAGGACGAGGTGCGCGCCATCGGCACGAAGCTCGGCCTGCCGGACGCCATCGTGTGGCGCCAGCCGTTCCCCGGCCCTGGCCTGGGCATCCGCATCATTGGCGAGATCACGCGCGAACGCCTCGACCTGCTGCGTGACGCCGACGCCATCGCCCGCGAGGAACTGACCGCCGCCGGCCTTGACCGCGACATCTGGCAGTGCCCCGTCGTGCTGCTCGCCGACGTGCATTCCGTGGGCGTGCAGGGCGATGCGCGCACCTACGGCAACCCGATTGTGCTGCGTCCGGTCAGCTCCGAGGATGCCATGACCGCCGACTGGAGCCGCGTGCCCTACGATGTGCTGTCGCGCATCTCCACGCGCATCACGAACGAGTGCCGCGGCATCAACCGCGTCGTGCTCGACGTGACGAGCAAGCCGCCGGCAACCATCGAGTGGGAGTGAGCGGCAGAAGCCGTGAAAACACGAGCCGTGAGACCTGTGGAATACAAGGTCTCACGGCTTTTGTTTTTCGCCAGCCTGTGTTTTCCGATGCGGTGCATGAGAGGCGTAGCAGGGCGCCGTTGCGGCGGCGGGTTCCGTCGCATGGTGAAACTTCCACAAACGGCGCGGCTTTTGGCGCGTCGCGCAAGGCGTCAAAAGTCGAATGCACATCGTATGCTGTACTGCGGTTGGGAAAAAGGCGGGGACGCCTTGACCCCACAAATTAACAGCAAACGCACTGCGGTGCAGGAAGTTACAGGAGTACATATGACGAGTCCTGTTATTGGCACACCTTGGAAGAAGCTGAACCGTGCTGTCTCCGAGGAATCTCTCGAAGGCGTTGACAAGTACTGGCGCGCTGCCAACTACCTGTCCATCGGCCAGATCTACCTTCTGAAGAACCCGCTCATGAGGGAGCCGTTCACCCGCGATGACGTCAAGCATCGTCTTGTCGGCCACTGGGGCACCACCCCGGGCCTGAACTTCCTCATCGGCCACATCAACCGCTTCATCGCCGATCACCAGCAGAACACCGTGATCATCATGGGCCCGGGCCACGGCGGCCCGGCCGGCACCGCCCAGTCCTACCTGGACGGCACCTACTTCGAGATTCGTCCGGACATCACCAACGATGAGAAGGGCCTGGCGAAGTTCTTCCGTCAGTTCTCCTACCCGGGCGGCATCCCGTCCCACTACGCTCCGGAGACCCCGGGCTCCATCCACGAGGGTGGCGAGCTCGGCTACGCGCTGTCCCACGCTTACGGCGCCGTCTTCAACAACCCGAGCCTGTTCGTGCCGGCCATCGTCGGCGACGGCGAGGCCGAGACCGGCCCGCTGGCCACCGGCTGGCAGTCCAACAAGCTCGTGAACCCGCGCACCGACGGCATCGTGCTGCCGATCCTGCACCTCAACGGCTACAAGATCGCCAACCCGACCATCCTGTCCCGCATCTCCGACGAAGAGCTCCACGAGTTCTTCCACGGCATGGGCTATGAGCCGTACGAGTTCGTCGCCGGCTTCGACGACGAGGACCACATGTCCATCCACCGTCGCTTCGCTGATCTGTTCGAGTCCATTTGGGACGAGATCTGCGACATCAAGGCCACCGCGCAGACGAACGACGTGGATCGTCCGTTCTACCCGATGATCATCTTCCGCACGCCGAAGGGCTGGACCTGCCCGAAGTTCATCGACGGCAAGAAGACCGAGGGCTCCTGGCGCGCTCACCAGGTGCCGCTCGCTTCCGCCCGCGACACCGAGGAGCACTTCCAGGTGCTCAAGGGCTGGCTCGAGTCCTACAAGCCGGAGGAGCTCTTCAACGAGGACGGTTCCATCAAGGAAGACGTCATCTCCTTCATGCCGAAGGGCGAGCTGCGCATCGGCGCCAACCCGAATGCCAACGGCGGCCTGATCCGCCAGGACCTCAAGCTCCCGAAGCTCGAGGACTACGAGGTCACCGAGGTCAAGAAGTACGGCCACGGCTGGGGCGGCATGAAGGGCGGCAAGGAAGCTACGCGCGTCCTTGGCTACTACACCCGCGACATCATCAAGCTCAACCCGGATTCGTTCCGTATCTTCGGACCGGACGAGACCGCGTCCAACCGTCTCGGCGCCGCCTACGAGGTGACGAACAAGCAGTGGGATGCCGGCTACCTGTCCTCCCTCGTGGACGAGCACATGGCCGTCACCGGTCAGGTCACGGAGCAGCTCTCCGAGCATCAGATGGAAGGCTTCGTCGAGGGCTACATCCTCACCGGCCGCCACGCCATCTGGAGCTCCTACGAGTCCTTCGTGCACGTGATCGACTCCATGCTCAACCAGCACGCCAAGTGGCTCGAGGCCACCGTGCGTGAGATTCCGTGGCGCAAGCCGATCGCCTCCATGAACCTCCTCGTGAGCTCCCACGTGTGGCGTCAGGATCACAACGGCTTCTCGCACCAGGATCCGGGTGTCATCGACATCCTCCTGAACAAGAACTTCAACAACGACCACGTGATCGGCATCTACTTCCCGTGCGATGCCAACATGCTGCTCGCCGTTGCCGAGAAGTGCTTCAAGTCCACCAACAAGATCAACGCCATCATCGCTGGCAAGCAGCCGGCTGCCACCTGGCTGACCCTCGACGAGGCTCGCGCAGAGCTCGAGAAGGGCGTTGCCGAGTGGAAGTGGGCTTCCAACGTCAAGGACGGCGAAGAGCCCGACATCGTGCTCGCCACCTGCGGTGACATCCCGGTGCAGGAGACCCTCGCTGCGGCCGAGCAGCTTGACGCCGAAGGCATCAAGTTCAAGGTCGTCAACGTTGTGGACCTCCTCTCCATCGAGAACGCTCAGGACAACGACGAGGCCATCTCCGACGAAGAGTTCACCGAGCTCTTCACCGCTGACAAGCCGGTTCTGTTCGCATACCACGCATATGCTCGCGAGATCCGTTCCCTCATCTGGAACCGCCCGAACCACGACAACTTCATCGTGCACGGCTACCAGGAGCAGGGCTCCACGACCACGCCGTACGACATGGTGCGTGTGAACGATCTCGATCGCTTCGAGCTCGAGGCCGAGGCTCTGCGCGCCATTGACGCCGACAAGTTCGCCGATCGCATCGCTTACCTTGAGAAGCACCGCGTCGACACCTTCCAGTACGCGTGCGACAACGGCGAGGATGCGCCGGAGTACACCGACTGGGTGTGGCACGAGGCCAAGGCCAAGACCGAGGCTGCTGGCGCTGTGACCGCTACCGCGGCAACCGCTGGCGACAACGAGTAAGGTTTCTTGCTCGGCAGCCGATTGAGTTCATCTGATTGGCTAGCCTGAGGGGGCTCCCGATTCGTCGGGAGCCCTTTTTGTATGCCCAGTGCCTGTTGCCGACTCTCGCCGTGTGCCCTGTGCCGTGTGCCCTGTGCCGTGTATGCCTTCGTGCAAAAATTCAATGGAACGGCCTCGCGTGCTGCTCGCCGCGGTGGTATAAGGTGGAGACAAGGCACAAGGGCAGTTGTGGCAACCGTTCCCGCAGCCTCTCGAACCTCCCGCAGCCGCCGAGCGAACCAGAGGAAGGACGCACGCATGTCATCACCGGATTTCTTCATCAGGGTCGCCACCCCGCGCGACGCCGGCCAGCTTGATGTGATCTATGCTCATTATGTGCGCGACACCGCCATCACGTTTGAATACGATGTGCCGAGCATCTCGGAATTCGCAACCCGCATCCACAACACGCTGTCGTTCTACCCGTGGGTGGTGGCGGAAGCGCCGAACGGCACGCTGCTCGGCTACGCGTACGCCGGTCCCTTCCATGCGCGTCCCGCCTATGACTGGGCGGTGGAAACCTCGATTTACGTTGATAACGACGTGCGCCGCCTCGGTTTGGGCACCGCGTTGCACAATGCACTCCTTCAGAGCCTGCAAGCGATGGGAATCACCAACATGGAGGCTTGCATCGCCGTGACAAAGCACCCTGACGAGCACTTGGGCAACGCGTCGGTGGACTTTCACCACAAGCTCGGCTACCGCATGGTGGGACGCTTTGAACAGTGCGGCTACAAGTTCCGCACATGGTATGACATGGTGTGGATGGAGCGCATCATCGGCCAGCACGTGACGGATCAGTCCGCGGTGCGTCCTTTCCTTGAGGTCGCGAACACCGTCGGTGCACTCAAGCCCGAAGCATAAGTAGGCCAGGGCGCTGAATAAATCAGGGGCGTAACGGAATGGTTAAAATAGTCCTATAATTGACTTATAGGTCTTTGGTTATGCAGCCGAAGACAGGAGACGACTCGGAACGATTCAGCTAGATAGCGCGACTCCGATGACGTGGTTCCGTGCGCCCAAGGGCGGGTGCATGAGAGGGAAGAGAGGTGAAACCATGCGTGGTGTGTATAGGTCGCTTGGGCGCCGTCGCCGTGGGCAATCGGGTTTTACGCTCGTCGAGTTGCTCGTCGTGGTGATTATCATTGGCATCCTTGCGGCCGTGAGCGTGCCGATATATCTGAATGTGCGCAAGGCGGCATGGAACAGCGCAACCGAATCCGATTTGAAGCACGCAGCAGACTCCATTGAGAACGCAAGCGTTGAACTCGGCGGTAATCTGCCTCCGAATTTCATGGTTGCAGCAAGCACCGGGGCACAGAAGCACCAGATAGCGAGCAACGTCAGATATTCCTACAGCAGCAAAGTAAACCATACTCAAACGACGGTTACGCTTTCCTCAGGCGTGTCGATGTGCTACGCAACAACTGGAACTGGCAACACCTACCGGATATATACGACCAATAGCAACAATCTGAGTGTCTACTACGTGTATGATTCGGCGACTGGTCAAGTACTAAAGAAGGACAACCCCAACAAGATTGCCGCTGCCTCGTCTACCCAAGAGCAGATGCAGTGGAATCCCGCTGGTAACGGGCACAGGAGACCGTGGCACAAAGCCCCACTTACTAAATGTCCAATCGAACAGCGTTACGGTGCGCCCAGCGCATGATGACGGAGAGGCAGGCTTGACGGTCTCTCTCCCATCCGAGTAGAGGGTTTGAGTGTGTAGAGGGACGGTGCGCTGGAGTTGTTTGCTCCGGCGCACCGTCCGTTTTATGACCTGCCGTGCTCATTCACTGTGTAAACGCGCTCAGCACCCTAGAAATCCCAATCGTCGTCGTCTGTCTCCTCTGCCTTGCCCATGACGTAGGACGACCCCGAGCCGGAGAAAAAGTCGTGGTTTTCATTTGCAGACGGTGAGAGCGCTGCAAGGATTTCCGGACTCACGTGCGTCTCCTCCGCGGCAAACCGCGTAGGATACCCGAGGTTCATCAGTGCCTTGTTGGCGTTGTATCGCACGAACGCAAACACATCCGGCATGAAGTCAAAGCCTGCATACACGTCCGCGGAGTACTCGATCTCCAATTCGTAGAGACGGTCGAGCAGACCGTTCGTGAAATCGCGCAGCATCCGCTGGTCCTCGGCGCTGCGCAGCTCGAGGCCGCGCTGGAATTTGTAGCCCGAATAATACCCGTGGATCGCCTTGTCGCGCAGAATCAGGCGAATCATGTCCGCGGTGTTCATCATCGTGCCGCGCGCCGCGAAATGCAACGGCAGATAGAACCCCGCATACAGCAGCAGCGACGACAGCAGTGTCGCGGCGACCTTGCGCTTGAGCGGGTCATCGCTCTCGTACTGCTCGAGCACGGTATCAACGCGCTCCTGCAGGATGTCGTTGCCCACCGCCCAGCGGTACGCCTGATCGATTTGCTCGCTGGAGCACAGCGTGGAGAAAATCGACGAATACGAGCGTGCGTGGATGGATTGCATGAACGCGATGTTCGTGTACACAGCCTGCTCATGCTCGGTGCGCGCATGCTCGATCTGGCAGATTTCGCCGATGGTGGCCTGCGTGGTGTCGAGCAGCGTGAGGCCGGTGAATACGCGCACGGTGGTGGTGCGCTCGCGTTCGCTCAAGGCTCGCCAGTCAGCGGTGTCGTTTGACAGCGGCACTTTTTCGGGCAGCCAGAAGTTGGCGACGAGGCGGTTCCATACCTCGAGATCCTTGTCGTCAATGATGCGGTTCCAGTTGACTGGTCGCACGCGGGCGCCATGATGATAGCGGTATTGCGCCGGGGTGATCGAGGCGGCCATGGTCGCTTCGTCTGCGATGCGGACGGTGCGGCGTGCGGCTGCCGGCATGGGTGCGGTGGGGATTGGTGTGGTGTCGGTCATGATGGTCCTTCGGTTCGCAGGGATGTTCGGTGACTGGTTTCGGTGATGTGGCTTTCGGCGACGGAATTGTCGATGGCAAGGATTGGGCGACCGCATGTCTCACAGCATGCAGCTGACGCACCCTTCGACGTCCGTGCCTTCGAGCGCCTGCTGGCGGATGCGGATGTAATACAGCGTCTTGATTCCCTTGCGCCACGCATAGATCTGCGCCTTGTTGAGGTCGCGCGTCGTGGCGGTGTCGGGGAAGAACAGCGTGAGGGACAGCCCCTGGTCCACGTGTTTCGTGGCTTCGGCGTAGGTGTCGATGATCGCCTTCCAACCGATCGTGTAGGCGTCCTCGAACATGCCGAGGTTGTCGTTGGTCATGTATGGCGCGGGGTAGTAGACGCGGCCGGTCTTGCCTTCCTTGCGGATCTCGATGCGTGCGGCGACGGGATGGATCGAGCTCGTCGAATGGTTGATGTACGAGATCGACCCGGTCGGCGGCACCGCCTGCAGGTAAGCGTTGTAGATGCCGTCGCGCAGCACCTGCTCTTGCAGGGCGCGCCAGTCCTGCGCCGAGGGAATCGCCACGCCAAGACGGTCGAAGATTGCCCGCACGGCATCGGTGCGCGGCTCGGTGCGGTACATGCCGTTCACGTACCGGTCAAAGTAATTGCCCTCGCCCGCCGGCCTCGCATACGCGCTGTCGGAAAAACCTGCGAAACGCACGCCGCGTTCGGCCGCGATGGCATGGGACGTGCGGTACGCATGGTAGGCCACCGTCATGAAATACATGTCGGTGAAATCCAGTGCCTCCTCGCTGCCATAGCGCAGTCCTTCGCGCCCCAGGAACCCGTGCAGGTTCATCTGACCCAGACCGATGGCATGGCTTTCTTCGTTGCCGCGGCGGATGGAAGGCACGCAGTCCAGACTCGTGGTGTCACTCACTGCGGTCAGTGCACGCACCGCTGTCTCGACGCTGCCCGCGAGGCCCCCGTCCATCGCCTTCGCGATGTTGAGTGACCCCAGGTTGCATGAGATGTCGCGCCCCACATGCTCGTAGCCGAGGTCCTCCCGGTAGGTGCTCGGCTCCTGCACTTGCAAGATTTCGGAGCACAGGTTGCTCATCGTCACCCGTCCGTGGATGGGGTTCGCGCGGTTCACCGTGTCTTCGAACAGCATGTAGGGGTAACCTGATTCGAATTGCAGTTCCGCCAGGGTCATGAAGAATTCGCGCGCGTCGATGTATGTTTTGCGGATGCGCTCGTCCGACACCATCTCGTCGTAGCGTTCCGTCACCGAGATGTCGGCGAACGGCACGCCATACACGCGCTCCACGTCGTACGGGCTGAACAGCGCCATGCGTTCGCGCCGCTTCGCCAGCTCGAATGTCACATCGGGAATCACGACGCCCAGCGCCAGCGACTTGATGCGGATCTTCTCGTCCGCGTTCTCGCGCTTCGTGTCGAGGAATCGCATGATGTCAGGATGGTGTGCGTTGAGATACACCGCGCCGGCGCCTTGGCGCGCGCCCAGCTGGTTGGCGTAGCTGAACGAATCCTCGAGCAGCTTCATGACCGGCACCACGCCGCTCGACTGGTGTTCGATGCGCTTGATCGGCGCGCCCGCTTCGCGCAGGTTCGTCAGCAGCAGCGCCACGCCGCCGCCTCGTTTCGACAATTGCAACGCCGCGTTGATGCCGCGCGAGATGGACTCCATGTTGTCTTCCACGCGCAGCAGGAAGCAGCTCACCGCTTCGCCGCGTTGAGCCTTGCCGAGGTTGAGGAACGTGGGGGTCGCCGGCTGGAATCGGCCCTGCACCATCGCGTCGAGATAGCCGATGGCCGCGTGTTCGTCGCCGCCTGCCAAGGCGAGCGCCACGGCGGCGCACCGCTCGGGGAAGTCCTCGAGATACTGCGTTCCGTCGAAGGTCTTCAGCGCATACGACGCATAGAACTTGAACGCGCCGAGGAAGGTTTCGAATTCGAAGCCCATGCCATGCGCGCGGGCATAGAACGAATCGAGGAATTCATCCGAATAGGCGGCGAAGACGGCGGGGTCGTAGTAGTCGTTGTCGATGAGGAAGCGCAGGCGTTCGAGTGGGGAGGCGAAGCGACGCGTGGCGGGTTCGACGGCGGTGCGCATGTAGGCGCGCACGGCATCGGTGTCGGCTTCGAAGCGGATGCGGCCGTGCTCGTCATACAGGTTGAGCAGCGCGTTGAGCGCATGGTAGTCCGGCGCAGGGTAGTCCGGCGCAGGGGCGGGCGGAATCGCGGCGGGGGTTTGCAGTGCTGATGTCATGGTTTCTCCATTGGTGTGGGATGGTCTTGGTTGGGCGGGGCAGGCGGTTACGCGGCTACGTTGTCCCTTGTCGCTTGCTTTCTGTTTGGGCGGAGCGGAAGAAATCACGCAGCCCGACTCTCACCGCGCGTCGGTCCTCGGGCGTGCCCGTCAGCTCGAATCCGTAGAGGAACGGCACGTGGCAGCGGCGGGCGATGATGTCTCCCGCGGCGCAGTACGCGTCACCGAAATTCGTATTGCCCGAGGCGATGACGCCGCGCAAGAAGCGGCGGTTCGCCCGATCGTTGAGAAAGCGCCGCACCTGCGGGGGCAGGGCTTTCGCCACATCGCCCCCGCCATACGTGGGCACTACGATCACATAGGGTTCCCGCACCTCGAGGGCTCCCTCCGCGGGGCGCAGGGGGATGCGGTATACGGCGATTCCCTCGGCGGGCAGGGCGCATCCGGCGATGAAGCGCGCCGTGTTGCCTGAGGCTGACGAAAAATACACCACCGCGCCGATGCGCGTACCCTCCGCCGGCGCCTCAGGGCGTGTGATCGGCGCAAGCGGCGTGGTCGGCTCGGCTGGGGTGGATGGTGCGGCCGGCGTAGGTGACGCGGGCTGGCGGGGTGCGGCATCGATGGCGTTCACGCCATCCGCCTCTGCTGTGCGGCGGAGGTTTCGAGACGGTGCGCTTCGAGTTGTTGCGCCAGGTCATCGATGAGGTCCGGGCGGTGGCCGGACCACGTCGCATACGGGGTGATGACGACGGGAGCCTGGCGGTAGCCTGCCTCGACGAGCTGTGCCAGGGTCTGCGGGTTGCGGCTCAGGTCCACGACGTCGAATTCGATGCCCAGCTGCGCGAGACGGCGTTCCGTCGCGGCGCACTGCGGGCAGTTCGGTTTGTCGAACACGGTGATGTCCATGTGGTCTCCTTGCGTGATCGGTGGGTGCGTGATCGGTGGGCGTCGCGCGGAAGTGCGCGGCGGGTGATAGTCAGGCTACACCGCCCCTCGATGAGCGAAATGCACTAGATGTGTTGTCAAAACTGCTCGACACGCCCACATCTAGTGCGTGGATTTCAGTCAGGAGAACGCTTCCCGGTCGCTTCGTCGCTTTCGCAAAGCCATGGGAGAGTGTGATAAAGATGACAGTGGCATACGGTGCCGAGGCGGCGATGCCTTTCGCGGCGCTGCGGACGTCAACCGGCCGCGATGTGTGCGGCGTGTCGGGAAGCGGTGGGTTGAGGTGCGTGCGGCGTGTCGGCTGTTTCGGCATCCGGACGTTGTTGCATCCCGCACTGGTCTGATGACGATGGATGCCGTACGAGTCATCGCCCTGCCCCCAGAGCAACGGCATCATAAGTGGCTGCAACCACGGAGCCGGGTTCGAAAAACGGGCATTCCGTGGAATCTGCCCACGGGTGAACGTATCATGATGAGGAATGTGCGGTGCTGCGCGCGTTGTGCAAAAGCGTGCCGCGACCTCGTGCAATGCCAAAGACATCCGAAGTGGCCGGGCGACCGGCACCAAGTGAGAGGTTGACATGTCTGAGAAGTTGAAGGTCGGCGTTCTGGGCGCCACTGGCATGGTTGGTCAGCGATTCGTGACGCTTCTGGAGAACCATCCGTGGTTCGAGCTCGTGACGGTGGCGGCATCCGCGCACAGCGCCGGCAAGACGTACGAGGAGGCCGTCGGCGACCGTTGGAAGATGGAGACGCCGATGCCCGAGTTCGTCAAGAACATGGTCGTCAAGGACGTCTCCGACGTCGAGAACGTGGCCAAGGACGTTGATTTTGTCTTCTCCGCAGTCAACATGAGCAAGGACGAGATCCGCGCCATCGAGGAGGAGTACGCCAAGACCGAGACGCCGGTCGTCTCCAACAACTCCGCCCACCGCTGGACCCCCGACGTGCCGATGGTCATCCCCGAGATCAACCCGCAGCACTACGAGGTCATCAAGGACCAGCGCAAGCGCCTGGGCACCACCCGCGGTTTCATCGCCGTCAAGCCGAACTGCTCCATCCAGGCCTACACCCCGTGCCTGGCCGCGTGGATGGAATTCGAGCCGCGCGAGGTCGTCGTGAGCACCTACCAGGCCATCTCCGGCGCCGGCAAGACGTTCAAGGACTGGCCTGAGATGATCGGCAACATCATCCCCTTCATCTCCGGCGAAGAGGAAAAGTCCGAGCAGGAGCCGCTCAAGGTGTTCGGCCACATCGAGGACGGCAAGATCGTCAAGCTCGACAACGGCCTGCGCATCACCTCGCAGTGCATCCGCGTGCCCGTGCTCAACGGCCACACCGCCACCGTGTTCGTGAACTTCGCCAAGAAGCCCACGAAGGAGCAGCTCATCGAGAAGCTCGAAAGCTTCTCCGGCGAACCGCAGCGCCTCGGCCTGCCGCACGCCCCCAAGCAGTTCATCCAGTACCGCACGGAACCCGACCGTCCGCAGGTCAAGCTCGACGTGGATTACGAAGGCGGCATGGGCATCACCATCGGCCGTCTGCGTGAGGATTCCATCTTCGACTGGAAGTTCGTCGGCCTGGCGCACAACACGCTGCGCGGCGCCGCCGGCGGCGCGCTCGAAAGCGCCGAGATGCTCAAGGCGATCGGTTACATCACCAAGAAGTGATGATTGCCGTGCCGGCTGCTACGATGTGACGCGGCGGCCGCATTCGCAAAGCCGTCCCGACCCCGTTTCCGGGGCTTTGCGCGGGGCGGCCATGTGCCCGCCGGAGTTGCGCCAGACAATGGCGCGCCGGCGGGCTTTGCCATGCGACGGCTAGGCGACGCATCGTGCCGCATGGAGCCATGCCGTGACCCATGCGGGACGAATGCCATGGAGGAGGAAAATGGAAGACGTGGTGTTGGAAACCGACAGGTTGCTTCTGCGGCCGTGGATTCCCGACGATGCCCCCGCCCTGTATCCGCTGGCGGCGAGTCCCGTCGTCGGCCCTGCCTGTGGCTGGGCGCCGCATGCGAATGTGGCGGAGACCCGTATGGTGATCCGCAACGTGCTCATGGGGTCCGAATCCTACGCCATCGTGTCGAAGGACACCTATGACATCATCGGCGCGGTGTCGCTGAAATTCCACCGCGGCGCGTTCACCCGAGACGATTCCGAACCCGAGGTGGGTTTCTGGCTGGGAGAGCCGTATTGGGGGCATCGTTTCGCCGAGGAGGCCGTGGCGGCCGTCATCGAGCGCGCGTTCACGGTTCTCGACTGCGTGGCCGTGTGGGCGTGCTATTTCGACGATAACGAGCGCGCGCACAAGGTTCTCGAGCGCCTGCACTTCATCTACGAACAGACCGAGCCGTGGGTCACGACCACGACCGGCAAGCATGCGCGCCACGAGATGTGCCTGACGCGCGACCGCTGGCCGATGCTGTCGGGGGAGCGGGGCGGCAGGCCCTTCGCCATGGCGCGCTACTGAGCTCGGGGCATCCTGGCTCCGGGCCTCGCGGGCGGGTTACATCCGGGCGGGTTACATCGTGGACAATTCCATAACCAGCTCGTGCGCCACGTCATCGACGGTGCGCGGCATGAGGCGCGGGAAGACGTGCCCGAGCGCGGACAGAGCGGGCACGGCCTTGACGTAGGCGTCGTTGCGCCCGCCGCCGTAGATGACGGATGGATTCACTACCACGACCTTCCGGTTCGAGCGTTCCAGATGTTCGGTGATGCTGCGTTTCGTGTGCCGGAAGCGGGCCGGGCCCACGCAGCCGGCCACGTAGCCGATCTCGGGGATGTCGTGGCGCCGCGCGAGGGCGAGGGTGCTGCGCGCGGCCTGCACGTTGCGTGCCATATTCGTCACGTCGCCCACGAGGTCCACGATGCATGTGTACTCGGTGTCCTTCGGAAGCTGCGATTCGACGACGGCGACATCGCGTGCGTTCGCCTTGATGGAGTGCACGCGCGGGTTGTCGACGGCGCCTTTGCCCGAACGCGACACGATGTAGAACTCGGCGCGCGGATCGTGTGACAGCCACTGCGCCGTGAGCTCTCGGCCCACGTATCCGTTGCCTCCCAAGATGATGATGTTGCGCATGATCTCCTCCCGTCTCTCATTCGCAATCGTTGCATCACGCCGCCTCTGTCACCAGCGGGTTACTTAGTTACTTAACTGTAGGTTCGGATTGCTGATTTTTGCAACAGGTTCCGCGGTGGCACGGTTCCACAGCAGGATGTTTGGCGGCGGCGCATGGCAGGCGTTGCATAATGGAGGCAGAAGGCACGCGCAGGGTGGCAGGTGCGGGAAGCAACGACCCCAACGGCGAGAACGAAAAGAGGCAGCCATGAAGAATCGGACGCAGTCGTCGCAGCCCCGCCAATGGCATGGCGTGAACCTGGGCAACTGGCTGGTGCTCGAAAAATGGATGGAGCCGCACCTGTTCGAAGGTCTTGCCGCCGACGACGAGAACGAACTGGCGCGCGAAGCCGATTCCGAGTGGCTGCAGCAGCGCATCAAGCATCACCGCGACCTGTACATCACCGAGGATGACTTCCGCCAGATCGCTGCCAGCGGGCTGAACCTCGTGCGCCTGCCCGTGCCCTACACGGTGCTGTTGAAGAAACCGCCGCTGGGCGGATGCTACCGTTACGTCGACAAGGCGATGGACTGGTGCGAGAAATACGGACTCAAGCTGCTCCTCGACCTGCACACCGCGCCCGGCGGGCAAAATGGCTTCGACAGCTCCGGCGTGATCGGCAAAGTCACCTGGCATCTCAAGCCGCAGAAGGTCGAGCAGGCCATCGAAGTGCTCGAGGGTCTGGCGCGCCGGTATGGCACGCGGGAAGGATTGTTCGGCATCGAGGTGATCAACGAGCCGATCAGCTACACGGTGTTCCGTTCCTCGCGCAAACGCTATGCGCCGCGCAATCCCAAGGACGCGGCGATTTCCACCTACGTGCCGCTGAGGTTCCTGCGGCAATACTATCTGGCATGCTACAAGCGGCTGCGCCGGTGCCTGCCGCCGGACAAGGCGATCGTGTTCCATGACGGTTTCCGCCTGGCGCATTGGAAGACGTTCTTCGCCAAGCACCATATGTCGAACGTGTATGTGGACGCACACATCTACCTGTCCGCCGCCGAACGCGCGGTGAGGATGCACAATCCGCTCGCGTATCGGCTGATCCTGGCGTTCGAACGCCATCGTCTGCGCGACATGCAGCGGCATGTGCCCGTGATCGTGGGCGAATGGTGCGTGGAGAACGACTGGGCGAAGGACCTCGACCGCGGCGAACTGACGGACGACGAGTTCGATGACGAGCAGCAGCGGCGCTTCGCCCTCGTCACGCGCATGCAGCTCGAATGCTTCGCCGCATGCTCGGGGTGGGTGTATTGGAGCTGGAAGCTCGAGCCATCCCAGCACACCGCGCCGGACGCGATGTGGAAGGAATGCTGGGACTTCCGGCGCGCGCAGATGCACGGGTGGCTGCCCCGCGCGTTCTGATTGTGTTCTGATCGCGGGGATGACGGTGTGTTTCGGCGGCGCGGTGCACGATGGCACCGGCCGGCTTACGATGGAACAGGCAAGGAGGAGACATGCAACAGCCGAACGTCAGCATCATCGTGCCCGTCTACAACGCCGAGAAAGGCATCCGGCGGTGCGTCGACTCGATTCTCGGGCAGGAATACCGCGACGTGGAGGTGCTGCTCGTCGACGACGGCAGCACCGACTCCAGTCCCGCCATCCTCGACGCCTACGCCGCCGCAGACCCGCGCGTCACGGTCTGGCACCGCCGGAACTCCGGCGTGTCGGCCACCCGCAACTTCGCCCTCGGCCAAGCCCACGGACGCTGGATCCAGTTCCTCGACGCCGACGACTGGATCACCGAGGACGCCACGAAGCTTCTTGTGCGCGCCGGCGAGGAGAACGGCGCCGACATGGTCATCGCCGACTTCTACCGCGTGGTGGGCGACGACGTGGCCGTCAAAGGCCAGATGGCGCAGCGCCAGACGCTGATGACCCGCGAGGAATACGCCGACGAGATGATGAAAAGCCCCGCCGACTTCTACTACGGCGTCATCTGGAACAAGCTGTACCGGCGCGACATCATCGAAAGCTACCAAGTGCGCATGGACGAGCGCCTGGACTGGTGCGAGGACTTCATCTTCAACCTCGAGTACGTGCTTCACGCCCGCACCGTGTTCCCGCTGCATTCGCCGATCTACTACTACGTGAAGACCGAAGGTTCCCTCGTCTCGCGCAACGACGTGTCCGACACGGTGCGCATGAAGCGCACCGTGCTGCAGTACTACCGCGACTTCTACAAGGACGTGTTCGACGAGGACGAATACAAGCGCCGCCGTGCCGACGTGTACCGCTACCTCGTCTCCTTCGCCACCGACGACGCGGCCATCTCCGTCATGCCCGGCACCATGAAGCTGGGCGACGAGCGCGTGCTTGCCTACGTCCCCGACGGCATGGAGGCGAACCCCTTCCTCGGCACGTACTACGCCGTGCGCATCCTCGAGCGTTACCTCGACCGCGTGGCCGAGCAAACCGACCTGCCGCTGCGCCAGGTGCGCATCCTGGCCTACCTTCATTACGGCCGGGGCTCCGTCGACATGACGGCGCTGAGCGATTTCATCGGCCAGCCGCGCCCCGCCACGATGCTCGATCTGCAGCGCCTCGACATGGGCGGCTGGATCGACGTCACCTGGATCAGCGCCAATGAGCCGAGCGTGGAGTTTACCGAGAAGGGCCGGCGCGTCGCCTTTGCCATCGACCATGCGCGTGACGATTTCCAGAGCTTGTTCGCCCTTGACGACACCGCATGGCGGCATGTCTACGATGTGATGGCCGACGCGCTCGGACGGACCACGAAGGCGCTGGTGCGCTCCACGAAGGACGCCGAACGGCAGGAGGAGGCCGAGCGCAAGGCCGCGAAACGCGAGGCGAAGCAGGCCGCGAAAATCGCCAAGCAGGAAGCCAAGGCCGCGGCGAAGGCCGCAAGGCTTGAGGCACGCCAGAGCGCCGGGCAAGAGGAGGGATCGGCGGAACCGATGCGGGAACCGACGGATGCCGTGGATGCCGTGGATGCGACGGATGCCACGGTGCGGGGAACCGGGGCGATGCTGTGATGGGCGAGGGTGCGGCGATCGCCATGGCCTCGGGCGCCGGCCTGGCCATGGCCCTGCAAAGTCCGACGAACGGCTCGCTGGGAACGCGCATCGGCGCACACCGTGCCACCATCGTGAACTTCCTCGGCGGAGAGATCCTGCTTGTGCTCGCGGTGGCTCTGTTCGGCACCGGTGACCTCACGCAGCTGGCGGTCGTCCCGTGGTGGCAGTTCCTGGGTGGGTTCTACGGTATTGCGGTCGTGCTCGCCGTGGCCACGGCCACTCCGGTGCTGGGGGTGGCGCTGACGCTGACGGCCGTCATGCTGGGGCAGGTGAGCGGCGGCATGGTCATAGACGTCTTCGGGTGGTTCGAGACGCAGCGCCAGCCCCTTGACGCGCTGCGCGTGCTCGGCTGCCTGGCCACGCTTGTGGGAATCGTGTTCGTGTATATCAGCCGGCAGAGGCTGCAGAAAGGTCTGGGAGGGCAGGCCGACGCCCCGTTCCGCGTGGACGGCGCGGCGCTGCGCCTGCTCGCGCTCGTGTTCTGCTCCGGGGTGCTCAGCGCCATCCAGTCGCCGACGAACGCCGCCCTCGTGCGGCGTGTCGGCTCGCTCGAGGCGCCGCTGGTCAACTTCACGGTGGGACTCGCTCTGGCGCTCGTCGTCGGCGTCGTCACCTCCCGCATGCACGGGGAGCGCCTTCTGCCGCCGGCGCAGGACCTGCGGGGGACGAGCCCGTGGCAGTATACCGGCGGCGTATACGGCATGGCCATCGTGATACTCGCCGTCCGGTCCACTCCCGTCATCGGCGTGGGGCTGATGGTCACGTGCCAGATGCTGGGGCAGCTGGGCGGTGGCATGGTCATCGACGCCTTCGGCCTCATGCGCACCCCGCGCGTGCGCATGGACGGCTGGCGCATCGCCGGCGTGGGCGCCATCGGGCTGGGAATCGTGCTCGTGGCGCTTGGCGAGATGTGACGGCGCGGTCGGTGTTGCGGGTCACGCCGATGATGCATTCGGGCGGCAGCCCGCGCAGCGCGTCGAGAACTGGGCGGGCGAGGAGATCTTCATTCTCGGTCCAGTCGAGGATCTCGAGATCCGTGGCGTCGGAAGCGGTTTCGAAAGACATGGTGCTCCTTTCTCCTGCGCATATGCCAAAGGCGGCGGAGCGTGGAAACGCTGCCGCCGCCATCGTTTTTCCTTTGAACGCGTTGCGCCGGATACCGGGGCCTACAGGGCGAGGAACGCCTCGTGCAGGCGCGTGTCGGAGTCAAGCTCCGGGTGGAAGGAGATGCCGATCTGGTTGCCCGAGCGGGCCGCCACCACATGGCCGTCCACCGTGGCGAGAGTCTCGGCGCCGTCATCGACGGAGGTGATGAACGGCGCGCGGATGAATGTCATCGGAATGGTCCCGATGCCCTCGAACGGGGCCGTCGTGTGGAAGCTGCCCAGCTGGCGGCCGTACGCGTTGCGCCGCACGTGCACGGGCAGCGTGGCGAAATACGGGCCGTCATGCCGGTCGGTGATCGTGTCGCCGTCGGCGGTCTCGACATGTTCGGCGAGCAGAATCAGCCCCGCGCAGGTGCCGAGCACCGGCTTGCCGGCCTTGATATGCGCGGCAATCGGGTCGAACAGGCCGCTGGAATGCAACAGCTTGGACTGCGCCGTGCTCTCGCCGCCGGGAAGAATCACGCGGGCGATGGAATCGTCGAAATCGTCGGCCGCGCGCAGCAGGCGCCACGGGGCACCGAGGCGGTCGAGCATGGCGGCGTGCTCCGCGAACGCGCCCTGGACGGCTAGGATTCCGGTCACGCCGCGCGACTGGTCGCCGCCGCGTTCCTTGCTGATGTACTGAACCGCGACGACCATGTCACTCGCCCCTCGCGGCCATGATCGTCTTGATCTCGTCCTCGTTGATGCCCACCATGGCCTCGCCGAGGTTCTCGCTGAGGGAGGCGAGCAGGTCGGCGTCCTGCCAGTTCGCGGTGGCCTTGACGATGGCGGCGGCGCGCTTGGCCGGGTCGCCGGACTTGAAGATGCCGGAGCCGACGAACACGCCCTCGGCGCCCAGCTCCATCATGAGGGCCGCGTCGGCCGGCGTCGCCACGCCGCCGGCCGCGAAGTTCACGACGGGCAGGCGGCCGTTGTCATGCACGTACTTGGCGAGGTCGTAGGGAACCTCGAGCTTCTTGGCGGCCTCGTACACCTCGTCGTCGCGCAGGGCGGTGAGCTCGTGGATCTGGCGGTTCATCGTGCGCATGTGGCGCACGGCCTGGATCACGTCGCCGGTGCCCGGCTCGCCCTTCGTGCGGATCATGGTGGCGCCTTCGGCGATGCGGCGCAGCGCCTCGCCGAGGTTCTTCGCGCCGCACACGAACGGCACCTTGAACTGGCGCTTGTCGATGTGGTACACGTCGTCAGCGGGGGAGAGGACCTCGGATTCGTCGATGTAGTCGATGTCGATGGCCTGCAGGATGCGGGCCTCGGCGATGTGACCGATGCGCACCTTCGCCATGACCGGGATCGACACGGCGCGCTGGATGCCCTTGATCATGGCCGGGTCCGACATGCGCGACACGCCGCCGGCGGCGCGGATGTCGGCGGGGATGCGCTCGAGGGCCATGACGGCGCAGGCGCCGGCGTCCTCGGCGATCTTCGCCTGCTCGGGGGTGGTGACGTCCATGATGACGCCGCCCTTGAGCATCTGGGCCAGCTGGCGGTTGAGGTTGATGCGCTCGGGGCCGGTCTCCGGAGTGTCCTGGGATGCTGCCGTGTCGGTTGTGGTTTCGCTGGTCATGGGGCTCCTTTCGTGGGCGCGACTCCCGTGGATGTGCGGGGGCTCGCGCGGCTTGTGACATCGGCATCGCGCGAGGGGCTCGCGCGACTGCGACGATTCGAGATGCAACGATTCGAGAGACTACGGAGGGAGCGCCGGTCGCGCGACCCTTCTTCCGGCGAAAACGGCGCGATGTATAAGACCAGAACATGATCAGAAGGCGGTTTACGATAAGACCAGACTCGGTGTGTCGCGCGGGTCGCGGCATGCAGGAAGCGCCGGAGCCCCAACGGCTCCGGGATTGTTACGGATTGGTGACGGCGAGGGTCGCCACGGAGGTGCGAATGGCTTTTCATTACGATATGACCAGACGCGGGTCATGCGGACTGTACGAGTACCTGTACCGTTGCATCCGCGCGGATATCGAACGCGGCGCCGTCGACCCGGGCGACCGCCTGCCGTCCAAGCGCGCCCTCGCCGCCGATGCCGGGGTGAGCGTCATCACCGTGGAGAAGGCCTATGCCCAGCTGGCCGCCGAAGGGTATATCCAGTCGCGTCAGCGCCGCGGGTATTTTGTGTCGCGTCTGCCGGGTGCGGCGCGACATGCCTCGATTGTCAGGAGTGTCGCGGACCATGACCTCGTCCGGGTGGCGCACGCCGGCTCCGGTGCGCGTGTCGGCTCCAGCGCGCCCACCGTTCCGTCCGTCGCTGCGTCATCCGCCTCGCCCGCGACGGATCCGGCCTCGTCCCTGGTGGCGGATTTCTCCTGGCCGGTGTCGAACCCAGGCGTGGCCTCGGGTCTGTGGAGCAAGGCGCTGAAGGCCACGCTGGCGCAGGAAAGCGACCGCGAGCTCTATGCGCCCCAGCCCTCGCAGGGATCGCTACGCCTGCGCCGCGCCATCGCCGCCCACCTGTCGGCGGTGCGCGGCATGGACGTGGACCCCGGCTGC
>NZ_MWWR01000010.1 GCF_002259605.1 Pseudoscardovia radai | reverse complement strand
AGCCGCTTGCCGAGCCGAAACGTTCCGGCGGTTGGTTCGGCAAGGCGATAGCCGCGGCCGGCGTGCCGTCGCTCACAGTCCACGACCTGAGGCACACGGCCGCGTCCATCGCGATCAGTTCGCACGCGAACGTGAAGGCCGTCCAACGAATGCTAGGGCATAAGAACGCAAGCATGACGTTGGACACGTACGCCGACCTTTTTTCGAACGATCTTGATGAAGTCGCCGCCGACATCGACCGGCGGATATCCGACGTTCTGGCCGAACGCCCGTCGTGTGAGCAAAGTGTGAGCGACCGGACGGAATCGGACAGTTTTTCAATGACCGAAAAGCATTGAAAAGAACATACGGGAAACGTTGAAAACTCAGGCATTCCGAAGAATCCGAACGGAACGGCAAGAGAGCGGGCGACGGGAGTCGAACCCGCGGCGGGAACCCGTGCCGCGAATGGCGATGTTTCATGAAAAACATTGAAAACACAAGGCAAACACACGAATGTTTTCCGTGAAACATCATGCCCAAAAACGCCGAGTGTGAGCAAAGTGTGAGCAAATGGAACAAAAAGCCGGGACGGGTGGCGGTTCCGTCTCGGCTCGGTTCCATTTGGTTACGTTTGGGGAGGTATCGGCCCAGTACCCGGGGTGGCCGCGGCGGGGCGGCGGGGGTCACCCCCCCACCCATGCCGGGCGGCCAACTCCCCCGCCGCGTTTCAGGCACGGCCAGCAAGGCGCGACAGGCTTGCGGCGATGTCTTCCAACGCCTCGGCCGCGCGCGCTTCGGCTTCGGCCGTGATCGCGGCGCGTTCCGTGTCGCTCGCCGCCTGTCGCGCAAGGGTTGACAGCGGCGTGGCGTCGCGTTCCGCCAGGGCGATCATATCGGCCAGCGCCCTGTTGGCCAGGCTCTGGCGATCCATGCGGGGCGCGCGTTCAAAGTTGTTCTTGTTAGTCATAATCCTGTTTCCTTCCCTGGGTGTCACTTGCCTGTCGGTGCGGCGTACTTGAGATAGCCGATTCGGTTCGGGTGCGGGAGAGTGTAACCGAACCTGAACGTGAATCGCGATCCCTGGGCGTCCTGTTCGAAATACCTGTCAAACGTATACGTGAACTGAACAGACGTGTACGCGGCCAGAATTTCGCTCGAATCGATGACGAACAGCGTCCCCGCCGGACACTCGTTGTTCAGCACGACGGGGATACCGTAAAGGGTAGGCTTGTCGGTATTCACGTTGACGGGGTCAACGATGGGGCGGCCGTCGCCGAACGTGAGAGTGAGGATAACCGACCACACGTCATAGCCCATGATGATGGCCGTCGGGTTCGCGTTGTTCGCCCCGAGTGTGCCGATCAGCTTCACCAACGGCGCCAGGTCGCTGGTGAACGTCCCGCCGTACACAATGCCCTTCTGGTTGATGAGGCCCGTTACGCCGTAGGCGCCCTCCGACGGCGCCGGGTTCTGAAGGAACATTCTGTCGGCCGTGCGCGTGATGGCGCGTTCCTGTGATTTTACAATCATGTCTGAGGCGTCTCCGTCGCGCTGGAACTCGTTGGAGAACACGGCCAGCGATGTGACTTTCTGAGTTCGGATAACGACGCTATTCACAGTAGGGTTGCCGACGGCGATTTCGCCGCCCTCGGCCGTGACCTCGGCCGGAGGGTCGCTAGCAACAAACGGGATAGTGAGCGTCGAACTGTCTGACCACGGCGCGCCGATTCCCGTCGTCTGCGTAAGGATAAGCGCATTCGGCGCGATTTTCTCAGGCGGGTATACGCCCGTATTCGTGCCGGCGCCGTCGGTAATCGGCTTGAGTTCTGCCGTCATGCTGTCTGCTCCATTCCCGCGGGCGTGTCATTGCCGGGAATGGGCGCGCCCGCGGTTAGCGCCCCCGGCTGGGGTCGTGCGCCGCGGGCGCGTATCTATGCGGGGTCTTGCCGCAAACAGTTGTAATTATACCATTTGCGCGCCGTCGCCGTCGCACTGTTCCGCCAGGCGGTGCAATGCGACGGACAGGGCGTCGGCCCTGTTCTCGGCCTGTATGCGGCGCATTCGTTCGGACGCACACATTTGTTGCGCCTCGCGGTACTTGCGCCGCCACGTGGCCGCCTCGTGGCTCAGACGGCCGATTCTGGCGCCATAGTCATCGCCCATAGTCCGCCGTCCTTCCCGGCCCGTATTCGAGTCGCACGCGTTCGAGCGCCACAAGCTGATTAAGCGCGTTTATGATCTGATCGAGTTCGACGGCAATCATTCGAATATCTACGACTTTGTTATCCCATTCGCGGGGGAACCTATCGTCGTAATGGTATGTTTCGCCTTTTTTATGCCCGTATCCATCATTCTCACATACGGCCTCCCCCACACGATCCAAACATAGCCACTCCTTTTCGTATTTGGCGCGCATTTCCTCGTATTCGCGTTTCGTTGCCATTGTTTTTTATCCTTTCTGATTGTCGTTTCTGGCGTATGCCTGGGCCGGCGGCGTGCCGGGGTCGATGGGCGCGCGGCTGAATTCCTCACGCCGTGCCACGCCTTGGAGTTCCGCCCGGCACGTTATGAAGAACGTCCGTAGTTCGGCCAGTCCGTCGCCGTTGAGCATGTGCCCGAGTTCCCGCACGCCGAACACGGCGCCGCCATATCCGGCCGTCGATTCCAAGTGAGTAAGCAATGCCAGGGGTTGCCCTGTCTCCGTGTCGTAGACGGCCTCCAAACGCCACGCCAGGCATAAGAGTTCATCGCTCACGACGGCCAGCGTCTGCGTCCCGTCGTGGAGTTCGGGGCACCACATGGCGCGCGTCGTGGTTATCCTGTCGATGATCACAGGCACCCCCCTACACGGAGCATTCGGCCCATTGCCGCCCACGTCTCCGACACGGGGCACCAACCCCACGGCCGGCCGTCGTCCGCCCCATAGTCCACGGAATAGCCGGGGAGGCTTGCGGCGTGGCGTTCGAGTTCGCGGCGCGTGCATGTCATGAAGTTCATGAGGGCCGTTATTTCCCCGCGCGCCGTGTCACGGTAGAACACGGCCGGCGCCCACTCTTCGACGTTTTCGAACGTGACGGCCAGCGTCCGCGTTTCGGCGTCCTTGTTGATGATCGCGCGTGCGCCGACGGCCGGCGCCTCTATGTATTCGAGTTCGAGGCAACCCGGTTCGCTCTCGTCGGCATACGTGTACGCCACGACACCCCACGCAATGAGGTGAACGCCGGTCTTCCCTCCGTCCACGCATGCCGCTTCCCCCGTGTCGGTCATGCAACGGAGCGCGGCGCGCGTCTCCGTTTCGTGCCCTGGGCAGAGTATGCGCGTCATGGGCGCGGGGCCGTCCTTGAGTGCGTGCCGGACGTATGCCGTCGCGTCGTGCATGTCCATTCGTTCGCCCTCATGCGTGGCCGCGGCCGTTATGTCATGCCCGAAGGGGTTGGCGTTCGCGCCGGCCGAATCGTTCAGTTTGTAGATTCTTTCCATGTTCCTGTCTCCTTAATGGTGGCTGTCTAAACGTCTAAACGTCTAAACGGTTGCAATTGCTGGGGTTTCGGTGTCTAAACTCACGTCTCACAGTGTCTAAGCGTCCGGCGCGTTTTAGACGCGCCCGAAGCGTCTTAGACAGGGTTTTATACGCCGTGAACGTTGGAATTCCAACGTTTTAGACGTTTAGACGTTTAGACGCGCACGTGGTACGTTTGTCGCGTCCAGTCGCCACCGCCATCGCCCGACACCGACGCCCTCCCGTCGTCAACCAGTCCTTTCAGGGCTTCGTATATCTCCAAGTCGGAACCCCTCACGCTCTGTTTGATCCTGTAGCCTTTCACACCGTCGCCGGTGCCGAGGCGCGCCAGATTCCTGGCGACGTTATCCCGCACACGTTTCCGGCGTTTCTCGGCCACCTTGTCGGCGGCCTCGCTGTTCGCCGTCACCCTCACAGTTGCGTGTTCCGTCGCGTCGTCCTGGCGAATGCGTTCCCACGTCCGTATTCCGCCCTCGTATGCGGCCCGGCTTACATGTTCGAGATGGTGCGCCGCCGCCCACTGTTCACCCGTGACGCGCGGCGCGCCTTCGGTGCCGGGGCCATCGAGGAGCCGGAGGCCGACGGCCAGAGTCACGATCCTGTTAAGGCCGTGCGCCTCCCTGTCGCGCGACGTGTGCATGAGGTAATACGAATTCCCGTCGAGCGGGTTGTACCTTGCGCGCCTGTCGCGTGCCTCTATCGCCTCGACGCGCGCGGCGTCGGGAAGCCAGCACGACGCCAGATCGCGCATGTACGCGCCGGAGTCGGCGCTTATGGACGGGTTGAGCCATTCCGTTAGCTTCATCACGTCCGGCTCGTAGGGGTACGGGGCCGTTCCGCTACGTATGCCGCCGCCCGGCTGGCGTTCGGGCAGTCTCAGGAGCGGGCACAGTCCGGCCGATTCAAGAGCCGAATAGACGTCTTGCGCGTCGCGCGGCATGCCGTCCGGCGTGGGGAACGAACCATATTCGGGGCGCGTGGGATCCGTCACGTTCGACCATATGAACCGCTGTGGCAGTCCCGACTGTTCCCCATCGCGGAACATGCCCATGTGTGCCGGTTGAACGCCCGTGGACATGCATACGCGATACGAATACGGCTGTGCCGTGAGGTTGTTCGCGTCGTTCTTCACATCGCCGCCGAGCCGCTCGTTGCTGTACGCCTTCAACAGTTCGGCCATCGTCGTGTTTCCCTCCCTGGCCGTCATGGCCTTCAGCTGGGCTATTTCCGAATAGTCGATGTAAACGTGACGGCTACGGCTGGCGACCGTTGCGGGGCCGCCGTCGGCGCTTTTCTCCCTGGCGACTATCCGCCCGGCTATCGCCTCACCCGACGCGGGCGCGCATGTCGTGACCATGCCGGGCGGGAAGGGCACAAGGCGCGCGGCGCGTTTCTCCGTAAGGCCCTTCGCGTCGCCAGTGCCGCCGATAAGGCCAACGTACATGTTCAACGGCATTCTTAGGCCGGAGCGCATGGGGTCGGCCACGACCAGCGGCGACAGCATGCACAGGGCGCGGCATATGCACACCATGAGAAGCGCATACGGGTTCAGTGCGTCGGTGGATCGCGCGGCCTCGAGGATCGCGCGCCGCGCCGCGCTTGCCCGCCAGAAATCGTGAAAACCGGGGTAAAAGGCTTCATCTAGGCCGCGCGCGGCATTCCGCCGGCTTTCGTCGGTCTGTTCGCCGTCTCTAAATTCGATTCTGTCGGCGGCCAGTGCTTCGGCCGTCGTCGGCATGGGGCCGAATAGCGCGTCCGGCGCGGGGCGCGTATGCTCGATG
Source organism: Pseudoscardovia radai (assembly GCF_002259605.1). Taxonomy (GTDB): domain Bacteria; phylum Actinomycetota; class Actinomycetes; order Actinomycetales; family Bifidobacteriaceae; genus Pseudoscardovia; species Pseudoscardovia radai. The sequence goes on along the minus strand of NZ_MWWR01000010.1, from coordinate 58,001 downwards.
TCGAGCGCGTGGACTTGCTGGCGTTTCATGTCTCCGTCGCCTCCTTTCGCTTGCGGCGCCCCGGCCTCACTCCGGGGCGTTTTCGTCTCTGCTTCTTTCATTGCCTGGCGTCGCCTCCCTCTATCCATGCGTCTATTTCGGCGCGCCGGTAGTAGATCATTCGCCCCGTTGGCTTGTACCATTTGGGGCCGCGCCCCTCGTATCGCATGACGCCCAGGTGGTGCGGCGTCGTGCCAAGGTACGCGGCGGCCTGTCTGGCTGTGAGCCATTCGGACGGCGCGACTGTTGCCGTCATTTCAGAACCTCCCTCGTTGTATGATTTTCGGTCATGAGCGGTTTTTATCCGCCTTGACCGTCAGAATACTACACATGTGTACTTTTCAGTCATCGGCGTGTCGTTTTTACATTTTGGGTGATTATTAAACACATGGAAAGCATTGAAGACAACGGGGAGACGGCAGAGAACGCCAACCCCCACAGGCATGACATAGCGGCCGCGGCCGAATCCGAACTAGGCCGGCAAGTCCTCCACGCCAGGGAGCGCCGGCACATGTCACGCGACGACGTGGCCGGGAAGATGGCCGAACGCGGGCACACGACATGGAACCGTTCGACAGTCCGTTCGGTTGAACTGGGCAAACGGCAGATAAAACTGACCGAAGGCGCCGCGCTTGACGCGATACTAGGAACGCGCCTACTCGGCACGGCGGCGGATATGAGCGGCGACGGGGGAGCCGAATTCATTCGGTCGGAAGTGCGCGGCGTCCACGCACAATTGCAAGACTTGCAAACCGCCGCGGACGCAATAACGCAAACCCGCGATGATTTGGACAGTTTGGAGTATGAAGACCCCGACGCCGCCGCGCCAGGCGTCGCCAAATGGATCGATGAAAACGTGACGGGGCAATATGTCGTGAACCTGGCGGGCCGCCACATCGAAACGGAGTTCGTGCGCTGGCTGTACTCGGTTTCCCCCGAACTGGCCTACGCGGCCGACGCTTCCACGGCGTTCATAATCGGCACGGCACACGGGGCGGCCTCCGACGAATGAGCCGCAAGAACGAACGGCCAACCAGGCGGGCCGGAATATCGAGGTACGACACGGCCGGCGGCGTGCGCTACATCGTCTATTACAGGGGAGCCGACAGGCGCCAGCACTCTAAATCAGGATTCCGCCGGATTCTCGACGCCGAAAGGTTCCGCGACGCACAGAAAACCGACGCGCGGCGCGGCGTGTGGGTCGATCCCGTGAAATCCCGCGCACGCATAGACGACTACGGGGCGCGCGTCGTGGAAATCGCGGCCGGAACCGGCAAGCCATCGCACGCCAGGGACATAGAAAGCGCGTGGCGCGTCCACGTCGCCCCGAAATGGGGTTCTATGCGCCTCGGAGACGTGACGCATACGCAAGTACAGGCATGGGTTAATTCGCTCGTTGACGGCACCGCGGAGACGGCCAGGGGACGGCATGAGAGTGCCAGCGTCACGTTGCGCGCGTTCGGCGTGCTTAAATCCATTTTCGACGCCGCCGTGCGCGACGGAATGACGGCGCGCAACCCGTGCGACAGGTGCGCGTTGCCACGCAAGACGCGCAAGCCACGAACGTACCTGACGCCACGCCAGGTGATTGCCCTGGCCGACGCGTCAGGCCGTTACCGGGCGCTGATTCTCACACTAGGGTTCTGCGGCCTGAGGATCGGGGAGGCGCGCGCACTGAGAGTGCGGAACGTCGACGCGGAGGCGGGACGCCTGGCCATCGAAAAGAGCATGAGCCGCGCGAACGGCTGGAAGGAAACGGAGCCGAAGACGTGGGAGCGCCGTACCGTACCCGTTCCCGCGCACGTCATGCGCGCCATAGTGTCCGAATGCCAGGGCAAGGCGGCCGGCGACCTCGTTTTCACCGAGCCGGACGGCAAGCCGCTTGCCGAGCCGAAACGTTCCGGCGGTTGGTTCGGCAAGGCGATAGCCGCGGCCGGCGTGCCGTCGCTCACAGTCCACGACCTGAGGCACACGGCCGCGTCCATCGCGATCAGTTCGCACGCGAACGTGAAGGCCGTCCAACGAATGCTAGGGCATAAGAACGCAAGCATGACGTTGGACACGTACGCCGACCTTTTTTCGAACGATCTTGATGAAGTCGCCGCCGACATCGACCGGCGGATATCCGACGTTCTGGCCGAACGCCCGTCGTGTGAGCAAAGTGTGAGCGACCGGACGGAATCGGACAGTTTTTCAATGACCGAAAAGCATTGAAAAGAACATACGGGAAACGTTGAAAACTCAGGCATTCCGAAGAATCCGAACGGAACGGCAAGAGAGCGGGCGACGGGAGTCGAACCCGCCTCTGAAGCTTGGGAAGCTTCCATTCTACCGATGAACTACGCCCGCGAGCGCAATGCCCCGCCGAAGCGGGAACACACAGATGAGAGTGTACCACGGCTGCCCCGCGGTCGCACGTCGCACGCCGCACACGCGCACGCCGCACACGCATACGCACGCACAACCGCGGGGCATCACAGAATCACTGACCGGAGCTGGTGGTGTCGCTTGCGGAGGCGGCGGCCGACTCGGAGGCCTCCATGTCGGTGTGCTCGCGGAACAGCTCGCCGGTGTCGGAGCCGTCGGTCTGGTACCAGACCCACGCGTACTGCGGCAGGTCGTCGTCGGTGAAGCTGGCGGAGATGGCCGCGTTGTACGCGTCGGGGTAGGCGTCCTTCGTCAGTTGCCCGGCCGGAATATACGTGAAGTTCCCGCTGGAGTCGGTGGACCACGAGAAGGCGCCGCCGTCAAGCCTCTTCAGCGAGTCGTTCTTGTAAATCATGGAATTGTAATACGATTCGCCCGGCGTATGGAAGGTCACGGAGCAGTCGTCGGCCAGCTGCGCGGTATAGGCCTTGTTCGGCTCCTCGATGTAGTTCTCCGGGATGCTGGCACAGGCGTCCGTGCCCGGCGTGGTGGAGGTGGTGACCTCGGCCGAGCTTGACGACGATTCCGCACTGCTCGACGACGAGCCGCAGGCAGCCAGGCCGCTTCCGAGAATCGCAATGGTTCCCGCGACCGCCACGGCGCGGGAAAGACGTGACGTGTTCATGATGTCCTTTCCGGATTGTGATTTCCCCGTCGGGCGCACCTCTGGGCACGCCGTCCGGTCCCTAGAATCTTATCGCACGGGTCTTGGGAAACACTGGGAAACGCGGGCTGCCCCGGTCCGCAGGAGCCGCATGCCGTCACCTGATGTCCGCGCTGATGTCCGCGTACTGTCGGTACGCCGGCATCTCCTGGGGCGCGCCATTCGCACCGCCCACGCCCGCCGCGCCGTGCATCTCGCGGTCCATCTGCATGAGGCGGTTGATGCGGTCCGGTGTCGGCGGGTGCGTGGAGAACAGCCGTTGGAGGCCTACCTCGCGGAACGGGCTTTCGATCATCACGGCCGCGGTGCTCTGCGTGCCCGACGTCACGGGCATCGTGTTGCCGCTCGCCACGGAGCCCTCGATTCGCTGCAGCGCCGAGGCGAGCGCCGCCGGATCGCCGGTGAGGCGCGCGCCGTCCTCGTCGGCATCGTATTCGCGGGTGCGCGAGATGGCCATCTGGATCATCGCCGCGCCGATCGGGGCGAGGATATACGCAAGCAGGGCGCCGATCGGATTGACACCGCGATCGTCATCGTCGCGCCCGCCGCCGAAATACATCAGCGCGTAGCCAAGGGAGGTGATGACGGACGCCATGGAGGACGCAATGGCGCCGGTGAGGATGTCATGGTTGTACACATGCATGAGCTCGTGCCCGAGCACGCCTCGGATTTCGCGCCACGAGCACAGGCGCAGGATTCCCTCGGTGCAGCACACGGCCGCATGGCGTTCGTTGCGCCCCGTTGCGAAGGCGTTGGGGCTCATGGTCGGCGCGATGCAGATGCGCGGCATGGGCTTGCCGGCCTTCGTCGACAGCTCGCGCACGATCCGGTAGAGCTCGGGGGCCTCCTGCTCGTTGACCTCACGGGCGTGCATCGAGGCGATGGCGAGTTTGTCGGAAAAGAAGTAGCTGAAGAAATTCGTTGCCAGGCCGACGGCGATATAGATGGCGAGGGTGCTGCGCGAGGCACCGGTCAGCCACCAGATCAGCATGACGACGGCCCACATGAGGGCGAAGAGCATCGTTGTCTTGAGGCCGTTGAAATGGCCGTGCACATGCACCGTTTCGTTTCCCATACTCCAAGGATACAAAACGACGGAGCCGGCGCCCGTTTCGCTGTGCGATAACTTCCGCCGGCTCCCACGATTCCGCGGCTCTGGATGCGCGTCAGCACCGAGAACGACAAAGCGCGGCACGCCTCATATATCAGGCGTGCCGCGCATCAATCACAATCGCATGATCACAATCGCATGGTGTCGCCGCACATGGTGCAACCAGCCGACATCACGCTCCATTCCGCTCAGGCGGTTTCCTCCCCGCGGGCGACGCGGCGGATCTGGTCGGGCTCCACGAGCTTGATATGATCGCGGCCCACCTTCTCGCCCTGCGCATGCTCGTAGGCCACCACGCGGTCCCAGCCCTCGCGTCCGATCGGCTGCAGGCCCTTGCCCTGCAGGTAGGCGATCGTCTCGGCCTCGTCGCCGGCCTTCGGCGCCACGCGGCCGTTCTTTCCGCTGGCCGCCCAATCGTCGAGAATGTTGTTCACGGTCTCGAGCGCATCGGACTTGGTGGAGCCGATCAGGCCCACGGGGCCGCGCTTGGCCCAGCCCGTCGCGTACACATACGGCACGGTGACCAGCGGAGCGCCGTCGGTTTCCGGCTCGGCCTCGATACGGCCCGACTCGTTGAGCAGGCGCGTGCCCTTCTCGTCATACGCCACGCCGTTCACGGCGGCCGGCCTGTAGCCGATCGCATGGTACACGGCCTGCACGGGAACATCGTAGGTCTCGCCGGTTCCGGTCATGGAGCCTTCGGGCGAGGTCTCGGTGCGCTCCACGCGGATGCCGCGCACCGCGCCGTCGGCGTCGCCGAGCACCTCGACGGGGTTCGAGTTGAAATGCAGCACGTACTTCTTCGTGGCCGGCTGGCCGTTGAAGTCGGTGCCGCCGTCGTATTCCATGTCCTCGGCCATATCGCGGATCACGAACAGCTCTTCCACCATCTGGCGCGTGAGCTTGTCGTCGGCCGCCACCTCGAGCGTAGCGTCGGACAGGTCGAAGTCGTCCTCGTTCACCACGAGCTGCACGCCCGGCAGCTTCTCGAGCTCGCGCAGCTCCTGCACGGAGAACTTGGCATGCGCCACGTCACGGCGCACGAACAGATGCAGTTCGCGGCAGGCGTTCGCCTTGATGCCGTCGTACACGTTCTGCGGAATGTCGGTGCCAAGCAGGTCGTCGGCGTTGCGCACGAGCTCGCGCGCCACGTCCATGGCCACGTTGCCGCCGCCGATCACGGCCACGGTCTCGTCGGTCAGCGGCCAGGTGCGCGGACCGGTGGGGTATCCGTCGTACCATTCCACGAAATGCGCGGCGCCGTACACGTGCTTGAGGTCGTGCCCGGGAATGCGCAGAGGCCTGTCGTCGACGGCGCCGGTGGCGAACACGACGGCGTCATAGCGTTCGCGCAACTCGTCGAGGGAGACGTCCTTGCCCACCTCGACGTCGCAGAACAGGCGGATCTTCGGATTGTCGAGCGTGCGGGCGAGCGCGCCCTGGATGAACTTGATGGACGGGTGGTCCGGGGCCACGCCGTAGCGCACGAGGCCAAACGGCACCGGCAGCTTCTCGTACAGGTCGATGGTGGCGTCGATGCCGAGGCCGAGCGCCTCGCCGCGCTGCGCCAGCTGGCGCAGGAGGATGTCGGAGGTGTACACGCCGGCGGGACCCGCGCCGACGACGGCGACGCGAAGCGGGCGCGCCTCGGCGCCTTCGCGGTTCGCGGTATCCACAGCGGCGGTATCCGCAGTGTTCTGGGTGTTGTCAGTCATAGGAACCGATACTAATAGCACGAGCGGCCGTGCGGTAGCCCCGGCGGGCGGCGCATGCACTGTGCGCGCCGTCCGCGCGGGGCCTCGCAGGGCCGCTCGCGGTGTGGGTTGGGGAACGATTACTTCTTGCGGTCGGCGAGCGCGGTCAGCGCCCACACGATGGAGATGACGTCGATCGCCTCCTGCAGGATGGCGCCGATGACGGCGGGGATGAGATTGCACGCCGCGCAGATCATGCCGATGATGGCCAGGCCCAGGCCGATGCACACGGCCTGCAGCATGACGCGCTTGGTCTGGCGTGCGATGATGATTGCGCGCGGCACCATCTCGATGTTGTCGTTCATGATGACAACCTGCGCGGATTGCGACGCGGCCGTGCTCGTGCCGCCGGTCATGGCCATGCCGATGTCGGCGGAGGCCAGCACCGGGGCGTCGTTCACGCCGTCGCCGACCATCATCGTGACGGTGCGCGTCATGGACTCGCCGACGTACTTCATCATGAGGCGGTCCCACCACGGTTGCTTGTTCGGCATCTCGTCGCGCGCCTGCTTGACGGCGTCGGCCTTCTCCTGCGGCAGCAGCTCGTAGCGCACATCGTCGATGCCCACCTGCTTGGCCACGGTTTTCGCAGCCACCGGCTTGTCGCCGGTCAGCATCGTCAGGCGCTTGACGCCGATCGAACGCAGCTCGTTGAGCGCCTTCGCGGAATTCGGGCGCGGCAGGTCGCGCAGCACGATGCGCGCGGCGATCTGCCCGTCGATGGCGATGAAGGTGCCCATGCAATCGTCGGGAAGCGGCTCGAACAGCTCGCCGGGGTCCGTCGGGCGCACCTTGCCGACCAGCACGTCGTCGTCCACGACCTCCATCACGTAGGGGAAGCGGCCCACGCGCACGCGGTGCCCGGACACGATGCCCTCGATGCCCTTGCCGGACGCCTCGTGCACGTCCTCCACATCGCGGCGGATGTCGGGGTGCTTGCGGAATTCCTTCTCGCCGGCCGCCACGATGCCCGGCGCCAGGATATGCACGGAATAGTTCTCGATCAGGCCTGCCACGACGGTGATGGCGGAGTCCGACATATCGAGCTTGTCGAGGATGCGCGAACGGTCGGGGCGGTCGAGACGGATGACCTGCGGCTGCTTGCTCGTCAGCGTTCCGGTTTTGTCGAAGAACACATGCGAGACGCGGCCGAGGGTTTCGAGCACCTCCTGCGACTTGATGAGGATGCCGGTGCGCGCAAGGCGGCCGGTGCCGGCCAGATACGCCACCGGCGCGGCGATAAGCAGCGGGCACGGCGTGGCAAGCACGAGCACCTGCGCGAAACGCACCGGGGTCTGCGCCACGAACCACGCAACGCCCGCGATGATCAGCGAGATGACGGTGAACGGCACGGCGAGCAGGTCGGCCGTCTTCACAACCGCCGGGCGTGAGCTCTGGGCGCTCATCACCATCTCGATGATGCGCTGGTACTGCGAGTCGCGCGCTTCCTCGGTGGCGCGCAGGCGGAACATGGCGTCACCGTTGATGGAGCCCGACAGCACCTTCTGGCCGGAGTACACGGTGCGCGGCACCGGTTCGCCGTTGACCTGAGACATGTCGAGCGTGGCCTCGCCGTCGATCAGCATGCCGTCGACGGGCACGGTTTCGCCGGGGCGCACGACGAGCAGGTCGCCGATCTTGACCTCGTCCACGCTTTTGTCGACCCAGTCATGGCCGGCGTCGTCGCTGGCGATATGCGCGATGGTCGGCGCCGCCTCCATGAGCTTGCTGAGGTTGGACTGCGCCTTGTTCTGCGCGTAGTTCTCGATGGCCTCGCCCGAGTACACCATGAGCACCACCACCCACGCCGCCCAGTATTCGCGCACGGCGAGCGTGGAGATGAGGGCGATGACCGCGAGGACGTCGAGCCCGACGTGGCCCTCGCGGATGTCGCGGACCATGCCGATGACGGTTTCGGTCAGGCAGATCGCCACGATGGCGATGACGATGAGATGGCTGACGCGCGGATACGGCGTCCAGCACAGCGCGATGGGGATTGCGCTCAATATGACAACAGGCAGCATCGGCACCTGTTTGCAGATATTCCAAACCGGCTTCATCTGTTCCTCCCTAGGTTGCGAACCAGGTGAGTGACAAGGTGTCGCGGTTTCCCTCCCGCCTCGTCTCTCGTATTATTCACGCACCTGCGCGTCGAACGCCTCTGCCGCATTCGGCCCGCAGTGTGTCCATCATACGTGGCGCGGGGCGGGAAAACGGCCAATGCCGGGGTGCGGTTGCGGCAGGGTGTGGAAACATGCGGAAAATACGATGCGCGGGGGAAGCATCGGCGTGGCGTGCGTTTTTGAGCGATGTTTGTTCGGAGGCGTGCGTTTATGGGTGGATATGTGAGATGTTGTGCGCGTGTGTGCGGTTGGATAGGTTTATGTGCGGTATACAAACATGTGCGAACAGATTTCACACGATTTTGCAGCACGATTCGCGCAATCGTCGATATTATTCGCACACCGATTGTGCTTTTACGCACAACAAAGGACTATCGTCTACCAAAAGCGCACAATAGCGCACATCACGCCAACCGCAGCCCTGCAGCACGCCTCGCGCCTCACACAATGCGACGCAGCACGGGCAGGCGCTTGAACACCCACGTGACGCCGATCGCCATCAGGAAGATCGGAATCGGCGCGAGAAGCCGCCACTTCAGCGAGAAAATGCTCACGTTCAGGATTTTCGGCAGCCACTCGATGAAATACGCCTGCATGAGGTACACGCCGAAGGTGTATTTCGCCAGGTTGTTGCCCACACGCTGCACGGACGCCGGCACGAAGCGGTCGTATGGCAGGCTGCGGAAGAACACGAACACCGCGAGCGCCTGGAACACCGCGGGGAAGTTGTAGTAGCCCTTGAACAGCGAGTTGATGGTGCTCGAATCGCCCGTCGCGTACATGGTGCCGAGGAACTGCGAGAGGAAGCCGAACACGCCGAGCAGATACGCGCCCCAGCGCTCCGCGCGCGTCAGCTCGTAGGTGTTGATGTAGTAGCCCATGAATGCGTACATCAGCGGGCCGGCCACCACCGCAGGCGAAAGCGTGCCGTCGAAGGCGATGCCGGCGCGGCCGCACGCGAACGGGATGACGGCGTTGAACAGCACGCCCATGACGATGGCGTACCGCAGCAGGCTGCGCGACTTCGCCACGCCCGTGACCAGCGGCAGCGACATATACATGGAGAACAGCGGGATGAAGAACCAGTAGTTTCCCGCGTAGCTGTAATGCAGGATCCCGTCGATCACATGGGCCGGCGCCAGGCTGCCGGCCGTGCCCTTGTAGCTGCAGTACGCGATGGCGATGGCCGTCCATGCCAGGAACGGGATGAGCACGCGCGTGGCGCGTTTGCGGAAGAACTCGGCGACCGAGTAGCGCTCCGTGAAGTTCAGCAGCGTGGCGCCCGACAGCATGAAGAACACGGGGACCGCCGGGTAGAAGAACGATTCGATGAAGCACGCCGAGATCCACGTATGCCCGCCCGGGCGCAGATGGTATACGCCGTTCGCGTGCAGGAACACCACCGCGAGCGCGGCGACGATGTTCAGCACCGACATGTAGAACACGCGGCCCGTGCGCGCGGGACGCGGGGCGGGGGTTGGGACTGTTGGCGGGGCGGGGGTTGCGGCGGGCGACACCGTCTGCTCAGTGGGGACCGGCGCGGAAGTTTCCACAATGGCGTCATCGTGGACCATTGCGGCATCCGGCGCGGACAGCTCCTCCGCGGGCGCGCCGTGCTTGGGACGCGCGTCCGTCCGATGTCGAAACAGCATAGGCCACCCTTCGCTCCGTATAACCCGCCGGGCGGTTGACAGCCCGCGCGGCATTCCTCAGGTCATACTACGCCGCCCGCGCCCGTTCCCCTTGCGCGCCCGCTCCATAACAATGTGATGGCTTTCGGACACAAATCCACGATTTCGGGGCCAAAACCACCCAAAAATGTCCGCAACCCATCACATTGTTCCTGAATTGATAACAATGTGACGGGTTGCGGACAGGCGCTGGGTTATGGTTCGCGGTCGGGATCAGGCAACCGATCAGTTATCACCGTTGCCGAAGAGGCCGAACGGATCGTAGAGACCGCCGCCGTCGCCGCCATTGCCGCTGCCGTTCGAGGAGCTGCCGCCGCTGGACGACGAGCCGCTCGCGCTCTCGGCCTGGTCCATCGTCACCTGGATGTCCTGCGTCTGGCCGTTTCTGATGACGGTCAGCGTCACGGTGTCACCCTGCTTCGTGGCCCTCACGTAGCCGAGCACCGACGAGGAGCTGTTCACGAGGTTGCCGTTGTAGGCGATGATGAGGTCGCCCTTCTGCAGACCGGCCTTCTCGGCGGGCGAGCCGCTCGTCACGCTCTCGACCTCGGCGCCGGCACGGTAGCCGTTGTTGTACTCCACGTACTGCGTGCTGATCGAGACGCCGAGCTGCACGTGCGTGACGGAGCCGGAGCTGATGATCTGATCGCACACGCTCTTCACGAGGTTCGACGGGATGGCGAAGCCGATGCCGATCGAGCCGGAGGAGGAGCTGGAGCCGGTCGAGGAGCTCGTGGTGGCGATCGAGGAGTTGATGCCGATTACCTGGCCGGCGGAGTTGAAGGTCGGGCCGCCCGAATTACCGGGGTTGATGGCCGCATCGATCTGGATGGCGTTCGTCACGACGACGGACGAGGACGAGGATGGCGACGAGGAGTCGTCACTGTACGTCGACACCGGGCGGTTGAGCGCGGAGATGATGCCGGTGGTGGTGGTGTTCGACAGGCCGAGCGGGTTGCCGATGGCCATGACGGATTCACCGACGGCGAGCGAATCGGAATCGGCGAAGGTGATCGGCGTCAGGTCGCTCGGGGCGTTCTGCATCTGCAGCACCGCGAGGTCGGTGGTCGGGTCGGTGCCGACGACGCTCGCCTGGTACATCGAGCCGTCGGACAGCGTGACGTAGATGCTCTGCGCGCCGCTGACCACATGGTTGTTGGTCACGACGTGGCCGCTCGTGTCGAGGATGGCGCCGGAGCCGCGGGCGCTGCCGCCGCTTTCGGTGACGAGGATGGACACGACGGAGTTGTTCACGCTTTTGGCGACCGTCACCCAGTCGGAGCCGTCGGCCACCTGCGTGGAGGAGCCGGTGTCGCTGCCGGTGGAGCTCTTGAGGGTCGTGGTGGTGCCGGAGGCGGAACGCACCGTGATCCAGCCGTTCTGCAGCGCCGCGAATCCGATGCCGAGCGACAGCGCGACCGCGACAAGGGCGGCGATGACGGCCGTGGCCACCGTGGACGCATGGCGCTTCGTCTTGGTGGAGGCGCCGTTGAGTTCGTTTCCGCCGTTCGGCTCGGTACCGTGGGGATCCGGGCCGCCGTCGGAGGGGCCGCCGTTCCAGCCGGTGCCGTTGCCGGCGGTGGGGTTGGCGTCATTCGCGCCGTAGCCCGAGCCATAGCCACCGCGATATTCCGAGCCATTCGAGTCGTTCGAACCGTTCGTGCTGTTCGAACCGTTCGCGCCGAAGCCGGGGTCCGGATTCGTGCTGAAGCCGGGGTTCGGGTTCGCGCCGTAGCCCGGGGCCGGGGTGTAGCCATAGGCATAACCGCGGTTCGAGGCGTCATAGCCACGATTGGCGGTGTCGTAGCCGCGGTTCGCGTCGTTTGCCGCGTTCACCGAGGCGCTGTTCGAGGCGTTCGCGCCGTAGCCGGCGGCCGCGCGGTATCCCGTGCTTTCGGCCGGACGGTTCGATGCCGCACGATAATCCGGCTGCATGTCGGGGATGTTCTGCGTTGGTGCGGCGTTCAGCGGCTGGGTTGCGGCGGCGCTCAGCGGCTGGGTGGCCGTTGCGTCCTGCGCGGCTGCGGCAGTCTGCGCAGAGGTCTGCGCAGCGCCGGCGTTCGCGGCGTTCGCGGCGTTCTGCGCCTGTTCGGTGGACTCGGTATGGGAAAGATTCGTGTCGCCGGCGTGTGCATCCGGCTGGTTCGAAGCGCCCCAGCCCGGCTGGGGATTGGTGTTGCTCATAGCTTCATGCTCCTTCATGCGCGGATTGAGGCCGCGCTTCGTTGGCTGAGACATAGTAAAGGCCAGAATCCTGAAAGTCGCCTAAACGTCAGATGAAAGTCAGCCACCAGTTGAAAAGGCATTGCATGATAACGCGGAAATGTAGAATTCGCGCGGTTTGCGCGGCTTGCACTGCGAGGCGCGCCGCACGGACGTGCGGCAAGGTTGCAGCGGCGCCAATGCGCCATCCACGATTTTCCCCGCCCCGCATCGACGACGCCATCGTGTGCACTCCCCCGCCGGCGCCATCGTCCGCCGTTGCACGCGCCGCCCCATACCGCCGCGCCTGTAGGCTGGAGGGCATGAGCACAGCCGAGAACAATGAACCCACCACCGCCAGCACCGCGGCAAACACCGCCGCGAACACCGACAGCACCGCGGCGCAATCGTCCGTCTTCGCGCATTTCCGCACGCCGCTCGGCGCCGAACCCGGCAAACCCGGCGACCGCGGCGCCTTCGGCTTCGACATCCACACGCGCATCCCCGACCGCCACGGTCGCACCGGCGTCATCCACACGCCGCACGGAGACATCAACACGCCCGCATTCGTGCCGGTCGCCACGCAGGCCACGATGAAAGGCGTGCTGCCCGAGCAGATGCGCGAGCTCGGCGCCCAGTGCCTGCTGGCGAACGCCTTCCACCTGTTCGAGCGCCCCGGCGAGGACGTGCTCGACGAGGCCGGCGGACTTGCGCGTTTCATGAACTGGGACGGCCCCACATACACGGATTCCGGCGGCTTCCAGGTGCTTTCGCTCGGCGCGGGATTCAAGAAAACGCTGGCGATGGACGTGCAGGGCATGAAATCCGACGACGTGATCGCCAAGGGCAAGGAGCGCCTCGCGTTCGTGGACGAAGACGGCGTCACGTTCAAATCGCCGCTCAACGGTGCCAAGAAGCGCTTCTCCGCCGAGATTTCGATGAGCATCCAGCACAAAATCGGCGCCGACATCATGTTCGCGTTCGATGAGCTGACCACCCTTATGAACACGCGCAAGTACCAGGAGAAGTCGGTGGAGCGCACGTTCCGCTGGGCCAAGCGCTGCGTGGCCGAGCACGAGCGCCTCACCCAAGCGCGCCCCGGCAAGCCTTATCAGGCGCTGTTCGGCGTGGTGCAGGGCGCGAACTACGAGGACCTGCGCCATCTGGCCGCGCGTGAAATCGCCTCGCTCGACTTCGACGGCTTCGGCATCGGCGGCGCCATCGAGAAGCGCATCCTCGGAGACACCTGCCGCTGGATCTGCGACGAGCTGCCGGAGAACAAGCCGCGCCACGTGCTGGGAATCGCGGCAATCGACGATATCTTCGCCGCGGTGGAGAACGGCGGCGACACCTTCGACTGCGTGGCGCCGGCGCGAGAGGCGCGCAACGGCGCGATCTACACGCGCACGGGACGCTGGAACATCAAGCGCGCGGCGTTGAAACACGATTTCCGACCGCTTGATCCCACCTGCGACTGCTACACCTGTACGCACTACACGCGCGCCTATCTGAATCACCTGGTGCATACGCGCGAGATGACCGCGAGCACGCTGGCGACGATCCATAACGAACGCTTCTTCGTGAAGCTGCTGGGGGATATCCGCGACGCGATCGACGGCGGGTACTTCCCCGAGTTCCGCGACGAGACCCTGGCGCGTTTCTACGGCGGCGCTGACCGCGTGGCGCCGGGCACGCACGCGAATTCCGGCGCGGCGGATTCGCGGTAGCGGAGCGGCTTCACGATTCCGGGACGGATTCACGATAGCGCTGCCGGATCCGCGGATGCGGTTCCGGCAGCGGATGCACAAGGGGCGGGTGCGCATATGCACACCCGCCCCTGCGTTATTGATGTCGGCTATTGGTGTCGGCCGCCACGCTTCAGCGCCGCCGCGGTGACACCTCAGCGACACCGCAGCGGCGCGCGGCCGCACGTCACTGCGACACGGCGTACCAGCTGATGCCCTCGTCGTGCCAGCCCTGCTTCACCAGGGTGTCACGCTCGCCGGTGTTCAGCGTGTAGTTATGCGAACCGGTCTGGGCATTCGGGTTGTACTGGCGATACAGCGGGATGCGCTTGTCGCCCTCCGCGGAGTACCAGCCGATTCCCTCGTCGCGCCAGCCCTGGCTCAGCAGGCCGTTGCGCTCGCCGCTGTCCATCGTGTAGTGATGGTCGCCGGAATTCGGATTGTACAGGCGGTACACGGGCGAGGCGCTCTTGATCGGCGCGATCCAGCCCACGCCCTCGTCCTTCCAGCCGTGGCTCTTGAGGCTGTCGCGCTCGTTGGATGCGGCCGTGTAGAAATGCTCGCCGGAGTTCGGATTGTACAGGCGGTACATCTCCTGCGTGCTGGCGTTCACGACCACCTTGACGCGCACGACGCCGTTGTATCCCTCCACCTTGCCGGTCACGGTGAAGCTACCGGGGCGGGCGTAGCTGGACTCGGGCACGGCATTCCACGTGACCTTCTCCTCGGTCTGCTTGCCGTTCTCCCACGTGGCCTTGACGCTCACGGGAAGGTTCGGCGCGGTGCCCGCGTCGGTGGTCACGTCGGCCGGGTTCTCGACCGCCGTGATCGGCACGGTGACGTTCACGTTCGCGGTGGCGCCGACACCGTCAAGCACGGCGGTGATCGTAGCCTCGCCCTCCGCCCTGCCGGTCACGGTGCCGTTCGTCTCGGACTGGACCGTGGCGATGGTCGGCGCGCTCGACGCCCACTTGACGGCGTTCCTGTCGAAGGTGGCGTAATCGGGATGCAGCGGGGTGACGGAGGACCCGAGCGAGAGCCTGGTGTTGCGCTGGACGTTCAGCGTCTGACCCGTCACATCGGCGGTCTCCTTGCCGTTGGCCTGCGTAATCGCCACCTGGGGCTTGACCACGTTGAAGGTGAGGGTCACGGACTTGCCGCCCGCCGTAGCGGTCAGCACCGCAGGCGTGGAATCCGCGCCCTGTGCGCTGACGGCGGTGACGGTGGTCTGCGTGGAGCCGGTCCTCATGGAGATGGTCTTGCCGCGGGAATCTTCGGTCCACTTGGTGCTCGTGGCACTGCCGAGGAACTTCGCGTAGCCGTGCACGGGCGAGATCTCGGAGGTGATCACGACGGATTCGCCGGGCGTGACATCCAGGCTCTGGTTCGTCACATAGACCTTGGAATCGTCATCCCCCGTGCGGGTGGACAGACCGGACTTGCGCGTCAGATCGAGCGTGGCTTCCACCACATGCACGGTGGCCGTCACGTTGCGGCCGGCAAGGGTGCCGGTGACGGTGACGTCGCCGGGCTTCTTGGCGGTCACGGTGGTTTTCGGGCTCGAGCCGTACCTGCTGGACGCCGACGAGCCGTTCACCGTGACGATGCTCGTGTCGGACGACTTCCACTTCATGGAGTTCAGCGAGGCGTAATCATGGCGTTCGGCGAAACCGAGGGTCAGGTCGGCCTGTTCGCCGGCCGTGAGTTCCATCGTGCCGTCCGTCACGTCCACGGGCTCGGGCAGGCCGCCCTGGTAGCTCAGCGTCAGCGTCGGCTCGGCCACGGCCACGCCGAGGTCGAAGGTCTCGCCGCCGATCGACACCGTCACCGACGTGGAGCCGGTGTCGATGGCCGTGAGCTTCTTGCCGCTGTCGGAGTCGATCGTGGCCACCTGCTTGTTGCTGGAGTCCCAGTGCGCGGGGTGCTGATCGGCATAATCGGGGTGCAGCGGCGAGATGCCATAGGAGAACTGCAGCATCTCGCCGACCGACAGATCCACCTGACCGCCGTTATCCACGGTGACAGGGCTGCTGGCATCGCCGTACTGCACCGAGATGGTCGGCGGGAGCACGTCGAAATTCGTGGAGGCGCTGATGTTGCCGTACAAATCGGACACGGTCTTGTACGTGGTCTTGCCGTCGGCGTTCGTGCTGGCGACCTTATGCCTGTACGCGAAGAATGTGTTCAGGGAGACGGCCGATGTGCCGGGCACAAGCGTGCGGACCTTGACGCTGGTGCCCTGCGTGCCGGTCTGGCCGTTGAAGTCCATGACGGCCCCGTTGGAGATTCCCCAGCCGTCGGCGGAATGCCTCACCGTCCGCGTTTTGCCATCGGCGCCGGTGACCTCCTCGTCCCAGTATGGCGGATTGTTCCACTGTGAGCTCGTGAACTGGTAGCTGTAGCACTTGTTCTGGGTGTTCTCGCCGTCCCCGTCGAAGGTGACGTAATACTGCAGGGAGACGTCCTCGCCGGCGGTGAGCTCGGTGGTGTCGGCATCGGTCAGCTCGCGGGAGTCCTTGGTACGCACGATCTTGAGCTTGGCCGGATGCACGGTGATGGTGGTCGTGGCGGTTTCCGTCGTCGATCCGTCGCTCGCCACGGCCTTGATCTGCGCCGTGCCTTCACGAAGGCCGATGAAATTCACGGATTTCGCATTCGCATCGAACGGCACACCCACGGCCGCGCCGAAATCGTCCTCACGTTCGTTGTTCTGCTGGCAGTTGCCGCTGTCGCCAACGGACTTGCACAGCGCAATCGGATTGTCGTTGACATACCAGAGCGCCGTATTGGCCGCGACCCCCACACCGGAACCATTTAAATTCCACAGGCTGAAGCTGACCTTCTGGCCGACGGCTATGTTGACGCTCTGGCCTTCCTGCGACACGTTCCAGTTTCCGACGGCCGGGTTGTCGATTTCGATGCGCAGATTGCCGTCCTGCGCGGCCTGCGCAGGACGCACGACGGTCAGCGCACCGGCCAGCATGGCCAGCGTGCACACCATGGCGACCAGCGCCGACAGCACATACGATGCCGATGAGCGCGTCCGCCCGGGATGACCTGATGTTCCCATCCTTGTCTCCTTTTCCTTAGTTCTCGGGAGACGCAACGGGAAGCACACACAAGCGCCCGGACGACCACTCATCCGACCGATCGCGCGAAGATTCATATCCTGAGACCTGGCAGGGTTGCCGTCTACGTTCAGGGTTCCCTCTCCACAAATCGCCCTATCGTCATCTCCGTGCCCCGAGCATCGTCACCCGAGGTTTGTCTTTACTATAAATCGTCGACGTCAGCTTTGCCAAACTCCTGCCGGCGGCAGAAACGACACGCCTCGAACCATGCGGCGGTTCGGCGTGTCGTGTGGCCACACTCCATATAGCCGCACCCACCTCCGGCGAAACCACCACCCCGGGCCCCATGCCATCACGCCGCGGCGCGCGTCAGCGCACAAGCTCCCGTAGCAGCTCCACCGCCGCCCGAGATAGAGTGCGGTCACAACCCGCAGGACCCACAAGGCACACGCCGCACGGCAAGCCATCGTGCGTCAGCAGCGGAATCGTCAGCGCCGGAAGCCCGCCAACGCCTGCAAGAGACGTCAGGCGAATCGTATCGGCACGCGCCTTCGCGATCTGCGCCCTCGCCTCCGGTGCGGCATCTGCCGGAGGCGCAACGGAGGAGGCGGTGGGGATCAGCAGCACACGATTCCCCAAGCTCCCCCGCAGTTCCGCGCGCGCCGTTTCCAAGCGCTCGAGACCAGCAATGTAGTCGCGCTCCACAATATGCGAATCGCGCTCGAAGCGCGCAGCGATCTCAGGAGCCAAGGCATCCATATGGCCGCGCACCCATGCGCCGTTGCCCTGCCACGCCTCATAGCCGCGCACCACTTGGAAAATGGATTCCCATTCGTCAAGATCCGACTCGTCGACGTCCATGCCGGAGATTTTCGAGATGGCAATGCGGGGCGAAGCGGACGGCTCTTTTATAGTGTGGCCGCACTCCTGCCTCGCGCCGCCCATCGGTGAACTCGCGACGTCACTCGCGTCATCGCTCGCACTGCCATTCGCGTCGCGCCCGCCGCCGGTATATCGCCGCACGGCATCGCGGAACGCCTCGAGCACTTCGGCCACATCCGGCTGTACATCGGCATCAAGCGCCGGCGCCACGGCAAGCCCTCCGTCGGCGAGCACATCGAACGCGGATATGGAGTCAGGCTCCGGCATCAGCGCATCCACAGCGCGTGTGAACACAGCGCCGTCGCGTGCGAGCACGCCCACGGTGTCAAAGGAGTCGGACAGCGGATGCACGCCGGTTCGCGGCACCCGGTTATGCGTCGTGCGAATGGCCCACAGGCCCTCGTAGGACCCCGGGATGCGCAGCGACCCGGCCGTGTCCGTGCCAAGCCCGATGTCGGCCTGCCCCGTTGCCACGGCCGCGGCCGGCCCCGACGAGGAGCCGCCACTGATGCGGCCGGGCGCCTGCGGATTCGGCGGCGTGCCGTAATGCACATTCGCGCCGGCCAGGGAATACGCGAATTCATCGGTTTGCGCAATGCCGACCACATGCGCGCCGGCGTCGAGAAGGCGGCGGACTGCCGGCGCACTCTCGGACTGCGGCGCCGAATCGGCCAGGTACCGCGGATTGCCCGCGCCGATGGCGAAGCCTTTGACCGCGAAAAGATCCTTGACCGCCACGCCAAGGCCATCAAGAGCGCCGTGCCCGGTCGGAGCGGCGAGCGGGTTGCCGACGACGCGCCAGATGGTGGTGTCGAAGGCGGGGGTGGATGTGGCGGCGGCGGGGGCGGCGGCGCGGTCAGTGCGTGCGGAGTCGGCCGCGCGCCACTGCGGGGTGCGAATGGGAGCCTGTTGCGCGAAGGCCAGTTGCGCGGAGGTCGCCTCGGCAAGCTTGCCGCAATCCGCACGATTGACGCCGTCGGCACAATCGACACGCTGTTCTTCGGCACGGTTCTCGCTCATCGTTCCCCGCTTTCATCGGTGCATCCACGTCTGGCGCCAGAGTATCAGGCAAAACGTTCGCTCAGAAGGTCCGCGATCGCTCCAAGAACGCCAGACCGTCGGAAATTCACCCGCCACAAACCCAAGGAGACACCGCGACACGCCGATACGACACGCCGACACGACACGCCGACGACGGGAAAATCGTCGAGAAATTGCATTCCTGCGCAAGCGGTGCTATTCTTCCATATGTTTGCGCGCGTGGCGGAATGGTAGACGCGCTGGCTTCAGGTGCCAGTGGCCGTTAAGGCCGTGGGGGTTCAACTCCCCCCGCGCGCACGATTCAAACCCTTGGAATCACGATGGTTCCAAGGGTTTTTGCATATCCAGGGCCGCCCGCGGTGCATTTTTGGTGCACGGCGGAAATCCTCTTCCCCCCACGGAGCCGTTTAAGGTTCGAAGAACCACGAACGAGCATGGATATGGCAATCTCCAAAGATCCGAGAATGCCTATTGGTTCGATTGATACGTAATTGATTCAGCTCCAAACCCAGTAACCGCCTAACTATTCAATCGATCCTTAGAATAAATCCTCTCTGGAGATGCATGGTCGATGGCGATCGACCATGCCGGAGGGGCCGAGCCCCTCCGAACCACCCTCGAAGATCCAGGGCTAACGCGCCCTGGATCTAGAAGAACAGGCTCGGAACGCTGGCGGGAATCCGCATGGGACGATGTCATGGGCTGGCACGGCGACGCATGGGCGGATACGTTCCGGATTTGTTCGGCGCGAGAACCGGGCGAGTCAGATACCCGGAGTTTCGATCTGCTGGCCCTGTTCCATGGCCGGGGTGTCGAACTTTTCACCGAGAATCGCCTCGTCGGCATATGCACGGTCAAAGTCGCTTGCCTCCACCGGATAACGATGCCCCTGGACCCAGAGGCATGCGCCGGTCAGATCCGTCCCGGACATCCTCGCCCGCAGGAAGTCCGCGTCCGTGACATCCACGCCCCGCATGGTCGCGCCATCGAGAGCCGAGCCCCTGAGACTGGCACCGGAGAGATCCGCATCGCTCATGTCGGCATCGGACATGTCGGCGCGATCGAGGCACACGCCGCGCATATCCGCGCCCCGCATGGTCGCATCCCCGAGATCGGCCTCGCACAAGTGCGCCCGTTCGAGCCTGGAGTCTCCAAGATCCGCGCCCCGCATGGTCGCGCCATCGAGTACCGCCCATTTAAGATCAGCCTGATACAGATTCGATTCCGACAGGTCGGCCTCGCGCAGGTCGGCGCCACTGAGATCCATGCCGCTGAGGTCGCATCCGCACAGGGACGCCCTCGCCAGGCCCATCTTGTTCTCTTCGACGAGCTGGCGCAGGCTCTGTCCCGGCTTGCCCTCGACGAGGATCTCTCCGTCCGTGCCGAGGATGCACGGGAGGTCGTATTCGGGCAGGGACGGCAGGCTTTCCTCCAGTTCGCGACTGGCGTGGGCGACGCCGAGGTCGGCGCGGGATTGGGAGAGTATCTGCCGGAGCGTGTCACGCGCCTGGGCTTGGTCGGCCGCCGTCAGGACGAGCCGGTTGTCGGCCCGTCCTCTGGTCAGTCCGACGTAGACGTCGGCCGCGTCGGCGCGAGATCCGTCGGCCCAGTGAATCGATGCGTTCGCGGTCGCGCCCTGGGCGCCGTATGTCGTGACCGCGTAGGCGAGCCGGACCCATTCGCTGACGTATCCGGCGGGCAGGCGAACCGATCGTCCGTCGTCGCCCGTGGCGGTGATGCCGTCGGCGCGGACGTCCGTCACGGTCCAGGTCTCGCGGTTTGCGACGCCCAGCGAGGCATCGTTCAGACGTGTCTGGATGCGGTCCCCGGCGTGCACTGCGCCGTCGCCCGCGCATCCGATCCAATCGGCGCCGAGGCTTCCGGCCTCCATCCGTTCCCGCTGGATGGTCTCGTTCACGAGGTCGGCCTGGCGGTTGGTGGTGCAGGTGATCAGCAGGCCGGGATCGTCGGCCCATGCGCGGGCGAGGTAGTCGACGACCTCGCCGTCCTCGCCGAGCCAGACGGCGTGCCCGCCGGCGGCGTCCGCCACGTCTTTGCCGCCAGTGAGCCGGGATGCCATGGCCGCGGGGTCCTTGCAGTCGCGGATGCCGAGGGTGACGCGCGCCCATTCGGGGTCGTGGAAGCGGTGGATCTGGGTCATTTCGACGACGGACCGGGCGTGGCGGGCGGCGATGCCGAGCACTCCGCCGCGTCCGACGGCGGACAGTTGCCTTTCGTCTCCGACAAGGGCGACCTTGCACCCGTACCTGTCCGCGAGGCGCAGCAGGCGCAGGGCGGTCTCCTGGTCGAGCATGCCGGCCTCGTCGACGACGATCACGTCGTCGACGCTCAGCGCATACATGCTTCCCGGACGCGGTTCGTGCAGGTCGCCGTCCGTCCATGTCCCCAGGTCGTCGCATGTCAGGCCGTGCGCGGCGAGCAGCTTGTGCACGGTCCATGCCTCCGCCCCGGTCTCCCTGGCGGCGACCTTCGCGGCCTTGCCGCTCGGGGTGAGTATCAGGAGCCTGCGTCCCCTGGCGTCGAGTTCCCGGCGGCATGCTGCGAGCATGGTGGTCTTGCCGGCTCCCGCGGCGCCCTGTACCACGGTCAGGGCCGCCGTGCCACAGATCTGCGCGGCGGCCTCGGCCTGGCCGGGATCGAGCCCCTCCACGGATTCGCCCATGGCTTCGGGTGTGTTTTCGCCGGCTCCCCTGACGGCGAGGATGCCGGTCAGTTCCGTTTCCGTGTCGATGACGTGCCGGGTGGTGACCGACCTGACCCACGGGGCGGCGGCCTTCGCCTGGTCGGACAGCCTGACCATGGACCGCATGGCGACGCGTTTCGCCTGCGCGTGCAGGGAGTACAGGTGCCCGGAGTCGCCGCACAGGCCGCTTCGCGAGATCTCGATCCACAGCTGGCGGTCGACGTCCCATTCGCTCCATGCGGAGCGCTCCGATTGGAGGGCGCGCACGGCACGCGCCACGATCACGGCCTTCTCCTCATCGGTCGCGGGCCGTTCGGCGATGTCTCGCACCGCGTCGCCAGGCACGTCGCGCGGCTGCACGAATCCGCTGAGGTCGATGCCGGCGTCGTTCAGTTCCCGCCACCACCTGTCGCGGTCGGGCGCAGCCTTTTCCCCGGTCTTGTCTTTGGCTTTGCGCGTGCGCGCCCAGGCCATCTGGTTGAGGGTGCGGCGCATCGCGTAGTCCGGTTCCTGCCCGGGATGTTCCTTGCACCACCGCCGGGTGAGTCTCTCCTCTTCCTCCTTGATGGCCTTGCGGCGCTTGCTCATGAAGTCCGCCGCCCTCTCGAGCTCGGGGATGCTCGCGACGCCGTTCTCGTCCACGCGGACCGTCAGGCCATGGGAGGCCAGCACGCGCCGCCAGGACGGGTCGCACACGCCCTTCGCGTCGTGCATCGCCTGGAGCGCCCAGTTCAGGGCGATCAGGCGGGAGCTGTCGATGCTGCGCCACTTGCCCTCGCACCACACGCGGTTCGGTATGGCGATGTGCGTGTGCAGCTCCGGGTCGCCGTCGCGGCTCGTACCGTGCGTCGTGCAGACCGCATCGAACCGCCCCGCCCCGCACGAGTGGATCGCGCCGTCCTTCCAGACCTGCGAGTACATGCGCCCGGACAGATAGCCGAGCACGTTCCGGTTGCCCTCGTTGTGCAGCCGCGCGTACTCGGACGCGAGATCCGGGTTGACCAGGCTCGCCACATCGAAGTCCTTCGGCCAGTTCGTCGTAATCTCGTAGAACGGCCGTCCGTTCCTTCCGATCCGCCCGCGACTCTCGCCGGTCTCCGGATCGTTCCACTCCAGGATGGACCGGATCGCCTTGGCGTCCGCCTGCCCGAGGTCGACCGGCGCAGCGCCCGGGGATACGGACACGATATGCGCCTGCCCGTAGTACTCGGCCATGCCCCTCACCGCCTTGGCCGCCGTGCCGCCTTCGTGGCGCGCCAGGTACGCCGCGTACCCATCCGTCGAGTTCATCGATCCGGCGCCCGCGTTGTCCGCCGGCTTCGCCCCCATGACGATCCTTCCCCGCATCCCGCACCTCCCTCCGGCGTCCGACGGTCCACGCGGCAGCGTGGACTACAAGTGTGCTTTCCTCGATTCTACTCCCTGCTCCATCTCCGATTCCCCCTTTTTGAAACTCCCCGGCGAGTTCCCCAGGTATGTCACCGACGCCTTCCCTCTTGCCTCCTGCGGGCTTCCCCTCGGCCGCATTCGCGTTTCCCGATGCGGTTACCGTTTCCTCCCGTTCCCCGTTGCCTGGGCGCCGCGTGGGAACGGGGCGCCCGCGCGCGGGCGCGCGCGACGGACCGGCGAATCGCCTATCATGGACCCGTAACGACGACGAGAGGGGTACCAATGACGGACCGTATCGGCAGCAAGGCGGGGGACGACGCGGCGCCGCAGGACAGCGTCCTGCAACGCGCGTCCGGATCGATGCTGGCGCAGGGCATGAGGCCGTCGCGCAAGCAGCGCATCGCGCAATTCATCGACCGGTGGAAGGGTCACGGCGACGAGAAACAGGAAACATCCAAGTTCTGGATCGACCTGATGGCGAACGTGCTGGACATCCCCAACCCCACCTCCAAAGTGGAGTTCGAGCGCCGCACCGCCAACGGCGGGTACATCGACGTGCTGTTCCCCGACGCCCGCTTCCTCGTCGAGCAGAAGTCCGGGGACGTCGACCTGGACGAGCCCGAGAAGCGCCAGGGCCGCATGGTCACGCCGATCCAGCAGGCGCTAGGCTACAGCGACAACATGCCCGCCCGCGACAAGCCGAGCGTGCTCGGCACATGCAACTTCGGCACCTTCCGCATCTACGACCTCGACAGGCACCCGCGCGCCGACCACGGGCCGGATGTGGAGTTCCGCCTCGAGGACCTCGCCGACAACGTGAACACCCTCGACGGCATCTTCGACGAGAAGAACTCCCGCCTCATGATCCAGCAGAAGCTGTCCGTGGACGCGGGAATCCGCGTCGCCCGGCTCCACAACGCGCTCATGAAGCGCTACACCGAGGGCGGGCGCGAGGAAACACCCAAGATGCACCACGACCTCGCCGTGCTCACCGTGCGCCTCGTGTTCGCCATGTACGCGGAGGACGCCGGACTGTTCAAGGCCGACTCGTTCAGCCGCCTCGTGGAGGCCGAGGACGCCCCGCACCTGCGCGGCCGCCTGATCGACCTGTTCGACACCCTCAACAAGCCCGACGGGGAGCGCGACCCCTACCTCGACCCCGAGCTCGCCGGATTCCCCTACGTCAACGGCGGCCTGTACGCGGAGCAGATCGAGATCCCCCAGTTCACCGACCCCATCCGCGACGCGCTCCTCGACGCATCCCGCGGATTCGACTGGAGCGGCATCAGCCCCGTCATCTTCGGCAGCCTCATGGAGGAGACCCTCAGCCACGACCAGCGGCGCATGGGCGGCATGCACTACACCACCGTCAAGAACATCCACCGCGTCATAGACCCCCTCTTCCTCGACGACCTGACCGCCGAACTCGACCGAATCGAGCACGAGACCGTCACCGACCGCACCCACCGGAAGCACCTCAAGGACTACCAGGACCGCCTCGCGGGCCTGCAGTTCATCGACCCCGCGTGCGGCTCCGGCAACTTCCTGACCGAGACGTACCTGTGCCTGCGCCGCCTCGAGGACCGCGTCCTGTCCGGCCTGTACAAGGACCAGGGAATGCTCGACCTGGGCGACGACCTGAACCCCATCAAGGTGAGCATCGACCAGTTCCACGGCATCGAGATCAACGACTTCGCCGTGTCCGTCGCCAGGACGGCCCTGTGGATCGCCGAACAGCAGGCCCTCGACCAGACCGCGACCATCGTGGGCGACCAGCCCCGCCTGCCCCTGCACGACTCCGGCAACATCGTCTGCGCCAACGCCCTGCGCTACGACTGGAACGAACTCCTGCCCGGCGGCCGGTGCGACTACGTCATGGGCAACCCGCCCTTCATCGGACAGTACCTGAAGGGCCAGGACCAGACCGAGGACATGCGTATCGTCTGGGGCAAGGACTACGACGGATACCTCGACTACGCCACCGGATGGTACCGCAAGGCCAGCCAATACCTCACCAAGCCGACCGCGCAGTTCGCGCTCGTCTCCACGAACAGCATCACCCAGGGAGTGCCCGTTCCCTCCCTGTTCAGGCCGATCGTCAACGACGGCTGGCGTATACGGTTCGCGCACCGCACCTTCGGCTGGGACGCCCAGTCCACCGACATGGCGCACGTCCACGTCGTCATCATCGGCATGGACAAGTCCGATGACGCGACCACGCCGCCCACCCTCTACACCTACCGGAAGCTGGACGGCGAGCCCGAGCCCACGCACCCCCGGCACATCAACGGATACCTCCTCGACGGACCCGACGTGTACGTGGAGAAACGCAGCCAGAAAACCGGGCCGCTGGGCAGCGGGCTCAACCTCTGCAGGTACGGTTCCAAACCAGTCGACGGCAACAATCTACTTCTCAACACCAGAGAGGCATATGACGAGGCGATGGCCGACCCCATTGCCGCCAAATACGTCCGCCAATTCAAAGGCGCAGAAGAGCTCATCAACGGAAAAGACCGATGGTGCCTCTGGCTCGTTGATGCCGATTCAAGAGACATGAGAGCATCTAGTTTCCTCAAGGAACGCATCACCGCATGCAAGGAATTCAGGGAGCACTCGACCAAGTCAGGAGATGCGTACAAGAACCGCGAAACGCCCTGGCTATTCCGAGACAATTTGCAGCCTCAAGATAATTACATTTGTATCCCGGCCCATTTCTCGGGCACGAGGACTTGTATCACCTGCGCTTGGCTGCCGCCGGAAATAATAACCGGAAATGCGAACTTTACCTGCGTTGATCCGGATGGTTTCAACTTCGCCATCATCGAATCCGCGATGTTCATGGCATGGCAGAAGGGAATCGGCGGACGCCTGAAGTCGGACTGCCGCTTCTCCAACACCCTCGTGTGGAACACCCTGCCGCTTCCGCCCGTCGACGACGCCACGCGCTCCGCGATCATCGCCGCGGGCAAGGCCGTCCTTGAGGCACGGGCGAACCACCCCGGCTCCTCGCTGGCCGACCTGTACGACCCAACCTTCATGCCCGCCGACCTGCGCCGCGCCCACCAGGACCTCGACAAAATCGTCGACACCGCCTTCGGCGCCCACGCATGGCTCCGCAACGACAACGACGCCCGTCTCCAGATCCTCTTCGACGACTACGTCAAACTGACCGCAGAGCAATAAACGACGTTGGGGTCTGACTACATTGTGCAGTCAGACCCCAACATGCTCAATCACGGGAAGCATCACTCGCCATCGGAGAGCTCCCCCTCTCCCGGATCCGTCTCGCCACTGGCTTTTTTCTCAGACTCTTTTCGGCGTTTCTCCTCCATATGGCGTACCTCGATATTATGCAACTGCTGCCTACGCGCCAGCACTTTGCTGAAAGTCTCCTCGTCTTCGGGCGTGATGCACGTTCCTGACTTCTCGAGAGTCTTCAGAAACGTTTCCGTGCTCATATCCCGAGCTACCTGCGGAGCGCTTAGGAACAAATCATCCATCGCCTGCCCGAGAACCGACAGATGAAGCCCGAGGCCCTTGAACCCCTCGACATCGCTGGCCTTGAATCCTTCCATCTTCAGCGTTGCCGCGAGATCATGAACATTCCAATACTCGTTTTTCAAACGATCCAACGCCAGCGTGACTTCCAGTTCCCACTTCCGCTTGGCATAGTCCTCGTAATTCTCGTCCTTCTCCCCGGAGACGGCAGATCCGAAGGTCATGTCAAGGATATTGTGCAGGTCTTCCGCCTCCCTCAGCTTGATGCTTCGCTCTCCGCGTTCGATGCTCCACACCGTTGAACGCGTCCAGTCATTGCCTCTCCGTCGCATGGCATCCGCAAGAGCATCCCGAGACATCTGCCTTGCCTCTCGCGCTCTGAGAAGCTGCAGGCCGAGTTCCTTATCCTTCGAGTTCATACCCCCAATCTAGCGGATGACGAGAATAGCGGCGCACATTAGGGCATCAACGGCCAAGCAGAAATCACATTTTGCCATTCTTGTTGGTTTTATAAACTGACAAGGTGTTTTTCGTGGTAATGTTGGATTTCAAGACGGACGTACTGCGGAAGAATGTTCCGAACTAAACGAGAAACGCCTCGCACCACAGGCGTCCGGTCTCTCTAATCCGGCGCAGCCCAACAGCCGCGCAGCGAAATACCGGACTGCGACTGAAATGGAGGCAGCATGGTCGTCATCAGGGATGTCCTCGGCAGGATCCTTGCGGCGGACGAGTCGAAGAACCTGCGTCAGCTTGCAGAGGAGAACAAGGACCGGCTCGACTGGGCCGTGCTGCCAGGCGCCGATCTCAGGGGCGCGCAACTGCGCGGAGCCAGTCTCTTCCATGCCGATCTGGCCGGAGCCGACCTCAGCGGCGCACAGCTCGGAGGGGCCTCCCTCCTCAATTCGAACCTCGACATGGCGAACCTCACCGGTGCCGACCTGTCCGGCGCCCGCCTCGGCACCTCAAGCCTTCGCTCCGCATGCCTGGCCGGTGCCAATCTGACGAACACAGGGCTCGATCTTTGCGACCTGAGCGGCGCGAACATCCTCCGTGGGCGCCTCACCCATGCAGAGCTTGACGATTCCCTTCTGGCCGGTGTCCTGATGGACGCGGCCGACATGCGCTTCGCGAGTCTGGAATCGACGGATCTCTCCGACGCGAGTCTGGCGGATGCGGATATGACCGGCGCATGGATGATAGGCACGCTCCTGCGAAACGCCCGCCTCGTACGCGTCTCCTTCGGGAATGCATGGATGGAGGACGTCGATCTTCGCGGCGCCGACCTGACCGGCATCGATACGTGCGGCGCCGACATGTTCGGCATCCTCGCCGACGAGGAAGTCGATGTTGCGTCCGTCGCTCTTCACGACGCTCCGCCCGCGAATGACACATCGTCGGAATCGCCCGGCTCAGAGCAACCAGGCATCAGCATTTGACGCACAGGAAAGGAGCAAGACAACACACCAGCACCAACCTGCAGGCAACCCAATACCAGACTGCAAACACACACCCCACCCGAAACCGCCAAAGGAGACAATCATGACTCTGCTCGAACCCACAATCAACTTCGGCAATGATGATGGAGACCGACTCATCAGCGTGAAGGAATTCTGCGCCATAACCGGCTTCTCGGAAAACCGTGCCGCTCAGATGCGCAAACACGGCGATGGCCCCATCTACAGGAGGCTGGCACCACGTCACATCGTGTACCGCCTCGGCGATGTAAGGGACTGGATCGACGCATGCGCACACACATCGACCAGCGAATACGA
Source organism: Pseudoscardovia radai (assembly GCF_002259605.1). Lineage (GTDB taxonomy): Bacteria > Actinomycetota > Actinomycetes > Actinomycetales > Bifidobacteriaceae > Pseudoscardovia > Pseudoscardovia radai. The sequence goes on along the minus strand of NZ_MWWR01000010.1, from coordinate 29,885 downwards.
AAAAGGAAAGGATGAAAAGTAAGGGAAAGCCACGGTCCGAGCCGAAAGAAAAAGCCGCATTGCTGCGGCTCAATCGAATCGCGCACCGACGGAAAGTCGCGATTCCGAGGAATTGATATAACAACCACTCCGCTATGCATTATAGCATCTAGCGGTGTCGCACGAAAGAGGCACCAGCATGACACCATCTCAGAAAAACCACGAATCCCCGGCATCGGCCAACCAAGATGCCTTGCGACGGAGAACACCGGAGACCAACGACCTCCTGTATGACTACGACGATTCGAGCATCCTGCTTGGGGACGGAATCATCATGCAGGACGAACTCAACGTCTACTATGGGGATTCCGGAATCGGAAAAAGCACACTGATGCGCAACATCGCAGCCCATTTCGCCCCCGCCGATCCGCACAATTCGTGGCTGCCCATAGAGGAGAGGACACGGACCCCGCGGGTGTATTTCTTCACAGAGGAAGATCGCAGGCAGAAGCAGGTGATATCGTTGCGCGAGAACGGCTGCGAGTGCGCAACCATCAATCCCCCGCTTCCAACTCTTAAAAAAAACGAGAACCTTGTGACCACCCTAACGCGGAAAGAAAACATCAAGACGATGGAAGACCTGAATGTAAAGCTCATCGTTATCGATCCTCTGTCGCAGTGGCTCAAGGGGAATCTGAACAAGGATACGGATGTCGACAACTGGCTGGCTCCTCTCCTCCAACTCGCACATGAACACCACATAACCATCGCACTGGTTCACCACACCAACAAAAAAAGAAGCGACTCCAACATGGCGTATTCAGGATCACACACGATTATTGCGAAGTGCAGGTACGCAGTATCAGTTGTAGCGGAAGAACGCACTGACTCGAAAGGGAGAAACGCCAAAATGCTCCTCGCAAGAGTCGAAAAAAGCAATGACAGCCCCACGGGACTCACATTCGAAATGAGACTTGACGCTAAGCACGTGAAGCACAACGGCCGAGAATACATAGTGAATGGCGACATCGAGAAAATCAAAGACCAGGAAGAAGGAAACATGCGGTTCAATGCCGCATGGGACGCCAGGTTCGACCGAGAAAAGGAAACAGAAGAAGACCGCTCCCTCTATGGAGATCTTTGGAGGAAAACGGTCAAGCCATATCTTGAAACGAATGGAGGCTGGCGTCTCTTTTCGGAGATTCTCGCGCTCTGCACCAAGGAGAGCACGAAATACGGCGTACAGGGATTGACCGTCGTCCATGGCGTACAAAGGGCGGCAAAAAAGCAAGGGCAGCTTCTTTTTCTTCATCTTCAGGAACGCGGACCACGCGGCGTCTGGTACTTGTCAGGCATGGACAGAGCGAAAGTTATCGAAGAAGTCATGAGGAATTGGGGCGGAACAAGATGAGAGGGACAGTGAAATCGTATAAAACGAAGCACGGGAAACGATGGGAGGTGTTCTATACCTGCCAGAAGGAAAGAGTGCATAAGCGTGGTTTCGAATCAAGGGATGACGCCCAAAGCTTTCTCGATGAGAAGACTGTGGAGATGAGCACCGGGACATACATCACCAAGGACAAGCTGCGCATCACCGTCGAAGAGGAGTACCGAGAACTGCGAGAGGGCCACAGTGGCGGCATCCATGCCGACAGCACCCTGCGACGAGAGGACGCCGTATGGCGTAACCACGTCAAGCCTCGCTGGGGTCATCGCAAGATCAACGCCATCCGTTACTCGGAGGTCCAGGCATGGGTCGCCGAATTGTCCAAGTCGCAATCGCCATCGAGCGTCGAGAAGGCATTCACGATCCTAAACGAAATCATGAATCTAGCCATAAAGGACCATATTCTTCCAAGAGGCGCGAACCCCTGCTCCGACATAGATTTGCCGAAACGCAGAAAAGCTGAGGCAAAGGCCTTCACATTCGATGAAGTGATAAGAATTGCGGAATGTGCCGGAGAAATCGACGTAAAATACCGTGTCCTCATCTTGGTATTAGGATTCTGCGGTCTGCGTTGGGGAGAGGCGATAGCACTAACCGTGGATGACGTGGATCTTGACCACAACCAGATTCATGTCACGAAGAGTGCCACACAAAGCGGGCGAACATGGGACGAGAAAGGAACCAAAACAAACCGAAACCGCATCGTTCCAATGCCTGAAATCGTAAAAAGCGCACTCGCCAGTCTGATTGACGGAAGGCTCCCAGGGTCCCGCGTCTTCTCCGGCGACGGGAACTATCCATATCCCGTGCAGCAAAGCATTGCGGACCGCCACGACGGATGGTACAAAAAATCGCTGATAGCAGCAGGAGCGCCACTCTACCCGCCGAAGGCGCTACGGAGCACCTTCGCCACTCTCGCCCTGCAAGCTTCTGGCGATTTGAAAGCCGTCCAGAAGGCAATGGGACACGCTAGCGCGAAGATGACAACCGACGTGTATGCCACGGCTACGCCGGAGAGCTTCAATCGGCTGCGTGACAGCATGGACGACGGGATCGATGAGGCGAACGCTCGGGCAGCGCTCACGCAGCGCGTTGATTCGACTCCTCCTGAGAGAGCGAATGGATTGAATGGTTGAATGGATGGGAATTGTAACGCTCACGAACGCAGCCTGTCTAGATGTCAAGGGACACCCATCTGTAGATCCGGAGAATCGACAGAAGCTGGATGAAAGACACGCCCAACCGCGTGGTGCAAACCGCGGTGCACTTTTGGTGCACCGCCAATCCAAACATCGTCCAGCACGGAAATCTTGGAGATAGAACGCAAACACGCAACGACCCATTATCTCGCCGATTACATGCTACAGATAGAAGGCCGTGAGCTTTCAACTCCCCCCGCGCGCACGATATAGAAACCTCAGGAATCGGCATGATTCCTGAGGTTTTCTGTTTCCAAGCATCGTCATAACGCGCAAAATGTGACAAAAATATAACCAGAGCCGTCCAGGGCAGCGCCCAAAAACGCCCTCGAGAACGCTCACCGCACACATTCGCTCACACTAAACGCCTTTGACCCCGCAGAATCGCCTTCCAAGGCAGGTCAACGGCCTTCACTGCACACAATCACTCACACCGAACGGCCCTGCCCCCCGCCCAGACCGGGTTGCACAGGGGTCAAGGGCCTTCACCGTGCACAATCGCTCACACCGAACGGCCCCGACCCCACCGAAACGCCTTCCGAAACAGGTCAACGGCCTTCACTGCACACAATCACTCACACTGAAGCACGATTTTCCCCAGCCGGTCGAAGCGGCCCGGCCGACGCATCCCTTCATGGCGAAAAATCCTCGCCACGAAACACGATTTCCCCGGCCTCCCCACCCGCCGGACCGAAAACCACCCTTCATGGCGCACCGTCCTCACCATGAACATCCCGCCCGCCAACGAGGGCGCGGGAATCGTCGGAAAACGACCTTCATGGCGAACCCCTTTCACCACGAACGCCACACCCGCCAAACAACACCGCGAAAATCGTCGAAACCACCCCTCATGGCGAAAAATCCTCCCCACGAAACACGATTCCCCCGGCCTCCCCCGCTCCGGCACAGCGCCATTCGACGCGCTCCGAAAAATTCTTCGAACTTTTTTCCTCGGCGTGTCGCGGTGGTGTAATAGATACAGGCACCGCGCAACGGGGGATCCAGCGAGATGCCGGGACAGGGAAACCTCGCACCGTAACCACAGCCACACGCCAGCCGGCCAAGCGTCGGCCGGCCCACACACAACCAACCACGCATCAACCGAACAACACGTCAACCAAACCACACAGAAAGGTGAGCATCATGAGCAACGACGCCAACAACATGAACAACACCAACAACGGCACGCCCGCCGACGGCGCGTCCGATGGCGAGGACTCCTGGGACCTCGAATGGGCCGCCGAGGATTTCGTCACCCTGCACAAGGGCATGTCCCTCGAGGATGTGCGCAACGCCATCCGCGAGCATCTGAGCGGCTGCAGCGATTTCCACCTGACGATGGAGGTGTATGCCATCCAGGAGGGTCTCGCGGAGGACAGTCGCCAGCCTGCGTTCACGCTCCGCAAGGGCACGTCTAAGCCGGAGTACATATGGTCTCCCAAATTCGCCGCGAGCATCGAACACAACGAGACGTTGCGGGCCGGCGTGAAATTCCGCGATCCCGACGCAGGGGACGGCGACGGCGATTCCGCCGATGCCGGCGAGTGGGACATGGACCGGAAGGCGAGCTTCGGCGACGGTCTGCTCCGCGCGGACTGGCTCGGGGCGGCCCGGCTGCTGTCCCACGTCCCCGACTCGGCGACGCCCGGCCTGTTCGCCCTGATCATCGAGCCGTTCAACATCGCCCTGCCGTTCACCGATGACTCCATCATCCGGTTCCGTATCTACGGCAGCGGCGACTGGAACTGCATCGACATCCTGTCGGGAAGCGACTGGCGCGACAGGCACAGCAAGTATGCGATGTTCTACCGCAACGATGACAAGGACCTGCCGCTGATCCAAGAGAGCATCACGCTCTACGAAAAGCAGCTGCGCATGCTCATCGACACCGGCGCGAACCCGAGGATCGCCTTGGGCGACTAGCGGCGCCTCGGCTCCGCCTGGGGAGCGGCGCCGCGGGAAGCCACGCACCCATTGCAAAACGGCCACCACCAGCCCGGCGGCGGCCGCGGCACCGGAAAGCACTACTGAAAAGCACTACCGGAAAGCACTACCGAAAGGAGACATCATGACCACTCAGACCATGATCACTCAGGAAGCTCCGACGATGTTGGAGACCCAGAACACGCCGACGGCGCATGACGCGCACGCCGGGCAGGCGGCGACGCATGTCGCGGTGGCGCAGGAGGACGACGACACGCCCAGCCTGCAGCCCGCCGGTCCGGACTTTCCCGATTTCGGAGATGGCGGCGGCGGTCACCACACATGCGATTGGGAGGAATCGATGTGCGACGATACCGCCACGCATTACACCCACTGCCTGTGCGGCGACCCCGAATGCGAGTCGGATCACATCCAGTATTACTGCGACCGCCATTACGCCCTGAAGCTGGCGCTGAAGCTCCAGCACCTGCGCGAATGCGAGGCATACGAGCACGACGAGCCGTGCGAGGCCAATCGCGTGGTCACGCTCGCGCATATCGATGCCTTCGGCCCAGTGGCGATCTGACGATTCGTGCCTTCTGTGCGGTGCCGATTGGGGACGGCGCCGCACGGGAGGCATGGGTCGGGGATGTGCCGCATGGGGACGGCGCACGGCCCACGCCGCATGGGGGACGGCGCTGCGCGGCCCTGCGGCGTCAGCGATGCGTTTACTCGCCGTAGCGCTGCGTCAGCAGCGCGCCGGCGCGGTGCAGTTCATCGCGAACCGCCTGCGGGGATTCGATTCGCACCTCGGAGAGCGCATACTGAAGCGCCCACCACACGATGCTCAGCTGGGGGCTGCGCACCGTGACGCGATAGTGGTACGCCGCGCCGCGCTCTGCGGCCCCGGCCGCACCAGCTCCGCCCGCACCGCCCGCGCCCGCAGCACCCGCGCCAGCACCGGCACCGCCCACAGCACCCGCGCCCGCCTCGAACGGCCCGTCGACGCGCTCGACCTTGGGATCGTCGAACCACTCATACACGTTGGTGAGCATGCCCGGCCCGACGCTCATCACCACGTCGATCAGCGTACCCATCGTCAGATGGGGGCGCTGCCTGGCGAAGGCGACCGCGTCAAACCGAGGCGCACCGGTCAGCGCCCGGGGCAGGCCGTTCTCGTCCCAGGTGCCGGCCGGCGCAGCGATCCGCATGGTGCTGATCCGCAGGTCGCGGATGCGGTTGACGGCAAAGCACGTCAGGTTGGTGTGCTTCTCGTCCTGGTCAACGCTTTCGGGCACGGGATTGTCATGGAAATGCCCGAGCAGGTAGTACCTGCCCTTCTTGTACACCATGTTGTACGGGTCGAGCACGTACTTGCGCGGCGTATCGCCACGCGTCCCATCATCGAGGCGCTTCATGCGCCGGACGAGGTCGCCGTGCTCGTCGTAGTCGCAGTAGGAGAACACAACGGCCATGCCGTCGCTGATGGCCTGGGTGATGTTCTCGACGGTGGCGAGGAACTCGCCGTTGATATGCTCGTAGCCGGCGATTGGTATATCCGGCAGCTCATCGGAGGGCGCGTTGCCGCCGGCGAGCTGGCGCAGCCCCGAGATGACGCCGCGCAGCTCCTCCGGATCGATACGCGAAAGCATCAGGCCGTCCTCGAGCAGACGCACTTCGGAGGAGGAGAGCACGGGCGCCATATACCAGCGGCCGCCCGCGTCCCGCCCGTTGCCGGCGCCTTTGCCTTTGCCATCCGCGTCGCCATCCGCGTCGTCATCCACTCGGCGCACCTCGCGCCCGAGGAATCGCGTGTACTCGAGGTATCGCAGCTCGTTGACCACGGCTTCGCGCGACGGCGTCCTGTAGAACGAGTTCTGGCGGTTGTCATGCGCCAGGAACCAGATGATCTCATCGGGCGTCAGCGGGTGGTCGTCGCTGCTGTGGTTCCACAGCGCCGTGAACACGTCCATCAGCGGCCTCGAGGTGCGTGTACTGCGCGCCTCCATCGCCGAGCGCAGGTCAACCGCACTCGTGGAATCCGCCAGATGCGCCGGAACCATGGAATGGTCCGCGGAAGCATCCACGGAAGGGTTCGCGTGTGAATCGTCATGTGTTGTCATTGCAGTCCTCCCCAGGGTCGCAATCGATAGCAATCCATCATCGTCGATGATGCCCTTTCAGTATGCCATGACACCATTACGATTGCGACGCCGCCCCGCGCCACGCAGGGAAAATCGTCAATAAGAACCTTCATGGCGAAACATCCTCACCACGAAACACGATTTCCCCAACCATCCACGCCCATCGGACCGAAAACACCCTTCATGGCGCACTGTCCTCGCCTCGAACACCTCATCAGCCAGCAAAAGCGCGAAAACCGCCGAAGAACGACCTTCATGGCGAACCCCCTTCACCACGAACGCCATATCCGCCAAACGACACCGGAAAAATCGTCGAAACCGCCCTTCATGGCGAAGAATCCTCGCCACGAAACACGATTTCCCCAACCAAACCACACGCCAGACCCAAAACCGGGCCCCATGGCGAACAATCCTCGCCACGAGGCCCGGCTTCCCGCACCATCACCGCATCACCTCATCAGCCCATCACCGCATCACGCGCCGCGCGAATCCTCGGCGCGCTGCCGCAGATCCTCCAGCCGGCTCCACAACGGCATCATGGACGCACCGGGATCGAGGTAGTACTCCGACGCGCGGATGCGCCAGAAATTCCACCCCTGCCGCTCCAGCACCCGCTGCCTGCGCAGATCGGAATCCTGGCGGTCGAGCCCGTGGTAGGAATCCCCGTCGCACTCGATGGCGAGGCGGTATCCGGGCGCCAGCGTCACCACGAAGTCGATGCGGTAGCGCCCCACCTGATACTGCGGCTGCACGTCATAGCCATGCCGCAGGATATCGCGCAGCACATCGCGTTCGAAATCGGATTCCACAAGCGCGAACTTGTCTTCCGCGCGGGTCTCCTCGCGGTACCCGGCCACGTACTCGATGATCCCTCGCCGCACATCGTTGGGATTCAGGGCGCGGTAATCCATCGAATAGAACACCCAGAGCTGGTCGCGAGCGCGCGAAACCGCCACATTCGCCCACTGCTGGTACATGGTGCTGGTCGCCGCGTACACGTGCGCCCCTTCCGTCGAGGCGGAGATATGCGTCACCATGGAGATGAACACGACGTCGCGCTCATCGCCTTGGAAATCCGGCGGATATCCCACGCGGATGCGGTGTTTCTCGATATCCTGCACGCTTACGCGTTCCAGCAGCTCGTTCTGGATGAGCTTCTTCTGGTCGCCGCTCATGAACGTCACGATGCCGAAGCTCAGGTCGGCGTACTCGGGCTTTTGCAGGCATTCGACGAGCGTGTCCACGATTCGCCGCGCCTCGCCCTCGTTCACGCGGAAGTTGCCGGCCTTCCGGGAGACGCAGTCCTCGCAATACACGGCATGGAGCGGATCGCCGATCTGCGGATGCGTGCGTTCGCGCAGCGGCTGGATATTCCCGTCGTAGTAACGATTCGAGTATTCGATGATCTCCGGAACGCACCGGTAGTGCTCGCGCAGCTGGATCACGCTGCCGAACGCGCGGGTGGCGAGCGAATACAGTGACTCGTTCGGCCCGTACAGCGCCCGGTCGCCGAAATCGCCGATATACCGGTTCTGCAGCTCCCCGAACATGCTTTCGTCGATGCCCACGCGGTTGGGGGATGTCTGCTTGTCGTCGCCCACGATCACCGCCTGGCGTGCCAGGGCCAGGACGCCCACGGACAGCAGGTCGCATTGCGACGATTCGTCCACGATCACCACGTCGAAGGGCTCGGACTGCCCCGGTACGAAGTTCTGGAACACACGATGCAGCGGCATGATCCACACCGGCACCGCACCCATCGCCTGCGGCAGCATGGCGCGCGCCGTCGCGATATACCGCGGGGCCTTCTTGCCCGTGCCCTTTCCGATTTTCTTGATCGCCTCGAGCCAGTCCGCAAGATGGCGACGCGCGGAATCGGGGCGGTTCTCCTTGAGATGCGTATAGGCCAGCGAATGGATGAGCCGGAGCGTCACGTCCTTGCGCTCGGCCTCCTTGCGGCTCATGTCTTCCATCAACGATTCCACGCTCGGCCCCTGGTACAGCGAGCCGAGCCACGTGTGAGCCTGTGCGACCCGCCAGGCGACGGGCGCATCGGCCGGCGCAAGAAGGGCCGTGGCCTCCCCGCGTTCCATGGCATCGCGCCACATGGGGGCGCCGGCGGACGCGATCCGCTCGCCCAGCGCCTCGCGTCGCGTGCAATCCTCCCGCACGCGGGCGAGCTCGCCCATGCGCTGGCAGGCGGCGGCCCATGCGGCGGCGTCCCGCGTCGCGAGCGCCGAGCGGAAATCGTTCCACAGCGTCACCGCGGGCTGTGCAGCGGCCGCGGCGTCGAGCACGCCCATGATGCTCGTGAGCCACGCCTCCAGCTGTCCGGCGCGCTGGCTGATGCCGAAATCCTTGAGAAGGTCGGCGATGTGCCGCAGCGTGGCGCTGTCGGGCATGGGCTCGGCGCCGGCGCCGGCCACATACGTGCGCAGCGTCTCGCCAAGGGCGGGCATGCCTTCGAGCCCCCAGCCGCACATGTCCTCGATGCGCTGCGCGAAGTTCGCAATCGTGGCGAAATCCGGCCGACCGGCGCTGACGCCGGCATCGAATCCGAAGCGTCCGTACACCTGCTGCTCCATGCGCACGATGAACGTCCATTCGTCGTTGACGATGATCTGGTCGCGCACGAGCCCGAGCTGCTCCGCATTCGCGACGGCGAAGCCGTCCACCCGCACGGCGCCGGCGAAGTCCTTGAGCTCCTTGGGCGCGAACATGCCGAGCTTGCCGCCCGGCTTCATCCTGGTGCTCCATTCGGAGAGCAGCTGCAGCTGGCTTTCCTTCGGCCCCGCGGGAACGGACACGGCGTGCCCGAGGAGACGGTCCTCGTGCTGGCGCGCCACCGCGGCCTTGTTCCACAGCTCGCGGTTCTGCGCGCGCAGCCAGGCCACGTTGTCGGCCGTGTAGCGCCCGGATGCGAACAGCGCGTTGTACAGCGCGGCGTCATCGGGCCTCGTTTCGATGGCCCCGACGCGCGCCGCCCCGTCCTCCATGGTCTGGACCAGGCTTTCGAGGCCGCCTTCGGGAAGGGTTTCGAGCGCGTCCACGCGCAGGCCGCTGCTTTGCAGGGCCCCGATTTTCGCGCCGATGGCATCGAGCTCGCGGAACGCCGAATCGATGCTGGCGGCGTCGGGAAGCTGCTGCGCCACGGCTGTGTCGAACAGGCTCTCCGCAGCCTCCTGCGGCGTGATGGATTGGCAAAGCGCAACGAAGTGCGCGTAGTCCTCCGCGGTCAGCGGGAAGCGCACGTCGGGCTGGACTGCGTCGGCGATGACGTCGATGCCGGCGTTCGCCCTGATCCATTTGGCCACTTGCCCCGCGGGCCGCGACTTGTCGCCCGTTGCATCGGGAATCGTGAATTCCCGCGTCTCCGACATCAGCGCCTGGTCGAGCCGGGCTTCGGTAAGCCGCATATCCGATTCGAGCGAATCGAGCTGCTGCTCGAGCGCCGTGATGCGCTGTTTCTCGTCCTCCACGTCGATGTCGGAAATCGTGTCCTGCATATGCTGCACCGATTCGCTCAGCTTCGCCATCGATTCCACCGACGTGCCCACGGAAATCGTCAGGTCGCGAATGCTTTCGGGAATCTTCTCCTGAAGCACGGTGAGCGCCTGCTCCTTCTCCGCCGTGACGAGCACGCGCTTGCCTTGCGCAAGCAGGTGGGAGACGAGGTTGGCGATGGTGTGGGTCTTGCCGGTTCCGGGAGGCCCCTGCACCGCCACGCCGATGCTTTTCTCGAGCTGCTCGGCAATGCGCTGCTGCTCGTCGTTCGACGGCAGGGGCATGAGCACGCGCAGCTTGCCGTCGCCGATGGTCTGGGCCGAGATCGCGTCACGATAGCGCCCGTACTGGGACGACGACGCCACCGTGTCCTGGTTCACCACGATGGAATCCAGCGCGGCGGGGAAGATGCCGCCCTCGCCGATGAGGTCGCTCAGATTGTCATAGAACTGCTCCTCGAGCCGGGGGATCGGCCGGATGAACAGCATCGTCTCGTCGCTCACCACCGGGTGCGCGGTGGTGCCACGGGAGTCGAAACGCTTCTGCGCCTTCGCGTCGAGACCGAGAGGCGCCACGATGCGCTCCTCGAACTTTTGGCGCAGGCCGTCGTCCCAGACGGGGATGGCGGTGGCGTCGTCGTCCTCCTGCGCGGGGTTCTGCGCGGGGTTCTGCGCGGAGGCGTAGGCGCGCTGCAGACCCACGAGGTCGTTCATCCCCGGAATCCCAAGGTTCTCGAGGGGCGCGAACGACAGCTCGGGGCTCCCGTCGGCCTCGACGCGGATCGACCCGTCCTTCCTGGACATGTCGATGCTCATGGTCGTGGTGACGAGGGGGTAGTCGACGTGTTCGCCGTCCGGCGCATCGTAGTGGAAGAAGGCGTTCCCCCACACGATTTCCTTCGTCTCCTCGTTCCCCTCCATCGCCAGGCGCATGGCATAGAGGTCGGTGTAGAGCTTGTACGCCTGGATTGCGGGACGCGACTGCCGTCGCCACGGCTTCCATGTCGATTCCGTCCACAGCTCGAGCTGCTGCTCCGCCTGCTCGAGGGAGTCACCGAGCAGCTGCGCCACGGCGATGTCGGAAAGGCGGGGCGCGGAGCTGTCCGCCGTAAGGGAGCCCTCGTCCACCAGGCTCGCGAGTTCGTCGGGAAGGGCGGGCGGCACCGGCCTGGCGACCTTCTGCACCACAAGCCATGCGTCATCCGCGTCGGTGGAGCCGATGCGGACGTAGGGGTTGTTCCACGATGCATCGATGGACAGCAGCCCCTGGGCGTCCGGCGAGTGGACGTCCCGCACGATTTTCCCCTGCAGGTTCCGCGCCACGGACGACAGATACTGCAGGAACTCCATGCCGCGCCTCGTCAGTTCCTCGTCCGCGGCATTGGGCGCGGCACTGGGCGCCTGCCCTTGCGGATCCGGCGCCTGCGGACCCGCGGCCTGCGGATCCGTGGTCTGCGGGCCTGCGGTCTGCGGATCCGCGACGGAATCCCCGGCCGAATAGTCCGGCGCATCCATGTGTTCGCTCATACGAACCTCTCCTTCGTCCAAGTCCCTCGCTGGGCCGCGCTGCTCTCCACCCAGATTAGCGCCGTTCCGTGCCATAGGTGCGGGTCTGGCGAGGAATAACGGATCTCATGGCGAAGAATCCTCACCACGAACCACGATTTTCCCAGCCAGCCCGGGGAAAATCGTCAAAAAGAACCCTCACGGCGAAACATCCTCACCATCAACGTCCCACACCCAACACCCGGCCAACCCCAGCCGCTCACCCCCGCCGGATCATCTCCGCATAATCATCAAGCGCCTCGAGGACGCGCCGCTCCTCCCATACGCGCCCGCGCCGACCGCCGGATATCTTCACCAGCACGCCCGCGCGTTCGAGCTGAGCGATGGCGCGCGTCGCCGACGCCGGCGTCGCGCCGAGGACCCGCGCCGCATACGGCGCATTGACCACCGGCTGCTCCACCACATGCGGCAGCAGCGCCCACCCCAGGGCGTTGCGACGCAGCGGCAGGGCGTGGAGGCGGGCGGCGTCATCGTCGAGGATGCCGCTCAGCGTGTCTATGAGTTCCATGCCGGTGCGCGCGGCGTACCGTGCCGCCGACGAGAAGCATTCCAGAATGGGGCGCGCGTCGCCCTCGCGGAAGGCGGTGAGCGCGTCGAAATAACGCGCGGTGTCGTGCAGGATTCCGGCGGAGACGGGCGGCGTCATGGTCGGCGTCAGGCCCTTGCCGCGCAGCATGGCGTGAATCAGCGCCCGCCCCACGCGGCCGTTGCCGTCGATGAACGGATGGATGGTCTCGAATTGCGCGTGGGCGATGGCGCATTGCGCGAGAATGGGCAAGTCGTCACGGTTGATGAACTCGATGAGGTCGGCCATGCATCCGGGCACCTGCTCGGGTTGCGGGGCCACATGCGAGGCGCCGCGCGGGCCGGCGGAGCTGACGCCCACCCACACGAGCTGATCGCGGTACCGGCCGGCGCGCCCCTTCCATTGCTCGGAGTCGCCCAGCAGCGCGGCATGCATGGCGAGGATGTTCTCCTCGCTGAGGTTTTCGGCGAATTCGAGTGCGGCTTCCATGGCGCGCACGTTGCCGACAACAAGCGCGGCGTTACCGCCCTGCGATCCGTCGAGGGATTCGCGTGCCAGGCGTCGCGCGCCGACGGTGAGGTTTTCGATGCGCGACGATGACGTGGATTCGGTGCGCAGGAGTACGGCGGACAGCGGCCCCAGCGTGCGTCCGCCCGCGGTGAAGCGTTCGGCGGCGCGGGCGTCGAAGGCGACGAGCTGCTGTGTCGCCTCGTCAAGGTCTGCGGCGAGATCGGCGGGGATTGTGAGGGAGATGCGCGCGATGCTGGCGGGCAGCGTGGAGCAATAGTTCCCCGATGCCTTACGACGTGCGGTGCGCGAGTAGTAGCCGTCGTCCGACGGCGTCCAGTAATGCTCCTCGAGTTCCGCCGCCGGCACGGCGCACGGCTCCGGTTTCCGTGCCGCGGCGGAGGCGGCCGCGTCTGCGCTGTACATATATATTCCTTCTCGTTCGCGGTTCCGGCTTATTCACGATGCCGCCATCGTGGGCATTCGTTCGGTTTCGCCGTCCGTTCGGTTTCCACGATGGGCTTCGAGCGGTTTCGCGATGAATCCGCTCTCGTTATTATCACTTAGCCTTTAAATGATAATAACATCGTTGCTTATTATCACTTTGAGCCTAAGTGATAATAAGGGACGCGACGATAATCACTTTTCGCGAGTGGCGGCCCAGGGTGCGTTCGCCACATCGCCGCCAACGGAAAAAGGCCCGGGTACCCCTTCACGCCCGGGCCTTCCGCCGCATCACCGCTCTCCCACGGTTCGCGTCAGCGGCTCATCCCCATCGCCGTATAGGTGCCGGCTCAGTGCTCCTCCCCCGAGCTGCCGATGCCGACACCAGCGCGAGTCAAGCCGTCTAGCGGGTCAGCTTCTTCACGAGACGGTTCAGGTGCTCGGTGTAGACGATGCGGTAGTTGGACTGCCACACGCTCTTGTTCTTGCCGACCATCTGCGGGTTGTGATCCGCCTCGAAGGTGTTCTCGACGAGCTTCGTCCCGATGGAATCCCACACGTCCTCGGGATCCTCGGTCCAGGAGAGAACGCCGTTCTCATTGGACTCGAGAAGCGCACGGAACGCGCCGAAGATCGGCATGATGTAGCCGCTCGCGATCTCGTAGTCCATCGGCGTCACGGTGAACTCCGTGGCGAAGCGGTCGGAATTGCTGCGCTTGCCCTTGGCATCCTTCGCGTTCGAGCTCGTCACGCCGCGAAGCTTGCCGAAGGCAGCACCGCTCCCGGAGTTGCCAAGGTACTCCTTGTACTTCGTGGGGAGCTCGAGCTCGATCTTCTCGTAGAGGTTCACGAGCTCAGGAATCATCCCGCGCAGACGGTAGTAGATGTTCTTCTGCTGGCCCGCGTCGGAATCATCGGAATCGTTCTTGTCGTGGTTCTTCTCCCACTGCTCGCGGTAGTCCTTGAACACCTGGGCCTTGCCAGAATAGGAAGCCGTCGGCACCGTGGAATCATCGGGGAACTTGTCGATGTTGAACACATACATCAGACGCAGGATATCCGCGATGGGGATGCGCTTGTCCTCGTTGTCCCTGTACGCGATGTCATCGCCGTACGGCAGTTCCTTCAGCACGTCCTTCAGGAAATTGAAACGATTCTCGAGGTTGTACAGGGCGATATCGCTCACGGAGACGGACGTGTTCCTCGCGTCAGACAGCGCAGCCACGTCGAGGTCGTCGCCGACGATGATCTCGAGCTTGACGAACTTGTCGCGGTCGCCGAGATCGCCGCGACGCTCCTTGATGGCCTCATAGGTATGGCCACCGTCGAGCACACCATAACGCGAAGTGTCATTGCCCAGATCGAGATGGAGCATGCTCGCGGACGAGTAATGCGCCTCCTTCGCGATGAGCACGATGCCGCGGTTGTGAATGTCGAAGTACGGATCCGGACCCGACACCGCCTCAAGCAGCTTCTTGGCGGTGGCCGTATGCATATTCACCGTACGCGGATTCACATCCGTGGGGAAGGTGTCCGGCAGATCCTTCATATTCACGTACGCGGTATGGGTCGTGACCGTCTGGTCGGAGGGGGACTTCACCGTACGCACGGCGTAAATCGGGAAGTCGTAGACGTAGCCATTCTCCTGGAGGGAATCCGACGAGTTGCTAGTATTGGTCATTGCGATCTCCTTTCAGATCAACAGAATCAATCTCAAAATCACTTTCGCGGCGGTTTGCTTGACCTCTCACCGTTTGCGGAAGTGATTTTTAATTTATCCCTCTTCGGCAGAAGTTCCAATGGAACCAAAGGTGCGTTTTTGATCCATGGGTTATTTTTGGAACCATGGTTCCTTTTGTGACTTTTCGGGGTTTCCTCCATACGATGGCCACTATGACAGTCCGGAGCAAGGGAAACACGAGCCCCGAAGAGGTTCAGGCGATGCATCTGCTGGGAAGCTTCATCAAGTATCGCCGCGAGACCCTCAACGACGTGGGCCTCGCCGAGCACGGGCACCATTCGCGAGCCGGATTCATCCTCGACACGACCACCTTCGAAGACGGCAGCCGCGCCTGGATCAGCGAGAAATCCCTCGCCAATATCGAAAACGGCCAGAATATGCCGTCGCTCCCAACCCTTTACCGTCTCGCCACCGCATTGCAGATGTCCCCGGAAGATCTGTTCAGCGCAGCAGCCGCCGCATTCATCCTTCCCAAAGACAAAGCCAAAGAAGAGATGAAAAAGTACATGCCGGGAAGCGACTTCTCCGCGGCAGACGATGCCGACGACGAGGATTGGGACTAACCCGCAAACGCCAGACCGCATCGCTTCGGCCTTGTTTTCTCAAGCCGACCACCGAGAGTAGAGTGGAGGCTTAAAATCTGCCGTCAAAGGCACGCTTATCGTTTTGTGTACGGGATATGGGGATTCCGCGCACACCCCACAACCAACCCGCACCCCGCACCCAACCCAAAAGGACATACCCCATGCGTTACTTCACCTCCGACACGCATTTCGGCCACCCGCTGGTCAGCGTGCTGCGCGGACATATCAAGAACGGCCGCATCCGCGCGGAGTACATGGAGGTCTGGCACACCCAGGGGCGCGACGCCGCCCACGCCTGGATCCGCGAGACGCTCACGCAGGAATCCATACCGTTCACGAAGGCGGCGGACGTGGCATCGCATGACGAGGCGATTATCGCGGGCATCAACGAGCGCGTGGGCGCGGACGACGAACTGTGGCTGCTGGGCGACGTCTCGTTCCGCTGCACGGTGGCGCACACGCTGGAATGCCTGCGCCGCCTCAATTGCAAGCACCTGCACATGATCATCGGCAACCATGACCGCAACTTCCGCCTGCGCTCCAACGACAAGCTGTACGAAGACGTGTTCGAAACAATCGACGATTACCGCGAGATCGAGCTGGACCTGCCCGTGCTGACCGACGGCCATGTGACGCTGGCACAGGACGGGTCGGTGCGGACAGCGCCGCAGATGGCGGGCATGTCTCATTTTCCGCGCGCGACGGCGATGCTCGATGGCCGGGGCACGTGGCCCGACGACCGCGACAAGTTCCTCGACGTGGCGCCGGAAACCGACGACTGGCTGATCTACGGCCACACGCACCAGGAAACGCCGGACGGCACGGACCCGCTGTGCGTGAACGTGGGCGAGGATGCCTGGGGCTTCAGGCCCGTCAGCGAGCGCGAGGTCATCGACTGGCTGATCGAAGCAAACAGAACGAACAACTAGACACAGCTTTTACCATGCGTTGTGCGTTTAACGCGCGTGAATCGTGTACTTATATAACGATTCACGCGCGTTTTTGTTTGTTTTCTGAACTGTTTTGGTGTTTTCGCATTTTTCCCAAGTCCCCGAAATTCCCGCACATGATGACTCTCTGTGATATTCCCGGGAGTAGGCTTGGAAGTGCACAAAGACGGTGCATCCAGACATCCGCAATGTCTCACGGGCAGCAATGTCACAGACAACAATGCCACGGGCGGCGCGGATGGGCCGTGGCGGCCGCATCATAGGGACGCGGGAGCGGACCGGGGGCAGGATGCGCCGCAATAGTGAATGAAGGAGAAAAAACACATGAGAAGATGGACCAAGGCATCCGTGGCGGTTCTGACCGCCATAGGACTTTTCGCGCCATCCCTGGCGCAGGCGCAGACCGTGGATTCGGCGCGCGACGTCGAGGCGATGCAGACCATCAGCGCCTCTGATGCCGCCGTGCTCGCCGCAACGGTAAGCGACGGCACTACCGATGGCTCTGCCGATGACACCGCCGGAATCGGAACCACAAGCGACCCCGTTCTTGACAACACCGTGCAACATCTGGAGGATGTCAGTGCGCAGGTGGACGAGCAGAAAGCCTCCGGCGGTTTCAGCAGCAGCCTCGGCTCCTCGGGCGGCGAGGCCGCCACGAAGGACGATGTTCCCAATCCGCTGGACTTCGCCTCGATCAAGGAAGACGACGTCTTCTACAATCTTCCCAGGCTCGCCGACCAATACAAGACCACGGATTCCTCCGGCAACACGGTGCTGAAGCTGACCGGCCCCACCGCCGGCGGAGCATCGCAGGGCGCGGTTCCCCAGGGGCTCGAGGCCTATTATTCCCAAAGCCTGACGTGGACGAACTGTTGGACGGCGGGCATTCCCGTTACCCCCGGCGGCGGCGGCTACGCGTCCGGCCCCGACGAGCCGTCCGAGATGGTCGAGCGCCGCGACAATTCCGTCTGCACCTATGCCTCGGTACCCCTTGATTATTCGAATCCCTCCGGGCAGTCCATCAAAATCGCGGTGCTGAAAGTTCCCCATAGCCCCGGCTATCAGAAATACGGCACCATATTCATCAATCCTGGTGGCCCCGGCGGAAGCGGTGCCGAATATGCCTACTGGTCCACCCGCAGCGAGTTGACACGCCATTATGACGTTATTGGCTTCGATCCGCGCGGCGTCGGCGCCTCCCTGCCGCAGATCCGCTGCCAGTCGAACCAGGCCAGGGACTGGCAGCGCGAGGGCAGCGATGCGCTGACCAACGCCCAGCTCGACCAGATCGACAAATACAACGCTTCCGAATGCTATGCGAATACCACGCGCGGCTATTCGGGCATTACATCGCAGGAATTCCTGCCCACTGTCGGCACCGACACCGTGGCCAAAGACATGGATGTGCTTCGCTCGGCACTTGGGGAGGAGAAGCTCACGTACCGCGGTTTCAGCTACGGCACGGTTCTTGGCACACATTACGCCATGCAGTTCCCGGGCAATGTGCAGGCCATGGTGCTTGACGGCGACGTGAACTATCTTTCGACAAACGACGCTCTCGCCGCCGATGCCCGCTATCAGCAGTTCGGCAATGGTTCCACAACGGCTTCTTCGGTTGCCCAGGCGTCCTCCTTCGGCGACACCTTCCGCCAGTTCCTCAGTTGGTGTCTCAGCGATTCCAGCGTCGAGACCTGCGCCCTGGGAAACAAGGTGAGCGGAACCCCCACCGACGCCCAGATCGATGCGGCGTACGCCGAGTATCAGCGGCTCGCCCGCCTCAACTTCGGCGGTGCGTACCTGAAGAAGGCGGGTACCATCGATCCGCGAGTGCTGTCCTTCGCCGATTTCGTCCAGGGAACAACGGAGGCCCTCTACGCAACGTATTATTGGCCGACGCTGAATTCGGCCCTCCAGTCATTTGCCGACGATAAAGACCCTTCGGGCATGCTGGCACTCGCCGACCAATACGAGGGCCGAGCACACTTCGGTGAATACGATTTCTCTGACGCCGCCTTCCATGTCATTTCCAGCATCGACAACAACACCGATGACGTCAACGCACCGGTAGAAGATGCACATTCGGATGCCGAGCGTACCAAGGCCATGGAGGAGTATTACCGCGTCGCCCCCTATCGTGACCCCGGCACCGATGAAAACGGCAATCAGCGCGGCCTGGCGACGGGTCTCGGCCTCGGCGAATACCTCACGGGCACCGGCACCCTGGCCAAGGCCTTCGAGGTCTCCACCATACCGAATATCCTTTTCATTTCCTCCACTTACGATCCGGCGACCCCTTATGAGAACGGTTTTGTCGACGCCCGCGCCTTCCACGCGGTGATGCTCGCCGTCGGCTACAACGCGCACTGCGCTTACGGCAGCGTTTCCTGCGCCACGTCGGTGGCCGACGAATTCCTCACCGATCCCTCGGCCTTCATGACCAAGGTGGATTCCAACGGATTCGCCAACGAAGTGCAGTGGAAGGATTCGGCGGACGGCAGCGCCCAGGATATCTTCCGCACCAGCATCGCCGACGGCGAATGCCGTCTGGTCTCCTTCCGCCAGACCGGCGGCGACGGCGCCATCGTATCGTCCGCCTCCGGCCTCACCTCGGCGAACAAAACCAACGCCGAGATGCGCGGTACCAGCGTGACGCTGAAAACCGTGTCGGCCAACGGCACCGTATCGGACGCCACGCAGCTGCACCCCGGAGACGACTTCCGCCTCTACCTCAACTCCATGCCCACCGACTGCACGGTGACCGGCGCCGAATGCACCTACACGCCGTATCTCTACGATGCCGGCTCGGATGCCGCCGGAACCCCGCTGGGCGCTGCACGCGGCACGCTGCAGGATTCCACCGGTTACTTCATTGCCGGCACCATTCCCAGCAGCACCACGGCCGGCTCCTACAAGCTCGCGGTCTACCGCAGCAACGGCTGGCTCTACGGCTGGGCGGCGGTCACGGTGGTGGGAGCCCCGTCGACCCCGGATGCGCCGCTCGCCATGCTGCGCGTGTATAACCCGAACTCGAGCGAGCATTTCTTCACGGCGTCCTCCGAAGAACGCGCCAACCTTGTGAAGGCCGGGTGGCGCTACGAAGGAACGGCCTGGACCGCCCCCATCTCCGGAGACCCCGTGTACCGCCTGTATAACCCCAACAGGGGCGAGCATCACTACACCACGGACTCCGGAGAGGCGAACACGCTGATGCATCTGGGGTGGAGGTTCGAGGGAATCGGCTGGTATTCCGCCCCGTCCGACTCGGGCTCCGCGGTATACCGCGTGTATAACCCGAACGCCCCGGCGAACAACCACCACTACACCGCGAGCGCCGCGGAACGCGACCAGCTGGTCGCCAACGGCTGGCGCGACGAGGGCACCGCGTGGTACGGCGTGAAGGAGTGACGATGCATCACATGTCGCAACACCGTCTGCCACAACATCGCCTGCCGCGCCGCAAGGCCGCCCAGGCCACCGCGTATCCGCACGGAACCAATTCGCATCATTCCTCACATCATTCAAGGACCAGCATCATGACATCCACATTCATCCGCCGCTGCGCAGGCATTGCAACGGCCGTGGCACTGGCGCTGACGCCCTGCTTCGTCAGCGCCCCCGCCCCAGGCGCCCTAGCCCCGCTGGGAACCCAGCAGGCCGGCGCCGCGCAGCTGATCGACAGGACTCCCCAGTCCGTCGATCCGATTTCCCTGACCACGCAGCCCTACACCGTGCCCGCTTTCCCCTCCACCGCCACCGTTCATTGGAGCGACGGCAGCACAAGCCAGGAGCCGGTGACGTGGGAAAACGACTATTCCACACTGCATTGGTATACATACGCCAACGATGATTACTACAATGAGAAAACCGTCACAGTCACCAGCGACGAGGTGTTGAACGGCATGAAGGTGACGGCCACGGTCACCGTGGCCAAGATGGCGGCGCTTTCGATCGAACCGGTCTCCGTTTGGATTGTCAAGGGCGGCTACGTCAGTCTTCCCAACCCAGTCAAGGTTAATCTTCCCTATGCCGCCAATGACTATACCTGGGCTTTCGTGACATGGGACACATCATCCGTGAAGACATCCGTTCCCGGCACATACCACGCGACGGGAACCTTGGACAAGCCGGTTGTTGACACACAGGGCACAGCCATCTCCACCATCACGGCGCAGGTCAGGGTTCTCGATTCCTATCCCGTTTCGGCGCTGTCCTTCGATGATCCCGGAACCCTTGCCGTCGGGAAATCCGCCACTGTCACCGCCACGGCGACGATGACGGATTCCTCGTACCAGGCCTCCGACCTCAGCTACTCCTGGTCGTCATCGGACACAGATGTGGTGTCCTTTGAATACTGGGGGGACCCAGCCCGAGTTTCCCTCGTTCCGAAAAAGGAGGGCACGGCAACCATCACCGTCGAGGCCGGCGGACACACCGCATCGCGCACGGTCACCGTCGAGCCCGCAGACCCGGCTACCGTCACGTCTGTGCGTGTTGACAGCGGTCAGAGCGGTCAGGGCGGTCAGTTTTCCATCACCACGGATTCCGGTCAGGTTCCTACCCTGCCAACCACGGCTACCGTCAGCTGGTCCGACGACACCACGACGAAGATGCCCATCACATGGAATTCCCATACGGCGGATTATTTCGACTGGGCCGACAATCACAGACGTGTCACCTGCACCGGTCATGTCACGGTCAACGGACGGCAGTATTCCGTGTCCCAAGACGTGTCCATCAAGACGCCGCCCATCTCCCGCGTCACGGGATTCGAGGACTACTACGGGAATCCATTGAGCTCGACCGTCCATGCCTCCGTCGGCGATTCATACGTCAAGTTGCCCAGCAAGGCGACATTCGTCACGGTAAACGGCAAAATGGGATCCGAAACGATAAGCTGGAACAATTCCGATGCTTCAAAATTCAGCTCCCCGGGCACTTTCACCGTGTCGGGAACCGTGAATGACGTCACCTATTCCGATGGCTCCTCCGTCACGGTGACGGCAACGGTTATCGTACAGAACGCCACCATCAAGTCCACGCCTATCCCCGACGTGCGCATCGATGCAGGCTCCGCCCCCACCCTCCCGAGCGTGCTGCGCGCCACGTGGGATAACGGCAATGTCAGCGAGGCCTCGGTTGTGTGGAACACCGACCCCTCCATGTGGCGCGGCTCCCGCGACTCCGAAACCACCCAGACCGTCACGGGCACGCTGACGTCGCAGGGCGTCACCGTGCACCCCACGGCCACGGTCCACATCAACCAGGCCACGGCCTCGTCCGCCACGAATGTGCGCGTCACCACCGAGGCGGGCGTCATCCCCGCGCTCCCCCAGAACGTGGACGTGCGCTGGAGCAACGGCGACGTGACGAGCCAGCATGTGTACTGGAACAACGCGAAACCGCTCAACCCCGCATCGTATGCCACCGTCGGCACCTTCACGGTGTCCGGCGTCGTGACCGGCGCCCACACGCTGAACGATGCCACGATTCCCGTCACCGCCACGGTGACGGTGACCGAGAAGAAGCAGACCTCCGACGAATCGCCGATAACGATGCAGCGCCTGTATAACCCGAACACGGGCGAGCATTTCTTCACCGGCAACGCAGAGGAGCTCGGCCAGCTTGTGGCTCAGGGCTGGCGCAACGAGTCCACCGCATGGACGGCTCCCGCCGCGGGCGACGTGGTCTACCGCCTCTACAACCCCTCGGGCAGCGAGCACCACTACACCATGGACGCCAACGAGGTGAACACGCTGATGGGCATCGGCTGGAGCTTCGAAGGCGTCGGCTGGCGCTCCGCCCCCGCCAACTCCGGCGTGCCGGTGTACCGTCTGTACAACCCGAACGCCGCGTCGAACGGCCACCATTACACCACGGATGCCGCCGAGCGCGACCAGCTGGTCTCCCAGGGCTGGCACGACGAAGGCATCGCGTGGTACGGCGTGAAAGACGCTTCGTCGACGGCCACCGACGGCTCGGCGAAGTAACGCCATCGGTCCGAGGCGGCGTCATCGTAATGCGGTCGTGCCACGAGGGCATATCGTGAAGCAACCGCACCACCGCGCCAACGCATAACCGAACCCGCGCATACGCGCCCGCATCCAGCGGAGACGCATATGCGCGGGTTTTCGTATACTGGAGTCACAACACCAGATCGCACAAAGCATGCCGCCGGAGACCCAAGGGAGGGCACGGCCACCGCACGGCAATCGGGAGCGGCATCGGCGGAAGGAGGGGCATATGAGCACCAACGGCAACACTGACAACACCAACAACACCGGTAACACCGACCCGGATGGCGAAAACCCGGGCACCTATCCCACGTCCGATTACGCCGAGCGGCGAAGCACCATCCTGCGCATCCACCGGATCCGGCGCGACATTCTCACCGCGCTGACCACATACGATGACATCCGCTTCCACAAGCTGCCGAACGTCGACTCGCTCTACGCCACCACCATCGGCTGCTGGGAGGTACGCGCGCTGGACGCGAACCTAGCCATGCGCCGCGCCAAAAGGCGCCTCGCGCTCGGCCGCGCGCAAATCAACCAGGGCCTGCCCATCGACAGGCTCGCCTGCGAGCAGGCCCTCGACCGTGAATTCGCCGACTGGACGGACGTCCTCGAGGCCAGGCGCGGCATCGTGCATGACACGCTTCTGGCGCAAGTGCGGGCCGACCGCCCGACCGCCACGCAGACAGCGAAAATGCACAGGATCTTCCGCATCCTTGCGAGGCGCTTCCATCCCGACCTTCACCCCGGCGACACCTCCGCCATGGACACGTACCTGCTCGCGCAGCATTATTTCCGCGATTTCGACCTGGGCGGCCTCGCCGCGCTCGAGGCCGCGACACGCAGATCGAGCTCGCCGGATGACGCGGCGGACGAATCGTATGCAAACCTCAGCACCGATGAGCTCCTGCACGAATGCGAACTGCTCGAATCGCAGCTGCAATCCGCCCGCGAGCGCGTGGAGCAGCTCAAGGAGTCGGAGGACTACATTCTCGGCCGCAATCTGCACGATGCCCTGTGGGTGGATGAGCAGGTGACCCCGCTGCGCGAGCGGATCGAGCATGACAAGCGGCTGGAGGAGCGCTATGAGGCGCAATGGGTCGCGCTGCTCCGCGGTGAGCGCGAGGCCGGAGATGGCGAGGCCGACGATGAGTGACGACGATACGGACGCGATGCCCGACGATGGTTCCAATGATGGCCACGGCGCTGTCCCCGATGGCGGCTCCGGCGATGGTTCCGGCGATGGTTCCGGTAACAACAACGCCCTCGTCTCCGCGGGGCGCGGCAGGGGATCGGCGCACGAGCTGCTGCAGCTGCTCACCGGCACTGGCACCGGCCGGGACCTGGGCAGCCGGGCGACGCCGAGCACACCCAAGCCTTTCGAAACCGTCATCGAACTCGTCACAAAAACGCGGGTGGCCCGCATCACGTCGATTCCCGGGTACGAGAACGCACTGGGCACGCTGGAGCCCGGCATGCGTCTGCGTTTCGAACACGAATCGTCGAATCTCCAGGACCACTGGGCCATTCGCGTCTACACGCCGGACGGGGCGTTGCTCGGCTACGTGCGCGCCGACATCAACGAGATCCTGGCGCGACTGATGGACGGCGGCAAAAACGTCTACGGCACGGTCACGGGCGTGCGCACGTCCGGCCACGTGCCGATCGTCACGATGTCGGTGAGCATGGAGGACTAGCATGAGCGACTCGACCTCGAACGCATCGAACGCCCCGGAGGAGCCGGGCGGCGAAGGCGACGCACGCGACGAAAGCGGTACACGCGACGCCCGAGGCTCGTGCGAATCGTATCGCTATGTTCCGCCGCCGGATATCCCGATTCTCGAACTCACCGGCGACTGGATCGAATACGATGACCCGATCGCCGGAATCGTACCCTGCCTCTTCCTCACCTACCCCGTCGGCGCCGCGCCGAACCCGGACGAACCCGCGCCGCGCGACCGCTTCGACACCTACCCGAGCACCGCGGCCCTCCTGTTCCCCGAGGAATTCGGAGACACGGACGACGGCGCAGACGACGCCACAATGCCCAGCGCGACGCCGCGCAGGGGATATCGTCAATACAACAGCAGCACCGATTCCTACACGCAGGACATGCAGGACCCCGACGGCAGCATAGCGCTGCGCATCGGCGCGGATTTCTACACCGAGGGCTTCGAAACGTCGCTGCAGGCCCTGTACCAGAACCGCATCGACTGCTTCCGCGTGGCCGAGATCATGTACCGCCACGCCGCCGGGCGCGGCAACCTCGACGCCTTCATGAACCTCGGCTACGTCTACGGCTACGACCGCTGCGATGGATCCTACTGCCACAGCGCCTTCGACCTGCACCGCGGCGAAACGCAGGAATCCCGGGACGCCCTCGCCTACCAGTGCCTCGAACGCGCCACGCACCGCCGGCACAACGGCGAGGCGCTGTACAAGCTCGGCGACCTCGTCAAGCACGGCCGCGGCTGCGAGCGCGACCTCGCGCGGGCACTCAGCCTGTATCGGCAGGCGTTCGAATCGTCGCGCCACGATTCACCGCGCGTCTGGGGCAGCGCCGCCCTCCGCCTGGGCGACGCCTACGCCGACGGCCGCGGCTGCGACGTGGACTTCGCCGAGGCGCTGCGCTGGTACCGTCTCGCCGACACCGGCCTGACCCTCGCCGTGGACGCCGGCGACACCTGGTACGAGCGGCCTTTGTTCCATGCGCGCGCGAGCATCGCCGACATGGAGCAGGAGCTCGGGCTGTAACACGATTTTCCCGCCCACCGTAAAATGTGCAGTGAGAAGCGCGGGAAGCGATCGCCGTCGTCGCCGCGCGCAGACCCGCCGTGGCACAACCCGTCCCTACGCAACCCGCACACCACGACCGCGCACGCACCACAACCCCACGAACCCACACACCCACGAACCCGAGGACCGAAATGTCGCAGCAAGAAACCACAAGGCCGAAACTCGCCGCCGGACCCGACGCCAAGACGCCGTGGCCGCAATCCATAGCGCTGGGCCTCCAGCATGTGCTCGCGATGGATTCGTATATCCTTCCGCTTGTGCTGGGCGCCTCCATCGGCCTGGGCAACGCGGATCTCACGTATTTCGTGCAGATGAGCTTCTTCGCGTGCGGCGTGGCCACGCTCCTGCAGTGCGCACTCATGAAGCTGCCGATCGTACAGGGGCCGTCGTACGTACCGCTCGGCGCGATGCGCATGATCGGCTCCACGATGGGCATCGCCACGCTGCTGGGAAGCCTGATTCCCGGCGCGATCCTTATGGTGGCGCTGGGCGCGAGCAAGCTGTATTCGAAGTTCATACGGCGCGTCATCACGCCGATGATCGGCGGCATCATCATTCTCATCGTGGGCCTCACGCTGGTGCCGACCGCTATCTCGGGCATCTTCGACTCCGGCGGCTACGGTCTGACCATCAACGCCGTCAGCGGATGCGTGGCGTTCGGCGTGATGCTCGTGTGCACGGTGCTGCAGTACGCGCTGCGGCGGGCGGGCGTGCTGCATCTGTTTTCGGTGATTATCTCGCTGGCAGCGGGCACCGCGGTGGCGTGGACGATGGGCGACGCGGATTTCAGCGCCGTGGCGCAGGCATCGTGGTTCTCGCTGCCGATGCCGTTCCATTTCGGCGTTCCGCGCTTCGACCTCGGCACCTGCGTGCTTATGGCCGTAATCTACCTGTTTGTGCTCATCGAATCGACCGGCACGTGGTTCGTGATCCAGGATGTGACGGGCGAGGAACTCACCGACCAGCGCGTCAACCGCGGCACCCTTGGCTTCGGCCTGGGCAACCTCATCAGCGCGCTGTTCGGCTCCACGCCGGTGACCGGATACTCCTCGAACGCCGGGCTTATTCCACTGACCAAAATCGCCTCGCGCCGCGTGTTCGTCTGTGCCGGCGCGATCCTGGTGGCGCTGGGATTCTGCCCCAAACTCATGGCGGTGGTGATTTCGCTGCCGGTGGCGGTGGTGGACGGCGTGTTTGCCATGGTGTGCGTGACGCTTATCTCCGCGGGCATGCGCATCATCCGGTCGTCGGCGTTCGATGACCGCGATTCGCTTATTGTGGGGATTTCGGTGCTGTGCGGCGTCGCTACGATGGTGTTTCCGGCCGATGCGATGGCTGCCGCGCCGCAGTTCCTTCAGTACTTCCTCGCGTCCGGAGTGGCCGTGGGAGGCGCCGCCGCGATCCTTCTGCAGCTTCTGCTCCCCCATCCGCCCGCAGACCACACCGACGCCTCCTAAGACAAAGCCGGCCGCCCT
This sequence comes from Pseudoscardovia radai, assembly GCF_002259605.1. Taxonomy (GTDB): domain Bacteria; phylum Actinomycetota; class Actinomycetes; order Actinomycetales; family Bifidobacteriaceae; genus Pseudoscardovia; species Pseudoscardovia radai. Next base: position 3,090 of record NZ_MWWR01000010.1, on the reverse strand, counting down.
CCACTCTCCGTAGCCCATCGCTCCCCTCACCCATCGCTCCTTCTCACTCCCCGCAACCCACTACTTTTGCGGCCACCTGGCCGCAAAAGTAGCCCAATACCAACACGGCGCCCCAATCCCTCCGCTCCCCGTCCTCTCTCAACCACCGCATCACCCCACTTTTGCGGCCAAACCACCGCAAAACTAACCCAATACCGACATCCCATCCCAACCCACCCGCCACAACCACACCGTCGTCTCACCAAACCAAGGCACCACCCCAGACCCCAACAGCCAACCGATCACACCAGACCCCCGACCCTTCCAACCACACCCCACTCCCCTCACCCCCGCATCACCCTACTTTTGCGGCCAAAAGGCCGCAAAAGTAGCCCACTCCCCGCACCTCAACCCAAACCACCCACCGCAACCCCAGACTTTTGCGGCCATCTGGCCGCAAAAGTCAGTGGATAGCGTTGGGCCATCACTTCCAACCGGCTCATCCAACCACCCCGCCACCTCCCCAACTCTTCCAACCTCCGCAACAACAAAAGGGCCTCGCGTTTCCGCGAGGCCCTTTTGTTATCTTCAGTTATTTAGGGAGTATGGACCGCCCGCTGCTTTACACGGCTGCCCTACGCAGCTGCTTTACACAGCCGCATTACATCAGCGACGTGTAGATCTGCAGGATATCCTCCTCGGTGGCCGGGCGCGGGTTGCCGGGCGTGCACACGTCATGGAAGGCGTCATGCGCAAGCGGCTTGAGGTCGGCCTCGGTTGCGCCCACCTCGGAAATCTTCGTCGGATTGCCCAGATCCACCGTGAGCTTATGAACGGCCTGGACGGCCTCCTCGCGCACGGTTTCGATATCGCCGGAATACGCGTCGGCCACGCCGAACGCATCCGCGATATCGCGGTACTTCTCGCCCGTGTAATCCTTGTTGTACTCCATCACCGGCGCCAGCAGAATGCCGTTCGCCACGCCATGCGCCGCGCCCAGGCGGCCGCCCAGCGGATGCGCCATGCCGTGCACAAGGCCGAGGCCGACGTTCGAATACGCCATGCCCGTGATGTAGCTCGAATACGCCATCTGCTCACCGGCCGCCACATCGCCCGCAACGGACTTCGCGAGGTTGTGCGCCGTCATGCGGATGGACTGCAGGCTCAGGCAATCCGACAGACTCCACGCGCCCGGCGTCACAAAGCCCTCGATGGCGTGCGTCAGCGCGTCGAGGCCGGTCGCCACCTTGAGGCCGCGCGGCATGCCGTCGGTCAGGTCGGGGTCGACGAAGGCGACGACGGGGATGTCATGCGGATCCACGGCCACGAACTTGCGCTTGCGCGGCGTATCGGTGATGACATAGTTGATGGTGGTCTCCGACGCAGTGCCGGCCGTGGTCGGCACACCGAAGATCGGGACGGACGGGTTCTTGGTGTCCGCAACGCCCTCGAGGCTCAGAACATCAGCGAATTCAGGGTTCGCCACCACGATTCCGATGCCCTTGCACGTATCCTGCGGCGAACCGCCGCCGAGGCCGATAAGGAAGTCCGCGCCAGAGGCCTTGAACTTCTCAACGCCGTCCTGGATGCACTCGACCGGCGGATTCGGCTTCACATTCGTGAACACCTCATAGGGCAGGCCGGCGGCGTCGAGCACGTCAAGCACCTTCTGCGCCGTGCCGACGGCCGGGTCGGCAAGCGTGGGATCGGTGACGACGAAGGCCTTCTTGAAGCCGCGCGACTTCGCCGCGCCGGGAATCTCCTTGATGGCCCCGCGGCCGAAATACGCAGTCTGGTTGAGGATCATCCGGTACACCATGTTGTTCTCCTTCGAACACGTGGCTCGTGTCCGCAGCCATTCCTGTCGAGCAGAATCGCCGCAGCGCGAATCCATTCATTCCATCTATCTGTCATGCGCCTAGCTCTGTATCCGTCCAGATCCGTATCGACCCAGATCGGTCTAGGCAGTGCGGCAACATTGCCGCAACCTCTTCCATTGTAGCCATGCAACACGCCGGTCTACGATTTTCGTGGTTGGTTCCGATTTCCCTAGCGAATACGAAAAGGCCGTGGGAGCCTGGCTTTCACGGCCTGTGTGTCTGGCTATAGTGCCTGGGATGCGCGTGTCCGGGTATGGGTACACGATATTGGCGCAGATATGGAAAAAGGGGTGAGCAAGCTGTGCTTGCTCACCCCTTTTGTGAGTAATAGAGCGGCGGCGTGCTACTCTCCCACACCCTGCCGAGTGCAGTACCATCGCCGTGCCGGGCCTTAGCTTCCAGGTTCGGAATGGAGACTGGGCGTTTCCCCCGGGCCATGGCCGCCGCAAATCCTTCTGTTATCCCGTCCGTCCCGCCCCGCGTGGGGTGGTGTCGGCCGGGGGTTCCCGTGGTTTGGGGACCGGACAGGGACGCGTAGGTGATTCTTCGTTCTCGTCGTGTGTCGCGCAGTATGCTGCTTGCCGTCCGTAGCCCCCGGTGGGGGTCGTCCGCCAACGTGCGAGTATGAAGATGTTGATGTGTGTATGCGTTCGACCGTTAGTACCGGTCGGCTCCGCCCCTCGCGGGGTGTCCACCACCGGCCTATCGACCTCGTGTTCTTCAAGGGGTCTCACGACGCCCCAGGGGCGTCAAGGAATCCTAATCTCGGAGGGGGCTTCCCGCTTAGATGCTTTCAGCGGTTATCCCAACCGAACGTAGCCAACCGGCCGTGCCGCTGGCGCGACAACCGGCATACCAGAGGTTCGTCCACCCAGGTCCCCTCGTACTATGGGCAGGGCTCCCCAGGATTCCAACGAGCGCAGAGGATAGAGACCAAACTGTCTCACGACGTTCTGAACCCAGCTCGCGTGCCGCTTTGATCGGCGAACGGCCGAACCCTTGGGACCTGCTCCAGCCCCAGGATGCGACGAGCCGACATCGAGGTGCCAAACCATCCCGTCGATATGGACTCTTGGGAATGATCAGCCTGTTATCCCCGGGGTACCTTTTATCCGTTGAGCGATGCCGCGCCCGTGCGCCGGCACCGGATCACTATCACCGACTTTCGTCCCTGCTCGGACCGCCGTCCTCGCAGTCAGGCCCCCTTGTGCGATTGCACTCAACACCCGGT
>NZ_MWWR01000001.1 GCF_002259605.1 Pseudoscardovia radai | reverse complement strand
TCCCGCCGCCTTCCCGGCGGTCTTCCCCGCGGCCTTGGCGGCAGGCTTTCCCGCGGCCTTGGCGGCGGGCCCTCCGGCCCCTCCCGTCCGCGCGGCGTCGGCCGCGCCGGCGCGCACGGCGCGCCCCGTCACGTCATCCATGGTCGGCTCCTCCAGTCCGCCGGGGTCCCGGCCCTCCAATCCTCTCACGGACCCCGCCGCCGGCGCCACCGGCACGCCGCCCGCCGCGGGAACCCGCCGCGACGGATCGGCCCGGTCCACCCACTTGCGCAGCGTCCCGGGAGACGGATACCCCAGGCACCGGCACGTGCGCTGCACGCACCGGCCATGCGTCAGGAAATGCTCCACCGCCGCGCGCCTGAGCCCCTCGGGATACCCGCCCGCCGGCGCCGGCACCCTCGCGGGCGCGACCCTGCCCGGCACGCCCCCGTACCTCTCCGACGCGTACCGGCGGTACCACGCGCGCACCGAATGCCGGCTCGCCGGATACCCCAGCTCCCGCACCACGGCCGTCGCGCTCCGGTCCAGCCGCTCATACAACTCACACGCCCTGAGCCTCTGCTCCCGCGTATAACTAGCCATGACGCCCTCCAGTCAAAAGTCCAAGAAAACGTCACCACCTCGCAAGCCATCACATTGTTATTGGGGAGGAACTCAGTCTGTGCTGAGCTTAGAGGATCTCGGCGCCGAAGGGGGCCCAGGCGAGCTTGGCCAGCTTGAAGGCCTGCATGCCGAAGGGAATCCCGATAATCGTGACGCAGTTGAATATGCCGGCGAGGACGTAGCTCAGCGCGAACATCCATCCGAAAGTGATGGCCCACAGGAAGTTGCCGAGCGCCGACCCCACGCCGCCGCCATACACCACTTCGCGGCCGAACGGCGCAAGCGTGAGCTCCGCCGCCTTGAAGCACTGGAGTCCGAGCGGGATGCCGACAATCGTGAGGCACAGCACTCCTCCGACCACGAGCCAGCCCAAGGCGATTATCAGACCGCCGAAGACAATCCACAGAATATTCCCCAAAAAACGCATCGCATCCCCTTGGTAAGCGCCCCGTCGCATACGCCTCCACATCGGAGGCGCCGCCGGGCATCCAATACAGTATAGACAATGCCCGGAGGGCCGCAAAATCGTAAGGAAAATCGTTGCAATTCCAAGGAATTCACACGATTTTCCCGCCGTTCGCACCGCCCGGCTCGACACCGCCGCCCGCACTCGCGGCACCACTCGCCGCGCCAGCGCCTCCGCCCGACAAACCCGCACCGCCGCCCTGGCACAGCCGCCGCATCCCCTCGTGCACGCCGCTCGTATGCGACGTCGGGAACACCACCACGAGGTAATCGCCGGGAACAAGGCGCGTGGAATCGTAGGGAATAACCTCCGCCGACCCGCGGATGATCGTCACAAGAACAGCGCTGCGCGGCATATCGAGCGAGCCCACGCGCGCGCCGTCGGCAAGGCTGCCGGGCTCCACGGGGAACTCCATCATGGCGGTGCCCGAGCGCGATGACGCGCCGCCTTCATGCGAGGCCATGTAGCGGTCGAGGAGCACGGAGTAGATGGGCTGCGTATGCAGCACGTCCGACACGAACAGCGCCGTGAACGTGCAGATGGCGACGGGCAGCATATGCATGACGGACCCGGACATCTCCACCGTGAGCATGATGGCGGTAATCGGCGACTTCACGCACGCCGCGAGCGCCGCCGCCATGCCGTACACGGCGAACGCGGTGATGCCGCGCACGGGAATCTGGTCGAGAAGAGAGAGTCCCGTGCCGAACGCCGCGCCGCAGCTCGCGCCGATGGCGAGAATCGGCATGAAGATGCCGCCAGGCACGCCGCTGCCGAAGCTCGTGGCGGTGAACAGCATCTTCGCCAGCATCATGAGCGCGAGCATGCCGAACGGCATCGTGAGGCTTTCGCAGATATGGATCATCTGCTCGCCGCCGCCCAGCACATAGGGGAAGAACAGGCCGACGGGCACGGCGATGAGCATCGACAGCGGCGCGCGCATCCACTCCGGCATCCTGCCGTACAGCGTCTGCGCACCCAGGAGGAAGCGGTTCGTCAGCGCTCCGATGATTCCCACGACTATCCCGAACGGGATCATCCACAGCATACCGAACACCGACATCTGCGGGACGGTGGAGAAATCGAGCACGGGGCGCAGGCCGAACCAGTATTTCGAGACGAAATCCGCGCTGAGGCCGGCCGCGGCGGCGGTGAGCAGCACCAGCGGCGAGAAGCTGCGGTAGATCTCCTCCAGCGCGAACATCATGCCGGACAGCGGGGCGTTGAACGCGGCGCTGAGGCCGGCCGCGGCGCCGCCGGCGACGAGGAACGCGCCTTCTTCGCGCGTGCGGCGCAGCTTCCCGCCCAGCAGCTGGCTGCCGGCCGCGCCGATTTCAATGGACGGGCCCTCGCGTCCGAGCGAGAGTCCGAAGAGGCTGCACAGCGTTCCGCCGACGTATCGGACGGCGAGTACGGGCAACGCGGCGAGCTTCAGGCCGTTGAGCAGCACGCCCTTGATCTGTGGGATGCCGGAGCCCGATGCCATGGGGACTTTCTTCACCATCCACCCCACGGCGAGCCCGACAACCACGGCGAGCAGGCACCAGGGCGCTATATACAGCGGGTGCAGGCGCAGGTAGAGGTAGATGTCGGAGGCGACGCCGGTGCCCCACGCGAGCAGCCCGCGGTAGATCACGACGAGCACGCCGGAGAACAGGCCGCACAGCAGGGCCTTGCCGGCGAGGGTCCATTTGATCTGGTCGCCGTGCGACATGAAGCGGATGAGTCGCGAGCGCGGATGCACGATGCGCCTGCTGAAGTCGGGGGTGTCGGGGCCTGCGGCAGGCGCGGTCGGGGTGTCGGTGGCGGCGGCCGGGGTGGCGGTGCCGGCGGTGGCGGCGACGCCGGCACCGCCGGGGGTCGACGATGGCGCGGCGGAGGCATCGTGCATCCTCGCACCGCCGACCGTCTTATCAGCACCATCCGTTGCCTGAGCTGCACCCGCTTCTTGAGACCTCATGCTCCCATTATGCCCGCCCTCCCCTCACGCAACAATGTGATGGCTTGCGGACAAAAATCGTCGAAAAACGGCCTCGAACAGGGCGAAAATGTACGCAAGCCATCACATTGTTATTGGGGAGGGGCCGGGCCTAGGCGGCGCGAGCCCAGGCGAGCGGCTATATGCCGTACCAGCCGATGCCCTCGTAGCGCCAGCCGGCGGACAGAAGCCCGTCGCGCTGTCGGACACGCCGCTCGCGCTCATGGCGGTGATGGTGGCGGTGCCGGCGGCCACGCCGCGGACGATGCCGGAGCGGGTCACGGTGGCGACTGATTCATCGGAGGAGCTCCACGTAATGACGGTGCGGGAGCTCTTGGGCGTCAGCGAGGCGTCGAGATAGGTCTCGCCGCCCACGCCGATCTGCTTGCTCGTGGCGTTCAGCGAGATGGCGGTCGGCGCGTTCTGCTCGGAGTACGGGTCGAAGATATCCCACGGGTTCTGCTTGGTGTGGTCGCCTTTTGTGGAGGTGCCGGGGTTGGCGGGGTCGGTGATGGAGGTGTCGGGGTTGGCGGAACCGTCAGTTGCGGTGCCATCGGCGGCGCTGTCAGACGATGCAACCGACGACGAAGGTGCAAAATCGTGCACCCTCGACCGGGATTAGAGCACCAAAGACAGGCCCAGACAGAGGTAACCACCACCGAGGGTGCAATCCAATGCACCCTCGACCGGGATTAGGACGGGCGGGACGGCATTAGGACGATGCAACCGCCGCCGAGGGAGCAAAATCGTGCACCCTCGACCGGAGTTAGAGCACCAAAGACAGGCCCAGGCAGAGGTAACCGCCACCGAGGGCGCGATCCAATGCACCTTCGACCGGAGTTACCCCCGCCAAAACCGGCATCAACCTCGCCCATCCAAAGGCGAAGGTGCAAAATCGTGCACCCTCGACCGGAGTTAGAGCACCAAAGACAGGCCCAGGCAGAGGTAACCGCCACCGAGGGCGCGATCCAATGCACCCTCGACCGGGATTAGGACGGGCGGGACGGCATTAGGACGATGCAACCGCCACCGAGGGCGCAAAATCGTGCACCCTCGACCGGAGCCGGGATCAGGACGGCGGAACACGGAATCTCCCCGAAAACAATGTGATGACACCGATTCCTGGGCTCTATCTCGCCGCTCTGCGGACGGGAAGGATAGAAAAACCCGCGGGAGCCGGATAATCCGGAACCTCCCACGGGTTGGGTTGTCGGACGCCTAGCGTCTCAACGCCTCAGCACCTCAGTGTCTCAGCACTTCAGTGCCTCAACACCTCAGCACTTCAGCGCCGCACCGCACGCACACGCACGCAGCACGCGCGGCGTCACTCGGCGACGGCGTACCAGCCGATGCCCTCATCGGTCCAGCCGAAGGAGAGCAGGGTGTCGCGCTCCTGCTTGCTCACCGTGTAATGGTGGCTGTTCGCCGTGGCATTCGGGTTGTACAGACGGTACACCGGTATACCGGTGGATTCCGGCGCCGAGTACCAGCACACGCCCTCGTCCTTCCAGCCGAGGGGCACGAGGTGCGCGAGCTCGCCGAAGTCCTTGGTGTAATGGTGCTCGCCCGTGTTCGGGTTGTACACGCGGTACACCGGCACACCGGTCTTCGGCGACTGCCACGCCTCGCCCTCGTCGTTCCAGCCGACCCCCACAAGTTTCGCGCGCTCGTTGAGGTCGGCGGTGAAGAGGTGCTCGCTCGAGTTCGGGTTGTACAGACGGTACATCGTCTGGGTGGTGGCTACCTTCTCCGTAACGGTGACGAACGCCGAGGACGTGACGCCGTTCGACGATTTCGCAGTCACCTGCGCCTGGCCGGGCTTCACGCCGGTGACGGTGACGGTGCCGTCGCCGTTATCGACCAGCGTGACGGTGTCCGAACCGGTGCTCCAGGTGATGGACTTGTCGGTGGCGTTCGTCGGCAGCGCCGTGGCGCTGATGGTGACGGAGGAGCCGACCTCGACGCTCTGCGACACCGGGGTGACGACGATGCCCGTGACGGGCACGTCGATTGACGAGGCAGGGGCGACGGTCACGACGGCCCGGCCCATGATCGTCGGGTTCGAGACGGACGTCGCGCGGATCTCGGCGACGCCGGCCTTCACCGCCGTCACTTTACCGTTCTGGTCCACCGTGGCGGCATCCGGGTTGAGGCTCGTCCACGTCAGCGACGGATCCGTGGCGTTCGACGGCGTGACCGTGGTCTGAAGCTGGCCGGTCTCGCCCTCGGTGAGGTTCAGCGTAGTCGGGCTGACGGTGACCTGGTCCACGTCCACGGTTTCCGCCGGCTTGGGCTTGACGGTGACGGCGGTGGCGCCGGCGATGCCGTTCGACGCCGTGGCGGTCACGATAGCCGTGCCTTCCTTGATGGCGATCACGGTACCGTTCGCATCCACCGTGGCGACGGACGGGTTCTTGCTCTCCCACGTCAGCGTCTGGTCGGTGGCGTTCGACGGCGTGACGGTGGCCTTGATCTGGCCGGTCTCGCCTTCGACAAGGCTCAGCGGCGCCAGCGTGACGGCCGTGACCGGGATGTCGGTCTGCGCGGCGGTGACGGTCACGATGGCGGCGCCGGCCACCTTATTCGAGGCCGTGGCCGTGATGGTGGTCGTGCCTTCCTTGATGGCGGTCACGGTGCCGTTCGCATCCACCGTGGCGACGGACGGGTTCTTGCTCTCCCACGTCAGCGTCTTGTCGGTGGCATTCGTCGGCAGCACGATGGCCCTCAGCGTGCCGTTCTCGCCCTCGGTCAGCGACAGCGAGCTCGGCATCAGCGTCACCGAGGTCACATCCACGGTTTCGGGCGTCTTGGCGGTCACGATAATGCTGGCCTCGCCCTTCACGCCGCTCGTCGCGGTGGCGGTCACCGTCGCGGTGCCGGCCTTCACAGCCGTCACCAGGCCGTTCGCATCCACCGTCGCCACGGACGGATCGGAGCTCGCCCACGTCAGCGTCTGGTCCGTGGCGTTCACCGGCAGAACCAGCGTGCTCAGCGTGCCGCTCGCACCCTCGGTCAGGGTCATCGGGTTCGGCGTAAGCACAACGTTGATCACCGGAACCGTAATCGGCGTCGGGTCGGTGACGGTGACGGTCGCCTCGCCCTTCACGCCGTTCGACGCTGTGGCGGTCACCGTCGCGGTGCCGGCCTTCACAGCCGTCACCAGGCCGTTCGCATCCACCGTCGCCACGGACGGATCGGAGCTCGCCCACGTCAGCGTCTTGTCGGTGGCGTTCACCGGCAGAACCACAGCCGTCAGCGTACCGGCTTTACCGGTTGTGAGAGCCAGCGGATTCGGCGTCAGGGTCACCGACGCCACGTCCACGATTTCGGGCGTCTTGGCCGTCACGATCACGGTCGCCTCGCCCTTCACGCCGTTCGACGCTGTGGCGGTCACCGTCGCGGTGCCGGCCTTCACAGCCGTCACCGTACCATTCGCATCCACCGTGGCGACCGACGGATCGGAGCTGGTCCACGTCAGCGTCTGGTCCGTGGCGTTCGTCGGCAGCACCGCGGCCTTCAGCTGGCCGCTCGTACCTTCGGTGAGAGCCAGCGGATTCGGCGTCAGGCTCACGATGGTCACCGGAACCCTCTGAGGCTCCTTGGGCGTCACGGTCACCGCGGCGGTGGCCGTCTTGCCGTTGGCGGAACGCGCCGTAATCGTGGCGGCGCCGGCCTTGACGGCGGTCACGACGCCGCGGGACACGGTGGCGACGGACGGATCGGAGCTCGTCCACGTCAGCGACTTATTCGTGGCGTTCGTCGGCAGGACGGTGGCGGTCAGCGTCTGCGTGTCGCCTTCGGTGAGGCTGAGAGACGATGCATCCAGCGTCACGGAGGTCACGTCGACGGTCGGGGTCGAGCCACCGCCGACCGTCACCACCGCGGTGCCGGTTTTGCCGCCGGCGGTCAGGGTGATCGTGGTGCTGCCGGCCTTGATGCCGCGCACGGTGCCGTCGGAATCCACGAAGGCGACGGACGGGGCCGCGGAGCTCCAGGCGGCGTCGGTCACCGTGGCGTTCGACGGGCTATACGATGCGCTCAGCGTGCCGGTCGCGCCGACGGCGATCTGCTGCGTGGCGGGAGACAGCGCGATGGAGTCGACGGCGACATCCTTGGTGGAATCGTGCAGGACGTACACGGTTCCTTTCTTGATCTCGCCGTTGTTGCTCGTGGCGGTGATGGTGGCGGTGCCGGCCTTGACGGCGGTCACCGTACCATTCGCGTCCACCGTGGCCACGGACGGGTCGGAGCTCTTCCACGTCACGGTTTTGTTCGAGGCATCGGGCGGATAGATAACCGTCTTGTAGGTGTGGGTCTCGCCCTCATTGAGCTGCACGGCGCTGTCGCCCTCGAACTCCACGCCGTTCACAGGCACGGCGCCGCTGGTGGAGTTGACGACCACGAAGAGGTAGCCCGACACGCCGCCGCATTTGGCATACACGGAGGCGTAGCCGGCCATGTTGCCGGTGACGGTGCCATCGGCGGAGACGCTGGCCACCGTCGGGTTGCTGGATGTCCACATCAGGGTTTTGTCGGTGGTGTTCTCAGGAGACACCGTGGCACCGACCTTATGGGAGCCGCCTTCGGTCAGGGTCAGCGTCGCGCCACCCCACTGATCAAGCGTCACGGCGCTGTCGGCCGTGAAAGTCACGGAGGTGGCCGCGACGGCATCCTTCGAGGTGACCTTGACGGTAGCCGTGGCGCTCGCGCCGCTGGGAGCGGTGGCCGTCACCGTGGTGGTGCCGGCCTTGACGCCGCGCACGGCGCCGGTCGAGGCATAGACCGTGGCGATGGAGGGATCGGCCGAGGTCCACGTAATCTTCTGGTTCGAGGCGTCGGACGGCGTGACGGTGGCGGCCAGCGCATCGGAGCCGCCTTCGACCACGCTCAGCGAATCCTTGCTCAGCGTGACGCTCTGCACCGGGTTCGGGTCGATATGACCCGTGCCGGTGACGGTGACGTCATACGATGCCGTCACGTTGCTCGCGGACACCGCCGTGATGGTGGCGCTTCCCGGCTGGATGCCGGTGACGAGGCCGTTCGCATCCACATACGCGATGGTGCTGTCGGAGCTGTACCAGGTGACGGCCTTGTCGGTGGCATTGCTCGGCGTGGCGGCGGCGGTCAGCTGCAGCGTGGCGTCGGCGTCGACGCTGTGGCCGTCACCGGAAATCGTCAGCGCGCTCACCGGCGTCTGCGTGCCGCTGAAAGCGGGCACGGTGACGGTGATGGAGCTGTTCTTGCCGCCCGCGCAGGCGTAAATCGTGGCACTGCCGGGCTTGAGGGCCGTGATATAGCCGTTGCCATCCACATACACAGTGGTGGGATCGGACGACCTCCACGACACCGCGGTGTTCGACGCATCGGACGGCGCAACAGTGGCGCTCAGCTGCTTGCCGGCGCCCGTCTGCAGCGTCTGATCACCATCGGCCATCGTGACGCCGCTGACGGCGGTCTGCCCGTCGCCGGTGACGGTGACGGTGATATCGGCGGTTTCCTTACCGTTGCTGACATGCAGCGTGGTGGTGCCCACGCCGGTCGCCACGATGGTGTTCTCCGCATACTCCCCGTTGGACTCCGGCACGGCGTACCAACCGCTGGGATTCTCGAGCTTCGCGACGGTTTCATCGTCGCTCGTCCAGGTCACCCACGGATTCGTGAGGTCGGGCGTGCCGATGTAGGCCCTGACATCGACGCTCTGGCCAACGGTGGTGCTGTATTTTCCGGTACCGATGACCGTGATGCCCTCGTAGGAGAGGTCTCGCACATGCACGATGCATGTGGAGTAGACGCCATCGCTAGCGGTGGCGCGAATCACCGCCGTACCGACGCCGATGCCGCCGATGCGGCCCGTGGAGTCGACCGTGGCGATGTTCTCGTCAGACGATGAGAACGTGACGCCCGTCGACTGCGAGGCGTACAGCGGGAAGGTGGACTTGATATTGAGGTCGAGCTCCGTCGCATTGAGCTCGATGGAGCTGACATTCGCGCTCGACGACGAGTTCGTGTCGGATGCGAAGGCGATGGAGGGCGTCGAGGTTGCGACGATTCCTCCGGTGAACAACATGGCCGCGGACGCCAGAAGGCCGATGGCCTTTCGGCGCACGCCGCCCCGGGTGTTTGCGATTTCCCTTATCATCCATGCCCTTTCAAACAATAGATATGCGGGGGTGAGCGGCCTGACTGGCGCACGGGCCCCGGATGGGTCGGGGCGCGGCGCGACGGGGCCGCGTATTCTCTGTTTCGGCAGCGCGGCATTCTCCAATGTCACGCCCTGTGCCGAGTGTGGAAGGCTCTCGAACGCCTCCCTGGGGTTCAAGAAAATCCTCGAACGATTCAATTTTACCCATATCCACGATTGCCTCGGCCCTGCTTTCCAAATGCGCCGTGATGCCTCTAAGGCATCGTCGCGCGTTTCTCGAACAGCGGGAGCATGGACAGCCGAGGCATCAAACAGCGGAGGCATCGTGGATCGGAAGCGCCGGCATAACGAAACGGGCGCCGCGGGCCTCCCGAAGGAAGCTCACGACGCCCGCCAGAGGCATCAGCCGAAGCGACCAATCACCGCCCGGCCCATACGGGCCGGAGCGGAATCGACTACTCCTTCACGCCGTACCAGCCGATGTCCTCGTAGTTCCAGCCAATCTTGCGGAGATTTTCAATCTCGCCCCAGCTGGAGGAATAGTGGTGCGAGAACTGCGAGGCGTTCGGGTTGTACAGGCGGTACACCGGAATGCCGGTCGACTTAGGCGCCGAGTACCACTTCACGCCCTCGTTCCTCCAACCGGCATCCGTCAGATGCTGGAGCTCGGTGAGGTCGAGAGTGTAGTGATGGTCACCGGTATTCGGGTTGTACACGCGGTACACCGGGGTGCCCGTCGTCGGAGCCGTCCAGGCATAGCCCTCGTCCGTCCAACCGATCTTGATGAGAACCCCGATCTCGTTCTGATCCGAGGAGAACAGGTGCTCACCCGAATTCGGATTGTACAGACGCTCCATCTTGACGGTGTCGGAGGTGGTCTTGGCAGCGACCTTCACGGCGGCCTGGGCGCTCACACCGTTGTTGGTGTAGGCGTAGATCGTAGCGGTGCCTTCCTTGACAGCCGTCACCACACCGTTCTGGTCGACCGTGGCGATGGACTCGTTGAGGCTCTTCCACGTCACGGTCTTGTCCGTGGCGTTGGACGGGGTCACGATGGCGGTCAGCTGCTGCATATCGCCTTCGGCAAGGGACAGCGGATTCGGGGTGATGGCCAGCGACTGCACCGGGACCACGGACGGGTTCACCGTCACGATGGCCGTGTTCGAGTAACCGGAGGCGTTGGCGGTGATGGCGGCCGTACCGCCCTTGACACCGGTCACGAGACCATTCGCGTTCACCGTAGCGATGGAGGTATCGCTGCTGGTCCAGGTCACGGTCTTGTTCGTGGCGTTCGCCGGGGTGACGGTGGCGGTCAGCTGAACGGTCTGGCCGGCGGTCACGCTGGCGTTCTCAGGAGCAACGGTCACGCCGGTCACCGCAATCGCGGCGGCCTTGACGGTCACCGTGACGGTGCCGCTCACGCCGTTCGACGTGAAGGCGGTGATCTTAGCGGTACCTTTCTTGACACCGGTCACCACGCCGTTCTGATCAACCGTGGCAACGGACTGGTTATCGCTAATCCACGTCAGGGACTGGTCGGTGGCGTTCGCCGGAGCGACGGTGGCGGTCAGCCGCGTCGTGGCGCCCTCGACCACCGAGGGGTTCGACGGAGACAGGGACACGCCCGTCACCGGGACGGAGACGGCGGACACCGTCACCGTGGCCTCCCCGCTCACGCCGTTCTTGGTGAAGGCGGTGATCTTAGCGGTGCCTTCCTTGACACCGGTCACCACGCCATTCGCATCAACCGTGGCAACGGACTGGTTATCGCTAATCCACGTCAGGGACTGATCGGTGGCATTCGCCGGGAGCACGGTCGCGGTCAGCCGCGTGGCAGCGCCGACCTTGACGCCCACCGTCGCCGGAGAGACGGAGACGGATTCGACGGCCACGGTCTTTGCAGTCACATTGATGGTCGAGTAGGCGGTGTAGGAGCCGGCCTTGGCACTGATGGAGGCGGTGCCCTGAGCGCGGGCCGTCACGATGCCGTTCGCGTCCACCGTCGCGACGGACGGATTGGAAGAGGTCCACGTCACGGTCTTGTTCGTGGCGTTCGACGGAGACACGGTCGCGGTCAGCTGCGTCGCGTCACCGACGTACAGGCTCTTGATGGACGGGGTCACGCTCACGCCGGTCACCGGAACCGTCGCCGGGTTCACGGTCACGGTGCAGGTGGCGGACTTGCCGTTCGACGACTTCGCAGTGATCGTGGCGGTACCGGCCTTCACAGCCGTCACAATGCCACCGTTCACCGTCGCCACGGACGGATCGGAGCTCTCCCACGTGATCGTCTTATCGGTCGCGTTGCTCGGAGTCACCGAAGCCGTCAGAGTGCCGTTCTGGCCCTCGACAAGCTTCAGGGAATCCGTGGAAATCGTCACACCGGTCACGGGAACCGGCTGCGGCTCCGCATCCTTCACGGTCACGGTCACGGTAGCGGACTTGTCTCCCGCCTTCGCAATGAGGAAGGTGGAACCCTTGGCCACGCCGTGCACGAGACCCGTGTTGTCCACGGTCGCGACGGACGGATCGGTGGAGGTCCACGTCACGGTCTTGTCGGTCGCGTTATCCGGCTTCACGGTTGCCGACACGGCGTTGTACTCGCCAACGGTCAGTGTCAGGGAAGACGGCTCCACGGTCACCTCGGACACGGCCACGGTCTTCGCGGTCACGGTGACGGTGCAGGTGGCGGTCTTGCCGTTCGACGACTTCGCAGTGATCGTGGCGGTACCGGCCTTCACAGCCGTCACCACACCACCGCTCACCGTCGCCACGGACGGATCGGAGCTCTCCCACGTAATCGTCTTGTCGGTCGCGTTGCTCGGGGTCACCGAAGCCGTCAGCGTACCGTTCTGGCCCTCGACAAGCTTCAGGGAATCCGTGGAGATCGTCACACCGGTCACGTCGACGGTCGCCGGGTTCACGGTCACGGTAGCCGAAGCGGTCTTGCCGTTCGACGACGTCGCGGTGATCGTGGCGGTACCGGCCTTCACAGCCGTCACCTTGCCGTTGCTCACCGTCGCCACGGAATCGTCGGAGCTCTTCCACGTCACCGTCTTATCCGTCGCGTTCGACGGAGCCACGGTGGCGGTCAGCGTCGCCGAATCGCCCTCGGTCAGGGTCAGCGCGGACTGGTCGAGCGTCACGGACTTCACATCGACAATCGGGGCCGCGCAGGTCACGTCCGACAGGCTCGTGGAGCCGCTCGTCCAGCTCACAGGGCCGCCGTTGTAATCCATGCCCGGAACCATATCGGCCGGGTAACGGTTCGTACCGCTGCCGTTATCGCTGAGAATCACCTTCGCGCCCGACGCCAGATCGTCAGGAACCTCATACATATAGGTACCCGACTTGGCGCAGTTATCGTCGGCCGTCATCTGGGTCAGCGCAACACCAGGCCACTTCGCGTTCGACGCCGCGGAGGTGCCGGAACCCGTGTACATATACGCGTACACCGTGGACCAGCCACTCGGCTTCGTCACATAGATGACGTTCGCGGCTGCCGGGGCGGTGCCAGTCACGGTCACGGTGATGGAATCGGACTTGCTGCCGGCCTTGGCGGTAATGGTGGCGGAGCCCGCCTTCTTGGCGGTCACCGTGCCATCGGAGGCAACGGAGGCGACGGCGGAGTTGGAGGAGCTCCAGGAGACCTTGGCCGTGGACGGATCCACGGTGGCCGTGAGCTTCTTCGTGGTGGAGCCGGCGGAGATGTCGGTGGTGTAGTCATCCTGGTCGATGGAGACGGAGTTCACCGTCACCGTCTGGCAAGACATCTCGGTCCAGCTGGTGCCGCCGTCCCAGTAGTACGTGCCATCAATCTGCAGGCCGGCGGCGTCATCGCCTTGGGTGGTGTCGGCCGGGTACTTCGTCGAGGTTCCGGTCTGGCCGTCGGTGAAGATGACGCGCACGGTGCCGTCGTAATCCGAGGGGATCTCGTAACGGTACATGCCGGCTTCGCCGCAGCTATCAGCCGCCGTGAGCTTGGTCATCGCCACGCCAGGCCATGCGGCATTCTGCGTGATGCTGGCCGCGCTCGGATCGTCGATGTAGACGTACGCGTAGAGGCTCGCCCAGCTCGCCGGCTTCGTGGCATAGGCCACGCTGACGGCACTCGGGTCTTTCTTCTTGTACGTGTAGGTGGCCTTGTAGGAGTTGCCGTCCTTGTCGGTGGCGGTCAGCGTCAGCGTCACGGTCTCGCCGTAGGAGATGCTGGAGCCGACGGTGATGGTGTCGCCGTTGGAGAAGGAGCCGGACTTGCCTTCGCTGGTGCTGTAGGACGTGGTCTTGCAGTTGTCGTTGGCGATCAGCGTCACGTCGAGCGAGTCCGTGGTGAAGGACTTGCCGTCGGCCACGGAGGCGCTGATGTTGCACAGCGAGCTGTTGTGGTTGTAGAACACGCTCACCTTGCCGCCCTTGGCGGTGCCGGAGGTGATCTTGCCGCCGGACACGGTGATGGTGCCGTTGGAGACCTCATCGGTGTAAGTGCCGTCGTCCAGCTTGACGGAGGTGCCGGAAAGGTTGGCGTCGCCGCCCATGTTGGCGATCACGACGCCGTCGTTCTGGCTGTTTCCATCGGACTTGTAGCGCTCAATCATGAGGCAGGAGTTGCTGCCGCAATTGGCCATATACTCGGCATTGCCGTCCATCTGGTTGCGGAAGTGATTGACCGCCGCCACCTGCGGGTCCTTGTACAGGTCGGAGCCCTTGTCGCCAAGCTTGGTCTGCTCCGTGTACTGTGCGTTGTTGCCACCGGAGCCGTAAGGACGGTCGAAGAACAGCGGGGCGCCTTCGGCGCGGGCACCGATGATGGCCCAGCCCATGGTGAGCTGGTAATCTGTGATGCCCACGGAGAGCTTGTCGGTGTTCGCATAGTTATCGTGAGATTCAACCCACGTGACGAGGCGATCCGGATTGACCGAGGAATTGTAGCTGCCCAGGCTGCCGGCATTGAGGTTGCTGCTCGTGATGGCGTTACGAATCGTGTAGCCGTACTGAGAAGCCGTCACACCGCCGCCGTTGGAGGAAGCATTGGAGAAGAGGTTCGCGTAGTCGTTGTCGCGGGAGATGGAGTCATGGAGCACCTCGCCGTACTGATACTGCGCGCCGTTGTTCAGGATGTAGGTCCAGTACGGAGAGCCGTTCGAATCAGAGGAGAACTCGCCCGGGAGCTCGATATGCTTGGCCGCGTCGAAACGGAAGCCATCGGCGCCGTCCTGCACAACCTCCTGCAGGAAGCTCTGCATGGCCTTGCCGTTGTCGGGGTTGTTCGAATCGATGTCCCACAGGCCGAGCAGGCACTTGTGAGTGACCTTCCAGCGGTCGCCCCATTCATTATTCCCGACACTCTCGTGTGGGTGGTACAGGCTGGCGTTCGCCCAGCGGCCCTGGATGGCGCCGAAGTCGGCGGTCATGTGGTTGGCCACGACGTCGACGATGATACGGATGCCATACTCATGCGCCTTGGCGCACATGGCCTTGAACTCATCCTCGGTACCGACCACGAAGTTGCCGACCTGGGTGTCGATCGGCTGGTACACGTAGTACCAGTTCTCGTCGAACTTCATGCCGTTGGCGGTGTTCTGCTTGCACTTCTGGATCGGCTCCGTCTGGATCGACGTATAGCCGGCAGCGGCGATATCCGCCATATTCGCAGAAATCGTATTGAAAGACCACTCCCAGGCGTGGAGAATGGCGCCGTCCTTCATTTCCTTGGTGAAGCCGTACTTCTGGCGCGCGGCTTCGAACGTGGCGTTACCGAGCGTACGGTCATAGCTGGTCGTACTGGCGGCGGACGCCGTGGTGGTCGTCGACGAGGCGACGATGATTCCTCCGGTGAGGAGCGTGGCCATCGCCACCAGAAGGCCCACTGCCTTCCTGGCTACGCGGCTGCGCATGCTAGTCCCTTCCATTACCGATCCTTTCAGACGGAATGAATAACTGTGTGATTTCCTGCACCCTTCCGCGCCTCTCAGTACGGTCGGGCGATGGCATCGCTTCCGTGTGATGCCTTGCTTTCCCTTGGCGATCCCTCAACCGATACGGAACCGCCGAACGCATTGCGACGAAGCGTTGTAAGACGTCGTTGTAACGCGTTCGAGGAAACTAGTTATCTATGATAGCGGAAAAGCGCCGGCCATGTATATGCCGTGTGTTGCGTTCCGCCTTGATTTTTCAACGATTTTCACACTGCGCAAGAGGTGTTGTCAGGTGTTCGACAGGGGTTTGCGCGCGGGATCGGGCGGATTCCGGCCATCGCGCAGACGGCGTTCGCGTTCATGCACACCGGGGTGGGTTCATGTTCGTTCGTGCACAAATTGGTCTCATGTGTGCACGTTTTACCCGTACTCTTTTGGCGAAACGGGGGTGCGGATCCAAGAACGATCCAAGAACACCGGTACGGGGGGAGATTCCAGGCATGCAAAAACGGGCGCCGCGGGCTTCCCGAAGGAAGCTCACGACGCCCGTGGGATGGACGCCCGTGGAGTGTCAGCGTCCGGAATCCAATCCGGTTACGCCTTCACGCCGTACCAGCCGGTGCCCTCGCGGTTCCAGCCGGATCGATACAGATGGTCGACCTCGTTCCAATCCGTCGTGTAGTGGTGCGAGAACTGAGAGGCGTTCGGGTTGTACATGCGGTACACCGGAATGCCGGTCGACGCAGGCGCCGAGTACCAGCCGATGCCCTCGTCCGTCCAACCGATCTTCGTCAGCCCAGCAACCTCGGCTTCGTCGAGCGTGTAATGATGCTCGCCGGTGTTCGGATTGTACAGGCGGCGCACCGGGGTGCCCGTCGTCGGAGCCGTCCAGGCATAGCCCTCGTCGGTCCAACCAATCTTGGTGAGAATCCTGATCTCGTTCTGATCCTTCGAGAAGAGGTGCTCGCCCGAATTCGGATTGTACAGACGCTCCATCTTGACGGTCGTCTCAACAACCGGCTTGGCGGTCACCAGCACAAGCGCGGAAGCGCTCTTCTTGCCGTCCACCGTAGTCACGGTCACGGTCGTCGCGCCGACCGTGAGGGCGGTCACCACGCCGTTCGTATCCACCGTGGCGATGGCCGGGTCGCGAACCGTCCATGTCACTGCCTTGTTCGTGGCGTTCGACGGAGCAACAACCGCGGCCAGCTGCGTAGTCTGGCCAACGGTCACGCTGGCACGGCTCGGGCTCACGGTCACGCCGGTCACCGGAACAACCGGCGTGGTCTTGGCAGACACCGTCACCGTGGCGGCGCCGCTCACGCCGTTCGACGTGAAAGCGACGATCCTCGCGGTGCCTTCCCTGACACCGGTCACCACACCATTCGCATCAACCGTGGCAACGGACGGAGTCTCGCTGTACCACGTCACGGTCTTGTCCGTGGCGTTCGACGGAGCCACGGTCGCGGCCAGCTGCGTAGTCTGGCCAACGGTCACGCTGGCGCTGCCCGGGCTCACGGTCACGCCGGTCACCGGAACAACCGGCGTGGTCTTGGCAGACACCGTCACCGTGGCGGCGCCGCTCACGCCGTTCGACGTGAAAGCGACGATCCTCGCGGTGCCTTCCCTGACACCGGTCACCACACCATTCGCATCAACCGTGGCAACGGACGGAGTCTCGCTGTACCACGACACCGCCTTGTTCGTCGCATTCGACGGAGCAACAACCGCGGCCAGCTGCGTAGTCTGGCCAACGGTCACGCTGGCGCTGCCCGGGCTCACGGTCACGCCGGTCACAGGAACCGTCGCCGGGTTCACCGTCAGCGTGCAGGTGGCGGACTTGCCACCCGCCGTCGCGGTAATCGTGGCGGTGCCGGCCTTCACAGCCGTCACCGTGCCATTCGCGCTCACCGTGGCCACCGACGAATCGGAGGAGCGCCAGGTCACCGTCTTATCCGTTGCATTGCTCGGAGCCACGGTGGCGGTCAGCGTCTCGGAATCGCCCTCGGTCAGGTCCAGCGCGGACTTGTTCAGCGTCACCGACGTCACGTCGACGGTTGTCTGCGACTTGCTCACGATAACCGTGGCGTAGCTGGAGATCTTGCCGTCCGCCGACGTGGCGACGATCTGCGTGCTGCCTTCGCCGACAGCCGTCGCCAGACCGTTCTGGTCAACGATGGCGACGGATGCGTTGTTGCTCTTCCACGTCACGGTCTTGTTCGTGGCGTTGTTCGGAAGCACGATGGCGGACAGCTGCTGGCTGGCGCCGACGGTCAGGGTGCTGGTGCCCGGCTGCACGATGATCTGCTTGACGTCGACGATTTCCGGCGCCTTGGCCTTGACAGTCACCACGGCCTGCGCATACTTGCCGTTCGACGCGGTGGCCTTGATGATGGCGCCGCCTTCCTTAACAGCCGTCACGATGCCGTTGTTCACCGTCGCCACGGAATCATCCGAAGAGCTCCACGTAATCGTCTTGTCGGTCGCATTGCTCGGGGTCACCGAAGCCGTCAGGGTACCGTTCTGGCCCTCGACAAGCTTCAGGGAATCCGTGGAGATCGTCACGCCGGTCACGTCGATCCTCTCCGGCGTCTTGGCCTTCACGGTCACGGTGCAGGTGGCGGTCTTGCCGTTCGACGACTTCGCGGTGATCGTGGCGGTGCCGGCCTTCACAGCCGTCACAATGCCACCGTTCACCGTCGCCACGGACGAATCCGAAGACGACCACGTAATCGTCTTGTCGGTCGCGTTGCTCGGAGCCACCGAAGCCGTCAGAGTACCGTTCTGGCCCTCCACAAGCTCCAGTGAATCCGTGGAAATCGTCATGCCGGTCACGTCGATCCTCTCCGGCGTCTTGGCCTTCACGGTCACAGTAGCCGAAGCGGACTTGCCGTTCGACGCCGTCGCGGTGATCGTGGCAGTGCCGGCCTTCACAGCCGTCACCACACCGTTGTTCACCGTCGCCACGGACGAATCCGAAGACGACCACGTAATCGTCTTGTCCGTGGCATTGCTCGGAGCCACGGTGGCGGTCAGCGTCTCGGAATCGCCCTCGGTGAGGCTCAGCGCGGACTTGTTCAGCGTCACGGACGTGACGGCAACCGTGGGCGGCGTGCAGGTGGCGTCGGTGAAGCTCGACTGGCCGCTCGCCCACGTCACGGCGCCGCCGGTGTAGGCGAGGCCGGGCTGCCGCGAGGCCGGGTACTGGTTGGAGCCCTTGTCGCTGAAGATCACCTGCGAGTCCTCGGCCAGATCATCTGGCACCTCGTACATATAGGTGCCGGACTTGGCGCAGGAATCGTCGGAGGTCATCTGCGTCAGAGCAACGCCGGGCCATGCCGCGTTCTGCGTCTTGCCGCCGTTCGCGTACACATACGCGTACACCGTGCTCCAGCCACTCGGCTTCGTCACGTAGATGATGTTGTTCACGGCGGAGGTGACGGTGACAGGCACCGTGACGGTCTTGCCGTTATTCGACGTCGCGGTGATGGTGGCGGTGCCGCGCTTGACGGCCGTCACCTTGCCGGTGGAGTCAACGGAGGCCACGGAGGAGTCGGAGCTCGACCACGTGATGCGCTTGACCGTCGCGTTGCTCGGGGCCACGGTGGCGGTCAGCTGCGCCGTGTCGCCCTTGAGCATGTCGAGGCTCGTCGGCGTCACGGACACCGATTCGACCGGGGTCACCTGGCCCGTCACCGTCACAGTGACGGAGGCGCTGAGGCTGTTCGTGGTGGTGGCGGTGATCGTGGCCGTGCCGGCCTTGAGCATCGTCACGGTGCCGGTGGAATCGACGGAGGCCACGGACTCGTCGGAGCTCGACCACGTCACGGTCTGGCTGGCGCCTTCTGGCGCGACGGTCGCCTTGAGGCGGGTCGTGTCATTGCCCGTGGAGATATCGCGCGTCACGGTGCCGTTCGAAACATCGTCGCCGGAAATCGTGACGCCGGTCGGCTGCACCCTGCTGCGGCTGCCGGTGAAATTCGGTTCCTCGGCGTCGATGTAGGTGTCGGCGTTCCAGCCGTTCTTCTGCAGATACGTCACGCAGTACTTGTCACAGGGGCTTTCGGTGCCGTCGCTCGGGTCCCATGTAGGGTCGCCGAATTTCACATACGAATACGTGTGCTCGATGCTCGAGCCGTCGGCCGCCGTGCCCTTGACGGTCACGGTGATGACGTCGCCGCCGGAGGCGTTGGCGCCGATGGTGATGACGTCGCCGTCCTTATAGGAGCCGGACTGGCCGTCGGACACGGAATACGTGGTGTTCGTGGCCTGGTAGGCGCGCAGGGTGATCTTCTTCGACGTGCCGGGAATCGTGCCCTTGTTCGGGTAGGCCTCGGCGGTGGAGACGATGGGGTTGCGCGTCTTGTTCGAGAAGGCGGCCACGGACTTGGCCTTGACCGTGCCGGACGTGATGGTGCCGCCGGAGACGGTCAGCGTGCTGCCGGTGACCTCGTCCTTGTAGGTGCCGTTCGCGAGCTTGGTGGAGGTTCCGGCCAGGCTCTTGTCGCTGCCGTTGGCATTCGCCACCACGACGCCGTCCTGCGCGGAGGAGCCGGCGTAGCGCTCGACCATGAGGCACAGGTCGTCGCCACAGTTGGAGACGTTCGAGTTCTCGCCGATCATGGAGTTGCGGAAGTGGTTGACGGCTACGATTCGCGGATCCTTCCACATGTCGTCGCCGGCGTCGCCCAGCTTCGAGTTCTCGGTGAAGGGGCCGCTGCCGTTGCCGTAGGTGCCCTTGCCGCCGGTGCCGTAGGTGCCGCCATCCTTGTACGGACGGTCGAAGAAGAGAGTCATGCCGTTCTTCTGCGCGGTGATGCCGGCCCAGCCGTACATGATCCACTCGTCGTCGAGCTCCTGCGGGATGTTGGCCTCGCCATTGGCGAAGTTATCGTGGGACTCAACCCAGTTGACGCTCTTGTCTTCAGTCACCTTGTTGTGCTGCGTGAAGTGGCTCGCGGACAGGGAGCCGTGCTGCACGCCGTTGCGCACTTCGTGACCGAAGCTGGAATCGGTGATGCCGCCCTTGCCGGTGGAGCTGTTCCAGAACAGATCCGCGTAATCGGCCTCGCGCACGTTCGCGTCCTCGAGGACCTCGCCGTACTGGTATTGCGCGCCGTTGGGAAGGATCGTGTTCCAGTAATTCGACGTCTTGCCGCCGAACACCTCGTCGGGCAGCTCGATATGCTTGGCCGCGTCATAACGGAAGCCGTCGGCGCCGTCGGCCACCATCTGCTTGAGCAGGTCAGCCATGCCCTGCGTCACGGTCGGGTCCTGCGTGTTGAGATCCCACAGGCCGGACAGCTTGTGCTGCGTGCAGTCCTCGCGATTGTTGTAATCGGAGATCTGCTTGTCTTCATGGAAGTAGCTCTTGTTGCGCCAGCGGTCGGCGATCACATCGAAGTCGGACGTGAAGTGGTTCGCCACCACGTCCACGATGATGCGCACGCCGTACTTATGCGCGGTCTCGCACAGTTCCTTGAAATCGTCCTCCGAGCCGACCACGTAGTTGCCGATGGACATGTCGACCGGCTGGTAGACGTAGTACCAGTTGAGGTACCAGTTGCCCGTGCCGAGCTTGCGGTTGTCCTTGATCTTCTGGATCGGCTCCGTCTGCACGGAGGTGTAGCCGGCCGCCGCGATGTCGGGGATGTTCTCCTCGATGGTCTTGAACGACCATTCGAAGGCATGGAGGGTCGCGCCCTCCCTCATGTTCTCCGCCAGGCCGTATTTCTGCCGCGCCGCCTGGAACGACGCATTGCCCAGCGTCCTGTCATAGCTGGTGCCGGTGGCCGCGCTCGCCTGCGTCTGGGGCAGGGACGCCGCGACGATGCCGGCGGTGAACAGCGTGGCGAGGGCCGCGAGGAACGCACAGATCCTCCGGCTGACGCCGACGCGCCACTTGTTTCTATCTCCCATTTCCGGTTCCTTCCGAATGAGACCGTGATTTCTCTGATGCCGGGACTTCTCGGAAGAACGAACAGGGGGAAGGCGGACCGGCAGCCGGCGCTATCTCCACACTGAGGTCGGGGACGGCGACTGCGATCCGTTCGAGGGAATCCATTCACTCCGTTGGACTCCCGGAAGCCATAAGCGTATCCATTTTACCCAATGTGGGCCTATAGTCCAACTCCCGTGATTGCAAGCCTTCCGGCGGTTTTCGAGAGGCGTTCGAGGGGTGGTGCGGCGGAAGGGTTCGAGGCAGGCGTTCGAAAAGGCGGAAACACGATGGCGAAGACGATGGCGGGGCGGAAACGATGGCGCGGGCACGATGGCGCGCGCCGCCTTCCCCGCACGATCCACCGGAATACGAAAGCGGGCGCCGCGGGCTTCCCGGAGGAAGCTCACGACGCCCGCCAGAGGCATCAGCCGAAGCGACCGATCACCGCCCGGCCCATACGGGCCGGAGCGGAATCGACTACTCCTTCACGCCGTACCAGCCGATGCCCTCGTAGTTCCAGCCCTTGCTAACGAGGTCCAGCATCTCCTGCTGGTTGGTCGTGTAGTGGTGCGAGAACTGAGCGGCGTTCGGGTTGTACACGCGGTACACCGGAATGCCGGTCGACTCAGGCGCCGAGTACCAGCCAATGCCCTCGTTCGTCCAGCCGGCATCCGTCAGCCCCTTGACCTCGGCATTATTGAGCGTGTAATGATGCTCGCCGGTGTTCGGATTGTACAGGCGGTACACCGGGGTGCCCGTCGTCGGAGCCGTCCAGGCCTCGCCCTCGTCCGTCCAACCGATCCTGGTGAGAATCCTGATCTCGTTCTGGTCCTTCGAGAAGAGGTGCTCGCCCGAATTCGGGTTGTACAGACGCTCCATCTTGACGCCCTGGGCCGGATTCACGGTCACGGACACGGACGCAATCGTGCCGCTGGCGATGTTGTAGACCGTGATGGTCGCATCACCGGCGGAGAGGGCCGTGATCGTACCGTCCTGGCCGACCGAGGCGACGGTGGACTTGCTGGAAACCCAGTTGAGCGTCTGGTCGGTGGCGTTTGCCGGATACACCGTCGCGGTCACCTGCTGCTTCTCACCAACGGTGAGCGTCAGCTGGGACGGGTTGACGGAGATCGACTGCACCGGAACCGTGGCGGCATTCACCGTCACGGTCACCTGATCCTTCACACCGTTCGACGCAGTGGCATAGATGGTGGAGGTGCCGGCGGAGACACCGGTCACGACGCCGTTGTTCACGGTGGCGACGGACGGGTTGCCGCTGGTCCAGGTCACGGTCTTGTTCGTGGCGTCGGACGGGGTGATGTTGGCGGTCAGCGTGGTGGTGCCACCGACGGTCACGGTCGGGTTGCTCGGGCTGATGGACACGCCGGTGACCGGCTTGTTCTGGCTCACAGGGATAACCGTGACTGCGACGCTATCCGTCTTGCCGTTCGACGTCGTGGCGGTAATGATGGCGGTACCGGTGGTGAGACCGGTCACGACGCCGTTCGCGTCAACCGTGGCGACGGACGGGTTGCTGCTCTTCCACGTCACGGACTTGTTCGTGGCATTGGACGGGGACACCGCAGCCGTGAGGGCCGCGGAGTCGCCGACGGTGATCGTCGTGTTCCTCGGGCTCACGGACACACCCGTGACCTCCACCGCAGCGGGCTTCACCGAGACATAGCACGTCGCGGAAAGGTTGTTCGCCGTGGTGACGGTGATGAGGGCGGTGCCGTCCTTGAGAGCCGTCACAGTACCGTTCTGGTCGACCACAGCCACCGACGGGCTGTTGGACTTCCAGGTGACGGCCTTGTTCGTGGCGTTGCTCGGAGACACGGTGGCGGTCAGCGTCGCCGTATCACCTGCGGTCAGGGACATGCTCGCCTTGTCAAGCGTCACGCCGGTCGGATCAACGGTCACCTGCGAGGCAGCCACGTTCACCGTGGCGGAAGCCGTCTTGCCATTGGCCGTCGTAACGATGATGGTGGCCTGACCCTGGGCGCGAGCCGTCACAACACCGTTGGACACAGTGGCGACGGCCGGGTTCGTCGAAGACCAGGTGACGGTCTTGTTCGTAGCGTTGCTCGGGGCAACCGTCGCGGTCAGCGTCGCCGCGCCGCCGACCGTGAGGTCGAGCGACGAGCGATCAAGCGTCACACCCGTCGGATCGACGACCGTGGACGGTTTGTTCGTGACGTTCACCGTCGTGTACGCGTACTTGGTCTGGTCGGAGTTGGACGTCACCGTGACGACGGTCTGGCCCTCGGCCTTGGCGGTCAGCAGACCGTTCTGGTCGACGGACACGACGTTCTCGTCGTAGGACTTCCACGTCAGCGACTTATCGGTGGCGTTCTGCGGGAGAACCGTGGCGGACAGCTGGAGCGTGTCGCCCGTGTACATGGCGTTCGTCTCGCTCGGGAGGGTCACGCTCTGGACCGCGACGTTCTGCTGCGCGTCGGAGACGTTGAACTTCACGAAGGCATACTTGTCGTTCGCGGTCTCCGCAATCACCTGGGCCGTACCCTTGCCGACGGCGATTACAAGACCGTTGGAGTCCACTCTGATCACGGACGGATCGGAGGACTTCCACGTCAGGGTGGTGGTCGCGTTGCTCGGGGTGAGCGTGGCGATCAGCTGCGTGGCGGAACCGACGGTGACGTTATTCGTCGCCGGGGTCACGGTCACGGCGGTGGGCTCGACGGAGGCAGGCGTCACGGTGACGGTGCAGGTGGCGGTCTTGCCGTTCGACGACGTCGCGGTGATCGTGGCGGTGCCGGCCTTCACAGCCGTCACAATGCCGCCGTTCACCGTCGCCACGGAATCGTCGGAGCTCTCCCACGTAATCGTCTTATCGGTCGCGTTGCTCGGAGCCACCGAAGCCGTCAGCGTACCGTTCTGGCCCTCGACAAGCTTCAGGGAATCCGTGGAGATCGTCACGCCGGTCACGTCGATCCTCTCCGGCGTCTTGGCCTTGACGGTCACAGTGCAGGTGGCGGACTTGCCGTTCGACGACGTCGCGGTGATCGTGGCGGTGCCGGCCTTCACAGCCGTCACAATGCCGCCGTTCACCGTCGCCACGGAATCATCCGAAGACGACCACGTAATCGTCTTGTCGGTCGCGTTGCTCGGGGTCACCGAAGCCGTCAGGGTGCCGTTCTGGCCCTCCGTCAGCTCCAGAGACGTCTTGGAGATCGTCACACCGGTCACCGGAACCGTCGGGGCCGTGCAGGTCACGTCGGACAGGCTCGTGGAGCCGCTCGTCCAGCTCACAGGGCCGCCGTTGTAATCCATGCCCGGAACCATATCGGCCGGGTAACGGTTCGTGCCGCTGCCGTTATCGCTGAGAATCACCTTCGCGCCCGACGCCAGATCGTCAGGAACCTCATACATATAGGTACCCGACTTGGCGCAATTATCGTCGGCCGTCATCTGGGTCAGAGCCACGCCAGGCCACTTCGCGTTCGACGCCGCGGAGGTGCCGGAACCCGTGTACACATACGCGTACACCGTGGACCAGCCACTCGGCTTCGTCACATAGATGACGTCGTTCGTGGACTTCGTCACGGTCACCGTGACGCTGGCGGACTTGCCGCCCGCGCTGGCGGTGATGGTGGCGGAGCCGGCCTTCTTGGCGGTCACCTTACCCGTGGAGTCGACGGAGGCGATGGTGTCGTCCGAGGAGCTCCAGGTCACGGTCTTCACCGTGGCGTTGGTCGGGTTGATGGTGGCGGTGAGCTGCGACGTATCGCCCTTCATGAGGTCAAGCGAGGACGGAGACACCGTGATCGAATCCACCGGGGTGATCTTGCCGGTCACCGTAACGGTCACCGACGCGGACTTGCCGTTGGGGGTCTTGGCGATGATCGTGGCCGTGCCGGCCTTGAGCATCGTCACGAGACCCTTGGAGTCCACGGTCGCCACGGACTCGTCGGAGGAGCTCCAGGTCACGGACTGGCTGGCGCCGGTCGGGCCCACCTTCGCCTTGAGCTGGGTGGTCACGTCGCCGCTCGAGATGTCGCGGGACACGGTGCCGTTGGACACGTCGGAGCCGGAGATCGTCACGGTCTCGGGGTCGACGTGCACGGTGTTCGGGCAGGAGCCGATGCACGCGTATGCCGCGCTCATCTCGTCCTTGTCGGACTTCTCGTAGGAGTTGAGGGCCTGGGACTTGGTGTCGGGCTGGTCGGCGTTGTCGTTCTCGGCCAGATCGTACGGCAGGGAGTCCATGCCGGACAGACCCATGGTGCCGATGACCTGCACGGAGACACCGTTCGTCGCGACCGAGCCTGAGTCCATGCCCAGCTCGGAAAGCGGGATGGCGATCTCGTAATGGAAGTCCATCGTAGAGGAGTTGTGGCCCTTGGTGTTGAAGTCAACCCAATTGGAACTGTCGGAGGAGACGTCGCCGACCTTACGGGCCGGGTTGCCAGTAGTTCCCCAAGCGCCGTCGATGCCGATGACGGAGCTCTCGAGGATGCCGAGGCCATACTTCATGGTGATGCCGGACTTCTTCGTATTGGTCGTGGCGTTGGCGCCGGGACCGTACATGGCGTTGGAGTCGAGGCCGGTGGAGTCGCCGCTGTACACCCACGGGCCGTTCGAACCGTTCGTCGACATCTCGATGAGGCGGTTCGTGTCCTGGGTGTAGGTGATGCCGTTGTCCCACACCGTGCCGCCGGTCTTGAGGCCGGCGCCGTTACCGATCTTGTCGGAGTTGCCGGTGTTGACGGCGATCCACTGAGAGAGGTTCTGGGTCTTGTACAGAACGCCCTGACTCAGCGGGTAGTCGTCGCCGGGGTCCACGGCGTCCTGGACGTTGGTGTACTCCCACATGAGGTAGAGGTTGTTGTCATCGTAGGCGCCGTAGAGCGCATAGAGATCGATCGGAACCTCCCACATGGAATTCTCGCGGTAGACACGCGGGTCGTCGTTGGCGGCACCCTGAGCGATCTTCATCGAGGAATCCCAGTCGGAGAGGTCGCCGTCGATCGTGATGGTCTTCTTCTTGCCGAAGCCCGCCGCGTTCGTCGAGTAATGGCTCGACAGCTGCTGGCTGCCCTTCTCCAGCTTGGTATAGGTGTAGGTGGCCTTCAGCGGCTGGCCTGCGTTGTCTTCGGTGGTGTCGGTACCGGTCAGTGTCACCGTGATGGTGTCGCCGGCATCGGTGCTGCTGCCGATGATGATCTTGTCGCCGTTGGCGAAGGTGCCGGAGTCACCCTCGGAGGTGGTGTACTTCAGGTCCTTGGCGTTCTTGGCGTACAGGTTGATGGTATAGGTGTCGGTCTTGAAGGAGGAGTCGGTCGGGGACGCGCTCACGGAGCCGTGCTTGGACACGGAACCGCCGCGGTTGTAGAACACGTTGACGCCGTTCTTCGCGGTGCCGGAGGTGATCTTGCCACCCTTGACCGTGATGGTGTTGCCGGAGTGGACCTCGTCGGTGTACGTGCCGTCGTCGAGCTTGACCGTGGTTCCGGACAGGCTGTAGTCGCCGGAGGAGTTCACCACGACGGTGCCGTCGTTCTGGCTATTGCTGTCGTTGAGGTAGCGGTCGATCATCAGGCACTTCGAGTTGTCGGCGTTCGTTCCGCAGTTATGCAGGTACTCGACGTTGCCGTCCATCTGGTTCTTGAAGTGGTTGACCGCGGCGACCTCGGCGGACTTGTACAGGTCCGAGCCCTTGTCACCGAGCTTGGTCTGCTCGGTAAACTGCGCGTTGCTGCCACCGGAGCCGGCCGGGCGGTCGAAGAACAGCGCCATGCCCTCGGCACGGGAGCCGACGATGGCCCAGCCCAGCTTGAGCTGGTCGTCGGTGATGGGCACGGACAGCTTGTCCTCGTTCGAGTAGTTATCATGCGACTCCACCCAGAGGACCACGCTGTCCGGGTCGGCCGGATCGGCGTAGCTCTGCAGGTCGGAGGCGCGCATGTTTCCGCTCGTGATGGCGGTACGGACGGTGTATCCATAGCCGGAGGCGGTCACGCCGCCGCCGTCGCTCGAGTACTTGTTGAACAGCGCCGCGTAATCGGCGTCACGGGAGATGGAATCCTGGAGCACCTCGCCGTACTGGTACTGCGCGCCGTTATCAAGGATCTGCGTCCAGTACGGGGAGCCGTTGGAATCCGAAGAGAACTCGCCCGGAAGCTCGATGTGCTTGGCCGCATCGTAGCGGAAGCCGTCGGCGCCGTCGGCCACGAGCTTGCGCAGGGTCTCCTGCATGTACTCGCCCGGCCTGGTGTCGTTGGAGTTGATATCCCACAGGCCGAGGAGGGCCTTGTGAGTGATCTTGTAGCGGTCGCCCCACTCATTGTTCTGGATCTTATAGCTGTCACCGCCGCCATGGTACAGGCTCTTGTCCTTCCAACGGCCGGACTCGATGGCATCCCAGTCGGAGGTCATGTGGTTGGCCACGACGTCGACGATGATGCGCACGCCGTACTTATGGGCCTCGGCGGTCATCGCCTTGAAATCGTCTTCGGAGCCGACGACGAAGTTACCGATCGAATCGTTGTTGATCGGCTGGTACACGTACCACCAGTTATCGGCGAACTTCATGCCGTTGGCCGTGTTCTGCTTGCACTTGAGAACGGGCTCGGTCTGGATCGAGGTGTAACCGGCGGCCGCGATGTCGGCCATGTTGTTCTTGATGGTGTTGAACGACCACATCCAGGCGTGAAGGGTGTTGCCATCCTTCATCTCCTCGGTGAGGCCATACTGCTCGCGCGCGGCCTCGAAGGAGGCGTTGCCCAGCGTGGCGTCACGGCTGGTGGTCAGGACCGTGCTCGCCGACGCGGTCTGCGCCGTGGTGGCGGCGGAGATGACACCGCCGGTCACGAGCGTGGCGACCGCCGCGAGAATACCCACGGCCTTCGTGGCGAGGTTCGCTCGCCAACTCTTCCCTTCCATTGCGAATCCTTTCAGGAGGAATGGATAATTGTGATCTCTGGTTTCTGGTTTATGGGTCCGCGGCCGGCGCTAGGGACGACGAAACAAGCCTCGGGGCCATCGGCGCGGCTCCAGGCGGCAGAGCCCGGAACCCACTGGTGGCATCGATGACCTGTGTATCGACGTTCGGTCACGGCGACCGTAGGAAACACCGGCCGCGGATCCGTCATGGCTTCGCGGGCGGCGCTTATCTTCTGACACCCTTCGTCGGGCATCAAAAGCCATGTACAAGGATACTACGGAAAAATGAATACGGCACAGGCATTGCGTGACGGCAAACGCAAGGTTTGCCAACGATTTGCCCACTCCGCCACGGCGACATGTCTCCCGCCCGCTCCCCTGCCGACGGCAACCTCCGGCGAACATCGCCCGATGGCGTTCGATATCCTCCGAACACCACCCGCCGCCGCGCGGCACGCCTCGAACATGCGGCGTGCCGCGCGCAGACCGGCGCAACGCCACCGCCAATCCTCCGCTGATGTTCGATACATCGAAGCACGGCGTCTCCCCGACAGTCGGAAAGCGTCCTATTTTCGTGCACACTACCCCACCCTTGTGTGCACGAACGG
Organism: Pseudoscardovia radai; assembly: GCF_002259605.1. Lineage (GTDB taxonomy): Bacteria > Actinomycetota > Actinomycetes > Actinomycetales > Bifidobacteriaceae > Pseudoscardovia > Pseudoscardovia radai. The sequence goes on along the minus strand of NZ_MWWR01000001.1, from coordinate 17,206 downwards.
TACAAATTCGTTCGAGATGTGCATAAAAAAGCCCGGAGCTTTCGCTCCGGGCGTGTCGTGCCGAATGCCATCAGCGCCGACCGGCACGACCTCCGGCGGCACGGTCACCGCCGGCACCATCGTCGGACTCATCGTCGTCATCATCATCGAAAGCCTCCACCGTCGCCGTCAGCTGCAGCGGCTTGAACAGCGGCTTCCTCCACGATTTCACACGCCGCGAGCGCCTGATCTCCACCACCTCGCCATCGACGGCGGCTGCGAAAATCGAGTCGGCGCCACGCTTGAGGCGCTCGATCTGGCGGCGCAGCTGGCGGTTCTCCTCGCTGAGCTCGAGGATGCGCGCGATGCCGGCGAGGTTGATGGATTCGTCCTGCGCCAGATGCTGCGCCTGGTTGAGCCGGTCGATGTCGCGCAGCGAATAGCGGCGCGCGCCTCCAGGGGTGCGCTGCGGCACGATGAGGTCGAGCCTGTCATACTGGCGCAGCGTCTGCGGATGGATGCCGGCGATTTCGGCGGCCTGCCCGACCGTGAAAATCGGACGTTCCACGTTCAGACCGGCCGCGTCCATCTGCTCGAGCGACACGCGGTCCTCCACCAGCGCCACGGCTGCGACGAGATAGGCCTTCTTGATCTGGCGGTCCACTCGGGAGGTCATGCCGCGCCTCCGCGACGCAGGTCGGCTATATGCCTGTTGAAGTCACCGCTTGCCTTGTCAAAGGCATGCAGCGCCTTCTCCTGGTCAGCGTTGAGGCCGTCGGGCAGCTGCACGTCGAGCACCACGATGAGGTCGCCCTTGGTGCGGCCGTCGTCCACGCCGCGGCCGCGCACACGCAGCTTCCTGCCGCTGGCGGATCCCGCCGGAATCTTGATCTTGAACGACTTGCCGTCGAAATCGTGCGCCTCCACGGTGGAGCCGAAGGTGGCCTCGCCAATGGTGACGGGCAGCTTGAGCACGAGGTCGTCGCCGTCCTGCGTGAAGCGCCCGGTCGGGTCGGGCTTGACGGCGATCGTGATGTACAGGTCGCCGGGGGTGCCGCCGTTCTGGCCGGCCTCGCCCTTGCCAGGAATGCGGATGCGCTGGCCGTCGTGCACGCCCGCGGGGATGCGCGTCTTGAACGACAGCCCGCCCTCGCGGATGTTCACGGTGGCGCCTTTGACGGCCTGGTGCAGCGTCAGCGTGATATTCGCGGTACGGTCCTTGCCTTCGCGCGGGAACGACGAGCCGAAGCCCGTCGAGCCGCGGGAACCGCCCGAGAACATGCTTCCGAACAGGTCGGAAAGGTCAGGCCCTCCCGAGCCCGTGCTGTACGTATAGGTGCGGCTGCCGCCGCCGTTGCCGAACATCGAGCCGAACATGTCGGAGAACTGGCCCGCGTCGAAGGAGCCGCCGGAGCCGCCGGCGAAGCGCGCACCGCCTGCGCCCAGGGACCTGATGGCGTCGTATTTCTGGCGCTGGTCCTTGTCGCTGAGAACATCGTATGCCTCGGAGATCTCCTTGAACTTCTCCTCGGCCTCGGGCGTTTTGTTCAGATCAGGATGGTATTTGCGCGCCAGTTTACGATATGCCTTGGTGATATCGGAGTCGCTGGCGTCCTTGCTGACGCCGAGGACAGCATAAAAATCCTTGTTGAGCCAATCCTGCTCGGCCATATCCACTCCCTCCTCTATCTCGTGGCATAGCTAGCTATCTCATGGCATAGCCGTATGGCGTGTCCCGCGGCCGGGGCCGCGCGGTTCCTTCCGCACGGCATCGCCCCGCCGCGAGACCTTGACCTTAAGGTGACGTTTGTTGTAGGTACGACACGCCTCGTTTCCGCGGCGTGTCGAAGTATAGGCACCGGTGTCTGCGCACCGGTGCGTCGACAGAGCCGGGCATGCGACATCCGTCACATGCCCGGCCCGAAACAACTGCGGATTCTCCCGCCGAGGCGCCTTGGCAGACCTTGGATTCCCCAGGCCTACTGGGCGTCGGGGGCCGGAGCCGCGACGACGACGCGCGCCGCCCTGATCACGCGATCGCCGATGCGGTATCCCGCCTCGACAACGGTGTCGACGGTTTCCACCGTGACGCTGTTATCCGGCTTGTGCAGGACGGCCTCGTGCTTGGTCGGATCGAAGGCCTCGCCTTTCTCGCCGAATTTCTCGACGCCGAATTTGTCGAAGGCCTTGTCGATTTTCGCGGCGACGGCCTTGAACGAATCGCTCATGTCGTCATGCTCGCGGATGCGGTCGATGTCGTCGAGGGCGGGAAGCAGTGCGGTGAGCACGTCGATGATGCCGTGCTGGCGGTACCTCTCCTGCTCCTTGACCATGCGGTTGCGGTAGTTCACGAACTCCGCGCGCTCACGCTGCAGGGCCTCGAGGTAGTCGGCCGCCTCCTTCTTGGCCTGCCCCAGCGGGGTCAGGCTTCCGTCGGCGTTCGTATCGGCGGCGGAATCGTCGGCTTTCGCGGCACCAGCGGCAGCGGAATCGTCCGCCTTCGCAGCGGCGCCGGCGTTCGCAGCACCGGCCTTGGCAGCACCATCGTCAGTCTTCGCGGCATCACCATCGGCACCCGCAGCAGCAGCCGGGGCGGCGCCTCCGGCCGGGGCCTGGGCGGCATCGGAACCCGCCGGCGGATTGCCCGCCAGCTTATCCGCGTCGTCCATGCCCGTCAGGTAGTCATCCTTGTCGAAGTCCGGCATCACTCGCCGTCCTTCTTGTCGTCGTCGTCCACCACCTCGGCGTCCACAACATCGTCATCGGACGAGCCGGTCGAGCCGGAGGCCGCGCCCGCGGCGCCTGCGGCACCCGCGGCAGCGGAGGCGTCGCCCTGCTTGTACAGGGCCTCGCCGATCTTCTGCGCGGAGGTCATGAGCTCCTCCTGGGCCTTCTTGATGGCGGCGATATCCTCGCCCTTGAGCGCGGTCTTCAGGGCCTCCACCTTGCCGGAGACCTCCTTCACCACATCGTCGGAGAGCTTGTCCTTGTTGTCGTTAAGAACCTTCTCCGTCTGGTAGGCGAAGCCCTCGGCCTGGTTGCGGGTCTCGGCGTCCTCGCGGCGCTGCTTGTCCTCGGACTCGTGCGCCTCGGCCTCCTTGACCATGCGGTCGATCTCGTCCTTGCTCAGGCCCGAGCCACCCGTGATGGTGATGGACTGCTCCTTGCCGGTGCCCTTGTCCTTCGCGGAGACATGCACGATGCCGTTGGCGTCGATGTCGAAGGTGACCTCGATCTGCGGAACGCCGCGCGGAGCCGGCGCGATGCCGCTCAGTTCGAAGGTGCCCAGCGGCTTGTTGTCGCGCGCGAACTCACGCTCGCCCTGGTAGACCTGGATGAGCACGCTCGGCTGGTTGTCCTCGGCGGTCGAGAAGATCTCGGAACGCTTGGTCGGGATGGCCGTGTTGCGGTCGATGAGCTTGGTCATGATGCCGCCCTTGGTCTCGATGCCCAGCGACAGCGGAGTGACGTCGATCAGCAGGACATCCTTGCGGTCGCCCTTGATGACGCCGGACTGCACGGCGGCGCCCACGGCCACGACCTCATCCGGGTTCACGGACTTGTTCGGGTCCTTGCCGCCCGTGAGCTCCTTGACGAGCTCCTGCACGGCCGGCATACGGGTGGAACCGCCGACGAGCACCACGTGGTCGATGTCGGACACCGACACGTTCGCGTCGGACAGCACGTTGTTGAACGGCGTGCGGCAGCGGTCGAGCAGGTCGGAGGTCATCTCCTCGAAGTGAGCGCGGGTCAGCGTCTCGTCAAGATGCACCGGCGTTCCGTCGGGGGTCATGGCCAGGTACTGCATCGAGATATTCGTGGACGTGGAGGAGCTCAGCTCCTTCTTCGCCTGCTCGGCGGCCTCCTTGAGGCGCTGCAGGGCGATCTTGTCCTTGCTCAGGTCGACGCCGTACTTGTTCTTGACCTCGCCGATGAGCCAGTCGATGATCTTCTGGTCCCAATCGTCGCCGCCCAGGTGATTGTCGCCGTTCGTGGCCTGCACCTGAATGGTGGAGAAGCCGTCGTCGTCCTTGCCGATCTCCAGCAGGGACACATCGAAGGTGCCGCCGCCGAGGTCGAAGACGAGGATGCGCTCGTCCTCCTTGCCCTTCTCGAGGCCGTAGGCGAGAGCCGCGGCCGTCGGCTCGTTGATGATGCGCAGCACGTTGAGGCCGGCGATGGTGCCGGCGTCCTTCGTGGCCTGGCGCTGGGCATCGTTGAAGTACGCCGGGCAGGTGATGACGGCGTCCGTCACCGGCTCGCCGAGGTAGGCCTCGGCGTCGCGCTTAAGCTTCATGAGGATCTGCGCGGAGATCTCCTGCGGGGTCCACTTCTTGCCGTCGATGTCGACGGTCCAGTCGGTGCCCATGTGGCGCTTCACGGAGCTGATGGTGCGGTCGACGTTCGTCACGGCCTGGCGCTTGGCGACCTCGCCCACCAGAATCTCGCCGGACTTGCTGAACGCAACAACCGACGGCGTGGTGCGCGCGCCCTCGGCGTTCACGATAACGGTCGGCTGACCGCCTTCAAGAGTGGCAATGCAGGAATTCGTGGTTCCCAGATCGATTCCAACTGCACGTCCCATATGTTTCCTCCAGTCGTTTCGCCCGCGCCGTTCGGCGGCGGGCCTGTCTCTATCGTCCTATCGGAACCCGAGCGACCGGCGGCGTTGCGCATGCCGTGGCTTGGCTTCCGTTTACAAAACTTGAGTCTACTACACTCAAGTTTGAAAACGCAAGCCCGCACCTTCAACTCATAGCGAAATTTCGGAAAATCCGTGGAAACGATGGCGCGGCGGGCACCCGGCGGCTAAAGCGCGACGGGCGGCGCCACGACAGGCACCGTCACGGACGCGGATGCCGTGGCGGCAAGGCTTGCCGTTCCCTGCGGCGTGGAGCCGGAGGTCACGAAATACGTGATGCCGCAGCCCAGCTGCACCACGATGCACACGGCGCACACAACGGCGAGCACGCGGCGGCGCAGCAGGATGGCCAGCAGGAAGATGACGATGGTCACGCCCACGAGCAGCGGGATGTATTCGACGGCGATGGACGACCAGTCGGGAGACAGCACATTGCGCCGGTACCAGTCAGGCATATGGTCCGAGCGCTCGGAGCCGAAAGAGGAGCGCGGCACGAACCACCACAGGCCCATGGCGACGATAATGCCGATGACGGCGATCCACATCAGCACGGTGAGCATGGCGCCGCCGGACGGCTCGGGGCGGTCGAGGTCATCGGATGCACGGGGATCGGGCGTGCGGTCGGCGTTGCGGACATCGGCGCGCGCGCTGGTGGCACGGTCCGCGCCACGATTTCCATCGCGATGTCCATCATGATGTCCATCGTGATTCCCTGCGCCGCTCTCCGCCGACCGACCCGTCGCGGCTCGCCCCGCCACGTCGGCCCCGGAAGCGACGAAGGAACGGGACGCTTTGTCGGAACGATGCGGGCCGACGGTTTCCATCAGGGCGCGGCGCAGGGCGCGCTCGTGCATTTCGCGGCGCGAAGCCTGACGCACCGCACGTTCTTCGGCGGATTCCTTGGCCGGCTTCGTGCTCCGGGCCCCCTTGCCTTCCTTGCTTTCCTTGGCTTCCCCGGACTCGGCGGCACGCGCCTCCATATCACGGTGATGCTTCTGCGCCACCTCCTCGCGGCGGGCGCGGTCGGCCGCCCGTGCCTCGGGGGACGCCGGATCGATCTCGGCATCGTCCGCCGGCTCTCCTTCGACAAGCGGCTGGGCCGAGGTAATCGTGATAGGCGCATAGGAGGGGTAGGAATCGGTGTTCTCGAAACGCCACGACCCCGAATCGCTCAGGGTCATGCCTCCGGCGGCGGTTTTGCGCGCCGCAGCGCGACGGACGCTCGGGAACTCACCCGTGTCCAGATCGGCGCTGCCGGAGACACCAGATGTGACTTTGCGTGCCATGCCGTTGCCCTTACCCACTCTCGCTATCAACTCTTTCCCCTCCAAGATAATGAAGGAGTTATGGCGGGTTTGTAAGCATCACAGAGACTGCACAAATCGCACGCATGCGCCGTACGGCGTATTACCGCGCGTCAGGCGCCGTAATCGTAGGTGATGCCGGACTGTCCTGACGCGTCGGGGGTCTGGTCGAGCCGCAGATCCGACGAGCCGGGCGTGCACGTCACGTCGAATTCGATGGAATCCGTCGCGGCCATGCCGATGTCGGTCTGGAAGGTGTACACCGTCGTGGCGTTAACCGTCACGGTCTGCACCTCGGCGCCCGACTGCACGGTCAGGTTGCTGATGGTGGCGCCCGCCGGCGTGTACACGAACATGCGCTGCAGCTGGTGGCCCACGCCCACGCCGTCGTTGGAATCGCCGACGATGGCGCTCGACATGCCCACGGCGCTTCCCAGCGTGTTGTTCAGACCGAAGGTGACGTGGTATGTGTTGGCGCCGGTTTTCTGCACGGTGCTGATGCGGTGCAGGTACCAGTCCATGGCGGCGTTGTGCTTCTGCTCGTTGTAGATGCCGACGACGGGGTTCGCCGCGTCGGTGTTCACGTTGCCGGCCAGGCGCGTCTCGCGCAGCGTCTTCTGGTCATCCTCGTGGAAGGACCACAGGTAGGCGTGTCGTCCGGAGGCGCATTCCACCAGTGTGTCGGACAGCGTCAGCACCTTGCTCAGCGTGAGGTCGCTGAACGCGGCGGTCACGATTTTCGTGACGATGCTCGAATAGTAGGTGGCGAAGGAATCGGAGTCCACGGAATCGTAAATGCCGTTCATGAGGAACTCCGCGGTGCCGTCCGCCGTGAGCTTCGTGCCGTCGTCCAGCGTGATGTCGCCGGTGATCGCCACGAGCTTCTGCAGCGCATACGGGTCGAAGGAGATGACGCCGTCAGCGCTGCCGCCGCCACCGGCGAAATCGGTGTTCTTCCAGAAGTCATTGGCCTGGTCGGCCACGGAGGGGAAGTTCGGGTTCGCGGAAATCGTCGACACCGAGGAACCGTAATCGATTCCCGAAATCGTGGAGAACAGGTTCTTCTCGTCGGCGGTTACATCGTTCAGGCCCGCGTCGGCGATCCAGTATTCCGAGGCGTAGAAATCGCCCATCGTGAAGGCGCCGTTCGCCACGGCCATCCAGCCCATCGTCTCGACGGGGCCGCCGGCCGCGAGCGCCGTGCCCGAGGCCTGGGCGAGGATGATATACGTGCGCGCGGTGCCGTCGGAGGCGAGGAAGTTCGGCAGGTACTCGAACATGCCCGACAGCGTCGAGAGCTGGTCGGTGACGGACGAGAAGCCCGACACGATGTTCTCAAACGATTCGAACAGCGCGGCGTCACGCGGCGGGGTCATCGCAAGGATCTGGTCGAAGCCGGCCTTCACCGTGGCGTTGAGCGTGCCGACATTCGTGGAGGCGTCGGTGATCGGCGTGACGTTGAGGCTGCCGTCGCCGTTGTAGAGCTGCTGCGACTCCATGCCGTCGAGCACCGTGGTGTACCGGGGCAGCGTGTCGTTCGCCAGGGAGAGCATCGTGGCGGCCATCTGGCGCATCGTGGCCACGTCGTCGCGGTAGCCGGAGATATGCGAGTAGAAGGTCCAGAGGTCTCCCGACACGATGCCGTTGGCCTGGTTGGCCTTGTCCTGCGCGGTGGAAAGGTTGGTTTTCAGCGCGTCGAGGTAGTCGGCGCGCGAGCCGCTGCCGCCGGCGGTCATGGCGGCCAGCGCGTCCTGTTCGAGGCTCGCGACCTGCTCCGCCTGCTTCGTCAGGCGGCGATAGGAGTAATAGGTGGCGGCCACGCCGACCGCGAGCGCCAGCAGCACGATGACGACGAGCACGGCCACGAGGCGCTTGAGCGCCGGGTGCTTCCTGTGCACGGTGTCGGAGGCATAGTCATACGAATAGTCGGCGTCCAAAGCACTCTGCAGATGCCTCGGCATTCGACCACCCCTCTCATGGACTGCGACGGCTTGGATGCGGCGTATGCCGCCTCACTCGTCTGGTTTCGGATTCGGCGAAGATATCGCATATCGAATCGTACAGCACCATGCCCGACCGGCGGGGCGCGTCCCGCCATTCGCACACAGTTTATTCAGCACTCGGCATGTCGGCGGCATTGTCGGCCGCGTCGTCGTCCGGCGCGGAGGAACCTGCGGTGATTTTCGCGTGCATCGTATGCTCGAGGATCGGCACATGGATCGACAGCACGAAGCCCGGCCCCAGCACCGCCAACAGGAACAGCCCCTGGATCAGATACATATAGGAGAGGTACACGACGTACACGGCGAGCGCGTCGAGGGCGATCAGCGACAGCGTGGTTCCGGCGTAGGAGATGCCGAACAGCAGCGAGTTGCGCAGCGTGGCGCCGTAGGTGTTCTCGAAGCGTGACTGCAGGTACCATACCCATTCGAAGCCGATAAGCCACAGCGCGGAAAACGCGATCTTCGGAATGAGCAGACCGTCGATGCGCAGGATGATCCATGAATACGCCAGGAGGGCGCCGGTCGGGCCGAACACGGCCCACAGGGCGGTGGCGCGGCCGAAATTCGACGCGAAGGACCGCACATACATGCGCGTCACATGCCCCTCGCCCTCGCGGATGCGGCGCAGGGACTCCATCGCGGCGGTCTGCGCGGCGCCGACGGTGACGACGGGCAGGGACGTGACGACGAGCAGCACGTTGACCCAGATGACGTCGACGATCCATTCCATGCCGCGCATGAAGGGGGAATCGTATTCGAACAGCGAACCCATGGCGTGCCTTTCTCTCGTTTTCCGCCGCATCTGCGCGGCGCACCCCTCCTATGCTACGCGCGGCGCGGTCTCGAACGAACGCACGCAACGGCAAGCAATAGTAAAAGGCCCGCGACCTTGCGGCCGCGAGCCTTCAACAGAAAGGGGAAAAGGTGAGCCCGTCGGCGTTCCGCGGATTCCCGTCGGAATCCTTCCGGAATCCCTCGGGGCTCGAATAGTGGTTTTCAGTTATGGATTTTCAGTTATGGACGCCGAGTTTCAGCTCTCGTGAGTGAGGTTGTACTCGGAAGCCCAACCATCGACGAACTGGGTCTTGACGTTGTCCCAGTCACCGGTGCCCTGCGCATACTCGAGGAGCGCGGAGCCGAGGTTGTTCTTCCAGTCGTCGGACGGCATCATCGTGAAGTTCCAGGACACGGAGTAGGTGTCCGGGTTCTCGGTGTCGGCCTTGGCGATCTTGACCAGCGGGTTGTTGGTCTCCTCATCGCTCATCGACTTGAACGGGGTCACGAAGCCCATGTCGTTGGTCAGGGCGGCCTTACCTTCGTCGCTGGTGATCATCCAGTTGAGGAAGTCCTTCGAGGCCTTCTTGTCAGCGTCGGAGGCGTTGGTGTTGACGCACCAGTAGTTCTCGGAGCCGGTGGTCAGGCCCTGCTTCTCCTCGCCCTTGACGCCGATGTAAATCGGCATCATGCCGAGGGAGTCGGCGTTCATGCCGGCGGCGCTCAGATCGGTCCATGCCCAGGTGCCGTTCTGGTAGAACACAGCCTTGCCGAGGGCGAACTCGGAGTTCGCGTCATCACCGGTCTTGGAGCTGAGCTGCGTGCGGTCCGTGGTGGAGTCCGTGATGTACAGGTCGAAGATCTGCTTGTAGTTGTCGAGGTAGGTGCCCTTGATCGTGGCCGGCTGCGTGGTCACGTTGTCATCCTTGAACTCGTAGTACAGGGGCATGTTCGCCAGATGGGTCTTGAAACGCCAATCGGAGGACGAATCGAAGCCGGCGGAGGTGAACGCACCGTCCACGCCAAGCTCGGCCTTGCGGGCCTGGATGTCGTCGGCGACTTCCTTCAGAGTGTCGAAGGACTTGATGTCGTCGGCTGAGGAGATCTTGGCGCCGTCGAGCTGTGTGTACTTGTTCAGCAGGTCCTTGTTGTAGATGATGCCGTAGGTCTCGTTGACGTACGGGATGGCGACGACGGTGCCGTCGGAGTTCTTCAGGGCGGCGCTCTGGTCGACGAGCTGGTTGTAGACCTCGGTGTCGCTCATGTCATCGCAATACGATTCCCACGTGGCGAGGCCGACCGGGCCGTTGACCTGGAACAGGGTCGGCGCCTCGTCCTTGTCGATCTCCGAACGGAGCGTGGACTCGTAGGTGTTGGAGGCGGCGGTGACGACCTTGACCTCGACGCCCGTCTCCTCGGTGTACTTCTTCGCGATCTTCTGCCAGGCATCGTTCGCTTCCGGCTTGAAGTTCAGGTAATAGACCTTGCCCTTCTCGCCATCGCCGCCGGAGCCCGACTTGCTTCCGCACGCGGACAGGCCGGCGAGCGACATGGCGGCGACGGCCGCGATGCTGACGGCTTTCTTGATGTTTCGATTCATCTTCGAATCCTCTCTCTCGGAAACGCCACAGGCAACCTTGCCCGAAGCGACATAGCACAGCTATTATCCTTCAAAAGTCGGATTTGCACAAACCCGAATCAGTCCGCGTCGGCGGCTCCCTGGCCTCACCGCGCACTGCACCGGATCATGCGCTCTTGGCGCTCCTGCAAACCCGACTCCCATAATAGTCGTTCACGGCGCATCGAGCGTATTCCACTCGCGGAAATTCGCACGACCCAAAGCTCCCCAGAGCAAAGACCGATCCCGAAACCCCTATTCGCAACAGGCCTGCGCGGCCGGGCGAATCGTACGATTCCCCGGGCCACGCCGCATTTCCGGGCGTGTCGGGCATGTCGCCCGCCCGCCCCGCCGCTCCGCGCCCGAAGATATCCGCAAACCATCACACCGTTATGAATTCCGTAACAGTGTGATGGCTTGCGGACATTTTTCGACGATTTCGGAACGGAAAATCGTGTTTTCTGTCCGGAACCCATCACATTGTTGGGATTCGTTGCCGGAATTCGGGAACAGTGTGACGGGTTGCGGACCGACCTTCTTCCGCCGCACACAGAACCTCCGCGCCACACCGCGCATAGAAAACGGGACCTCGCCCAAAGGCGGGGTCCCGTCGGAAGGGAAGGGTTCAGGTGAAGATCATCCCTTGACAGCGCCGGCCGTCACGCCGGCGATGATGTACTTCTGGCAGACGAGGTAGAAGATGATGATCGGCAGCATGGCAAGCACCAGGCAGCCCATCATGGCGCCCATATCGACCGAGCCGTAGCCACCCTTCAGGTACTGCACGGCGATGGGCAGCGTCTTGTACCTCTTCATGTCCAGAATCAGGTACGGAAGCAGGTAGTCGTTCCAGATCCACATGGTCTGTAGAATCGCGACCGACACCATGGACGGGCGCATCATCGGCCACACGATGCCGAAGAAGGTCTTCGGCACGGACGCGCCATCGATCATGGCGGATTCCTCGATCTCGGCGGGCAGGCCCTTGATCACGCCGGTGAACATGAACACCGACAGGCCGGCGCCGAAGCCAAGGTAGACGATCCACAGGCCCCACGGGGTGTCGAGGCTGAGCATGTTCGCGAGCTTCGACAGCGGATACATGACCATCTGGAACGGAACGATCATGTTGAAGAGGAACAGCATGTAGATGAGCTTGGCGAACCGGTTGTTGACCCTGACGATCCACCACGCGCACATGCTCGTACACACGAGGATCAGCGCCACGGCGCCGACCGTGATGAACACGGTCCAGCCGAAGCTGGCAATCAGGTTCGTGCGCTCGATGCCTCGCGTGTAGTTTTCGATGCCCACCCAGCTTTCCGAGGTCGGCGGTTCGAAGGTATGCGGCGAGGAGATGTAGACCTTGTCCTTGAAGGAGTTGTAGAACACCAGGAAGATCGGATAGACCCACGCCAGCGACAGGATGGCGAAGAACACCGTCCAGAACGTTGAGTGCTTGACCTGGTTCAGGAGACCGGACTTGCCGAACGATTCGTCGTCGCTTTTCTTCTTGTTCTTCTTATGCTTCTTGTCCGGGGTCACGACTGCGGGAGCCGTGGCGGTCGCGGTTGCGACGGCAGCGGTTGCGGGAGCGGCCGCAGCGGGAGCCGCGGGGGCCGGGGCTACGTTCTGGGCCGGGGCCGCGTTCTGGGCCGGGGCCGCTGTCTGCGTGGCTGCGGGAGCCGCGGCGGCGTTGACAACGACGGGCTTCGGGGCGGCCGGCGCCTGCTGTGCGGCAGCCGGGGCAGACGACGCAACCGACGATGCTGCCGGCGCCGTGGCAATCGCGGGAGCGGCGGCCGGAGCCGGAATGGCCGGGGCGACCGGAGCCGCGGCGACCTGCTTCACGGCCGGGGCCTGTGCCACGGGAGCGGGCGCAGAAGCGGGCTCGGAAACGGCCGGAGCGGCATGCGCGGGCTGGGCCGGGGTTGCGGCGGCCGGAGTCTCAGCGGCAGCCGGAGCCGGAGCGGTCGGGGTTGCGGCAGCCGGAGCGGCATGACGGGCTGTATTCGCGGCAGGCGCCGCCTCAGTGGCAACCGGCTTCGCGGAAGCAACCGGAGCGGCGGCATCGTGTGCCACCGCGGCACCGGCAACCGGCGCGGCACCAGCAGCGCCAGCGGCCCCCTGGGGATCCTGCGGCTTCTGGGCGGCGGAGAAATCCACACCATGCGCGGCGACGGGGGCCGCGGCATGCGGCACCTGCACGGGCTTGCGCACCGCGGAGAAATCCACGGACTCGGCGGCCGGGGCGGCCTTCTCGGCGGATTCCTTGGCGGCGGCTTCCGCAGCAGCCTTCGCAGCCGCGGCCTTCGGATCGGCGGCGGCAGCGGCGGCGGCCACATTCGCAGCGGCGGCGGCATCATCTGTCTCCGGCTTCTGCGCAACGCTGAAGTCCACGGCATCGTCCGCCGCAGCCTTCTTCACCTCAATCGGCTTGCCGGCCTTCTCGGCGGCGTCGAAGCTGATGGACTGCGCCTCATGCGCGATCTGCTGCTTGTGCAGCTCCTGCTCGGCCTGCTTGGCTTCCTCGGCCTTCGCGGCCTCGGACGCGGCATCCGTATGCGGCTCGACCTTGTGCTCGCCCTTGGAATCGATGATGTCGAACATGCCGGAGACGTCCTGCTGATCGGGCTTGTCGTCGCCCTGGTCCTTGTGATACGGCCTGAAAATCATGCCTGGACCTCCTTACGAGTCGTGAGCTTGTTCTGCAGAAGGGCGATGACGGCCACGATGATGAAGAAGATCACGGCCTTGGCCTGGCCCACGCCCTCGAAGCCCGGGCGTCCGTAGAACGTGTTGTAGATGTTGAGCGCGAGCATCTCCGACATCTTGCTCGGAGCGCCGTTGGTCAGCGCAAGGTTCTGGTCGAAGAGCTTGAAGCCGTTCGTGACGGTGAGGAACGAGCACACCGTGATCGACGGCATCATCAGCGGAATCGTGACGTTGAACAGCGTCTGGCGGCCCGACGCGCCATCGACGGCGGCGGCCTCCATGACGTCGCTCGGAAGCGCCTGCATGCCGGCGATGTAGATAACCATCATGTAGCCGATCTGCTGCCAGCACAGCAGGATAACCATGCCCCAGAAGCCGTATGTGGCGCTATACGTCAGCGTGACGCCCCAGTGCGAAAGCACGCCGTTGAGCAGCAGCTGCCACACATAGCCCAGGATGATGCCGCCGATGAGGTTCGGCATGAAGAACACGGTGCGGAACACGGTCGCGCCCTTGAGCGCCTTCGTGAACATGTACGCGATGGCGAACGCAATGACGTTGATGACGATTGTCGTGACAATCGTGAACAGCGTCGTGTACCACAGCGCATGCCAGAAAACGGGGTCCTGAACGGCGCGCTGGTAGTTACGGCCGCCGACCCACTTGGCGCTGGTGATGGTGGTGAACTTGGTAAAGCTCAGATACACGCCGAGAATGAACGGCGCGAGGAAACCGATGATGAACGCCAGGAACGTAGGCAGCGTGAAAACCGCCCACCACCGGCGTATCGACTTTCCGATCATTGTCGTCATAATGTCTTCCCTTCACCCGGCCTCTCTACTCTGAAAGGCAAGGATCTTCTCCCTTGTTACGATAGCATGAGCCGCGCGCATTCCCCGGCCTCTCTGGCGCGATATGCCGGGCGAACGATGCTCCCATGCCGCTCAGACCGTCGCAAATGCGTGGATTCCGTAAGGGAATACGCCGTGTGACTTTTTTCGAAAATTCTTTGCTTTCCCCGTCCGTTCGATGGTCGTGGCGTGTCGCATGTATCGAACGTACGACGGGTACAGCGCGTCGGAAGCAGGGGGGTGGGGAGGCAAGCGGGGCCGAGGCGGGCATACGATGGCGCCGTCGCCATCGGCGGAGGCATCGTCATCATCGGCGCCGTCGGCGGGAACCCGGCGTCCCGAAACGCGAACGGCCGGTCGTCGCGCACCCATTGTGCACGGCGGCCGGCCGTCGAATCGTCGGAAAATGGAATCGTCGGGAAATTACATATTCCACGCCTGGATCACGTGCTCGTCGTTATGGAAGCCGAGAACCGCGTAATGGGCGGTGTCGAGCTCGAGATGGCGCGCGAAATCGGCCGGCTGCCCCAGCCACACGGCCGTCAGCAGGCGCAGGATATGCGCATGCGCCACGCACAGCACATCATCGCCGTCGAGCAGCACGGGCGTCACCGCCTCGATCAGCGACCCAGCCCTCGCCGCGGCCTGTTCCGCGGACTCGCCCGGGCCGTTCACCACATGCACGGGCGTCCCGTCGGGCAGCATCTCGTTATGCTCGCCCTGAAGATCCTCGGGAAGGTCCAGCGGACCGGTGTCCCACACATTCCACGACGGCACGCCGAGCGCCTGCGCCATCATCTCGCGCGTGCGCCCCTCGGCCGGACCGTAATCCCATTCAGCGATCTGCGAGGTGACGTGGAAGCTCGTGAATCCCGCGCCCCGCGCCGTCGACTGGGCGCGCTGCAGTGGGGAAACGAAAACATGCTCGGGGATGAATCCATCGGGGAAATTCTCGCGAAGGCGGGCGCCGGCTTCCCTCGCCTGCTCCTCGCCCGTCAGCGTCAGCGGGATGTCGGTGCGCCCGGTATGCTGCCCGGACACGCTCCATGCGGTCTGTCCGTGGCGCAGCAGGACAAGCCGTCCATAATGTGTTTCTGCCATGTCACCACTGTATTGCACCTCCGGGCGGTGGGCAAACGATGCCATCGTCTTGGCAATCGTCCCGGTCATCGTTGCGAAACCGCCGCCGCCAACACGCGTCGCAGCCGCGTTCGCGCCGCCCGCCGCCGTAGAATGGGCGCATGGAAAACAAAGAGCATCTTCTGGGTCTTATCTCGACCGCGAACAACGCCGTTCTCAGCGCCACAAGCAAAGCGAAGTCCGACCCGAACGCGTTCTCGCACCATATTGCGGCGTTCGGTGCCACCACGATTGCGTCGCTTGTCGCCGACAAGCTCGCCTCGGGATCCTGGCGTACCGTCACGACGCGCATGGGCTGGAACGCGCAGAGCGCGCCGAACCGGATTATCCGCGCCGCCCTCGCAGGAGCCGCCGGAGCCGCCGCCTCGGTTGTGGCGAGCATGCTGGTTGACAAAGCCTTCGCCGTCGCCGCGGGCAAAGAAGCCGCCAAGGCCGCGCAGAAGGCCTCGGAGAACCAGGCGTAGGCGTTTTCCGGAGACCGAGTCTTTCGCGCGTTTTCTCGTCTTTTCTGAGTCCTTCCCGTGGCTTTTCGGCACGTGTCTTTTCTGCACGCCTCGTTGGCCGGCACGCCTCGGTTTGCCGGCACGCCTCGGTTTGCCTCGACGGACTCCTTTCGCCTGCTCTCTGCCCCCGGTTTTAGCGTCTCTCCTCGCCGTTAGACCCCTATTCGCGTAACGGTGGGTCTCACTGGCAGTGAATCGACCAGCGAGACCCACCCTTGCGAAGAAAACCCAGCATTCCCAACACCCGACCCACCAACAGTGGTCTCACTGGCAGCGGATCGACCAGCCAAACCCACCGTTGAAGCAGTTAGCGCCTCCTAGGCTTGTATCCGCGTTTGCGCGACCGGGGCTTGCCGGAATATCCCTGGTGATACATGGCTTCGGTGCGCGGCGGATTATGCGTCAGATGCCATGTCGCGCAGTAGTCGCAGCGGTACACCCACAGATGCGTACCCCGCTCGCGCTCGCTTTGATCCGCGGCCTGCAACGCCTGCTGCTTGGTGGCGTACATGATTTTGTTCGACGACGGGCAGCGCTTGGGGATGAAGTAATGCATGCCGGCTCCTTCCCTGTATCCGCCGTTTTCCACAGACTATGCGCGCCCGCTGATCGCACACCGCATGCCGACTGACTCAGAAATTCGATTAAGGTGTCTGCCCGGCCTAGGGTTGATGTGCGTTTTTGTGCGCTTAGTGTTCATTTAGTACGATTCTCCCGCTGCATATACGCACAAAACACTGCAAAAACCAATCAGTAGGACGAATTGATGTGTGTCATTGCGTGTAAATATGAGCGGGAATATGGAAAAAGGCCGTAGGAGCGTGGCTCCTACGGCCTTTATCATGTTGTGTAGCGGCGGCGTGCTACTCTCCCACACCCTGCCGAGTGCAGTACCATCGCCGTGCCGGGCCTTAGCTTCCAGGTTCGGAATGGAGACTGGGCGTTTCCCCCGGGCCATGGCCGCCGCAAATCCTTCTGTTATCCCGTCCGTCCCGCCCCGCGAGGGGGTGGTGTCGGCCGGGGGTTCCCGTGGTTTGGGGACCGGACAGGGACGCGTAGGTGATTCTTCGTTCTCGTCGTGTGTCGCGCAGTATGCTGCTTGCCGTCCGTTGCCCCCGGTGGGGGTCGTCCGCCAACGTGCGAGTATGAAGATGTTGATGTGTGTATGCGTTCGACCGTTAGTACCGGTCGGCTCCGCCCCTCGCGGGGTGTCCACCACCGGCCTATCGACCTCGTGTTCTTCAAGGGGTCTCACGACGCCCCAGGGGCGTCAAGGAATCCTAATCTCGGAGGGGGCTTCCCGCTTAGATGCTTTCAGCGGTTATCCCAACCGAACGTAGCCAACCGGCCGTGCCGCTGGCGCGACAACCGGCATACCAGAGGTTCGTCCACCCAGGTCCTCTCGTACTATGGGCAGGGCTCCCCAGGATTCCAACGAGCGCAGAGGATAGAGACCAAACTGTCTCACGACGTTCTGAACCCAGCTCGCGTGCCGCTTTGATCGGCGAACGGCCGAACCCTTGGGACCTGCTCCAGCCCCAGGATGCGACGAGCCGACATCGAGGTGCCAAACCATCCCGGCGATATGGACTCTTGGGAATGATCAGCCTGTTATCCCCGGGGTACCTTTTATCCGTTGAGCGATGCCGCGCCCGTGCGCCGGCACCGGATCACTAT